>NZ_KI515715.1:1539316-2309316 GCF_000477935.1 Corynebacterium sp. KPL1995 | reverse complement strand
CCCCAGTAAACGGCGGTGGTAACTATAACCATCCTAAGGTAGCGAAATTCCTTGTCGGGTAAGTTCCGACCTGCACGAATGGCGTAACGAGACCCCTGCTGTCTCAACCACAGGCCCGGTGAAATTGCAGTACGAGTAAAGATGCTCGTTACGCGCGGCAGGACGAAAAGACCCCGGGACCTTCACTATAGCTTGGTATTGGTGTTCGGTTTGGCTTGTGTAGGATAGGTGGGAGACTGTGAGGCATGCACGCTAGTGTGTGTGGAGTCGTTGTTGAAATACCACTCTGGCTTGATCGGATACCTTAACCTTGGCCCATGATCTGGGTTGGGGACAGTGCCTGGTGGGTAGTTTAACTGGGGCGGTTGCCTCCTAAAGAGTAACGGAGGCGCCCAAAGGTTTCCTCAGCCTGGTTGGCAATCAGGTTTTGAGTGTAAGTGCACAAGGAAGCTTGACTGTGAGAGTTACTGCTCGAGCAGGGACGAAAGTCGGGACTAGTGATCCGGCACCTACTTGTGGATGTGGTGTCGCTCAACGGATAAAAGGTACCCCGGGGATAACAGGCTGATCTTCCCCAAGAGTCCATATCGACGGGATGGTTTGGCACCTCGATGTCGGCTCGTCGCATCCTGGGGCTGGAGTAGGTCCCAAGGGTTGGGCTGTTCGCCCATTAAAGCGGCACGCGAGCTGGGTTCAGAACGTCGTGAGACAGTTCGGTCTCTATCCGCCGCGCGCGTAGAAACTTGAAAAAGGCTGTCCCTAGTACGAGAGGACCGGGATGGATACACCTCTAGTGTGCCAGTTGTCACGCCCGTGGCATGGCTGGTTGGCTACGTGTAGAAGGGATAACCGCTGAAAGCATCTAAGCGGGAAGCCTGTTTTGAGATGAGGTTTCGTTATTAGGTGCCCTAGAGACTATGGGGTTGATAGGCCAGATCTGGAAGCGTTGTAAGGCGTGGAGGTGACTGGTACTAATTCACCGAACTACTACAACATGCCGGTTTTTGGCTGGTGTTTTTCGTGAGAGATTAATTTTTGTTGTGCTTTGCGTCCACTATGCAGTGTTTGACACACCACGCCGTGTTTGTGTGGTTGACGGGCACATGATTTGTTTGTGTGTTGTCTGGTTGGTTGTGTCGGTGGTTGATAGCGGCAGGGAAACGCCCGGTCCCATTCCGAACCCGGAAGCTAAGCCTGCGTCGCGCTGATGGTACTGCACTCGGGAGGGTGTGGGAGAGTAGGTTGCTGCCGACACTGTATAATTTCATGTTTGGTTGTTTGTTTGGCCCGTGGTTGGGTGCACCTTGTTGGTGCATTCGACCACGGGCCACAAACATATCCACACCCAATTTGTTGAAGATATATTTCGCGGTGTGCTAGCTGAGTTGCTGTATGTCTCTAGAGTCTGTATCAGGTATTCTCAAACAAACCACAGACTATAACAGCTCTCACAACTAGGAGTTACCGTGGATCCACTATCTGGAATTCTTCTGCTTGTCATGGGCGTACTCGCAGGCATCATTAATTCTGCTGTTGGATCCGGTTCGCTCCTTACCCTCCCCGTATTGCTCGCGCTAGGAATTCCACCCGGAGTAGCAGTTCGCACCAACACTATTGGAATGATGTTTGCATCCTTCGGGACGGTATATGGATTTCGCCGTGAGATTGCGCGTGAACTCCCTTACCTAGCACCGATGGTCATCGCGACCGTGCTCTTTTCCGCCATTGGCTCGTTGCTGCTTTTAGGTGCTTCTGCGCGAGCCCTTGACTTTGTGATTCCAATTTTAATTATCTTTGCGCTAATCCTAGTCATATTCCAACCGCACATCGTACGGGGTCTTTCCCAGTGGAAAAACAGATCCAGCCATAGCAGTCGTCAAAACACAAACATTCCGCCACTGTACGAACCCATAGGTACGCAGTACCGCAAACCCGCCTTAATAGCCCCCATGGGTTTAGCAGCGATGTATGGCGGTTTCTTCACAGCCGCGCAAGGCATCATCTACATGGCAATCTTAGGTGTTGGCACCGGACGCTCCTTTAAAGACGTAAATCCAGCGAAAAATCTGCTATCGATGATCGTCAATGTCACCGCGGCCTTAGTTTATTTCGGAGCTTTTGTATTTTTCGGCGCTGACGTTCTTTGGTTTGGTGTATTGATTCTGGCGATTGGCGGTTTAGCCGGTGGGGTACTTGGGGCACGGATCGCTAAGAAAGTTTCTAATCGCGTTCTCAAAGGCGTTATTGTGCTTGTGGCCGTTGTCGCGTTGGTACGCCAGTTTATTTAGGTTCTTGACCGTTGCGGCCGCTTAATCCAGGTGCAATAAATCCATCCGCGTTTTCTGCACGTCTTCTAGCCTCTCTATATTTTTTTGCAGCTTTGCCCATTGCTCATGTGGGATTGAGGTTCTCGCGACACGTACCACCTCCGGGTCCGGTGTGCCCCAAGCAATTGGCATCGGGCTAATCTGTGCCCAAGTATCCGGACCTGAAGAATTACGCTGCAAACGCCCCGTGACTGCTGCGACCGGAATCTGCGCGCCCTTCTTTTTGTGCTCCAGACCGGGAATATTGGAGACCGTCCGTAGCGCCAGAGCGGGGCGTGGTTCCGCATTCGGATCGGTGGCTGAATTCACCAGCGCCATGATCACCATGTCTCTCTCATTGACTTTTGCGATTACCGCCGGTGCTAATGGGTAACGGTCATACAGCTGCTGTGCTGTGCCTACCTTTCTCGAGCCTGCGACGCCGACTATCGCCATCATTATGCCGAATAAGCCTAAACCGAGCCCCACAGTAATGCTCCATATAGGTTGCACGAATACCGCAACGAGGATTCCAGCGATGAGCAGTAATCCGCCGAGCAACAACCCAGATACCAATAGCCGCCGCGAATCCCGCAACATTTCGTTATGCTGTTTCGCGAAAGCCTCGTCGACGTCGAATTTGAATACCTTCATTTTCATGGCTTACTCCTTAAAATGCTCGTCTTTGGAGGACGGACTGGCTTGTGCCGTCAGGTGTGCGGAGGGGTAAATAAATTTATAGCTGCAGTTGGGCTAGAAACTGCCTTAATCTTCCAGCATTCCTAAGCTTGGAATGTCGTCTGCGTCGACTAACCTGTAGGCATAGCCCTGTTCAGCTAAGAATCGCTGCCGGTGCAGCGCGAAAGTTGCATCGACAGTATCTCGGGTGACCACCGTGTAAAAATAGGCAATTTCGCCGGTAGATTTCGGCCGCAACAACCTGCCTAGCCGTTGGGCTTCCTCTTGCCGGGAACCAAACGTACCCGACACCTGGACAACGACGGCGGTGTCCGGCAGATCGATTGAAAAATTCGCTACCTTTGATACCACCAAGGTTGTAATTTCACCCGTGCGGAATTGCGCAAATAGTTTTTCTCGTTTAGCCGCAGACGTTCGCCCATCAATGAGTGGGGCTCCGGTGCGTCGAGCGAGGGTTTGTAATTGATCAAGGTATGCACCAATCAATAAAGTCTGCTTGCCGGAATGTTTGTTGAGGATCTTGTCGACGACCTCGAATTTTACCTGCGAGCAAGCTGCCAGGCGGTAGCGATCTTTCGACGAGGCAGTCGCATACTCCATTTTTTCGCTACTCGGCATATCCGCGCGGACTTCGATGCACTCTGCGGTGGCAATAAAACCCTGGGATTCTAATTCTTTCCATGGGGCGTCGTACCGCTTGGGGCCGATTAATGAGAAGACATCGCCTTCGCGGCCGTCCTCCCGGATTAAGGTTGCTGTTAGTCCTAAACGCCGCCTTGATTGTAGGTCCGCAGACATTCGGAATACCGGTGCTGGCAGCAGATGTACTTCGTCATAGATGATTAATCCCCAATCCCGCGAATCAAATAACTCTAGTGCACGATATTCCCCCTTCGTCTTGCGGGTGACCACCTGATACGTGGCGATAGTAACCGGCTTGATTTCCTTCTTTTCGCCTGAATACTCGCCGATTTCTGCGGGCTGCAGGCTGGTACGCCGGATAAGCTCATCGCGCCACTGGCGCCCAGCGATCGTGCTGGTTACTAGAATTAAAGTCGTCGCCTGGGCTTTCGCCATTGTTGCCGCGCCTACCATCGTTTTCCCTGCGCCACATGGCAGTACCACTATGCCTGATCCGCCTTCCCAGAATGATTCGGTGGCGTAACTCTGGTAATCACGCAGTTGCCAGTCGACGGTTTCTGTGGATAAAGAAATTGGGTGTGCTTCGCCGTCCACGTAACCCGCAAGATCCTCGACGGGCCAGCCGACTTTCAGTAATTCTTGTTTGAGCCGTCCACGCTCTGAAGGTGGGACTGAAAACGTGTCATCATCAATGCGCGCTCCGAGCATTCCGGCAATGGTGCGGTGCCGGGAGACCTCTTCGAGTACGGTTCGCTCGGTGGTTTCTAGAATGAGCCCCTGGGTGGGGTGATTTTGTAGCCGTAAGCGACCATAGCGCGACATCGTTTCAGCGGTATCAACCAGCAGTGATTGCGGAACCGGAAATTTTGAGTAAGTTTCCAGCACATCGACTACCTGCTCAGCATCAAAGCCGGCGGCACGCGCATTCCACAAAGCCAAGGGGGTAATTCGGTAGGTATGTACATGTTCGGGAGCTTTCTCTAATTCCGCAAAAGGCGAGAGCGCAGCCCGTGCGGCATCTGCTTGCGGGTGGGAAATTTCAAGCAAACAGGTTTTATCTGATTGCACGATCAACGGGCCATCGCCAAAAGACACGAATGTTGCTCCTTTCTCGAACATACAGTCTTTTCTATGGTACTAGCCTGCGAGAAGTGCTGGGCTGCGGCGGATCAGATGGTTTCTAATAGACCGGCAACTAGCATCACCGTTACGCACGGGTTAATGTGCAACCAAGCCGTAGTAAAAGTTCGATGCGAGTAGCAGTGCATAGTCTGAGGGAGGAAAACAATGCCAGGAGTGTTCGATGCAGTTGTCGAGTGCCAACGCTGCCACCACGTAGGGTTTGCCGATCCAGCACAGGGCTGCGCCGAGTGCGGATATGACAAAGTCTCTATCTTGGTGGCTTAATTTTTCTTGTTCTTCGGGCGCAAGCTCGGTGACTTTAGCAGTGCTGTTCTGGAGCTTAGTCCGTGAGCAGTTATTCCGGAACCAACTAGTCCGAGCTAGCGATATCGACGATCCGGTGTAACGGGATCCGTCGCACGGCCCCGTCCTCGGCGACGCTGATATCGACGTTGCCGCCAAAAATTGACAATACAGTGGCTCGGACTTGTTGACGCTGTCCGGATTTATTGGCGTAGCCAACCGTGACAGTTCGGCCGCTGCGTTGAGCAAACTCCACCGTATTGCTGATTTCCGCGGTCGAAGTGGCAGACATCGGGCTCATCGGTGTTGGTGCCACCGGCTCTTCTGTGGGTGATGTGCTTGATTCCGTTGATCCTTGGAGGGATTTCGAAGAAGCGGACGTGGTTTCGTCGGCGGAAGAAGTTGCAGAAGCACCACCGTCTCCTGTCCGCAGCTTGTCGACGAGACTAGCAATCCGTGTAGCATCCGCGCGTGGAGCCGATGCCGCCTTAATGCGTGGCTGTGGCACCCGAGCGGGGCTGTTCCGGATGTCGACTCCATGTCCGTTGCTGTCCTCTGCTATCGCGTAAAAACTGTGCTCTGATAGCAGCTGCACGACTGATGCCACTGGTCTTTGTGAAATCAGCACGGTAGGAGCAATGCGATGGACGGCAATTTCTGCAGCAACCGCGGAATGCTCTAGCAGGTCTAGCGTTTCCGGATCTTCACAGCGTAGGTAAGACACTGCGGGACCAGTGCGTAAACCACCATGATGGCGGGCAAGTTCATGAATCACCGAGATTATGGAATCTGGCACTGTCGTCAAGCTGTGGGCATGCAAAAAATTAATTATTTGTTTGCCAGAGCGCCCCGCATCCAGTCCGCGGCGTATGGATGATTCTGCTATCCGATACAGACTGGCTAAACCTGGCGATTCCAGATCTGCGATCAGTTCCAGTTCAGTGCGCACCGCATTCTCCAGCGGCCCGGGACACATGATCGTGAAATCAGCTTGTACGATGAATTCACTTATCGCCGTCGGGCAGAGCTCGCGGGTTGCAACCACTACCGCATCGTCGGGATCTTTCGTCCCGGAAGTTTTCTGGTCCTGGGGGTCTAGCTGTGCAGCTGAGGGGGCGCTGTTCTCGGCGTAGTCGTCGGCAAGCAGAGCCACCGCGGGGCGACTCAGGCGGCCATTACTGATGGCACCGACCCATTCTGCTTCCCGTAGCAACGGGGTGAGGTGTACCTGGGAGTGCGGGGTGATCAACTTGGGGTAGAGAAATAGTAGATCCTGCCACAGTTCCGGTTCGCTCACGGATCCCTGGGCACTGCTGCGTACAAGGCCTTGTAAAACAAGTCGACGAGAAAACGCTAGGCGATGTTGACTAAATTCCGGGTGCAACAGCCTATGATGGCCGTCTGCACGGGATGATTGCGCGGTTGTGCTGCTGGTATCCGGTAGTAAACCCCACCATGCCCAAGGTGAGTTGATCCACCCGCGCAACAACATTGCCCATCTGGTTGCTAAATCAGATTCCTGCCAGTCATCGGCGCGGCGGGTGGGGGCTAAGTAATTGCCTTCACCTGCGGTAGGCAATGGTTTCGGCTCTCCCGTGCCGAGCAATCCGGCGCTGTAGGCGAGCGCGACCGCACGATAGACATTGGCGGTCGTGAAGTCTAGCTGCTGCGCAAGCAGTTTGCTGCTGCGTTGCCCGAGACCACCGTTTTTCAGCATGGGTACTGGGCTTGTGCCCAAGTACTCAAGCAAGCTGGAGACTGCCCGGCAAGCTTCCAATCCGGCTGCGGTGGCGCTGGAATCTGTGCTGTCCTGTGCGGACTCGGAGAAATTTGGCTTGGGTCCGGAAAGATAATGCGCAAGACAAGCAGCGTCGTCATCCCATAAGCGGGAAGAGATTCGTGAGGAAGGCAACAACTGCAGATCGGTGGCTGGCAAACCGCTGAGGATCCGATTCACTGTGAGTGGTAGTGAGACGGTGGAGTCGGCGACCACGCGGAGTACTCCGGCACTGATCATTTGCGTGATCGGGTGTTCCGGATCGGTGCTTTGCGCGTGCTTCGTGGTACCGAGACCGCCACCAGCGTGGATGCGACGCAGGATTTCTTGATGTTTCGCAGGTAGCTTGTCGACGACGTCGCTGGGCAACGATGGCTGGTGCAATAAACGATCACGCTGGTTTAACAGCGTGTTTATGCGTGCGGGCACCCACAGTTGCTGCGTTGTGCCATCTGTATCTGCGGCAGAGCTGTTCTTTGCCACCGGATAGGGAAATACCAGCGCGCGGTCGTGCAAGTGCAGTAGTACTTGTGAGAGTAGGTCGGGACCTGTGTCTTCGCTGTTCTGGGCCGGCTTGTCGACGCCAGCGCTGCTGCGTGTATCGGGAGCAGAAGCGTCGGCAAGCGATAGCTGTTTCTGGTGGGCATGGCGTAGCTGGGTGTCTGCTAGCTCCGCGACTAACTTCGTGTGCGTTACCGGTTTCGTATGTGCCCCGGCTGCTAGGAGCGCTTCGATGACCGCTAGCTCAATGGAGTTACACTGCTCGAGTGCTCGCGCTAACGATGCCGGGAGTAGTAGCCTGTGGGCTAGTGTGTGCAGATCGTTTGGCTGCGGTATCGCGGTATCGGAGCGGGCTTGTAAAACTTTGGTGAGCTGGGATTTTGTCCGGGTGCGTAGCCATTGTTCGATAAGCGGCGCAGGCGAGTGAGTGATTGGGTGATCAGCCATAGTACTGCTAGATTTTACTCCGCTAAGTGCTGCGGGGGTCCCGCTTACTTTTTGCGGGAATTTTTGGCACAATGAGGTTTATGGCAAACGTAGAAAAAATCAACCCCGCATGGCCGACTCACCTGGAAGACGGTGATCACCCGGTCACTGAGTTACATTCGAAATTGACCGGCGCTTCCAGCCCATTCGGCGATGATCTGGTGCTGCCGATTCCTGCCGAAAAGTTGAACTACGTGCACCCGTATACGCGCATTAACAAATAATTAGTCAGCACGGTTCGCGCCTACATTGTGTGCTCGCAGCTGTGCCAGTTTATAGATGGCAAAGACCGTCAGTCCTAACTTCGCTAGGACTGACGGTCTTCATCTATCGCTGTCGTTATGGCGTAGGCCAAGCAGCCAAATGGCGGCTGTGGCCAAATCTTCGCGTTTTTTTTGGGGGGGGGCTAGCGCAGGTTCAGGATGGAATCGATGGCTCCGGCGTTAGCTTGGTAGAAAGACTCCAGGCTTGGGGCGCCAGCGATAGCGCCTTTAGCCTGTGCTAATGCGTGTTGGTAAGCGTCTGCAATTGGTGCAGGAATTGCCAAGCCGTAGTTGGCCAAAGCGGCTTCGATGCGCTGGTAGAGGTCATCGATAGCTTGGAATTCATTGCCCCCAGTTGGGGCAGCGGCTGCGCGCTGGCCAGCGTACTGTGCCGGCTGAGCTGGTGCCGGTGCAGGAGCTGCCGCAGCACCGTTTGGTGCGCGGTCCAAGTTAGGAGCAGAGTTCAGACCGAGCTTGGCTGAGCACGCTGGCCATGCTCCCCAGCCTTGTCCAGCCAAGGTGCGCTCTGCGACCCAGATTTGCTGGGATTTTGTGGCCTGGTGCGCAGCGGGGGCGAACTGTCCACCGCCGAATGCGTGCCAGGTGGAATTGGTGAACTGCAGGCCACCGGAGAAACCGTTTCCTGTGTTGATGGACCAGTTGCCGTTGGCCTCACACTCGGCCAAACGATCCCAGTCTGAGATTGGGGCAGCGTTGGCAGCTGGGCTGAACAGTGCAGCGGAAGCGCCAACTGCGGCGGTGGCTGCTGCAAGTTTGGTCATGCGCTTGTTCTTTACGTTGCTGTGGCGTCCCATTGGATTTCTCCTTGTGCCGCATACTAAACCCGGGTGTAACGATTGTTGCACTGATCGTGTTGCACTGATCGTACCGGTCGTGTCGCGCCCTGTTCGGGTTTGTAGTGCGGTCTTGTTTGTGGCAGGTGCGCGATGGTGACCGTGTGCCTGCTTAGAAAGCCTAGCGATTTATAACGAATGTGTCACGCTTTGGCGCAAATATGGACACGAGATCGTGAAACATGTGGTGAAAGTTAATTGAATCGCCTGAAAGCTGCAGGTAATGAATGTGTGTGAAGTATCCCATAGTGTTTTGCTGCTTGGGTGCCCTTGCAGGTTGTCTTTGACGGCTTGTCGTTATCACAGACCTGTAACCTGCGGGCAAGATCACCTTGGCAAAAGGTTGGTGGGCTAAAAGCATGCCGGATATAATGGAGCCTTTACGCTCACTAGCTGGCGCATGGAGAAATTTTAGAACCTGAACATGCAGGCGGCGTGAACGCGCAACAACGGTAAACAACACAACAACTGTGAAGGTGGTGACGATCGTGCCGATCGGAAAAGTGAAATGGTACGACGCAAAAAAGGGGTTCGGGTTTGCTTCTAACCCAGGTGAAGACGATGTTTTCGTCGGCAAGAACGTGCTTCCTAATGGCGTCGATGAACTTCTGCCAGGGCAGCGCATTGAATTCGACTTCGCAGCCGGCCGGAGGGGGCCACAAGCGCTCCGCGTAAAAGTACTCGACAATCCACGGCGCAAAGCTGGTATCGCTCGCAAACCGGAAGAACTACACTCGCTGGTTTCTGATGTTATGACGGTGCTGGAAAGCCAGGTGCAGCCGGCTTTGGAAGATGGCCGCTACCCCGACCGCAAGACTGGGCGTCAGGTTTCGGAGATCTTGCGTGCTATTGCAAAGGATCTGGACGCTTAACAGCCCCCACAGCCTACTGCTCCGGTGCTGGTTTTTGTGCTGCTTCTTCATCCAGCGTGGAGATTGACCAGACAACCGAATATGGGGTCTCTTCGCCGGCATCATCGGTGCCAACTAGAACCGTAGAAATTTCCACGACGAGTAGGCGGGCGTCTTCGGACGTGCCGGGAATTTCTACGGAATCGGTGTCATAGGCGCCGTGAAAAATTTGATCGTTGGCGGTGGGGTCATCGTAGATGCGCAGTACCCGCCAGTCCGAGCTATAAACTTCCTCCGGAATGTCGATGTGCAGGGTTTCATTTGCGTCGACAAGCAGCCCGTCGACCTGCCCCTCTGGGCATTCTTCACCTAATTCGCAGACCAGATACGGGCTAATTTCAGCCTCACGATCACCGACGCTGGCATGGAGCGTGATCTCATGCGGATCTGCGCTTGGTCGGTTCTTCCACCAATTTTGGAAAACTAACGCAGCAACCGCAACCACCACGACCGCGACGATGAGTACCAACACCTGGATCAGCGATTTTCGCTTCGCTTCTTTACGGGTAGCCATGCCCCAAGTTTACTTTTCACTGGTGTGGGTTTTGTGCAACGGGCACAAACTCAACCTCATATAAATCCGGCCACCGCTTACCAGCCAGAAAGAAATGGCTACTCTTTTCGTGGAAAGCAATTCCGTTGAGTACGTGATTAGGGTCTGGGGCTGCATTGTTGTCTAGCTCGGAAGCATCAATCACCGCATCAACTTCGCCTGTATCCGCCGAAAACCGAATGATCTCATCAGACAAAAATATATTCGCGTAGACGGAATCACCTACGCATTCCAACTCATTAATCTTGCCGACGGGAACACCACCGGCAGTTACACGTAACTCCCTTCCGATCAGCGGTTCAAAAGTTTCCGGATCCCGCTTGGTAATGGTATCCGAGCCATCGGAAACCAGTAGCTCTCCTTCGCGGGCACAGATGCCCCAGCCCTCGCCGTCATATTGGGCGCGTCCAATTTCTTGCAAAGTTTGTGGATCGCGCTGAATTGCCTCACCAGCCTGCCAGGTTAACTGCCAAATAGAATTTCCACTGTGAGTAGTAGTTATGCCCTCGCCGAAAAATTCGTCGGCAAGCTCAGCTTGTTCGGTGATCTCATGTGAGGCTAAGTCGGCACGATAAATACGCGATTGCCCCCATTGTCCGGTGCCTACTAATAAGGAACCGTTGTCGTCGAATTCTAAACCTTGTGTAAAGGATTCGGTGGAAAATGGGTAGACGGCAAAGACTTGGGGGACCAAACGCTCTATCGAGCTAGCAGCTAGTGAATCTTGGAGAATTGACTCCTGGGACGGCTGGTTTGCAGTCGTCACCGCGGGGGATGTCTCTCCAGAGGTTTTCTTGGTTTGGTTTCTAGGGCTGTCATCGGAGGTACTGCAGCTTGCTGCCAACATGATTGCAGTAATGCTTAGTGCCACCGCGGAGCGTCGGTGCCGTGAAAATATTTTCCGGTGCTGACCACGCTGGGCGTCAGCTGTAAATATCGTAAGGGGACCCATGTCGTTTATTGTGCCGTATGTGGTTCATAATGGGGGACATGACAAGACCGCCTTCACAACCAGCGCACTCTGCTACAGGTCAGAACGCAGATACTGCAGCAGGTAAGAACCAGCACAACGCGATGGGGCAATCCACAGCCAATACAGCTAATACGCAGACTGAGCGTGGGTTCCTGGATCGCTATTTCCACATCAGCGAACGTGGCTCCACGGTCCCAGGCGAAATTCGCGCCGGGGTCGTGACCTTCTTCGCGATGGCCTACATCATTATTTTGAATCCACTGATTTTGGGGACTACCGAAGATGTGGAGGGCAATGTCCTCGGCATTCCACAGGTAGCTGCAGTTACCGCATTGGCCGCGGGTGTGATGACGATCCTGTTCGGTATCATTGCGAAGTATCCGTTCGGGTTCGCCGCGGGGCTAGGCATCAACACTTTGGTTGCCGTCACCCTGGTGATGGGAGAAGGTCTCACCTGGCCACAAGCAATGGGCTTAGTGGTTATCGACGGAATCATCATTGTTATTTTGGCGGTTACAGGCTTCCGCGAAGCCGTATTCCATGCCATTCCCGCTGCTATGAAATCGGCAATTGGTGTGGGCATTGGTTTGTTCATCACCATGATCGGCATGGTGGATGCCGGTTTCGTGCGCCGTATTCCGGATGCTGCTGGCACCACCGTTCCGGTGCAGCTCGGCATTGACGGGTCCATCGCTAGTTGGCCCACCTTAGTTTTCATCATTGGTCTGCTGATCTGTGGCTTTATGATGGTCCGCGGAATTCGTGGTGGCTTGTTTATCGGCATCGTCGCCACCACCGTTATTGCCGTGATCGTTGAGGCCATCGCTGAAGCGGGGCCATCGGTGGATGATGCAGGAGAGTCGCACCCCACTGGCTGGAATCTTGCGGTCCCTGCCGTCCCGGATTCGTTGGGTGGTATGCCTGATTTATCTTTGGTGGGCGCTATTGATCTAGTCGGAGCGTTTACGGAAGTAGGCGCGCTGGCCGCTACGCTGCTGGTATTCGCCCTAGTGTTGGCAAATTTCTTCGATGCAATGGGAACCATGACTGCACTGGGCAAACAAGGCAAACTCGTTGATGATGCAGGTAACCTGCCGAATCTGAAAAAGGCTTTGGTAGTTGAAGGCTTTGGTGCCGTGCTTGGTGGCGCGACTTCGTCGTCGTCGAATACGGTTTATGCTGATTCTGCCGCCGGTGTTGCTGATGGTGCGCGTACTGGCTTGGCTAATGTTGTCACCGGTTTGCTGTTTTTGGCCGCGATGTTTTTGACTCCGCTGTATGAGATTGTGCCAATGGAGGCTGCTGCGCCAGTCCTCGTTGTCGTTGGTGTGTTGATGATGGGGCAGGTGAAGGACATTGATTGGGACAAATTCCATATTGCGCTGCCTTCGTTCTTGACGATCCTCGTGATGCCATTTACGTATTCCATTGTCAACGGCATCGGTGTTGGTGTCATAGCCTTTACGATGATGAGCTTATTTGCAGGTAAAGCGCAGAAAACTCACTGGATCATGTGGCTGCTGTCCGGGCTATTTGTGGTCTTTTTTGCAATCGAACCATTGCGCGCCATCGTCGGCTAGCGCTTAATACGAACCCTGCAGGACGCTGTTGCGAGGTACCATCTGTTTATGTTGGAACCCCAAGTCCCGCAGGTGATAACGCTTGCCGACGCGCAAGTAGACGATCCTCGTTTAGCTGACATCCGCCAGCTCAACCATCCGCGCCTGCGCCCGGACCGCCAGCCCCGGTTGGAGCTTGATTCATCTGGCGACTATATTCCGGCATCCCGGCCGTCGGTAATTCTTGCCGACGGCGCGCTCCCAATTGCTCGGATGTGCGGTACCGATTCAGCGGTGACCCCGGCCGCTATTTTCGGGCGTGCCGAAAAACTACAGAAATTCGCCACTGATTATCCGGAGCAGTGGAGCAGAATTGCGCAGTTAGGCATTCCGGTTTATGAATTACCGGCAGTATTACTGCGCGATGTTGTTGGCTTCGAGCTGCACCGTGGATTGCTGGCAGTTGCGCTGCGACCGGACAGCGTAGAACTGGGCACAAAATCGGCAGAAGAGATTCTCGCGCCTGCCCGCACTATCGTGGTGTTAGAAGGTGTTGGCGATCCAGACAATATCGGCGCGATTTATCGCTCTGCTGCCTCATTAGGAGCAGATGCGTTAGTTTTTGGTGCGGGTTGTGGTGACCTCTGGGATCGTCGCGTAATTCGGGTATCCATGGGGCAAGCGCTGCGAGTTCCCAGCGTGCGTATACCAGGTGGTTTCAGTAACTGGCATCATGGTTTAATTGATCTGCGTAATCAAGGGTTTTATGTCACTGCGTTGAGTCCGGGGGCACAGGCAGTGCAATTACGTGATGCATTAGTGGGACCCAGCGGTAACAGGCGTGAAAAAGTGGCGCTGTTGCTTGGAGCGGAAGGTCCTGGACTGACTCCGCATGCAATGAACGCCGCCGATGCTTGCGCGGTTATTCCGATGGCTGCAGGGGCTGATTCACTCAATGTTGCGGTGACTGCAGCCTGCTGTCTCTACGAGCGCTGGCGCGGTTAACTATGGTTTTTGAATCAGGAATCGCGGTCGAGGTGGCGCAAGTGCTCCCGGAGCTTAGCCCAACCGGTCTGTGTTTGCTTTGCCGCAGCTTTCGTTAGCTTGCCGACGATGCGCGCGGTGGTTGTCGCACCAGTCATAAATGTGCCGGTGATGGAAGACTGCGCATTTTGTGCTGCGTGATCTTCGTAGTCATCGTAGTTCTGCGTGCTCGAGCTTTCTGCGCCAGCGGTAGATCCTTCGTTTTTGCGAACACTCGGTTTTGTAGCAGATAGGGAGTGTGCGCCTCCGTGATGGCCTCGGGCAAATTTTGGTTCTGGGCGGCCGTCCAATGCGAATCCGACCACGTCAATATCTGGCCCTTCGGAAGAAAAATCCACACCCAGCCAGGCCTTGTGTGCGTCGGCAAGTAAATCTTCTGGGGCAAAAGGCAAGGCGATGCCGCCTAACTGTGGGCTGCGCTGTCCAGCCCACAGGGGCGCTTCGAAGCCGTCAGGCAGGCCTTCGTTTTCGAAAGTTGCGTAACGGGTGGCAGTGAGACTGCGGTAGAGCTCGCCGTCGTGCCAGTGTGCGATGCCACCGAAACCGGTTTCGCTGTTAAAAGCAAACGCGTAGATGTCGGAAGCTGGTAAGGAAGCGCGCAGCTGGGGGGATAACTGAGACAGCTGTAATGCGTCATCAATGATCGTTTGCACTACCGTGATTCCGGGGTAGGCACCGATATAAAATTCCTCGGCAGATACTTGTGCTGAACGGTTCAGCGGAAATTGTCCAAGCAGCGTAATCGGTGCAGATGGATACATCTGCGCGAGGTACTTTCTGCCAAAACCTCGGTCGGCAACGGGGCAATGCGAAAGAATATCCCCAGGTTGCTCCGCGGTATCGAGAAACCAAATGGTGACGACGGCGGAGCGGTCTTCCGGTTGCGAACCATCAGAAAGAGGATCCGGCGTGCCTGGATGGCGGGGCTCATACTGTGTCATTGGGGGTCACCTTCGGTGCAAAAGTTAATGAGTCAACGCTGAGCGTGATTAGCGGCGTGGTCGTTTGGTGTTGGCACGTACGCCGAGCAATACATCTTCCCAATGCGGGGTTGTTGCTTTGCGACGGCGTTTTTTCGGTGTGTCTGTTTCAGGATGTTGCAAGAATTCCTCGCCCTCTGTTTCTTTGGCTTCTTTAGCAGAGGTAGCGCGTTTGGAATCTTCACGGGGCTTATCGGTGGTATCAGTGACGACGGGAATGTCGTCGCGGGTGTCTTTGTTGTCCTCGTCGTCTGCCGAATTTTCCACAGCGTTGCGGGAGGTATCTGCGGTCTGCAGTGGATGTGAGGATCCGCGCTTGCGTTTTTTGTGTGCAGCTAATTCATCGTCCTCGAGAGGATCACCGGAGATGATGCCGTCGAATCCTGCGTTAAAGGCATCGCGGGCATTCTCGTCTACCCGCTGTGTACGCGTTAAGGAAGTCACTGAACGCACCGGTTGGATAAAGTCCGGGTCCACTAAATCTGCGGCTACAGAGTTGCGGGGTTCGACGGTGTCTGCCGAAGTAGGGTGGCGGTGGAACAACCATTGCGCGGAATTCTGCGATAACCCAGCTGTCCAGGTGACTTCGATTGTCCATGGCTCACCGTTTACGCTTCGGTGCGCGTCCCAGTGGGAGTCTGCCAGCGAATGTCCGCGTGCGGCGAAAGCAGTGGCCAGGACCTCCCACAGGCTAAGACGATCCGGGCCGCCGTCGCGTACTGGGTGGGCTTGTTTGGCGAGTTCTGCGATACGTTCGCGTTCTAGAACTACCGGATGTGCGAAAGGTTCTACGCGGGATATGTCTACGCCCATTTCGTCGGCAAGTTCTTGTGCACTGGCACCGGCACGAATGCGCTGTTGGATTTGATTCGGGCGCATCGACATTGGTTGGTTGCGGGAACGGTCACGGTCGGGCATGCCACTGCCAGCTGAAGAACCAGTGGGAACCACGTGCGGCACCTGCGGCTTCGATTGTCCCTGGCCCGGGGTCGAATTGGCATGTTGCTGGCTTTCGTGGCTGTTTTGCGCGGCAGAATCTTGCTGCTCTGCGGTGTCAGGAACCGCGGTTAGGTTTGCAGCACCAGCGTCGGCACCGGCACCAGCACCGGCGTTGTTGGCAGTATCGTTTTCTGCTGGTGCTGGTTGCTCGTCATTTTGCCCTTGCCCGGTTGTCGTGTTGCGCCCGGTTGTCGCGTTGTCCTGCGAGCGTTCGTTTTGCGCGTTAGAGGCGGTTGGGTCTGTTTGGTCGATAATCGTTACAGAAGAACCAGCGGAATCAGATGCACCAGCAGCTTGCGATTGTGTTTTATGTACGCCTAAAGCACGTAGCAACTCATCGCTGACTGGAAGCTCGAAACTCTGACCAGACTCGTCGCTTAAGTACAAAACAGAGGCACGCGGGTCGTGGCCTTTGAATGCTAACTGGTGCATACCTGACTCCTTAGTGTGCAGTAGCTGCAGAGAATCCTACCGGTTCTCACTACCGTTATCGAGAATATAATCGATAGCGCGGGTGAGGACAGAGATGTCGCCGGGCTCAATTGCCGGGAACATGCCGACGCGCAGTTGGTTTCGTCCAAGTTTGCGGTATGGCTCCACATCCACGATGCCGTTGTTGCGCAAATTTTTTGCCAGTTGTGCTGCGTCAACGGAGTCATCGAAATCGATCGTGCCGACGACGAGAGAGCGGGCATCTTCTTCGCCAACGAACGGGGTGGTTTCTTTTCGCTGGGTTGCCCAGTCATACAGAATTCGCGCAGATTCTTGGGTGCGATTTACCATGCCAGCTAAACCACCGTTGGCGTTCATCCATTTGATCTGTGCATCAAGCATGAGCAGCGTGGCGACAGCCGGTGTGTTGTAGGTTTGGTTTTTCCGTGAATTATCGACAGCTGTCTGCAAGTCCAAAAATGCGGGGATGAAGCGCCCAGATTCTTTGATTTCCTTGATGCGTTCGATCGCGGCGGGGGAGACGATGGCACACCACAGCCCGCCATCGGAAGCGAAACACTTCTGCGGTGAGAAATAGTAGACGTCGGTTTGCGCAATGTCGACAGCGAGACCTCCGGCGCCAGAGGTGGCGTCTACGACGACGAGTGCATCGCTATTTTCCGGCCGGGTTACGGGCACCATTGCGCCGGTAGAGGTTTCGTTATGCGCCCATGCGATGACATCGCAATCTTCCATGTCTTGTGGCTCGGGAGCGCGGCCGGGCTCTTCTTTGATGATGGTGGGCTCATCCAGCCAGGGGGCCAGCTGTGATGCCTTGGCAAACTTCGCGGAAAACTCCCCGAAGCTTAGGTGGCCAGACTTGTTCTTGATCAATCCGTAGGTTGCGGCATCCCAAAAGGCTGTCGCGCCACCAACAGACATGATGACTTCGTATCCTTCTGGGATGTTGAACAGCTTGGCTAACCCTTCGCGGATACTCCCAACCACATTCTTTACCGCCGGTTGTCGGTGAGAAGTGCCGATAATATTGTTGGCTCCGTCGACGACGGCTTGGATCTGGTGTGGCTGAACCTTGGATGGGCCACAGCCGAAGCGTCCATCAGAAGGGATTAAATGCTCGGGCAAAGTGAGTTGGTTCGCAGAATCCATGTCCAACAATGGCCTTTCCTGATAACGACGGCGTATTCAGTCACGTCTAGCAAGATCTAGCGTGCTCTATTCACTATATGCTGTGAAGAACTCAGACGTGGGTAGGGGCTGGAGTTTTGGGCCACTAGAGCGGAAAGAATGTTGATGGCGTCACATAGTTTGGTAGTATGAGTGTCACCAGGATGCGGCTCACATTGACCGTGTCCACCGTAGGTGAGTCGTTTTCCGTATCATCGAACATTGCGATTCAACCAATTAGCGAAAGGTTCATTGTGGCTTCTGACAATAATGACAAGGCTGTACTTCACTACCCTGGTGGTGAGTACGAACTGCCAATCGTTAAAGCAACTGAGGGCAACTCAGGTCTTAGCCTGGGGAAGATGCTCGGCGAAACGGGGTATGTAACTTACGATCCGGGCTATGTATCTACAGGTTCGACTGAATCTAAAATCACCTTTATTGATGGTGATGAAGGAATTTTGCGCCACCGTGGTTACGACATTGCGGACTTGGCTAACAACTGTAGCTTCAATGAAGTTGCTTATCTGCTGATTAAGGGCGAGCTGCCGAACAAAGAGCAACTCGATTCCTGGAATGATGATATTCTGCGCCACACTTTGTTGGATGAGGATTTCAAGGCGCAGTTCAATATCTTCCCGAGGGATGCACACCCAATGGCAGTGTTGGCATCTTCCGTTAACATTCTGTCGACCTATTACCAAAATGAGCTGAACCCACTGGACGAAAAACAGCTGGACAAGGCTACCATTCGCCTGTTGGCTAAGGTTCCTATGCTGGCCGCATATGCATACCGGGCTTCGCAGGGTAAGCCGTACATGTACCCAGATAACTCTCTGGATCCAGCCTCGAACTTCCTGCGCATGATGTTTGGCTACCCAACCGAGAAGTACGACGTAGACCCAGTCTTGGCTAAGGCGCTGGATAAGCTGCTCATTCTGCACGCTGATCACGAGCAAAACTGTTCTACTTCCACCGTACGTATGGTTGGTTCGGCGCAGGCCAACATGTTTGTTTCGATCGCTGGCGGTATTAACGCTTTGTCTGGCCCATTGCACGGTGGTGCCAACCAGGCCGTTCTGGAGATGTTGGATGACATTCAGAACAACCACGATGGTGATGCAACTGAGTTCATGAACCGCGTGAAGAACAAGGAAAAGGGCGTTCGCCTGATGGGCTTCGGTCACCGCGTGTACAAGAACTACGACCCACGCGCAGCCATCGTCAAAGAATCCGCACATGAGATTCTGGAGCACTTGGGCGGCGATCCAATGCTGGATTTGGCTATGAAGCTTGAGGAAATTGCTCTTAACGACGATTACTTCGTTGAGCGTAAGCTGTATCCGAACGTCGACTTCTACACCGGCCTGATTTATCGCGCCATGGGCTTCCCAACGGACTTCTTTACCGTTCTGTTTGCCATGGGTCGTCTGCCGGGATGGATCGCCCAGTACCGTGAACAGTTGACTGAGCAGACGAAGATTAACCGTCCGCGTCAGATTTACACCGGTGAGAGCCGTCGTGACGTCCCATCACTGGATCAGCGCTAAACCTTCTGCGTGTGGCAGGCGCGTCATTCCTGGCTAACGCCTGCTAAACGCCTAGGCTGGATCTAGTTCCGCTAGGTCCAGCTTTTTTGGCTGCCGCTTTCCATCGTTGAAAGGTATCAGCACATCCGCTGTATAGAGCAGTGCTGACTATTCCGGTCAGCGAGAAGATATTTCCCAGTTTGCAAGGAGAATTATGGCAATGGAAAAACCCGAGATTCAAGAGTTTTCGGGCCCAGCACCGGGTGATCTCGTTTCCGAGGACATCGTTGTTGGAGACGGACACGAGGCAAAGCCGGGATGCTTTGTTGAGGTGCACTACGTCGGAGTCGATTACGAAACCGGCCAGGAATTCGACTCTTCCTGGGATCGTGGGCAGTCCATTGAATTCCCGTTGCAGGGTCTGATTGCCGGGTGGCAAGAAGGCATTCCTGGTATGAAGGTTGGTGGCCGCCGCCAACTGATCATTCCGCCAGACAAAGCTTATGGGCCTGCAGGCGGTGGGCACCCTCTGTCTGGCCGCACTTTGGTTTTCATGATCGATTTGTTGTCAGTCAACGAAGAAAATTAAATTAACAGGTACGCGTGAGGCGCCGGGGATCGCAGTTGCGATCTCGGCGCCTTTTTGCGTTCGCTGGCATTATGGGAACTATGTCTAATCCACAGCCTATGCCGACTTTTGATTTGAATGATTCCGCCAGCATGCCGCAACTCGGTTTGGGGACCTACAAAATTTCTCCAGACAAAGTTGAGTCAATCGTGCGGACAGCTATCGAACTTGGCTACCGACATTTTGATACCGCACGAATTTACGACAATGAAGAAGCCGTCGGGCGAGCTTTAAACGATGCTATTAAAGCTGGTGATGTTACTCGTGAAGAACTGTATGTTGTCAGCAAACTTTGGCACGACCAACACGGTAAGGCAGAAGCAAAACAAGGTTTTAGCGATTCATTACGCAGACTGGACGTTGGCTACCTCGATAATTTCTTAATCCATTGGCCGTACCCTCAGGGCGGCAAATACGTCGAAACCTGGGAATCGCTCTTAGAGATTAGCGAGACTGATGAACTAGTTTCCGCAGGTGTCGCGAATTTCAATGCAGAACACCTCGAGAAGTTGGTTGCAGCGACTGGCAGTGCGCCCAGCCTCAATCAGATTGAATTACACCCAGGCTTTCATCAGCCAGAGCAGCTCGCTGCAAATCAGAAAATTGGTACCAGGGTAGAAGCGTGGTCGCCATTAGCTCGTGGTATTGTCTTGCAAAACCCACAGTTGGAAATGATTGCTGAACGCGTTGGGGCGTCCGTGGCCCAAGTTGTACTGCGCTATCTGTTGGACAAAGAGATATCTGTCGTGCCAAAGGCCTCGTCCCGTGAACGGTTGGCAGAAAATGCTGGCGCGATCGATCTACGGCTTCTGCCAGAAGATACGACAACCATTGATGCCCTAGCGGGCATGCCCGGTTTCGGTCGAATCTTCGGTGATCCTGCTACGTTCCCGGATCAGGCATAGAGCTTTTAGTGTACGGCACGGGGGGCTTTAAGCTTTCAGCGTACGGGGGGGATTTCGACATTAGCTCGGCTTTTATTCTGCGAAGGCTGGGTAGCAGCATTCCTGCGAACTCAGCTCTGTCACAGAAAGTTTGGTCACATGGTGGTGTGGTCTATCTGTATGAATGCTTCACGGGGGATGGTCTGAAAATTGATTCCTGCAGGTAGATATATCCAACGGGGGTAATTTCCTTCATGAAACCTTCCTGTGATGGGGGCCAAGTTATTCCGGTCACTGTAAGCAAGGTAACATGTACTTCGCACCAAAGTCTTGCCCGTATTCATGCGCGGGCAGTGTTTCACAGTGAAGTGAACAGGAATGTGACGTGGAAACGTCGCCCAGAAGTAATAGGAGAGATTATGGCAGGAGCTCCTTCCAATAACCCCCGGCGTAAAGCTACGTCTGAAGAATTTATTGCGATGAGCAAATCAGAAGAATTTGCCGATCTTAAAACCCGTTTCCGCGGGTTTACGTTCCCCGCGATTATTCTCGCTCTGTTGTGGTTTTTCGCATACCTCGTGGTCGCCACGTTCTTCCCAGAAGCCATGGCCCTTGAGGTTGGCGGCGGCTTCAACATCGGGCTGGTGCTTGGCATTGCCCAATTTGTTACGACGTTCATGATCACCTGGATGTATGTGAAATTTGCTAATAAAAACCTGGAGCCGCGTCAGTCGGCCATCCGTGAGAAAATGGAGGGCTAAGCTATGTTTTCCGCTTCGCTTGCACAGGCAAGTACAAACGTGACCACCGTAGCCCAGGCAGCAGCTGAACAGGGCCTTGATGCGGGTAACCCGTTGATCAATATTGCCGTTTTTGCCGGCTTTATCATCGTCACCATGGCGATCGTGACGCGCGCTGGTAAGACCACTTCAGAAGCTTCCGACTTTTATACTGGTGGTGGACAGTTCTCCGGACGCCAAAACGGTTTGGCGATTTCGGGTGATTACCTATCTGCGGCGTCATTCCTCGGCATTGTCGGCGCAATCGCATTGTATGGCTACGACGGATTCTTGTATTCCATCGGTTTCTTCGTAGCATGGTTGTTTGCGTTGTTGCTGGTTGCTGAACCAATGCGTAACGTGGGTCGATTCACCATGGCCGACGTACTTTCGTTCCGGTTACGGCAAAAACCTGTCCGTCTGGCCGCTGCTATCGCCACAGTATTCGTTTCGCTGTTCTACTTGGTTGCGCAGATGGCTGGTGCCGGTTCACTGGTTTCGGTTCTTCTTGGACTGGATCAAAAAGTGTGGCAGTACATTACCGTCGGTATCGTCGGTGCGGTTATGACCGCATACGTGCTAATCGGCGGAATGAAGGGCACAACCTATGTGCAGATGATTAAAGCTGTTTTGCTGGTTACTGCTGTAGTTGTCATGATTATCTTGACCTTTATCGCTGCTGGTGGTGGCTTCACCACGCTGTTTGATCAGGCAATAGAAACCCACCGTAACTCTGCATTCCTGGCCGAACGCGCCTATGAGGCGGAAGACATCATGAAACCAGGTTTGAAATATGGTTCGGATATTTGGACGCAGTTGGACTTCATTTCATTGGGTGTTTCACTGCTCTTCGGTGTTGGTGGCCTGCCACACGTGCTGATGCGTTTCTACACCGTTCCTACTGCGGTCGAGGCGCGTCGCTCAGTGACCTGGGCTATTGTCATTATCGGCTCGTTCTATCTGATGACCTTGGTTCTGGGTTACGGAGCGGCGGCACTGGTTGGCCCGGATATCATCGTTGCCGCCCCAGGTGGCGCAAATGCGGCTGCACCACTGCTGGCCCTTGAATTGATGGGACCAATCTTTATGGCCGTCGTTGCCGCGGTGGCATTCGCAACAGTGCTTGCGGTCGTGGCAGGTTTGACGATTACGGCATCCGCTTCGGTGGCTCACGATATTTATGACGCGGTGCTTCGCGACGGTGAGGCATCGGAAGAATCCCAGGTTCGTATTTCCCGCATCACTGTGATCGTGCTTGGAATTGCCTCGGTTATCCTGGGTATCTTGGCGATGGAGCAGAACGTGGCTTTCTTGGTTTCGTTGGCCTTCGCTATTGCAGCCTCCGCAAACTTGCCGACGATCCTGTACTCGTTGTACTGGCGCAAATTCAATACCACCGGTGCTATCGCGTCGATGTACACCGGTCTAATCGGTTCCCTGTTGTTGATTTTCTTCTCGCCAGCCGTTTCTGGCACCGAATCTTCGATGGTGCCGGGCGCAGACTGGGCAATCTTCCCACTGACTTCTCCGGGTCTGGTTTCCATTCCACTGGCCTTCCTGGCTGGTTACTTGGGTACCGTGCTCTCTAAGCCGGACAACCTTGACCATTTGGCAGCAGAAATGGAAGTTCGTTCGATGACAGGCGTAGGTGTGGAAGCGCCAGTTGATCATTAAAGCTGCTCGCAGCGAACTAGCTAGTGACTGCTAGCTCTCCACAGAAATCCCTTAGCGTAGGTTAACGTTAAGGGATTTTGCTTTTGTAGGATATGTATTTGTGACGCGCTCAAAAGATTTCGGAAACACAGGTTCCACCTCATCGACGCCGCAGGTTTCAGCCGTTCAGTCTGGTTCTGGACTGCTCGGGATTAAGGTTTTGAGTTGGGGCCTCTTAACATCGGCAGTGGCGGTGATCGTCGCTGTGGCGTTCGTTGGCTCCCATAGCGGAATGAGTGCTTCGCATCTGTCGGTCAGCCCGAACGGAGAATTATCTGATGCCCGAGCTTCCATCGCTCGAAGTGGGCATGACGTTGCTAAAACCAGGGACAACGATTCCGCAAGTTTTGGGTCAGGTGAAGAAAAAGCAGAGCCAGCTTCCGGGGGGTCGAAGAAGGCTAATCGTTCTGAACTAACTGAGGGCAGCAATATCTTGCGTCCGAAGAAAATTGATTTCGTGGAAAATCAACAGGGTAGCCAGTTCACGTTGTATCGATTTTCTGATAATTCCAAGCTTGGCAGCACCAGCGATCGCATGGCGCGCCCGGCCTTATCCTTGGTGAAACTGTTTATAGCGGAATATGTCCTAGAAAATGGCGATGAATCAGATAGAAAGCTTGTCGACGCTATGATTACCGAATCGAGTGATGCGGCGGCCGACAAGCTGTGGGCGCAATATCCGGAATCCATCGACGAAGTTGCAGAAGACTATCGATTGTTTTCGACGCGAGCCGGCACCAAGTGGGGTTTTTCTGTCACGTCTACCTACGACGTAGTCAGCTTCATCGCACAAATCAAAGATGAAGATCCGAAACATCCACTGCTAGAGATGATGAAACGTACGGTCCCCGTGGCAGCTGACGGGTATGAGCAGGATTTTGGTACCGCCAAGTTGCCTGGAGTGCAAGGGACGAAATGGGGCTGGTCGGACGATCGCAGCCTGCATTCCTCGGTCTCGTTCGGTAAAGATTTTGTAGCTGCTGCCGCAATCACCGGTAGCGCAGATGACCTCTCCGAAATCGCTGAGAAACAGTTTATTCCGTATCTGAAATAACGCTGTTTGCCCCTGGCTGTTGTCGATCCAGCCAGACCTATTGCGGGTTGAATCATGTTAGGATAACTTTGTAATCCATATCATATTCATACCTGAAAGGACTCGCGTCACATCATGATCGACCACGAAGTGCGAACTAGACCTTCTGCAGAAGACTTCCCGTATGAGGAGCATTTGGCGCACAAGATTGCCAAGGTTGCTGCTGATCCTGTCGAGGTTCCGTCTGATACTGCTGAAATGATCAAAAACCGGCTTATCGACAACGCTTCGGTCGCAATGGCTTCGCTGGTTCGCCGTCCTGTAACCTCTGCGCGCACTATGGCTACCGCGCACCCGGTTAGCAATGGGGGAGCGACTGTATTCGGCGTGGACGGTAACTATTCCGCAGAATGGGCTGCTCTTGCTAACGGCACTGCGGTGCGTGAATTAGACTTTCACGATACTTTCTTGGCGGCGGAATACTCCCACCCAGGCGATAATATTCCACCGATTTTAGCTGTTGCCCAGCACAAGAGACTCGATGGTAAAGCATTGATCCGCGGAATCGCTACCGGATACGAAATCCAAGTCAATCTGGTCAAGGGCATCTGCTTGCATGAGTTCAAGATTGACCACGTTGCGCATCTCGGGCCGTCGGTAGCTGCTGGCATCGGTACCATGCTGAACCTGGATGTGGACACCATTTACCAGGCTATCGGCCAGGCACTGCACACCACCACAGCCACTCGTCAGTCCCGTAAGGGTTTGATTTCATCGTGGAAGGCCTACGCTCCAGCGTTTGCCGGCAAGATGGCAATCGAAGCTGTCGACCGCACTATGCGTGGGGAGGGTGCACCGGCGCCGATTTGGGAAGGTGAAGACGGATTCATCGCCTGGATGCTGCATTCTCCAGACAAAACTTATACCGTTCCCCTGCCTGATGAAGGTGAGGAAAAGCGCGCCATCCTGGAGACCTACACCAAAGAGCACTCCGCAGAATATCAATCGCAGGCTCCAATTGACTTGGCACGCCGGATGAAGAAGGCTTTGGAAGACAAGGGCCTGGATATCGCCGATATCGAATCTATCGTGCTGCACACTTCGCATCACACCCACTATGTCATCGGTACCGGTGCCAACGATCCACAAAAGATGGATCCGCATGCATCCCGTGAGACGCTGGATCACTCGATCATGTACATCTTTGCGGTAGCACTGCAAGATGGAGACTGGCACCACATTGACAGTTACGCACCCGAGCGCGCACAGAGGGCAGACACCGTCGAACTGTGGCACAAGGTCTCAACCGTGGAAGACCCAGCGTGGACGAAGCGCTACCATTCGACGGACCCAAACGAAAAGGCCTTTGGTGCCAAGGCTGTTATCACCTTTAAAGATGGCACCGTTGTGGAAGACGAGATGGCGGTTGCCGATGCTCACCCACTTGGCGCACGCCCATTCGAGCGCGAGAATTACCGCACTAAGTTCCGAACTCTGGCAGAGGGCATCGTCTCTGAGGAAGAACAGGAGCGATTCCTGGCAGCTGTTGACAACCTGGAAAACCTTATCGACCTTCGTGAGCTGAATATCCAGGTTTCTGACGACGTGTTGGCCCAGGCTCCACAGACACCGAAGGGGATTTTCTAATGACGGGATTATTTTCTTCCCAAACCACTGCAAACCAGAAGCGCAAGAATTTCCGTGAGTCCCTGAACGCACCGCAGATCACTACGTTGCCGGGCGCCTTTAACCCGCTGACTGCGAAGCTTATCGAAGACATCGGTGGCTTTCCCGGCGTATACGTCTCTGGTGCGGTACTTGCAAATGACCTCGGATTACCAGATATTGGTTTGACGACGCTCACCGAGGTCGCACAGCGTTCCGGCCAGATCGCACGAGCGACTGAATTGCCTGTGTTGGTTGATGCCGATACCGGTTTTGGTGAGCCCATGTCGGCAGCCCGCACCATTTCCGCGCTGGAAGACGCGGGACTGGCAGGTTGTCACTTGGAAGACCAGGTCAACCCAAAGCGCTGTGGACATCTGGACGGCAAAGAAGTCGTATCGACCGAGTTAATGGTGCGCCGCATTTCGGCAGCTGTCGGCCAGCGGCGCGACGAGGATTTCGTGATCTGCGCCCGCACAGACGCTGCAGGCGTCAACGGCATCGATGATGCTATCGACCGTGCAAAAGCATATGCCGAAGCCGGCGCGGATCTGATTTTTACTGAAGCATTGCGCACCACGGAAGACTTTGAAAAATTCCGCGCGGCCGTCGACACGCCCTTGCTGGCGAATATGACGGAATTCGGCAAGACCGAACTGCAAAACGCGAAAACACTGGAATCAATCGGCTATAACGCCGTGATCTGGCCGGTTTCGTCGTTTCGGGTTGCTATGGGGGCCACGGAACGCTTCCTGCGCGACCTGGACCACAACGGCGACCAGAAATCCTGGTTGGACGATATGCAGCACCGATCGCGGCTGTACGAACTCGTGTGCTACGAGGACTACAACGCATTCGACCAAGACGTATTCACCTATTCACCGGAGCAGAACCTGTGATCTAAGCGATCAATACGGCGTGCAGGTCAGCATCGCCGTTCTAGCAAAAGCTCAGGAAGGAGCTTGTAATGACTACCAAATCTGAAATTCGTAAGGGCCTGTACGGGGTCGTGGCCGACTACACCGCGGTCTCGAAGGTAATGCCAGAGACCAACTCATTGACTTATGCGGGCTATCCCGTGCAAGAGTTGGCGAAGCACTGCAGTTTTGAAGAAGTAGCCTATTTGCTGTGGAACGGCGAGCTACCTGACTCCGGGCAGCTGGAAGAATTTGCTGCTTCCGAGCGTGAATTGCGCGGATTGACTGAGGCAGAGATCAACCTGATTGAATCGATGCCGAAAGATGCCCACCCGATGGACACGCTGCGGACGTTTACTTCGTTCGTAGGCCAGTTCGATGACCATTTCACGCGCGATGCCGACCATATCCGCGAGATTGGGCTGCGTCTGCTCGCGAAATTCCCCACTGCTGTCGCGTTGGATATCCGCCGCCGTAAGGGCAAGGGATATGTGGAGCCGTCGAAAGAAAAAGGCTTTGCCGAAAACTTTTTGTGGATGGTATTCGGAGATGAGGATAATTCTCCGGCGTTGCAGAAAGAAGCCATCCAAGCCTTTGACCGATCTCTGATCCTGTACGCAGAACATTCCTTTAACGCCTCGACGTTTAGCTCACGCGTGATTACCTCTACGACCTCCGACGTATATTCCGCGGTGACCGGTGGTATCGGTGCTTTGAAGGGGCCATTGCACGGTGGTGCGAATGAAGCTGTGATGCATAACATGATCAAAATCGGTGATCCGACCAAGGCAGAGCAGTGGTGTAAAGATCGTTTAGCCAGCAAACAAGTAGTCATGGGTTTCGGCCACCGCGTATATAAAACCGGCGACTCCCGGGTGCCGACGATGGAAGCCGCATTCAAAAAGCTCGCGGCTAACACTCCAGGCGCGGACAAATGGGTTGAGATGTACGACATCATGGCCAAAACGATGGAGGAAAATACTTCCATCAAGATCAAACCAAACCTGGATTTCCCGGCTGGTCCTGCCTACTATCTGTTGGGATTAGAGATCGAATTTTTCACCCCAGTTTTTGTGATGGCACGTATCACGGGCTGGACGGCACACATCTTGGAGCAGTACGAAAACAACTCACTGATCCGCCCGCTGTCGGCATACAACGGGCCAGAGGAGCGCTCGGTTCCAGCAGAAAACTAGTCTGCCGGACGAGCTAGGGCCAAAAGCCTAGGAAACCTAGGCTTTTACAGGCCGAACTGTTTCGCGAGGTGCGCGTTATCTTGTGCGAGTTTGATTAACTCTTGCAGGGTGCGCGCACCTTGTTGTATCGCAGGGTCGGAGCTAAGTTTCTGCAATTCGGCAGCGCTAGGGATTGTGTTTGAGCTGCCTGGGATAGCAGGGGATGGGCCAGGCTGTTGGTCTTGTGGGCGCGCCTGGTTGTTGCCGTTGCCCTGGTTATTCTGTGCGCCCTGACCAGCACCCGAAGCAACGCCTGGCTTCCACTGGCCCCAATCATGGGCGTAGACATTATTAATGTCGCAGACCACGCCACCAATGGTTTGCTGCTTATTCTGCGGCAGCTGATGGATAGTCGTGCGCGGGTGGATTTTCCCTCCAGAACCCCAGTCATGCATCCAGAAGTAGGAGCCAATGCCATCTTTGATAGCCCAGTCGATGACGTTGTAGTTGCCGTAGATTCCGGCAGAATATCCGGCAGCCTTCAGTAGTGCTTCAAAAGCGCGGAGGTAGGGGGCAATCAAAGAATCGTATTCGCCCCGGGTGGGGTTGTCGTCAATTGCAATATAGATAGGACGGCCGGTTGGGCCACCTGCGCTGCGATGTAAAGCGATCGCCTTTGGGGCGTGGGTGGCGGCGCCTAAGGCGCCTTGTTTCCAGTCTGCAGTTGCGGCGCGGCCGAATTGGTAAACCGAGGCGGTTTCCAGGCCGAGTGCTGCCAGGTTGTTGGTTTCCGTGGCGCTGACGGGTTTGCCTAGCATCCACTCTGCGCCTGGTCGGCGTTCAGAGACATAGCGTACGGCACCGAGGAAGCCGCCGTCCTTGATGGCACGGGCAGAAGGTACGCCGGCGGCGTAATCGAGCACCCGGCCCAAGATCGGGCCAGGGCCGTTTGCTGCTGCAGCGTGTGGGGTAGCGATAGTTGTGCTGGTGCTGGCAAAAGCACCAGCTATCGCGAGGGCGCCGGTAGTGCGGAGTAGAGAGCGTCGGCTGAAATTGCGACCGGTATTCATCAAGATTCCTCCAATCAGGAATGAACAATCGTCACAATAATATCAGTAGTAACAACAGTTTCGGGGTTAAAACGCGAGTGCTGGTGCGCTAAGTTATCGTTTCGGGGAGCTAGGAGTTCAGGAGTAGAAACTCTCAAAAAATAAAACGTTGCAAAGGCGTGAATCAGTGAACCGGTCTGGGCTGCAATAGACTTTGCACAGACCTCATAAAATCCCTAAAACCAAGGCCTAAGCACCCGAGAAAACGAGAAATCTCGAGCCATCATAGGAATGATGTCTCGAGATAACACGAAATATCCCAGAGAAGAATGTGCCCCAGAGTGGATTCGAACCACCGACACCGGCTTTAGGAGAGCCGTGCTCTATCCCCTGAGCTACTGGGGCCGACACTGGCCGGGTATTCCGGCCAGCCATTAGCTTAGCGCACACGAAAATTTCGGGCGAACGCGCGGGTGTGGCGCTGGCGCAAGCAACAGTTTGTCATCGACACTACAGCGTTAGCCTTGTAGTTCTTGCAATTTCTTCGCTACATCACTGGCAGGTGGGTTCGTCATCGAGGAACCATCAGAAAACAGCACCGTTGGAATGATGCGGTTGCCATCGTTGACAGACTCGATCCATGGGTTGGCGTTTTTGGCTTGGCCTTCTTCCGAGTCTGGATCGATCACCGCAAATGGGGTGCCATTGGCTTCCAAATCACCGATCAGCTTGCGGCAAAACGGGCACCAGCTGGCAGCGAAGATGGTTACGTCGTGGGAAGTTTCCGGAATTTGTACGTCAGACATTTAGGCTGCAGCCTTTCGTTCGTAGGTTAAGAATCGATACTTGAGCGGTAAATCACTGGGCTCATGCCCCGGAATTTGCAAGTGTCCATTCGCAGAGACTTGCCAATCGCTATCTGCTACCAGACCGAAATCATCGGGAACATCGGGAGCATACACGGCCCGCTGCCCATAAATGCTACCAATATTCGCCCCCATCAGGGTGATCTCTAACCGGTCGACATCGCCCAAGGTCGCCTCGTAGACTTTGCCACCGCCCAGAATCCATGCAGTGTGTAACTGCGCGACGTCGGCAAGCGAGCCGATAACCTCAGCGCCGGCAGACCAACTACCTGGGCTTGCCGACGACAATACGTAGTTGTCCCGCCCAGGTAGTGGGCGGAACTGCTGGGGAAGCGACTGCCATGTCTTGCGTCCCATGATCACCGGTGCACCTGTGGTGATTTCTTTGAAATGCGCGAGATCCTCCGGCACATGCCACGGCATCGCCACGCCGTCGCCAATGATCCCGTCGAGTGATTGCGCCCAAATTGCTCCCAACATGGTCACTACACCGAGACCTGTGCTTTGATCGACGGGTGCGGATCATAGCCCTCGACCGCGATATCGGAAAAATCATAATCGAAAATGCTGGCAGCTTTGCGCAAACGCAGTTGTGGGTAAGCGCGTGGCTCGCGGCGTAGTTGCTCACGGACCTGATCGAAGTGATCGTTGTAGATATGGCAGTCGCCACCGGTCCAGATCAGCTCGCCGACCTCCAACCCAGCCTGTTGGGCGAGCATATGCGTCAGTAAAGCGTAGGAAGCGATGTTGAAAGGCACACCTAAAAATAGGTCCGCGCTGCGCTGGTAAACCTGTAGTGAGAGCTTGCCGTCCGCGACGTACAATTGGAACAATAAATGGCAGGGCATTAATGCCATGTCATCCAACTCGGCGACGTTCCAAGCACTGACTACCATGCGCCGTGAATCCGGGTTTTTTCGCAGGTTTTGGACGGCTTGGGCGATTTGGTCGATATGCCCGCCATCTGGGGTTGGCCACGAACGCCATTGCACGCCATAAACCGGCCCTAATTCACCGTTATCATCGGCCCATTCATTCCAAATGCGCACACCGTTGTCCTGCAACCACGCCACGTTGGAATCGCCGCGCAAAAACCACAACAGCTCACCGACTACCGCGTGGAAATAGACTTTTTTAGTGGTCAAAAGTGGGAAGGATTCGGCTAAGTTATACCGCAACTGTCGGCCGAACACACTGGTGGTCCCGGTGCCAGTGCGGTCCTGCTTAGCGGTGCCGTTGTTTAGGACATCGCGCAATAAATCCTCGTAGGGAGTGCAGATCGTATTGCTAGCGGCTTGGGGATGGGCGCTACTCGTGGGGTCAGTTTCGGAGCTAGTTGCCGGCTTAGTCATGAGCCATAGTTTACTAGCGCGTACCCATCGCTGTCGATTAACAATCGGTCATGTACCACCAGTCTTGTACAGCTAGACATGAACAACCAGGCATGAACAACTAGCCATAGACAGTTAACGATTAATAGCGGCCGTTGGCTGCTTTGTAATCCGCGATATGGCCCAACATGTCGTCGGCAAGTTCTTTCCGGCAGATCAACAAATCCGGGATATAGGTATCGGCGCGGTTGAACCGGTGCTGCGAACCGTCCAGGCGGCTAACGTGCAAACCGGCCGCTTGGGCCACTCCGACGGGCGCGGCCTGGTCCCACTCATATTGTCCACCGGAATGGATATAGGCATCAACGTCGCCTAGCAGGACTTTCATTGCTTTAGCGCCGGCAGAACCCAGCCTTACGGTCTGCAAACCCATGTGCTTGCCGACGTAGTCTGCAATTTCCGGAGGGCGATTACGCGAAACCACAATGCGTCGCGAAAACGGACCGGATACCGCGCGCACCTCAGACGAACGGAACACCACACCTAGGTCAGGTAGGCCGACTGCGGCATGCAGCGGCACCCCGTCTTCGACTAGCGCGATATGCACGGCCCAGTCCTGGCGGCCGGTGGCGAACTCTTTTGTGCCATCGAGCGGGTCGACAATCCACACTCGTTTTTTCTGCAGCCGCGTGGGATTATCCTTGGCCTCCTCGGATAAAAAACCATCGTCTGGGCGATGCTGAGCAAGCACGCGCGCGATCCAGTTTTGGGCCAGCTCGTCACCAGCTTGTGCGAGCTCCTTATCCCGCAACAAACCAACCCCGCGGATTCCTTTGAGAATTTCCCCGGAACCTTGGGCCAAAAGGTTGGTGAGTCGAACATCTGATAACACGCCTGTCATGCCCCATACTGTAGCCGTAGAGTGGGCCTCATGCCTGATGACGTCCTATCTCGTTTCAGCCCGCCAGTGGCAGGCTGGTTTCGTGAAGTCTTTGCTCGGCCCACGCCCGTGCAACAACAAGCCTGGCAAGCGGTTTCTGCAGGGAAAAACGCGCTGGTTGTGGCCCCAACGGGGTCTGGTAAAACCCTGGCGGCGTTCTTTTGGGCGCTTAACGGGCTCATCGCTGGCGATGGTCAGCTTAGCCTGCCGGTTGGAAACAGCCAGCTCTCTCTTGCCGACGCAGGCAAACCCGGGGTTAAGGTGTTGTATATTTCGCCGCTGAAAGCCTTGGGCGTCGACGTCGAACGAAACTTACACGCCCCATTGACCGGCATTGAGCGGGTTGCACAACGTCTTGGTATGGATACCCCAGCGGTCAGCATTGGAGTGCGCAGTGGTGATACTCCGCAAGCAGAACGCGCGCGGCAACTGCGTCGCCCGCCAGATATTTTGATCACAACCCCCGAATCGGCTTATCTCATGCTCACAAGTAAAGCCGCCGGGATTTTAACGACCGTAACCACCGTGATAGTGGATGAAATCCATGCGCTAGCCGGTAGTAAACGTGGGGTGCACCTAGCGCTCACACTGGAACGATTGGCGCGCATCGCCGACGACCCACAACGAATCGGTTTGTCTGCCACGGTGCGCCCGATTGAATCCGTGGCGCAGTTTTTGGGTGGTGACCGAGCCGTGGAAATTGTCGCGCCACCAGCGCAGAAGGCTTGGGAACTTGCTGTGCGCGTGCCGGTAGATGACATGTCAGATTTACCGGTGCCGGAACAAGCCTCGACGATTGGGGAGATGACGGTCGATGATCCATTGGGGCTAAGCAGCGGTGGTGCGCCCGACGCTGCTAGCCCTACCTTTGCTAGTGATTCGGCGTTTGCTAGTGATTCGGCGTTGCCAACCGCGAAATCAATCTGGCCGCATATCGAAGCGGAGCTCTACCAAACCATCATGGAATGCAACTCCACTCTGGTGTTCGTGAATTCCCGGCGAACCGCAGAGCGACTGACCTCTCGGCTCAACGAACTTTATGCCGCCGAGCATGCCCCAGAATCATTGTCGGCGTCGACGCGCCGGGACCCCGCACAGTTGATGAAACACACTGATATCGCGGGTACGGCGCCGTCGGTTATTGCCCGCGCACACCATGGTTCGGTCTCCAAAGATGAACGTGCGCAGACAGAATCCCTGCTGAAACAAGGTGCGTTGAAAGCTGTCGTCGCGACCAGTTCATTGGAACTAGGAATCGATATGGGGGCAGTCGAACAGGTAGTGCAAGTAGAATCACCGCCGTCGGTGGCCTCCGCCTTGCAACGAGTTGGCCGCGCCGGCCACAGCGTAGGGGCCGTTTCAAAAGGAGATTTTTACCCGAAGCACCGCGCGGATCTCTTGCAAACTGCAGTCACCGTCGGCCGGGTAGCCCCAGGATTGATCGAAAAGATCCATGTTCCACGCAATCCTCTGGACGTGTTGGTGCAGCAAACCATCGCTGCGGTAGCAGTGGAAGATCTGGACGTAGATGAATGGTTTACTACTATTCGTCGCGCCTGGCCGTATCGTGATTTGGACCGCGAAGTCTTCGAATCGGTGCTAGATCTGGCCAGCGGACTGTACCCTAGTACCGATTTTTCTGAGTTGAAACCGCGCATTGTGTTTGACCGGGTGCGCAACACTTTGTCTACTCGGCCTGGTTCGCAACGAGTGGCGGTAACAAGCGGCGGCACTATCCCGGATCGTGGCATGTTCGGGGTTTTTCTGGCGGGTACGACAGACACAGCCACTGGAGCTAGCACCACTCGCGGCGACACGACCAGCAAAGCCACCCCGCGCCGGGTAGGTGAGCTAGACGAAGAAATGGTGTACGAATCCCGCGTCGGGGATGTTTTCACTCTAGGCGCGAGCAGCTGGCGCATCGAAGACATCACGCGTGATCAAGTCATCGTGACTCCCGCGCCGGGCCACACGGGGCGTCTGCCGTTTTGGAGCGGAGATCAGCTAGGACGCCCTTATGAGCTGGGCTTAGCTTTGGGCGAATTTCGACGCGAAGCTCACCGAAAACGAGAGGCTTTGCTGGATGAGCTTCCGTTAGATGAGCGTGCGCGAGCCAACGTATTGGGTTATTTGGATGAGCAATACGAAGCAACGGGACTGATCCCGGATGAAAAAACCCTGGTTTTGGAACGTTTTCGTGATGAACTCGGTGACTGGCGCGTCGTCTTGCACAGCCCTTTTGGACGTGGCGTCAACGCTGCCTGGGCATTAGCGGTTGGTGCGCGCATTGCGGACAACACCGGTATGGATGCCCAAGCAGTGGCCGGTGATGACGGCATTGTGCTGCGAGTGCCTGAAGGCGAGCAGCAGCCAGATGCGTCACTGTTTATCTTCACTACTGATGAGATCGAAGACATAGTGACCAATCAAGTGGGTAATTCTGCACTATTTGCTTCGCGGTTTCGTGAATGCGCGGCACGTGCGCTGTTATTGCCACGCTACAACCCAGGCAAACGCGCCCCGCTATGGCAGCAGCGGCAAAAGGCAGAACAACTGCTGGACGTGGCACGGAAGTATCCGTCCTTTCCTATCATTTTGGAAACCGTGCGCGAATGCTTACAAGATGTCTATGATCTTCCGGCATTAAATGAGGTCACCCGTGCTATTGCTCAGCGTAATATTCGGATTGCGGAAGTGACCACGGAGCAACCGTCGCCATTTTCTTCGTCATTGTTGTTTAATTACACCGGCGCGTTCATGTATGAAGGCGATAGCCCACTGGCTGAGAAACGGGCAGCGGCGCTGTCATTGGACCCAAGCTTACTGGCAAAGCTACTGGGAACCGTGGAGCTACGTGAACTCTTGGATCCGAGCGTGATCACGGCAGTGCATGAATCGCTGCAGCACACTGCGCCAGATCGCCGAGCGCAGACAGCAGAACAATTAGCCGATACCCTGCGGCGCATCGGACCCATCCCGGTTGCACGGTTTGCTGAATATGCAGACATCTCTGTCGCCAGAGCCCGGAGCGAGTTGGGCTCACGTGTGATGTTGGTGCGCATGGTGGGCGAGGACTATCTGGCGCAATCCCACGATGCAGCGTTGCTTCGCGACGGCCTAGGAATACCAGTACCACCCGGCGTGCTGGCACCTACTGAGACCATTGATGATGCTCTCGCACAATTATTAAAACGCTGGTCTCGGGCACGAGGCCCATTTGTAATACACGATGCTGCGCAAGCATTCGGCCTAAGTATCTCCAGTGCCTGGCATATCGTACAAGGATTAGCTGCCAGCGGTGAGTTAGTGGAAGGACACTACCGCCAAGGCATTGATGAAATGGAATATTGCGCTTCGGGAGTATTAAAGCAGATCCGTTCGCGCTCGTTGGCGGCGGCCCGCAAAGCGCAAAAACCTGTGAGTCAGTCAGCGTTTGCTCGCTTCTTATTAGATTGGCATCAGATAACCGAGATACCTGGTGTTGCGTCCGGCACAGTTGGGACTACAGGCCCTCGTACTTCCCACGCCAGTGCAACGGAGCAAGGGCTGCGCGGGGCGGATGGGGTTTTCGCAGCAGTCGAGCAATTAGCCGGGGTACGGTTGCCGGCGAGTGCTTGGGAGCATCTGGTGCTGCCGTCCCGGGTACCCGGTTTTAGCCCGCGTCACCTCGACGAACTCACCAGTAATGGGGAAGTGCTGATCCGGGGAGCGGGGCAAGCTGGGAGCAATGACCCTTGGATCATGTTGCTGCCTGCTGAATATGCGGCGCAGCTCGCGCCAATTGCGGATGGGGAAAACCCGAATCTGTCGGCCGTGCAGCAAGCCATTGTCGACGTCTTGCACAATGGTGGTGGCTACCTGTTTGCGGAAATCGTCGACCAGCTAAGCCTGCATTCTAGTGATGTAGTTCGCGAGGGCCTATGGGGCCTGGTTGATCTTGGGATGGTCAGCCCGGATAGTTTTGCTCCGCTCCGCGCACGGCTGGCGGGTGGTGCGGGCAGGGCGCACAAAGCTAAGCGACAGCCCCGTCGCTCCCGCTTGCGCTTGGGACGCACGAGTTTCGCCACCGGGCAGAACGCCCGGTCAGCTCAGGCTACACCGCCGGATATGGTGGGGCGTTGGGCACTGACAATACCTGCCGACACTGACGCCACGGCACGCTCGGTAGCCCAAGGCGAGGCCTGGCTTGACCGTTATGGTGTGGTCAGTCGTGGCAGCATTGTATCCGAGGATGTGCCTGGTGGATTCGCCTTGGCATACAAAGTATTGAGTGAGTTTGAATCCACAGGTAAAGCCCAACGTGGGTATTTCATTGAAGGGCTGGGGGCCGCACAGTTTTCGACGCCCGCAGTGGTGGACCGGCTACGTGGTTGTGATGATGCTCCAGATGTACACGGGTGGCCGTCGGGAACAGCGCAGCCGAGCATAGTTCTGATAGCTGCCACTGATCCGGCGAATCCCTACGGGGCGGCTTTGGATTGGCCGCGTGCGGACGGTGAGACAGCAGATACCGGAAGCACTGCTCGTGCGCGTCCGTCCCGTGCTGCTGGTGCCCTGGTTGTGCTTGTCGACGGATTATGTTTGGCGCATCTGAGCCGAGGCGGAAAAACCTTGACGACGTTTTTCGAAGCTTTACCAGAAGACATCGAACAGGATCCGACACAATTATTGGTGACTGCACTACAGTCTGGATTGGAAAAAGAGTGGATCCGCCCGTTGATTATCGAAAAAGCCAATGGAACAGCAATCCTGGGGTCCGCACTGGCAATTTCTATGCGAGAACATGGCGCTAAACTCAGCCCGAAAGGTATCCGGCTGGGAAACTAGTTTGCTTCATTGGTTGGTGCAAGGATCCAAGCAGAGTTTGCTGCAGTGGCCGCTGCACAATGTAGTGCGGCGGCTGTTGTCCTGGTCGAACAAGCGAAACCGAAAATTCTCTGAAACGGAGGTAGCCTCGATATGCCAGAAGGCGATTCCGTCTTGCAGCTCTCCCAGCGCCTGCAATTTCTTGTGGGCAAGACAGTCACGCATACTTCTCTGCGCACCCCGCGCTATGCAACCCACGATTTCTCTGGTGCACGCTGCACAAAAATCTGGCCTTATGGAAAATACTTATTCATGCTTTTCGAGGAGCATATTCTGGCTACGCACCTGAAAATGGAAGGCAGCTGGGCGATGCACCTGGTTGGGGACAAATGGCGCAAGCCTGGCTACACCGCGCGGGTCGTACTGCGATTTGCGCATCAACCGCGCGACATCGAAATCGTGGGGCATCAGCTTGGCTTAGTGCGCGTGCTGCCGGTTGCTGATTATCAACGATTCATCGCAGATTTAGGGCCAGATATTTTAAGTGATGATTGGGAAGACAGCGATGTAGACAGCGATGTAGGGGCGCAGGATAACGAAGGCCGGGAGGCCAGAGAGACTGGTAGCGCAGAGGCGCTACGCCGAATTATGCAACAACCGCATCGCCCCATCGGCACTGCGCTCCTGGACCAAACCAACCTGGTTGGTATTGGCAATGAGTATCGAGCAGAAATTTGTTTTCTAGCTGGTGTTCACCCAGCAAGTCGCGTCGGCAAGCTTGGCTACGAGCGGGTTGCCGAAATTTTGGAGATTGCGCGGCGGATCATGTGGGCGAATAGGCACGAACCGGTACGGGTGACCACCGGAATTAAACGCGCCGGGGAGACAACCTATGTGTTCGGGCGCAATAATCGGCCATGCCGACGCTGCCGCAGCCTCATCGTGTCAGATTCACTCGGTGGGCCGGACCAGAAACAACACGGTGGAATCACCGGTGAACTCGAGCGCATAATCTGGTGGTGCCCACAGTGCCAACCGTTGCTGGATTAGCTGTTGTTTTGACGCTGCTTCCGATACCAATGCAGCAAGTGGTCCGTCGAACTGTCGCCGGAATCGATTTCTTCCGTGCCGGAAACTGCCGGCAAGAGCTCGTCCGCCTGGGTTTTTCCGAGCTCAACTCCCCATTGGTCGAAGGAGTTCACGTCCCATATCACGCCTTGCACAAAGGTGATGTGCTCGTACAACGCGATCAGGCTGCCCAGTACCTCCGGGGTTAATTTTGGCGCCAGAATCGTGGTAGTGGGACGGTTACCAGGCATCACCAGATGGGGGACTAATTCTTCCGCGACGCCTTCGGCAGCAACTTCTTGCGCGGTCCGACCAAAAGCCATGACTTTTGATTGCGCGAAGAAATTACTCATCAACAAATCGTGTAAAGAACCTTCACCGTCGATAGCTGCTAAATCATTATGCGGGCGGGCGAAGCCAATGAAATCGGCTGGAATGAGATGCTTGCCCTGGTGCAGCAACTGGAAGAACGCATGCTGGCCGTTGGTTCCCGCCTGGCCCCAGTAGATTTCGCCGGTGGTATAGTCCACGCCTGTGCCGTTACGGCGCACGGATTTGCCGTTAGATTCCATGGTCAGTTGCTGTAAGTAAGCGGGGAAGCGGCGCAGGTGCTGCGAATAAGGCAAAATTGCGTGGCTGGCTGCTCCGTGGAAATTCGTGTACCACACGCCCAACAACCCCATGAGCACGACGACGTTATCGCTCAAGTCTGTGCGATAGAAATAGTCGTCGATGGCATGAAAGCCATCCAGGAACCGGCGGAAATCTTCCGGCCCAATGCACAGCATCAGCGATAACCCGATCGCGGAAGTTACTGAATAACGGCCACCGACCCAATCCCAGAAAACAAACATATTGTCTGGGTCGATACCGAATTCGCGGACCTTGTCCGCATTGGTAGATACCGCCACGAAATGCTGCGCCACCGCATCCGCGCTGCCGAGTTTGTCGATGAGCCAACGCCGAGCAGCCGTGGCATTAGACAGTGTTTCTTGGGTACCGAACGATTTTGAACTGACGATAAACAAGGTGGTTTCTGGATCTACCACGCCCAAGGTGTCGTTCATGTCCGCTGGATCCACGTTGGAAACATATTCTGCGTGAATTCCTGCGGTGTTGTATTCCTGGAGTGCTAGTGCGGCAAAGGCTGGGCCGAGATCTGAACCACCGATGCCGATGTTCACAATGGTCCGGATTTGTTTGCCCGTAAACCCGGTACGGGTGCCGTCCCGCAGGGAAGTGGCAAAGCGCTCCATTTTTTCCAGTTCGGCGTGGACATCCTGGGTGATGTTCTGGCCGTCTACGAGTAAATCTTGTGTGCCCTGTGAGAGAAAAGACCCAGGTGCCCGGAGCGCGGTGTGTAAGACAGCGCGATCTTCGGTGTTGTTGATGTGTGCGCCGGAGAAAAACCTCTCCCGGGCTTCGCGCAGACCGGCGCGCTCGGCGAGAGCCAACAAGTGGTCATGAATGTTGTCATCGATCCAGTTTTTTGACAGGTCGAGATGCAACTCGCCGGCAGAAAAAGACCACCGCCGGGCACGATCTGGATCCGACTGGAACAACGAGCGAAGATGGAAATCCTGCTCGTCGGCCAGAGCTTTGAGACGCTGCCATTCCGGGGTGGTGGTTATCGATGCAAAAGAACTCACGAAGTTAAATGATACCGACTTGTGCTCGTACGCACGACAGGTGCCCGCCAATTTCGGGTACATGAGACAGCGGTTTTATCCCATAGCTGCCAACCCTGATGCTCGGTGGTGTGCGGATGGTGCGCCGCGGCACGGTCGGCGGTGCTGGTCGCTTTGGTCGGCTGGGCGGCTGAGCAGTGTTCCGTGGTGGGGGAAGTAGTCTCGACTTGCACGGTGGTGCGTGCAATTCCGTACTTGGTGCGCAAAACGTTTTCGACGTGGCGCAGAACTATCTCGTGCTGCCGGGTGGCGACGACGTGCACCGTGGCCACCGCATCCGATCCAGTCAAAGACCACAGATGTAGGTCATAAACCTGCTGCACGCCAGGAATGCGAAGTATTTCGCGCTGGATTGCCACATAGTCTAATCCGGCCGGGGCATGCTGCATCAGTACCGAGAAAGATTGCTTTAACAGGTGCCAGCAACGGGGCAACAAGAGTGCCAGGATGAGCACGGACACCGCAACATCCGCACCGTTCCAACCAGTTGCCCAGACCACCCCGGACGCAAAAATGACTCCGACGGAACTGAGCATATCTGAGATGATGTGCAGGTAAGCGCCTTTGATATTCAGCGAATTCTGCGATGGTTTGTGCAGCAATAGCATTGCTAGCAGGTTGGCTAGCAGGCCGATTGTAGCGACGACCATCATGACTTCGGCAGAAAGTTCAGCGGGATAGTGAATCCTTCGGAGCGCGGCGATCATGATCCACACTGCAATAGCCATCACTAGTAAAGCGTTGAGTGCAGAGGCTATAACCTCGGCACGCGCAAACCCATAGGTTGCCAGCTGGGTAGCTTTGCGCTGACCCCACCACATTGCGAGACCTGCCATGACCAAGCCGACGGAATCAGTGGCCATGTGTCCAGCGTCGGCAAGCAAAGCTAGCGATCCCGACCAGAACGCGCCGACGATCTCCGCAACCAGAATTACGGTGGTCAAGACAATGACGGCTACGAGGCGTACACCCGTTGCCGCGCCATGATGACAGTGGCCTGGTCCGTGTTGGCCCTGGCGTTGCGGACAAGATTGACTTGCGTGCGCAGTTTCTGGGGAATGTGTACACATATGCAAAACTGCTCCTTCCTGGTTGCAGTTAGTTCGTGAATTAACTGCGCGAGTTGGGGCGAGTCATCATGAACTGGTGCGGACTAGTGGTTGTGCGAATCAGCAGGTTCTTCTGCGATATCAATCTGGCCAGTATTTGGGTCATAGGTGATGGATCCGTGCTGGAATTTCACACGGATTGGGGTGGTGCCGTCATAGTTTTCTGGAGTGCTCGTCGGCAAGCCCAGCGTGTTGACCGCCCCGTTTGCCCAGGCGCGTGCGATTTCTCCCCAAAGTGCTTGGGTTCCGGTTTCTTCGGAATCGACGATCACGCCGTTGTCGAAGACAGCGAAGTCAACGTCTGCGCCTAAGCCGGTGTTTGCACCAGCAGTGCCAATGCCAGTGATCGGTGTACCCAAGACGGGTCCCAATAGGGCGTTAATGCGTGCCCATGTCTGCTCAATGTTGGAATCGCCGCTCAACTTCACTACGCGCCCGACCAGACCGGGAATATCACCGAGATTGAGCCCAGGCAGTACTTGGAGTTGTGCCAGGTTATTTGCATCACCGGGCAGGCTGCTGGTTTGAGAGTTTTTCAGCAAAGTCATAACTATTGGGGCGATCACACCAATTGCAGTGGCAGCGAGCTTAGCGAGATCCTGGCCACCATTGCCATTTGGCGACGACGGACGTTGCGGAGGTGTGCTTTGCGGTTGGTTGCCTTGCGGTTGGTTGCCCGGCTGGCTCGGTGTGCCCCCTGGATTTCCCGCGATCATGCTGGAAACTCGGCTATAGGCCTGGTTGGTTGCGGCGCGGATCGACGCCCACTGTTTGACAGCTTCATCGCCGGGGCACTCGGTGTTGACGACATCGCGGTGGCCATGGAAACGGTTGAACGTCCGAGTGTCGCCAGCAGGGTAGCGAGCGTATTGGCTACCTTCGGAGGTCAGCGATACGGTACCGGACGGGTCGAAGCCAGATTGTGCTGCGCGCCAGCCAGCGATTTGGCCGACGGAGTCGATTGTCGGCTGCGGAACTGGCGCGATTTGGTGGTTGCCAATCAATGCGATCCCAAAGGTTCCGGTGTTGTACCCACCTGCATGGGCGCCGAGTACTCCAGCGTTCAAGCCATCGCGGCGGCCTTCATAGATGGTGCCGAACTTGTCGACGAGTGCGTGGTAGCCGATATCGCACCAGCCCAAAGATTGTGTGTGGTACTGGTATGCGCCACGGACCTGTGCCGCAGCGGATTCTCTGGTGTAATTGTTAATCCCTGCGGTGTGGTGCAGTGTCATGGCTTTGTAATCCATACCGGTTGGCCCACAGTTGCCGCGGAAAGATTCGTTGGCGCCCCATGCCTGACGGGTGACCACACTGGGCAGGCCAACGGCAAGGTTTGCGGTCGGCTGAATACCGGCCGGGGTTGCACCTTCTTGGCCATTGACGAAAACGGCGTTGAGCTCTTCAGCTTTTGGTAATGGTGCGACACCGACAGCGTTATCAGTGTGCGTGAGGTCCACAGAATCAGTTACTGGTTGGATTATGCCTTCGGAGGTTTCTAAGCCAGCTTTGGGGGTCCTGATCTGTGGTGCTAGCTCTGGGGCATGATCGTCGGAGTCAGCATGATCATCATGGTCAGCATGACCATCATGGGCGCTGTGGTTATCGTGGGCTTCGGCACCATAAAGGTCCACTCCAGCCAGAGAAACCTGCACCTTGTTGGTTGGAGCAACATAGATCAACTCGGTGCCTTGTTGCGTGGCCTCATCGGGGTTGGGAAGCGGGTGGGTTTCTAGCCATGGGCCCCAAGAGCCATCGGCTGCTTGTGCGCGGAAGAATGCGAGAACGTCACGGTTGCCTTTCCAAGTCAGCGCAAAGGAATCAAATTCTTCTTCTTGCGTAAATTCTTGCACGGCGCGTGATTCGCCTTCTGCGGGGCTGCCGTGCTGGTGATCATGACCGTGGCCGTGGTCGTGAGCTCCTTGAGTAGCAATCGCGGGATCGTCCACGACGGTCGTGGTGCCATTGGAAAAACTTGTGGTTTTCAGGGTGGCTTCGATCGGCTGTTCACCGGCGCTTTGTGTATTTAGCACGTGGTTGCCGCCGAATGCAGCAGCCGCTACGAGGGCGGAAGTGCTGGTTAGCGCGATCGTTGGTGTGAGCCAGCGGGGGCGAGAAGGAGATAGGCGTCTACGCATCCTCATGATGGACTCCTTGTATCTATAAATGAGGGTTAATGCATTTCCGGGCGCGGTAAGATTAATGCAATTTAGTTCATGCTACTGAAGTTACAAGTGTTGCGATTGTTAAGGATGTTTCGACACGCCCAAAAAGAGCGCAAAACATTCGGAGTAACCTGGTTTATGCAACTGCTAGCCTGCGTTGAGGCCTGCGTGCTAGGAAGACCGTCGTCTGGAAATACGAAAACCCGCAAACACCTTAAGGTGTTTGCGGGTTTTGTGGACCTGAGAATCTTGGGTTGGTAGGTTTCTCAGGCTTGTTAAATTGAAGACGGGCGCCAGCCGATCTCTGGCCAGCAGTGGAACTCTCCGCCTTGGTAGAGCAGCGGGGCTACCGATGCGTCGGAATCGCATTCTTCTACGGTTACGATCACGATGGTGTGGTCCCCAGCGGGGGTCTTGGACTGAATCGTGCCCGAAAACCAGGATGCAGCGCCAGAAATTACTGGAACATCGAGTGTAGTCCGGTGGGTTTTCACCCCAGCGAAGCGGTCGACTCCTTTTCTCGCAAATTGTTGAGCCAGCGGTGCTTGACCTTGTGCCAGAACGGAAATTGCAACTGGGTTGCCTACTTTGAGTTTTGGCAGAGAGGAAGAATGGTTGCCCACTGATAGCATGACCAGCGGCGGGTCTAGGGATAGCGAAGAAAAAGCAGATACCGTCATTCCCGCATCTGCTCCCTCATGCAACGTCGTTACCACTGTGGTGCCTTTCGGGAAGGCGCCCGATGCGCCACGCAACTTGTCTTTCAGACTGAAACCAGCGGTCGAATTGTTTGAATCTGTCACTGCTTAGTTTTCCTCGCGTGCCAATTGCCATTTCAGCTGGCCTTCGGAAGGCGACTGCACAGGAATGAACGTGGCCTCACGGTAACGGCGTGAGGCTGGCGATGATTGTGCATAGCCTGCGCCACCAGCTACCCGAATCTCTAGATTGGCGGCCTCTACAGCAGCCTCTGCTGCCCCCAACCGTAGGCGCAATAGGTCGGAGAATGCCACTTGTTGTCCGTTAGCAGATTTTTCCGCCAAGGACTCTTGGGTGTTAATTAATTCGGTGATTTTCTCGTAGGTCTTCGCGACGTCATCGGCGAATACCTCATTGATTCCGACAGTCTTGCCGCTAGCTGCAGCGATTGCAGATTCTGCCACGCCTAAGCATTCCGAAGTTTGTAGCAGCAGAAATGTTGGGCGAACCTTCGGCAGATATTCTTTGAAGTTGGTGGTTAAAATATTTTCTTCTGGGACGAAGACTTCATTAAATTCCACCCATGCAGACGCGGTGGCATTCAAACCTAGCAACCCGAATGGGGTGCCAAGCGTGAGGCCGGAGGCATTGCCGTCAACAACGAATAAAAGTTGCCCGCCCCGATCAGAGTGGGCGCCAGATACTATGACAGAATCCTCAGCCAAGTTTGAAGCCCACTTCAATTTGCCGGATACGCGATACCCGCCGTCGACAGCCTTGGCTTGCAAATCGAGATCCCCTGCACCAGCAGCGAACTTAAATACGGAAGCCATGCCCGTGACGCCTGGTCGGGTGCCGTTTTGGATGGCTTCGATTAGCTGTGGGTGCTGGCTGTCAGCGGCTTTCAGGTAGGTCAAGACCATAAGGTCTGCCCAGGTGCTAAATGCGACAGAAAGATCCTCACGTGCTAATCCACGGACCAGACGGACGGCGGACACCAGTTTGTCGATGTTGAGCAGGCCATGTTGAGCCAATAGCTCTAGGCCGTAGCGCGCTGGCTTTTCACCCTTATCGACGGCGGGTGCGTTTTCCTGCAGCGTTGCGCGGATCTTTTCGTCAAGCTCTAAAGGAGCTAGTTCAATGCTGTTTGCAGTAGTCATGAAAGTCGCCTTCATTGCGCGATTGGAGCTTAGTGATCCTAAGCTCCAATCGCATTGGTGGGAGCGGGCTGGTGTGCGGCCTATACGAGCTCGTGAGTTAGCTTGGCTGGCCGGGTGTAGGTGTTCACCACTGGTGACCACTGAATAGCATCGGCAACCACTTTTTCGATGGTTTCACGGTCGGCATCACCGTCGACGTCTACCTTCACGCGTACGTCAGAGACACCCGGGCGGGCGTCTTCGCGAGGAGAAACGCCCCAAGTTGGGGAGATGTCGATGTCAGACTCGATGTCGATGTTGATCTTGGTCAATGTGATCCCACGGTGGGTTGCAACCGCCTGGATACCTACGGAGATGCAAGCTGCTAGACCTGCCTGCGCAATTTCGGTTGGGTTTGGTGCGGAATCATCGCCGAGCAGTTTGGGTGGCTCGGAAACCAAGGTTGGTTTCAGATCGCGTACCTGGGTGTAATTGCGGAACTGACCATCTGCTTCAGTGTGGGTGCGGATGACCTTTTTGCCACCTTCTGGGTTTTCGGTGTTTTTATTGGCCATCGCCTGGAGGGATTCTCCATCGATAGGCGCCAGTGGCTCGCCGGCCTTGTGGTTTGGGGTGAGATCAGACATGAGAAACCTCCTTGTTGAGTGGCGATAAGCATTTCTGTTGATCACCTGTGAACTAACGTCAGAGTAGCACTCTTGGTCTGCAATCTTTAGACTAAGCTGTCTATGTTTTTGGCGTGGCCTGTCGCAAGCCTGACGGAATTGGGGTTTTAGGTGGGGTGATGGTATTGGATTTGTGTCAGGAAATGAATGCTCCATAGGTGAATAAAAATAGTTTAAGTTGCGGTTTCCACGGCATACTAATGTCTGTGAAATACGTGTGATGCACCGCTTGGTCTGTTTTCGGTGGCGGACCTTAGGCAATTGTCGGGTGGGCTAGCCCAGGTGGCCACGCCCCAAGCGCAGCAGAGCATTGGCGATATCGGCGCCTTCATTGCCCAATTCGTCGCGAAAATAATTGATGATTGCCACTTCGCGTGTATGTACCAGGCGGGTACCCCCGGAACTCATGCGGGTTTTGCCAATCGCTTGCGAAACTTCCGTGCGCCGTTTTATCGCGGACAAGATAATGTCATTCATCTTGTCGATTTCTTCCCGGTAAGCCGCAATTTCCTTGTCGGAGAGTGGATCGTCCGTCCCGGTAGGTGTGCGCACGGGGAAGTTTGCAGCCACAGCATCCATATCCATGTGTTTCATTCTACTGTGGTCGTAGTTACAACTTCGCACTAGACGGTGAAAAACTTTGCGAAATAGTAGTTTGGAAGCATTATGAATTCATCGCCGTTTCACCCTCGCCCACATGACAGAGAGTCCCAGAACTCACCTGCACACAACCCCGAGCCATGGTTTTCTGGCTCACCGCTACAGCCGATCCAGCAGTCGGGTGAGCAATTGGTCTCCGGGCTTAATGCGCAACAACGCGAAGCAGTTGAGCATTCTGGGAGTCCTCTGTTGATTGTTGCTGGTGCTGGTTCCGGGAAAACCGCGGTATTGACCCGGCGTATTGCTTACCTTATGCAGCAGCGTGGCGTGGGGCCGCACCAGATTTTGGCTATTACGTTCACGAACAAAGCCGCCCGGGAGATGCGTGAGCGTGTTGGCAACCTCGTCGGTCCGGTTGCTGACCGTATGTGGGTCGCAACTTTTCACTCAACATGCGTGCGGATTTTGCGCCAACATGCCCAGCTTGTCGACGGCTTGAACACGAATTTCAGTATCTATGACGGTGATGATGCTCGCCGGTTGCTCTCTATGATCGCCAAGGAAATGAACCTGGATCTGAAAAAATTCACTGGGCGGGTTTTGGCAAATGCCATCTCGAACCTCAAAAACGAGTTGCAAGACCCTGCTGAGGCCGCCGCGGCGGCAGCAACAACGAAAAACCCTTTTGACACGACCGTCGCAGAAGTTTATGCCGAGTATCAACGACGCCTTCGCGCAGCTAACGCGGTAGATTTTGATGATTTGATCGCAGAAGTCGTAAGGATTTTCCAGCAACACGAGCAAGTAGCTGAATACTATCGCAGGCGTTTCCGGCACGTGCTTATTGACGAATACCAGGACACCAACCACGCACAGTATGCGCTGGTGGCAGCTCTCGTCGGCAAGGGAAACGGTGCCCGGCCGGGGCCAGAACAAATCAGCGCACCCGAGTTGTGCGTAGTCGGCGACTCGGATCAATCCATTTATGCTTTCCGTGGTGCCACCATCCGAAACATCGAAGAATTTGAACGCGACTACCCGCAGGCGAGAGCAATTTTGCTGGAACAAAACTACCGTTCTACGCAAAATATCCTGACTGCAGCCAACGCGGTGATAACCAATAATGCGGGACGTCGCGAGAAAAAGCTGTGGACTGATCAAGGTGCGGGCGACAATATCATCGGTTACGTCGCAGATAATGAGCACGACGAGGCACGGTTTATAGCTGCAGAGATCGATGAATTGAGCGATCAAGGCTACAGCTACAACGATATTTCCGTGATGTACCGGACGAATAATGCTTCACGTGCGTTAGAAGATATCTTTGTTCGCTCGGGGATTCCATACAAAGTCGTGGGGGGAACCAAATTCTATGAGCGCAAAGAAATCCGCGATGTTGTGGCTTACCTTCGTGTACTTGAAAACCCTGACGATACCGTTAGCTTGCGTCGCATTATCAATACTCCCAAGCGTGGTATTGGTGAAAAAGCCCAAGGCCAGGTTGCTTTGCATGCGGAAAATTACAATATTAGCTTCGGTAAAGCCGTGCAGGCGGCAGCTGCCGGCGAAATCTCAGGGTTGAGTGCGCGCGCACGCAATTCACTGCGAGGGTTTGTGGAAATGATGGCCACTGTGCGTGAGGAAATTCCGTCGCTGAGCAACGAAGTTACTGGACAGCCGCAATTGGGCGAGTTGATCGGCCGGATCTTGGATATCACCGGCTACAAAGCCGAATTAGAAGCGTCTAATGATCCACAGGATGGCACCCGGCTCGATAACCTCAACGAATTAGTTTCGGTAGCGCGTGAGTTTTCTTCTGATGCAGTCAACGCGGCGGGACTAGAAGATAGCGAGATTGATGTAGTTGCTATCGAGGGTGAAGCACCAGCGGGTTCCCTTTCAGCCTTTTTGGAGAAGGTATCGCTGGTGGCAGATGCTGATCAAATACCAGACCACGAACATGGTGTGGTCACGCTCATGACACTGCACACCGCTAAAGGGCTGGAATTTCCAGTAGTGTTTGTCAGTGGCTGGGAGGACGGGCAGTTCCCACATCTGCGTGCGCTTGGGGATCCGCATGAATTGTCTGAGGAACGCCGCCTGGCATATGTCGGTATCACACGGGCCCGTAAGAAATTGTATTTAACGCGCGCAATGATGCGGTCTGCTTGGGGCCGACCTGTTGAAAACCCCGCGAGTCGTTTTTTGGCAGAAATTCCGTCGGAAGTTATCACGTGGAAACGTGAGGAACCTAGTCCTGGCTTTGGCTCCGGGTGGGGTGGTGGATACGGTACTACAGGCTTTAGCGGTGGAAACGATGATGCGTGGTCAGATATTTCCTATGGGGCCCGTCGTTCCCGCCGGATGCGTGGATCCGCTGCGTCTTCCCCTTCGCAACGGAATCAATCTGCCATACCTGAAAAGAAGCCCGGGGGCGCAAAACTGGACCTGGCCGTCGGCGACAAAGTCAATCACGCCAAATATGGACTGGGTACCGTGATTGCTGCGGACGGCCAGGGAGCGCGAGCCACCGTAACGATCGATTTTGGTTCTTCGGGCACTATTCGCTTGATGTTGGTGGGTGCCCCGCCAATGGAGAAACTTTAAGGGAGTTACTTAGCGCCACGCACCGTGATGCCCTGGTTGGCAAACCATGGCACTGGATCGACCGGAGTAGCGCCATCGGGGCGGATTTCGAAATGTAAGTGAGGGCCGGTGGAATGACCTTCGTTACCCATGGTGGCGATTTGATCGCCGGCTTTGACTTTGTCTCCGACGCTGACGCTATAGGAATGAACGTGACCGTAGACGGAAATTTCTCCGTTAGCGTGTTGTACGCGCACCCACTTGCCATAGCCTTGCGCTGGGCCGGCGCTGATAACAGTGCCGTCCATGATCGAGTAAATGGGGGTGCCAATTCCGTTCCCGATATCGATGCCTTGGTGCATCCGTCCCCAGCGCATGCCGTATGGTGAGGTGAATATGCCCTCGGTCGGAAATACCACGGTGCGACCGTCGGCAGTGCTTCCTTTGTCCGCCGTCATGTAGGTGGCGGAAGGAGTAAGTTTCGCAGCAGCTTCAGCCGGATTCGCGTCTGGGGATGTTAGCGGGTCGATGATGATTTCAAAAGCATCGCTGCTGGATTGAATAGACGGAGTGCCGCCGTTCTTGTTGAGCTGTTCTACCGTCCCTGCCAAACCTTCTGCAATGCGTACTAGTGCGTCTAAGTCATAACCGTTGATGGCGGGGGCTTGTGAACTTTCAGGATTGACAGTCGCAGTCAAGGCCGGTTTTGCGTGAGCGACTGGGTTGAATCCAGTGGTGCTCACAGCGACCGCGAGGCCGGCGGCACTCATCCCTACAGTGAGCCGTCGAAAGCGGTGAGAAGGCTTCATACAAGGTCCTGTCTAATCGTGCAGTCTTACAAGGGCTAAAAACGCCGGATGCGGTGAAACGTGTGATGTTTGCGCCCGCAATCGACGATTTCAGAACATCGTTAAAGCTACCGTTATTTATTTGTGATGGCAATGTCATAAGCGCAGGTTAATGGGTAGATTTGTTCGAAAATATTTAAGCTGCCAGCTCACAGGGCGTGTTGCTGATGTGAATGGTGGTGTAATTGTTGCTTAGGTGGTTAGATTTCGGGGGTAGTGTACGGGGGTGTTTTGGGTGTGGGTATGATGGCGAAAACAAAAAACCGCTTACACCCTTGCGGAAATAAAAACAGGCAAGCTGGGTGTAAGCGGGAGATGAAGTTATAAAAGCGGCAGTGGTTCCTGGATGATTTGGGTTTAGACGGAAATGCCACGTTCTGCCAGCCAAGCGGCTGGGTCAACTGGTCCGCCACCACCTGGGTGTACTTCGAAGTGTAGGTGAGTGCCGGTGGAAAAGCCTTGGTTTCCCATGCCCGCGATACGTTGACCAGCGTGCACCTGTTGTCCGACTGTAACGTCCAGGGTGTCCATGTGGCCGTACAGTGAGATGGTGCCGTCTTCATGCTGGATCCGGATCCAGTTGCCGTAACCGGAAGCAGGGCCGGAGTCTAGAACGATACCGTCCATGATTGCCAGGATGGGTGTGCCGTTGACGTTTGCGATGTCGATGCCGTTATGGAATGACCCCCACCGAGGGCCGAAGCCTGAGGTGAATACGCCTTCTGCTGGCTTGACGATGCTAGGCAGGCGAGAGCTCAGGTCAGCGGCGATGCGTTCCGTGGAGTGAGCAACTGCCTTGTCTAACTGTTCAGCCAGGTTTGATACGGGGCGGAATTCGTTGATTTCCAGGATTTGTGGAGCTACAGCCGAGGAAGGTAACAGCGCGTCGGCGTCATTAGCCAGGGTATAATCGACATCCGTGGTGTTGACGGCTGATTCTTGTTCCGTCACCTCAGCGGCATTGAGTTGAGCGGCTGTAGCGCCACCGATGCCTGCGGAGGACACGGTTCCTGCTGCCACCGTTACCAGGGCGATGCGTCCCTTAGCGGTCTGTGACGCGTTGACCTTGCGGTGGCGGCCCCCACGGGATCGAGTGGAAGAACTTTGCATCAATGGTTTCCGTTCCTGTTGCAGCAATTCTCAAGTAATTCGGTGCGTCGTTTCCAGGGCAACATGCTGGCCAGCAAACGAGACGTTGAATTGTAACCTGTCTGTTATCTAACGAATGTAACAATAATGTCTCGGGCGCAATCGATCAACTCTATTCCAGAAAAACTTTAGGCTTTGGCCAGTCTAGCCCCTACATGGGTGTGGTAGCTCACAAAATTTGAGGTTAGTGTGGTTGTTGTGGGCAATTGAGCTGCTTGTGAAAACTCTCCTAACCGCAATTTACTGCAGTATTTATTCGAATATCGGCGTGCCATTGTGCCTTGCCGTTGTGCCTTTAGATCCGACAGTAGCGACGTGCCGCAATGGCGTTGTTTGCGGCTCATGGCAAAGTAGTAAGCGATGAATAGCAATTCGAGCCCGCATTCCCGTGCTGCGCGCCGCCCGCAACGTCGCCCGCGCACAGCGCCGAACGTTTCCCTGCCCGCTAATGCCCGACGTGGCAGAGTTGCTTCTGCGCGAGGTATGACGCGGGGGCAGCGCGTTAGCGTCGCCAAAAGCGCCGATACAACATCGAGTCAGGCGCGGCAGGAGGCTAAGAGAGCGCCTGCTGCAGCCCAACTAACGATGGGGCGGCGGATCCGCAAGGTCGGCTTAACTTTAGCTATCCCGCACCTGGTGGTTATTTTGTCGATTGTTGCTATTGCAGTTGGCGCTTTGCTGAGCACCTCGCAGTCAATCGCGCTATTGCCAACAATTACCGCAACTGCTTGGTTAGTGTTTCACGCCGCGCCAGTGGCCGGAGACGGCGTTGTCCTAGCATCCGTTCCGCTGTTGCCGGCGCTTATTACGTTTGCCCTCAGTGCTCGGCAGGTTCGCGTAAGCGTCCGCAAGCGTTTCAGCATTATTGATTTGCTGATGATCTTTGTATGGAGCTTGGTAACGCCGCTGTTGTTCACAGTGGTTGCCTTATTGATGCTCGCCGATGCCCAAACTGTCTATCCAGTTACCGTTCCTCCAATTGGTTCTGTGATGTTCTCAGTAGCACTAGTGCATCTACTTGCGTTTGTCTTCGGGCTCGGACCGAAAGCTTGGCGGGCACTGGCACGACGCTATGGCATTCCACAATCAATCCTCGAAGGCGTTGTCATCGGTGCAAAAACGTTGTTGTGGCTGTGCCTCGCAGCGGTAATCGTTGCAGTTATTTTCCTCGTCGTCGGCTGGGGGCGGCAGGCCGAAGTTATGGCAGCGTATCCACAAGCTAGTGGTAGCGGGAGGCTGGCGCTGGTCATGCTTTCCTTGGCGTATATCCCCAATATCATTGTTGGTGTCGGTGGAGTTTTGCTGGGATCGGAATATCAGTTTGGTGCAGGAAGCGTTTCTTTGTTTGAAACGCACCTGGTGCCGTTGCCGCCACTGCCAGTCATAGGAATGGTGCCACCTACGTCGGCAAGCTGGGCGTGGATTGGCTTATTTATACCTGTCGCTGTGATCATCGTGGTGATGCTGCGGATGCGCCCCAGCCCTGTGATGACGCTAAGCGCAGGTTTTACAGCGTGGGTCTTGACAGCGGTTGCTGCCTATCTTTCTGGAGGCCAGGTTGGTGCTTATAGCAATACGGGTTTACCGGTACTGTGGACTGCCAGTTTGGCACTGATTTGGGTTGGTGGCATTGCTTTGGCAGTCACACTCATGCAGTTGGTGTTTGCGAGGAGGTACAACGCGAAACCTGCCGTTGTTGATGAATTGGCTGTGGATGGCGAGGAACAAGAGCTAGGCTCTCCGGAACCGCAGGAACCGGAGGGGCAGAAACCCGAAGTGCAGAAACCGGAGGGGCAGGCTTCGGAGCTTGAGAGCCACGAAACTGAAGACTCACAAGAAACCGATGCGGCATCCGACGTGGCTGCTGAATCTGAACAAGTTGATGAATCTGAACAAGCTGATGCAGAGGAAGAGATCGAAGAAGATTCTGTGGAAACGTCTAAAGGTAGCGCGGATGCTCAGGATGAAAATGGCAGAGAAAATGGCAATGAGCAAGAGCATAGACATGACGACAGTGAGCGTACCGAGTAGTCTAGTGAGATGTGAATACACCACTGCGACTGACTGCCTTGGTTTCGGGGAGCGGGACGCTATTACAAGCTCTCCTTGATAACCAAGATGAAAATTATGCTGTTGTACTAGTTGTTTCCGACCGCGAATGCCCGGCTTTAGATCGTGCACGGGCCGCCGGGGTGGAAACTGCTGTTGTGCCGATGCAGCACGACCGCTCCCACTGGGACGAGCAGCTAACTAAATCCGTGGGTACGCCAGACCTGATTGTTTCTGCTGGCTTCATGAAAATCCTGGGACCGAGCTTCGTCCAGAAATTTCGAGGTCGTCTCATTAATACGCATCCGGCTCTTTTGCCGTCGTTTCCTGGCGCACATGCAGTGCGCGATGCTCTGGACTATGGAGTGAAAGTTACCGGCTCTACAGTGCATTATGTAGACGAGGGCGTAGATACCGGCCCCATCATCGCTCAACGCGCGATAGACATTCAGCTTGGAGAACGAGAAGATGAATTACATGAGCGGATTAAAAAAATTGAGCGAGAACTATTGGTCGCTCTCTTGCAGTCGGCCGAAGTCGAGCAAGATTCCAAGAAAGTAGTTTTTCACCATAATTAGCTAAGGGGCTTCGCAGTCTCTGCCGGGGAAGTGCCATACACCCCCTAGGCAAACACCAAACGATGGCTAATCTAGATTATGGCCAACACTTCACAGCTCATCACATCACAACCGTTAAGGATGCAGGTACTACTATGACCGTAGAAAACACCCAAGGATCTGGAACACAGCAGACGAAGATCACTCGCGCATTAATCAGCGTTTATGACAAAACCGGTTTGGAAGATTTAGCGCGTGGTCTTGCTAAAGCTGGGGTAGAGATTGTATCGACGGGCTCGACTGCCAAAGTGATTGCTGATGCTGGTGTCGAGGTTACCCCGGTAGAGAACGTGACTGAATTTCCGGAGTGCTTTGACGGCCGTGTGAAAACCTTGCACCCGCGCGTGCATGGTGGAATTTTGGCGGATCGCACGAAGCAAAAACATCGCGACCAGCTAAATGAGCTTGGTATTGCTCCATTCGACCTGGTGGTCGTCAACCTGTACCCATTTGAAGAAACTGTGGCTTCGGGCGCAAATGTGCAGGAATGCATTGAGAAGATTGATATCGGTGGCCCAGCGATGGTGCGTGCTGCAGCGAAAAACCATGATTCAGTTGCCGTAGTCGTCGATCCCGCTAATTATGACGTGGTGCAACGAGCTGCCGCTGGTGCTGGATTTAGCTTGGAAGAACGCCGTCAGCTCGCGTTGGAGGCATTTACGCATACGTCGAAATACGATTTGGCGGTGTCGTCATGGATGCTTGCCGAGCTGGTTGCTGAAGCTGAAGAAAAATCAGAGTCTGAACTGGCCCAAGATGTTCCAACTACACAGTTGCGCTATGGCGAGAACCCACACCAGGCTGCTTATTTGGAGCGCATCCCAGGCGCCGGAGGTGTTGCCAATGCAAAACAGCTGCATGGTAAAGAAATGAGCTTCAACAATTATCAGGATGCCGAAGCTGCTTGGCGCGCCGCGCACGATCACCAGCGTGCCTGTGTAGCGATTATCAAACACGCCAACCCATGTGGAATTGCTGTATCTGACGAATCGATTGCCCAGGCACACAGCAGAGCCCATGCTTGTGACCCAGTTTCCGCTTTTGGCGGTGTAATTGCGACCAACCGTCCAGTCAGTGTCGATATGGCGCACCAGGTTGCTGAGGTCTTCACAGAGGTAATCCTGGCTCCGGGATACGAAGACGGAGCTGTCGAGGTACTGCAGGGGAAGAAGAATATCCGTATCTTGCAGGTTGAAGATGCTTCGTTGGTGGATGATTCCCAGCAAACAGCATCAGATGCTTCAGGGGAGCAGCAACTGTCTGCGGACAATGCTGGATCTTGGGATTCCAAGGTGATTTCCGGTGGTGTATTGTTCCAAGAACCTGACCGTTACCAGGCCGATGGCGATCAAGCAGAAAACTGGAAGTTGGTTGCTGGTGCAGCAGTCGATGGTGAAGTACTAGCGGATCTAGAATTTGCATGGCGCGCTGTACGCTCGGTGAAATCAAATGCGATTGTGCTTTCCCGTGAATCCGCTACTGTCGGTGTGGGCATGGGACAGGTTAACCGAGTAGATTCGGCACGTTTGGCTGTTGAACGCGCCAACACTCTTGGCGACGATGAACAGCGTGCCAATGGTTCGGTTGCTGCCTCGGACGCATTCTTCCCGTTTGCTGATGGCTTAGAAGTTCTGTTGGATGCAGGAGTAAAAGCCGTGGTGTCTCCAGGCGGCTCGATCCGCGACGAAGAAGTAATCGCAGCTGCAGAAAAGGCAGGCGTAGCACTGTACTTCACCGGAACCCGCCACTTCTTCCACTAAAGAGACCGTGTCTTCCATGGCGAGCCCGTTCCTAGCTTATGAACGGGTTCGCCTACTGGGGTGTAATTGGCAGTTTGCAAGGTGCAGCCGGACACCACCGGTTGTGGGGGAATGGCGCAACTAGTTATTGCCTGATGTTTTACGGCGAAGACAACGTGCCAACAAACTTTTCCAAACGCTCCGCGATTATCTGCGGCTCACGTGCCCACCTGTTGTGGCCGAGCCGCTTTGGATATTCCTCGATAGTTACGTCGGCGTTAGGCAAACCGGCCGCGAGATGCTCAGCTGCTTTGCGCGTGCAATCTTGGTCGGTGTGGAAACGCGTGAGTAACACTGGGATTGTTACTCCGTTTTTAGCATCGTCATAGTCACGATCCTCACCGAGTAAACCACGCTGTTGGTTAGAGCGTGAAAACCTGATCCATTCCAACATCACGTGTTTTGCCTGGCGACCATATCCGGTCAGGTCCAGCTTTCCGGCGGGTTGATAGCCGAAAATGGTGACGATCGCTTGAATGATAATGGTACCGATTCGTAATTTGCGTCGAACGAGCCCCGAATATCCCGGGTAGTACGGGCTTCCAGTTCCGACTGCCAGGAATCCTTGTACGTTGAGCTCTATGGCTTCTTTACGAGTGAAAAACAAGGGGGCAATCTGTCCTCCTAAAGAGTGGCAGAGGAACACTGTAGGGTAGTTATAGCTAGTCCGAGGTCTTTCTTCACGGCTTTGATCGTGATCGGAAAATCCTGAGATGCCAAATGGTGATACCCCCAGGTGTGCTTGCGCGTGGCTTTTGCTGTTGAGCTACCTTGCCCGCGTAATTCACCGCCAGCAACAAGATACCCGCGACGGGCCAGTTCGCGCCCCATAGGATCGAAATACCGTGCACCCATGCCAAAACCAGGCCAGATGACGACTAATGGTTTGTCACCATCACCTGTCGCGGAGTGTGGCGACAGTTTTTGTTTCGTGCGATATGGTTTGGTTTCTCGGGTTGGGCCGTTGTCCGGCTCGAAAATGCGGGCCTGCGAGACCGAATCATCGGGCATTGTGATCTTGAGCAATCGTGGCGACGACCTTTGCGCGTTGTCGCAACCGGTCGGCGCTGGAGCCGCTTACGTTTTCGTGCTTGCGAGCTGGACATAATGATTCTGCTAACGGGCTGTGACCTTGCCGAAAAGTCGCGCGAATGGAGCCAGTACCATCGGACGAGCAAAAACCACCGTGGCAGCCGTGACCACTAGTCCGATGACAAAGAAAATAAAGCCGGTCCAGTTGCCTGCATACGCTGTAGGGTCTGGGTCGCCTTGTGCGGCCCACATGTGGTTGAGATTGCGCAGTGCACCGGTTGCGAAGACCATGAGCACGTGAATCACGGTGAAAATTAAGAAATATAGCGCGATGGGGATGTGCATTTTGCGTGCGATACTGACCGGGTAGATCTTGGCCAGCACAGGATTACCGGGCCACAGATGAGACATCCGTAGCCCGGTGGCTATTGCGGCCGGAGCCACGATGAAAACGGTGAAGAAATACATGAGCAATTGCAGACCGTTGTAATGTACCCAGCCATTTTCGGTTGGCCAGTCTAAAGACGCATATTGCAGGCCAGCGGATACTGCATGCGGGAAGATATCTAGGCTGGTGGGCACGATGCGTACCCATTGGCTGGTTGCAAATAACAAGATAAAAAAGATTCCACCGTTGATAACCCACAACAGATCCAGAATCAGGTGAGTCCAGATAGTCAGGCTGATTTTCTGTCCAGGGTTTTTCTTCGGAGCCCAATATGCCGGTGCTTTGCGTTCGTACCGAATCGCAAAACCAGTCTTAACGATTAACGCCATGAAGAAAAAATTCAAGAAATGCTGCCATGCCAACCACGTGGGGATTCCTTCTGGGCTGCTTTCGGGTAATTCTGGATGACCGTCGTAGGTCGCGATGAAGTCTGCGCCGGTTTCGGTGTTCAGGAACCAGCGCGTGCCCATAACGACGAGCGCGGCCACTAAAAAGATACTGCCAAGTCCAACTAAGCCGCCTCCGAGCCATTGTCGGAGACTGAAGGCCCCATATTGACGCGCAAAAACAGATTCTTTCTGGGAGTTTTGCCGCGCAGGAGTGGCAGCTGGTGTAGAGGGTTGTTGTTCTTGCGGTTGCTGGGGGCTTGGTTGAGACTGCGCATTTGTCGCCTGCCCAGCATTGGTCTGGGGCGACTTTTGATTCTGCGCAGCAGTCTGTTGTTTATTGTTCTTCCTACGCTGTTGAAAGCGCTGTGCTGCAGTAATCCCGGTTTTTGGGGTGAGCTTATTATCGTTTGGTGGTGCTGCGTGCTGGGCGGAAGGCTCTGGCTCTTTCCCCGGCTGTGACGGCGACGTTGGGGCTGCCGCTGCAGCGTAGTCGACAGGGGGCCAAGGGGATCCACCGGGCGTCCGGGGAAGTCCCTGGCGTATGCGTGTACTTGAGAGCTGTTGCTCATTGTTTTGGTCTTGTGGAGGCCATGGCTGTCCACCGCTGACGCGCGGCAGACCCCGACGAAGATTTGGTTGCGAGTTCATGCATTATCCCTTTCGCTGCGCAAGCAAACTCGTGAGCTCAGGAACAACCTGGTAGACATCTCCCACGACGCCGAAGTCGGCAATGTCAAAGATCGGAGCTTCTTCATCGTTATTGACCGCAATGATGTGTTTGGAAGATTGCATACCCGTTATGTGATGAGGTGCCCCGGAAATTCCTAGGGCGAAATAAAGCTCAGGTTGGATAGTGGCACCAGCTTGGCCTACCTGGGACGCACGATCAGCGCAGCCAGCATCAACAGCAGCACGCGAAGCCCCCACAGAACCACCGAATGCGTCGGCAAGATCTTCTACAATCTGGAAGCTCTCCTTTGAATCGAAAGCGCGACCACCGGCAACCACGGTTTTTGCGCTACGCAATGCAGGACGGTGGGCAGAGCGCTCTATCGGAGTTGTTTCGTGGATGGTCGAAGTTGGTGTTGAGTTGATTACCGCGAGGTTTATTATATTGCCTGCTCCAGGGGCGGCCCGATGTTCAACGCATCCTGGGCGGAGGGTAATGACTGGTGACTTAAAAGTTGCCGCAGACGTCACTTGAAAACTGCCGCCAAGCACAGAGTGGTAGGCAATGATGCCCTCGTCGTCCTTAGCGATGCCGATCGCATCGCTAAGGAGAGCGCGGTGTAGACGAACTGCGGCTCGTCCGGCTAGATCGCTGCCTTCAGTATCGGCACTACATATGGTCGCGACTGGTGAAAACTCAGAAAATGCCTTTTCTAAGGCGTCGATAGAAGAACCAAGTTCGGAATAATCCTGTACCGCGACCGCTACGTGTTCTGCGCCAGCCTGTGCCAGGTCCTGGGTAGTTGTCTCGTTGATCTCCGAAGGACAAATGAGCAGAACCACTGGTGTCCCGATAAGGCTGGCGGCACCACACAATTCAGTAATGGAATCGGGGAGATCTCCGTTGGCAGATGCGTGGCCGACAACGAGGACGCTGTTTTCCGGGTAGGTCATAGGGGCTCCTAAATAAGCTTGTTGCGCTCGAGGTATTCAAGAATCTTCGCAGCAGCATCACCGTCGTCGTGAACCTTGCTACCCGGCTGCCTAGGCGGTTTTGGGGCGACAGCTGTCATAATTGCTTTCGGATGCGAGAAATCCTCAGCGTCGACGCTTAAATCTTCGAGACTGAATTGAGTAATTGGTTTCTTCTTGCCGGCCATAATGCCTTTGAAATTAGGAAAGCGTGGGTCCGGGAAAGCGTCAGAGACGGAAACCACAGCTGGGCATGCTACTTCCAAGGATTGCACTGCAGACTCAGTGCGGCGGGATGCGCTAATACTGAGGTCACCGTCCGGTGCAGACTGTGCAAGCTGAATCGATGTTAAATGGCTGAGTACTGCCAGCTTCAGGTGCTCAGCGATCATAGCGGGCAGAGCACCGGAAGCGCCATCGCTTGATTCATTACCACAAATAATTAGGTCGTATTTTCGCTTCCGAAGGGCTGCGGCGAGCACCTCCGCGGTCGTTGTTAAATCAGCACCCACTAAGGTTTTGTCATGAACAAGAACAGCTTCATCAGCACCCATAGAAAGAGCCCGGCGAATTGAGTCTAGTGCGGCTTCGGGGGCCATCGATATAGCGTCGATGGTGATGCTCTCGTCGAGCTGATCAGAGTTTGATTCTCTAATCCGCAGTGCTGCTTCTACCGCGCGTTGACTACTTTCATCGAGAACCATTTCGACGTTGTCTGCGCCATCGTGACGTCGGATTAGTCCAGTTTCTAAATCGAGTTCTCGACGTTTGCTCGTGTCGGGAACTTCCTTAACAAGAACGGCTATGCGCACGATTTATCCTCTCAGCTCTTTTCTTTGGTGCTATAAGAAGCTTAGATGCCAGTATTCCTACTTGCGTAACCGCCCAACGGCCAGGTTCGAATTCAGCGTAGGTATCACAGAACCAGGAAACTCGTTATGTTTCTTCACTGGGAACGAGAAGATCCAAGGTGCGTTGTTCACGATCAGTGGGCAGTGGTGCTCCGAGCACAGAAAGGGCAGCGTCAGCGAGCATGATGGCAACTTCCGGTAGTTTGTTGCTTTGCAATGGCTGTGGAGCGATGCCATCATTCGGGCGCATTTCGATTGTGGAAAGGGCTAGATGGAAAGGCAGGTCTGCGCGGAGGTCTTGGCCGACGATCTCGGACGCGGACTGGCGGAAGTATTCGGCAAGCCGTGCTTTCCTCCGATGATAATCGGCAAATTCTGGAGAGTTAGCGACAGGCAATTGGTAAAGTCGCCCAACATTCCAACGGCCGGAAAGCAAAATTCGGGATTCAGCAGCAACTAAAGCCCAAATACGTAATTCCACCGGGTTATCAGACGTCGATAAGAACTGCGCGAGCTTCAGTGACGGCTCAATGGTTGAATTCAGTAAATTCAGGAAGATTTCAGCTTTTGATGGAAAGTGATAATACAGCGAAGCTTGGCGGATCCCGACAGCTTCAGCGATTTGATGAGTTGAGGTCATCGCGAATCCCTGCGTCGTAAATAGTTCCGCAGAAGCATCCAAGATTTCTTCGCGCGCGTTTGCACCGCGTCTACGTGGCCGGTTTTTGCGCGGACGACCGACGGTTCCTGTCATTCGAAACCTCCCTGTGTTGTGCTCAACCTTGTTTCTTGACCATGCGCTTTTCTCAGGCTCTGAAAACGTTGCCGGGCAATAATCCTCAAGATTACACAAAAGATGGAGTCAGACCGTCCTATGGTATTTAAGATAGCAAAACCCCGGTTCCACGTACTTGTTGATGTGAAACCGGGGAAGTAGAACTGATGGCTGCTGTTGTTGCCTTGTTCTAGCCCGTCTTTAGCGGGTAGTGAACGGCAGGAGTGCCATCTCGCGTGCGTTCTTGATCGCAGTAGCAACCTGGCGCTGCTGCTGTGGGGTCAAGCCGGTAACGCGACGGGAACGGATCTTGTGGCGATCCGAGATAAACAGGCGCAAGGTTTCAGTGTCCTTGTAATCTACCTGAGAGATGCCGCGTGCCTTCAGAGGGTTCTTCTTAGGGCGACGGGACTGTTCCATACGGAACTTCTTTTGATTATTGCGCTTCGAAGCCATGGTGGTGTCCTCCCTTTACCAGCTGGACTTACGAACGCCAGGAAGCTCACCGTTGTGGGCCATCTGACGCATACGGACACGGGACAAACCGAACTTACGCAGGTAGCCACGAGGGCGACCGTCGTGAGAGTCACGGTTACGAACGCGCACCGGTGAAGCGTCGCGTGGTTGCCGGTTCAACTCGAACTGGGCATCCAAGCGCTCTTCTTCGGACTTGGTTTGGTCTTTGATGATTGCCTTGAGTTCAGCGCGACGCTCCGCATAGCGGGCAACGATTTCCTTGCGCTGCTCATTCTTGGCGATCTTTGACTTTTTAGCCATTTCTATCGCTCCTCGCGGAATTCGACGTGCTTACGGGCAATCGGATCGTATTTCTTCAAGCTGATGCGATCCGGGTTGTTGCGCTTGTTCTTACGTGTCACGTAAGTGTAGCCAGTGCCCGCGGTGGACTTCAGCTTGGTGATTGGACGAATGTCATTACGGGCCATCGTTATACCTTCTCTCCCCGGGCGCGAATCTTCGCCACTACAGATTCAATGCCATCGCGGTCGATGATCTTGATTCCTTTGGTGGACACGGTCAACGTGATGGTCCGGCCTTCAGAAGGCAGGAAGTAACGCCGACGCTGCACGTTGGGGTTCCAACGACGCGACGTGCGGCGGTGCGAGTGCGAGACTTGCTTGCCAAATTCTGGCTTGCGTCCCGTTACCTGGCAAATAGCCGACATGGGTAATCTTTCTCCTAGCCGCCCACATCGTGACTGATTGCGACAACACTGCATCTGGATCCTTGAAATGTGAGGGTGTGAGGGTAAGAATCCACGGTGTTGTATATGACCAGTTGACGGGGCGTTTGCGAACATTTCGACAACAGCACTCAAAAACGTTACACCTTGCAGGCGGAAAAACCAAGTGTAGTGGATAGTTTTTTTATAATTCGCTTATGGCTGTAAGATGTTCAGAGTTGTCCGTAATCGAACCCAACCTGGGTGCGATCTTCGGTGTTTTGCACTGCGTGGTGTGACTGACCTCTGTCATGTAGTGGGGAACGTCGCCGTAAGCAGTGGCCCGAAGAACCGGCCCAGTTACAAACCTTAGGGAATCGACAGATGAAAAAAGATATTCACCCGGATTATCACCCAGTGGTATTCCAGGATGCCGGTACCGGCACTCAGTTCTTGACTCAGTCCACCGCAACCTCTGACCGCACCACGGAATACGAAGGTAAGGAATATCCACTAATCGTTGTGGATGTTACTTCTGAGTCGCATCCGTTCTGGACTGGTGCACAGCGTGTCATGGACACCGCCGGTCGTGTGGAGCGTTTCCAAAACCGTTTCGGTGCTATGGCGCGCCGTCGCAAGAAAAACTAACAAAGGAGGGTAGAAGAAAATGGCAGTTCCTAAGTTCAAGAAGTCCCGTGCGAACACCCGCATGCGCCGTTCTCAGTGGAAGGCCGACAATGTCGCCCTCCAGGAAGTTAAGATCGACGGCCAGACCGTTCGTATCCCACGTCGTCTGGTTAAGGCCGCTCAGCTTGGTCTCGTAGACGTCGAAGAATTCTAAGCGTAGATTCAGTACAGAATTCTTTCGAAGCAGCCCGCAGCTTTCAGGCAGTACAAGTTCTTAGCTGTGGCTGATGCTTAACCCCAGGTTTCCCCCGCTCTAGCAGGGGTGGACGCTGGGGTTTTCTCTATCTGTAGAATTCCTGTGAGTGCCCCTGGAGAAAGTTGCTACGCTGAATAGCAGGAAATACGGCAGAAGCAAATTTTTATAAATCCTGCAGAGTTTCAAAATAGCCCGTACAGCGATAAGACAGTCAGAGTATTCATAATGAACTCCATGAACAAACACGGATCCTCCGGCCGGCACAGTGAGCCTGGCGCTAACGAATCATCTTCCCCGCATCACTCAGCTTCATCTCCGTATTCTTCATGGAATAAGTCGCATCAGCAGCCCAATAATTTCTGGGGCCCAGGAGATGCCTCCGAACCTCACAGTGCCAATGAGGAAACGTTGCAATTCGACCGCCTAGGCGCGAATGTGCAACGATCCCCACAGTTTGCACAAACCGTACAAACTCAGGACCAGCATATTGCGCCGGTACATGCGCATCAAGCGGATCCCGTGCAAAAACCAAAGCGCACTATTGGACTCGTGCCTGCATTGGCTTTAATGTTGGTTGGCTCTATCAGCACTGGAGTCATCACGGGGGTTGTGACGTCGTCCAACTCGACGTCATCTAACCAACCAGCCACGTCGGTGTCTGAGAATTTGAGTCAACCGGTGTCGAACAACACCCAGCCTGCTGCCGAAGGATCCGTGGAACAGGTAGCAGACAAAGTTGTTCCCACTGTGGTTTCCATCCGCGTCGCTGATCAACGACAGGTTGCTGACGGCTCCGGATCTATTATTTCCTCGGACGGATACGTATTGACCAACCATCATGTTGTTGCGAATGGGCAGAATGGCCAGATTCAAGTCACAATGAGTGATGGGACTCGGCATGCCGCGGATTTCGTTGCTTCCGATGCAGCTACAGATATTGCTGTGATTAAAATTCGCGATGCTCATGATCTACCTACGATCGGGTTTGGTGACTCGGATGATATTCGCGTGGGGCAAGAAATTGTCGCTATTGGCTCGCCGTTGGGTCTTAGTTCGACAGTGACTTCGGGAATTGTCTCAGCAGTAGACCGCCCAGTGCGCGCTTCGCAGCAAGGAGGGGAGTCGTCGCTGATTGACGGAATTCAAACCGACGCTGCGATTAACCCGGGAAACTCTGGTGGTCCCTTGGTGGACATGAACGGCAACTTGATCGGCATGAATTCAATGATCGCTTCGCTTTCAGCCGGGAAGGACCAAGCCGGCTCCATTGGCCTAGGGTTCGCTATTCCATCTAATTTTGTAATGAGGGTTGCCCGGCAGCTCATTGAGACAGGCGAAGCGCGTCACCCACTGCTTGGTGTGCAGGTGGATGCGCGTAACCCGGTGAATGGCGCTTTGGTGCTTGGCGTGGAACCGGGCAGTCCGGCTGACCAGGCTGGGCTGCAGGTGGGAGATGTTGTCACCAGACTGAATGATCGACAGGTAGATGACTCTGACACCTTGATTGCAGCTACTCGTTCACATGAATTCGGAGAGACTGTCACACTGGAAGTAATTTCGGAAGGCGCCGATAAACCGAAAGAGGTAGAGGTAACGCTGTCGAACTAGTAAGTTACTAGATAGCATTAGTCAGCACCCCTCTAAACAGCACTGGAGCTTGAATGTCAGAAGACACTGATCTGCGCGCCACCCGCAATGCCCGGCCGTCATTGATGGATCTGGACGATCCCGACGCTGAGTTTTTCCTTGCCGCCGAGAAAGAAGGGGATCTTCCTGCTTATCGACGTGCACTGGTGGTCATCGTTTCTGACCGCGCCCCGGAGTCCTGGGATGGTACCGGACGTTTGGTTACCGAGTTGTTGGCAGAAGATGATTTCACGGTTGACGGCATCGTCGTGGTTCGTAATGATCAGTCGGAAATCCGGCAAGCCATTGAAACAGCAGTGGTCGGCGGCGTCGATCTAGTAGTTTCGATCGGTGGTACTGGTGTAGGCGCGCGAGATTGCACACCGGAAGCTACCAGTAGCGTGGTCGATATGCGGGTTCCTGGCTTGGCTCAGGCTTTGCGATCTTCTGGTCAAGCCTGTGGTGCCGTGGACGCCTGTACCTCCCGTGGTATCTGTGGGATATCTGGATCTACAGTCGTGGTGAATCTGGCATCATCTAGGGCCGCGATCCGCGATGGCATGGCAACGCTGGGGCCACTGGTGCACCACCTGATCGATCAATTACAAAAACATTCGCTGGATTCTTAAGACCTTTGTCTATGCGCAGCTAGACAAACAGAATTTGTAGCGACTATTGGTTGAACGATGAGTCACGAAACGGCGGACTACAGTGCACAATGATTTAGAATCGAACAACCGCGGGAGGCGTCGGCGAACCAAACGAATTTCTGATGCCCCGAACTATGATCGAACCGCCGAGCGTGAATTAAAAAATGGGTATGGTTTAGGCGGGGCTGTGTATGAGCCTGAGCGCAATGCCACAGCGAAGCCAGCAGAGCAGGCTTTCGCGAGTACAGGTTTTGATGAGTCTTTTTGGCGGGAACAACGCCCGCCGCACAGCGCCTACTGATCTTTGCGGGTCTCTGATTCTGTTGCCTGCGAGTTTGTAGGGGTGTGATCCCGCAATAAATCACGAATTTCTGCTAGTAGTTCTTCGGTAGTTGCTGCTGGATCTTTGTCGTCGTTGTCGTCGTCGCTGCCAATGCCCAGGCTCCGCTTTCGAGCCTTTTCTAGCTTGTTAATTGGCATAATGATGAGGAAATAGACAATTGATGCAACGATGAAGAAATTGATGACAGCGGTGATGACGGCACCGAAGTCCAAAAAAGTCGCTTCGTTGTTCGGGTTCACATGGAAACCCAAACCAGAAACATCCGCGCTACCGAAAGAAGCGATCAACGGGTTAATAATATGGTCCGAAACCGAAGTAACAATCGCGGTAAAGGCTGAGCCGATAATCACGGCAGTGGACAACTCAATGACGTTGCCGCGCATGATGAATTCTTTGAAACCTTGCAACATGAGTGCACACTTTAGCGCACACGATTAAGGGGGCCTATCAGTGAGCATCTCTTCCCGTGGCGCGTTCTCCAGTGAGAACTACCGTTAGTGGAGAAGCTAGAGAAGCTACTGCGACGCGTTGTGCTGCCGAGGCGGGTAGCGCCAGCATTACTGTAGCCCGGTTGCCTGCAGATGTGGCTTCCCGCGCTAGGATAACGCGTGCGCCTTCAGCAATGACAGTGTTGCTTCCGATTTGGCCGGGCCCGCCGGAATATGGCGAAATGCTGTTTCTAGCTTGGTCAATTCCAGGCTGGTCAATTCCAGCGTGGTCGACTGCATCGAGACCGGGACCGGTCTCGATGCCGCGTTCTGCATCCCGGTGATCTGCCCCGAATGACGTTTGGGAGTTTCCTGATGTGTCTTCCGTAATAACGCTGACTGTATCGCCATGATTAAGTAGCGGAATTATTTCTGGGTCCGCCAAAGATATCGGGACCATGTGCACGGATTCAAGGCCCGGCTCTCCGGACTTTTCACCAGTGATCTCGCCTGAGCTCTTTCCTTGGACCAACGTCGCGGTGAGCTCTGAACTAATGAAACGTGCATTTGTTACTACCTCACCTGGTTGCGTGGCAGAAACCGTGACGGTTCCCAACACATCTTCGGTGGCGGTGAACGCGCCTTCCGGAGTATAAGATTCGGGGCGTTCTTGCAGTTCTATATCGTTAATGGTGATCATTTGTCCGGCTTTGAGCTCGCCGGTAAACACCACCACTTTTGGATCGTTGCTTCGAGAATGCAGGGCCAATATCGCCGCAGCGCACACCAGCAGCATCGCTAAGATCCGGCGTAGCAATACGGAACGCTGGTGGCCAGGGGTGCGAAGTTGATGAAATAAGCGGGAAAAGCTTGGCATACCGTATTAGACTGCCGCTGAACTATGGTGGTTCCCGCTGGAAGCCTTCGGATCAAGAAATCGTGGTAATGCCGATTTCAGTGATTATCCTGTTCACAGCACAATCGCGCTCATCGTGTGGCACAAACGGACATACCTCTGTAGAAAAAACTACACCGACGAGTTCTGGCATTGCTTTTGCACTCGCCACCGCAGAAGAACTCGTATTGCTCGAACACGCTGTCCAGGCCTCGGCGATTGCGCGGTCATAGAACCCAGCACCTTTTCCGAGCCGGTAGCCGGTATGGTCTATTGCTAAAGCAGGCAGAACTATGAGGTCAAGTGTTGGCAAACACTCTGTGCTGGAAATACCTTCATCACGAGGCTCGGGGATAGGAAGTCTCGGATTGCGCACTGCGAGTGAATCCGGACCATCGTATTGCGACCAGCATAGACGGAAACCTGGCTGGCAGATCGGAAGCCAAAGTTCATCTGTGTGAGATTCCAGAGCATTGAGTAAAGTTCCGGCTCCAGGTTCGTCGTCAAGCGGAACATACCCTGCGACTCGCAAAGGCTGCCCAGGGAATCGTAAGGACTTGAGAAATTCCGCTACGTTTTGGCCCAATGCTGCATTTGACTTCCGCCAGGTGTCACGGTCGTGCGCAGCGAGCTGTCGTGCCTGTTGGTGTTTACTCCGTAACTCGGTTTTTGCAGTGGCAAGTGGAAAAGAGCTCATAATAACTAGAATAGTTCTACAATGATTACGGAAAGCCGTAGCCAATTGGGGCCGGTAAACAGGTAGTGTTTTGGGCATGTCTCAAGATGCTTCCGGATTCATCCAGGATTCACCGCACAAGAACTCAGCGATCATCAACACTGTTGTCGTTCCAGCAGCAGGGTTGGGCACACGGTTTTTGCCGACGACGAAGACTGTGCCGAAAGAACTCCTTCCGGTAGTTGATACCCCGGGTATCGAAATGATTGCAGAAGAAGCCGCAGCGTGTGGAGCACAACGTCTCGCAATAATCACCGCGCCTAATAAACAAGAAATCATGCGGCATTTTGATGCGTTCCCAGCGCTAGTTGAGACGCTGCAATCACGGGGTAAAGACGACCAGGCCCATAAAGTCCAACGTGCCGGGGAACTTATTCAGCCTGTCGCCGTAGAACAGGAGGAACCCCTTGGACTAGGCCATGCGGTGGGATTGGCTTCTGAATTATTGGATGAGCAGGAAGAAGCATTTGCCGTTATGCTTCCCGACGATCTCGTGCTGCCAATGGGAGTGATGGAAGAAATGGCACGGGTGCGAGCGCAGCTAGGTGGCTCGGTGTTGTGTGCCTTTGAAGTCGCTCCGGAAGAGACCGTGAATTACGGAGTATTTGACGTTGAAGCTGCTGACGACATCTCGGGGGTATCCGCAGAACGAGTACACAAGGTCAGAGGCATGGTGGAAAAACCAGATGCCGGGCAGGCACCATCGACGCTAGTTGCAGCTGGCCGGTATCTTCTGGACCGGGAGATTTTCTCCGCGTTGCGCCGCATCACCCCGGGTAAAGGTGGCGAATTGCAGTTGACCGATGCCATTGAACTGCTGATTCGAGAAGGCCATCCGGTGCACGTCGTCGTGCATCAGGGGACCCGCCATGATTTGGGAAATCCTGGTGGTTTTATCCCCGCGAACGTTGATTTTGGCTTGCGCAATGAGAAGTATGGCCCGACTCTGTATCGGAGCTTAAAGAAATTGTTAGCTGACTACGAACAAGAACAGGGGATTTCGGAATAATCCCGAAAGCCAGGAAGATCAGGAAGGTAGAGCAACTATGCGTTCGGTCGAAGAACAGCTTGCGCTGATTACTGATACGGCCATGACCCCGGAGCCGGTGCGCATAGCGATTACCGACGCTCTGGGCATGATGTGTGCCGAGGAAGTGCAAGCTAGCCAGCCACTTCCTGGTTTCCCACAAGCGGCGATTGATGGTTACGCGGTCCGTGCAGTTGATATTGGCGGGGAACGAGCGCTTCGTGCAGCTCCACCTCGTGGAGATACGGATTCTGTCGGTGATGCCCCTTTAGCACCTACGCCTCCTGCCGCGGAAAAATCATTGCCTGTGGTTGGGGAGGTCCCGGCTGGCTCGCGGCAGCCACTGCGTTTGCAGCCAAAACAGGTGGTGCGGGTGCACACAGGTGCGCCTTTGCCAACTCTTTCGGATGCTGTATTACCTCTGGAGTGGACAGACCGAGGCCGTAAACGTATGACGCCGTATCGGGCCGTGCGTTCCGGGGATTTTGTGCGGCGCGTTGGCGATGATATCCAGCCAGGCGATGTTGCGGTGTCTTCTGGCGCGATCTTGGGCCCGGCCCAGATTGGTTTGCTGGCTGCGGTGGGAAGGGAAAAAGTACTGGCCTATCCACGTCCGCGGGTGTCTGTTATCTCGTATGGACGGGAGCTGGTCGACGTTGATCGCGACCCTGGGTTGGGGCAAGTTTTTGATGTGAATTCGTATTCGCTCGCCGCGGCCGCGAAAGACGCTGGAGCCGATGTGCATCGCGTAGGAATCGCAGAAGGAGAGCCGCGGCGCATCAAAGAGATGCTGCAATCCCAAATCATGCGCAGCGAAATTATCGTGATTTCCGGCGCTGTTGGTGGTTCTGGTTCCCAGGTGATGCGCGAAGTACTCGAAGATCTCGGGGACATTGATACCAGCCGGGTTGCTATGCACCCAGGGTCTGTACAGGGATTCGGTTTGATCGGTGAACAACGGGTACCGGTCTTCCTATTGCCAGCGAACCCGGTTTCTTCCTTGGTAATTTTTGAAGTTTTTGTTCGGCCGCTCATCCGCTTGTCATTGGGCAAGGGGGCGGCGCACCGACGCTTGGTGCGGGCACGATCGATAAATCATTTGACCTCGCGTCCTGGCAGGAGGGGATATATTAGGGCTCGGTTAATGCGTGATGCACAAACCAGTGACTATTTGGTGGAAGGTTTGGGCGGAGCCACTGGCGCTCCCGCGCATTTGTTGGCTGGACTGTCACAAGCGAATGCAATGATTCGTATTCCCGAAGAAGTCGATGAAGTACGCCCTGGCGACGTCGTCGAAGTCATGTTCTTGACGCAGCGTGCATAAAAACTACGAGCCCTGCTGCATGGGGACGGCCATGCGAGATATTTTCGGCAGGACGAACTGAGTATTCATGCTGGATCCTTTCGGAATAGCTGCTAGCAGAACTAAGAAGCCAGCGCGAGGCACACCGCACCCTGTGCATCCTGGTTGGCCGGAATCTACTGCAGAAGTGCGGACGACGAGTGGACTTCGTGTTCGACTGCGTCCGCTGCGTCGGGGCGACGGTGCGGATTGGTGTGAGCAGCGGCTAGTTGATCAATCGTGGTTACAGCCGGTTGAACCGACGGCGATGCGAGGGTGGGAAGCCGCGCATACGAAAACTGCTTGGTTAGAGCATCTCCGTTGGCTGAATGTACAAGCCAGGCATGGGGAGCTCGTGCCATTTGTGATCGAGGTTGATGATGAGTTTGCGGGACAACTTACTTTAGGTGGAATCCAACACGGAACCGCGGCGAGCTGCTGGGTGGGGTATTGGGTGGCTTCTTTAATGATGGGTAATTCAGTGGCAACAGCTGCGTTAGCGCTCGGTATAGACCACGCATTCCAGCGCATTGGGGTGCATCGAATAACTGCCACGTATCTGCCGGATAATCCCGCTAGTAGGCAAGTATTGATGAACAATGGGTTCCGCGAGGAAGGCATTTTGCGCGGGTATCTACATATTGCGGGTTCGTGGCGTGATCACCAACAAGCTAGTTTGCTTGCCGACGATTACAGCACATCGGCGACTGCACGTTTGCGTGCGAGTGGAAAGTTGTTGTGAGTCTAGTCTTTTGCGGCGTGCCTGGCGGTTCAGTCACACACTTCCCATTAGTCTAAAACGATAACTAGCGCCTAGTTGCTTACTTCGGAAGGTGGCAATTTCCTCATGTCAACAACCCTGATCATTGCTTTGATCATCGTCGTCTGGCTCGTTGTGCTTGCGCCGTTGATCTTCCGTGGGCACAAGCCGATTCGTCATTCCGGAGAAGGCTTCAATGACACGCGTGTGGTCTTTTCGGGTGGCAAGGATGTGCTTAAAACCCCAATGCGACCGCGGATGGCCAGTGCACGTTTAGTCTCTGGTATTGATACTGAACCTGCTGTTGATTACGAACTGGTTGACGCTGAAGAATACGAGATCATAGACGAACCGTGGAATAAGCGCGCTTCCGCTGCCGAGCCCCAAGTTGTCGATAATGCTACCTCCAGCAATGAAACAGGCTTTGACAGCGTAGACGACTCGGGGCATTCGAACGCAAACGAAGCAGAAGTTATTGACGGCGAGCTGGTTGCTGACCAGGGCGAGTCCTTTTCCTCATCCGACGATGTTATTGATGGCGAACTCGTTGCTGATCAAGCGCATGGTTCTGCTAATGCCAAGGAACTGGGTGCAGAATTTGGTGTTGGTGAAAGAATTGACAATGAATCTGGTGCAGCTGCGGACGTTGCTTCTGAGCCAGTTGAAGAGGAAGCAGAACCTCAACCGCGCGTAATCATTTCGGAGCTGTCACCGGATGAGATGTATAGCCATGATGAGACCTATACTTCACCGGTGGATCTGTTGTATCCCGGCGTGGTTGATGCCGATTCGATGATTACTAAGAGCGCAGTAGAAGAATCTGCAGAAACCGCGGCCAGCGAATCCGAGTCAGCCGAAGCGAATCCAGCCGAGATGAATCCAACTGAGGGTGCCGAAGCTGAAACTGATGATGCGGCTATGGCTGATGATGTTGTCTCCGGGGGATCGGATGCGGAGGAAGCATATTCGGTGGCATCTGCGCGTGCGGACCGGGAAGCAGAATTAACGCTGACTGAAGAAGAACTTGCTTTTGCTGCTCGTCGTTCACAGCGTGGTGGTTGGAATCCAGAGGCAGAACGCAAGTTGCAGGCACAACGTACGAAGCGTCGTCGTAATAATTTGGTGCTGTTGCTCGGGGCACTCGCGGTCCTGCTGGTCGTTGCAATTCCAACTGGTGGTTGGTTCTGGGCACTGCCAGCTGTTACTGGTTTGCTTACCCTGTTGTACTTGCTTGCATTGCGTGGACAAGTACAACAAGAGCAGGAGCTGCGTGCCCGCCGCATAAGGCAGTTGCGCCGTGCGCGAATGGGAGTGCGCAACCGAGAAGATGACGAACACCGTCTGGACGAGCACAGACCTTTCGTCAATCCGAACTTGCGTCGCCCAGGTGCTGTGGTGTTGGAAATTGATGATGAGAGCCCGGATTTCGATGAGTTACGAACTATCGATCATCAACAGCTCAACGATGATCGCGGCGATTATGCTTCGCGTACGTTGTACCGGCAACAGCAAGCCAGCCGTGTCCCTGCCTTGCGTAGTGTTGCCCGCGACGGGTCACTTAACGCTGGTCGCACTGTCCGCACTCGCGGGCGCCGGGTGGTATAAGCCTCAGGACTCGGCCCCGTCAGCTTGGCCTCTTGTGGCGTTTACGGCCGGGTCCCCGGGTGCAATTTCATATCTTATGAGCCCGACGGCTTCGAATAATGCGTACATCGATGTTGGCCCAACGAAGCTAAAGCCCTTCTTTTTTAACAGTTTTGCCAGTGCTGCTGATTCCTCGGATTTCGTCGGTACTTCATCTAAATGGCTATAGATGGTTATACGTGCATCTGTCTCCGTTTTGTTTCTTGCGTCTTGCGGAGCACAAGAGCGAATGAGTTCTTCCAGCCCACCCGGGTAATCCGCATCCGTACGTAAATTGACACAAGCCTGTGCATTGCTGATGACTGCACGAATTTTGCGCTCGTTGCGGATCATCCCAGGATGTTTGAGCACGTGTTGCACATCTGTTTCCTGAAAAACTGCTAGGTGATCGGGATCAAAATCTGCAAATACCTTGCGCAGGATTTCCCTGCGGCGCAAAATAAGTTCCCAAGATAAACCTGCTTGGAAACTTTCTAGACATAGCCGTTCAAAATAGGCTTGTTCACCATAGATTTCTCGGCCCCATTCAGTGTCATAATATTCTCGCAGTAAGTCGTTAGCACAGGCCCACGGTGGCCGGGTAATGCCATTACTGTCGATAAGCATGCCATTGCTCAGCGGGATTAGTTCATTCATAGCGTCTCCTTTGTTCATACAGAACAGTAAGCCACAGCGCTCCGGCTGGTTCCGGTTGTTAGTGTGTGTTACTGGTTATTTAGACTAGGGAAATGGCATGTTCGGTTCCCAGCGATGAGCCGGGGTAGTCTAGTGAGCATGCACAAGCCCGCCATCCGTGATGCCATGTTGTTTCTCGTACGCATCGTAGTTGGAGTTATCTGCATCATTCGCGGCCTGGATAAGCTATTTTTCCGGGGGATGGACGACACCGTCGGTGCCTATTCAGCTGTGGCAGTGCCTGCTCCAGCCATTACGGGGTGGACTGTGATGCTGCTGGAGATTTTCTTCGGTGCTGCGGTTGTAGTTGGAATTTTGACCACCTTTGCAGCGGGGGTGCTATTTGTCGTAACAGCCGCCCTCCAGTATTTTCTGGGCGGTCTTGATTTTTTGGGCGAGCAACCGAGTTATGAATCCTTCTTGATGTTTCTTACTCTATTACTTGTGATAGTTGTTTTCGGTGCCGGACGAGCCAGCGTGGATGGGGTGTTGAGTCGTGCCGAGTCATGATGAAATCCAAACTGCATTGTCCGCGCGCATCGATGGCGAGCCTGCCGGCATTACTGACGAAATTCTTGACGCACATGTTTCCGGGTGTGAGCAATGCCAGACTTTCCAAAATCGCGCGCTTGCGCTGACGAGGAGTATGCATCACGCCAATGAGCACAGCGGTGATGAATTAACCCCGCCGCGGCAATTGACTGAAGATATTTTGGCTGGTGTGGAACCAACCTGGCGTCGTTCGGCACGCAGGGCTGAGCTGAATACGATTCTTGCCCGGCTTACGCTACTTGTGTGTGGCGTTGGTTTCGGCATTTGGGCCGTCGTGCAAGTGATTGCTTCCGGGGGATTGATCCCGCAAACTTTAGACGTCCAGGGCGAGGCAATTCTCGATCCGAGCGCGGATCCGCACCTGGCAACCGCACTGATGGAAGGCGCAGCTTTGCGTGCTGGGGTCTCGCTTGGTTTGCTTGCTGCTGCTTGGCGCCCCTATTGGGCATCCGGCTTAATGCCGGTCGTTGGTGCGATGGGAATGTTCTTTAGTGGTTTTATTGTTCGAGATCTGGTTCTCGGGGTAGCTACCAGGGAACAAATTTTGTTGATCGCCATGCTGCTTGTGAGCGCACTTGCTACCGCCTGGCTGTGGATACGCTACCGCTACGTGCAGCATCGTTATGTCCAGCTGGGTAACCACATCATTGAGTGATACCAGCTGTTTGAGACTGGTAAGCCGTACAAAATTGGCGAGAAATAGACAAACATCCCGACGACTGTGGCGAGGTATACGATAACGACGATGCTGCCCAGCCGTAGCTCGTGACCAGTGAGTCGGACAAGCAGACGCCAGCGCACGAATCTGCCCTGGTGCATGAGACGTCCGAGAATAATCGCATATATGACAAGAACAAATGGGATAAACGCGGCGGCGTAAAAGAAATACATTTGCCGGTCGTAAGCCGCTAGCCATGGCAAAAAACCAGCGGCAAAGCCAACCAACGGCCAGGCGAAAGCGTGGTCTCGATGAATTATTAAGGCCCACAACGCCCACGCTAGGCCCGGCACAATTAACCACCAGATTGCCGGGGTGCCAAACAAAAACAGCATTTCCCGGCAGCCACCTTTCGCGCCGCCAAGCGGGCAATCTAATTCGGTGTTGGAGTAATACAGAATCGGGCGTATCCCAGCTAACCAGGACCAAGGTTTGGAATCCCAAGGGTGTTCGTGACCACCTGATGTTGTCAACGAAGCATGAAAATCTAACACCGATCGGTGGTAATAGAACCAACTGGCGATTGAATCTGGTAAAGCCTGTAATGGCGAATCGTCGTCGATGGTGCCATCGACAGCTGCATGGCGGTAAACCGCGGTTTCGCTAGAAAACCATGCCCGCCAGCTCCAGAGATAGACCAGAATAGGCACTAACACTAATGAGGCGAGCGCTGCGGGAATATCATGCAGCCAGATTGCCGAATATGGTCGGCTGATGCCATAACGCCTTCGGATAAGCAGGTCGCCAAATACACAAAACAGGCCGAAAAAGGCGATGTAATAAAGTCCGGACCATTTAATTGCTAGTGCGCCACCGAGCATGAGGCCAGCTCCAAAACGCCACCAGCGCACGCCGAAGCGTGGGCCAAATACCGAACGCCAAGCACCGGTGGTTGATTCGTCGGCGAGCGTTTTCCAAGCCTGGTGCATCCGCCGTCGCATGTCCCTATGATCACGCGCGAGCATCCAGGCGGCAGTAATAATGAAAAACACTTGGAAAATATCCAGCATGCCGAACTTTGAACTGACCAGAAGGACACCGTCGAAAGTGGCTAATATTCCAGCTAGTGCGCCGATATTCCAGGTTTGGGTGAGCTCTCGCGCCAGCAGCATGGTCATGATTACGACTGCTGTTCCGAAGGCTGCTGCCATCGTGCGCCAGCCCATTGGGGAGTACCCGAAGACAAACTCAGAAAGCGCAATTATCTGTTTCGCCAGTGGAGGATGGACGACGAGCCCATAACCTGGGTTGGATTCGATTCCACCGATAAGTAGGTGCTCCCAGCTACGCACAATGTCCCATGCCTGCGGCACGTAGTGCTTTTCATCGAAGATCGGCGTGCCGGAAGATACTGGATGTGGCAGCCCGAGAAAGCGTGTGATTGCGGCTAACACGCCAATGAGAAGGAATGACCAACCGTCGCGGCGGTCGAACGGGATTCTTATTAGCTGGGGCGTAGAGTACGGGCGCACGCTGCGGGCGTGTGCCCGGCGTGTACGTGCCAGGGGAGCACTCGATTTTTCAGCAACGGCCATCACTCGGAATAGTTTAGGCGAGAATAAACAGCCGACGATACGACGACACCAAGAGCTCGGAGCGCAAAAGAAAAAGTTCCTAGTTAGTTGCGGTGCTGAGTTCGGATAGCAGATATGCCATGCTGGAGGCGTGATGAACGATCAGCCAGAGCAGTTAAGCGCGCAGAACCACAATGCAAACCTGCAGCAGCAATTGCCGCATGGAATCATCGTGGCGGCCACCCCGTTGGGAAACCTTGCTGACGCCTCCCCCCGGCTGATTAGCGCACTGCAACAAGCAGAGCTCATTGCTGCTGAAGATACAAGAAGATTGCGAAACCTTGCGAATGCTCTGGGGGTGGAATTGCGTGCGAAGGTGGTCTCGAATTTTGATCATAACGAGGCCGGACGGGTGTCTGAGCTGCTGCGTGCAGCACGCAATTCGAGTGTGCTGGTGGTTAGCGACGCTGGCATGCCAGTGGTTTCGGATCCGGGACATAATATTGTGGCAGCTGCGCACGAAGCTGGGGTGCCGGTGACAGCTATTCCTGGCCCGTCTGCGGTGCCCACTGCTCTAGCGCTGTGTGGGCTGCAGGTGGGAAAGTTTATCTTTGATGGTTTTGCGCCGCGTAAAGACGGTGCCCGGCGTAGTTGGCTGGAGTCACTGCGTAATCAAAAGCGGGCTGTGTGTTTCTTTGAATCTCCACATCGTTTAGCCGATACCTTGCACATTGCTGCGGAGGTCTTGGGGGAGCAGCGTCGTGGAGCTGTGTGTCGTGAGCTGACCAAACTCTATGAAGAGGTGAAACAAGCTCCGCTTGGCGAGCTGGCAGCGTGGGCAGAAGACGGAGTCAAAGGGGAAATTACGGTCGTCATTGAGGGAGGCGAGCAGACTCACTTGACCGTGGAGGATGCAGTCGGCCGGGTCTCCGAACTTGTTGATGGTGGCATGCGTTTGAAAGCAGCGTGCAAGCAGATTGGGGCCTGGACTGCGCATTCGAATCGGGAACTTTACGACGCATTCCTGCGCGCTCGAGCCAAAGAAGAGGATTAGTGACGAAAAACACACCAGCTGCGCTTCTGTGGCATTTTGAGAATTGTGAGTGATATTAGCGAGATAATGCCAGTAAAAATGCGTTGCCTTGCTGACGAGTCACGTAGTTGACGTCTTTATTTGCTTAACAGCTGTTTTTCAGCTTATTTGAATTTGATTGCCGGGTGTTTTTCAACCACGCTGGTATCCATGAATAAACCTGACTCACACGACTCTAAAGGCGCCGATGGTGCTGTGGGTGCTGACCGCGATAAAGTTGCGGATGGTCCACAACTAGAAACCAATGCCAATTTGGTACGCGAGGATCTTGATGAGCTTTCGGCTACCAGGCAGATCGCCTACATGCTGGAACATGAAGATGATGTTGCGGTAAGCAGCGTGGAAGATTCAGTGGAGTTGGCTTCGGAAACCGAAGATAGCTCGATTGACTGGGCAGTGGTGGCCCCGGCTGGACTACTGGTGTTGGCTACCGTTATTTGGGGCCTGGCGTTCACTGATTCTTTTACAGCCTTCGCCAGCACGGCTTTTGGTTGGATCATTGACAATTTTGGTTGGGCCTTCATGCTGTTCACCACCGTGTTCGTGGTGTTCGTGATCGCTATTGCTGCTTCGAAATTTGGAGCTATTAAATTAGGTTCGATTAATGAAGAGCCTGAATTTAATACCATCTCGTGGATCGCAATGATGTTCGCCGCTGGTATGGGGATCGGCCTGATGTTCTTCGGTGCTGCGGAACCGACTTTCTTCTACAACGATGGTGTGCCGGGCATCGACAATGACCCGGTCGGCGGTGCCATGTCGCAGGCAATGTTCCACTGGACGTTACATCCGTGGGCAATTTACTCGATCGTAGGTTTGGCGATTGCCTATTCGACCTTCCGTGTAGGGCGCAAGCAGCTGCTGTCTTCCGCATTCGTGCCGTTGATTGGTGAAAAAGCTGCTGCGGGCGGCGTCGGTCGTGTTATTGATATTTTGTCGATTTTTGCGACGGTTTTCGGTACCGCTTGTTCGTTGGGGCTTGGTGCATTGCAGATTCAAGCAGGTTTGGCCGCTTCCGGGATTATCGATGATCCATCGATGTCTGTGGTAATTGGCATTGTTTTGGTGTTGACATTGGCCTTTATTCTTTCGGCGCTGTCAGGCGTCGGTAAGGGCATTCAGTACCTGTCGAACGCCAATTTGATCATGGCAGCAACTCTTGCAATTTTTGTTTTTATCGTTGGGCCAACCGTTGTGCAGTTGAACTTGATTCCAGGGTCGTTGGGTTCCTACCTGCAAAACTTCCTGATGATGGCCGGACGCACCGCAGAAAACGGTGAAGCAGCCGCTGACTTTAGCTCTGCATGGACGATTTTCTACTGGGCATGGTGGGTGTCCTGGTCGCCGTTCGTTGGTATGTTCCTGGCTCGTATTTCCCGTGGTCGCTCCGTACGTGAATTCTGCGTCGGTGTGTTGCTGATTCCATCTGGTGTTTCCACTATTTGGTTTGCGATCTTCGGCGGCACCGCCATCGATATGGAACGCGACAATGAGGGCGTGGTTTATGGCGATGGCACGACGGAAAACATGCTCTTCAACATGTTTGATCAGCTGCCGTTGGGTTCAATTGCCTCGATTGTCGCTATGGTTTTGCTGGCGACGTTCTTCATTACTTCGGCAGACTCTGCGTCAACGGTGATGGGCTCGATGTCGCAGCGCGGACGCATGGTAGCTACCCCGTGGTTGTCGGCGACTTGGGGTGTTTTGACCGCTGCGGTTGGTTTGACCATGCTCATTGGTGGCGGCGAGGATGCTTTGGATTCGCTGCAGTCAGTGACCATCGTGGCCGCTTCGCCGTTCCTTCTGATCATCATTGGCTTGATGTTTAGCTTGGTGAAGGACCTACGTAATGACGTAATCTACGTGGAGCAAAAGGAACAGCAGGCCTTTGCGCGCAAGTTGGCTCGTGAACGTCGTTTGACTCGCGAAGCACACCGCAAGGAAGAGCTGAAGAAACGTCGTTCTGAACGCCTGGAAAATTTGAAGCCAGAATCGATGCGTAAGAAATAACCAACAGCACTAGCGGTCGCAGCATCAGTCGTGGTGTTGCTCGCTGTATGGATGTGAATCAGCTGCGCATCCTGTGAGTTCTATGAACCCCGGTAACCACATGGTGCCGGGGTTCAATTATGCTTGAGGGCATGTCTGAAAATGTGCTTGTGAATGTTGCCTGGCCGTATGCCAACGGCCCCCGTCATATCGGACACGTCGCAGGATTTGGCGTACCTTCCGATGTATTCGCGCGCTTTCAGCGAATGCGTGGCAACAATGTCCTGATGGTTTCAGGCACTGATGAACACGGCACTCCGCTGTTGGTGCAAGCTGATAAAGAAGGCGTCTCCGTGCGTGAGTTGGCTGACCGCTATAACCGGCAGATAGTCGAAGATTTGCGTGGTCTGGGCCTGTCCTATGACTGGTTTACCCGTACAGTTACCCGGACTCACTATGCGACGGTGCAGGAACTATTTAAAGGTTTATATAACAACGGCTACATGGTGAAGGAAACCACCATGGGGGCGGTTTCGCCGTCGACGGGACGTACTTTGCCGGACCGTTATATTGAAGGAACCTGTCCGATTTGCAACGCCGATGGTGCTCGCGGCGACCAGTGTGATAACTGCGGTAACCAACTCGATCCCGCTGATTTGATTGATCCTGTTTCTAAGATCAACGGCGAAACCCCGGTTTTCCGTGAGACCGAGCACTTTTTGTTGGATCTTCCTGCGCTTGCCGACGCTTTGCGTGAATGGTTGTCGGGACGGCAAGGCTGGCGCCCGAACGTTCTAAAATTCTCGCAGAACTTACTGGCAGATATGCGCCCACGTGCGATGACCCGCGATATTGACTGGGGCGTGCCAGTACCGATTGAAGGCTGGGAAAACAACAACGCGAAGAAGCTCTACGTGTGGTTTGATGCGGTGATCGGCTACTTGTCTGCTTCGCTTGAGTGGGCCCAGCGCACTGGTGACCCGGATGCATGGAAGCGATTCTGGCTGGATCCAGAAACGAAGTCCTATTATTTTCAGGGCAAAGACAACATCACCTTCCACTCTCAGATTTGGCCTGCGCAATTGCTTGGCTACGCAGGCAAAGGTGCGAAGGGCGGGGAACAGCACCGCTATGGTGAAATCAACCTGCCGACGGAAATTGTGTCCTCCGAGTTTTTGACCATGTCTGGGTCCAAGTTCTCCTCGTCTAAGGGCTTGGTCATTTACGTCAAAGATTTCTTGGAAGAATTTGGTCCAGATCCACTGCGGTATTTCATCGCGGTAGCGGGGCCAGAAAACAACGACGCTGATTTCACCTGGGATGAGTTCGTTCGGCGCATTAACAACGAATTGGCGAATGGCTGGGGTAACTTGGTCAATCGCACTGTCTCCATGGCCCACAAAAACTTCGGTGAGGTGCCAAAGCCTGGTGAATTAACCGATAGCGACCGCCGCATCCTCGAATTGGCGCGCAACGCGTTCGATGTTGTCGGCGAGGCGCTGGAGAAATCCAAATTTAAAGCCGGAATCACGCATGCTATGCATGTAGTAGGTGAAGCCAATGCGTACATCGCCGAAAATGAGCCTTGGAAGCTGGCGAAGGATGATTCCCAGCGTGAGCGCTTGGCGACGGTTTTGTGGACTGCACTGCAGGTCGTTTCCGATTGCAACGTGCTTTTGACCCCGTACCTGCCGCACTTGGCACAGCGTGTGCACGAAACCTTGGGCCGCGAGGATCTGTGGGCTGCACAGCCGGAAATCGTAGAGGTTACCGACGATTATGATGTGCAGCTCATCGGCGTCGGTGTGCCAGAGAAAGGCCAAAAGCATCCTGCGATCACAGGCGATTACGCGGCTCAGGGGGCAGAATGGAAGCGCTTAGATATTGTCCCAGGTACCGTTTTGGCAAAGCCGAAGCCGCTGATTACGAAACTCGATCCAGAACTGGCCGAAACTGGGCCAGAATGGGCGCCGGTGACGGATTCGGAAGAATAATTCATATTCATAACGCTAAACAGCTTCATAACGTTAAGCAGCATGGTGGAAGGTGAGTTTGACGCGTGACGAGCAGTCCAAGCGCTCAAAATTAGTGGTTGGTGGGGTTATTAGTACCCCACTTGCCGTTGTTGCAGTGGTCTTGGCGGCGGCAAATTTGCGCGCCGGGATTTCTTCGCTGGGTGCGGTGCTGAAGCAGGTCATGGTTAGTTTTCAGGCGCCTGCTTCGATTGCAGGACTGCTTACCGCTATGCCCGGTTTTGCTTTTGCCATCATGGGGCTGGCAGCTGTGCCGATAGCTCGGCGTATCGGGTTGAGCGTTACACTTTTCGCGGGAATGGCGGCCATGTTGGTGGGCCTTGCCTTCCGGCCATTGATTGGAGCTTATTTACCTGGTGGCATGAGCACTTTTCTTGTGCTGACCGCGTTGGTTGTTAGCGGTATTGCACTGTTGAATGTGCTGTTGCCCGCCTGGATTAAACAACATGCACCCCGGCGTTCAGTAGTACTGATGTCATGCTATTCCGGCTTTTTAGGATTATCAGGTGCTGTTGCGCCATTGAGTGCCTTGTGGTTTTCCGGTTCGGAAGCGTGGCGCCCTGCACTAGGAATCTGGACCACTCTAGCAGTATCGCAAGCTATCGTCTGGACCCTGGTGCTAATACGCGTTGGGGTGGATAAACCTGCGAAGCCCGCCGCTGAAAAGGACGCAGATACCGCATCCACCTCCTCGGTGTCCCGTGCGGATGCAGAGGTCGGTTGCGATATGATTGCCGAGACCTCTTTGTGGCGATCTCCAACTGCAGTGGCGATGATGCTACTGTTCGGCCTGCAATCGTCGAATGCATATGTACAAATGGGTTGGCTGCCGCAGATGTATATCGATCAGGGTGTCGCACCAGGTAGGGCAGCAATAGGCTTATCGGTGCTCGGGACTGTCAATGTCATCGGGGGAGTGAGCATGCCGTTTCTGGTTGCTCGAATCCGCGACTTACGCCCGGTAATCGTGCTTTTCGGTGCGTTGACTACCGTTGGTTATTTGGGAATTATTTTTGCTGGAGACGCAGTTCCAGAATTGTGGGCCATAGTGCTTGGCTTAGGTGGTTTGTGTTTTCCCACGATTCTCGCTTTGTTGGCAGCAAGGACGCGTACCCCTGAAGTTACTGCACGATTGTCTGGTTTCGTGCAGCCTTACGGTTATTTGTTAGCCGGAATTCTGCCACTACTGATTGGATTCGTGTATCAAGCGACTGGTCAGTGGTTGTTGATTTTGATCGCGATGGCTCTGACGGGCGTGGGTATGTCCGCGCTGGGGTATCGCGCGGGTAAGAAGGTCTACATTGATGACGAGCTTGTACGTTAAGACTTTGCACGCTAAAGACGTTAAAGACCTTAAGACAAGGTGGCTGCAAATAAGGATTTCGCTATTAAACTAGGGTGCTATGTCGAAGAAGAAATCACGCCCGCAGCCATTTCCCGCACCGGAAATTACCGGAATAGTTGATGCGCACACGCACCTTACGTCCTGCCGTGGAAGTAGTCTTGAGGAGTTTCTTGAGCGCGCTATTGCCGGCGGCGTCGGTGAAATCTGCACCGTGGGGGATGATTTAGCTGAAGCCGAGCAAGCATTGCGCGCAGCAAGGCAACACCCCAATCTACACGCTGCGTGTGCGATTCATCCGACTAAGGCAGAGCAGCTGAACGACGAAGCCAAAACTCGACTCTCCGAGATGGCGCGTGATGAAAACTGTGTTGCTATTGGTGAGACCGGCCTCGATTCTTATTGGATCAAGCACGCTCCAGAGTCGACTGCCACTCTGGAACAACAAGAAGCATCCTTACGTTGGCATACACAGCTCGCGCGCGCAGTAGGCAAGACGTTGATGATTCATAATCGGGAAGCAGATGCCGATTTACTGCGAATTCTTGATGATGAGCCTGCGCCGCCACAGGTTATGCTGCACTGTTTTTCTTCACCAGTATCGATGGCGCGCGAAGCTATTGAGCGTGGCTGGATATTGAGCTTTGCTGGAAACGTGACATTTAAACGAAACGATGAGCTGCGGCGTGCAGCTTCCTTGGTGCCGCGGGGGCAGTTGTTGATTGAAACGGATGCTCCATTTATGACCCCGGAGCCGTTTCGTGGAGCGCCAAACGAGCCGTCGTTGGTTGGGCATACTGCGCTGTGCGTGGCACAGCAGCGTGGTCAAAGTGCTGAAGAACTCGCTGCCGAGGTGCGTGCTACCTATCATCGCGTATACGGGCTGGATGAAAGCCACTAACGTCACGTCGCTCATACGGTACAGGTGTGACAAATTGCATAGTTTCTGTTCTTCCAGGTTAGCTGGGTTGGTAGTGACCTTGGAGAAAGTTGTGTGATTTGTGAATTTTGTGACAGCTGGGTTTTGAGCGCGTTTCGCCACGCGTCGCCGCGTTACCGTATTGTTATCGTCGTTGCAGAATGAGTTGGCCTCATTGCGGGTTACTGGCATTCAATGTGCAGTAGGTGCAGTGGTTGCTCCTGTTCAGTACGCAGTTCGAGAGTCTTAAGGAAGTTCATGTCGACCAAAAAGCAGATCCAGCGGATTAACTCCAATGCATCTACCCCTTTACGCGTTGCTACTGGGGGTGTCGTTGGTGCTCTGCTGGTCGGTGGTGTCGTTGGACTGGATGCGCAAAAAGATATTGTGGTTGATGCCAATGGGGAAAAAATCGAACTTTCCACATTTGCCGGTGATGTAGAAGCTGCGCTTGCCGACGCTAACGTGGAGCTGAGTGCGCATGATGTAATTTCCCCGGCGCTTTCGGAGGGCGTGCATGAAGGCGACACCATCACGGTGCGCACCACAAAGCCAGTGGCTGTCACCATCGACGGGGCAAATAAAGAACTGACTACTACCGCTAGCACCATCGGTGAGCTGCGTAGCGAAATTGATGGTTTACATCGGAATGCCAAATTGTTGGCTAATGGTAAAGAAGTCTCTGGTGATGACGAACTCACCACTGGAATGAAGTTGGAGGCTGTGGAGCCGAAAATTATCTCGATCACCGATGGCGGGAAAACCGTCTACACCCAGCAAGCAGTGCGTACCGTGGGTGAATTGCTGGATATTCGCGATATTCACCTAGGTGAGTTTGATCGACTGCACCTGCCGGAAGATACTGCGTTAACTACGGGCATGGATATTGCCATTGATCGCGTTCACTTCGAAGATGAACTCATCAATGAGCCGATTGAACCTGAGGTTATCTATCGCGACGATGCAAACTTGCCGGAAGGTGATGAGCACGTGATTGAAGCCGGGACAATGGGTAACCGGGAAGTTAACCTGCGGAAGAAATTCGTCAACGGGCATGAAGAGTCTGTCGAACGCGTTGATGAGCGTGAGGTCGCGCCTGCGCAAAAGCGAGTAATTGCTCGTGGCACAAAGCCAGCATCACCTGCGGCTTCTGCGCCTGCTGCACCTGCCGTGGCAGGCGGTTCGGTGTGGGATGAACTTGCTGCATGTGAATCCAACGGTAACTGGTCCATTAATACTGGTAACGGCTACCACGGTGGCTTGCAGTTCAACGCTGGTACCTGGGCTGCTTATGGCGGAACGGCATATGCACCAACCGCCGATCTTGCTACGCGCGAGCAGCAGATTGAGATTGCGAAAAAGACTCAGGCAGCCCAAGGCTGGGGTGCATGGCCTGCATGTACTGCCAAGATGGGCTTGCGCTAATAACTGCTAAACTACCTGCATGGAACACGATTTGGTTGGTGCTGAAACCTCGCGCACGGTAGATCTTTTGGGTCCGGTAGAAATCCGGACTCTTGCTGAGGATATTGGCATCACCCCGACGAAAAAGCTGGGGCAGAATTTTGTCCATGACGCCAATACAGTGCGTCGCATCGTTGATACTGCCGGGGTGCGTGCAGACGATCACGTGCTGGAAGTTGGCCCTGGCTTGGGGTCGTTGACGCTAGGTTTGCTGGAAGCGGGACGGCATGTCACAGCCATTGAGATTGACGACAAGCTAGCTGCGAAATTGCCGGAAACGGTGGCTGCTCGCGCTGGCCATCGTCAGCAAAACTTTTCTTTAATTACAGCTGATGCGCTGCGCATACGTCCAGATCAAGTACACTCCGCATCCCCTGAATCGATCCCGTCTCCCACAGCTTTGGTTGCTAATTTGCCGTATAACGTCGCGGTACCAGTGCTGTTGCACTTATTGGCGCAATTTCCCAGCATTAACCGCGTCTTGGTGATGGTGCAAGCAGAAGTTGCGGATCGGCTGGCTGCACAACCCGGAAACAAAATTTATGGTGTTCCCAGCGTCAAAGCTGGTTTCTATGGCACTGTGACTCGGGCCGGAACTATCGCTGAGCATGTTTTTTGGCCAGCCCCAACAATCAAATCAGGTTTGGTACGGATCGAGCGTTTCTCGGAAGATGCCTGCCCATGGCCAATAACGCAAGACACTCGAGAGGCTGTTTTCCCACTCGTGGATGCAGCTTTTGCACAACGCCGAAAGACTTTACGTGCTGCTTTGTCTAAATATTACGGTTCGGCGGTTGAGGCTGAACAGGCGCTAAGAGCAGCAGGCATTGATCCTGGTTTACGGGGTGAGAAACTAAGCGTGGCTGATTTCGTCCGGCTCGGTTTAGCCGAATAAAAACAAGATAGATTCTCATGACAGACGATTATTTATTTCGCTCGTCCCCTCGTAGTTCGTACGCGGCAAAGGCGTTTGCCAAGGTGAATTTGCATTTGGCGGTCGGCCCTGCCCGCGCCGATGGCTTCCATGATCTGGTGACTATTTTTCAATCACTGGATCTCGCCGATACCGTGCGGGTTAGCCTGGCTAATGATCAGATTGAGCAGGACGAATCTTCCGGGCACGGACCGGTGCGCGCATTGACTGTGACTGGACAAGATAGTAAATCGGTCCCCAACGATGCTACGAATCTCGCCTGGCAAGCTGTTGACGCCGTTGCTGTTGCTTTGCAAGCAGAACACGCTGGAAAGCTGGAGCTTCCACCGGTGACGGTGCTAATTGAAAAGAACATTCCGGTCGCTGGAGGCATGGCGGGTGGTTCCGCTGATGCTGCAGCCGCGTTGCGTGCTGCTAACTCCTTGTTTGCGGAGCAAGCAAATATCGAGCTGCTGGATGAGTCCGTATTGCATAATATTGCTGCGCAGCTAGGGTCTGACGTCCCATTTTGCTTGCACGGCTACACCGCACTGGGGCAAGGCCGGGGAGAAAAGCTGCATGCTGTGCCCACAACTGGTACGTATCACTGGGCATTGGTGGCCAATGAGCGAGGCTTGTCGACGCCACAGGTATTTGCAGAATTCGATCAGTCGTATCAGGGCAGCCCGCAGCCAGATGCTGGCGGCGGTGAGAAGAAAGGAACACCGGCGGTTCCGCACGATCCGAGCCTAAGTGAGACCACAGCATTAACGGCTGCCGCCCAATCCGGGGATGTGCAACAACTCGCTGGCTTATTACGGAATGACTTGCAGGCGGCTGCATTGCGGCTGCGTCCGGATTTATCCCGCATCCTCGATGCAGGAAGCCACGCTGGGGCACTCGCAGGGATAGTGTCCGGTTCTGGGCCCACCTGTGCATTTTTGTGTGCCGATGAACAGACTGCACACTATGTTGCAACAGAAGTGGAAAAGAAAACAGCCGGTACCCGGGGCATTACTGCCATGAGTCCGGCTGGGGGTGCTGAGCTAATAGAATGTTAAGTTAGCGGGCAATTCCCATTTCCACTGGCGCAAAGTCCAACTCGGTACGGGTGAGCACTTCGCCTTCCTGCAGATCCACCATCAGAAACTCTTTGTTTTCTGCGTCGGTGACGTAAGCGATATCGCCATCGACCTTCAGGATTGGGCCGGGCTGTTGCCACTCATCTTTTTCTTTCCATGGCTTGATAACTTCGATCCGGTCGGTGACTTTGCCGGATTCAACATCGATGATGTTCAAGTAGCCGTCGTAGGTCAAGACCACGCCATCGCCGTCAGCGGTGCGGCCCAGAGAACGGAACCAGTATGAATCCTCGAGTTCTACGGTCTTCATGGAGTAGTCGGTGGTGTCGATCAATACCACGGAGGTTGGGCGCTCAAGGTCAGCGTCTTCGTCAGTTTTGTTGTCGCCGAGGACAATCGGGGAGTCTTCGCTGCCCGCCAGATTACCGGAACGCTGATAGCCGTCTTTCGCGATGTCATTGGCGTCTACCTTGTGGAATTCTTGGGCTTCTACATCGAAGACAATAGGTCCATTGGTGCAGCCAAAGGCGACGTTGCCACCCTTTGCGACTGCTTCGCCGTGAATACCTGGGCAGTCGTCGGTGGATGCCAGAACTTCGTTGTCCAAGCTGCGATATTCGATGCGGTGGCGCTCGTCCTCGGTGCCTACTGTGGTTAGGTAGCTACCGTCTTTGAATGGGACCGCCACACCGTGGTGTGGATCCCCGGATTCTGCGGTTACGATATGCGCCGGACGCATGGTGTCGGTGCCGTCTTCGAGTTCGTCGTTATCGAAGATCGTGATTTCGCCGGTTCCGTCGTCGAAAAGCGCAGTCTTGCCGTCGTGCTGAACCACATGGCCCGGCTTGTCGGCCGGCAAAATGTTGTCAGTCAGCTCAGGGGATTTTTCGTAGTAATGGTTGTGGTCGCCGTGAGGCTGAGTCACAGCGCCGGTGTCGAAGATCGTAAAGCCATCTTTGCCGGAGACATAGAGGTGTCGAGTGTTGCCAGCCGGGTTCAGGCGGTGGAAACCGGAGATTTTTTCTTCATCCACGATTTCGCCGGTGGCTGGGTCGATCGTCGTCAAGCCCTTGTCATGGGAGAGTACGACGCGTTGTGGTAGGGAAGAGACTTCGGTCAGGTCAGCATCATCAGCGCCAGGAGCATCATGGTCGTGGCCCTCGTGATCATGATTGTGGTCATGAGCTTCTGAGGTGGCGGTGGTGGCTTCAGCGCTGGTGGTGTCCTCATTTGGGCTTGAGCATGCGGCCAACGCAAATGAGGTTGCTACGGCCATAGTGACTGTGGAAAATATGCGGCGTTTCATACAAATCACAGTAATGAAAATGAAATCGCCCTGCAAAAAGCTTCTTGGCAGCTGGCTGTGGCCGATTGTGTCCCGCCGTGTGGGCTAGATAGTGCGCTGAGTGAATCGTACGGTTCTACTTTAAGATGGAATCATTATGGTGAACCTGTTAAATGCAGAGAATATCTCGCAATCGTTTGGTCTGAAAACCCTTCTCGACGGTGTGTCGTTGGGTGTGCAATCGGGGCAGCGCATCGGTGTCGTCGGAGTGAATGGCGGCGGCAAAACCACGCTGCTGGAAGTACTCACAGGTTTAATAGAACCCGATGGTGGCCGAGTCTCGCGAAATTCGGATCTACGGATGGCAGTGGTTACCCAACGTGCAGAGTTAGACCCGGAAGCAACGATTGGGCACACGGTGGTCGAGCCGTTGGGGCTAGATACGTACGAATGGGCCGCGAATGCAAAAGTCCGCGATGTTTTGGGCGGGCTAGGAGTAGCCCAGCTCGGGTTAGAAACCAAGGTTGGACAACTATCCGGCGGGGAAAAACGCCGGGTGAATTTGGCGGCGGCTCTCGTGCGCGATTTGGATTTGGTGGTGCTCGATGAGCCAACCAACCACTTAGATGTTGAAGGTGTGCAATGGCTGGCGGATCACCTATTGCATCGGAAAGTAGCCGTATTGGTGGTGACCCACGATCGCTGGTTTTTGGATACTGTAGCACAGCTGACCTGGGAAGTTCACGATGGAAAAGTCGACGTGTACGACGGCGGCTACAACGATTGGATTTTTGCTCGCGCGGAGCGTCAGCGGCAGGCCGAAGCTGCCGAACAGCGGCGACAGAATTTAGCACGTAAAGAATTGGCATGGTTACGTCGGGGTGCGCCGGCACGGACGTCGAAACCGAAATACCGCATTGCCGCTGCAGAAGCACTCATTAAAGATGTCCCACCGGTGCGCAATAGTGTCGAGCTGATGTCGTTTTCTAAACAGCGACTGGGCCGCAAGGTTATCGAGCTGGAGAATGCGCGCTTGGAAACCCCGGATGGGTATGTGCTTGTCGACGATCTGACCTGGCGCTTAGCCCCGGGGGAGCGCGTGGGCTTGGTCGGGGTGAACGGATCCGGCAAAACTACCCTGTTGCGAGCATTAGCTGGCGAGCATGAACTTAGCGCGGGGAAGCGCATCGAAGGCCAGACCGTGCGTCTGGGTTGGTTGCGTCAGGAACTTGATGATTTGGACCCGCAACGTCGCCTGTTGGATGCTGTTGAAGATGTAGCAACCTATGTACACATGGGCAAAAAAGAGTTATCGGCATCGCAACTCGCCGAGCGCCTGGGGTTTAGCCCGAAGCGACAACGTACCCCGGTTGGTGATTTATCTGGTGGTGAGCGCCGTCGTCTGCAACTTACTCGGGTATTAATGAGCGAGCCCAACGTCTTGCTGCTTGATGAGCCCACCAACGACCTTGATATTGATACCCTGCAGGAGCTCGAATCCCTGTTGGATGAGTGGCCGGGCACCCTGGTCGTGGTGTCGCACGACCGCTATCTTATTGAGCGCATTACTGATGCCGCCTATGCCTTGTTTGGTGACGGTAATTTGCAGCATCTGCCGGGCGGAATTGAACAGTATTTGCAGGTACGTCAATCTGCCCAGGATGCTGCTTCGAACGTAACCTTGGATCTAGGTTCTAGTAAGGCTACTGATTTTTCAGAGACAGAAAATAGTGGCGGTACAGGCATTTCTGCGCAGCAAGAACGCGAGATCACCAAAGCACTGCGAGCGCTGGAACGCAAGATGGACAAGCTGGAGAAAACAGAAGCCCAGATTGACGAGAAAATGGCTGTAGCAGCGGAAAAGGTTGATACGCAACGACTGACGGAGCTTAACGAACAAAAGGCAGAGGTTGTTGGGCGTCGAGAAGAATTAGAAGCCGAATGGATGGAGCTAGCTGATCAACTGGAGCCGAAATAATGTAGGTGTGCGGCAGGGCTAACTCTGGGCGTCGGCGCATTTATCAAACACGCTGGGTGAAAGCCGCCGGTTAGGTGGCTGCTTATGTCACCATATAGGTATGGCTTTCTCCCGTAAATTTTTCACCGCGCTCGCAGCTACCACCGTGATCAGCGCAGGTATTCCTGCTGCTGCATCCGCACAACCGGCTTCTTCCGCACAGCCAAACCCGGTCTGGCCGACTCCAGAGGTACTGACGGCTGGGTCCTCGGCTGCCAGCGCTGGTGTAGCGTCCTGGAGTTTGGAACAGGCCACGAAGTTGCACTTGCTGGCTATGGGGCACCACCGAAATGAAGAAGCCCAGCGCATTGCCCAGGACTGGGCTAACCAGGCTGCGCGCGGGGAAGTGGAATTCCACGCCAATGTTGGCCGTGGTCATACTGCTCATGACCGTGGGACGGGCAATATCTACCGGCTGGCTCCGCATGAGGCTGCGCAGCGTATTGCCTGGTTGCTAAGCCCTACGAATCGCACTGGTGATGGCAAGGGATTTGGTGTTTCGGGCGTTGATGCGCACGGCAACGTGTACTTGGCGGAATTTTTCTTGCACTAAATGTGCGTAGCCACACGCTAGCGTTGTGTACGCATCAACTAAATTAAGCGTATAATCGAGAACATGATCTTGATTAACGTTTCTTACCAAGTAAAGCCAGAGTACGCCGAAAACTTCCTGGAAGAGGTTTCCTGGTTCACGGAAGCTACTCAGGCAGAAGAAAAGAACCTGTTCTTCGACTGGTACCGCGACCCTCAGGATGCCAACCACTTCATGCTGGTAGAAGGCTTCACCGATGATGGTGCGGAAGCACACGTTACCTCTGAGCACTTCCAGCGTGCAACCGAAGAGATGCCAAAGTACCTGGTTGAAACCCCGAAGATCATCAACACTTTGATCGAGGGTAAAACCGAGTGGGACGAAATGGCTGAATTTCAGGTCAAGTAGTTCCAGGTGAAATAGTCGTAGTGTAGCTTTCACGCTACGTGCTGTACCCGAGGGCTGTAGTACTAATCCTGGCTCCGTAGAGGAGCGGGAGTGCTGCAGCCCTCACTTTATTGCGTTAACTGTGCCACAATGGGGCTATGACTGATGGTGCTATGACTGATACACAGGATCGCCAAGTAATTAGTTCTGTTTGCAATGGAACGGGAATTCTTGAACTCAACCGCCCGAAGGCGCTGAACTCCCTGAACTTGGAGATGGTGGAGATTATTCACCGGGCGCTGGATGCATGGGCGAGAGATGATTCGGTTACGCAAGTACTGATCTATTCCAATAACCCGAAAGGCTTTTGTGCCGGTGGTGATGTACGCGCGGCACGTGAACAAAGTCTCGCGGGCAATAAGGCCGGAGTCGACGAATTCTTCCGCAAAGAATATGCGCTTAACGACGCCATCGATAAGTTCCCGAAACCATTCATTGCACTCATGGATGGGGTGGTCATGGGGGGTGGTACCGGTATTAGCGCTTTTGGCTCTCACCGTGTGGTGACCGAGAAAACTTTTGTTTCCATGCCAGAGATGCTCATCGGGTTTATTACAGATGTCGGCATGACATATTTTTTCCAGCGCATGGTCGGCTCGCGGGGTAAGGCGTCTCGTGCCTTGGCGCTGTACCTGGCGACGACCGCCTACCGCATGAAGGCCGCAGATCTGCTGTGGACTGGCTATGCTACCCACCAGATTGCCTCCGACGATGCCGATGCTTTCCGTGAAGCAGTTATCGAATCCGGATACGCGGCTGCGGTGGAAAAATATGCGAATACGAACCCGGATACCGCGCCGTTGGCCTCGCAGATTGAGACCATCGAGGAAGTTTTTGCGCAGGATTCCTGGGCTAAGGTCGTCACAGCTTTGGAGCAGTGTGCGGATAAAGCATTCGTCGCTGGCGTGAATGACACCTTGAAACATGCATCGCCGACTTCGCTGGTGGCAGCTGCGGAAATTTTCCGCGCAAACGCCCAGGTTGATTCGCTTGCCGACGCCTTGGATAACGAATACCGGGTTGGCGAATACTTGCGCGGCCGCCCTGATTTCGACGAAGGTGTGCGCTGTGTACTGGTCGATAGAGACGACGAACCGCAGTTCCAGCCGGATACAATTTCTGAGGTTCAGGAAGGTGAGATCCGTGAGCTCCTCCGGTAACAAACAGGATCTTCTTCCGAAGCCGAAGTTTCAGTTCGGCTGGCACCTAGCGTGTACAGCAGCCATTTTTGCCGCGTTGGGGTTTATTTGGCTCAACTGGCATGCCATCCCGGACCCGATGCCCACGCATTTTAATGCTTCCGGGCACGCAGATGGCTTTACCAACAAATCATTTCCCGCCGCGATAGCTCACGTTGGCCTTGGGCCAGCGATTACTACGGCAGTGTGCGCGGGAGCTTGCGGCATTGTGGTGGGAATTGCGAACCAGACCAAAAATGGTTTGCAAGATAAACCAGAACGTTCGATTAATCGACAACGCCTACTCACGCAGTTAATGCAGCCCGTGTTGGGAAAGTTTAGTTTCGCGTTCGTGGTGGTGCTGTTGGTTAGCATTACCGCCGGATTGTTTGAATTTGGTTTCTTGGGTACCGGAGCACTGAGCGTGTGGTTGCTCATTGGTGCGATTATCGCAGTAGGCGTCGGCATTGTGCTGCGCAGTGCGCAGATCATGCAGGAATTGGATAAGCGCTATCCACCGGACGATCCCCGAGACAAGCTCAAGTATGGAATGTTTTATCACAACCCGGATAACCCGAGGCTATGGGTAGAGCTGGAGTCAGGGATGAATTTCACCCTGAACTTCGCGCACCGCACTGCCTGGTGGATCGCCGGAATTTTTATTGTGTTGATTCTGTCGATGGTGGCGCTGCCGATAATTTTGGCCTAGCCCCTGAATTTTGCTACAGGGACTAGGCCATGTGGAGTTCGTGTACGTGTACCACTGCGCTGTTTCAGTGCTTAAGCACACCAGGACGAACCGGTGAATTGTTAAGCGTTTTTCGCTTTGAACTCACGACGACGAGCATGCAGGATCGGCTCAGTGTATCCGGACGGGGACTCGGTGCCCTTGAAAATCAGGTCGCGAGCTGCCTGGAACGCCACTGACTCGTCGAAGTTCGGAGCCATATTGCGGTAGGCATCGTCGCCAGCGTTTTGCTTGTCGACGACTTCCGCCATCTTCTGCAGCTCCTGTTCGACGAAGTCTTTACTGACGACGCCGTGCTCAATCCAGTTAGCCAGCAGCTGTGAGGAAATACGCAGGGTAGCGCGGTCTTCCATCAGGGATACGTCGTAAAGATCTGGGACCTTGGAACAACCGACACCTTGTTCTACCCAACGAACCACGTAGCCCAGGATGGACTGACAGTTGTTGTCGACTTCTTCCTTCTTCACCTCATCGGACCAGTCTGGGTTTTCAGCAACCGGGACGGTCAAGAGGTTGTGGAAGTTGTCGCGCTCGCCGGCCTTGCGGAACTCTTCCTGCATCTGCGGAACGTTGACGTGGTGGTAATGAGTGGCGTGCAAAGTTGCGCCGGTAGGGGACGGCACCCAGGCGGTCGATGCGCCTTCTTTCAACTGCCCGATCTTCTTGTCCAGCATGTCTGCCATCAACTCGGTCATGGCCCACATGCCTTTACCGATTTGTGCCTTACCAGGCAGCCCCAGTGTGATACCGGTGTCGACGTTGATGTCTTCGTAAGCTTGCTTCCATGGTGCGGTCTGCATATCAGCCTTGCGCACCATCGGTCCAGCTTGCATGGAGGTGTGGATCTCATCACCGGTGCGATCCAGGAATCCAGTGTTGATGAAGGCAACGCGCTCGCTGACCGCGGTGATCGCAGCGGCCAGGTTGGCCGAGGTACGACGTTCTTCGTCCATCACGCCAACCTTCAGGGTGTTCTTTTCCAAGCCCAGCAGCTTTTCCACCGAGGCGAACAAATCGTTGGTAAACGCAACCTCGGCAGAGCCGTGCTGCTTTGGCTTCACGATGTAGATCGAGCCCGCACGGGAGTTCTTCCGAGGGTTATCCGATTGCAATCCTGGGATAGCGCAGGCGCTGGTCAAAACAGCGTCCATGATGCCTTCGAAGACTTCCTCGCCGTCGACCAGGATGGCCGGGTTGGTCATCAGATGACCGACGTTGCGCACTAGCAGCAGGGCGCGACCGTGCAGGGTCTGCTCGTTGTCAGAAAGATCCGTGTAAGTGCGGTCGTCGTTGAGCTTACGGGTGATGGTCTGGCCGCCCTTTTCCAGCTCTTCTTTCAGCTCACCGGTGTTCAGGCCGAACCAGTTGTGGTAGCCCAGGGTCTTGTCTTCACCGTCGACGGCGGCAACGGAGTCTTCGAAGTCCACGATGGTGGAGGTGGCTGATTCTAGAATGACGTCTGAAACCCCAGCCTTATCGGTTTTGCCGATGGGATGTTCTGGGTTGATCTGGATCAGGATGTGCAGGCCGTTGTTGCGCAGTACCACCTCGTATGGTGCGGATTTCTCGCCATTGAAACCGACGAGCTGTTCGGCATTGGCCAGGCCGGTGGTGGAGCCATTCATGGTGACTGCCAGCTTGTCGCCGTCGATGGCATAAGACTCGGCGTCGGCATGCGAACCGTTTGCCAGTGGAGCAACCTCGTCCAGGAAATTGCGGGCCCAAGCGATGACTTTGTCTCCCCGGACCGGGTTGTAGGAATCACCTGGCTCAGCGCCGCCTTCTTCCGAGATAGCGTCTGTGCCGTACAAGGCGTCGTACAGCGAGCCCCAACGCGCATTAGCTGCGTTCAGTGCAAATCGTGCGTTGAGAACTGGAACGACGAGCTGTGGGCCAGCAACTTCGGCGATTTCGGAGTCCAGGTTGGCGGTAGTGACAGCAGTTGGTGCTGGTTTGTCTTCCAAGTAACCGATCTCGCGCAGATACTTTTCGTGTTCTGCAGGATCTGGCTGGCCTGGGTTAGTGCGGAAGTGCTCGTCGAGGGTCTTTTGCAGCTCGTCGCGGCGCGCCAGCAGTTCCTGGTTGCGCGGGGTGTGCGTGCGGATGAGGTCTGCAAAACCATTCCAGAATTTGTCGGCGTCGATGCCGATGCGTGGCAGGACGGTGCCGTTGACGAATTCGTAGAGGGTGTTGTCGACGTTGAGGCCTGCAACCTCTGTGCGTGGGGTGGTGTCTTTGCTAGTCATAAAACTCCTTCTAATCCTCGCGGTCAGACCCTCAGGGGAGTAGGTGAGCCTGTGTGAGTGGACACTCACGATGGGCGTTCACTGTGCCCCGGGGCATGAGACCACAATAAGTGAATTGCCTCACTGTGTGTAGTGTGGTTCCGGAATCACGCAATTTCACCCCTGTTCGAATATCGAAAATAACTTAAGAAAACAGTCCAATCGTACTGTTTTAACAGTATGTTCGTACTGTTTGACTTCGACGTTCATGCACCGCACAGGGGTTTTTGTTCTGCGGGTGCTGTTTAGCGGGTATTTTCACCTCGAAAACTTATGTGAATTCCGCCACTACCCCCGTCGTCTGTAGATCACATGCAATTCTTGACGTGATTGGTTTCATGACTCATTATGTGAATCACCTCATAAGCCAACGAGAAAGGGAGTTGCGATGACTACTACCGGTCAAGCACGTACCGCCGCAGAAATCCAAAAAGATTGGGATGAAAACCCTCGCTGGGCCAACGTCACCCGTGATTACACGGCAGAAAAGGTAGCCGAGCTGCAAGGCAATGTCGTCGAAGAGCACACCCTGGCACGCCGCGGCTCTGAGATCCTGTGGGACGAGGTCTCGAAGGGCGATGGACATTACATCAACGCCTTAGGTGCCCTGACCGGTAACCAGGCTGTACAGCAGGTCCGCGGTGGTCTGAAGGCCGTGTACCTGTCCGGCTGGCAGGTTGCTGGTGATGCCAACTTGGCTGGCCACACCTACCCAGATCAGTCGCTGTACCCAGCGAACTCCGTTCCGCAGGTGGTTCGCCGCATCAACAACGCACTGCTGCGTGCCGACGAGATCGCTCGTGTCGAAGGCGATGACTCCATCGACAACTGGTTGGTTCCTATCGTTGCCGATGGTGAAGCCGGATTCGGTGGTGCACTGAACGTATACGAGCTGCAGAAGGCCATGATCAACGCCGGTGCTGCAGGTACTCACTGGGAAGACCAGCTGGCTTCCGAAAAGAAATGTGGCCACCTGGGCGGTAAGGTTTTGATCCCTACCCAGCAGCACATCCGCACCCTGTCGTCTGCGCGTCTGGCAGCCGACGTCGCTGGTGTTCCAACCGTCGTTATTGCACGTACCGACGCAGAAGCTGCAACCCTGATCACCTCGGACGTTGACGAGCGCGACAAGCCATTCATCGAAGGTGACCGTACGGCAGAAGGCTACTACCACGTACGCCCAGGCATTGAGCCTTGTATCGCACGTGCAAAGTCCTATGCGCCGTACTCCGACCTGATCTGGATGGAAACCGGTGTCCCAGACCTGGAAGCCGCGAAGCAGTTTGCCGAGGCCGTCAAGGCTGAATTCCCAGACCAGAAACTGGCTTATAACTGCTCGCCATCGTTTAACTGGTCCAAGCACCTGGACGACGAGACCATCGCGAAGTTCCAGAAAGAACTGGGTGCCATGGGCTTTACCTTCCAGTTCATTACCCTGGCAGGTTTCCACTCCCTGAACTACGGCATGTTCGACCTGGCACACGGTTACGCACGCAACGGCATGACCTCGTTCGTCGAGCTGCAGAATAAGGAATTCGCTGCAGCAAAAGAGCGCGGCTTCACCGCCGTCAAGCACCAGCGTGAGGTCGGTGCCGGTTACTTCGACAACATCGCCACCACCGTCGACCCAACGTCGTCGACCACTGCACTGAAGGGTTCCACTGAGGAAGGCCAGTTCTAATCATGGCGATCCAATTCGTTCCCACCGCCGATATCGGAGACATCCACGGTGAACAGCTACGCAGCTGCGACAAGCAGTTCACCAACTACGGAGGAAAAACCGACTTTTGCGGCAAGATTTCCACCATCCAGGCAATTCAAGATAATGCCTTGGTGAAAGAAATCTTGAACCAACCGAACGAAGGCGGAGTCTTGGTCATCGATGCCCAAGAAAATCTGCATACCGCTATGGTCGGCGACATGATCGCTGGCGCAGGCGCGGATAACGGCTGGGTCGGGATCATCGTTAATGGAGCCATCCGGGATTCCCAAGAAATCGGCACTATGAATATTGGTGTCAAGGCTTTGGGGACCAACCCGCGCAAATCTGCGAAAGATAAGGTTGGCAAAGTCGATATCACCGTGCAATTTGGTGGCATCGAATTTGTCCCTGGCCAGTACGTTTACGCCGATGCCGATGGCATCGTCGTGAGCGAGGAACCAGTAGAAGCGAAAGAGAGCTAGATTTTTCTAGCATGCGGTGGCCGGTTGGTGCTGCGCTTAGCAGCACCACTGAGCTCACCCACCCGCAACCCGGATACAAACCCGGAAGCTAGCAAGTGTGAGAGTTAGCTTCCGGGCTTGCGTCATGAGTCTAGGAAGAAAAGACCAAAACACCCGTGGTTTTCTTATCGAGTTGGTCGATCTTATGGCTAAAGCACTCTGTGATAGGTGCACATGCTGTGACAAGAGCGGCGATAGCCTGGGCATGTTCTGTGCTTTGCTCGCTGCAAGTGTCGGGGAGATTGGTATAGGAGACTTCGGTTTCAAACGCTAAGCAGCTACGCATCCGTCGAATATCAATATGTGGTCGGACAAAATCTATGACTCCATTCTGGATCCCGAATTCTAAGAGCTTTCGGCTTTCTTGTGCACCAGGCGTGTTCGCGAGCAAGGGATCGGCCCATGCCCACGTCCACGTATCACCACTCACAGTGGCAAGAGCCCAGCAGTCAACGGCCGTGTTGGTGCTTCGTTCGTCGTCGGAATGCTGGCGGATAAACTGGCGTCCGTCGTGGATAAGTCTGTCAATGGTCGGCTCCGGCGGCACGTTTGTCTCGTCCGAATCAAGCTGCTTCGTAATCTTCGAGGTCACATCGAGAGCAACACCGTTTCGCACGGTAATGGTTACCTGGTTGTCACCGGAACCGATGGTGGCAGTCGTCGAATCGGTATAAAAATCAAGACCGCGTACCACTGCAAAGCCTTTCAGCGCACGCATAACGTCGTAGCTGTTGGGCAACTTCGCTAAACCATGCGTCAGTGCTAGTGGAGCTGGACCTTCCTCAGCAAAATCTCTAATCATCACGACAGCACAGCGCTGGGTCTCGTCCTTGCGTGAAGATGCAGTAAGGGGAACCAATACCGCTGGAATATTACGAAATAGCGTGCGTCCCGCAGCTAGGAGCTCATCGCTTGCGACCTGTGGATTCTGCGGATCCAATTCTGCGATCCCTGGAAAATCAATGACGGCAGCAGTCTGCCAATACCAAGCATTATTGACGATGGTCGCGGCCCAAGTACCCGCTAGCTCTACGTGTTGCTGCATGTTGCTGCTTGCAAACGATACCGTCACTGCCCGGTCCCAGCCGTCGGCAAGTGCTTTCTGGTTGGTCGGGTTTTTGGTTTCCGTGCCGTCAGGTTCCGGGCGCATGGTGAGCTGCACACGGCTGATCTCGCCAAAACGAGCATGGAATAGCGCCAGACAATCGGCTTGTGCGAGGAAGCCATCGGTCGCGATATCGGTGACGGTGCGCGGGACAGAAAGCATAGCATTGAGTCTACAAGCCAGCCCCCGATCGACTGTCTCACCCAGGGTTGGACCTATCAGGCTGGATCTATCAGTGAGCTGCTAGCCGCGTACGGTAAAGTGTCCACCATGCTCTACGCCGTCAGTTACGCCTTTATGGACTCGATTAATGTCTTGTCCATCGCAGTGATCGTTGCCCTAGGCGTGCTGCTGCCAGCCGGAATGTATAAAAAGGTTACTCCGCTGCTGGTAGCGGGCAACTGGTCTGGGGTTTTTGCGCTGGCTTTGCTGGTGACCGTCGTATTTTCTGGCTTCGGTGAGTTGATGCAGAAAATCCTGGATTCTGCGGCCTTCGGCCTGACGTTGATGGCCGTTGGTGTGATCACCTTGCTGGGTACGTGGATCTCGAAGGGGAAACCGCCGGCGGTGGTGGGGCGATTGCTTGGTGGGCTGCAGCGGCCGTCCCCGATGACGTTCTGGATTGGCTTTGGCCTCGGCGTAGTGCAATCGGCGACTTCTGTACCATTTTTTGCCGGGTTGATCGTGCTGGCAGCCTTGCACCCTGCGCCAGCGACGCTGGGAGTTGGCGTGGTGCTTTATGCCAGCATCGCGCTGTCGCTGCCGATCATCGCCGCTTTGCTCGTCGGTTGGGTCCGTATTGCTCCGAATTCACCTATTGGGCGGTTGTTTACTAAGGCATCACACAACACTGAGCTCTTGAGCAAGGTGGCAGGCTACAGCGTGGGCGTGCTGTTAATCGTGCTCGGCGCACTCGGAGTCTAAGCGCTCGTATATATTCGTTTTTATGCAATAATTATGCCGATGCGTTCGGTCAGTTCCAGTTCACATGGTTTGGGCATCAAGCGCTGGGTGATTGCAGAACGTAGCGCGGGGCTTAGCGGAAGCAGCCAACCATTGTTGGGATCGTGTACCGGCAGATCATCAGTTTTCGTCGGCACCAGTACAATCTGCGCGTTGGGTCCCGCAACCACCGCAGCGTGATTATTGTGGGCGGCATCCAGAATGATGCCTGCAACCTGCACCGATCCTGTGATGATCACCATTTCTTCCGCCGTGTGCACTGCCAGCTTGTCGACGCTCACGTGGCGTGCAGTATCAGGAAGCTGGGTGAGAGCGGGCTTGGCAGAACCGCGTAGCAGGTCGAATAGTCCCATGCGGTCATTCTAACCGGTAAACGGTGAATCACTTTTAGTCACAATTTCGTGAACTCGCGACTATTATGGGCAAGGATGATCGACGCACGAGATACAGCTTTAGTGATTGAAGGCGGGGGAATGCGCAATTCCTATACCGCCGCCAGCATTGTGCACCTGCTGGAAAAGCAAGTGCATTTTGGCTGGGTCGGCGGTGTATCCGCTGGGGCCTCGCACACCGTGAATTTTTTATCCGGTGATAAAGAACGCGCCCGCAGTTCGTTCACGGATTTTGCGAATAACCCCTCGTTTGGTGGGCTGAGTCATTTCTTGCGCGGTCGGGGATATTTCAACGCAGAATTTATCTATGAAAAGGCCGCGGATAAAGATCTGCCCTATGACTGGGAGACGTTCACGGAATCGTCGGCACAGGTGTGCATCAGCGCCACGCGCGCAGATACCGGCGAGACCGTGAACTGGGGCAGGGAAGACATGCCAAGCTTGCCGGATCTGATGATGTGCGTTCGAGCGTCATCGACGTTGCCGCTGATCATGCCGATGCGCGTGATTGATGGTGTGCCGTTTGTCGACGGTGCTTTGGGTGATTCCGGTGGCATCCTCATTAACGAGGCCGAAAAGGCTGGATTCACGAAGTTTCTTTTCTTGGCGACGAAACCCCGCGAATATGTTCGTCCCGATACTCAGCGTGAAGGCTTTTTGCGGCGGGCGTTTTTCAAACACCCCGCAATTGCCACTGCGATGATAGAGCGGCCGGCGAAATACAATGCCGCGAAAGACCGCTTGCTGACGCTAGAAAAACAAGGTCGCGCGCAACTATTCTTCCCTACGGATTTGTCCGTGGAATCAACTGAACGCGATGCCGAAAAGCTGTTGCACAGCTACCGGATGGGCCAGATCCAAACAGAAAAAGAATGGCCACAATGGGAAGAATTTTTGACCGGTTAAAAGAAAACGAATTTAGTTTAAGAATTATCTCCCATGACTAAATTGTGCCGGTTTTGTTCCTCGCCATGTGCTCTCGGTGTGAGAAGAATCATAAAGGTGTGCCTAGTTATTGTTAGGTAGGACTATATAAACTCTTATCTGCCGAATGAATTCAATGGTCAAGCATGAAATGTTGGATCATATAAATAGATAAGGGGCCTTTTATGAAGAAAATGTTCACCGCAAGCTTGGCTGTTCTCACGCTGGCAGGCCTGGCAAGTGGCGGAGTCGCTCAAGCGATGCCTGTTCAAAAACAGCTGGTGCAATCGTCGTCGGCTCAGCACAATCCAGTGTTGAATCAGCTCAGCTCGGCGCTGTCTATTGGCAGCTCCGTGCTCCGGAACGACCCGAGCGGTAATCAGCCAAGCAACCTCCGCGCATTGGTGGCGTGGCTTAAGAACGTGGATAACAAACATTACAATGCCTTAAATTATGGTCTAACAACCCCGCAGCAGGCTGCGGATTGTCGTGCCCGCTTCGATGGTAAGCCAGGTGAGCCACGTCTGGACATTTATGTCCCCCAGGATTGTTCCAAGGTTGAGGTCACTCAGGACGATTACGATCAGGCTCTGCGCGCCATCGGATTCTGATTATCGTGAGTTGGTGACTTCCTGGCCCTGTCCGGTAAACACGACCGGAACCCACCGTGCCGGTAGAATTGTCTGTCATGCGTTCGAGTATTTTAGCTGTGTTGACAGGTACTACTTTGTTGCTCGGGGCCTGTTCGGCTCCGTCTGATGACGACGCGTTGAAGGCAGCGCCAGAACAGGCAACAACGGGGCAGAATACGGCTGCAGACACTACCACGGCCACGGAAAAAACAACTGCCACCACCTATGAATTTGCGCTGGAAGATTATCAGGTTTCTCCAGACATAGATTTACCCGTCCGCGGCAGCGTGACAACGGCGGGGCATAGCAATGCTCCGCTGGTGGTAGTGAATCATTTGCGCACATTTAATTGCGCTGATGATACCTTTGCCTACCCGTGCCCAGAAGGAGTAGATGAGGTACGTGCAGATCGCGGAATGCACTATTTGGCAGAGGATCTCGCAGAGGCCGGATACACCGTCGTCGTTCCTGACTTAGGCCCGTTGTGGGCGCCAGAAAGCCCCACGCAACCATACGACCAGGTAGAAGCCTGGGCGGGTGTGGTTAGTGCCATTCGTGGGGAACTAGAAGCAGCGAACCAGGGCCAGTCGCAGCACTTAGACGACAGCCTTGTGGGCATGACGGATTTTTCTCGCACTGGTGTGTTTATGCACTCGCGTTCTGCATTGCTAGGAAATAAGGCTGCAGAGATATGGCCCGAGGTATCTTTGGCGAGCTATGGCGGGTTCTACCATGTGCCAGAATTTCCAGAAGATAATTTTTCCCCAGCTCCCGCCGATGTGCCTACTTTGACCATCGATGGGCAAGCAGATGAGGATACTTCCCAGGCCGCAGCGGACTGGTTACCGGAATACGTGGGGCAAGACAGAAACACGGCAGCCTTAAACGTTATTGTGCCGGGGCTTGGGCACAACTATATTAACCGCGTTTTATCCCAGCGGGAATTTGACGACCGCATCGATGATGGCGAACTTAGCGACATTGGTGCCACAGAGCATGAGGAATTTTTAGCAGAAGCTCTCACACAGTGGTTTGATCAAACCCTCCGTGGTCAAGACGGGCCGTATCCATTGCAGGCTGATGACGAGCTACCGAGTGAGCTCGCAGGCAGAGAAGCGAGTGTGTATGCTGCCACCCCGGCCGCTGCAGAGCAATGGATTGCTTCCGCGCCAGAAGCGCAACTGCCAGGGAGTGAGGCCGAATTCTGTCGGATTTATCCCTCTATGAACCCGGTGCAGTATGACGACCGCTGCGATTTCGTGGACCTGGGAATCGTCAATTCCGCTTCTGTCAATGCCCGCGTGCAATTGACTAAATCCCCCGCGGTGGTTCCGGTGAGTTCTGCAGGCGCGGAAGCGCTGAGCATGCACATGATGCCTACTGGCAGCCGGGAAGACGGCAAGAAAGAAACCAAGCTGGAAATTACGGCGATCATGGACGATGGTTCCCGCCAGCCAGTCCCAGTGCCGACACCCAACCCGGTACTGAAAGATGCCACCACGGAAACCAGCAACGGTGAATACTGGATACGCACCTTAAGGATTAGCTTGCCGGAAACAGTAAAGAACCGCCCGATTAGCCAATTGGAAATCACTGGTGATGGCAGTATCGACTTGCGGGCGGTCGACCTCTACTAGGTGATGTAAACGCAGCGCGGGCCGATATCTAATCCGCCACCAATGGTTCCATCGTCAGCTCTGGGTGTTCTTTTTGTACGAACGCGAGCTTCCATTTATCGCCGAACAGCGCGATCAATTCGCCGTCGGTGCGAGTGAAAATTTCCACTCCGCGCTGGCGGCCTAATTCTGCAGCTGAGGCCGCGTCGGTGCGTCGTGCTACCGAATAAGGTACGGGCTCGACGACTGTTTCCACGTTGTATTCGACTTCCATGCGGGCCTGCATGACTTCGAATTGCATCGGGCCGACGGCTGCCATCACAGGGGCAGCATCGCCGCGCAGTTCGTTGCGCAGGATCTGGACGACGCCCTCGGCATCCAGCTGCTCCAACCCTTTGCGGAATTGCTTGTATTTGCCCAGCGATTTTGCTCGTAGAGTCTGGAAACTTTCCGGAGCGAACTGTGGCATCGGGCGGAACTGGATCTTCTTGCCCGAATAAATGGTATCGCCAGGGGCCAGTGATCCCGCGTTGACCAATCCGACGATATCGCCTGGATAGGCGGCCTCAACGGTATCGCGGGTGCGGCCGAAAACGGTCAGCGCGTATTTCGTCGAGAAGCTGCGCCCAGATTGCGCGTGCGTGACCTGCATGCCGCGCTCGAAGACGCCAGAGACCACGCGCATAAAGGCTAGGGTGTCGCGGTGGTTGCGGTCCATGCCGGCTTGCACTTTGAATACCACTCCGGCGAAATCGTCGTCCACCTCGCGGGTTTCGGCGATGGCCCCGGTGGCCTTTTCCACTACCTTGGGGTCGCACTCGCGGCTACTTGGTTCTGGGGCGATTGCGCACAACGTGTCCAGGATTTGGTGTACGCCGAAGTTCAGCATCGCGGAGGCGAAAATCAACGGCGAGGTCACACACTGTTCGAATAGGTCTTGATCGTGTAGCGCGCCATCGGCGGCCAAAAGCTCGGCTTCTTCCACTGCTGTTTCCCACGCTTCGGCTTCTTTTTCGCCAGCTTGCTGCGGTGAGTAGTGCTCTTCCGGTGCGATGGTGGAGCCACCGGCGGTGCGGATGAAGTGGATGTAGTTATCGGCTTCACCGTCGTCGTTAATGTGGGCGAGCCCGCGGAAGTCACCGGCTTCGCCGACCGGCCAGTATAGCGGTGTGGGCTGGAGCTGGATTTCGTTGACGATTTCGTCGACAAGCTCCAAAGGTTCGCGGCCCACCCGGTCCCACTTGTTGATCACCGTGATAATCGGCAAACCACGGGCTTTACATACGCGGAATAGCTTCAGTGTTTGCGGCTCCAGGCCCTTGGCGGCGTCGATGAGCATGACTGCCGCGTCGACGGCAGTGAGAACGCGGTAGGTATCCTCCGAAAAATCTGCGTGTCCAGGGGTATCTACCAGGTTGATCACGTACGGTTCGCCGTCGTGGCCTTCCGGGGAATAGTTGAACTGCAGCGCGGAAGAGGCCACGGAAATGCCTCGGTCTTTTTCCATGTCCATCCAGTCAGACACGGTGGCTTTGCGGTTTCCTTTGCCGTGTACCGCGCCAGCTTCGGTGATGATGTGTGCGTGTAGCGCCAGCGCCTCGGTCAGGGTTGATTTACCCGCGTCGGGGTGGGCGATCACAGCAAAGGTGCGGCGGCGCGAGGCCTCGTGGGCAGGGGAGGAAACAGCAGTGGTCATGGTTGAACAGTCTAATGGTTCGGTGCTGTGCGTGCCGACGTGGATCTGGTTTTCACGAATACCAAGAAGTTATTGTTGACAGGTCAACTAAAGTCGTTTTATTGTTGTTGTATCAACTTCATTATTTCTAGGAGGTAACCGTGAATATTGGTGTCTTTATTGGTTCGATCCGTGCAGGCCGCGCTGGTGAAGCGATTGGCCACTGGGTGCACGAGCACGCATCCCACCGCAATGACGGCCACAATTACGAAATCATCGACCTGCAGGATCATGACCTGCCATTTTTGGCTGCAGATACCGTCCCGGCCATGGCCAATGGCGAGTACGGGGATCCTAAGACCCAGCAGTGGGCCAAAGTAATCGCTCAGTACGACGGCTTCGTTTTTGTGACTCCGGAATACAACGGCACCGTACCTGGCCCAATGAAAAATGCCTTCGACCAGCTTGGCCAAGAATGGCAGGGCAAGCCAATCGGTTTCGTCGGCTACGGCTACTCACAGGCCGGCAAAGGTGCGACCGACACCTGGCGCACTGTAGTTAGCGGCATGTTGGCTATGCAGCTGGCAGACGAAGGCGTCAACATCGACCTGAATACTGCATACCCAGAAGATGCCAATGGTGAATTCCGCGCATCCGATGCGGACAAGGCTGGCCTGGACAAACTGCTTGACCAGGTCACCAGCACTGCACAAAACTAATTAGCGAGAATGAATCTCGTTTTGCGCGGCGCCTAAACCCCTGGCCACGATTAACCGGGCGGCTTCGGCGCCGGTGGCAATAAACCCATCAAAACCAGCGTCGGCTGGGACCGGTCCCAGCACCCAGGCGATGATGTCGTTTCCTTTCCCAGGGTGCCCCACCCCCATACGCACGCGGGGATAATCACGGGTGCCTAGATGCTCAGTCGTCGATTTTAGGCCGTTATGTCCGGCTTCATTTCCGCCTTGTTTGAGGCGGATTTTGTGTTCTTTCAGGTCTAATTCATCGTGAATAAGCAGCACTCGCTCGGTGGGGATGCCCAGTTGTTGAGCAACTTCGGCAATCGCCGGGCCAGAATTATTCATAAAACTTGCGGTGCGTAGTACCAGAGCGGAGTTTTCGCCACATTCAATGATGGTGCCGAAAGCCTGCACATCTTTAATAGGTTGCAAGGTCTCGCCGGATTCGGCGAGCAAATCATCGACCACCATATAGCCCACGTTGTGGCGCGTGGCCGCATATTTTTGCCCCGGATTACCCAAACCGACGATTAGCCACTCGGCAGTGACGTCGGCAAGATTTAATACCGGTTGTTGGGTCGTTGCCCTCTGATAACCACCGTCGGCGGGGTTGGCGATTGCCTCACTAGCGCTGTCGGTATTGCGTCCGAAAATTCTTGATAATAGGTTGCGCACAATATTCACCCGCCCAGTGTCTCATTATTGCGGGGGTTTTCTCTACTGACTGCTGCACGCCGGTGATCTGCATTAGCCTGGCAGATATGTCGGAAGTATTACGCCACCTAGAATCCCGTATACTCATCGCACCTATGGCAGGTGGCCCGTCCACACCGAGGCTGGTTAACGCAGCCGCTAAAGCTGGTTCCTTCGGTTTTCTGGCGTTCGGCACCACTTCGGTGGGCCGCGCGCAGCACATGCTTGCCAGCATTGATTCGGGGATTCGTTATGGGGTGAACTTATTTGCCCCGCAAACCCCTCTGGAAATTACTGCGGAGATCAACAGTGTTCACCAACAATTACAGCGCGACTACGCGGTAGCGGATCAGCTTCCAAACCTGGATTACAGCAATGGTTGGCAGGATAAGTTGGATGCTGTTGTGTCCGCCGCTAATCCACCGACGGTGGTCAGCTCGACATTCGGGTGTTTTAGCTCTGCAGAAATAAGCCGCCTGCATGAGGCTGGTATCGAGGCATGGGTGACCGTCACCAGTATTGAAGACGCGTTGAGTGCGCAAGATGCAGGTGCCGATGCTCTAGTCGTGCAAGGCCCAGCCGCTGGTGGTCACCGCGGAACCTGGTCGGTGGAAGAACAACCGTCCGGGCTAGGGTTGGTTGATCTTATCGAGACGATGTCGCTGGCTGGCGTGAATGCACAACTCGTGGCCTCTGGTGGGGTGCGTACTGCTGACGATGCCCGTGAGCTGCTTAAGCTCCCGCGGGTGAAAGCGGTGAGTTGCGGTTCGGCGTTTTTGCTTGCCGACGAAGCCGGCACCAGTGAGTTCAACCGCACCCTACTGCAGGTCGGGGGCCGTTCGGTGGCGACCCGGGCGTTTTCCGGCCGGGTGGCCCGCGGCCTCGAGACGGAATTTATTCGCGGACACCACGATGACGTGCCGGCGATGTATCCGCTGTTGAACTCATTGCTGGCGCCACTGCGGCAGGAGAATGATCCGCGGGTGGCATATTGCTTGGTCGGCGAAGACGTCGACAAGATCGGTCAGGGCAGTGTCGCCGACATCCTTGCCCAATTACGGGGGTAGTAACCAAAATCGGGGTAGGATGTGGGTTGTAATTTTGCACCCCGATACCCCCGCGTAAAGGAAGATGACTGTGAATCAGCCCGCCGAGGTAGGACACGACAACTGGAATGAACGCATCGCGCTGGCGCAGGAGATGATCCCGCTGATCAGCTCGCTGCACCGCAACAACAACGTTGTGACCTCTATTTTTGGTCGTCTGCTGATTAGCGTCACCGACATCGATATCATCAAAGCCCACGAACGTGCGCACCAGGTCATCGAAGAAGACTTGCCGCTGGAGAAGACCCTGCCGGTGCTGCGCGAACTCACCTCAATGGATTTGGGTACTGCATCGATCGACGTCGGGCGCTTGGCCGTTGGGTTTGCGCAATCCGGTGCTACTGATCTTTCTGACTACCTGCACTCCGAGTTAGAGGAAGTCATTGGTGGCCGCACCAACGTGAAAGAACCCACCGACGTCGTGCTGTACGGTTTTGGCCGTATTGGTCGTCTGCTCGCACGCATCCTGGTGGAGCGCGAAGCATCCTATGGCGGTGTGCGTTTGCGTGCGATTGTCGTGCGCTCCAAGGGCGACGGCGACATCATTAAACGTGCCTCGCTGCTGCGCCGTGATTCCGTGCATGGCGAATTCAACGGCACCATTTCCGTGGATGAAGAAAACAACATTATCTGGGCAAACGGCACCAAGATCCAGGTTATCTACGCCAACGCGCCACAGGAAATCGATTACACCTCCTATGGCATCAACAACGCCATTGTCGTCGACAACACCGGCGCATGGCGTGATCGCAAGGGCTTGTCGCAGCACCTGGAGGCCAAGGGCGCAGACCGTGTCTTGCTGACGGCGCCGGGCAAGGGCGATATCCCGAACGTCGTTTTCGGCATCAACGAAGACAGCATTAGTGACGATGACAAGGTGCTATCTGCAGCATCCTGTACCACCAACGGCATTACTCCGGTGCTCAAGGCACTGGGCGATCGCTACGGCGTCGCGCACGGCCACGTGGAAACCGCCCACTCGTTTACCAACGATCAAAACCTGATCGACAACTACCACAAGGGTGACCGTCGTGGACGCGCTGCGGGTCTGAATATGGTGCTGACCGAAACCGGTGCTGCGAAGGCGGTATCAAAGGCCTTGCCGGAATTCGAAGGCAAGCTCACCGGTAATGCCATCCGTGTGCCAACCCCGAATGTTTCGATGGCGGTGCTGAACCTGGAACTGGAAACTGAGGTGACCAAGGACGAGGTCAATGACTACCTGCGCAAGGTGGCGCTGCTGTCGAATCTGCGTCAGCAGGTGGACTACGTCAACGATCCGGAATTGGTCTCCTCGGATTTCGTCGGCTCGGTTAAGGCCGGTGTGGTTGATGGCTTGGCGACGATTGCCAATGGCACTAAACACCTGGTGGTTTACGTCTGGTATGACAACGAGTATGGCTATTCCAACCAGGTAGTGCGTTTCGTGGAAGACATCGCGGGTAAGCGCCCACGTGTGCTGCCGCACCGCAGTCCAATCAGCGAGCTGTAAGTCGCGGGGGAGTTGATGCACTGGTACTAGTGCCAGTGCCGATAAAAGCCGCGGGATCCGAGATTGGGCCCGCGGCTTTGTTTTGCGTTTGTGTGGTGCCTGGTTTAGCTTTCCAGCTGGATGGATTCAAACCCCAATACGTCGACAGACATGCCATGCTTTTCGTCACTGCTACTGGAGCGGATTGATGACTTTGCATTTGTCTGAAGATGCAGCGTTACGGATTGCGAATAACCACGAAGACGTATGGCCGAATGATCCAGGCGAAGCGGAGATGGATGTTTTTAACAATGCTGCAGGACGTGCTATTGGGCTGATGATAAAAGGAAAAGAGGGTATGGATAAGGGAATCGTTTATGTCTGTAAAGATATGGCGAATGCATCTTTGCTAGAGACATTGCCGAAATGAGATATTCTTCCCGTTTTCCCTTGAGTTTTGGGCAGGGTAAAGCGTTCCTTGCGTTGTCTTTGATGGCGTTCTTGGTGGCTTGTTCAAGCGAAATTGAACAAGCGTTACCAGCTGCAAGTGAATCTGGGGGTCCGGTTACTATCTCGGTTCGCGATGCTTATGGTCAGCATTGGGTAGAATTTGGTGTCCAATGTCCGTACACCAGTGTCGATGATATTTCCGAACATCTGGGTCTGGAGCCTGATGAGGCTTATGACTTAGGCAGCTACGACACTCAAGAGGTGGTGTACCTGAAAGATGCCGACGGTGACGTTGATTTTGACGTGCTCGATAGGCTAGATGTTACTTTGTGCTCCCATAGGGCCCCGGAATACTTTGGTTATCGTGGATGGTTACCGGCAGACCTGCCTCTGATTTTTGAGGTTAATTATGATGGTTGGGCCCTCACAGGGGTGGGTGATACAACCACGGGATAGATCATTCTGTAGCCTAAGTAGCTATACACCATGCCTGCCATTTGTGGGCAGTGGGCAAGCTCACCGGTAATGCCATCCGTGTTCCTACCCCGAACGTTTTGATGGCTTGGCGACGATTGCCAATGGCACCAAACACCTGGTGGTCTACGGCTGGTACGACAACGAGTATGGCTACTCCAACCAGGTAGTACGCTTCGTTGAAGACATTGCGGGTAAGCGCCCGCGTGTGCTGCCGCACCGCAGTCCAATCAGTGAACTGTAAGTCGCGGGGGAGTTGATGCACTGGTACTAGTGCCAGTGCCGATAAAAGCCGCGGGGTCCGAGATTGAACCCCGCGGCTTTGTTTTGTGTTTGCGTGGTGTCTGGATTAGCTTTCCAGCTGGATGGATTCAAAGCCCAATACGTCGACAGCCATGCCGCGTTTTTCATCTTCCACGTGGTTGCCTTCTGGGCGAGCGTCTGACCATTTCTGGTAGTTTTCTTGGCTATCCCAGCGGGTGATCACGAAGTAGCGATCTTCGCCAGAGACGGGGCGCAGCAATTCGAAGCCTTCAAACCCTTCTGCCTTGTCGACGCCCTTGGCACGCTGCGCAAAACGCTGCTCGATTTCTTCGGCGGCACCTTCCGGAAAGCTCAGTGCGGAGATGTTTACATAGGTCATGGTTCATCCTTTCTGCGGTTGAATACATCCACCATTTTATCTAATGGTAAGCGTTGGGATGGTGGAATAGTTGTGATCTTTTCCCAAAATTATTCTGGCTTTCGTGCCACGAGTGCGACGCCGCACAGTACATCGCTGTGCTGATTAAATAGCTTGCGCATGGCCAACATGCGGCGCCGGGCATCGGCGTCCAGGGCGGCGTTTTTGATGATGCGCAGTGTTCCCAAAAATCCCTCGTCGGCAAGATTGCGGCGCATTTGCAGCAATGCCATGGGTGCGGTGCCAGTCCATTCCACCTGTAAGCCGGCATCTTCTAGCAATTGTGTCCATTCCGCGATGGTGAGCGGCCGAGCATTGACCTTAATTACCCGCGCGAGATTCTTGCGCAAATCGGTTTTAAACTCGTCGTCGAGGTCATCGGGTTGCAAGCCGAGCTCGTGGATGGCGTAGCGTCCGCCGGGGCGCAGCATTCGCGCTGCTTCCTGTACGATTTTTTGCTTTCCGGTGGGCGACTGCATCGTCAACATCGCCTCGCCCAACACAACGTCGGCATGAGCATCAGGCAGGCCAGTATCTGCGGCATCTGCATGTACCATGCGGCCGGTATCTTTGACGATCTCCCCAGTAATGCGCGCGGCATCTTCGTCTTTGTCGACACCGATATAGCTGGCTGGTTGGTAAGTGAGTAGTTCGCTGGCGGTACGGCCTAATCCAGGCGCTAGCTCGACCACGTCGGCATCAGTAAGTTTGGCGTTGTGCAATAGCTTGCGGGTGAGTTCCAATCCGCCAGGGCGCAGCACACGTTTTCCGAGCCGCGCAAGCAGCCAGTGTCCGGGCGCATCTTCTGCGCGGCGCTGTGCATAGGGAAGTGGATTTGTCTTGCCATCGGGGTTCGAGGAGGTACGGGGCATGGTGGGTCCTTTCTTTAAGGCCCACCAGCGTTAAACAGCGTTAGACAACATTAGACTATGACAGATACGTTAAGGCAGGCCTAATCTCGTATCTAATTCTCAGCTTACTAAATGCGACCTGTAAAGAATAGATGACCTAAAATTCGGTGGTTTAGTTTCCTCGAAATGACAGCCAACCAAAAAACGCCCCACCGAAAGTGGGGCGCTGGCGCGTGAAGCTTGGTGCTTAGCAGTCGTAGTACATCTCGAATTCCTGCGGGGTTGGGCGCAGGCGAACCGGAGTGATTTCCTCGTCGTACTTGTACTTGATGTAGGTATCGATGAGGTCTTCGGTGAAGACATCGCCTTCGGTGAGGAACTCGTTGTCTTCCTGCAAGGCCTTCAGCGATTCTTCCAACGAGGTTGGTGCGGTCGGGATGTCTTGGGCCTCTTCTGGTGGGAGTTCGTAAAGGTCTTTATCCACTGGAGCGTGTGGTTCGATGCGGTTTTTAATACCGTCGATACCAGCCATCATCATTGCTGCAAAGCCCAAGTATGGGTTACCTGAAGGGTCCGGTGCGCGGAACTCCAAACGCTTCGCTTTCGGGTTATTACCGGTGGTTGGGATACGCACGGCTGCCGAACGGTTGCGCTGGGAGTAGACCAAATTGATTGGCGCCTCGAAACCAGGGACCAGACGGTGGTAGGAGTTCAGCGTGGCGTTGGTGAATGCCAGTACTGCACCGGCATGTTCCAGAATGCCACCGATGTAGTAGCGGGCGATGTCTGACAGGCCCGCGTAGCCGTCTTCATCATGGAACAGCGGCGCACCATCTTTCCACAGCGACTGGTGGGCGTGCATGCCCGAACCGTTATCGCCAGCCAGTGGCTTTGGCATGAACGTTGCAGTCTTGCCATGCTGGAACGCGGTGTTTTTGATGATGTATTTAAACAGCTGAATTTGGTCTGCAGAGTGCAGCAGGGTGGAGAAGCGGTAGTTGATTTCCTGCTGGCCGCCGGAACCCACTTCGTGGTGGAACCGCTCTAGCTCAAAGCCAACCTTTTCTAGGTTCAATGCCATGGCATCGCGGATTTCTACGGTCTGGTCATACGGTGCGGTAGGGAAATAGCCGCCTTTAGGGCGATTTTTATAGCCAGGGTTTGGTAGGCCGTCGATAGTGGTTTCTTTGTCGGTATTCCACCAGCCTTCGTCCGAATCCACCTCGTAGAAACCAGCATTGGTGGAGGTATCGAAACGAACCTTATCGAACAAATAAAACTCGGCTTCGGCGCCGAAGAAGCAGGTATCAGCGATGCCTGTGGACTTCAGATACTCCTCCGCTTTACGCGCAGTCGTGCGTGGGTCACGTGAAAACGGTTCACGAGTAAACGGATCGTGCACGAAGCATTTGATGTTCAAGGTTTTTGTCGTGCGGAAAGGATCCACGATTGCAGAATGTGGATCCGGCAGCAACATCATGTCGGATTCATCAATGGTGGTGAATCCTCGAATTGAGGAGCCGTCGAAAGCCAGGCCTTCTTCTGCTGCCTCCTCAGTAAATTCCGAGGCAGGGATGCTGAAGTGGTGCTCTACACCGGGAAGGTCAGTGAACTGAATGTCGACAAATTTAATATCTTCATCTTCGATATGTTGGACGACATCCGCAATGGATTCGAAACTCAAGGGAACTCCTCGTTTTGGGTGCAACTGTGCAGTCGTAACTCCCACTATACCGGCTATTCGTGATCGATATCCCGATATCAGAGGATTCCCGAGGGGAAAATTTATAGAAGTGCTTTCCGGAGATAGTCAGCGACGTCCGGAATAATAAAATCCAATTCGCGTTCTTGGGCGGCGGAAAAGTTGCCTAAAACAAACGATGACGGATCCATCTTGCCAGGGGGCCGTCCAATACCAACGCTGAGACGAGCATAGTCTTTGGTACCCAGAGCTTTGGTAAGGGATTTCAAGCCGTTGTGGCCTTTATCGCCACTGCCGTGTTTTAAAGTGAAATCGCCAAAGTCGCGTTCCATATCGTCATAAACTGCGACGATGCCGATAGCCGGAATATGAAAATAATTTGCCAGGGCATTGACCACACCGCCAGAGGTGTTCATCGGTGTACCGGTGCGCGACAGGATGATTTTTGGGGAGCCGTAGCCTATAGAACCAGCAGGCATTTCGGCCACAAAAGCCCCGGTGCGTTTATGCAAACTAAATGGCACAGGCTGGAAAGCTGTCGTTTCTGCTAATTCATTGACGATGCGATAGCCAATATTGTGCCGAGTTTGTGCATAACGCGCACCGGGGTTGCCGAGCCCAACTATCAGAACACTATTGTGCTGAGACAGAGCGTTCACAGTGTGCATGGGGTGGACTCGGCTTTCTGTTTGGGCATATCTAGCCGACGGCTAGATAATCCAGTGGCTTATTTGTCGTCGGAGGACTCGGTGTCAGGGTCCAGACGATCTGCAGGGGTTTCCTCATCGGACTCCTCTTCAGAGTCTGCACCGGCTTCAGCGCCGCCTTCTTCAGCAGCGGCAGCAGCAGCCTCGAGTTCTTCGTCTTCCTGTGGCTCCATGACGGAGACGATGACGGTGTCTTCTTCTGCGACCAGGGTGGCGCCACCAGGGATGTCCAAATCAGCTGCAGTGATGACGGTGCCATCTTCTGCGCCTTCGATGGAAACTTCGATCTCTTCTGGAATGGACAGAACGTCGGCCTCAACCAACAAGACGTCGTTGTCCTGGATGAACATCATGCCAGCGGCAGGCTCACCAGTAACAGTGACAGGAACCTCAACCTCAACCTTTTCGCCGCGCTTAATCGACAATAGGTCCACGTGATCGACGTCTAGGGTGAGGACGTTTTGGTCAACGTTCTTCACCATAGACAGGTGCTTTTCGCCGTCAAGTTCCAATTCCAGAACTGCGTTCAGGCCGTTGTAACGGATCAATGTCTGTAGCTCCAGCAGGTCTACAGAGAAGTGAATTGGGTCGGTGTTTGGGCCGTATAGAACGCCAGGTACGCGCCATTCACGACGCAAACGGCGGGCAGCGCCCTTACCAAACTCATTACGTGGCTGTGCCGCGAGAGCAGGGGTATTTTGAGCCATAATGGATAACTCCTCAGTGTAGTGAAAATAAATATGTGGACAAACGTGCACAGGCAAGGGCACATCCACGACCGGGGGAGCTACCGGGTTAAGTGTAGATCGCGTCGATAACGGCCAAAAATGAATGGCCCTCGCCGAGACGAGAGCCATCATAGCAAACAGCAGGCCAGCAACGAAACACAGGCGATACTGTGCCTAGACCTGAAATTGCTATGTTCTTAAAGATTATGGTCTTAAATGGGGATGACCTAAATGGCGGTATAGCCACCATCCACGGTTTGCGTGCTGCCGGTGATAAACGATGCGTTTGACGAAAGCAGGAACAGCACCATCGCGGCAACTTCTCGAACTGACCCCAGCCTGCCAAGTGGATGGTCGTTGATCAGTTTGGTCAGCTCATCTTCATCCATGAAATTCGCGAGCAGGGCGTTCCGGATATAGCCTGGGCACACCGCGTTGACACGAATTGCCTTGGAGCCGTATTCCACGGCGGCTGAACGGGTTAGCCCGATGACGCCGTGCTTGGCAGCGGAATAGGCTGCTTTGCCCTTAGCTGCCACTAACCCGTGCACAGAAGCGACATTGACGATGGAACACTCCGAGCTCATGTCCATGTCTAAGAATTGTTCGATCTCATAACGCATGGCATAAGCGACGCCGTTGAGGTTGAGATCAACCAAATCGCGCCATTGCCGACCATTCAGCTTTCCGGTGAGTTCGCCTTCACCGCCGTAGCCTGGCGAATTAACCGCGTAATGTAAACCACCAAACTGCTCTACGGCGGTTTGTACCGCAGCCTTGTAGTCCGATTCTGCAGTCATGTCGATCTCAATGGCATACGCCGAACCACCGTTAGAACGGATTTTTTCGGCCACCTCAGACGGCTTATGTTCTTTGGAATCGGCGACTACAACGTGGGTTCCCAATTCCCCGAGTTCATAGCAGATTTCCTCGCCGATGCCGAAGCCGCCGCCGGTAACCAAGGCTACTTTGTCACGGAATTCGTCAAAGCTTTTCATTAGGCAGACCCCTCGAACAGCGTGGTAACGGAGCCGTTTTCAAAGATCTCGTTGATGGTGCGAGCCAGCAAAGGGGCGATGGAGAGCACGGTCAAGTTGTCCCACCCCTCTGTGGACTGAGGGATGGTGTCGGTGGTGATGACCTCTTCAGCGCCACAGTTCGAGAGCTTCTCTCGGGCTTGACCAGAAAATACGCCGTGGGTGCAGGCTACAACGACAGACTTGGCGCCTTCATCTTTCAAGATCTTTGCGGCACCCGCGATAGTTCCACCGGTGTCAATCATGTCGTCTACCAAGATGCAGTCCTTGCCCGAAACATCACCGACCACGCGGTTAGCGACGACTTCGTTGGCTACATCAACGCTGCGCGTCTTGTGGACGAAGGCCATCGGTGCGCCGCCGAGGACGTTTGCCCATTTTTCCGCGACCTTCACGCGGCCAGCGTCAGGCGAGACGATGCACATGTTCTCAGTTGGGTAGTTCTCTTTGATGTAGTCGGTCAACACCGGCATGGCGTGCATGTGGTCGACTGGACCATCAAAAAAGCCTTGGATTTGGTCTGTGTGCAGATCAACGGAGACCAAACGGTCAGCACCAGCGGATTGCAACAGATCAGAGATCAGGCGAGCGGAAATAGGCTCGCGTCCGCGGTGTTTTTTATCCTGGCGTGCGTATGGGTAGAACGGCAAAATAGCCGTGATGCGCTTAGCGGAACCACGCTTGAGCGCATCAATCATGATGAGCTGCTCCATCAGCCATTTGTTTAGATCGCCGCCTTCGACGGTCGCGTGGGATTGCATAACGAAACAATCCGCGCCGCGTACCGATTCTTCAAAGCGAACGAAGATCTCACCATTTGCGAAGTCTTCTGCTCGCATTGGGGTGATTTTTGTGCTCAATTTCTTGGCGACAGCCTCGCCGAGGTCTGGGTGCGAGCGGCCGTTGAAGACCATCATGTTCTTTTGGTTCATAGCGATCTTGCCAGTCATAGGATTAACCCTTCTGCTTTGATGTCTACGCTTGTTCGGAACCCTGGTCACTGCCGTTATCAGTGCTGCGATTGTCAGCTTCGCCGTTGTCGGCTGTGCTGTTTTCGGCAGCTTGTGCAGCCTGCGCAGAGGGACTACCCGGGCGCTTTTGCGCGACCCAGCCCTCGATATTGCGCTGGCGGCCACCTGAGACGGCCAGTGCCCCTGGTGGAACATCGTCTTTAATCACTGTACCTGCCCCAGAATAGGCGCCATCACCCACGGTTACTGGTGCGATGAACATCGTGTCTGAACCTGTGCGCACGTGATCGCCCACCACGGTGTGATTCTTGTTCACGCCGTCATAGTTAACGAAGACCGAAGAAGCACCAATATTTGAGTGTTTGCCGATGGTCGCATCACCCACGTAGGTCAGGTGCGGAACTTTGGAGCCTTCACCGATAGTGGCTTTTTTCGTCTCAACGAAGCCACCGAGCTTGGCGTTATTACCCAACTCTGTACCTGGGCGAAGGTAGGTAAATGGTCCGACGTTCGCCTCTGCGCCAATACGCGAGCTTTCTGCGTGGGCACGGATCACACGCGCATTCTTGCCGACGACGACATCTGTGAGTGTGCTGTCCGGCCCAATTTCCGCGCCGTCCGCGATGAAGGTTTTTCCCCACAGCTGCGTACCCGGGTGGATGGTGACGTCTTGGCCCACGGTGACATCCGCGCCAATCCAGGTGGTGGCAGGGTCGACAATGGTAGCGCCCCCGAGCATGGCTGCTTCTACGGTGCGGCGGTTGAATTCCTTGCCTGCTTCTGCCAGCTGTACGCGGTTGTTGACGCCTGCGAGCTCGCCAGCATCAGCTGCGACATAGGCACCGACCCCATGGCCAGCCTTGCGCGCAATAGCCAGCACGTCAGTGATATACAACTCGCCCTGCGCGTTATCCGTGTTCAGTTGTGTGAGCGCATCGCGCAGGATGGCAGCGTCGAAAGCGAAGACTCCGGAGTTGATTTCGGTAATTTCTCGGATTTCTGCTGAAGCATCTTTATGCTCGACAATTGCGGTGACCTGCTGATTATCGTCGCGCACAATGCGGCCGTAGCCGGTGGCGTCGGCAAGTTCGACGGACAACACCGTAACGCCAGCTTGTGCGGATTCATGGTGCTCGCGTAGGTGATCGAGGGTTTCTGGTCGCAGTAGGGGCACATCAGCATTGGTGACAATCACGGTGCCCTGGAAATCTTCCAACTCAGCCATCGCACATTGCACCGCGTGCCCGGTGCCAAGTTGTTCTTCTTGTACGGCGGTGGTCAGCTTACGGCCGAGTTCCTCGGAAAGCGTGTCGACGGCTGGCACTACCTGCTCACGCTGGTGGCCGACGACCACGACGACATTGTCCGGATTTAAGCCGGCCGCGGCGTGCACACTATGGGAAAGCAGCGAGCGCCCGCCAATTTCATGCAGCGTTTTCTGGGTCGCAGATTTCATCCGTGTACCGGCGCCGGCAGCTAAGACGATGACCGCGCAGGAAGATTGTTGAGCCACAGCGAGAATTCACTCCTGAACAAATGGGGGTTAACTAATGGCACCAATCATAACGATGTGTTCGCGCGTGCGCGCTTGACCGTGGGGGTTTTAGCCACCTTGCGAGACTTCCGGAAGCTTGCGAGCTGCCCAAACACCGGCAAAACCAATGAGAGACAAAAATACTAACGCCCAAGCAGGGCCTTTGAGCGCGATGACAGACGACAACGCGCCGACGCATAACAGAATCACGCCCATCAGTGTGTTTGCGGCGCCGGTATAGCGGGTGCGTTGGTCGTCTTCAGCCATGTCCACGAGATAGGTCGAACGTGCCACGCGTATGGCGGCGTGGCTGAGAGACACCAAGAAAAATCCCAGTGGAAATAGTACGGAATTCCAGCCGGGAGGAAGAGTCAGTGAGCTTGCTACCAGCAGCAACAGCACCAATGAAGCCGTGCCAGCGGCGACGGACATCACGGTCTTGGAGGAACGATCAGACCGGATCCCGGAAATTTTTCCTGCAAGCAGTGCTGAAAGACCGGAGACGAACACAAAGGCGCCCAATTCGGCGAAACTGCTGTCGTTGAGCGTGCTCAGTGTGACGATAAAAGCGGTGGATAGTGACGAGACTAGGAGCAGAGAGCGAACGACGACGAATTGCCGGAAATGAGCGTCGTCACGTAATAACTGCCAAGTATCGCGATACCAGGGAAGTGCGTCGGTGGGAAGGCCTGGTTGCATGGGTTTCTTTAGCGAGCGAGTACCCAAGTTTTCGTCGACACGCGCGAAAGAAAGCGATGCCACACACCAACCGAGTGCGCCAATTCCAATGAGGACTGCGCCGACCCAAATAGGAATTGGGGAAGGGACGAACAACAGCACGCCACCGACAGCGATAGTGACGATGCCCGATAGTGTGGTCGCGGTGCCGGTTACCGCGCCGCGTTGTCCCTTGCTCACAGCCCGGCCCAAAACGTCTTTCCCGGAGAGTGAAGACAAGGAACGAAAAATCGCTAGGCAGGCTAAAAGTGCCACGACCGTGACGCCTAGCGAGGACCCGCTCAGTACCAATGCAGCGAGTGCCATGAGCGCGGCACAGAGTGCTTGCCCGAGTGAGCCCAATATCCAAATCTGTTTCCGAGATTCCTGTGATGTCACCCAACCCCGCAGTGCAGCCTGCGGGAGCATTGCTAACGACTCGCGAACCGGCACCAACAAACCAGAAAATGCTGCTGGCACCCCAGCGGCAGTAAACAACCAGGGCAAGACAGTTTTGGCTGAGGCAGTCTGGTCGCCGATGTTTTGCAGGGCGTTGGCGATAGCAATATGGCGGCCATTGTGCTGCTGGTTGCGTGCGGTGCGCGAGGAGCCGGGATTCATAATTCCAGGCTAATGGTAATGGCGAGTAGGGTGTGAAAAAGCCCTGGCTACGTGTTGTATGGCGTTTTGTGTGGCCGTTGGTTTTTCATTTCTTCATCTGATTGTGTAAACTTACAAGCCGTTGGCACGCAACTGCACATCGCCTCGATTTCATCATCCATTGATGGTCGTTTCGAATAGCAGTGTAGGAGTGTCGACATTTCCCCATGGTGTAATCGGCAACACTACGGTTTTTGGTACCGTCATTCTAGGTTCGAGTCCTGGTGGGGAAGCTTTTTCATATCAGGGGGTAAGGCTCCAGCCACCAGCCATCTCAGTCAGGAGAATGATCCCGAAGTGAATATGCTCGCCGGCCTATTAAAAGTTGCTGCCAGCGATCCGAAACTCAAAGGGCTCATCAATCATGTTGGTGAACCAACCCTGCACATCACCGGCATTACGCAAGCTCGTCCCTGGGCTATCGGCACCCTGGCGCACCATGCCCCCGTCGTTGTACTCACAGCCACCGGCCGCGAAGCTGAAGACCTACACGCAGAATTAGCTGCCATGCTGGGCAATAAGGTCGCGATGTTTCCCGCATGGGAAACCTTGCCGCATGAGCGTTTGTCTCCGGGCGCAGATATCGTCGGTAAGCGTGCAGCCGTGCTGCACCGCTTAGACGATCTGCAAGTTATCGTGACCCCAGCACGCGGACTGGCGCAGCCAGTGCTGGAATCTGTCGATGGCCGGGCGCCGATTAGCCTGACTGAAGACCAAGAATATGACTTTGAGCAGCTGGTTGCTGAATTAGAATTCCGTGCATATTCGCACGTCGACATGGTCAGTAAAAAAGGCCAATTCGCCAAACGTGGCGGCATCGTCGATGTCTATCCCACGACCCTGGACTATCCAGTGCGCATCGAATTCTGGGGTGATGAAATCACCGATATCCGCCAGTTTTCTGTGGCAGACCAACGAACGATCTCTGAGATCGAAGTTGGCAAAGTTGCTATTTTCCCGGCTCGTGAACTGCCCATTACCGATGCGGTAGCAGCGAAAGCGGAAAAACTCGCACGCGAGTATGCTTCCAACGCGACGCTAGCGGAATTGCTCACCAAGATCTCGGAAAAGATCCCATCGGAAGGCATGGAAGCGTTGCTTCCGGTGCTGGCGGATACGCCGATGGTGTCGCTGTTGGACCTGGTGCCAGATAACACGCATGTTCTGGTCACGGACCCAGAAAAGGTGCGGCGTAGGGTAGAGGACCTGCACGATACCGACGCAGAATTCTTGGCCGCGAGCTGGGAAGCAGCAGCCATGGGGGCGGATGGCCCGGTGGCCCACAACAAACTTGACTTGTCGGCAGCAAACTACTTGTCCCTGGAACAATTAGAAGACATCACCCGGGAACGTGGCAGTTCCTGGTGGACGTTCGCCCCTCCAGGAATGTTTGCTGCAGATGAAGCAGCGACGTTGCCGCTCGAATTTGAGGCTGGTCCACAGCCGAAAGGCGACGCCAAAGAAATCGAAGCGATGATGTCGCAGCTTCGCGCCCATTGCCAGTCGGGTGGACGCGCAGCATATATCGCCCCGGCAGCCGGTGCTATCAAACGCATGGCGGAACGATTCCGCGAAAACGGCATCTCGGCGCACGTGGCAGAGCCCGGCTGGCAACCCAACGCTGGCGAGATCACGCTGTATCAAGCATTGAGCCACGCCGGATTGGTCTTTCCGAAAGTCCGCAACCAGCACGACGGTGCGACACTGCCGTTGGTCGTGGTTACCGAAACCGATCTGACCGGTAACCGTGTCGGCGATATCGCCGGTGCCAAACGTCGACCCGCCAAACGGCGCAACCGAGTGGACCCGCTGGCACTGAAAAAAGGCGATTTTGTCGTCCACGAAACCCACGGCATCGGCAAGTTTATTAAGATGGCTGAGCGCACGATCAATGCCGGTGGGGAAAGCTCTCGCCGCGAATACATCGTGCTGGAATACGCCGCGTCGAAGCGCGGACAGCCCGCAGACCAATTGTGGGTTCCCATGGAATCACTGGACCTACTGAGCAAATACACCGGCGGGCAAGCACCGACGCTGTCCAAAATGGGCGGATCGGACTGGAAAAACACCAAGAAAAAGGCGCGCGCAGCGGTCCGCGAAATCGCTGGCGAGCTGGTGCAACTTTATGCGAAGCGCCAAGCCGCGCCGGGATATTCTTTTGCCCCGGATTCTCCTTGGCAAACGGAGATGGAAGATAACTTCCCGTTCGTCGAAACCGAAGACCAGATGCTGGCCATCGAAGCAGTGAAAGCGGATATGGAATCGTCGGTCCCGATGGACCGCGTCGTCGTCGGCGACGTTGGCTATGGCAAAACCGAGGTTGCGGTGCGTGCTGCTTTCAAAGCGGTGCAAGATGGAAAACAAGTCGCGGTATTGGTGCCGACCACGCTGTTGGCACAGCAGCACTATGACACGTTTGCTGAACGCATGGCAGGCTTCCCAGTTGAGATGCGGGTGCTTTCGCGGTTTAGTACCGCGGGAGAAGCCAAACAGATCATTAAAGAGCTTGCCGACGGCACCGTCGATATCGTGATTGGTACTCATCGGTTGCTGCAGACTGGCGTGCAGTGGAAAAACCTCGGCTTGATCGTCGTGGATGAGGAACAGCGCTTCGGTGTGGAGCACAAAGAACACATCAAGGCATTACGTTCATCTGTCGACGTGCTCACGATGTCTGCGACTCCAATTCCACGCACCCTGGAGATGTCGATGGCGGGCATCCGGGAAATGTCGACGATCCTTACTCCACCGGAAGACCGGCACCCGATCCTGACTTATGTCGGTGCCTACGAAGACAAACAGGTTGCGGCTGCGATCCGCCGCGAGCTGTTACGCGATGGTCAGACCTTCGTGATTCACAACAAGGTCGCGGACATCGAGAAAAAGGCCCGGGAAATCCGTGAACTGGTGCCAGAAGCCCGCGTCGTCGTTGCCCATGGGCAAATGAACGAGGACCTGCTGGAACGTACTGTGCAGGGTTTTTGGGACCGCGAATATGACGTGCTGGTATGCACCACGATCGTGGAAACCGGCTTGGATATCGCTAATGCCAACACCTTGATCGTGGAAAATGCCCACCAGATGGGGCTGTCACAGTTGCACCAGCTGCGCGGTCGCGTTGGACGCTCCCGGGAGCGTGGCTACGCCTACTTTTTGTACCCGCAAGGAGCCACGCTTTCTGAGACCAGCTATGACCGCTTGGCGACGATCGCGCAAAACAATGATCTCGGTGCCGGTATGGCAGTGGCCATGAAAGACCTGGAAATGCGCGGTGCCGGAAACGTGCTGGGCGCGCAACAATCTGGTCATATCGCAGGCGTCGGCTTCGATATGTATGTCCGGTTGGTCGGCGAAGCTGTCGAAACCTTCAAGGCGCTTTCCCGCGGCGAAGCACTGGATGCCACAGATCAGTCGCCGAAAGAAATTCGTATCGACTTGCCGGTGGATGCACATATCCCGGAACAATATATTTCTTCTGAACGCCTGCGTTTGGAGGTGTACCGCAAGCTGGCGTCGTCACAGGACAATAAAGACCTACACTTGGTAGTTGAGGAAATGGAAGACCGCTATGGCCCGATCCCGGAAGAGGTCGAGCGTTTGCTGGCTGTGGCACGCCTGCGCCACCAAGCTCGGCGCGCCGGGGTCACCGACATCATGGTGCAAGGAACACGAATCAAAGTGGGCCCGGTGGAATTACCGGATTCCAAGCAAGTGCGTTTGAAACGCACACACCCTGGTGCGAATTACCGTGCAGCCGCCAAAGCGATCCAGTTACCGTTCCCGAAAGCTGGTCGTGGCAACGTGACGGACCCGAAGTTGCGCGATGTGGAACTCCTGCAGTGGATGGCGGATTTCCTCACCGAGATGTTCGATGTGGAAAAAACTGACGTATCCGGAGCACAGAAACCACAGACTACTGGCAAAGATGAAGCCGGTGCTGTTACGCGTGGCGAAGCGCGACGTAAGAAGCCAGGGAAACCTCGAGTGCAGAAATCCAGCGGCTCGGTGTTTTCGCTGAGCGAATAGGAGTGAGTAGTAGTAAACAGTGGCGAACAGCTGTAATCAATTATGACTTCTAGTGGCTAGTGGAGTGTGCACGAATGCTAGATTTTTCTGCTGATGCCGATGTAGTTGCGCCCTTGCTTTTGGGAAGAACCCTGTCTTTTGGCTCTGTGACCATCGAAATTACTGAGGTGGAAGCCTATTTACATGGCACCGACACAGCTGCGCATAGCTTCCGTGGCAAGACACCGGCAAACGCCGCGCTTTGGGGGCCGGGCGGACGCCTATACGTCTATATTTCTTATGGTATTCATCGTTGCTGCAACTTGGTGTGTGGTCCGGAAGGCACCGGCCAAGGGTGCTTGCTTCGCTCTGGGCGAGTGATCGCCGGTGAGCCGATAGCGCGTAGCCGCCGGGGCGATGTCAGCTATACACGTTTAGCGTCCGGCCCTGGAAACCTTGCTAAAGCCTTGGGAGTGGGTACCGAACACAATCACCTCGCTGTAGAACAAGTGCCTGCCCGCATGGACAGCCTGCCGCCACGAGGAACCGCAACAATGAATCCACAGCTTGGCATACGCTCGCAGGAGCCTGAATGGGTAGCTGGACCGCGCATCGGCATTTCCAAGAATGTTGCTGCACCCCTGCGGTTCTGGATCCCGAACGACGCGACAGTGACCAGCCCGAAACGGCCACCGAAGTGATAGCCCGGTGTAATATATAACGGAAGAAAATGGGGCCACCACAGGCGGATTGAATGACTTGCCGCTCTGCTCGAAGAAAGGAGCCGCAGTGCGCGCTGATGCCCAAGCGAACCGAGAAGCCATCATTCGAGCATCCCACCGCTTGTTCCAAGAACACGGTATCGATGTCACTTTTCGTGCGATTGCCGCGGCTGCGGGAGTAGGAGTGGCCACCGTACACAGGAATTTTCCGGATCGCTGGGCGTTAATTTTAGCCGTGGGGGACCACGTCTATTCGCAACACTGCGCAATTATCGAAAAATACGATGGCCACTGGGAAGCGCACCCATGGCAGACCTGGACAGATCTTGTCACCGAATTGGTAGAACAAGGTGTCGGTCCGCTGAGTGAGCAAGTTTCGCGCTACGCAGAGCGGCAAGATCTCGTGCAGCAATTCGCCACCGTGGTCCGGAACCGTGATATGCAGCCAATTGAAAAACTTTTAGCCACTGCAGCGCAGTACGGCTTCGTGACGCCCGAGCTGCACACGCGCCGCTTTGTATTGACCATCGGCGTGCTTTCTCGGAAATTAACCAGTCTGGGGCACGACATCATGCCGGATCATCAGAGGTGGATGACCCAGCTGGTGTTAGCTGGGCTAGCCCAAGCAGCTACGGCTGTGGAGCTTCGTCGCGCAGACCCTGAATAATCGCGTGCACGCTGCGTGCGGTTTTATCTGTTTCTTGCAACATGATCGGGTCGGTACCTGGCATTGGGGAAATCGTGGTATCCGGCATCTGCGCATGTGTGGGAATACCAATGATGTGCAGACGGGAATCCTGACTGCCGTCCGGGCGAATCGTCCGACGCGTCACGTACGCAGTTTCCGGCGAACCTTGTTCCACTCCGTCAATCGAGAACGGGCGGATCCGGTCGGAAGCGAATAAAGCCTGGCTCAACGGATCGGCAGGGAAGCGGATATCAGGCTTTGGCAGCCAAGCATCGACAAGCGTTGTCGCACTGGCCCGCCGTGCAGAAACACCCGAACCGCAGGTGAGCGTGAACTCTGCAGAACCAATGGTCAAACGTGGTTGGGCGCCCAAAAACTCCACCAGTCCGGCGTCGACAAGCGCCAGTAACTGTTGGGAACGAAACAGTGGAGGCCCGGAACCAACCATCTGTCCTAAAGCCATGATTTGCGACAGCGTTGGGGTTGCGGAATCTGCCATGAATTTTCCTTGGCTTCCGGCAATCCCAACGTGTTTGCGGCAGGAGGCGAATACCCACAAAGCAGCCTTGATCGGTGAATTGGAACCTTTTAGGGCTTCGTCGATATCCCGGGCCATTGCTTCAGCAACTTGCTGAGTCGATTCGACGCGTGGGTGTAAATACGGCTGCAAATTGCAGATCTCAGTCGTGTGCCGGGCTAACACACCGCTGAGACCGTGCGGATCCAACAACACATATACTGGGGTCGAATCCAGCACGGTGTTGATGTCTTCCGTACTGGTGAAGATCGATTCTGGGGCTAGGCGAGAGAGCGTTGCATAAAAGGCCTGGATAGCATCGCGGATAATCGCCGGAGCAAGGTCGATGGAAAAATCAATCCGCTCTTGCTCCTGCACAGCCTGCAGGGCGTTGTGTAGACGGGGCATATGAGCTTTTGGCGGGAGCGAACCGTAATCTGACTTTGGTAAAAATGGGTAGCCGCGGCGGGAAGAAACTACAAAATGTGGTTCTTTCCCATTGGCTCGATACCGTAGCCCCGAGCGCGTGGTTGGATCTACGTCGAAAGAGCCGCCACGGCCGAGGGTGCACAGTGCTAGCAAATCGAAAAATCCCATTCCTAGTCCCCGCACCAGCACTGGTTTTTCTGCCGCGATATTGTCTACGGGTTGTTCTACTGGGTTATTTGGACTGATCCAGGTTAAATGCTCAGCTTGACTGGCCGCGCGCAATTGGTGCTGCTCGTCGTTATCCGCGTTCAGCACCCAGCCAGTGGCTAGCACAGTGGCGTGGGCGGAAAAGCTGGTGCCGTCGGCAAGGGTAATGACGTCGGTATTAGCGCTGTCCGGGACCGTGTACATGTCAACCGCACGGGAATTGTGTTCGATGACTTCCACAGAATCCGGCAAATGCGCCAGAGCCACCTGATAGACCCAACGCAGGTATTCGCCATAAAGCGCGCGAGAAGGATTGGATTGTTCTACTGTGCCGACTAATTCCTCGTGGTAGTCATTTGCTAGGCCTTTTCGCGGCGGGTGTGCACGAAACAGTGCTTCTTTTTCCTGAACTACCTGAGCGTTGGTGTCATAGTTAAGGTTACCTGCAGTGAATGCCGTTAGCAGATCATCGCCGCGAACCAGGCGGATCCATTCGTATAGTGTTGGGCCAGATAGCACTGAGGCACCCACGGTGGAACCAGGCTCGGTAAATAAAGTCACGGCATCAGCCAACGTGTTCATACACAGTGTACGAGTCTGGGTAGTGTCCCATACCCGACCGGCACCGATTTGGGAATCATCAACGATGTGAATCGTTATCTGTGGGCGGACTGCCTGCGTCTTCGTTTCCGCCTGTCCGGAACTGGACGAGTCGCGTAAATAGGCTGCAAGCCGTTCTAGAACCGAAATACCGCGGGGACCAGCACCGATCAGGGCTATCTGAGTTGCTGTCATGAAAAATCCAATCCAATATCCATTACACGCACTGAGTGAGTTAGTGCGCCCACCGCAAGATAATCCACCCCGGTGGTGCCGTACTCGCCAGCGCGAGCAAGTGTGAGCCCTCCGGAAGCCTCCAGTTTGGTTGCCGGGCTGAGCTCTTGCCGACGCGCTACTGCCGCACGAACTTCGGCGGGGGAGAAGTTATCCAGCAACACCATGTCTGGGTGCAGCGGCAGAATTTCGTCGAGTTGTTCTAAGGTGTCGACTTCCACTTCGCACGGAATATCGGGTTTATGCTCACGAACCAGGCGAAGAGCCGCGCTGACGCTACCGCCAGCGGCGTGAACATGATTGTCTTTGATCATCGCGGCATCACCCAAGCCCATCCGGTGGTTACTGCCTCCGCCGGCGCGGACCGCGTATTTTTGCAACTCGCGCAGTCCTGGGAGGGTTTTTCGGGTGTCGCGCACCCGGGCTTGTGGGATCGCTGGTTGGTGGCAGTCGCCAGAAGCCTCAGTTTTCTGGGCGAATTCTGTTGCTGCATCTGCGATCGCGCGAACCCACCGGGAGGTCTCGGTTGCGATGCCGCTGGCGTGCGAGATGATGTTGAGTAGAGTTCGCTCGGCAGCTAGGAGCAGATGGGTATTAGCGGTGATCGTCGCTAAGCGCTGCCCAGTGACGACGTGCATGCCATCGTTACATTCCAGAGTGAGCCGGAAATTTTCTGGCCCATGCTCGCCGGTCTGCGAGACCTCATGATCCGCGATCCGATGGGCGACAGCGCTTAATACTGGTTTTATTAGCCCCAAACCGGCGATGACACCGTCCTGCCGGGCGTTCAACTCGGCGGTGCATGAGGCGCTGGTGGTGACCGTTGCTAATGAGGTGTGGTCTGGACCGTAAGCGAAATCTTCGTCTAACGCGGTGTCTATTAGCGCAGAGCAATCAGGAAGCTGCAAGTGATCCATTTATTCGGCACCACCAGGGCTGCCGATCGAAATCATGGCTTCGAGTGATTTACGGGCTGCATTCGCAATATTTTCTGGAACCGTGACTTCATCCGTTTCGGTTTCCAAGCAACGTACCAGCGCTTCAGGAGTGATCATCTTCATATACTTGCACTCAGCGCGATCGTTGACCGCTTGGAAATCAATGTTGGGGGCTGCCTGGTGTAGTTGGTGCAGCATACCGGTCTCGGTAGCGACCAGAACCTTATTTTGTGGCTGTTTTTGGGCCTGTGTGATCATCTGACCGGTTGAAAGCATATGTACGCGATCTTGCGGTACCAAGCCTTCATTGGCCAAATACAGTGCTGAGTTCGCGCAACCGCATTCCGGATGAATGTACAAATCCGCCGAGGGGTTGTCTTGGGTTTGCTGGGTCAATTGTTCGGCGCTAATACCTGCATGTACATGGCACTCGCCAGCCCAGATACGAATGTTTTCTCGACCGGTCTCTCGTTTCACATAAGCACCCAAGAACTGGTCTGGGCAGAACAAGATTTCTTGGTCTGCCGGCAAGGAATTGACGACATCGACGGCGTTTGATGAGGTGCAGCAGACGTCGGTCAGGGCTTTTACCTCGGCGGTGGTGTTGACGTAACTGACCACCAAAGCGTTTGGATGTTCGGCCTTCCACTCTCGCAGCTGTTCAGCAGTGATTGAATCCGCCAAGGAACAACCAGCGCGTGCATCTGGGATGAGCACCTTCTTGTTTGGGGAGAGAATCTTCGCTGATTCGGCCATGAAATGCACACCGCAAAACACAATGATATCGGCATCAGTGGCGGCTGCTTGCCGGGACAGCGCTAAGGAATCGCCAGTGTGGTGCGCGATGTCTTGAATCTCCGGAATTTGGTAATTGTGGGCCAGGATGACCGCGTTTCGTTGTTCTGCAAGCTCCCGGACCCGGTCGGCCCAGGCAGCACGACCATGGTCACTGGTGGAGGAATCACCAGCAGACGTAGCTGCAGCAGTATCGAAAGTGCCAGTAGTGGTAGCAGTAGAACGCGTGAGATCCGCGCTGATACGAGTCACAGAAGCTCCCAAATAGAAGTGATAGTCACAGGAATCGACGGTGTACTAACCGTACTAAAAACCTGCTGTCAACAACCAGATAAGGGCATGCTGTAACCGGGCTATACGGCTTCGATGCCTACAAGTGCAGCGAACCTTGTGCCAAACCAACAGCAGCGATAACTGCTGCGATGACCACCAGAATGACGATTGACCATTCAAAACCGTTAAATAATTTTTCTTTGCGCGAGATTCGCGTCAGAACGTACGGGATTATTCCGGGAACAACGGCGAGTGCGCCGAAGAGAATATAAACCGGATCGGCAGCATAAATCAGCCACATGGAATAGATAAACGCTACTGCGCCGATAAGAAGATGGCGTCGGTTTTCGCGCTGGGACATTTCCGGTCCAGACAAATCGAACCTCGTGCCGGCGTGTGGGTGAGTTATGCCTTTGCCGCGTGATGCCAACAGCAGCAGGTATAGCGAGGAAAAGATATACGGCAATAGGTACATCACCGTAGCCAGCTGCACCATTGAAATATAGGCGGTCTCGTTGAGGAAGAATACGATGACCGCGAATTGAATCACGGAGGTAGAAATCAGTTGTGCCATCCACGGAGCGCCTGCGTGGTTGATGGCACCGGTGCGCTTGGGTAGTAATCCGTCAATCGCCATCATGGTCAACGGCTCGGCGCATAGCATTTGCCAGGAAACATACGCGCCCAAAACTGAGATACACAGTCCAATCGAGATCAGCAAGCCGCCGACGGGGCCGATAGCAGCTTCTAGCACGGCGGCCATGGAGTTATCTGGCAAGGCCGCTAATTCTTCTTTACTGAGTACACCAAACGACAACGTCGCCACAGACACCAGCAAGACGAGAACGGAAACGAACCCGAGCACGGTCGCGCGGCCTACATCGGTGCGTTTCCGGGCCTGTTTGGAATACACCGACGCGCCTTCCACACCGATGAATACCCAGACAGTAAACAACATGATCCCTTGGACCTGTTCAAAAACTGAGCCTTCACTAGATTCACGGCCCCAGAAATCGAGGGTAAAAGTATCCCAGCTGAAACCGAAAAACAGCAGCAGTACGATAAACGCCAGGATCGGCACTAACTTGGCGACGGTAACCACAGTGTTCATGATTGCGGCTTGTTTCACCCCGCGGCTAAGCAACGCGAAAATCACCCAGGTCATGATGCTCACGGAAATGAACGATGCCCAGCGGTTGGATTCGTGGAATAGCGGCACATAGTGGCCGATGGTGTTGAAAAACAGGGTTGCGTAGCCCACCTGCGCGATGACCGAGCCGAGCCAATACCCCCAACCGGAAGCGAAGCCAATAAAATCTCCCAACCCGGCGCGCACATAGGAATACACCCCGGAATCCAGGTGTGGTTTACGCTGTGCCAGAATCTGGAAAACGAATGCTACTGAGAGCATGCCGACGCCGGCGATTGCCCAACCAATCAACATCGCGCCGGGTGCGGCTACTGAAGCGATGTTTTGCGGTAGCGAGAAAATTCCTGCACCGACGCAAGAGCCGATGATGAGAGCGACAAGTGACCACATCGTGACCGTGTGCTTGGATTTTCCGTCTCCTTGCTGCTGAGACGTTTGTGCGGAGTGGGATGTGGCCCCGGTTCCGCTCACTGCCGCGGTGTTGGTGGTGGCATTTGACTCGCTGTGCATGATGGTAAAGCTACCCTGGAAATCCCTGAGCGCGAAAGGCGGGGTGGCTATAGCGGGCATAGTTGCTTATAGGATTGTCTTTATGACTGTTCTGCTTCTTGATCCTCGTTGGCCCGAGCAAATTCCGTTGGAGGTATTCAGTGGCGTTTCTGGCCCGGTGAGCTATACCGAGGAAGTGCCGGTGACAGTGCGCTGGAATTTTGGTGATGTTATTCGTGGAACTGATCCTTCTGGGGCAGGACTTTTGGTGAGTACTAATGAAGCGGACCAGCGCGTGCTGGAGCGCGTGAGTCGTGGCGAGAGGATAATAACTGCGCGTTCGCGGGATGATCAGCTTTATATCGCACGTCAGGTCATGCGGCGTGCCCGTGATATCGGTGAATTTGAATTATTGCAGACCCATAAAACGCTGGTGCCTTATCTGCGCGAGGAGGTTGCGGAGCTTTGCGAGGTTATTGAGTCTGCTGAGACGACCCGGGATATTGATGACGCGCAGTTGGTGCGTGAGCTGGGTGATGTTTTGCTGCAATTGTTGTTTCATGCGGAATTGGGGCGTCGTCGGGAAGCGTTTAGTTTGGACGATGTTGCGGCCAGTTTTATTGCCAAAATGCGTTCGCGCGCGCCGTATCTTTTTGATGGCACATCCAGCATGGTCTCTCAGGAAGAGCAAGACCGATTGTGGATTGAGGGTAAGCGTGCGGAACAGGAGCAAGGGTAGGTTTGTTCCACGATGGATTATTCAGCTCGCAGTAGGAGATCTGGCTGCCTGAAAGTTGGGTGTGCCTCGGTACTGGGGATTATTTTGGTGATCTCTGTGGTGCTGTGGCTGTTGTCGTTTCTCGATGGGCCGTCGGTCACTCGGCAGTTGCAGCCGGTGCCGGATAATGTACCACCGGCAGCGGGCCGAGAGGTGCCGTCTATTGATGTGCATAGCGAAGGACGCACCGCTGATAAGTTGACCTATTGGTCTGAAGGGCTTGCCGACGATACCGGGATCCCGGGGCAAGCATTGCGAGCTTATGGCAATGCGGAGCTGATCGCCCGTGATGCCTGGCCGTCGTGCAATCTGGATTGGACGACGTTGGCAGGAATCGGTTGGGTGGAAACGCGCCATGGGAGTTATGCCGGTAATTGGTTCGATAGGCCTTCTATAGGTGATGACGGCCGGGTGCATCCTCCGATTATTGGGATACCGCTGGATGGCACGAATAATACTGTGCATATTCCGGATACTGATGGTGGGGAATTCGATAACGATAAGGTCTATGACCGCGCGGTTGGTCCGATGCAGTTCATTCCCCAAACCTGGCATCGCTACGGTTTGGATGCTTCTGGCGATGGTTACCCTGATCCACAGCAGATTGATGATGCTGCGTTGGCAGCGGCAAAATTGTTGTGTACTGGAGGGCGCAATTTGGATGATCCACAAGCATGGACCGAGGCGATCTTGTCGTACAACAACTCGAACGACTATGTTCTCAAGGTTCGTGATGCGGCGAATTCTTATGCCATTGACCAGCCCGCCTCCCGCTAATACGGGGTGCCTGTTACAGCTTTCGGTGAAATCTGGAACAATTAGGGGTGTTCACTGCACCTGACATGGCGCACTAGTGTGCCGGAAAATCAGAGGAGGCCCAGCCTGTGGCTGATATCATGCATGTTTTTGCACGCGAGATCTTGGATTCCCGCGGCAATCCAACTGTGGAAGCAGAAGTTGTTCTGGATGACGGCGCGCACGGCCGTGCCGGGGTGCCTTCCGGCGCTTCGACCGGTGAGCATGAAGCTCACGAACTGCGTGATGGTGGCAAACGCTACCTGGGTAAGGGAGTGTTGCAGGCCGTAGAAAACGTTAACGAGGTTATCGCTGACGAATTGGCCGGCCAGGTTGCTGATGATCAGCGCCTGATCGACGCGGCTATGCTGCAACTCGATGGCACTGAAAATAAATCCAAATTGGGTGCTAATGCCATTTTGGGTGTCTCTATGGCTGTGGCAAAGGCGGCTGCTGATTCCGCTGCGCTGCCTTTGTACCGTTATATTGGTGGCCCGAATGCCCATGTGTTGCCAGTGCCAATGATGAATATCCTCAATGGTGGTGCGCACGCTGATTCCGGTGTTGACGTTCAGGAATTCATGATTGCTCCGCTGTCTGCCACCAGTTTCGCCGAAGCCCTGCAACAAGGCGCTGAGGTTTACCACGCCTTGAAAGCGGTGTTGAAAGAGCGCGGGTTGTCTACTGGTCTTGGCGACGAAGGCGGTTTTGCTCCGTCTGTGGAATCAACGCGTGCAGCCCTAGACGTGATCGTTGAGGCAATTAAGAAAGCTGGCTACGAGCCAGGCAAAGACGTTGCGTTGGCACTGGATGTGGCTTCTTCTGAGTTCTACGACAATGGATCCTACAAGTTTGAAGGATCCGAGCTTTCTGGTGCAGAAATGGCGAGCGTTTATGCTGAACTGATCGCTGAATATCCAATCGTGTCCATTGAGGATCCATTGGATGAAAACGATTGGGATGGCTACGTTAACCTCACCCGCGAAATTGGCGAAAAAGTACAGATCGTTGGTGATGATTTCTTTGTCACCAACCCGCAGCGTTTGCGTGAAGGCATCGACAAAGGTGCCGCTAATGCTCTGCTGGTGAAGGTCAACCAAATTGGCACCTTGACCGAAACTTTCGATGCGGTTGAGCTGGCTCACCGCAACGGTTATCGCACAATGATGTCGCACCGTTCGGGTGAAACCGAAGACACTACGATTGCTGATTTAGCAGTGGCGCTATCTTGTGGCCAAATCAAAACTGGTGCGCCGGCTCGTTCCGAGCGTGTTGCGAAGTACAACCGTTTGTTGCGCATTGAAGAGGAACTAGATGCGGCCGCACGTTACGCTGGACGTGACGCATTCCCACGTTTCCAGGGCTAAAATCCGCGCTGGACGGTAACTCGAGGAGATCATGACTGAGCGTAAAAAGTCTACGCTGCGGACACGGACAACCGTGCCCGTTTCTTCTCGTACCGCCGCCCAGCGTGGACCGGGGGGAAAAACTGCGGTAGCCGGTCGATCTCGAAAGAAATTCCACCAGCGCTTCGACCTCATCAGTGTTGCTGTGATGGTTTCTGTGGTGTTGGTGATCTTGTTGTCGGTGGCGGTGCCACTGCGTAATTATTATGAGGGCCGGGCCGAAATTGCGCGCTTGGAAGATTCCATTGCGGCGAAGAAAGCCGAAAAACTTCGGGTTGAAGACGAGATTGAGCGTTATAAAGACGCGGATTATGTGCGCGAACAAGCGCGCAGCCGCTTCGGGTTGGTAGAACCCGGAGAGACTGCTTATCGCATCATCGATCCGCGTATTACTAATAAGGATTCGGTGACCACCTCACGGCAAGACTATGAGGAAGCCCGCCCATGGTACGCAGTGCTGTGGGACGCAATTGCGGAACCACCAGAGATCCCAGAGCCTGCCGACGCTCCCACGTCCACCGACGGAGAGGAAGTAGAGGGCGATCCGGTGGCCCCAGAAGTCCCAGAACATGCCGAGGATCCAACTAACCGATGAAGTTGTGGTAACCAGTTGCGCGTAGTGCAACTGGTCGTGCGAGAATAGCACACATGAGTGTTACTTCCGCCGAACTTGATGCCGTCGAAAAGCAGCTGGGACGTCGCCCGCGTGGTGTCGTAGAGATTTCGTACCGCACCCCCGACGGTGCGCCGGCGGTGATTAAAACGACACCAAAGCTTCCCGATGGCACCCCGTTTCCCACACTTTTTTATCTCACCGACCCGCGTTTAACGGCGGAAGCTTCACGGTTGGAAGTTGCACACGTGATGAAGTGGATGGAATCCCGCTTGGCGGAAGATGAAGAGCTTGCCGAGGATTATCAACGCGCGCATGAAGCTTTTTTGGCAGAACGCAATGCGATGGAAGATTTAGGTACCGATTTTTCTGGTGGTGGAATGCCGGAACGCGTGAAATGTCTCCATGTTTTGATTGCTTATGCTTTAGCCAAGGGGCCGGATCATTTCCGCCTGGGCACAGAAGCGGTGGCGATGGCAGCTGAACATGGTAACTTGCGGGGCATTGCCATCCCGGTGGACTGGCCCTCGTGTGAAGGCCTGGGAATCGATCTCGATGATTTCGATTTCAGCAACGCTGAAAAATAGTCGCTGAAAATAGCCGAGCCGAAAAGAAGGAAATTTCATGACCCGCATTGCAGCCGTTGACTGCGGCACGAATTCTATCCGTTTGTTGATCAGTGACGTCACCCGGACTGGCAACACTCCTTCTGGGGTTAGCATTAACGAGGTTACGCGCAGGATGGAAATCGTCCGTCTGGGACAAAGCGTAGATGCTACCGGCGAGCTAGCAGCGGAAGCTATTGTGCGGACGCGGGAAGCGTTACGGAATTACGTGAACATCATGAAATTCGAAAACGTGGAAAAAGTTCGTATGGTTGCTACTGCAGCGGTGCGTGACGCGAAAAACAATCAAGCCTTTTTTAACATGACTGCCGAGCTGCTCGGAGAAGTTGAACCTGGTGTTTCTGCTGAGGTGATTACCGGGGTCGAAGAAGCTGAGTTGTCCTTTTTGGGCGCCGTACAAGATCTCCCTGCTGAAGCCGGCCCGTTTTGCGTAATCGATTTGGGAGGCGGTTCTACGGAATTCATCGTCAGTAAAAAAGGCGAGGAAATCCTTGGCGCACATTCAGCAGCCATGGGGTGCGTACGCATTACCGAGCGTATGCTGCCGTCCGATCCACCGAGCGAGACAGAGGTGGAAATCGCAGACGATTTCGTCGCGGAGCGCATGTCCGAGGTAGAAAAACTTGTGCCAATCAATCAGGCACGAACTGTGGTTGGCTGTGCCGGTACGTTCACGACACTTTCCGCATTAGCCCAAGGCTTAGAGCAGTATGACCCGGAACAAATTCACGGTTCCGTGCTGCGCTTTGATGCTCTTCGTGTATTGCTAGGCCAAGTCATTGCTACTTCCGCTGCAGCGCGAGCGCAAAACCCGGTGGTCCACCCTGGGCGTGCCGATGTACTTGGCGGTGGAGCAGTAGCTGTACGTGGGATCATGGACATGATCGAGAGACACAGTGGAGTACGAGAATTCGTGATTAGCGAAAAAGATATTCTTGATGGGGTGATCTGGAAACAAGCTGAAGCTGTTTCTGTGCTAGAATAATCATCCGTGCCAACAAACAGCCGATAATTGCTGGTCGCTTGGTATTTGCCCCCATAGCCCAATTGGCAGAGGCGGTGGACTTAAAATCCATACAGTGTCGGTTCGAGCCCGACTGGGGGCACAACTAAAAGCGGAAACGCTGAACGGGATACTCAAAACCCGATAACTACCCAAAACTCATTAAATTAGCTAAAGGTGAAAAAGAAATCCCTTGATCGCTAATTGTGGGAACTTTCTAAGCTTTCGCGTCGTTACACTGAGTGAGAATCTATACTCCATGACACGAAAGGCGCGGGATACTACAGTGCGTAACAGCAACCCCGTAATGAGCAACTTGTCTGCTGGAGCAACCGGGAATGGTAATAACGCCGGCTTCCAGCAACAGATGAACTATAACGCCTACGATAACTATGGCGGGCAGGGCGGCTACGCCCCAATGACCGAGCAGCGTGATGCTGATCGTCCGATGACTGTCGACGACGTGGTTACGAAAACTGGTATCACTCTCGGGGTCATCGTGGTCTTTGCCATCCTCAATTTTGGCATCGGTATGGTGAACCCACAGATTGCCATGATGGCTACGATTGGTGGTGCGATCGCCGGGTTTATCACCGTCCTGGTTGCATCTTTTGGTAAGAAGTGGGGTTCGCCAGTGGTGACTCTGCTCTATGCCGTGTTTGAAGGCTTCTTCGTCGGTGGTATTTCCATGGTTTTCTCCGGCATGCATGTCGGAGAAGCTAATGCCGCAAGCCTCATCGGCCAAGCGGTATTGGGTACCGTTGGTGTCTTTTTGGGCATGCTGGTCGTCTACAAGACTGGTGCAGTGAAGGTTACTCCACGCTTTAACAAGATTCTGACTTCCTGCATCATCGGCGTAGTCGTGTTGATGCTGGGTAACTTTGTGCTCGCTATGTTTACCGGGAACAACCCGTTGCGTGATGGTGGCATCCTAGCGATTATTTTCTCGCTGGTATGCATTGGTTTAGCTGCAGCATCTTTCTTGACAGATTTCGATGCTGCAGACCGCATGATCCGTGCTGGCGCACCGTCCAAGATGGCTTGGGGCGTTGCGTTGGGCTTGGCAGTAACCCTGGTATGGCTCTACACCGAAATCTTGCGTCTGCTGTCTTATTTCCAGCAACGTTAGATGTAACTTGACGTGCTAGTGGCGGGAATTGTGGTTGTACAGTCTGTAACTACGACTGACACCGTGCCGTCTGTCCCGTCTAGCACCTAGAGACGCGAAACTCCGGTGGGCTAGTCACTACGCTTAAGCGATGACTAGCCCACCGGAGTTTTTCATGCCATTTATTTTTATGGGCGTTTCGATCTGACTCTAGTAATTAGGGAGTAACCAGTTGCCCGTCGACGAGGATTTCGGAAAAAACGGTTCCTTGGGCTGATTCCACAGGAGAGCGTAAAACCAGAGATACTTCTTGGTTATCCGTGTTTTGCGCAGATGCTTTTGCAGAATCAGACTCCCAAGACGTCCACTTTATTTTTGTCAGACGTTCGTCGGGGTCTGCGCAATCGAGTACAACGTAAGCTGGTTTCCGTTCCGGACTGCCCAGGCAGTTAATAAAACCAATCTTATTTGCTGCTACTTTGCGAGAACTAGTTGTTTTTGTGGCCCCTGAAGAACCCGTCGCAGAATCCCCAGAGGCCGCGGCTAATTCAGACTCCTCGTCGTCGTCCAGGTCGGACTCAGTGCCACCGATGATGGTTTCCGTGGTGCGTACTGATTCGCCAGTACTGTCGGTGCCGTTGGTTCCGGTAGTGCCGGCAACACCGGTTTCTTGAGTGTTCGTACCGTTCGTGCTGGTTGGTTCGCTGCTACGTGGAGCCTCGAAAGTGTTGCCAGTTTCGACCTTTTGATCTGAAGGATTTTCGTTTGGAGGAGTACAAGCAGCCAAAGCCAAAGCAGCCGCGGACACTCCGGTGACGGCGAATTTGCGATAGTTAGTCATGGGGGTATCCTTCTTAGTTTTTGTCGCGTGGGGTGGCGTACAGTGCGGAGTCGTATGGAGCAGCAGAGTCCACGGTCACCTTAATGACGTTGCCATTAGGTGCGGTGTACTGACGGGTCTCGCCCTCTTCTGCGCCCAGGATGGCTGCACCCAGGGGAGACTGTTCCGAATAGGTTTCTAGGTTCTCGTTGTCGGTTGCGGCAGCGCGGGTGCCGATAAGGAAGGTTTCCTTATTTTCTGGGTCCTCGTTGTAGTGCACGTGGACAACTGAGCCGATGTTGGCTACGCCCTCCTGGACTCCGGTGCGCTCGGTGGTGGAATTAGCAAGAATTTCCGAGATGTGCTTGATGCGGGCTTCTTCCTGGTCCTGCATCTCGCGAGCAGCATCGTAGCCGGCGTTTTCTTTCAAGTCGCCTTCTTCGCGGCGCTCGTTGATCTCGGCAGCGACTACCGGGCGGTGGTCAATAAGCGCCTGCAGCTCCTCTTCCAGTTTTGCCTTGGTTTCTGGCGTGATGTACTGCTTTTTATTTTCAGCCATGTCCGTATGAAGCCTTCCTTAGATTCTTCTGGTCGTTCAAACCCTTCGTGTTTGAACTCGCTGCGATGCGACGATTCTGTCTAGATCTTAACGTATGTGTATATCGTTTTTCGTCCCTAGCCCTTATCAAACAAGACCTGGTCGCTAGCTGTCGAGCTTTAGATGTGCTGGGATGGTTCCAGAACACCCGTAGACCCCGCCTGCAACGGCCTTTTCGCCAGAACGAACAGGGACATCGACGCTAATGCGTTCGGTTCGCTTCTCGCCCGGTGCCATGGGGATCTCTACTCGGCCTACCTCAGCCTTGTCATAATTGAACGCCTGCACAATGCAATAGACGGGAACGGTGGGATCGTCCCGGGTAATATCAACCCATACCCGCAGCGTATCGTCGTCTGGGTACTCTTGGCTGAGCAATGTGATTTCCGCAGGTGGTGTGTCCGCGTTGAACAAGCGGAACAGGCCCCAAGAGCCAATCGCGAGCATAAGAACTAAGAGCGCAACGAGGATTTTGCCGGTGAGATTATTAGCGGGAGTTTTCCTACTGCCGGAACGGTTGGAACCATAACGTGCGCGCGTGCGAGTGCTCATTCTTCGCATCTTAAGGCAGGCGTAGAAGCCAGTACAATTAGGTAATATAATCAATTTCAGCACAATCGATTCGGGTAACGTCGATTCGAAGAACTTTGAGACGATCCATCAGAATGATGAATCAAGCGAATATGTGAAAGGACCGATGTGAGCTACCGGTTGCTGTCTATCCATGCCCACCCTGATGACGAAGCATCTAAGGGCGCAGCCACCACCGCGATGTATGCGCACAATGGTCACGAAGTTTTGATTCTCACCTGCACTGGCGGTGAGCGTGGCGATATTATTAATCCTGCGATGGATAAGCCCGGGGTCAAAGAAAACATGCAGGCTGTCCGTCACGAAGAAATGGCGCAGTCTGTTCAGGCTCTCGGTGTCCAGCACAAGTGGATGGGTTATATTGATTCCGGTTTACCGCAAGGTGATCCTATGCCACCGCTTCCTGATGGCTGCTTTGCTCGCGAAGACACCATGAAGGTTGCTACCGAACTGGTAGAAATCATCCGGGAGTTTAAGCCACATGTCATCATGACTTACGACGAAAACGGTGGCTACCCACACCCAGACCACTTGAAAGTCCATGAGATCAGCATGATCGCATGGGAGCGCGCGGGTGATCCGGAATTTCTCCCGGAGGTTCCAGCTTGGGAGCCGTTGAAACTCTATTACAGCCATGGCTTTGTCTATCAGCGCATGGAGTTATTCCATAACCGTTTGTTGGAACAAGGTAAGTCTTCTCCATATGAGCCGATGATGCAGCGCTGGTCTCCACACTTGGCGGATATTATGGCTCGTGTTACTACGCAGGTGGAGTGTAGTGACTACTTTGCACACAGGGAAGCGGCATTGCGCGCCCACGCCACGCAGATTGATCCAGCTGGCGCCTTTATGGCCACAGACGTGCAAACCCAACAAGAGCTCTGGCCTACTGAGGAATACGAATTAGCGCGTAGTCGGGTAGAAACACAATTGCCGGAGACCGATTTGTTTGCCGGTTTGGAGGAAGCCAACTAATGCAAACATCACTATCTGCAGCCATTGTCTCGGCATCGGTGGCGCAGGCATCGGAAGCAGCGACCGAGGCGTTTTACTGGGCCCAAAACCAGGTGCAGGAAGGACCTATGGGGCCAGAATTCGGGAAAGCTTCACCAATCGGCTTACTGGTTATCGTTGCTTTAGTTGTGGCGATTATGATGTTGGGCTGGTCGTTTCACCGACGACAGTCCAGATTTCGACGTCGTCGTGCATTCGCAGAAGATCACGGTCTTGACCCCTTCGACATCGAGGCCATTGATACTGCAATGCGCGAAGTCGGCGTGCACGATCGGCGGTAGCAATGAAACTGCGGGAATTGGTCTATCCCATTTATGAAGCGCGTATTCGCCGCAGCTTGCAGGGAAAGCCGCAGCCGAAGCACGTCGCAATCATGGCTGACGGCAACCGGCGTTGGGCGCGGGAAGCCGGGTTCACCGACATTAGTCATGGGCACCGACGTGGTGCACACAAGATCGCAGAACTGGTTTCCTGGTGCGCAGAAACCGAAGTAGAAGTAGTCACCTGCTATTTATTGTCGACAGAAAACCTACAGCGAGCCCCGGAAGAACTGAACCTACTTTTTGACATCATTACCGATGTCGTCGTTCAGCTTTCGCAAGGGGAACCGAATTGCCAGGTGCGTTTGGTTGGTCATCTGGACCTGCTTCCGGTTGAGGTGGCACAGCGTATGGAAAATGCCGCAGCGACTACCAGGGACAACACGGGAGTTATCGTCAACGTTGCGGTGGGTTACGGCGGTCGACAAGAAATAGTGGACGCGGTACAAAAGCTTATTCGCGCGGAAGCAAGGAAAGGCTTGGCCGCAGACGAGATTGCCGATGCCGTAACGGCAGATTCTATTTCGCATCACTTGTATACCAAAGGCTTACCGGACCCAGATTTAGTGATCCGAACTTCGGGCGAGCAGCGCTTATCTGGGTTCTTGCTGTGGCAGGCTGCCTATTCGGAAATTTGGTTTACCGATACTTATTGGCCGGCGTTCCGCAAGATTGATTTCCTCCGGGCGTTGCGAGAATTTTCGCAACGCTCACGACGATTTGGCAAATAACCGTTGCATATTCCTTTGCATCTGCCCTGTTCTGCAGGCAAGTTCCCGTTGGGGGAGCCACTAGGATTACAACTTGCGGAGCCGAATTTTTTCCACGAGGTGGTCGTGGTTTTTCCGAAGTACTAGCGAGGCCCGCACGCGCGTTGGCAAGATATTTTCTACCAGGTTGGGTAAGTTAATGGACTGCCAGATCTCGCGGGCTTCGGCGCGGGCTGCGGTTTCTTCCAAATCCGCGAAATGAGCGAAGTGAGCGCCGGGTTCCCGGAATGCAGTGCGTCGAAGCTTCAAGAAACGCTCGATATACCAGTTTTCGATGTCGTCGATATGAGCGTCGACGTAGACGGAAAAATCCACCAGATCTGAAACCATGAGCGTGCGGCCGGTCTGCAAAACGTTCAGGCCTTCGATGATCAAGATGTCTGGTTGCCGAATACGCTGGACCTCACCAGGCAAAATGTCGTAAGCAGTATGGGAATACACCGGTGCATGGGCCTCGGGCGCACCTGATTTCACCTCGGTAACAAACCGCAACAGCGCCCGTTGGTCGTAAGATTCGGGGAAGCCTTTGCGCTTCATTAATCCACGCTTTTTCAACTCTGCCGTGGGCAGTAAAAAACCGTCGGTAGGCACGAGATCAACCCGCTGGTGTTTATCCCATTTTTGCAACAGCACCTGCAGCAGACGGGCAGTGGTGGACTTGCCGACGGCTACTGATCCCGCGACCGCGATAATGAATGGCACCTTTTGCGGCGGGTGCCCTAAGAACTGTTGAGCGGCGTCGTTGACTCTGCGGTGAGCTTCGATCTGTAAATGCAGTAGACGAGCCAGTGGTAGGTAGACGTCGGCCACCTCTTCGAGGTCAATATTTTCTCCGATACCGGCGAGCTCGGTAACCTCGTCTTCCGTTAACAACTGCGGGACAGATTTACGCAGGTTGCGCCAGTGTTCTCGGGAAAAATCCAGGTAGGGGCTGGTAGTCATAGTAGGTATTGTCTCATTACCGCTTGGTGTTATTGTTATAAGCATCATAATCGCCACCTGCGTGCAGAAAGGCCCGCTTTGATGTTTGAATCCCCGCTGTCTGAGTTTGACCCAGAGGTAGCTGCTGCCATCGACGGAGAAATCTCCCGTCAACGTGGAACCTTGGAAATGATTGCCTCGGAAAACTTCGTGCCGCGCGCGGTGTTGCAGGCACAAGGTTCGGTACTGACTAACAAATATGCCGAGGGCTATCCCGGCCGCCGCTACTATGGCGGTTGTGAGCACGTCGATGTCATTGAAGACCTCGCTCGGCAGCGTGCCAAGGAGCTATTTGGTGCAGAATTTGCCAACGTACAGCCGCACTCGGGTGCACAGGCCAACGCCGCGGTATTGGCTTCACTGATCAAACCAGGTGACAAGATCATGGGCTTGTCTTTGGCACACGGTGGGCACCTGACCCACGGCATGAAGCTAAATTTCTCCGGCAAGCTGTATGAGGTTGCTGCATACGAGGTGGACCCGGAAACCCATCGCATTGATATGGACAAGGTTCGCGAGCAGGCTTTGGCGGAAAAGCCACAGGTGATCATCGCTGGCTGGTCGGCGTATTCGCGTCGTTTGGATTTCGAAGCCTTCCGTTCCATCGCTGATGAGGTTGGCGCTTATCTGTGGACTGATATGGCGCACTTCGCTGGTCTGGTGGCTGCTGATCTGTACCCATCACCAGTTCCACACTCCGATATTGTTTCTTCCACCGTGCATAAGACCTTGGGCGGTCCGCGTTCCGGCCTGATTCTGGCGAAACAGGACTACGCTAAGCAGATCAACTCGGCAGTCTTCCCAGGCCAACAGGGTGGTCCGTTGATGCACGCGGTGGCGGCGAAGGCTGTGTCGTTCAAAGTGGCTGCCACTGAGGAATTCCGGGAGCGTCAGCAGCGCACCATCGACGGTGCACGCATCTTGGCAGAGCGCCTGACTGCACAGGATTGCCAGGAATCTGGTATCTCCGTGCTCACCGGCGGCACCGATACCCACTTGGTTTTGGCAGATCTGCGGAACTCAGAACTAGACGGCCAGCAGGCAGAGGACCGCTTGCACGAGGTTGGTATTACTGTTAACCGTAATGCGGTGCCGAATGATCCGCGTCCACCAATGGTGACCTCCGGGTTGCGCATCGGTGCTTCGGCATTGGCTACTCGTGGTTTCGATGAGAAGGCGTTCGAGGAAACGGCTGATGTGATTGCGCAGGCATTGCTGGGCAAAGACGTTGCACAGCTGCGTGGACGCGTTGAGAAGCTCACCCAGGACTTCCCACTGTATGAGGGCCTGGAAGACTGGAAGCTGGTTTAGGTAATTGAAAGTAGTCCTGGTTGATAACCACGACTCGTTTACCAATAACCTGGCTAGCTATGTGCGCATGGCTGGCCAGGAGGTTGTCGTTGTCGCCAATGACGCTGATCTTGGTGGAGTAGATTTCGCCACTTTTCTGCGTCAGGGTGGCTTTGGTGCGGTGATTATTTCGCCGGGGCCAGGAACGCCGGAGAACCCGTCTGATTTGGGGCATTCGGCGGCCGCGTTGCACGTTGGGCTGCCGGTGCTGGGGGTTTGTTTAGGACAACAAGCTATGGCCTGGGCAGAAGGCGGCTCTGTGGTGCGTGCGCCCGAACCGTTTCACGGGCGTCGGAGTCAGATTACGCACGACGGGGTCGGGTTGTTTTCCGGTATTAACCAGGATTATCAGGCGGTGCGTTATCACTCGCTCGTGGTTGCTGATGACGCCAACAATCCTGTACCGGAATGTTTTCGTGTCACCGCTCGCACCGCGGATGCGGATAACTTGGTGATGGGCTTAGCGCATAAGCATAAACCGTGGTGGGGTGTGCAGTTTCACCCAGAATCTATAGCCGATGCGCAGGGCATGGGAATTGTGCGCAATTTTTTGCAGCTTGCCGCAGAGGATAGGGCCTCTGCTGATAGTGCCAGCCGTGATGATGCTAGTCGCGATAATGAATCAGATTCAGCGCGTGCAGAAATTGCCGGACTGGAGATTTCCGAATCGACACTTGCCGGGCCCCATAGTGACGAGTCGAATACAACGGACACTCAGCCGTGGTTGATTTCCCGAGCTTTTCCGGCAGGAGCGCTGGCCACCGACCCGATGCGTGCTTATGAGTATTTGCGTGGGCAGCGTTGGTGGATCGAAGACGGCTCCGGAGCAATCTGTATGGGGGATGATTCCGGGCCACTGGCCAGGCACATCAAAGCGTCGGTAGTGCGCGGAGAAGTGGAGGTTTCTCATGCAGGCACTGGTTGGCGCACTGAAAGCTCTGAGGTACTCGAAGAATCTGTCTTTGACACTATTGAGCGCTTGCTGCAGCACTATTCCGCGGTGCAACCACCCGTGCCTGGGTGCGAATTTGGCTTGGGGCTAGTGGGTTATTTGGGATACGAGCTCAAGGCGGATTGCGGCTATTCTGCTCCCCATGCGCGCGAGGATTTTTGGGATGCGCAGCTGTTGTTGGCGGATCGGGCGCTCATTCTTGTCGACGGCCAGTGCCATGTGGTGGCGCTGTGTGAGAATGCAGAAACGGCTGTTGTGCAACAGGCGTGGGTGGATGCCATGGTCGCAGGATTACAAGAAGCTCAGGAGTTCGAGACTGCAGACGCTGGCGTCTCTGTTGCTTGGCCCAAGCACTCCAAGACTACTGAGGAGGAAGGCGCACCACAAAGCGTCGCGCAGCAACTACATTCGCGTGCGGAATACCTAGATTTGATTGCGCAGTCCCAGGAACTCATTGCAGCCGGTGAGTCTTATGAAATTTGTTTGACTAACCGGCTGACTATGCCAGCTGCCGGGCATCACGCAAAAGATGCGTTCGCGTATTTGCGGAACAACCATGCGTCGGCGCGAGCAGGGCTGCTGGAATTTACTGATTTCGGGTTGGCGTCGACAAGCCCGGAGTGTTTCGTGCGCATCGCAGGTGGTGTGGTTACCAGCAAACCGATTAAAGGGACCCGCCCGCGGGGCGCTAGCGATAGTGAAGATATGGCGTTGCGTGAAGGCCTCCAGACAGCTGAAAAAGACCGCGCGGAAAATCTGATGATTGTGGATCTGGTGCGCCACGATATGAATACCGTTGCGGTGCCCGGCAGCGTGGAGGTGCCGAAATTGTGGGATGTGGAATCATTTCCGAGCGTGCATCAGCTTGTCAGCACAGTGTCTGCCCGGTTGGGAGAGGTCAGTCCAGTTGCAGCCGTGCGTGCTCTGTTTCCCGCGGGTTCGATGACTGGCGCGCCGAAAAAACGCACGCTCGACATCATTGACCGGCTGGAAGGCAGCCACCGCGGTGCATATTCCGGTGCTTTTGGTTATTTTTCATTTCATGGGGCAGTGGATTTGTCCATGACAATTCGCACCCTGATTTTTGAGGGCAGACAGGTGACTTATGGCGTGGGCGGAGCGATCGTGTCCTTGTCTGACCCGGAGGACGAATATACCGAGACCCAAGTGAAGGCCCGGCCGTTGTTTGGGTGGCTATTCACGTAGCCAATTCAGGTTAGGCTGTGTTAATATAGGTGAGTTTTGTTGGCTGCACCACGCTAATTGGCAGATTTCCTGCGCGCTACGGTGCTTGAACTAGGAGAAACTCGTGAGATTTTTGCGTATTCGACAAGCCTGTGCGGCACTGGCTGGCGTTGGAATGCTTGCCGCACTGACAGCATGTGGTACTGAGCAACCTGATCCTGAAAACAACGCAGCGGATGCTGGCAGCGAGGAACGCGTGGTTGTCCTGAATACGGGACAACTGGAAAACGCCCTGCAGCTCGGAGTGGTTCCGGTAGGTGTCGCCGTCGCTAAGAATGCAGAGGCGATCCCGGAATTTGTGCACGAAGAATATGGTGACGAGGTTGACCTTGACGGAATCGAAGTCGTTGGTGAACGCGCGAATCCGGATATTGAAGCCATCGCAGCACTGAAGCCAACGCATATCTTCGCTAACGAGCGCACGGATTCCGAGATTGTGAAAAAACTAGAGCAACTCGCACCCGTGACATTGGGCAAAGGCGGCGGTGAAAACTGGAAAGGCGATTTTAAGTTACTTGCCTACGCGCTCGATAAAACCGAAGAATACGACAAGTTTATGAAGAACTACGAGAAGCGTGCAGATGCATTGGATGCTGCAATCGACGATGGCGTCGGCACGATTTCTCTGTTACGCCCGAAAAATGATTCCTTCAATATTTTCGGTGTCGAATCCATGGCAGGAATTGTCGCTGCAGATGCCGGATTGCAGCGGCCGGATAGCCAGCAATTCACGGATAAATCCAGTCACGATATTTCTGCGGAGGAACTTGGGCTTGCTGACGCTGATTGGATTTTCTACGGCGTAGTACCCGGAAGCCCAAACCCCACCGAAACCTCCCTGTGGGGCAGCCTGGGCGCGGTACACAAAGACCAGGTTGTTGAAGTGGACAATGATGGCTGGTACCTGAATGCCTCGTGGCTGTCGGCAACGCTGATTCAAGACGGCCTGGCCGAGCATCTTGCCGACGGCACGCAGCTGCCTGAACGCGCTTCGTAAAACGTCGGGGCTTAGCAGTTCTGCTGAGTGCGTAGGCGAGACGGTGATGAGGGCTGAGATGGAGAAGAGCCCGAGATGGAGACTCTGGCATAATCGGGCAGGCGATGAAAATCCTGGATTCTTACCTCATTAAAGACGGCCGCGTGGTTGGCCGTGAAGCTCACGAACACCGTTTTAGCCTTGGCGCGCGCGAGGCAGGATTGGACCAGTGGGATATCGAAGCCTTCTTGCTGCGGGTACGCGATGAACTGCCGGATGATGGCACATATTTCCCGAAAATAGAAGTTGGTGCAAACGGTGCCCTTCGATGGCAATTGCGGCACCCACCCGCATTACGCAGCACCACGGAGCTGTATATCCCAACTGAACAGGACCAGCGCGTATACCCGCGTGTAAAAGGCCCTGATTACGGCTATCTGCAGCAGTTGCGTGAGCAAGCCCGTACCGTGGGGGCCGATGACGCGCTGTTGCACCGCAACGGGAAAGTATTGGAAGCAGCGAATGCCGCGATCATGTTTTTTCCGGGCTGGAAGCAGGAGACTGACAGTGCAGCGGGGGCGGCAGGTCTAACGCCAGATAACGGTGCACCATCAGATCCGAGTGCAGTGCCGGACAAAATTGCACTGTTGCCACCGGAACAAGCGCAAGTTTTAGCATCGGTGACTGCACACAGCAGTGTGAGCGCCTTGCACAATGCCGGGTGGCAAGTCCACCGCGGGGTGTTGAGTCTGGCAGAAGCCTTGGAAACGCCAGCGTGGGTGGGAAGTTCATTGCATGGCTGGACTCGGCTGACCGCGTGGCGCACTGATGCCGGGCGTCGGCAAGCGGTTGCCGCGCCAGACCCGACATCGATTAATCGCGCGTTATGGGAGCACGCTAGCTAGCCGACAACGGTGCCGCTGGATCCGGGCTGGAAAGCTAGTTGGATGCTGGAAAGCTAATTGGAATCAGCGTTGCCGGGCTTTGTGTTTTCCTTGCGGGATTCCGCCAGTTGAGTACGGGCTTTGGACAACCACTCTGGCTGGTTTTGCAGGAGCTGTTTGATCTCGGCCGTGGTCAGAGCTTTATCCAAGTGGGTTTTTACCGCGTTGACGGAGACACCAAGTTTCCGGGCCACCTCAGCGCGTGGATGTGGGCCCTCCAAGCGCAATTGCTGCAGCCACTCTGGCGGTTCGTGTTGCAATGAGCGCAGCTGCGCATGGCTAATGCCACCGTTTTGAAACTCCGGAGGGCAGGCAGGCAGGTGGATGCCGAGTTTCTTTGCTGCCGTTTGCGGCTTCATAGCCGTACTGGACGGGGATGCTGCGTCGGCACCGCGAATCGTGGTATCAGCGGTGCCGGTCTGGTTAGTGCTCTCGTGGTTGTTGTGATCAGCGCTGATCTGATCGGCGTTAGCGGTAGAGTTATTGCTTTCGTTCACACCTGCACACTACAACACGGCACGTACATCAACCCAGCAGCCATGACGGTCGCCCCAACTAGTACGCCTCAGCAGCTATGAAGCTGAGCAGCTGCAATGAAGCCGAAGCTATTAACCCAACACGCAGTCGCCGATGAGCTTATCGATCGCCCGGACATCCAGTTTGCGGCCAATCTTGATCTTTATGTGGCCCGCGCGGGTCCAGAGTTCAATTTCCGCGTTGAAGTCCAGCGTCCCAGCGTTTTCCGTGGACCACATATTGATCGCGGAGTACGGCAGAGAATACATCTCCACTTTCTTGCCGCGAAGGCCTTGTGAATCCCGGACAATCAGCCGCTTATTGGTAAAAACCGCACTGTCGCGGAAAGTCTTGAACGCAACGTGTGCTTGTTCGCCGCTGGTCAGGAGTGGGTAGACATCGTCTGGGATCGGGGTTTCTTCAAACAGTGTCCATTCGGCAATCGCTTTGAATTCCACGGGAGTCCTTCCTTTAAGGTGTTCTAAGTTCTATTATTATATTCCAGCCGCGGTAGCATGGCCGTCATGTTGCACCTCGTATTCGCTACCGGAACCGAACCCGGCAAATGGTTCCAGCGATTTCAACGTGATACCCCGCATGGGCTCAAAGCAGTGGCGGCGGATGATCCTTTCGCAATGCTTGCCGACGGTGCGAACGCCGACAGCGTAGCGCATGGCGATGCCAGTGCAGCTGATCGTTGCGAGGTAGCGCTGATGCGGTTACCTGATTCACGCATCGACGAAGCCATAATCGGCCGAGAGTTTCACGTCGTCAAGCTTTATACCGAGCAATGCGGGATCGCGGTACCGAAAGACAGCGTGTTCGCAGAAGTTGGTGAGCCCGTCGGCTCGCGAGACATCGAAGGCGAGATCATCAATTTTGTGGCAGAAAAACTTGGTCCGATTGACGTAGACAAACTTCGTGAGTCTTTGCAAGTGGTTGCAGCCAATGTTGGGGTGACGATAGGGCCACTGCCGCTTTTGAAGATGCTGTCGAAAAATCAGATCCGTGTGCTGCCGTACAACGGCGAGCATGTAGGCGGTGCAAAATCAACAGGGGGGTCAGACACAGAACCAACAGACGGGCGCTCAGGAAGCCAACGTGCCGTGGCACAGACTGAGATCGCTTTGGTATGGAAAGTAGCTGCAGATGGGGATGCCATCCAAGATTTTGTCGGAATTGCGAAAGGGCGTAAAGCAGGATCGACGCGGCATAGGGCGCTAAAAGAGACGCGACAAAAGAAAAGGCCCGGGGCAGGTGTTGGGAGAAGTACTGGGAACAACAGCGTAAAAGGTGTTGGGAAAAACTCTGGGAGCGGTGCCGGGAAAAGTGGCAGCGGCAAGAAAAAATCTGGAAAGGCAACGCGGGCACGTGGGCAAGCGCCGGGCGGACTGCGCAAGAAGAAACGCCGCTGATGCTGGGTGTAAACTGGGGGCCTGACGAAGGCCAAATGTACTTCACGCATTGCTGCGAGTCGTACCAAAACTTTCCGGTGAACTCGACACCATAAGCTCGAAAACACTGAACTCGACATAGTCACGGGAGGACCAACAGCAATGTCTGACGACTTCAACCTGCGCCCCATCCGGCCGGATGATTACCCACAGGTTCGCGAAATTTATGAACTCGGTTTAGAGACCGGCCACGCAACGTATGAGACGGAAGCGCCAACCTGGGAGCAATTCACCCGCCTGAAAGTCATGGAAACAGTGTTTGTGGCTGTAGAAGAGGGCAATGATTCCAAGATTTTGGGGTGGGTCTCTGGTGCACCTGCCAGCCACCGACCGGCGTTTCACGGCGTGTTGGAGGATTCAATCTACTTGCACCCGGACGCGCAGGGTCGTGGCGTTTCCGGAGCGCTGTTGGATAAGTTGATTGAGGTGGCAGAAGAGCTGCACAAGTGGGCCATCCATGCATGGATTTTCCCAGAGAATGAAGGCTCGGCGAAACTGCATGAATCCCGTGGCTATGAGAAGGTCGGCACGTTTAGTCATATGGCGAAAATGACTTACGGCGAGCGCGCCGGGGAATGGCGCGATACCGATGTTTGGGAAAAGCTGCTGAAAAAACCAGACGAGAAGTAGCTTTTGGTCCGCCAGCGGCCTAGCGCTGAGCGCTAGTTTGTGCAATTTGCGGCCCGGAACGTCACTATAGTGCCGGGGCTTAGCTGCGCCATCTTATCGACGGATTCGCTGGTCAGTACACCAATGACAGGGTAGCCGCCGGTAATCGGGTGATCAGCACCGAAGGCCGCGGGGTGCCCGCTGGGAGGTATTTGCAGCGCACCGCGCATTGCGCCTTCGGATGCTAGCTCACCGTCATAGGCTCGTTGCAACGGGCGGCTGGCTATCAGATTGACGCCGATGCGGTCCGAATCGGATGAAATTTGAAACGTTTGGTTAAACAGCTCTGCGGTCTCCGCGAACCAATCTTGGCGTGGTCCGAGAACAATGTCGAGAACCTCATGTGATTTCGGAACGAATTGTGTAGGCAAGTGCTTGATGCGTGGTAATTCCACGGTTGGGTTTTTCGCATTCGTCGGCAAACTAGTCCCGGATGTGATCGGATCCGGGCCGATACCGGAAAGCGTGTCAGTGGCGACTGAACCAAGCACTGGCTCGACCGCGAAGCCACCGGAAATACCCAGGTAAGCGCGCAACCCTGTGCCGATTTCCAAGCGGACTGTTTGGCCTTTTTGAATATCGAGTACCGTGTTGGTGCGCATACATCGCTTATCGACGAATACATCCGCATCGGTACCAGTAAAAACGATGCGTACCGGCTTTTCAGCGACCACCTCAAAACCTCCGAAAAGGATCTCGATAACGGCCGAGTTTTCGTCATTCCCGAGCATGCGATTTGCACGACGGGCAGCACCGCGATCAAACGCGCCGGAGGGGCTCACACCGAGGCCGGAATAACCTGCGCGCCCGAGATCCTGAAAAGTTGCCTGTGGTCCGGTTTCTAACACCTTTAACATGTTTTCTCCTGGAATCGCACGGTATCGCCGGGTTGGAGTAAAGCTGGCTGGTCGCGTTCTATATCCCACATACGCGCTTCTGTGGTGCCAATCAACTGCCAGCCGCCGGGCGAGCTTTGGGGATAAACTGCGGAAAAACCTCCGGCCAAGCCCACAGAACCAGCAGGAATCGAGGTGCGTGGTTGGCTACGGCGGGAAATATTGGCGAACACCTTTGCATGTGGGTTCGTGAGGTCAGGGCGCAAGTACAAAAAGCCTGGCGCGAACCCAGCGAATGCGGCCGTCCAGGTCGTCTCCGTATGCGCAGTGACGAGTTCTTCGGCGCTGACACCGAGTTCGTCGGCAAGCTCGTCCAGGTCATCCCCGTTATAGGAGACCTCAATGGTGTGCGCATTGCCGCTGCTGTGTGCTGCGGCTTGTGTGTCCAGTTTCGGCAGAGATATCTGGCTGGGGTTGCGGTCGAATGTGATTAGCAGGGTTTGTGCGGCAGGAACGAGATCGATGATGGATTCGAGGCCTGCGCGCTGCAGTTGTGCCTGGTAGGCCAGTACCTGGCCCAATGGGTCCTTGTGGTCGCTGAAGTCGATTAACAGACCTCGGTCGCCGTATGGAATTAACATATAGCGATGCCCTCCTGTTTAAGTGCGGTGATGATTGCTTGCACCATTTCCAGGGCTTTGTGGCTATCGCCGTGGACACAAATCGATTGGCCAGAAACTTCAACTGGTGTGCCATTAACGGAGGCGAATGGCTGCCCGGTGGCAATCGCAAGGGCTTGCTTGACGACGGTGTCGACGTCGTCATGCACTGCACCCGGTTGTTTCCTGGGGACCAGCCGGCCTTCGTCGGTGTAGGTGCGATCGGCGAAGGTTTCTTCGATGACCTCGAGCCCGGCCGCACGAGCTTCACCGACGACGGGGGTGCCGGACAGGGCCATGAGTTTGAGCTGTGGGTCGACGGCCAGTATTCCGCCGATGACTGCTTCTGCCTGGTAGTTATCGGTGGCCATGCGGTTATAGAGCGCCCCGTGTGGCTTGACATAGCTGACTTCCGCGCCAACCACGGAGGCGGCAGCCTTGATTGCTCCGAGCTGATAGATGGTTTCAGCGAGTAGTTCTTCGGCGTCGTAGTCTATGAAACGGCGGCCGAAACCGGGCAGGTCGCGGTAGCCGATGTGAGCGCCGATGCGAACATCACGCTCGTGCGCTGCTTTGACGGTATCGAGCAATACCTTCGGGTCGCCAGCATGGAACCCGCAGGCGATATTGGCGGAACTGACCAGGTCCAGTACGGCATTATCGTTGCCCATGGTCCAGTTGCCGAAGCTTTCGCCGAGGTCGCTGTTGAGGTCGATGTGCAGGGCCGAGGTTTCGGATGCGGTACTCATCGTGGTTGTCTCTCCTGACACAGGGATGGGGTGGTTATATGCGGTTCTGCATTGTGTGGTTTTGACGAGTTAGTTGTCGTTTAGAACACGAAGTCCCAGACTCCGCTGAATGAGCGGATGGCCAAGAACCAGGCAATGATTACGCCAATCATGCCCAGGACGATGAGCCAGCGTGGGTATTGGTAACCAAAGAGCAGGTCTTTCTGCCGGAATATGGCGACGTAAATAATCATCGTGAAGCCGACGGGCAGGACTAATCCATTGAAAGCACCGGCGAATACCAGCAAAGCAGCAGGTGCAGAGCCGAGGAAAGCGAAAGTAGTAGCGGAGCCGACAACAAAGATGATGGTGACGATGTTTTGTGCTTTGCGGAGCTTATCCTTCTTCGGGATGATGAACGTTGCCGAGGTATAGGAAGCTCCGATCACCGAAGACAGTGCAGCGGCGAACAAGACTGCACCGAATGCACGCATACCGAAATCACCTGCGGCGGCTTGGAAAGCTTCTGCAGCTGGGTTGTCATCGACGTTCAAAACGATTCCACCAGCAATGACGCCGAGGATTGCGAGGAAGAGGACGAAGCGCATAACGCCGGTCAGCACAATGGCGGTAACAGAAGCGCGGGTTACAGCCTTGACGTTTTCTGGCCCGGTGGTGCCGGAGTCAAGCATGCGGTGTGCGCCAGCGTAGGTGATATAGCCACCGACGGTGCCGCCGACCAGCGTAGTGACAACCACCCAGTCTACGGTTTCTGGCCATACGGTTTGGGTGAGAGCTTCACCTACCGGTGGTTGGGAGACAAACGCAACGTAGATCGTCAGCGCGAACATTACGATGCCCAGGACCACAAGGATCTTATCCAGGGCCGCACCAAGGCGTTGGAAGAGGAAGACGATAATGGCCAGTCCAGCGGTGATGAGACCACCCAACTTTGCGTCGATCCCTAACAGGGCGTTTAGTCCAAGGCCACCTCCGGCAATATTGCCGATATTGAAAACAAATCCACCGATGCCAATCAACGCAGTAAGTAAGTAGCCCAGGCCAGGAAATACCACGTTGCCAAGTTCTTGGGCGCGTAGTCCCGAAACACCGATGACGCGCCAGACATTCATTTGGACCGCGATATCGATAATGATTGACACCAGAATCGCAAAACCAAAAGCCGCAGCTAGCTGGTTAGTAAATACCGCAGTTTGCGTCAGGAATCCAGGGCCGATGGCAGAAGTAGCCATCAGGAAGATTGCACCCATTAGGATGCTGCGTGTTGAGGCAGTTGCTGCCGCTTGTTTTAGATTGGGCTGTTGTGGAGTGCTGTTTGGCTGGGGGCTGGAGGCCGAAGTACCAGCATTGCTTGATGAAGACATTTCCAGGTCCTTGCTCTTAGAGGGCTGTGGGATGTTACAGGGCTATATAAGGGTGACTTTCGTGAAAGCGAGATTATTTGCTGCTGACTTCCCAGCAGTTGCTGGGAAGTGGCATGGAACCAATATCGTGGTGATTGTTGAACAACGATAGCATAACTGTGGGTTAACTCACGGAAAAATCCGCAGGGGGCACATGCGTCATGAAAAATTGCTAATGCCAGTAAAGACGATAAAATTACTGTGTATGATCGCTGATTCTTTGGCCCGCGAGATCACGCAGCGCATCACGCGCGGAGACCTCCGCCCGGGCCAACGCTTGCCTGAAACTCGCCTTGCCCGGCAACTCGATTGCTCACGAAACTCATTGCGTGAGGCCTTTCGTTTTTTGGTTAACGATGGGCTCGTTACACACATTCCTAATCGTGGGGTCTTTGTACGCACCCTGACGGCCGAGGCGATCAGCGAAATCTATACGTATCGTCGTATCGTCGAGTGCGCAGCCGTGGCAGAATCTGATTTAGACAGCATTGATTTGTCGCACCTCGACACAATTATTACCGAGGCGCGCCGGGCTGCAGAACATGATGATTGGCATGTCGTCGGCAGTCTCAATGCCCAGGTGCACCTCGAATTCGTGGCGCTTGCTGGAGTAGACCGGCTGGTGGAAGACATTCGCCCGGTCATTGCCCAAGCGCGCATTGCCTTTTTGTCGCTTGCGCAGCGTGATATTCATGAACCGTTTATCTCGCAGAATGCGGAAATCATTGATTTATTGCGGGAAAAACGACGTGACGACGCCGTCGTGGCTTTGCGGAAGTTGCTGGATATTGCACAACAACATGTACTGGACCGCCTAGATTCCTAGTTGCCGTTAGACTAGCACCATGATGTTCCGACGCTATCGCCAAAACCGCCTGTTGCGGCAGCCAGATCCGTCGTTTCCGAGCCTAAGTCGGAAAACCGCGGATCAGCTTCGTTCCTCGCTGCGTCGCCAGCTGGCAGCTGAAGGTGCGTCGATTCGTTTTGACGGCATGTCGGCGACTATTGAACACCCGAGACGAGGCCGCATGTCGGTGCGCCTAGATGATTTAGTGCGCCAAGTAGCAAGCTCGCAGCATCCGAAAGCGATTCCGAACCTGGCAGCGTCATTTATGTCAAGTCTTGACGACGATACCTATATGGAACAGTTGGATACCGCATCGATTTATTCGCGGTTGCGTTTACGCCTAGTTTCGACGCGTGATCTCAGCGCGGAAGAACAAAAAATTATTGATTCGGCGACGCTTTTCAGTTTCACACAGGATACCTCCGCCACGATTGCTGTGGATACGGCCTCTTCTATACAGACAATTGCTTTGGAAAAGCTGTCTGAAATTGATGATATTGATGCTTTAGAACGTGCTGCGCGGACGAATTTGCGCGAAGAATTGCGCACTACTGATATCGACGTGCAATATCATAATGGTCCCGCCGAATCACCAGGGGCTTCAGCATGGACTTTTGAATCGAGCTCCCACTATCTCGGTTCGGCCCCGTTGCTGCTAGAGGAATTTATCGACATGTGGGCACCGGAAATTGACACCACTAATGGCTTGCTATTTTCTATGCCGACTCGACATTTGCTGTTGGTACGTGCGGTGACTGAAGGCACTGATCTGTTGGAAGGTATCTCGCGGATGGCTCCGGTGGCTGCGCAGATTGCCGATAGTGCGGAGTCAACAGTTTCACCACTAGTGCACGTATATGACGATGGCGAGATCACTACGATTTCTAATTGGACGCCAGGTAGCCAACAAATTGAAATCGCACCAAACGCACATATCATGAATCAGCTGATCAAAGGAGGTTTTGATCCACAGGCTGCGATTGAATCTGGTGGGGGTATTTGGGAATCTGGCGAATTGCCGCCGTTGCCGGACGATTTTGAATTGCCTGATACACCAGCTGATATAGATAATGTTGGTGACGGTGAAGACGAAAACGGTCACGGTCCCGGGGATCAGTACCCGCGTCGGGACACTTAGCCACCGGCTGCGAATTACTACCAACGGCGCGAAAATACCATGTGGCCTAAGAGAATTAACCCGAAACCAAGGTTTATGCCTGCCCGCGGTAAGAAAAATTGGGGCTTACCCGTTGCACAAGCTAAAGCGTTGGAAATTGAATTAGAAACAACCTTCAGCACTGCAGGTATAAGCATGCAGTTAACTGGACGGAAAATTCATTTGCGGTGGCGAGAAGGCCACGAGACTAGCAGGGAGCTGGCGCCACTGTTGGAAGACATTGCTGATGGTGCTGCCTTGTCGGCTAGTGTGGACGAATTCGTCGCAAAGATCATCCGTTACGAGACCGAAACCGTTGCGCGTGGTTTGACCTTGTCGCAGCTTTATCGCGGGGCTTTTATGCATTTGGATGCCAAGCGCGGTGGTGAGTGGGGCAGCTTTAGCCTTGATTTGGCTCGCTATCTGGTGGTTGGTGGCGCTGGAAGCTATCTTCGGCTACCGGCGTATGAGGTACGAAAAATTGACGACGACATTCAAACAATTGTGGAAATTGCGCGAAAGAATTTATTTCGCGCTTTAGATAATGCACAAGTGGATGTGCAACGCCGACGTAGTGGGCCGGGTGGAGAGTACGCCTATGTGTTGCGTTGCTCGAACCCGCATTGGTCTTCTATGCCGCTATTTTTAGATTGGTGTGTGCAGCGTTTCATTCCTGGTGAAGAATTCGACGCTGGGATACTTTTTGCGGTGCCACAACCAGACATGGTGTTAATTCGCCCAGTCACGTACGGAAATGACTTAGCTGAAGGTATGGCAACGATGGCGGGAGCGGCACTGGCATTATTTGCGGCTGACAAGCGTGGAATTTCGCCGCGCTTACATGTAAGCGTTGGGGGCGAAATCCACGCGATTTCCGACGTAACGGATAACAGCTATCTGCTGTACCCAACGGATTATCTGGTTGAACGGATTAAAGGTACTTAAACCGTTAATCTCGCACCCAGGCACCGATAACCCCAGGTACTACCGGTCGACGTTCACCGAGTAGTGCTTTTTGGTTCCCCTCGCGTTCAATTGCTGTGGTTACAGCCTTTGCACGGCTTGGTTTGGAATTTGTTCCAGTACCTTGCCCTTGTTGCCCGGCACCACCCATCATTGGCATCATTCCACGACCCATGTGGCCGGAACCCGAACGACCAGAGTTTCCTGCTTGAGAGCTGTGGTTTCCGGAAGCGCTGTTGCCGTGTGGGTTGTGGGCACCGTGTTGTCCATTGGAACCAGAACTACCGGATCCGCCATGTCCATTAGAGCCATGGTTACCAGTTGCATTGGGGCTGTTTTGGCCTGCATGTGGCCCGGGGGATCCAGGTTGATTAGGGCCACCCGCATGGGAAGCTCCGCCGCCGGAGCCAATGGGACGGGCAGAAAAGTTTTCACTGTGCCCTCCAGAATAACCGCCGGCACCAGGAATCGCAGTTGAACCCAACCCGCGCGCTCCAATTCCGAGTTGCGCGCCAGGATTCATTCCGCCACGGCCAGAGATGCTGTTGTTGACGCCCCGTCCTGATTCCGACACCCCTGGTAACGATGTGTTGGCACCGCGTGCACCACCAAACACATTTGTGCCTGATGCATTAATTGGTTGGGAACCGTTCGTAGTTGTTGGGGATGGATGCGTGATGCCAGTGTTGAGCGGGGTACCGGTGTTGCCATTACCTAAAACACGGGCGGCACCAGCATTAGGCGAATTGTTGGCAGCCATGGTTCCCGGCGTACCTTCGAAGCGGCTCAAACCAGGGGATCCAGCGCCACCATGGTTGGGAGCAGAAAAACCTGTTTGTTGCGCATTAGTTGGATTAAAAGTTGCTGCTTGCGAAGCTACATTCGTAGGCGTGTTATTGGTGCCCGCAGAATGGTGGGCTGCGGCATGGGTTGACACACTATTTTGGCCCACGTTCGCTACTTGTGCTGTGCCGTTGTCTGCGGCAGCAAACGTTGCTTGGTTTGGTCCGTATTCGGCGATGGTCCGTTGAACTTCACGGGGCAACTGCATGGCGGCCCGTGCTTCTTCCACGCCAGATTTTGCATGGCCGGTGCCAACTGCTTGGTTTTCGCCGCCGCTAGCGGCTGGGCTAGGGATGCTCAGTCCCAGGAGACGCGGAACGGCCGTCTGTAAGGCGGTGCTGAATTGGGTAGGGAAAATATCCAAATAAGTTTTCTCAATCAATTCGCGTGCGCTTGGGGTGTGATTTAGAGCCACCGCGGCTTGCACAGCTCTGGTGTTATTCCGTGCCGCCTCAATCGTGGCGATCAGGTTATTGATGGTGCTGTTCATGATCTGAGAATTAGCATTCAATGTCCGGCTGGTTTCTGCAAAATGACGTAGTTTCTGTGCACCACCGGAGATTGCGTCACCATAGTTATTTGCTTCTAGATCCGCGGCCACTTCTTCCAAGCCATCGGAAATTTCGGTGGCGGCTTGGCTGAGTTGCTGCCAGAGATCAGCGTCGTGGTGTGCTGCAGAATCGACTGTGCCGGAAAAATAACTTGCCAACAGATTGATGTCCGGAACTCGGCCGATAGCGGGGCTGTTGATTGCTACCGGAGCAGACTTGTCAGATGGTTCAGCGGCGGTAAAGAACTTGCTGCTAGCGGAAGGATGGCCAGAATACATGTGGGTCAGGCTGCTAGAGAGGTATTCATCCTGCTCGTAGACTGCGCTTGCCAGGTTGTGCAGGTTGTCGGCGGCCCATGAAATTTTGTCACGTAGTGCCATGAATTCTTCCGCTGCAGCACCAGGATTACCAGAAAGCGTTCTACCATGCTCGGCGGCAAGGAAACCTAGCCCTGGGATCTGTGAAAAAGCCTCAGAGAGGCGTGAGCGTCCACTTTCCCGGCTAGCTTGGTATGCCGACGCTCCAATTCCCGCCAGCTTTGATCGGATAGCGGATAGTGATTCGGTTGAAATGTTTAATTCCATAATTGCCCCCGATTTTTATCTAGTTGAGAACGATTCTTTCTAAGTTCTCTAGTGCGATCATGCAACTTTCTTCTAGTGTAAGACCTCTAAGTTTGCCGTGGTCACCGATGTTTATACGCCCCTTTACAGTTTCGATTCCAGCAGTGCATTCATCAGTAGCAGTCAATTCCCTGAAGTGGACCTCTGCAATGGAGGAATCGGATGGAATGTCGAGAATTTCTCTTTTTTCCTCGAGCTCTTTCATAGAATAATCATCAACCGTAATTGCGAGGTTTCCTGCTTGGCCGGTTGAGTAAGACTCGGTGAGATCTTCGGACATACCGAGAAAGCATGTGATATGTGTTCCGTAGATTCTCGTTTCGGAGATTTCCGGATGATAATGCAAACCTGCCTTTTCCCAGACTGAATCTGGTGCTTCGTCGCATAAGTTGAATAATTCGAAGTCGGGAGCGTGACGATCCGTGGGCCCGCGTTCGGGCACCCAGTCAGCAAATTCGATGGATTCCTGTACTGGTTCATCGGCTACGGTATCATCGTTGCTCTCGGTTACAGAAGCATTGTCCGACGTGCAGCCTGCGACTAAGCTGCCGGCAAGCAATGTCGCTAGGCTAATTCGGTATCTGCTCATCAGCTTTCCTTCCATCCTATTTTCAATAACTATTGGTGATCTTGGATTATCAGGGGAGGAGTACTACGAGTCGATTAGACTCTGCATTAGGTCAGAAGGTTCCCGCACTCAGCGAACTAGTGCAGTCCGAGAACTTTCGTTAGATAGACGTGAGGCGCCCAGGATCAACACTGCGGTGAGATCCGGGGCGCCTCGCGCTCGCAACCCTATTAATTTATTTCCTAAAATCAGCCGGATTCCGACCCGAGCAATCGATGATCAACATTGATTACTCATAACCCCCATTGGGTCGGAATCCTGTGGCCTTTTGGAAAGCGCCCCCGAAAGCGCTTTCCGAGAGCACGCTGGCGATACACGCGATGACCCCCATCGTGTATCCGCTGAATAGGCAGCTTCGGCTATAGCCGCTTCTCGGGCCTCCTTTCGTCTTCACAGGCGAAACCCGAGCAATTGATGCAGCCCTTGACCTCCGCGCGCCTGACACGGTGATTGAACAACGACGATTCTGGTTAACATTATTCCCCCGAATGTGGTTAACCAGGCCGTAGCTCAAGGCCGAATCGGCAGCCAGCGTGAGGCCGTTCCGAAGTAGCTGCATCAATGATCCCCCGCTTCTAGCCGGTGATTACAAACGTGCTCTCAGCGAATAATCAGCGGGAACTGATTTCGTTCGCCGGAATTCATTGTGCATGAGAACCGGTGATTTGTCCCGCCGGGTGCAAAGAAATAAAATACATGATTGATCAACCATTTCAAGGAAGTTTTGGATTGCGGGAATGCATTCGGGGCTGAGTTCGATAAGCCTAGTATGGCCTGAGTGTTAGATATTTTCTTGATAGTTTTTCGAGAGAAAATGCTGTGAACTAAATGGCTGGCGGCGGGGTTTTGCAAGCGCAGTCGGGGTGGATTTGCCTCACTCTAATATTAGAGGGCTGTGAAATTTGAGACGTGTGGGGTTGTAGCTAAAAATTGCCTGGAAGAGAACTGGGAAAATTTAAAACGGGAACATGTTCGAACCCTGGTTTTGGGTGGGTGAAATGTGTGTTCATGGCCGTAAAGCTAGGGCCTGTTTGTTCTACCCCTAATCTGGGGGTATTTCCGGTGCTTTATGCCGACATCGGTTGGGGCACAGGGGGTGCTGAAAGAACAATGTGTAGCCCCGAATAGAAAAATACGCCCCTGATTTTCTCAGCGGCGTTGTCAGGTTTCTGGCGGAAAAGCCTCAGAAATCCCTTTCGGGGTTGGCAAAGTGGAGAAGAGAAAGTAATTAAGACTTCTTTACGACGGCGGGCTTCAGCGTCATTGCGCCAAATCCATCGATCTTGCAATCAATATTGTGGTCTTCCGGGCCGGTGCCGGCGTCGTAATTCAAGCGAATATTACGCACCTTGGTGCCTGTCTTCAGCGGTTGTTGGGCGCCTTTTACCTTTACCGTTTGTGTGATCGTGACCGAGTCGCCGTCGGCGAGCTCATTGCCCACGCTGTCTTTAATGATGTTGTTGGAAGCATCTACATCGCCATCTGTGGAATCGTTGCTTGGATTCCACTCGTATGCACACTCGGGGCAAACGATCATTGGAGGTAGCTCATAGGTGTATTCACTGGTGCACTCTGGGCAAGCTGGCAAAGTCATTGACTAATAATAACCGTCGTTAGCTCGCTTAAGGAATTACGTGCACAGCAAAAATAGGCGGATAGCCTAAAGAAAAATTCTGCATTAGGGACCGGCGCATTTTTGGGTGTGCATAGAAATGGTTAACGCTCCAGGCATTGAGCCTAGAGCGTTAATTTAATGTGCAGTAAGAGCTGTGTGTACAGCTGCCTGCGGCCAGGCTAGCTGCAGGCAGAACTGCAAGCCTTAGAAGCGATCGCGGTCGGTATTGGCCATGGCGAGTACGTCGAGGCGCTTATCCAACTCTTCTTCGGATAGATCATCGCCAACGAAGCCCAGGTCAATGACGGCCTCACGGATGGTGATTTCCTTGGCCAGTGCATGCTTTGCTACCTTCGCAGCGTTTTCGTAGCCGATAGCCGAGTTTAGCGGAGTCACGATCGATGGGGATGATTGCGCGGAAGTCTTCATCATCTCGCGGTTTGGCTCGATGTCATCGATTAGGCGCTCAGCGCAGACACGGGACGTATTAGCCAGCAGGCGAGCCGATTCTAGAACATTGCGTGCCATCATAGGGATGAAGACGTTCAACTCGAACTGACCCTGGGTGCCACCGAAGGAAACAGCAGCATCGTTACCGATCACCTGTGCGGAGACCTGGGTGGCGGTCTCACACAGAACCGGGTTGACCTTGCCCGGCATGATCGAAGAACCAGGCTGCAGGTCAGCCAGCCGGATCTCGCCTAGGCCGGTCAGTGGACCGGAACCCATCAGGCGGATGTCGTTAGTGATTTTGTACAGCGAACCAGCGATGACCTTCATCGCACCTGAGAATTCCACCAGTGCGTCGCGGTTCGCTTGGGCTTCGAAGTGATCTACTGCCTCGCGCAGTTCTTCGAGTCCGGTTAACTTCTTCAGTTCTTCGGTGACCTGGGCACCGAAATCAGCGGAGGTGTTCAGTCCGGTTCCGGTTGCGGTACCGCCAATTGGGAGCTCACCCAGACGCGGCAAGGTGGCCTTAACACGCTCGATACCAAGCTCGATCTGGCGAGCGTAACCACCAAACTCCTGGCCCAAAGTCACAGGAACAGCGTCCATCAGGTGGGTTCGGCCCGACTTGACGACATCCTTCCATTCTTTAGCTTTGTTTAGAAGCGAATCGTGCAATTGTTGCAAACCAGGGATGAGGTCCTTCACCGCGGCCTCAGTAGCTGCGACGTGGGTAGCCGTTGGGAAGGTGTCGTTGGAAGACTGGCCCATGTTGACATCGTCGTTCGGGTGAACCTCGGTGCCGGCCTGCTTTGCCAGAGATGCGATAACCTCGTTGGTGTTCATGTTCGATGAGGTGCCGGAACCAGTCTGGAAGACGTCGATTGGGAATTCGTCGTCGTATTTGCCTTCAGCAATTTCCTTGGCAGCGGCAATGATGGCGTCAGCCTTGGCACCGTCCAGAGCGCCGTTGTCTTTATTAACCTGTGCACATGCGGCCTTTAGCAGACCCATTGCGCGAATCTGTGTAGATTCCAAACCACGGCCAGAAATAGGGAAGTTCTGCACTGCGCGCTGGGTTTGTGCACGCCACAAAGCGTCCTTTGGTACCTTGACTTCGCCCATCGTGTCGTGTTCGATGCGGTATTCTTGCTCAGTCATTTTCTCACCTTCAAGTCAATACTTAATTGCGTAATTTGTGTAGCCGGGAAGCTGTGCACTTGGCCGGGTAATGGCCTGTGCTGCATACCAGTATTCCAGCGTTGCGCAATTATTTCCCGTATAAATTGTTGCTTATTTGCTGCTGTAATCAATCACGGAGTATTCCTGCAGCTTAGCGAGCTGGTGAATTGATTCGACATAACGGGTTGTGCCGGATTTCGAACGCATCACCAAGCTACGTGTGACAGCGCCGGCAGGACGATAAGAAACCCCACGGACCATATCGCCATCAGTCACGCCGGTGGCGGCGAAGTAGCAGTTGTCCGACGAAACCAAGTCGTCAGTAGTTAGAACCTTGTCCAAGTCGTGCCCGGCAGCGCGCGCCTTTTCTGCTTCTTCCTCGCTTTGTGGCCACAACTTGCCCTGGATTTCACCGCCCATACATTTCATCGCGCAGGCGGTAATGATGCCTTCTGGGGTGCCGCCGATGCCCATCATCATGTCAACACTGTTGGAATCATGCGATTGTGCAGCGGCAATTGCGCCAGCAACATCGCCATCCATAATGAGACGTACTTTGGCACCAGCTTCACGAATTTCTTTAATCAATTTCTCGTGGCGCGGGCGATCCAAGACTACGACGTTGATTTCCGCAACCTTGATGCCTTTGGCCTTAGCGACGGCGGCTACGTTGTCAGCTACCGAAGCATTGATGTCGATCGCACCACGTGCTTCTGGGCCAACTGCGATCTTGTTCATGTAGAAGACCGCGGATGGATCGAACATTGTTCCACGCTCTGCAGCTGCAATGACGGAAATGGCATTTGGGCGACCTTCTGCCATCAATCGCGTGCCATCAACCGGGTCTACTGCGATATCTACCTTTGGGCCTTCGCCGGTGCCAACGTTTTCGCCATTGTAGAGCATTGGAGCCTCATCTTTTTCGCCCTCGCCAATCACAACGACGCCGTCCATATGCACCGAGTTAATCAGGCTGCGCATGGCATCGACTGCAGCACCGTCGCCCTCATTTTTCTGTCCGCGACCTACCCAGCGCCCCGAGGCCAAAGCTGCGGCTTCGGTAACGCGGACTAATTCCATGGCGAGGTTGCGATCAGGGATATACGAGGTGGGAGCGGACATAAATCCTCCTGGGTTCTAGCTTGGGCATAAACGTGCCTCCCATTGTTCCACTAAAATAGTCAACCGTTGTGGGGCACACCCAATAAGCCGCTAATAAAGCCGATGAAATGTGTGAGTCAGCCGATCGCATGGTTAATTGAACACATCGCTGGGCGTTGTGAATTCGTTGTGAATTCGCGCCTGGAATTACCACCTCTAATAGCTAAACGTGCCATACTGTTGGACGTGGCTGGCGAATCTAAAAAAACCGCAATTTTTCAAGGTGGCCGAGACATGTTTATCTCTGTCGCCGTCATTGTTATTGCCATGATTGTGGTAGTAGCTCCTACAGGGCTCTGGTCTTATAGCCCAGGGGAGCCAGAATTCGAGCCGGTGCGCGAAGTAGACCCGCAGGCGTTTATCGATAATGAAGCCCGTGCTAGTGCGTACGACATCTACTTCCCGGAGGCCCCACAGGATTGGGTTCCGAACTCAGCGCGCCGCAAACTGATCGACGGCGAAACCTCCAGTGTCGTTGGATGGGTGACAGCAGAGCGCGGTTTCATCCAAATTGCGCAAACAGGCGTGCCACTTGCGCAAGCGTTGCAGAAATTTGACAGCAAATATCGTCCGAACCAAGAAGCGCGTCAGATTGTCGGCCGCGAGGTGACCGTGAAATCTTCTGACGATGCTTCCGTAAGCAGGCTGTGGGGAGTGGAGAAAAACGGCACCACGTTGCTATTTGACGGGGTTGCTTCTGACGACGAGTTCACCACGATCATTGCAAACACCCTGCAGGCCGACGCCTACCAGCCTGCATAGGTAGCGCACTACACGTTGTAATAGAGCTCAAATTCTTTTGGGGTAGGCCCTTCACGCAGCGGCATAATTTCTTTGTCGTATTTCAACCGGATATGAGCGTCAAGCAAAGAGTCGCTGAACACGCCTGTGCGCGTTAGGAATTCTCGGTCATTGTCCAAAGCTTCTAAGGACCGTTCCAGTGAATACGGCACTTGCGCAACTGTTTTTGCTTTGGAGAAGCTGACGTCAGACAAGCTAGACGAGTCAGACGAATCGAAATCAACAGGGTTGCCTGGATCAATCTGGTTCTGAATACCATCCAAGCCTGCTAGTAGCTGCGCGGCAAAACCTAGATACGGATTCCCTGAAGGATCTGGCGCACGGAATTCTAAGCGCTTGACATCCGGGTTATTTCCTACAGCCGGGATTCTAATGGCTTAGGCATGAACGTTGCAGTCCGCCCCATAGACTCGGCTGTGTTCTTCACGATGTATTTGAAGGTCTGCAAATCATCGCCAGCAGCCAACAAGGTATTGAACCTGTACTCGACCTTTTGCGCACCGCCTGTAGCGATCTCGTGATGGAACCGCTCTACTGCAAACCCGCACCCCGTCAAGTGATGTGCGATTTCATCACGAACCGGAATGGTTTTGTCATATGGGGCGGCGGGGAAGCGGCCGTCGTTAATTTGGATTTGGTTTCCGCGGTTCAGATCCCCGTTGATCATGGTCTTTTCGCCAGAACGCCACCCGCCCTCATCAGAATCGACGTGGTGGAATGCAGTATTAACTGAAGTGGAATAGCGCACGGAATCGAACACGAAAAATTCCGCCTCGCACCCGATATAACAGGTGTCGGCAATGCAAGTGTCTTGCAAGTATTCTTCAGCGCGACGGGCAATGCTGCGTGGATCCCGGGAATAGGGTGTGCCGTCGGAGGCCGACTTGTGCACGAAAAACTTCATATTGACAGTCTTGTGCGCACGAAACGGATCAATATACGCGGTGGAAATATCTGGGCGCAGAATCATGTCGGGTTCATTGGTGGTAGTGAAACCATCAATCGACGAACCGTCAAAGGCAAACCCCGCTACCGCTGAAGCCTCAGTAAAAGTATTTGCCGGAATGGTCAATGCATGCTCGGTGCCGCGCAGATCTGTAAAACGCATATCCAAATACTCGACGGAATGTGCTTCGAAAAAAACGAGTAACTCGGTCACAGTAGTGACGGCGATGTCTGTTCCTCGCAGAAGTTTCTTTTGGGGTGGTCGGCTATTCCGGTAATTCCGGCGTCTTCGTCGGCAAGCAGCATAAGAGTTTCCTCCATAGTCTTGACGCATTGGGCAGAATCTGTGACTTGTGCGTCAACCATGTCCTGTTCGGATAGATAGAGGAAATCAATCCGGGTATCGTTCTGCGTGCTCAATAACGTGTTTTATCCTTATTCGCCGTGATCGGTGCCAGAATCCCGATTCTGTGCGCCAGATTCATCTCCTGCGCTATTCCTAGTACTCATTGCCTCGTCAACACGGCGGTTTGCCCGATCTAGATGCTGTTCGCAACGCTTGGCTAAGGCCTCGCCACGTTCCCAGTACTTTAGCGATTCGTCAAGCCCCATCTGACCTAATTCCAAAATTTTGACGGTCTCAATCAGCTCGTCACGGGCTTGTTCATAGCTGAGTTCATCAACTGGGCGCTCTGGGGAAGGATTTCCGGTACCAAAAGAATCGTTCATTGTACAGCCTTTCGAAATAAATAATTACAGAGTTAACGCAAGGTACAGGGACTCAGCAACAAGTTAATGGCATGAGGAGGGGACTGCTCGTTGCCTAATCCGCATGCTGGGTTCCCATACCCGCCGCAGTGATCGAGCCGTCGGCGACGCGAATGCGTAATTGAGAACCAGGAGGTGCTTGTGCAATCGTGGTTACAACCTCTGGATCGCCATCACGAGGCAGTACCTGCACGATTGAATAACCACGTTCTAATGTGGATGCTGGCCCGAGCGCAGAAACCTGTCCGCGTAGAGCTGCAACCCGCGAGCTTTCCTGGCCAACGACATGACGGATTTCCCGGCGAATAGCAGCTAATGCATTTTCGAGTTCGTCGTGCCGGGCTTTGATCGGGGTACGCGGGTCTGCCAGCACCGGGCGGGAGCATAAAGCATCCAGATTTTGTCGTTCGTGTGCTACCCACTGTCCGATAGCCTGCGCCATTCGGGCGCGTGCTTCGTCGAGAAGCGCGCGTTCCTCGGCGACGTCAGGGATGACTCTCTTTGCCGCATCCGTCGGAGTCGCTGCACGTAGGTCTGCGACATTGTCCAGAACCGGTGAATCTGGTTCATGGCCGATTGCTGAAACGACGGGTGTGCGTGCCGCTGCTACTGCACGTTGCAGAGCTTCTTCGGAAAACGGTAACAAGTCTTCCACGCTGCCGCCGCCACGTGCGATGATAATGACATCAACCTCGTCGTCGGCGTCTAGCTGCTGGAGAGCGTCTATTACTTGACTGACCGCTTGGGCACCCTGCACTGCCGTATTAATAACGCGGAAGTCCACGGCAGGCCAGCGGTCACGTGCTACTGAAAGAACGTCACGTTCAGCAGCTGATCCGCGCCCGGTAATCAGACCCACTGTACGGGGAAGATAAGGGAGCGGAAGTTTTTTCGAGGCGTCGAAAAGACCTTCAGCGGCAAGCTGCCGACGCAGATTTTCGATGCGAGCGAGTAGTTCACCAACCCCCACATGCCGAATGTCAGTAACCCATAATGAAAACGACCCACGGCCTGCGTAAAACGCTGGCTTACCGTACACCACGATGCGATCGCCATCTTTAATCGGAGTAGGCAAATTTTGTAGTAAATGTGTGGAGGTCGTGAGAGAAACCGACATTTCCTGGTTGACGTCGCGCAAAGTGAGATAGGACAGCTTCCACGACGGTTTCATGTTGACCTGCGTGAGTTGGCCTTCGACCCACAAATAACCGAGCCGTTCAATCCAGCCCTTGATCTCGGTATTGGCAGTGCTGACTGACCATGGATTCTCTAATGTAGCGGGTGGTTTACTCAACAACGATCCCTTCGTCCAACGATGCGCGTAGCGGTTGTACCCGGTAACAGCTGCCCATTGTACTGGGTGTTGACGTATTGGATACCCTGGAGGGCATGACTGAACAGGCTGAGCGACAACCCAATGTTCTTCTCGCGGCACCCCGCGGCTACTGCGCTGGTGTGGACCGCGCCGTTGAAACGGTGGAAAAAGCCTTAGAAAAATACGGAGCACCGATCTATGTGCGCAAAGAGATTGTGCATAACAAGTACGTGGTGAAGACCTTTGAAAAGCGGGGCGTTATCTTCGTAAATGAAGCATCGGAGGCCCCAGAAGGCGCCCACCTGGTGTTTTCTGCACATGGTATCTCGCCGGCGGTGCGGGCTGAAGCTGGTGAGCGAAAACAGATTACGCTTGACGCCACCTGCCCGCTGGTGACAAAAGTACACCGTGAGGCTGAACGCTTCGCCCGCGACGGCTATCATATTTTGCTGGTCGGCCACGAAGGCCACGAAGAAGTCGAAGGCACCGCTGGGCATGCGCCAGAGGTGACCTATCTTGTCGACGGTGTGGAGGGGGTTGACAAGCTTCCGGAATCGTTGGTTGATGAAAAGATTGTCTGGCTTTCACAGACCACGCTCTCGGTAACGGAGACCATGGAAATCGTCAATAAATTGCGAGAACGATTCCCGCACCTAGAAAACCCACCGAGTGATGACATCTGTTATGCGACGCAAAACCGCCAAGAATCTGTTCGTGCAATCGCCCCGCAGTGTGAACTAGTAATCGTGGTGGGATCGACGAACTCTTCGAATTCCAAACGATTGGTAGAAGTTGCCCTTGATGCTGGTTCTAAAGCGTCGTACTTGGTCGATTTTGCTGATGAGATCAAGGAAGAATGGTTGGACGGTGTGGAAACCGTTGGTGTGACCTGTGGTGCTTCGGTTCCAGAATTACTGGTTCGTGACGTCATACAATGGCTCGATGAGCGTGGATTCTCTGATGTGAAAGAAGTGACGACGACAACCGAGACGATCCAGTTCTCACTGCCGCGCGATCTCCGTCCAGCCCGTAACCGGAAAAAGCAGGTCCAAAACTAAGATTCTGGTTGGTTCATTAATTATCCCGGTTATTGCTCCGGGAGAAGGCCGAAGATCTTTCGCCTGCCCGTCGCGCTGACGTACGAGTGGGAGCTGCTGGGTGGATGCGTTCTGTGGATGCCGTTGGTTCATTAGCGGACTTCGACGCATGTGCGCTAGCCTGTGCCCTTCGGGCATTGGCTTCCAGTTGACTGCTTGGGCGTGTTGATCGGGGGAGCCGTGATGAACGCACAGGGGAAGAAGTAGCGTTGTCAGCACGGTTACGTGCCATCAATTCTTCTACGGTTACACGGTTGGTGCGTTCGCGGGCGCGCGAACTAGAGCGAATATTGCGTCGATTAGATTCTCGATTACGGCTGCGCTGCTGCCTTCTGTTTCGCTCGTGTATCTTTGCTTGACTGTTTAGTAGCAATAATCGAGCCACAGCGATACCGATGGAGATGACGGTGATCAAAGCTAGCGCGGGAAAATATTCGACCACGGCGTAAATCGAGGTCCATACCATCGTGCGTGATGCAGCCTTGGCCCCGTCTGGCGCTGAAGCGATGTTGTTGCCCCAGGAGGTGGAGAACGCGAAAAAACCAAAAATTAGCGGAAGCGGCGCTACGGTCAGAAATAACGACTCTGCTTCTACGAAGAGCGTGACGAAAACCGCGGCAAGCAAAAAACACAACAAGAAAGGCCAGCCAAGGCCATTAAACAAGATGCTAAGTAGTAGTCCTGTCACGCTGGCGGCCAGCACTAGTACAAGTGCAAGCGACAACGACAGGCCGGAAAAACCTGGCGCGGGGGACCTTCGAGACTGCGTAGACACAGTAGGTCATCTTAGCGGAAGTCAGATTCGTGATAGTCTGCGACATCTACATACGTAGGCGAAGAGTCTGTGGAGCTGCGCCGTGCACGGTGTGCTGCGTGATACGGCTTGGTGGGTTCTCGTGAACTCACTCCCATTTCTGCTAATCGTCGAGCAGTAACCTGCACTCGGGAATCTAGTGAAGAGAGCGTGGAATTGTAGGCTTCAACAGCCTTGTCCAAACTCCTTCCGACACGATTGTAATGTTCGCTGACCGTATTTAAGCGCGAGTATAGCTGACGGCCCAGCTCATGAATTTCTTTGGCTTTTTCGGAAAAATCTTCTTGTCGCCAGCCCAAAGCTACCGTACGTAGGAGTCCAAATAGTGTAGTCGGTGTTGCAATTACAATGTTTCTGGAAAATGCATACTCGAGTAATTCCGGGTCGGTATTGAGTGCCGAATCAAGGAATGGGTCCGCAGGTACGAACATGACCACGAATTCTGGACTGGGTTGGAATGCATCAATATAGGGTTTTGCTGAAAGATTTGCGACGTGGTTGCGCAGTAGGTGAGCATGTCGACGCAAATAACCGGCGTGTTCTTCCGGATCATCGGTATCAAGAGCATCCAGATATGACGTGAACGGTACTTTGGCATCGACGATGATCTGCCGACCTCCAGCTAAATGAACAACCATATCGGGGCGAACGAGTCTTTCTCCCAGCTTGGCGCTTGTTTGCACACTGAAATCACAGTGTTCAACCATTCCCCCGAGCTCAACGACGCGTTCGAGCTGCATCTCTCCCCAGCGGCCTCGGACATTTGGGCTGCGCAGGGCGTTTACAAGCTGATCTGTGCGTTCGTTTAAACGCGTAGATGTGCGTGATAGTGCCTGAATTTGGCTGGTCAGCGATGCCTCGGTATGGCTGCGCTCGGATTCCATGGTGCGCAACTGCCCATTGATGCTTTCCAGCGATCTTTCCACGACTGCGAGAGATTCTAGCGCGGGCGTGAGCCCAGGTTCAGGCCGGGAGGCTGGGGGATGTTGATTTACTGACTCTTCATTGAGTAGCCCCGAGTCTCCTGCAAACTTCGGGCGGTCAAGGGATCGAGTGGCGTTTATTGTGCCGTGTGGGCGCAAGCTACCGTGTGCGAACCATCCGAGAGCGATGCCCAACACGAGTGCAATAAATACGGAAACGATGGCAACTGTAGAAATGGTCATGGTATGGCCTGCGGAGAGTAGGGGAAATGCGATCAGGCATCAGGTTGATGCTTATGTTTATTTGATTTGGACATTTTTGCCCACCAGCGTTCCACGCGGTCGGTGGCCAAGCGGTGATGTTGGCGGTCGGACTTTTTGATGCTTGGTCGGGCGTCTAAATTGATGCGTTTTTCGAGTTGATCTTCGAGATCATCGTCGAGATGAATGGTGGCTTCCTTGGTGTATTTCGCGGCATCCTCGTGGGCATGGGCGTGTGTGCTTCCGTCTTGCCGCCAGGAACGACGTAAGTTGCGTCCGTTATCTTCGGTGAATTTAGCGGCCAGCTCACCAGCGATCGTCACCGAAGTGATATCGCGTGCGCGGCGCTCACCAGAATTCAAGGTGAGGAGGTCTTGGACGTAACGATAACCGACGGCGATCATTGCTGCGACTGGTACTGCCAAGAATGCGCCGATTAGGTTGAACAGTGCAGTACCAGTAATTACGGAAATTAACACGACCACTGGGTGTAAGTTCATTGCGCGCGCCTGGAACCACGGTGAGAGGATATTGCTCTCAAGTTGTTGGACTGCGACGACCACGATGAGCACCATAATTGCTTCAGTAAATCCAAGGCTCACCAACGCAATTAGCGTCGATAAAGCTCCGGCGGTAATCGCCCCGGCAAAGGGAATGAAGCCGGCCATAAAGGTGATAATCGCCAGTGCTAGTGCCAGCGGAACTCCGATGATAACGAGCCCGAGACCAATAAAGATGGCGTCAATTAAAGACACTAAGGCTTGTGCGCGGATAAATCCGCCCAGGGTGAGCCACGCTCGGGTGAAGAGTTCGGTCAAGTGCCAACCAGTACGACGACCCGTAGCGCGGCGCAGCCAAGGTAGGAATTTATGTCCATCTTTGAGGAAGAAAAAGGTCAGAACTAAAACCACAAATAGAGTGATGACCATTGAGGTTGCTGTTTCGATGCCAGCAAAAACACCGCCGACGATGGTGTCGGCCTGTTCTTGCAGCCAGGTAAATACCTCTTCAATGAAATTTGAGAGATCATCGCTATTGAGGTGGAGAGGTGGGCCTTGTAACCAGACTTGCACTCGTTGAATGCCTTCCACCGTCTGTAAGTAAAGGCCTTGGGATTGACGAACGAAGTCGGGGGCGATGAAGAATATAGTTCCGCCTACTAAGCTGACGAAACCGCTCAAGGTTATTAGCGCCGCGAGTGAACTCGGAAAGCCTGCATTTCTTAGCTGGCGCGAGATCGGAGCCAGCATGGTGCAGATGATTAATGCAAATGCAATCGGCAATACGCCAGCCCAGAAGCGACCGACGATCCTGCCCAAAAAGTAAATGAATGCACCAAGGATAATTAGGCGTAATGCCCAGGTGGCGGCCTGTTTAATGCCGTGGCCGAGCACCACAGAACGATCGACTTGATCGCCGGGTGGGTGCGGCGTGATATCTGACCACTCGATATCCTGTGGAGCAGATTCTTGCTCCTGGCGATCTTGTGCTCGGTCTGGCTTCGTACTCACGCCTAATATCATGCCTTATTCCTAGCTGCTAGGCGAAGAACGCAGATGCAGATTCACTCGCAGGGCGCTGTGGGATCGTTGCCTGGGCAAGTTAACTCCAATCCTGCGATGGCTTCGAAGTACCTAAAGCTAATACGTTAGGATGAGCCGTGTGAGTCTTACTTTAGGAATCGTCGGATTGCCCAATGTTGGCAAGTCCACTCTGTTTAATGCCCTGACCCGTAGCGATATTCTGGCAGCGAATTATCCGTTCGCCACCATCGAGCCCAACGTCGGCCAGGTGGAGCTTCCGGATCCACGATTGCGTCGGCTCGCGGAGATTTTCTCCTCTGAGCGGATTTTGCCAGCCATCGTTTCCTTCGTAGATATCGCCGGCATCGTGAAAGGCGCTTCGGAAGGTGAAGGCATGGGAAATGCGTTCTTGTCGAATATTCGCGAAGCCGATGCGATCTGCCAGGTGGTTCGTGCCTTTGCCGATGACAACGTGATCCATGTTGACGGTAAGGTCAACCCAACTAGTGATATCTCCATCATTAATACTGAGCTTATTCTTGCGGATTTGCAGACTTTGGAAAAAGCCCTCCCGCGACTGGAAAAAGAAGCCAAAAAGAATAAAGACCTGACCGAGGTCGTTGAAGCTGCGAAGACAGCTCGTTCAGTATTGGAAGACGACCGCACACTGTACGCAGCTGCGAAAAACGGTGAGATTGAATTGGCTCCCTTGCGTGATCTGCATTTGATGACCACTAAACCGTTTCTGTACGTCTTTAATTCTGATGAAGAGGTACTGACAGATGAGGCGAAGCGGGCCGAATTGGCAGAATTAGTAGCGCCAGCCGACTGCGTCTTCTTGGACGCAAAGACCGAAACTGAATTGCTCGAATTAGAAGAAGACGAAGCAGCCGAATTGTTGGAATCTGTCGGGCAAAATGAGCCTGGGCTGAACACCCTCGCGCGTGCTGGTTTTGAGACACTCGGGCTCCAGACCTATCTGACCGCGGGACCGAAAGAAGCCCGTGCGTGGACTATCAAGCAGGGAGCTACAGCCCCACAGGCAGCGGGCGTGATCCACTCGGACTTTGAAAAAACCTTTATCAAAGGTGAAATCGTGTCTTTCTCTGATCTCGACGAGGCAGGCTCCATGGTTGCAGCGCGTAATGCTGGCAAAGTGCGCCTGGAAGGCAAGGACTACGTTATGCAAGATGGCGACGTATGTGATTGGAAGACCGGCGCTTAACACAGCCGTCTGGAACAACCCGAAAGAACTTCGAGATGACAAAGAACACCCCGCAAGATGCTTCCCGGCAGACCACCGGTGATGCCCACGCTCGCTACATTCCGATTCATGCCGGGCTATATCCAATTTTTCTGGCTGCGTTCGTCGTTGTTTTTGTCATCTCGAATATAACCGCCAGTAAAGGTGTGACGATAGGTCCGCTAGTTACGGATGGCGCATTTTTCTTGTTCCCAATCGCCTATATTATTGGCGACGTTTTGGCGGAATGCTATGGGTTCAAAGCTACTCGGGTAGCCATTTGGACAGGTTTTGCCTCGGCATTAGTGGCGGTACTAGCGTTTTATGTCGCCATTTGGTTGCCAGCTGCTGATTTTTACGAAAATCAAGAGGCATTCTCTACAGTTCTTGGGTTGGTTCCGCAGATTGTGGCGGCTTCGCTGGCTGGTTATGCTGTTGGCCAGCTGCTCAACGCCTGGGTGTTGACCACGATGAAAAACCGCAATGCCAACGCTCCATTATGGCAGCGGTTGATGGGGTCGACTGTCGTTGGCGAATTCGGTGACACCTTGGTGTTCTGCCTGATTGCAGCGACCGCGATCGGTATCAGTACATTATCGGATTTGGTGAATTACGTAATCGTAGGGTTTGTCTGGAAGACGGCGATGGAAGCAGTTTTATTGCCGGTAACTTATCGCGTGGTCGCCTGGGTGAAAAAGCGTGAAATGCCGGTGAAGCCCTAGGGAAACCAGGTAAATATGAATGAGACGCAACCAGCAGTATCCAAATCCCCAGAACAACCAGAACCTGAATTAACGCCGTTAGATATTTCGGGTATTAAGAAAATCCTGGTTGTTGTGGCACACCCAGATGATCCCGAATATGGTCTCTCTGCGGCCGCACATGCTTGGATTAAGCACTCAGACATTGAGATCGCCTATTTGCTGTTAACCTCTGGCGAGGCCGGCATCGCGACGATGACGCCGGAAGAGTGCGGTCCGCTGCGTGCTGCTGAACAACGCGAGGCCTGTAATGCGATTGGCGTGGAGTCACTGGAAATATTAGATTTCCTGGACGGTCAGCTCGTTTATAGTCTGGAATTAAGAAAGGCGATTGCACGCAAAATTCGCCAATTTCAGCCTGATGCCGTCGTGACTTTGCCCATGAGCTTGGAGTTGTCCTGGGGATTGAACCAAGCTGATCACCGGGTAGCTGGACTGGCAGCACTCGATGCTGCCCGCGATGCCGCTAATCCGTGGGTCTTTCGTGAGCTACCAGAACCGGCCTGGTCCGCTCGGCAATTCTGGATAGTGAATGACGTGGCTGCAGACCACGCTTATCGGGTGGATTGCGATGATGAACAAGCCGCTATTGCTTCGCTAGAATGCCATAAAAAATATTTGGCTGCACTTGAGGACCATCCGCCTGCTAAAGACTTCATTCCCTTAATTTTACGTGGTGAGAGCCTAAAGGAAAGCCCGCGCGTTAAGTTTAAGGTTTATGAACTTTAAGGCGAGGATTGTGGTCCAATTGGGTTGGCAGGTTGTTGAATGCTGCGTTGGCCGTGCGGCAGTGGTTGCAAGATTGTGGCTGCAGGGTAGATGTCCAGTGGTTGCGCAAGACTAGGAATCTCTACTACACGCCCGTCACCGTGGGGAAGCGCGACGACCACGTGTCCTTCCGAACAATATGCCCGAACGTTGAGCGGGGTAGCGATCGGCTCTGTGACAGGGATTGAGCCAAGTTTATTGCCATCGATGAACACACTGGTACCCGAAACCACTGCGTACATGTGTGACGTGCCGTAAGTACGCATGTCATAACTAGAGTGCACGGGATAGTATCGTGAACCCACAGTTACCGGACCTGCAGGGTTATTTACCGCGACAATCCACGGTGCAATTGGAGCTAGAATTTCTAGGTCTATATACCCGGAATCGAGAGAAATGCGTGCCGTTGCTGCAATCTTGAGAGTCCGCAATGGGCGTAATGCCTCGACGTCGGGAAGTACGCCGATAATCCCCTTCGACGCATTGATTCGCCATTTACCCTGGAACGTCATAGTTACTGGAATCTCGAACTGTTTCGCATGGTCCTCATCAGCGCGAGCGTGCCGCCCGCTGGGCGGAGCCACGTGAATGCTTGGCAAGCTCAAAATGGCTGCGCTGAACGCCTTCTCAGCTGGAATTGGGTCACTGACGTGGACAGCGCTAGCAGGCAGCGGAAAAAACTGCACTTCGATCACCCTGCTTATCGTGTTTATAGTTTTGTGTGGCTACCATGGTTTATACCGCGTATTGCAATAAACTCCTGGTTAAGCATTGTAGGTAGAAACCTTGCATCCGCACACCAGAAATTGACCAGCTTAGTGAGCTTCTTAAATTAACCAGTCGAATAAAGTCTAATAAAAAGAATGTACGAAACTTCCACGATCTTATTTGCGTTCGCACTTACCCTTGGAGCCGGGCTTTCTACCGGTATCGGGGGCGCGATTGCGGTTGCGAAAAAACGCCCAGGTCCGGCTTTTATGGCGATAGCTTTGGGCTTATCTGCGGGCGTTATGTTGTATGTCTCGTTTGTGGAAATTTTACCAAAGGCCATGGAGAGTATCGGTGGTTGGGCGGTTGCTGGCTTTTTCGCAGGCATAGCGCTGATCCTGGTGGTCGACAGGTTAGTCCCAGAAGACGTCAACCCCCATGAACCTTTGCAGATTCAGAAAGACGCACGTAGTAGGTTTCTGAAGACCGGGGTTTTTACTGCCGTGGCAATCGCAATTCACAATTTCCCAGAAGGGTTGGCGACGTTCATTGCGGGTTTAGAAGAACCAGAAATCGCGGTGGGGGTAGCGTTGGCGATAGCGATCCATAATATTCCTGAAGGCATTGCGGTAGCCATCCCGCTGCGTGAAGCGCTAGGATCCCGGTGGAAAGCGTGGGCAGCAGCAACCTTGTCGGGGTTGGCGGAACCGCTGGGGGCGTTTGTTGGGTTTGCTTTGCTTATGCCCGTGATGGGACCAGTGGCACTTGGTTTCGTGTTCTCTTCTGTAGCCGGTGTCATGGTATTTATCAGTTTGGACAAACTCCTGCCGACGGCCGAGGTTACGGGCCGCCATCATGCCGCGATATATGGCTTGATTGCCGGAATGGCGATTATGGCAGTCTCGTTGTTACTGGGTGCCTAAATAGCTTCCATCGATTTTGTGGCCCCACATTGGCTTTAGCCTAGCTCTCTATTGGAGGGCTCAGGGTAAACGATTCGGGGTGGGCCCAGGAGATGGGCATATCCAGAGACCTTAACCAAGCTAGAACATCGTCGTTATGCCGCGTGATGCCTTCGACAGCCCGTAAAGTTGCTTCAATTGCGTGTTCGGCGTCGTCGGCGCTAACTAAACCTTGTGAGGTGGCTTCCGCAAGTTCATCGATATCGAGAACCTCAACTGGATGGCCGGTGAGGGAGACGATATCTACGTAGAGGTCACGAGTGTGCCAAGCCGGTTCTACTTTCGCCACCGTAGATGTTGTTGCCGATTCTTCCTCAGGCAATGGTTCACCTGCTGTGTTTTCAGCAGTAGGAAGTTTGTTTTCGACAGCGTCTTTGATTTCGACAATGTCAATGTAGAAATCTTGCGGTCTTTCGAAGCCTGGACGGTAGTGAAAAATGCTGATTCGCAACGACAGCTTTGGAAGCAGCCATGATTCGAGATAACCGAATTGTGGGTGATCCGCACCTCGGGCCATGTATAAGCCGAAATCGGTGGTGCGATAAATATCGACGTGGCGGTGAAAACCTTTCGGGTCGATATTCACCTTGCTCTCGGTGGCAAAGGTTTCGTGTTTAACGGGGTGCATGATCGTGACCTGTGAAGTGTTAGCTAGTAATGATCGCGGCGGTAGGGAAGTAGTTACAGGTGCTATCTTCTGTGTGGACGCTGCCTTCTAGTAAGACCACGATAATCCCGCGACCGGTGTCCGCGACACCAGAAATGGTTGCCGGCCCTTCTGGATTAATACCGTGGTTTCCAAGACTGATGCTGCCGCGCCTGCCATTGGAGAGGTTGAACCAATGAGCGCGCATATCTTGGTGTTGTGCGGCGGGTGCGGTGCCTAATGCTGTGAACAAGAAAGCGGTTTCATGTGCTTTGGCGCCAGGCAAGGGAATGTCTGCGGGGCCTGGTACTGCGATAGCTGTACCGACGCTGTTATGAGCGCCGTTGATGCAGGAACTGGCGACCGTAGGCCAGCCAAATTGCGTGAATTGTGGGCCTTGTTTAGGTAAATCCGGTCCGCCAGTTTCACCTGCTCCGATTGCGAAATCCAGTGCCTGTAAGATGGCGTCTTTTGCCTGTGGCGGGACCCATGGCTGGTGCGCGAAACCGCGGATTTGGGCGGCTGTTTCCGGAGTTGGTCGCCCCAGGTGATCGACTGGAGAATACCGGGTAAACAGATCGTTGAGTTGACTACTGAGCAGTTGTCCCTGTTGCGAGGCAGGGTTCGGTGCAGGTAACACACTGGATGCTTGGGGGGCTGCGTGAGCCTGCAGTGCCGATGACGCGAGTAAGGCACAGCTGGCGACGATGCTAGCTATGACTGTGCGGGTGCGGGGGGCTGCAACCATGTGTTCCTCCGGGAAATGGTCTGTGAACGATAGCTGTGAAATTACCGTTGAATAAGATGAATGGAGCGAAGTAGTCGACACTTTGGTGTCACATGAGTAACACTAAAAACATTGCTCACAATTCTCACAACATTAGTTGGGTTGTTCCTTATCTGCAATAGGGGTGCGTTATTGCCTTCATGTCGAGATTTGTGCTCTATCCGTCACCTAACCATCGTTATCCGCGCGTGTGAACTGCAGCCTGGAGCAAGCTTCTTTAGAAAACTCAAGAGAGCTCAAGACGGTTAGCCGTATGGTGCAAGCCGCCTGGTGCAAACGACAATTGGTTTTCGGTGCTCGTATTGTGATTTATGGGGGATTGGGGGCATTGCATTAAAGAAAAGGTGCAACGAATGGGCAAGGGGAGTATCGTTGAACCGTTAAAACCCACGATTTTTCAGGAGTACTGTGAACACTGAGTTCCGCAACGTCGCAATCGTCGCACACGTCGACCATGGCAAAACCACGCTCGTCAACGGGATGCTCGAGCAATCCGGAGCGTTCGGCGAACATGGCGAAGTAAATGATCGCGTCATGGACTCGAATGACCAGGAAAAAGAGCGTGGCATTACGATCCTCGCGAAAAACACCGCGGTCCGCCGTAAAGGTCTTGGTAAAGACGGTGCTGACCTTATCATTAACGTCATTGATACCCCGGGCCACGCGGATTTTGGTGGTGAAGTCGAACGCGGAATCTCGATGGTTGACGGTGTAGTTCTGCTTGTCGATGCCGCCGAGGGGCCACTTCCACAGACACGTTTCGTTCTCACCAAGGCGTTGGAAGCGAAGTTGCCGGTGATCATCGCGGTCAACAAGACTGACCGCCCAGACGCTCGCATCGATGCCGTTGTGCAAGAATCCCAGGACTTGTTGCTGGAAATCGCCGCCGGATTGGAAAACGAAGAGGCCGCTGCAGCAGCGGAAGAACTTCTGGACTTGCCGGTTCTTTACGCGTCTGGGCGTGAAGGCAAGGCCTCGACAGAAAATCCGGGAGATGGCAATGTTCCAGATTCAGAAGATCTGCAACCACTGTTCGATGTCATTTACGACGTTTTGCCGGAGCCATCTGCAACCGTTGATGCTCCGTTGCAGGCGCATGTCACCAACCTGGACTCCTCGGACTTTCTTGGCCGTTTGGCGCTACTACGCGTGTACGCAGGCAAGATTACCAAAGGGCAGCAGGTGGCCTGGATTCACTACGACGAAGACGGCAACGAAAAGACTACCAATGTCAAGGTTGCCGAGCTGCTGCGTACAGAAGGCTTTGATCGCAAACCAGCGCAAGAAGCTATTGCAGGTGACATCGTTGCGATCTCAGGTATTCCTGAAATCATGATCGGCGATACCGTCGCTGATCCAGAATCTCCAAAGGCGCTACCTCGTATCGCTGTCGATGAGCCAGCAATCTCCATGACGATTGGCGTGAATACTTCTCCGTTGGCTGGACGCGGCGGTGGCGACAAGATGACAGCTCGGTTGCTGAAAAACCGTCTGGACCAGGAACTCATTGGTAACGTCTCGCTGCGCGTTTTGCCGACTGAAAAGCCAGATGCATGGGAAGTGCAAGGACGAGGCGAAATGGCTTTGTCGGTTCTCATTGAGTCGATGCGTCGCGAAGGTTTTGAGTTGACCGTTGGTAAGCCAGAGGTTGTTACACAGACGATTAACGGACAGGTGCATGAGCCTTATGAGATCGTCACGATCGACGTGCCTGGTGAATTCCAAGGTAATGTCACCCAGCTATTGGCAGGCCGGAAAGGCCAGATGCAGTCCATGGACATCAAAGAAGGCGATTGGGTTCGCATGGTCTTCCGTATTCCAGCCCGTGGCCTGATTGGGTTCCGCACACAGTTTATGACTGAAACCCGTGGTACCGGCATCGCGAACTCCATGTCTGATGGCATGGATGTTTGGGCCGGGCAGATCAAGTCGCGCGCAACCGGTTCGCTTGTGGCTGACCGTTCGGGCAAGATCACCCAGTTTGCTTTGATGTCGCTGGCTGATCGTGGCAACTTCTTCGTTGAACCGGGCGCCGAAGCTTATGAAGGCATGGTCGTCGGTGCTAATAACCGTGATGAAGATATGGACATCAACATCACGAAGGAAAAGAAGCTGACGAATATGCGCGCAGCTTCCGCGGACACTACCGTTACGCTGGCAAAAGCTAAGACTTTGTCGTTGGAAGAAGCCTTGGAGTTCTGCGGCAATGACGAGTGCGTTGAAGTAGCCCCGGAGGTTCTACGAGTACGTAAGGTTGAGCTGAACGCTTCTGAACGTCGTCGTGCAGCCTCGCGTGCGAAAAATCAGAAGTAATTCGCAGAAACAGCGGATAGATCCGCACCAACAGCCATGATGCGCAGATTAGGAAATGCCGCCGCGATAGGCGCGGATAAAAATTGGGTGATGAAAGTCACCCGGAGCTATAGATTTCCGTTAATCATCGTGGCTGCTGCTGGTTTATTGACTTCATGCGTGGCCAACCCAGGGCCACCACCGATCGAAACCGGACAAGAAGCTGAATCTAGTGCGGCGGATGTAGCCCGTGGTGATGCCAAGGCAAGCTCTAATTCCTCGGAAAACCACGGAGAGGCGGATCATGGTGCAAAAGAACGTTCAGGAGGCCGCCGCAATTCGGTAGAAGAATCCCAAGTAGGCATTGGGATTGACCCAATACACAACGGGCTGAATCCACATTTGCAGGCGAACCAACAAGCCGTCGTCGATGATATTGCAGCATTGGCCTTGCCATCTGCTTTTGTGAACGGCGAAATTACGGAATTATTGGACTCGGCCGAAGAAGTGGAACTAACAGGCGTGGACACAGACGCCGTTGCCACAGAGCCCAAACCGGAAGGTGCTGAAGACCAAGTCGTCGTGCAGCGAGTCCGTTACGAAATCGCACAGCAAGCGCAATGGTCTGACGGAACCCCAATTACCGGCGAAGATTTTATTTATTTGTGGCAGCAGATGACGACAACTCCGGGTGTGGTGCGCGCTTCAGGATATTTTGCAATTTCGGACATCACCTCTACCGCCGGGGGCAAAGTGGTTGAAGTTGCTTTTTCCCAGCGTGTACACGACTGGCAAGAATTATTCCATTATCTCTTGCCGGCGCACTTGATGAATGCCCCGTTCGCAGCAGTAAGAGAAATACCTGCCAGTGCAGGTCGCTACCAAATCGACAGTGTTGATTGGGCACGTGGCAAGCTAACATTGCATCGTAATGATCGATTCTGGGGTGCCGACCCGGCCAACATCGACGTGATTGAACTGACAGAGATTAGAAACCCCAGGCAAGGGCTTGATCTCATGCGTTCCGGCCAAATATCGTTTGCAGATCTCACCCCTGAAGAAACCACATTCCTTGCCTACAACTCGTTGCCGGGAACACAGGTTTTCCGCTTCAATACTCCGAGGCAAATGCAGATTGATTTGTTGACGCAGTCACCGATTTTTAGCCAACAATTGGCTCGATCCGAGTTTGCCAGATTGATTGATAGACCCGAGGTAGCCGTACAAGCGGCTGGTCGACGAACGGACGTGAGAGTCCCGGGATATGCAGAATCCGTCGCCCATAGTGAAACCCGAGGTGAGGAAGCACCCGATGCCAACAAAAACACTATTGACGGTGACGCGACTGCCGCGCAAGTGGAACGGTTACGCGAAAGCAGCACTCTGCAGCGTCCACTAAGGATTGCCGCTGATCCCACCGATCCCGTTGCTAGTGCTGCGGCGGCTGCAGTGGTTGATAAGTTGGTCGCGGTGGGAGTCCATGCTGAGGTCGTTGCAAATGATTTTGCTGCTATCGCCAGAGAAATGGTACCAAATGGGGACGTCGATGCAGTGGTGAGTTGGCAAGATACGAGTGCTTCTTCTGTGAACCTCGCCGACGAACTACTCTGTCGTGCCCCGGGGTTGAGTACTGAGAAAGCCGCGTGGATTCCACAGTGTCTACCAGATTTCGACGATGCGTGGATTCAGGTTCTCGAAGGCAGCGTAGATGCCGAATACGGACTTGATTTAGTTAGTAGCTTAGATTCCGAATACGTATTGCAAATTCCTGTGCTCGATGAACGAAGAATCCGGGTTCTGGGCAGTGGGATTATTGGCCCGGAAGAACAGTTAGAGCGGTGGCCAGCTGGGCTGAAATCGGCTCCACAGTGGCGTTTATTGGCTGCTGGGGATAAAGCCGGTGTGGGCGGTGTTGGTCGAGGGCTCTAGATAGAAAACCCGCAAGAAGGGTAGTACGTGGACTGGGTACAATCAGATTTCACGGTACCCGGCCCCTATCCTCGGAGGAAGATAATGAAGGTTTTAGCCGTCCACGCGCATCCGGATGACGAATCTATTTGGACAGGCGGGGCGTTAGCGCGGTTTGCTAAGCAAGGCGCCGAGGTCACAGTGCTGACATGCACGAATGGCGAGGAAGGCGAAATTATTGGCAGGGCGGAACTCGTTGATGATCTGGCTCAATTTCGTTTGGGCGAACTGGCAGAAGCGCTAGAGGCCTTACAAGTTTCTGGCCAACGTTTGAATCTGCGAGACTCCGGTATGGCCGGGGCTGAGTCCGCGCAGCATCCTAAGGCATTGGTAAATAATACCGAACAAGCGGCAGCTGCTATAGAGGATTTTCTCCGGGCCGAGGAGCCTGATCTGGTGATTACCTATGGCCCTGACGGGGGATATGGGCACCCTGATCACATTGCCGCACACAATGCTACGCACGAGGCGTTGTCTCGGGTTCATGCATCTGGAATTGATCCTGAAGTGTGGTGGTCAGTGTTGTACCGGCAAGACGTAATAGATGGGCAGCAACAGTTTGTTTTGCCAGAGGGGTGGCAATGGCCGGGTCAGGAATATTTATTTAACGGAACCGATGATTTTGTCGATGTCGGCTTGGAACTCAGCCCAGCTGAAGTGACTGCTAAACGTGAAGCAATGGCAGCACACGCCACGCAAGTTTGGATCGCCGACGGAAGAGCTTCGACCGTCAATCCGGATAGGGTGGTGGCCTCTCATGATGATGCCATTGCCGGGGTATACGCCTTGTCGAACCTATATGCTTATCCCATTTTGCGAACTGAACACTACCAGTTGCCGTTTGGTCCCGGACCGGTTGCTCGAGCACAGGAGCAGCACCGGTGGGACAACGCGTAATACGAACCGAATTCAGTCGTAGTGAGGTTGTCGGGGCACTAGCCTGGCTCTGTACTTTTGCCGCAATAGGTGCGGTTTTTTGTCTCTGGTATTTGCCCGCTACCATCACAGTAGAGGTTACGAACCTGCCGTGGACTATTCCATTAGCCTACGGCTTGGTCATGGTTTTGGTGAAAACCGCCACGTTGTGGTCGGCAAACTACCTTATTCAGCTACTGCCCGCGGTAGTCTGGGTGGGAGTAGTTGGGCTGATGTCGCCCACGTCAGCTGCGGTCGCGTACGTGGTGGCTTTGGTATGTGCCGTCTTAGCAGGAGCAGCTTGGTCGGTCATCAAAAACCACAAAGCTGTCGTACCGAAATAGTGAATATCAATCAGGAGAGCCCATGACTTATATCATTGCCCAACCGTGTGTGGATGTGATGGATCGCGGTTGCGTGGAAGAATGCCCGGTCGACTGCATCTATGAAGGCAAGCGCATGCTGTACATTCACCCGGATGAATGTGTGGATTGTGGTGCTTGTGAGCCAGCTTGTCCAGTAGAAGCAATTTTTTATGAAGACGATACCCCTGACGAGTGGGAAGAATATTACGATGCCAACGTCGGATTCTTTGATGACCTCGGCTCACCAGGTGGTGCCGCTGGCTTGGGGCCACAAGACTTTGACCATCCAATGATTGCCAAGCTTCCGCCACAAAATCAAGACGTGGACGCCTAATTGGCTACTTGGCGCGCTTGCCTGGCCAGGGAGAAAAATCCCTTAGCCCACGTCGGTGAATAACTAGCGATTAAGGACCAAAATCATGATGCGTACCCCTTCTCTTCCAGATTTTCCGTGGGACAGCTTGACCGACGCGAAAAAGATTGCGGAATCGCATGCCGACGGGATCATTAACTTATCGGTTGGAACCCCAGTCGACCCAGTAGCCCCAGGCATCCAGCTGGCATTGGCAGAATCCGGTTCCGCACCAGGATATCCACAAACTGCTGGCACTGCGCAGCTACGCGATTCGATTTCGTCTGCGCTGCGGCGTAGATATCACATGCACGTAGAGGCAGTTTTGCCGGTCGTCGGAACAAAAGAAGCGATTGCCTGGTTACCGACATTGCTGGGCGCCAAGTTTGTGGTGATACCGGAGCTGGCGTATCCGACCTATGAAGTTTCTGCGCGCTTGGCAGGAGCAAATGTTCTTCGTGCAGATTCTTTGACACAGATCGGCCCAGCGCGTCCCGATTTGCTGTTTATCAATAGCCCATCGAACCCAACTGGTAAAGTTTTGGGCATTGAGCACCTGCGCAAAGTGGTGGGGTGGGCGCAATCTCGCGGTGTCATTGTCGCGTCTGACGAATGCTATTTAGGTCTCGGGTGGCAGTCTGCGGGAGAAGACGAACCACTGTCTATCCTGGATCCGAGGGTGTGTGACGGTGATACTACCAACTTGATTGCCATTCATTCCTTATCGAAAACTTCTAATCTCGCATCGTATCGGGCCGGATATTTGGCGGGAGACCCGAAAATTATCGACGCTTTGCTGCAGGCACGTAAGCACGCTGGTCTTATGGTTCCGGGGCCAATTCAGGCAGCGATGGTGGCAGCCTTGGACGACGACGCCCATGAGTTAGCACAAAAACAGATTTACGGTGAACGGCGAGCTAAGCTTCTTGGCGCGTTATCGGACGCTGGTTTCCGGATTGATAATTCTGAGGCCGGGCTGTATTTGTGGGCGAGCCGCGATGAGCCCTGTCGTGACACTGTGAACTGGTTTGCGGAGCGTGGCATTCTCGTTGCTCCCGGAGACTTCTACGGCCCTAAGGGTAAAAACCATGTGCGTATTTCGCTGACCGAAACGGATGAGCGTATAGCAGCCGCGGTTTCGCGATTGTGCTCTGATAAATAGTGGCTTGGTCAATCGTCGAAAGGGACTTTGTGGCCGAAACTTCTCCGAAGACGGTGCAGACGTTAGCGAGCCTCCGTCAGTTTATCCAATTTGGGATGGTCGGTGGCTCCGGAGTGATCGTCAACCTCACCGTTGTATATATTTGCAAAAAATTCGCAGAGGTGGTCTTTGCGTTAAACGAGCGTGAGGTTTTTCTGCCACTTTTGGGCACTGATTTCAACATCCGCTGGTATAACGTTTTTACCGTGGTGGCGTTCGTCATTGCGAATATTTGGAATTATCAGTTGAACCGATCGTGGACGTTTAAAGGCGTGTCTTCGGTGGGGTGGATTCGCGGGCTTGTGCCATTTATGATCACTGGTATTGGTGCTCTTGTGGTATCACAGATTGTTTTGGTGCTGCTCATGAACCCAGGCTCGCCAATTGCACTCTCAGAAAGTGTCTTTGACGATTCCACTGGGCTGCGCACGAAGTTTTATTGGGCCAGTGCGCTGTCGATATTGGTTTCTATGCCAGTTAATTTTGTGATTAATAAATTTTGGACTTTCCGAAAAAGCCCAAAGGGGAGCCGAGTGGTTCTCGACTCCCCAATATCTTAGGTTGCGGTGCTTTCCGTCACCGGAAGCTATGCCGCAGCGCTTTGGTTTTAGCCCTTAATTATTGTGTAGTTCCTCGTTGAGCTGGACCGCCGAAGCCTTCCATTCGGTGGCCTCCACAGAACCGGAGACTGAATTGCGGCGGTACAAAATACCGCTGGCACCACTAAGGGTGCTGGCCTTGACCGTTGATCCATGAGACACTCCGATGGCTTCGGCTACCGGTCCGAAGACGGTGAGCTTTGTGCCACCGGTGATATACAATCCGGCCTCTACGACGCAGTCGTCGCCCAAGGAGATACCGATTCCGGCATTAGCACCAAGTAAGCAGCGCTTACCGACGGAGATAACCTCTTTTCCGCCACCGGAAAGAGTGCCCATGATCGAGGCTCCGCCGCCGACGTCAGAGCCATCATCTACGACTACACCGGCAGATATCCGGCCTTCGACCATGCCGGAGCCAAGAGTACCGGCATTGAAATTGACAAAGCCCTCGTGCATGACGGTGGTACCTTCTGCGAGATAAGCGCCGAGGCGTACCCGGTCTGCATCACCAATGCGCACTCCTGATGGCACTACGTAATCGACCATACGCGGGAATTTATCGACAGAGTAGACGGTAACTGGGCCACGGCTTGCCAAGCGGCCTCGGACCATTTGGAAATCTTCCACTGCGCATGGTCCGTAGTTAGTCCACACAACATTTGCTAACAGGCCGAATAAACCCTCTAGGTTCTGCTCATGGGGTTTGATCAAGCGGTGAGATAGCAAGTGCAGGCGCAGGTAAGCGTCGTAAGTATCCTTGGGGGCTTGGTCTAAATCGGCGATGTCAGTACGCACACCTATACGCGCGACCCCTCGCTCTTCGTCTGGACCCACCAGGTCGGCGAATTGTTGGGGAACCTCGTCTAGTTTGCTCGTTGTGCTGGAGGAGACGGATTCTCCGAGCTTTGGTGCGGGATACCAGACGTCGAGGACGGTGCCGTCATGAGTGACAGTCGCGAGTCCACGTGCCGATGCTGAAGTCATAGAAAAGCTGCTACCTATTCTGTTTCGGAAACTGTCAAAGCAAGTCACAAGCGCGCAAGTCACAACTGTGCATGTCACAACTGTGATTGCGGGTGCAATTGTGGCTTGCTATCCGAGTTCGAGCATACCCGAAATATTGTGGTTTTATTGCTTAACGACGTTGGATAGGCCTTTGCGTTTGCGGTTTTGTCCCACGAATATCGAAATGATGAGCAACCCCGAAAGCAGTACAGCGACTGCTAGTAGTTGACCGCGCGCTCCTGGGTCGGTCAGCATGAGGATCATGATGCCAGCCAGCGCAGCCAATGAGATATATGCGTCCCATGGGTAAAAACCGGCGTTGAGTTCTCCCAGTTCTCCGTTGCGCTTCATCACTGGGTGCAATTTCAAGTACGACAAAATGGTGAGAATCCAAATTACCAACAAGCATCCGCCCACGGCGTTGAATAAGAATTCCAGTAGCCCAGGTGGATTCCACCATTGCAGCGCGACTGAACCAAAAGCGAAGATAACTGAGAGAACGACCGCGTTTTGTGGTGCTGATGCCTTGTTGACCTTGGAGAAAGTTGCTGGGGCATTTCCATCGCGGCTCATGTTAAATACCAGGCGCGAGGTGGCATAGATCTGTGCGTTGAAAGCTGAAAGCAGAGCGATAACGATGATCAATTCCATGAATCCAGCTGCCCCAGGGATATTAGCCATGGACAGAATCTGGGTAAACGGTGAATCTGCAGCAACGTCTGCGTCTTGGATGGAATCAAAAGGTAAGAGCAGTGTGATGACCAGTACGGATCCGATATAGAAGAAAAGAATACGGAAAATGATCGCATTGACTGCTGTCTTGACGTTTTTTGCTGGATCTTCTGATTCCGCGGCAGCAATGGTCACTAGTTCGATGCCACCGAATGCGAAAGCAACTGCCAATAGGCCAGCGGCAATGCCGGAGAGACCGTTAGGGGCAAAGTTTTCAATGAACTCGCCGGGGTTAGCGCCTGTAGCATTCGGCCACAAGCCGAAAATCAGTAGCAAACCTATGCCAATAAAACCAATGATCACCACAATTTTGATGATGGCGAACCAGAACTCAAATTCACCGAAACCACGGACGTTAGCGAAGTTCACCAGAGCAAAAAGAACAACAACGACGAGGGCCGGAATCACTGGTGCAATACCAAACCAGGCACCAATAATCGCTGATGCTCCGGTGATTTCCGCTCCCATCACCATGACTAACATGAACCAATAAATCCAGCCGTTGGTGAATCGTGCCCAGTTACCGAAAGCCATGCCAGAAAACGTCGAAAAAGAGCCCAATGATGGCCGGGCGGCGGCCATTTCACCCAACATGCGCATGATCAGGGTGACAAGAATTCCGGCGACGATATAGGACAGCAATACTGAGGTGCCGGAAATTTGGATTCCCAGACCGACCCCTAAGAACAGCCCTGCACCGACAGCAGAACCCAGCCCCATCATGGTCAGATGGCGGGTTTTCATCAGGTTCGCGCCCTGTTTTTTCGCTGGTGACGCCCCAGCTTGTGGTTGCGACATGAGTTGCGCCTTTCTTTTTCTCTTCGGCCGGTCCCGCTATGGCCGGTCGATCTGCGTCCGATGGCTCCGGTGACTGTTGCTTAAAATGAACAATCGCTTTGCAGAATACTCAACACCCTAGTCCAGAACGTTTTCTTGCTCACGATACGGGGCGAAATAAATGCCGGTTACTTGTCCTCGGATGGTCCGGATCGTGGACTCACGAGCAAGAAAATATGCTAGTTGCTGCGGTATCGAAGGGGAGTGAACCGGCAGTTTGTGCAAAATAGGGTGCGAATGCAGACCGCAAGCGCGGTAGGCTTGGGCACTGTGAAGACACCACTCGAGCAAAAACATCAGTCGTCTAGTGAACAAGAAGATAGCTCGCGGAATTCCGGGGAGCAGGCTGTGCCGTACTTAGATTTCGATGCTGACCCAGTCTCTTTGACTGCGGCATTGGTAGACATTGCATCACCGTCCCATGATGAAAAGAATATTGCTGATGCCATCGAATCCGCGCTCTACGCAGTTCGGAAGCATGCAGCAATCGATTTTGTGGTGCAGCGTTATAACAATACGGTCTGCGCAAAAACCAATACCGGGCGTGATACCCGCGTTGTTCTCGCAGGTCACGTGGATACCGTTCCTATTGCGGATAACGTGCCGCACCATTTGACTGAGGATGCGAATGGGCAAACAATCATGCATGGCTGCGGAACTACCGATATGAAATCTGGTTTGGCTGTTTACCTACACGTTTTTGCGCGGTTGGTAAAAACCGGCAATCTTTCGTGCGATCTCACGATGATCGCCTATGAGGGCGAAGAGGTAGCCACCAAGTACAACGGTCTGTACCATCTGCAACGCGATCACCCTGAGTGGTTGGCTGGCGACCTGGCACTACTGGGTGAACCATCAGGCGGCATGATTGAAGCCGGCTGTCAGGGAACTCTGCGGTTGAAAATCTCTGCGCGTGGACAACGCGCGCACTCTGCTCGGTCATGGTTGGGATCGAATGCAGCCCATACTCTGGCGCCGGTGATGGTCAAAGTCGCCGATTATGAGGCACGTAAAGTGACGATTGATGGCTGTACTTATCGCGAGGGCCTCAATATTGTGCACCTGGAAGCAGGAGTTGCGACAAATACTATTCCGGATGATGCATGGATGTTCGTGAATTTCCGTTACGCCCCGGACCGTAGTGAAGACGAAGCACTCGCACACGCACTCGAGGTATTGGGGCTTAGAAATCTCGCCGACGATTCGCTACTGAGCGTGGAAATTGATGACAGTGCAGGCGCAGCGTTACCAGGCCTGGGGGCGCCCGTCGCTAAGCGCTTATTAGAAGCGGTAGGCGGAAATTATCGCGCGAAACTTGGTTGGACCGATGTAGCTCGGTTCAGTGCGCTAGGTGTGCCAGCCGTCAACTTCGGTTGCGGGGACCCAGGATTTGCGCATAAACGCGATGAACAATGCCCGACAGCGCAGATTACCCAGGTAGCGCAACAACTTGTTGACTACCTCCAGAAAGAGGAATTACCTTCCTAATATGGCTGCAGAAACCCCCAAAGAGCGTTCAGTGCCCCCGCATGAACAATGTTCCCCGCATGCAGATTACTCCGCCCACGAAGCTGACAATAGTGATGCAAGGCGTGACGGCGATGCAAGGCGTGACGGCCAGCGTCGGGAAATGAATATGCGGGGTCCGGTGATCACGCGCGACGAAAACCTTTCGCAATCAACTTATGACCAGCGCTTATTGGAACGCAGTGCTGACCATGACTGGATGCATGCCGACCCCTGGAGGATCTTACGCATCCAGGGCGAATTTGTATCTGGCTTTGATGCCTTGGCGAAGTTGCCGAAAGCGGTGACGGTTTTTGGTTCTGCCCGAATCCCACGCGGGCAGGAATACTACGAGTGGGGCGAGCAGATCGCTGCCAAACTAGTTGAGAATGATTACGCAGTGATCACCGGGGGTGGACCAGGATTGATGGAAGCCGCCAATAAAGGAGCCTTCGAATCCGGTGGCCGGTCCGTGGGGCTAGGCATCGAGCTGCCATTTGAACAGCAGCTTAATGACTATATTGGGTTAGGTATTCATTTCCGCTATTTCTTTGCACGCAAGACCATGTTTTTGAAATATTCCCAAGCATTCGTCTGCTTACCTGGAGGTTTGGGAACGCTCGATGAGTTATTTGAAGTCCTGTGCATGGTGCAAACCAAAAAAGTTACTAGCTTTCCGATCGTGCTTGTCGGGAAGCAATTTTGGTCTGGCCTGGTGGATTGGTTGCAGCAACGTCTGGTCGCAGAAGGCATGATCGATCAGGCCGATCTAGATCTCTTCATCGTGACTGACGACGTAGACGAGGCTATTGCCCATATTGTGCGCGTCCACGAACGTTTTACTGAGACGAACACCGCAGATAGTAAGGCTAGAGTTGATGACTGAGATCATGGCGATTATTAATCGCACCCCAGATTCGTTTTATGATAAAGGCGCGACTTTTGCCGAAGATTCCGCGTTGGCACGTGCACAACAAGCCATTGCCGATGGGGCGAGCATTATCGATGTTGGAGGAGTAAAAGCTGGGCCCGGTGACGACGTTGATGCTGCAGAGGAAATCGACCGGGTAATCCCAACGATCGCTGCTGTGCATGAGCTAAACCCTAACGTCACCATTTCTGTGGACACCTGGCGTGCTGATGTTGCCGAGGCAGCGATTGGCGCCGGAGCTAGGCTCATTAACGATACGTGGGCCGGATATGACCCAGAACTCATTGAAGTTGCCGGGGCACACCGGGTCGGATACGTTTGCTCGCATACCGGAGTCAACACTCCGCGCACCCGCCCACATCGCGTGCACTACGACGACGTGGTAGCTGATGTGATTGCACAGACCACGTCATTAGCAGAACGTGCCGTAGCCTGCGGTGTGCCGGAAAATAAGGTCTTCATTGACCCCACGCATGATTTCGGAAAAAATACCTTTCATGGGCTGGAATTATTGCGCCGTTGCGATGAACTTGTTGCGACCGGATGGCCGGTTCTTATGGCACTGTCGAATAAAGATTTTATCGGCGAAACATTACAACGAGCGCCTCGTGAGCGAGTCGTCGGGACACTGGCAGCAACCGCATGGGCTGCTGCTCGTGGTGTAGCAGCTTTCCGTGTACACGAGGTGGCAGAAACTCTCGATGTCATTAAAATGACAGAAGCAATTGCAGGTTTACGCGCGCCTGAAGACACCATTCGCGGGCTGTTATGATGCAGGCTACCGACTTCATGCACCGCGTAAGCGTAGTGATCCCCGCACTGGATGAAGAAAATACTGTTGGGCAAGTAGTGGCTGCAATTGCTGCAGAGCAGCCTGGAGAAATCATCGTTATCGATGCTGATTCTTCCGATGCCACTGCCCATCGTGCGAAAATTGCTGGTGCCAAGGTTATTAACTGGCAGGATGCTGCGCCGGGCCGCGGTGTGCCAACACAGCCAGGCAAAGGAGAATCGTTGTGGCGTGGAGTTGCAGAAGCACGCGGTGATTATGTCGTATTTGTCGACGCCGATTTGGTAGAGCCCCCTGCTGAACTAGTCAGCAGACTTGCGCGACCATTGGCAGAAGATAGTACCAAGCAACTTGTGAAACCAATCTATCGTCGGGGCTACCAGGGGGCCGATAGTGGCGGCGGACGGGTGACGGAACTAACTGCGAAACCCCTGCTAAGGCTACTATTTCCGCATTTGGCACACATCGCGCAACCTTTGGGTGGGGAATATGCGATTCGACGTTCGGCGGCGTTAACGCTTCCTTTTGTCGGTGGATTTGGTGTCGAAGCTGGATTGTTGATCGATATTGCTGGCGCCTATGGTGCTGCTGCTATTACTCAGGTAGAGCTAGGTACCCGACATCATCGGAACAAACCCCTGGCAGAATTAGCCCCAATGGCAGATGTAGTTGCAGCCACAATCCTTGGACGGGCCGAACAGTATCCTTGCCTTGGTTCAGACGAACTAGGACGAACTACCGAAGCGACACATTTAAAGTTGAATGGGGCAATATCAGCGCTAACGCAGACACAAAGTCTAGAACGCCCGAGTCTATCTGACTATGGGGTCTGCTAAACCGGCATGAGCATTCTAGATAATTTCGTAGACTACTAACGACAAGGAATAATTCGGGCCGATGTTTCTATCATGGATTTTTCTAGTGCTCATCATCGCGGTTCTCGTAATATTGGGAATTGTGCTCTGGGCTAAATTTTTCGGCATTCATGACTTGGCAGCCCACCCTGGTACCGCACAAAGCAGTGGGGACTCTGCAGATGCTGCACACCAAGAGACGGAGAGCCAGATTGTTTCTGCTAACCGAAGAGCTGTCGCACACGGGCAGCTTGCAGCGGTGGAATTTTCGGTTGTGCCGCGTGGCTACCGTGCGGATCAAGTTGATGCGGTACTAGCCGAATGTCAAGCAGAAATAGACCGCCTGCGTGCGCAACAAGCCCCGCATGCACAACGTGCACAGGATACTGAGAGATAAAAGGAAGAATGAGATGCTCCATGAGGTAGTTGACCTGCTGGCTGATCCGAACGATGGGACAGCGTTGCACGGGGAAGATGAATTTCGCCGTCTAGTATCCGAATCTGGCCATAGTTTCGACGTTGCTAAACAAGGCTACGTTACGCTGCTTCCGGGGGCGGGCCGCAAGCACGATGGTGATAGCGCAGCAATGGTGCAAGCGAGGGAAACGTTTCTTTCGCACGGGCATTTTGCGCCGTTTGTGGAGGCCGTCACTTCTGCGATGGTGGCGGCGGTTGATTTGGCTAATACTGCAGCATTGACCGGTAGCGATCATGCCCCGGTAGTTATTGAGTCGGGCGCAGGTACTGGATATTACTTGTCACATACTCTCGATAGCATTGCAGGAGCACGCGGGATAGGGCTGGATATTTCCACCCCGGCCGCGAAACAACTAGCTAAATGCCATCCGAAAGCAGGAGCTGTGGTCGCAGACGTGTGGCAACGGCTACCAATCGCTAGCGCTTGCGCTGATGCTCTTTCTGTGGTTTTTGCTCCACGGAACATGCCGGAATTTGCACGGGTGCTCAAACCTGGTGGTCAACTGGTTGTGCTGACTCCCCATGCTGGGCATTTGCAAGAATTGCGGGAACCTTTGGGCATCGTTGACGTGGAAGAAGACAAGGTTGCTCGGCTACATGACCAAGCCGAAGGACTATTAACTTCATTGGACGATCCGACGTTCGTCGAATTTACGATGCGTTTGGATAAGTCCTCGATCAGCGCCCAGATTGGCATGAGCCCGTCCGCGCGCCATATTGCTGCTACAGACTTGGAAAAGCGTTTAGCGAAACTACCGGAAATCATGACAGTGACTGCGCGGGGGCGCGTGGACTGCTTCAGCAAACCCGCTTGAGCGCAGCTCTTCACATGCATCGAGCATGGGGGAGTTTAAATTTAGGAAGCGCTGCGGTGCCAGTCGCGCTCTATTTTCGCATGCCCAGTAGTTTTAGCTTCAATCGCAGAGCATCCACCGTCGAAATATACGCGCGAAGTCATTGCCACGCAGCCGCCATCCGCGAAAACTTCGACCGTGGAACCATCAACAATGATGGTCAAAGAATCGCTGTCGCCATCGGCAAGTTCTGCTACAGCGGGGGCTTCGTCCCGGTATCGATCACTAGGACCGACGCTACGGTCAATGCTTAGCGTGTCACCGGAATGCGTGATACGGGCAGTTTCTTTGCCGTTGGAGTCCATTAACGACACCGTTAGAGCGGAACCTTCATCGGCCGGAACCTCACACAAAACGGTGTAGCCATGTGCTCGCTCAGATGCAGATATAGCTTCCGGTAGCCCAGCAGGTGGTGTTTGGTACAGCAGACCGTCCTGCAGAGAAATCATGCGTGGCAGCGTTAAAGCATTCGCCCAACCTTCGTCGGTAAGCGAAGGATGCTGGGTTGGATCGTCGTGTCGACCTACCCCGTTGATGAATCCAAAGAGAGCGGCTTCTGTGTAATAATCAGCCGGGTTTGTCGAGTTATTCGTGGATCCCCGCAGGGTAGTGCCTGTGGTCATGTTGGTGTTGCGTGGGCGTGTGAAATCATGGCCGTGGTCGATACGGCGGAAGCCACTGCGCACATGGTAGGTTGTCCCGCGTAACGTGCCGACGAGGTAACCGGAAATATCCACGCCAGCGCGCTCTAGAGTGAGCAATAAAATATCATAGATTTCGCCGTCGACCTCATCACGCAAACGCAAAATACGTGGGGCAACGATAGTGGAGAGCTGGCCTTCTTCCGGGGAAAGATCTAAACCGAGCTCACCCTCAAATTCCAGTTCCCCTTGGAAATCCCAAGACTGACCATCCTGCGACGTGGCGATAACCGGGGTAGGAGTCTCCGCATCACCAGTTAAAGCCAACATCAACCAGCCAGCATGCCCAGCTTCTCGATTGACCGGGGTTTGCCAATTCGGAACCACACACGGTGAACGGAAACGTTGGAAACCTTCCTGATTTTCGAGCACCGCCGAGACACGATTGATCGCTGGGTTTAAGGCTGTGTGTTCTTCAGACAGCGGGCAATCCGCGGTAAGCTCATTCATCTTTGCGAGCTGAATGTTCGTGCCACCGGAAGTTACCGAAGTGAAATATAAGTTGGCATCTTGTGTGCCGTCCCCGTCGATAGGAACCACAGAACCGGCACGAACCGTCAGCTCCCCTCCGACCGGTGCTAATACGTCATCGCATTCGAACCAAGAGAACGGATCACCTTGAGAGATCGTATGTGCCCAGCGTGCCGGTCCCGGAACCTCGGGGCGGTATTGATAGAACACGTGCCAATCATTACCGTCGAGCAGAACTCCAGCAGGGGCATCTAGCACGCCACGTTCCGGGGTGATGTGGAGTTCCGGTCGATGGATCTCAGTCATGATTTCTCCTTGGGTCTTTGAACTCACGACCAGGGTAGTGATGTTTGTAATGTCTTGCAGCAGGAATGCCTGCTAAAAGTGGGTCACTGCAGGTCAGGATAGGTTTGTGCTTACAGTTTTGTGACCAGAGTCAACCCTGAGCCCAGGGGTAGGCGGGTGACGATAGCGTCGTCGAGTTTCCTGCAGTATTCATCTGCGGTTTGTGCAGCGTGGGTTGCGCGGTCGTTGCGTGAGGAGTCACCAATGGTGCCGTCGAGAAGCGAATTTGCCAGAACTAAGGTGCCTCGGCGCCCCAATAATGGCCAGGCGGTTTCGACCAATTTCGGGAGATCGGTCGACGGTACGTCGGCATAAATCACTTGGTACGAGGCTGCAGCCAATCTTCCCATTACGTCGAGTGGACGTGACGGTAAGAAGCGGATTCGCGAAGCACTGTATCCGGCTTCCCGAAATGCATGTTTGGCATGTCGCTGATGTTCCACCTCGGGGTCAATGCAGGTCAAAACTCCTTTTTCGGGTAAGCCTTGCAAGAGATATAGGCCAACCACGCTTGACGCTGGGCTGACTGCGATTACGCCTGCGCTTTTTGGGTTGTCTGGATGCGTGGCGCTTGCAGCGAGGGTGGTTAAAAGTTGCCCGACAGTAGCATCCGGGGCAGGCAGCGAATATTCCTGGGCGTGGGCGAGTGCAGCCTGCAGGCCTTCAGAAACCACCGCGGTGGAGTCAATATATCCGAGCATGGCTGAGACTGGTGAAGTGTGCGGAGAATTCTCTGAAGTAGACACACCAACAGTCTAAATATTTTTTGCAGTATACGCTGCAATGTGGCGCGGGTGATTAGCGAAAACCGTTGCTAAACGCCTTTAGTTAAATTTTTCCCAAGCAGCAGAGAGTGTTCATAGTCCTCTCCAGCGTGCTTTGCTGTGTTATTTTGCTGAAGACTTTGTCTGTAGTGTTTCTCGGTTGTTGCGGTGCATAGCGCCTGGTTGGTGCTGTTAGTGGTTCACAGTGATAACACAGGTAGTAGGTTGGCTTTCTTGAGAGACTTGTAGCACAATCATGCTTATGACGATCCAGGATGGCGCCCCAGGGAGCATAGAATCCACCGCGGAACTGCGCGGCACCGAAGCATTCGATGAAGGTGTTGGTGCGATGCCAAACTGGGACGAGTTAGTGGTTGAGCACGCTGATAGCGTCTACCGCTTAGCGTTTCGTTTAGCGGGAAATCCACAAGATGCTGAAGACCTCACGCAAGAGACATTCATGCGTGTATTCCGCTCGCTGCAAAATTATCAACCCGGTACTTTCGCTGGTTGGTTGCACCGGATCACGACCAACTTATTCTTAGACATGGTGCGGCATCGCTCCAAGATTCGTATGGAATCGCTACCAGAGGATTATGAGCGTTTTGCTGGTAACGGTATGACGCCTGAACAGGCTTATAATGTCGCCAATTTGGATCCTGCGTTGCAAAAAGCATTGGATGAGCTTGCACCGGATTTCCGAGTCGCAATCGTTTTGTGTGATGTCGTAGGGATGAGCTATGAGGAAATTGCCGCTACGCTGAGTGTGAAGATGGGCACCGTGCGTTCCCGTATTCACCGCGGGCGTTCACAACTGCGTGCCTACCTAGAGCAAGAAGCGACCCACAACGAAGAAACCCAGATCTTGCTGCGTACACGTTAGCAATGTGGACGTGGCTAACCTGAGTATTCACGAGGGAGGCGAGTCAATTTTTATCATGACGCCTGCAGAATCCGGCCCGGAGAAAAAGAAGCGTGTCGCAAAACCCCGCCGTCGATTCGACCATCTAGGACCTGAGGCCATCACCGCGTTTGTGGACGGGGAAATGACACGCAAATCAGAACACAACGCACGGGTACATCTTGTGCTTTGCGAAAGTTGCCGTGCTGATGTCCATAGACAACGTCGCGCAGCCCAGGCTTTGCGTAGCTGCAACGGTGATCAGCAGGTGCAAGTGCCTGAATCGTTGTTACACCGACTGCGAGGGATAGCGGATGTATCTAACGATTCCCAATCAGATGATGCCCGATGTGAAAAAACACAGTCCGATTTGCTGCGTCGTCTTGAAAAGTTGGGACGTACGGTGCTTCGAAATCGCTCCGACTAGACGCTAAACTAGTTTCGTGTTTTCCAATATCGGTTGGTCGGAGATTGCCGTCATCATTGTGGTGGCGATTATCGTCATCGGTCCCGAGCGTTTACCTGGGCTATTACAGGATATTCGAGCCGCGGTATTTGCCGCCCGTAAGGCCATCAATAATGCGAAAAAAGAACTTAACGGCGAGTTCGAAGAACTCGGCACTGAGTTTGAACAATTCCGTGCACCTCTTGAAAAAGTTGGTCAATTGAGCCGTATGGGCCCGCGTGCTGCTATCGCGAAGACGCTTTTCGACGAAGACGATGACTTCTTCAACCAATTTGACCCCCGCACCATTTTGAAAGAACAGGGGCGCGGGAAAGATGCTGCTAGCGGACTGGGCTCTGCAAAAACGTCTCAGGGCCAAGAAAAGCGTACCCAGGTGCAGCCGGAGCATAAGCATCGCTTAGAAAGCTCCGGAGGTGACTCAGCCGGTAAACAGCGGGCCGGAAACCAGGAAAATACCATCGATGAGCAGGCTCGCCGACCCCGGCAATCAGGCACAGGTCATCAGAACCCCGGCGGTAAAGCGGAATTTAACTGGGCTGATGTGATTTAGGCTGGCGAGGTGCCGTACCTAAATGATGCCCCAGCGGAGAAATTATCCCGTGGAGCAACCCTGCAGAATTTAATTAACCCCAAGGTTTAGTGGCTTGCCAGCCAGTGACGTGCGTCGTTTCGCTAAACCGGCAGCGATTTTTGTGATTTCTTTTGCAGCCGGGCTGTCGGGCTCTGCCAAAACCACGGGGGTGCCTTCGTCACTGTGTGAACGCAAAGGGGGATCGAGTGGCACTTGTCCCAGCAGCGGAACTTCTGTACCTACCAGTGTAGTTAGGCGTTGAGCAACGATTTCTCCGCCACCGGAACCGAAGATGTCCATTGTGGAACCATCCGGCATCACCATGGCGCTCATATTCTCGATAACGCCGGCTACGCGTTGCCGCGTCTGTTGGGAGATCGATCCTGCACGCTCTGCGACTTCTGCTGCTGCCGCTTGTGGCGTAGTGACTACTAACAACTCGGCGTTAGGAATCAACTGCGCGACTGAGAGCGCAATATCTCCAGTTCCCGGTGGTAGATCCAACAGCAGAATGTCGAGATCGCCCCAGAATACGTCGGCAAGAAATTGTTGGATTGCACGATGCAGCATTGGGCCACGCCACACGACGGGGGCGTTACCTTCCACAAACTGCCCGATGGAAATAAATTTTAGGTTATGGGCTTGCGGAGGCATGAGCATATCGTCGATCACGGTCGGAGCCTCAGTAGATCCCAGTAAATTGGGCACAGAATGGCCGTAAATATCGGCGTCGACGATGCCGACTTTTAATCCTTGGTTTGCTAGCGCAGCCCCCAAGTTAACAGTCATTGACGATTTGCCGACGCCGCCTTTACCCGAAGCGACGGCGAAAACTCGCGTGGTGCTTTCTGGCTTGGAAAACGGGATTTCTGGTTCGCGCTGCGATCCACGCAGGGAGTTACGTAACTCCCTGCGTTGTTCATCGCTCATGACATCAAGCGATACCGAGACATTCTCCACGCCGTCGACTTCGGCAACGGCTGCCTGGGTATTCGACTGAATTGTCGATTTCATCGGACACCCAGAAATGGTGAGGTACACCTCGACATTAACGTCGGCGCCGTCGATTGTTATGGATTTCACCATGCCGAGATCAGTAATTGGTTTTCCGATCTCCGGGTCTTCGACGCGCGCCAAGGCTTCGCGGACTGCTGATTCTGTAATGGCACTCATTATTACCCATCTTAGTCCTGCTAGTTAATCTGTAAACTGCACAGCGTGGCTAGGATGAATAACGATGAATAACGTGAAAAAACGCTCGCTTGTAACTGTGCTGGCAACCACCGTGCTGTTGACTGCATGCTCCTCACCAGAGAATGTTAATCAGGTTGAGCAGGCAAACAATAAAGAGCAATCAGATTCTCGTACCGCCGCAGCTGATGCTCAAGACCGTGCAGTGCGCATTACTGCAGACAGTTCATCAACCGAGCAACTCTTGTGGGCGTATATTTACCGTCAAGTACTTCGTGAGTCTGGCCGTGAAGCCCACGTACTCGGCGACGACGCCGTTAGTACCGCGGACCGCTGGGAACAGTTGCAGACCGGAAAAGCAGATTTCATGATTACTTGTACTGGAAAATTCGTGGAAGACACGAGCCCGGTACTCGCGAAGGAGCTTGCCAGCCAGCAAGATGAGGACGAACAGCGTGATCCTAACGCGACGGATATTCACGAACACTTACACCGTGAGGTTATGGGCCTTTTACCGGTGCATATCGTGACTACCAATCCGTCATCTGCTGAAGGCTGTCCGGATGCAGAATTGGATCTTCCGCAAGATTTCACACCACTGTTTAGCTCTCGTTTGTTTTCCCGAGAGGAATTTGGAGCAATTGAGGGCGTTACTCGGCTGATCGATAAGCGGGCCTTGGAAGAACTAGAAGACAAGCTTGCCGACGGTCTCAGCGCCGAGGATGCGGTCGGGCAATGGGCTAGCGTCAACGTAACTGGGGAATCCCTAGATTCGGTTAGCGACGAGGCTTGATTGCACGAGGTTGGGGCTTAGCGTCTGTAAAGCCGCGCAAGCTTCGGTAGGGATTGGACCCTTGTGATGGCGAACTGGAAAGTTGTGCCGCCTTGGTTGTTCCCGAAGGCTTCGAACTTAAGTTTGCGCAGCAGAAAAGCCATGCAATGGTGCGACGGTGCTGGCTGCAGAGATAGGAAGTCTGCAGCCAGCACCGTCGAAATGTAGCGGTGTCCGTTTGAGGGCGCTACAAAGACCAGTTGCATGGCTTTTTGGGGCTTACGGTGATGCAAGACAACAGATGCCTTGGCTCACCGCAAGCGGGTTAAGCGAATGCGCGTACTGGAACCAGGTTTTAGTCAGCGAATGCTTCGTCGATGAGCTGCTTCTGCTCCAGCTGGTGCACCTTAGCAATACCGGTAGCCGTCGAAGACTGTGCACGGCGAGAGATACGACGCATACGAGGCATATCTGGAATCAGCTCGTGCAAATGCTCGTTGTAGAACGGCCAGGGGCCCTGGTTAGCTGGCTCATCCTGAACAAAGCGAATCTCTTCTAAGTTCGGGAAGCTGTCGAATGCTTCCGACAGGCGGTTGAACGGGATTGGGTGCAGCATCTCGATACGGACAATCGCGATGTCTTCACGCTCATCCTTTTGGCGACGCTTTTCCAATTCGTAGTAGACCTTACCGGAACACAGCATTACAGTTTTCACCTTGTCTGCGTCACCGATGACGTTGTTATCGGCATCGACCAAACGAGGGTCGTTGATAACAGAACGGAAAGAGGTTACCTCGGTAAATTCTGCTACCTCAGAGGTTGCAGCCTTTGCACGCAACATAGATTTCGGCGTGAAGACCACGAGCGGACGAGACATTGTGCCCAGTGCGTGACGACGCAACAAGTGGAAGTGGTTTGCTGGCGTCGATGGCTGGGCGATGGTCATGGAGCCTTCTGCAGCTAGTTGCAGGAAACGCTCAATGCGCGCAGAGGAGTGGTCGGGGCCTTGTCCTTCGTAACCGTGTGGCAAGAGAAGGATGACCTTGGACAACTGGCCCCATTTAGCCTCACCAGAGCAGACGTACTCGTCGATGATGGTTTGCGCACCGTTGACGAAGTCGCCGAACTGCGCTTCCCAAGCAACAACAGCATCCAAGTTACCGACAGAATAACCATATTCAACGCCCAGTCCAGCGAACTCGGTTAACGCCGAGTTGTAGGTTTCGAAGCTGCCGCCATTGCCGGTTTCTTGAGCCAGTGCGTGTAGCGGGTTGTACTGCTCAGCGGTGTTCGGGTTGAAAGTCACTGCGTGGCGCTGAGTGAATGTACCGCGTTTGGAATCTTCACCAACCAAACGAACCTGCTTGCCTTCACTCGCCAGAGAACCCAGAGCAATGAGCTCGCCCCAGCCCCAGTCAATACCGCCTTCGACGGCTGACTTGGCACGTTTTTCCGCGATTGGTGCGACGCGGTCGTGTAGCTCGAAGCCTTCTGGCAGATTCAGATAAGCTTCACCCAGCTCACGTAACGTATCTGCCGAAATTGAGGTATCCAGACCGCGAGTCAGCTCCTGAGAAGCGGCAATACCAGTTTGTTCTTGCGGCCCATTTTTTTCGGCTTCTTTAACCTCGTTAAACACGGATTCCATCTGGTCGCGGAAGTCTCGAGCGGCCGCCTCAGCGTCTTCCTCAGAGAGGTCACCACGACCGATGAGCTCATCAGTGTATTTCTGGCGAACCGAATCGCGGTTTCCGATGCGCTCGTACATCAGTGGCTGGGTCATTGATGGGTCGTCTGCCTCATTGTGTCCGCGCAAGCGGTAACAAATTAGGTCAATAAAGACATCTTTGCCGAAGCGTCGACGATATTCCGTGGCCAACTGACCAACCCAAACAACAGCCTCCGGGTCATCACCGTTGACGTGGAAAACTGGGCAATCGAAGCCCTTCGCGAGATCTGTGGAGTACAGAGTGGAGCGACCAGAGTCTGGAGTAGTCGTGAAACCAACCTGGTTGTTGACGACTACGTGGATGGAACCACCTACGTTATAAGCATCTAGTCCCATCAAGTTGATGGTTTCTTGCACAATGCCTAATCCAGCGAAGGATGCGTCTCCGTGCAGCAACAGAGGCACGACTCGCTTGTCATGGCTGCCTTCGATGCGGTCCAGGATGTCTTGTTTTGCCCGGGAAATACCAACTACCACCGGGTTGACAGCTTCCAAGTGTGAAGGGTTCGCAGTCAAGGTGACCTTGATTTCACCATCACCGAACATCTGGAGATGCTCGCCTTCAGCGCCGAGGTGATACTTCACGTCACCGGAACCGCCAGCTTGGCCGCCCTTGTAGTTACCGTCGAACTCGTTAAAGACCTCTGCCAGTGGCTTGCCGACGATGTTGAACAGCACGTTCAAACGACCACGGTGTGGCATGCCGATGACCACCTCGTCGAGGTCTTGGCCCGCGGCGGTGTCGATGACCGAGTCCATCAGAGGGATCAGAGCTTCTGCGCCCTCCAGGGAGAAACGCTTCTGGCCGACGTACTTTGTCTGCAGGAAGTTCTCAAATGCTTCAGCAGCGTTCACCTTTTGCAGAATGTATTTCTGTTCGGCATTGGTTGGCTTTGGCATTCCGGCTTCAAGGGCATCGCGCAGCCATTCACGCTCATCACGGTCCATGATGTGGGTGAACTCAGAGCCGACCTTGAGCGTATAGGCGGCACGTAGGCGTGAGAGAACCTCACGTAAAGTCATGGATTCTTTACCGCCGAATCCACCGACATGGAAGGTGCGGTCCAGATCCCAGAGCGTCAGGCCATGGGTGCGGATATCCAAGTCACGGTGGTCTGGGGAAGGCAAGCCCGGTTGCTTCCAACGCAGCGGGTTGGTATCAGCAATCAGATGACCACGCGAACGGTATGCCTCGATGAGGTTCATGACGCGGGTGGACTTATCGATTCCTGTGTTCGGGATATCTTGGGCCCAGCGCATTGGCTCATAAGGAATTTGCAGGTCGGAAAACAGCTCATCCCAGAAGACGTCGTCGACAAGTAACTGTGACATGGTGCGCAGGAATTCGCCGGATTCTGCGCCTTGGATGACGCGGTGATCATAAGTAGAGGTCAGAGTGACCAAACGGCCGACTCCAAGTTCTGCCAGACGGTCGGAAGAGGCACCAGCAAACTCGGCAGGGTAGTCCATGGATCCAACACCGATGATGGTTCCAAGCCCCTTGGTCAAACGCGCAATGGAGTGTCGGGTGCCGATGCCACCTGGGTTGGTTAGGTTAATCGTTGCACCTTGGAAGTCGGCTGCGGTCAGTTTATTTTTGCGGGACCGCGCTACGATGTCGTCGTAGGCTTCGATGAACTCGGCGAAGTTCTTCTCCTGCGCCTTTTTCAGTGCGGCAACTACTAGCGCGCGGGAACCATCCTTTTGGGGCAAGTCAATGGCCAAGCCCAAGTTGATGTCTTCTGGGTAAACCACGGTGGGTTTTTTGCCATCAACAAGTTCATAACGCACATTCATGTCAGGGTGCTTCTGGGTCGCCTTGACCAGGGCATAACCGATGATGTGAGTGAACGAGATCTTGCCACCACGGGTGCGCTTCAAGTGCTCGTTAATTAGGGAGCGGTTTTCCCACATAAGCTTGACTGGAATATCACGCACGGAAGTAGCGGTTGGAATCTCTAGAGATTCATCCATGTTCTTGGCAATGGCTTTAAACATGCCTTTGAGAGCCTTGGATTCGCCGCCCTCGTAGTCCGGTAGTTCGTCTAACGGTGAAGGTGCCTTCTTCGGCGCTTTTGGAGCGACGTCGCGCTTATCAACGCCTGCCTTGTTCTTAGCCTTACGTGCAGATTCTTCTACTACAGACTCACGTTGTTCCCGCTTATGCGACAACGATTTCTGTGTCGGTGGTGCCACACTAGCAGCCTCTTTTCCACCTTGAGCTTTTTGGGCTTTGGTGGTGCCGGCGGTTTCCTCGGAATTGGCTTCCGATGACTCGGCAATGCTGGATGGGGCGCCGTGCTTATCAAATAACTCGCGCCATTCTTTATCCACCGACTGTGGATCTTTCTTGTACTCCTGGTACAACTCGTCTGCTAGCCAGGTGCTCAAGCCGAAGGGATTGTTAGTGCTCACGGCAGGTGCTCGCCTCTTTCCGTTAATTTGCGTGCATTCGTTTAATCTGCGCATTTGCTGTCTGACTTACGCTCTTTTCAAGCTTAATAGACAGTTTGCATTCATTCTACGCGCTTATGCGTTGTGTAATGGCACCTCATATGCCAACGCGTGTATTTCACTGCTTGCGACGGTACGTGCTAATCCTTGCTGGGGTAACTAGCCTGGGGCATTATGGATGAATCGTCACACCTGACGTCGGATTATCCGCGGGTACGCATCAGTAGTGGAGAAATTCAAGGTGAATTCGCTCAGGACGGCACTATTGCAGTCTGGAAAGGGGTCCCGTTTGGTGCGCCTACGGGTGGTGCAGGGCGGTTTCGTCGGCCGAAACCACCACGGCCATGGCAAGGAATTTTAGATTGCACACGCTACCAATCACCGGCCCCGCAACCGAACTATGGACTCAGTGAACGGCTCATAGGGGATGAGGATTGCCTCCATTTGGACATTGTGCGTCCACATTCCGTGGAAAGATTGCCGGTTGTGGTCTATTTTCACGGTGGTTCTTTTCTGATGGGTGCAAGCCATCAAAACATGCTGCGAGGTTATCGCTTAGCCCGCGTAATGAATGTTGTTTATGTATCTCTGAATTTCCGGCTTGGCGTGCTTGGCTACCTCGATCTACGCAGTCTGGGTGGAGATTGCGTCGCTAATCCTGCTTTGTGGGACCAAGTTTTGGCCTTGGAATGGGTTCGTGAAAATATCGCGCAATTTGGTGGCGATCCGGATTCGGTGACGATCATGGGGGAGTCAGCGGGGGGAGCTGCCGTGTTGGCACTGTTGTGCTCACCGCCGGCGCACGGCCTTTTCCATCGCGCAATTGCGCAATCACCGCCTATCGGATTGATTCATTCTAAAGCACAGTCACAATTATGGGCGCGGCAACTGCTGACCCGTTTGGGATTGTCGCACGACAGTACAGTAGAAGATCTGCGTACTTTTAGTGCGGATGAATTAGTGCGTGCTGGCATGTCTATGATGTGGCGAGCAGGGGAGTTACAATTCCTGAACTCGACGTTCGGGCCGACGGTGGAGTCGGAGTCTCTGCCGGAACACCCGATGGTGGCATTTCAGCATGGCAGGCAGGCACGTGTTCCTTTGATGTTGGGAACAAACCTGGATGAAGCAGGGATTACCCGCTATTTTTTCCAGCGAACGGCTCGGCGTGCTAAAGCGGGGCGACGCTTGCTCTATCCCTATGATCCAGAACATACGGATACCGTTTTGAAAGCTTATGGTGGCGCGCGCAGCCGTGCGGAATTTGCAGACTTAGTAACGGATGCTTTGTTTTGGGCACCGACTGTGCGGATCGCTAGCCATCACAATGAAGTAGCCCCAACCTGGATGTATCGTTTTGATTTTGCCCCGCAACTAATGCGGAAGCTCGGAATTGGCGCTGCCCATTCTGCTGAGTTATCAAATGTTTTTGGCACCCCGGAAGCTTCGAAAACTCGTTTACTCTCCAAAGTTGGACGTGATGACGAAGCCATGCAGCGGCTGACCGCAGAAATGCAGCGTCATTGGGCGAGTTTTATTTCTAGTGGTCAACCGGGTTCTGACTGGCCGCAATATAAACCGCCGACTGATCAGCACCACTCACGTCCAACTATGGTTTTCGATGCGCAGTCTCGTGTGGAATACGACCCTAAAGCTGACAAGCGTCGAGCTTGGAAGGGATATAACGTGCTGGAATGGGGCGCTGGGCGTCCAGAATTATTGAGAGATTTAGGATTCCGCGTCGATGATTAGCTTTACCGTAGTAGATTAGCGCTTATGAGCTTCTTTGAAGATATAGCTGCTGCCCTCGATGCCGAAGGGGTGGAATCACGCGTAAATGGCGATGTGCTGTTTGTGCCAATAACCTCGGATATAGAGATTCAGTTTGTGGAAATTGATGCGGTATTGCCAGCCGCAAATGTCTATATTGCGGCGGCTGATGTTGACGAAGACGATGAATATTTCGAAGCTGCGCTGGTGTCAGTAGCATTTTCTGTGGAAGATGCCGTGGCTACTGTCGCCGAGCATATTGCTACAGACCAAGTGGTCACAGTCCTCCGCGATTTGCTGGAGGGACGGGACGAACGGATCGCGGACTTAGAATTTGAGCATCACCATCATGATCCTGCGGTGGTGCTCGCGGACGTTGCAGAAAATTCTCATTTGCGCGTGTCAGTGGAATTGTCTGACGGAGTACCAACCGCCAGCTTGTCTTTCCTGGCTTATACCCCCGATGCGAATGCGGAATTGATATCGCCCTTAGGCGAGCCTGTTGATCAAGATGACCAGGACACTGACAGTGATTTTTCCGGAGTAGGGGATTTGGAGTATGGGGGAGAGCCTGAAATTCTGGAGTTGGGAACTTTCACTGACTTTGACCGGCTGTTTGAGGTCTTGTCCTTATGCGTTGAGCAGGCCGACGACTGGGAACTCCAGCTAAAACCGTGTGATGACGGCATTGAGTCACAATAAAAATTTGTGTTGTGCCCTTAGCTCCCTGGTTAGGAACACAGCATAGATCTCAAAAGGATTTCTATGCTGCTTTAGAAAAACCTGCAAACATTGAAGCCGGTGAGTGTATCGGCACATAATTTGCATCAACGAGCCAAACGTAGATTGCCGCGGTGTCATCTTTCCTGTCGATGAGGTGCACTGCATTGATCATGTCCTGGGGCACGATAGCCCGAATCCAGGCCTCGGCCACAACCATGGGCGGAGGTGTTCCGGCCGGGTCTGTGAGCCGTACGCTGACGGCATAGGCTGGGGTGCGCTGTTCGCCGTATCCGCGAATTCTTGATTGCGCTAGCGGGCCAACTCGGTAACGTGAAAGAGTTGCTTTCAGCTGGCGATGTTTACCGACTGCAAGGGTCAGATGTGGCGGACGCCAGTTTGCCATTGGTCGTGCTAGTGAACGCGGATGATGTAGCACACTGTCCAGCTTGAAGAGCTGATCACTCGCGGTTGTCTGAATCTCGGTTACAACGTCACGGGTGGTGTGCGAGATGTGCGTAAGTGCGTGTTGTGTAGTCATACGCTGGATAATAGGGAACTGGGAGCACACGAGATATAAAAAGTTCGAATTTTTGTTCGTTATGTGTTAGGTGTGATTCTGGCTGGTTACACCACACTGATAGTTCTTGCGGAGTAGGCTCGCAAGAACTATGCCTATTGCGAACCCCAATAAAGATGCTTACGAGCCTGAAAGCCAGTCAGAACGGCCGCAGATCCCCAAAGAAATTTGGGTCCTGGTCGCAGCGTTTTTCTTGGTTGCTTTGGGGTACGGTTTAATAGCGCCTTTATTGCCACAATTCGTCGTGAGCTTTGATGTTGGCATGGCCGCTGCAGGGGCTGTTATTTCGGTGTTTTCCGTATCGCGTCTCATCTTTGCGACAGGTGCGGGAATCTTAGCTGACAAACTCGGTGTTCGGCGGGTATACATAACGGGATTGCTGCTGGTCGCGATCAACACCGGACTCATATCTATCGCACAAGAATATTGGCAAATTTTGTTGCTGCGCTTTTTAGCAGGAATCGGTTCCACTATGTTTACCGTTTCTGCAATGGGCCTGATCGTGAAACTCGCACCGCCAGAAATTCGAGGTAAATGTTCTGCCACCTATGCCACGAGTTTTTTGTTAGGCAGCATCCTCGGGCCATTAGTGGGTTCAGCTCTTGCTTTTTTGGGTTTTCGGTGGCCGTTTTTGATCTATGGTATCGGTTTGTGTTTCGCAGCGGTGGTGGTCTGGGTATTAATGCCGAGAATGAATGCTTCGACGCAGCAGCCCACGAACAATGCGAAAATGACTTATAGGGAAGCTATGCAGGATACTGCATTTCGTAGCGTGCTGGTGTCGAATTTTGCGCATGGCTGGGTCAATATGGGGGTGCGCGTCGCAGTCATTCCATTGTTTGCTGCTGCGGTATTTACCGATAGTGCAGCTGCTGCCGGGTACGCGTTAGCTGCCTATGCAGCTGGTAACGCCATAGTATTGCAGTTTTCGGGTCGATTAGCTGACCGGATCGGCCGTAAGCCCATGATTGTGGTGGGGTTCGCAGCTAGTGCGCTTTGTGTCGGGCTTTATGGAACAGCAGACACATTGTGGCTTCTGCTTGTTCTTTCAACCCTGAGTGGTGCAGCAGCTGGGATTGCAGTTCCTGCGCAGCAGGCAACACTGGCTGATGTAATTGGCAATGAACGCTCCGGAGGCAAAGTCCTCGCAGCATTTCAAATGTCCATGGACCTTGGGATGATCTTCGGTCCTCTCGCGATAGGTGCTGCCGCTGATAATTGGGGCTTTACTTGGGCATTCTTACTCAGTGCTGGAGTAGCTGCGTTGGCATTCTTTGCTTGGATCCCGGGACGTGAAACCTTGCTTAGCCGTGACGCTAACCTTCAGGAAATGCCTGTTGCGCGGTAGCGACTATTTTTGCAGTTTGGCATGCTCGTTCTGGGCGCCTTCCATATCGGTGCCGTTGACTGTGACGGTGCCGGCGTCGTATCGGGGTAGTGCGTTGTGAACTGGAAGGTTAGCTAGAGCTTCGCGGAGTACATGCGGGCCTTCGGCGGCGCCACGACGGCATCCATTACGCCGGGCTCCTTCATCACATGCGAAGCCGAGAATTGCGGCTCCAGGGTTGCTTCGTATTGTGTCGATAACTGAATGCCAACGGTGGAATTCTGGACCATCGCCATCGTGTCGACCATCCCAGTGGTGTGGAGTAGAGGAAACAGCTGAATGAGAAGTCATGCCACAAGTATAGAGAAAAATAATGTGTTCCACCTCACTGTTAGGTTGGTGGCTTTGTGCTGTGGGGAACTCGGGTGTGCGAAAATTGGCGCTAAATGGTGTTTTTCTGTTTGCTGACGTAGTGTGTATCAGGCAATGAGCATTACCGATAACGCCACCGGCGGCGACAACGAGCCGGATAACTTCAGTCAGTCTCCATCGACTAGGTCGGAATCTCAGGAAAATTCGCAAGGCAACACCAAGGACACCGCAGGTGCCGTTGCTAAGAGTGGCGAAACTTCTGAGCACACCGACGCTGCAGCGCAAGCTACGGCCAACGATAGTCCTCAGGGTTTTTCCAACCTCGACCTGCCTACCAATGTGGTAGAAGCGGTAAAAGCCGTAGGTTTTGAAAAGCCATCTCCAATTCAAGAACAAACCATCCCGATCCTTATGCAGGGTCGCGATGTGGTGGGCTTGGCTCAAACTGGTACAGGAAAAACTGCAGCTTTTGCTTTACCTGTTCTGGCTCAGCTGGACTCCACCGAGAAATTCCCGCAAGCTTTGGTATTGGCACCTACTCGCGAGCTAGCACTGCAAGTTGCAGATAGCTTTGAGTCTTTTGCCAAACACCTCGGTGGTATCGAGGTCTTGCCGATCTATGGTGGGCAAGCCTACGGGATTCAGCTAGCCGGGTTGCGGCGTGGTGCGCAAATTATCGTCGGCACGCCTGGCCGTGTCATCGACCACTTGGAAAAAGGCAGCCTGGATATTTCCAAGCTTCGGTACCTTGTGCTCGATGAAGCAGATGAAATGCTCAACATGGGGTTCCAAGAAGATGTTGAGCGCATTTTGGCCGATACTCCTGAGGAAAAACAGGTTGCATTATTTTCCGCCACAATGCCCAATGGTATTCGCCGCTTATCTAAGCAGTACCTGAATGACCCAGCAGAAGTAACTGTTAAGTCCCAGGCGCGTACTAACGAAAACATCACTCAGCGCTACCTCTTTACGCAGCACCGCGCTAAGTTTGATGCGTTCATCCGTATCTTGGAAGTCATCGATTATGACGGCATGATCGTGTTTACTCGCACGAAGCATGAGACAGAAGAAGTTGCGGAAAAACTGCGTGCAGCGGGTTATAGCGCAGCGGCAATCAATGGTGACATTGCACAAAACCAGCGCGAACGTACCGTTGAACAGCTGAAGTCTGGTCGTCTAGATATTCTGGTTGCAACTGATGTTGCCGCACGAGGCCTAGACGTAGAGCGTATTTCGCACGTTATTAACTTCGATATCCCTGGCGATACCGAGTCTTATGTGCATCGTATCGGCCGTACAGCTCGAGCCGGACGTAGTGGTGAAGCGATCTTGTTTGTAACTCCACGCGAGCGTCGCATGCTACGTTCCATTGAGAAAGTTACCAAGGCGACGCTCGAAGAGATGCAGTTGCCGACGGTTGATGAAGTAAATGAAGTGCGAAAGAAAAACTTCGCACAGAGCATCACTGAGGCGCTTGCAGCGAAGGACAAAGATTTCTTCCGTACCATGATTCGTGAGTACTCGAAGAACAATGACGTTGCCATGGACGATATCGCTGCAGCTCTGGCTGTGAAGATGCAAGGCGACAAAGAATTCCTGCTGAAAGAACAGCCGGCTGATAAGCGCAAAGACCGTTTCAATGATAAACGCGGTGGCCGTGACTTTGATGACCGAGGTGGCCGTGACTTTGATGACCGAGGTGGACGTGGTGGCCGTGATCGTGGCGGTCGTGATCGCGGTGGCCGGAATAACCGAGATGGTAACTTCCAGCCTTACCGCTTGGCAGTGGGTAAACGCCAACACGTACGTCCAGGTGCCATCGTCGGAGCATTGGCAAATGAAGGCGGTTTGAGTAGCAAAGATTTCGGCCGTATTAACATCGGAGCCGAGCATACGATTGTTGAGCTGCCACGCGATTTGGATCCCGCAGTATTGGACCGCTTGTCTGATACCCGGATCTCTGGTGAATTGATTAAGATCCGGAAAGATCATGGAGCGCCATCGCGTGGTGGTTTCAGAGGCGGTGACGGCGGTGGTCGGCAGAACAAGGGCGGCCGCAAAGGCGGAAAATTCCGTAATTAGCGAGCTCCCGTCCAGCCTGCTAGCTTATTATCCTGAGCTAGTAGGGTGCTCTAAGTAGCTATGCTGTAGATAATTAACGCCCGGGCCAGGAAAATATTCCTGGCCCGGGCGTTGCTGTTTGTTGGCTAAGCTACGGGAATTCTGGGATCTGTTTGACTTATACGAACATCAGAACCATAACCACAATCCAGATGAGATTAAAGATTCCGGCGTACATAGATAGTTGTTTCTTCACCTGAGACCAGCTAGCGATCTTGTCTTCTTCTGGTGAAGCCTCGCTTTCTGGAAGCATCCCCAATACTCCCAAGGCGGTGCGTTGGCGTGGAAGAATGACCACGAGCAAGATAACCCAAGCGATAATTGCCAATAAAATCGATGCGTGGAATTTACCTTGGGTGCCGTAGGTTTCCATATCGCTAAGGAAAACTACGAGACCCAACAGCGGAACAAGCGCGGACAGGAAGCCGTAGGCTTTGGTGATCCGGTAGAGGACTGAAGCCGCACCTTTTGCGGTAGCGGTACCGGATTTGGCTTCTTGGATTTGTGCAGGGAATGCAGAAGTAGCAACCATTAACGGGCCGATAAACAGTACCGCCGCGACTATGTGCAGAATAATCAAAAAACTTGTCATGGACTATCCCTTTCGGTAAGGAAATTAATGGGGGCAAAAACTCCGCATGCCACTCTACCAGCGCATAGTTAGTCAGCGAAGAGACCGAAGAGTCGGCACGCCTTATTCATTCGCTTAACGTCTGGTTCGGGAATCGATAGCTCATAGAGCACTGCGATATATGCAACCCTGCGAGCGTACCAACAATGTGCTGAGACGTCAGATGGCATCCACTCGTTTGGTAGGGAGTCTGATTTTTCTCGGTTTGCACTTGCATCGGTAGGAACCAAGTTCCGGTAATCGTTTGCAAAATCTTGGCGACGGGTCTGTTCCCAGGAATGTGCCCCTAAGTCCCAAGCCGCGGAAAGCGGGAAAATATGGTCAATATCTACGTGGCGCGCTGAATCTACAATCGAAATTGAGCCACCGGCATATTCATCCCAAATCTCGATATTCTTTATCTTGCAGGATTCTGGTTTGGTGGGCTGTGGTAGTTCATTGGAGTGACGGCGATATTCTTCAGAACGTGGCTGCATATTCGATGCAAGAAGCACGGCTTCTCGCGTCGAGCAGGCTCCTTGTTGGCCCCAACCACGGCCGAAGCGGTCCCGTTCGTATCCTGGAATTTTTTGCCTTTGTGGTGTCGTTATTAATTGGTTCTCTAACTCCTGCCACTCAGGGAGCATGAGGGCGTTGTCATACGTCGTGGGGTTTAGTTTGGACCATGCACCCATCACCAATGCAGTTATGGTTGCTATGGATAAAAGCAGCAAAAATGCACGGTAGATCAGCGTGCCTACCGAATGTGAGCTGTCAGATTTAGCCGATGGTTTTTCCGGCTCTGCGGTCTTCGTGCGAGTCAGCGGCATCAGTTGAGCGGTCATAAGCGATTGGACGGCAAAGATTGCACTAAAGTTCCATGCTCCACTAAGCCAACCGATATCGCCTAATTTGCGAACAGTTTCCGTACGACCATAAAAATAGCCTTTGGGCGAGATGTTGCTCGCCCAAAGGCTATCGATGTCTTATATTCCCGCAGCCGTAGGATCTCGTGCCACGAGAATAATCGGAGGTGGAAAAGAAGAAGTTACTTCTTAACCTCTTGTGCTGCCTCGTCGAAATCTACGTCTTCGTTCTCGGTAGCAATGTCAGTCAATTTGGAAGCCTGATCGAACTGCTTCTTGACCTTTGTCTCTGGTTCCTTGGTTGCCAAGGTGACCAGTACCAGCACAATTACCGAGGCGGCGAAACCTGGCACGATTTCGTAGATGATGTCGGAGAACCATACGCCCCAGACAACCGAGACGATTGCACCGGTGGCCATACCGGCGATAGCACCAGGAGCGTTTAGGCGCTTCCAGTACAGGGAGAACAGCACGACTGGACCGAATGCGGAACCGAATCCTGCCCAGGCGAATCCAACCAAGCCAAGGATGGAATCGCTTGGGTTCACTGCCAGAATTCCTGCAAGAACGGCAACGGCAACAACGCAAGTGCGGGACAGGTTGATCAGGACCTGCTCGTTTGGCTTGCGCTTGGCGAACATCTTGTAGAGGTCCTCGATGAGAGAGGAGGACACCGCTAGTAGCTGAGAGGACATGGTGGACATGATCGCTGCCAGAACCGCAGTCAGGACCAAGCCTGCTGGCAATGGGTGGAACATTACCCGTGCCATGTCCAAGAATACGGTCTCGAAGGAATCCTGATCGGTGATGGAGTTACCGGTCTGGGTGAAGAAGACAGTAGCGACCAAGGCTACGAATACTGCGCCAATGACGCAGAGCAGCATCCAGCCGATACCCCAGAAACGGCCGGCGCGGGCGTCGGTGGAGTTACGCAGAGCCATGAAACGCACGATGATGTGTGGCTGGCCGAAGTAACCCAAGCCCCAAGCGAAGTTACCGACGATGGCTGCCACGGCTGCAGCAGAACCAACGTTGAACAAGTTAAAGAATTCGGGGTTTGCTTCAACAACGCCGTCGGTGGCGTAGTTGTTGTTTGCTGCGAAGCTAAAGATATCGGAGCCGTTGTCCAAAGAAACGAACGCCATGACCGGAACGATCATCAGGGACAGGAACATGATGATGCCCTGAACGGTGTCGGTGTAGGAAACCGCTAAGAATCCACCAATAAAGGTGTAGGCAACCGTGATGGCAGCCACGATCAGCAGGCCTAGCAGGTAGTCACCATCAAATGTTGACTCGAAATAGCGGCCGCCGGCGACCATGCCAGACGAAACGTAGAAGGTAAAGAAGAAGATGATAACCGCTGCGGACAGAACACGCAGGACACGGGATTTATCTGCTAGGCGGTTTTCGAAGAAGGAAGGAACCGTAATCGAGTCATCGGCGATCTCGGAATAAGCACGCAGTCGTGGGGCGACAACCTTCCAGTTGACCCATGCACCAATCGTGAGGCCGATGGCGATCCACAGCTCAACCATGCCGGATGCGAACAAAGCGCCCGGAAGTCCCATGAGCAACCATCCGGACATGTCCGATGCGCCAGCGGATAAGGCGGCCACGAACGGTGGTAGGCCACGGCCGGCGAGGACGTAGTCGTCGTATTGATCTGTTTGTTTATAGCTCCAGTAGCCAATCGCGAGCATCCCGAACATGTAGATGATGATCGCGATGACAAACCAGGTTGATTCTGTCACCGTTACTCCTAATAAATAGACATCTGACGTACTGTAAAATACGTGTTTCTTGTACACGGCCTGGCGTTAGTCGGCCAGGCAAGAGTTTTTGTCGAGCTCTGCTTACCACTGAAAACCTGGCAGCCTCCTGCGTGGTCAAGCCACCGCGAGCACCTTGTCGGTGGTCACTGTTGTTGACGTGCACAGCAAAACGCCTGGTTTTTGTGGACCAATGCCTTACCGTAGTGAGAATTCGCAGCTCACCCAAATGTTAGCTGCGTCAAACTCAGAGAAATATCAGGATTTTTAGGCTCTTAGCAGGGAACACTGACAAAAGTAACAGAATAATAACAATTGGATTCTGTCGCGATTACGAACTGGTAGTCTGTCCATTATGTCTTCGTTCCTTCTGCATGGTCTATGGCTGCCTGTTTCTGGCTTGAGTTTATGGATCGAGAGGGTAGAAGGGCGGAAAATTGTCCTACCGGAGCAGGTCCCAGCGGGTACTTTTCCTCCGATCGTGGAGTCTTTGTTGCAGCGGCGGAGCTTCCGTAATCGTGCGCGAATATCCTTGCGCACCCCCAAGGGCAAAGACGTCTCGCTTATGGTTCCGATGGGGCTTTTTGCCCCAGAAGATTCTGTGAAAATCCTGAGTGAACTCGAGTTTCTTGACAGCGCATCCCCTGCGGCAACCGAATCTCAGCGCAATGCGATCGCTCCGGATTTATATTGGCTTATTCGTATGTATACGGGGCTGACGAAATTCGTTCAGGCTGGGCGAGTCACTATACGGTTGAGTTATCAAGCAGGTGAATGGTTCCCGCAGTGGCACCTTGCTACCGGATTGTCAGAACGTGGCTGGCTTAGCGAAATGATTGCTGCATGTCCGGGTATTTTGACGGTAAATAACCGTGATCTTTCCGATGAGCTGTCCCACCACCTGGTGCATTGGATAACCATTGCGCAGTTACAGTCATTAGCTAGCGAACCCCGCCCTTATCCATGGCATGATTTTTCGCAAGCTCTGTTGAAAGGTCAACCTATCCGGCGGGGTAAAGGAGCGCTTTTACGTGGTCTAAACGACTGGAACGACTCGATTACTTCTGTTGATTTGCAATTAGTCGTGATTGTGAATGAACCGCCAGATGAACCGGATGCGCAGTGGCCTATCCGAGTGCAAGTTCGTTCCGGAACAGATTCTCCACAGCCCATTCGTACAGACCAGCTCGACCACTCGAGCGTCGAGTTGCTTCGTAAATCGCACCTGGAAGCAATCCGGGTGTCGCCGATGTTGGAACCAAACCTGGACCCGGTAGAGCGCATGCGTCGTCGGCACGACGATGCTAATGCAGGTGATTGGGATGTCTACGTCGATACCGAAGATGTTGTGGACTTCGTGAGTTCAGACATTACTGATCTTCGTACAGCGGGGTTTACTGTCATGCTGCCACGTGCCTGGTCGCAGCTCGAAACCACCGCCAAACTAGAAACTCGCGAGGTCAATGAGAAAGCAACCCAATCGCAACTGGGCATGGATAAGCTCGTGCAATACAACTGGCGGCTTTCCATCGGCGACCAGGAACTGAGCGACGACGAAATGTCGGAATTGGTGAACTCGAAATCCGGCTTGATCAAGTTACGCGGTAACTGGGTTATGGCAGATACGCAGGCCCTCAACCGCATCAGTAGCTATATGGATCAGCTGTCGGAAACTGCCACGAAGCGCGCGAAAAAGCGGATGGAAAAAGCCGCACGGTTAGCGGAGATGGCACGCTTGGCGGATTCCCCCGACGCTGACGAACTGGCGGCAGAAGCCGAAAGATTGCGACAGGCCTATAACGACGCTGTCAAGAACAACGCAGGTGCCGCCCATGCAGATGGCGCACCAGGCAATGGGGGTTTTAGTGCCCAGGAAGTGACCGTCGGTGATCTCCGCGAGCTGGCGCTACAGTCGATGGCCGATGAGCCCATCGAATTTACCGGATCGAACTGGCACGCTAGCCTGCTCGGAGGCATGGAAACACCAGCACCCCAGAGGGTAGAGATCCCAGATACCGTGCATGCGCAGTTGCGTGATTATCAGCGCCGCGGCGTGGATTGGATGTACTGGATGTCGCGCAACAACCTGGGGGCTGTGCTTGCCGACGACATGGGCTTAGGAAAGACACTGCAACTGTTGTCTTTGACTGCGATCGAAAAACACCGCGAACAATCGACTGGTCCCACACTCGTCGTGGCGCCGACCTCAGTGGTAGGAAACTGGGCCCGGGAGGCAGCGAAATTCGTACCTAGCCTGCGAATCTTGGTGCACCACGGCAGCCAGCGTGCCACTGGTGATGAGTTTGTTCGTGTGGCGACAGAACGTGATCTCGTTATTACCTCGTATGGCACTGTGAGTCGCGATTTTTCTGCTCTGGGACGCATAGAATGGGATCGCGTAGTGCTAGATGAGGCGCAGGCTATTAAAAACTCGTCGACCCGTGCGTCGAAAAGCGTGCGTTCTTTGCCTTCTCGCCATCGCATTGCTTTGACGGGTACCCCGGTAGAAAACCGCTTGTCCGAGATGCGTTCCATTGTCGATTTCACCAATCCGGGTGTGCTGGGCTCGGCAAGCTTTTTCCGACACCACTTCGCGAAACCAATTGAACGCGATAATGATGAGGCATTAACGGATCGGTTACGACGTTTGACAGCACCGTTTATTCTCCGGCGACTGAAGACAGATCCCGCCATCATCGATGATCTTCCGGAAAAAACAGAGGAAGTGCTCACCGTCACGTTGAGCGATGAACAGGCTGCCCTGTACAAAGCTCTAGTTGATGACGTGCAACGCCAGCTCGAGACCAAAGATAAAGGCATGGCGCGCCGGGGCATGGTGTTGGCCAGTCTGACGCGGATGAAACAGATTTGTAATCATCCGGCACATTACTTAGGCGATGGCTCACCAGTGACGCTGAAAGGCCAACATCGCTCAGGAAAAATTGAGAAACTCATGGAGCTGGTGGATCACGCCGTGCAGTCTGGCCAGCGCATGCTGGTATTCACGCAATACCGGGCATTTGGGGAGATTCTGCAGCCATATTTGAGCGAGCAACTCGGAGAAAGCGTGCCTTTTTTGCACGGCGGCGTTCCGCAACAAAAGCGCGACCGGCTAGTGAGTGATTTCCAGGCAGACGACGGTCCGGCCGTGATGATTCTGTCGTTGAAAGCAGGCGGGACCGGCTTGAATCTCACTGCGGCCTCGATGGTTGTGCACATGGACCGGTGGTGGAATCCGGCGGTGGAAAACCAGGCGACTGACAGGGCTTTCCGCATTGGCCAGCAGAAGAATGTGGCGGTGTATAAGATGATCAGCGCTGGGACGATGGAGGAATCCATTCAGGATATTCTTGACGGAAAGACACATTTGGCAGGCGCCATCGTGGGTGAAGGTGAAGGCTGGATTACTGAATTGGACCCACAACAATTGGCAGAATTAATGAGTTACCGTGAGCAATAGCTATGAATGATAAGCGTAGGCAGAATGGGGTACCCAAGGGTGTGAAAGACTCTGAATCGGATTCCGGGTCGGATAATGTCATTTATGCGAACTTTGGGGCACGAAAGCGGGTAGAAAAAGCCCCTGATTTGCATGAGACCGTCCGACAAATGCAACGCTCACGCCCATTGCAGGGATCTGCTGGCTTGGAGCTACGTCGGATGATCCTAGAGAATGCGGATAACGGACGCTATCAGCGTGGTATCGATTACGCCCGCAGCGGTCATGTAGTGGAGATCGATATTCACAACGGTGCTGCGCATGGCAAGGTAGCCGGCTCACAGAATCAACCGTTTTCGGTGCTTATCCAACTCCCGCCGCGGTCGGTTTCTGAATTGAACTCCGTAGGGCGGATGTTGGCCGAAACTTCCGGGGCGATGGAGCGAGTTCGTGCCGGTGAGCTTGCCGACGACGTCCTGGCAGTGCTGCTGGCAGAAGATGATAGTGATATTCGCTGTTATTGCGATTGTCCCGACAGTGCGTGGATCTGTAAACACCTGGTCGCATTTGCCGAGGAGCTGGGCGGAAAATTGGACGCCGATCCGGCAGCCGTTTTTCATCTGCGCGGAATCTCACTGCGGCAACTCGAAGAGATGATCGCTGCCTCTGCACAGGACGTCGCCCGCAAAGCCACCGAAGATGGTGCAGAAACTTTTTGGAGTGGCAGGGAATTACCAGCCGTGCCCAGCCCAAAGATCGCCCCTGCGCTGGATGATTCAGACCCAGACCTTCTGCGCAAAGCATTGCGCGCGGTTAGCCACACCAATATTGATTTGCTGCGTGCCGTATCCGATATCGAAGATATGTACCATCATTTAACGCACAGGAAGCAGTAATGTGAGACGGCTGTGTTAACAATGTAGTTGTGAAGCATTCGAGCACAGATCAGACCGTCACTTTCCTCCACACTTCCGATTTCCAGTTGGGTATGCATCGGCGTTTCCTTGACGGCGATGCAGGCGCACGCTTTGAAGAATCACGTCTGTTAGCGATTGAAAAATTAGGTGAGCTTGCTCAGCAAGAAGGCTGCGCGTTCATCCTTGTTGCAGGTGACGTCTTCGACGATAATTCCTTAGAGCGACGGACATTAGATCGCGCATTAGAGACGATGCAATCGCTACCGGTGCCGGTGTATTTGCTTCCCGGAAATCATGACCCACTCGTGGCGGATTCCATCTTTTTCAGTGCACGGGAATTGTCCAATATTCACGTCATCGATAACAACACGCCACAGGAAGTAGCAGATGGTGTCGAACTCGTTGGCGCTCCCTTGCTGGTGAAAAGCCCGGACCATGATTTGGTAGCTGCCGCACTAGAGGGGCTGAAACCAACAAATGCCATCCGCGTGATGGTGGGCCACGGGCAGGTGGAATCGTATGGCGATGAGATCAAGCCCGATTTGATTGATCTGAATTGTGTGGAAACAGCTTTAGAGTCAGGGACTATCGATTATCTTGCTCTTGGTGATACCCATTCCACGGCGTCACTGGGCACCACCGGAAAAGTATGGTTCTCCGGGGCACCAGAAACAACGGATTTTCATAAAATAACGGACTGGGGTTTTCCCACAGACGGCGGAGAAACCGATTCTGGGAACGTGTTGGTCGTCAGTATCACCAAGCCCGCCACACACTCCGTGCAGCAAGCAGCAGTAAGCGTCGTCAAGCACACTATTGGCCAGTGGCAATTTCACGCACTTCAACCCGAACTCGATGATGCCGCTACCGTTGATGGGTTTCTGAGCTACCTGCACAGTTACGCCAACAAGCGACGCACGGTGGTGAAATATTATCTGCGCGGTGCGTTGAGCTTGACCGATACCATGCGGTTGGAGCGTGAGTTAGCGGAGCTTCGCCCTAGCTTCGGGGCACTGTATGAATCGCGGTCGTCGCAGGGGCTGAATCTCCAGCCAGAAGCAGATGAGCTAGAAAATCTCGACGTTAGTGGCTATGCCCGGGCTGCGCTTGAAGAGTTGTTGAATGATGCTGACCACGACGATGCCGCGCGTGACGGCGCACACTTACTATTCCGATTGACGAAGGAGGCGCGCCGATGATGCGTATACACTCACTCAACCTGCACAATGTCCGAGGAATTAGCCAGCTGGAGCTTTCTGAGTTACCCGAGACAGGCGTCGTCGTGATTCATGGTGATAATGAGGCGGGAAAATCCACCATCATGGACGCCATCGACGCGTGCCTGAATTATAAGTATTCGGGGTTTCCGAAGGATATTAAGTCTCTCGTTCCTGCCGACGGTTCCGGATGGCCAGAGATACGGCTTGACCTGTCGATTGGTCCGTACCGCATGGAAATCTACAAACAATTTTCCAGCTCGGCCGCGAGCAAAAAATGCGAGCTGAAATTCCAAAGCCCGAAAAAAGCAAGTTTGCGCGGTGATGAAGCCGAAAACGAGTTCCGCGCGATCATCAGTGAATATCTTGATACCGACCTGTTGGATGCATTGTTTGTCCGACAAGGAAAACTACACCATTCGCTCGCCGCAGCCGGCATCCCTAGCGTGGAAAGCTCATTGCAATCCGGGCATATATGGTATGAAGGCAACGGCTCCGTGAATACGACGGCGCAGGACATAGCAGGCACAGCAATCGAGAACTCAGAAAACGTTGACTTTTCTCCTGTGTCAGGCACGAGCACGGAACAAGCGCAGGAAGAATCACGGCTGCTTGCGGCCGTCAATGCAGAATACGCACGTTATTACACTGCAAAGACCGGTAAGCCTGCGAAAGAATTGAAAGCTGCAGAAGAAGAACTCAACGCTGCTCAATCCCGTTATGACGAGGCAAAAAAGCAACTCGACCACGTAGCTGGATACGTCGCAGAATACGAAGAACTCAGTGAACGTGAAAAACTCGCCGCGGGCGAAATCCCCGATGCAGAGCACGAATATGCCAATTCGGAAGCTGCGAAGCAGAATGCGGAAACAGTACAGCAACGGCTGAGCGACGCTGTGGAATCGGTACGGCAAGCAATGCAGCAGAAAAATTCGCAATTAGAGCTATTAGAAGCCCGTACTGCTCTGATCGACGAACTTAAGCAGGAGCAATCGCGCCGGGACGAACTGTCAGAGCAGCTGCAGCAGGCAGAAGAAGCGGCAAGGCAAGAAGCAGTAATCATTGACCAGCTGCAGGATACGAAAAACAAGGCTGATGCAAAATACCGAGCGCAACGGGATCGGCACAAGGCAGTCCGTGTGGCCTCGAGCAAACTACGCAACGCACAGCGGGCACAGGAACTGCGTCACTTACTAGACCAGGTAGAGGGGATTGATACAAAGATCGCGGAAGCTCGTGCGGAGCTGGCGGCTCTACCCGCGTATATAGATCGGTCTGCATGGCAACGTCTGCGCCAAGCTCATGATGATGTGGTGGTTGAACAAAAGCTTGCCGACGCCCATGCTGCGCGACTGGAACTGTGTGCAGGTTCTCCAACTACGGTCACTGTCGTAGATGACACCGGTAGCCGCGAAATTTCTCTCGGGTCGCCTGTGCTGAGCGGGGCCGGAGAACATGACGAGCAAGCTACCGAAAAATTCCAGCCGGAACACAGCCTTGCGCTTTCCGACGGCATGTCGGTGCAGTTCGGCGATATTACTGCGATTTATCGCAGTGCACAGCGGGAACAGGAAGACACCCAGTCCGCGCTATCTGCACTGGAACAGGCTCGGGCACATTTAGACGAACTATTGCGTGAATTCCAGTGTTCTGATCTGGAGAGTGCAGAAAAGATTTATACCACGTGCGATGCGCTTGATGGAGAAATCACTGCTTTGCGGAACCGGCGAGCTGGTGTCGTAGGTGATAAGGATATCGACGATGTGGTCCAAGAGCTTGCCGGGTTAGATCAGTATGCCAATGATGGTGGAGTCGCGGATTCGGGTACTGAACCTGGCACCGAAATTGCCACCGAAACGAGTGCGGACCAGCTAGCAGGATTGACTGTTGATGAGATTGCAACAGAACTGAGTACTGCCGAAGCAGCTGAAGAACAGGCCCGTGAAGAATTGGAAGACGCAGCAAATAAGCTTGCAGTTTATGATGGTCGGCCTGCCGAAACGGAGGCGATGCGTGTGCGTGAACGCTACGGTCTAGCCACTGAGCGCGTTGTTAATGCTAAAGAAAAAGTTTCGGTGAGTGCGGATTCTGCTTCGATGGAGAAGCTGCGTGAAAATGTTGAACTTGCGAATATGCATTGGCAGCAAGCGATCAACGAACGGGAAGCTGCACAAGCCGCTGCCGATGATGCTGATGTTTCCATGGCCATGCGGAACTGGGAGGGTGCAAAAGCCCATCTTGTTCAGTTACAAAGGACCATACGCGAAGCCGAGAATCGTAAACTAGCCCTAACCTCGCACATCGAGGCCGCTACCGGAGCGGCGGAGCGGCTACACAAGGCCGAGGCGCAGCTGGAGAACCGAAAAGCTGACTATGCCGTCGTCGAACGACGTGCCCACGCTGCAGCCCGCCTTCGGGAGACGTTAATCCGGCATAGGGATGCTGCACGCCAGCGATACATGGAACCATTTGCCCGCGAGCTTGAGCGTTTCGCCCGCGTGGTTTTTGATCAATCTGTCAGTTTCGAATTAGATGAAAGCCTCGCGATTTCTCAGCGCATCATTGGTGATGAGGCTTTAGAGACTGAGCATCTATCTGGCGGAGCCCAGGAGCAATTGGCGTTGTTGGTTCGTTTTGCGGTTGCTGCATTGACTGCTCACGGCCAGCAGGGCAGTACTGCTGCAGGTGAGCTGCCAATAATTCCTGTGCCGGTTATGGTCGACGATGCGCTGGGATCGACTGATGCACGACGGCTCCGGCTTATGGCGACGTTATTTAGTGAAATTGCCCGACAGACTCAGGTATTCGTGTTGACGTGTATGCCGGAGCGCTATTCCCGGGTGGTGGGCGCCCAGCGCTATTCGATGCGTGAATTGACCGCCGGTTAGTTCATTAAGCACGCATCTGAATAACCAGCAGGATAGTGATCAATCCGGTGAAATCTGACTTGTCAACAAAATTCGTTAGTATATGGTCATGGCGGAACCAGTACGTTGGCTTGATGATCATGAACAAGACCTGTGGCGTAGCATCTTGCAGGCAAACCGTAAGATCAATCGCGTTTTAGACGAGACACTGCTGAATGCTAGCGGATTGTCGACTGCGGAATACGGGGTGCTTGTCGTTCTTTCGGAAGCGCCTAATCACTGCCTGCGCTTGTGCGCACTATGCGATGAATTGGTGTGGGACCGATCCCGAACTTCGCACCAGATCACGCGTATGGAAAAGCGGAGATTGCTACGTAAAGAACGCTTCAGCGGTGACGGCCGCGGCGTCAGCGTGGTGCTCACCGATGACGGTATGCAGCGGCTGCAAAAAGCAGTGCCTGATCACGTGGAGTCGGTGCGCAGGTTGATTTTCGATCACTTAGATGAGGACGATAAACCAAGCATTCAACGCTTTATGAATGCCGTGCTCGCGGTGGACAATATCCCTGGATACGAAGCAGCCGATGGGTGTCCGCCGTCTGCATCGTCTGCTCCCCGGCAGGATAATTAACAGGCTTATGTGCGAGAGAAAATTAGCTAAACGACGAAAGTCTCGAGACACCGTTGAAAACAGCAACGATGTCTCGAGAGAATACAGTGTGCCCCCGAAAGGGTTCGAACCTTCGACCTTCGGTACCGGAAACCGACGCTCTAATCCGCTGAGCTACGGGGGCAATCCCGCGGAATTTACCGCGACCTAAATACTAACATCTCGTCTCTCATTGGCAATAATTAGCAGGTCGCGGGTGTTTCTGGGAAAAATAGGGCCGATTATTGCTCGAAGTAGCCCGGCGCATCGGACTGCTGCGGGGCCTTGCCGGTCCGAAGGTAGTTTACGACGATATCGTCGACGACTTTGTTGCCGTTGCCCACGTGACCGTGGCCTGGGCCATGGACGGTGAGAACGTGCGCGTTCATGACGTCGGCAAGAGCTTTGTGGTCAGCGTAGACGGTTTGTGGGTCTCCAGTGGCACTGACCTGAAGCGGTTGCACGGCAAGTTCGGCGCCATCCAAGTGAGCCACTCCGGTAATCGGTGCCGCACCGTTGCACGTGTGGCCAGCCGCCAAGCTGTAAGAATTGGCAGTAGGAATATCACTGACGACATAGTTTGCCCACAGGTATTCCGGCAGCAACGCAGGGTTCGTTGGCGTCGTGTTTTCATTGCAGACTAATAACTGCTGCGTCGCAATCGTGGCAACTTGCGCTTGTTGGATCTTCGCAATTTCTTCATCACTGAGTTCGGTAGGCTGTTCCAGTTCAGCAAACATATCCTCGCTGCCATTGATTTGTTTCGCGAGCTTGTCCCACTGGCGTGGTTGCGGAACCAACTGGTGGGTGACGATAGCGGTCAAGGATTGATCGAGGCTGGCGCCAGGGGCGAGTGCGGAACGCGTTAAATGTTCCAGCTGGGCAGAACCCTGACTCGTGGCATTGATAATTTCTGTGCCAATTTCCCCGGACCATTCCAATCCTGCTGGTAGGTCACCAATTCGGGCAGCTGGGGGCAGATTGGTGGGGTTTACTCCGGATTCTTCCAAAACCTTGTGCGACCATGAATTATAGGCGGCTAGCGGGGTGGTGCCGAGACCATAAATGTCATTGCGGTCAGCCACATAGGTGAAAAAATCTGCGTAGGCGTTGTCGTATCCCCGTTTTTGTTGCGTGAGTACACCACCCCACGAAGCATAGGGGTTCATGGCGGAATCGAGGATTAACCGATCTGTATGTTGTGGGTACGCGCTTGCGTAGGCAGATCCCAAGTAGGTGCCGTAGGACAGGCCTAGGATCGAGATTTCGTCGTATCCCAGCGCCTGGCGTACCCACTCCCAATCATGCGCGGTGTTCTGCGTGGTCAAGGAATCGGTGTATCCCGGTGTGGAATTCTCGCAGGCATCTTTCCAGAATCCGCCAGGGCGGGTGATGGGATTATTGGCAATGATATCTCGGGGTTCATCGCAGCGCACTGGCGTAGAACCCGGTAGGCCGCGTGGCTGGACGACGATACGGTCCCACTCTTGGGTGATGCCATCAGGCCATTCGAACATGTCACCTGCGAAGTAAGAATAACCGTCTCCGCCAGGTCCGCCCGGGTTGCCGAATAATGCGCCGCGCGAGCTTCCAGAAGCTTTCTGCCGGACAAAGCCGACGGAGATGCTGCCAGCTTCTGGGGTGTCGTGGTAGGTAGGAACGTCGATGCGGCCACATTCTGCATTGTCGTCGGTAACCTGCGCGGGGCAGTCTTCCCAGGTAATCTCTGCATTGCGGGCGGGGTGTTGTGCGATGCCGGCGTGTGCTGTTAAAGGTTGGAACAACGCAACGGAAGCGCCCAGGCAAGCAATGCTGGCGATAGTGGTACGGCTCCGTTGAAAAAATGGTGTCGATCGCACTCGCAAGTCCTTCCAAAAGTGGCGAAAGTGAAAATAGTTACTTCATGCGATGCTAGCGGTTTAAGTTGTGCAGGGTGTCGGGAAACGCCGGACACCGTACGACCGTTCTGTGGACTTCTAAAAATGTTCAATTTGCCTGTTTCTTAAGCCAGGTTGCTTGTCTATTACACTAAGGAGCTATGACTCCAGCTGATCTTTCGCAATTAATTAAAGACACCGCCACCACCATCTTGGCAGAGCGCGGCTTAGACACGTCTGCGTTGCCTGAGGTGGTGACAGTGGAACGGCCGCGCAACCCGGAGCATGGTGACTACGCCAGTAATCTGGCTCTACAGGTAGCGAAAAAGGCAGGGGCAAACCCGCGCGACTTCGCCAGCTGGCTGGCGGCAGCATTAGCAGGAAACTCCGCGATTGATCAAGCAGAAATTGCGGGCCCGGGATTTCTGAACATTCGCCTGGCTGCCGACGCACAGGGGGAAATCGTCGCCAAGATCCTACGGGAAGAGGAAGCATTCGGAAATTCGGATGCACTGTCTGGTCAGCGGATCAATTTGGAATTCGTCTCGGCGAATCCTACCGGCCCCATCCACCTTGGTGGAACTCGCTGGGCCGCGGTTGGGGACTCTTTGGGCCGCGTATTGGAAGCCTGCGGGGCAGAAGTTACCCGAGAGTATTATTTCAATGACCACGGCGGGCAAATTGACCGCTTTGCGCGGTCGTTGGTGGCTGCTGCGCAAGGTGAGCCGACTCCCGAAGATGGCTATGGAGGCGATTACATCCGGGAAATCGCTAGTGCAGTCGTCGAAAAGAACCCCGCAGCACTTGATGGTGAGCCAGCCGAAGTGCAGGAAAACTTCCGTGCGCTTGGCGTAGAGATGATGTTCGAGCAGATCAAAGCCTCATTACGCGAATTTGGTGTTGAGTTCGACGTTTATTTCCATGAAAACTCTTTATATGAGTCTGGTGCAGTCGAAAAAGCAATTACCACGCTGAAAGACAACGACAATTTGTATGAAGCTGACGGTGCCTGGTGGTTACGCGCAGAAAAATTTGGTGACGATAAAGACCGTGTGGTGATTAAATCGGATGGTGACCACGCGTATATTGCTGGTGATATCGCGTATGTCGCTGATAAATTTGATCGTGGCCACAATTTAGCAATCTATATGCTAGGTGCCGACCACCATGGTTACATCGGACGTTTGCGTGCTGCGGCACAGGCGCTGGGTTATGAGCCAGACAACGTCGAAGTATTGATTGGTCAAATGGTTAACCTGCTGCGCGATGGCAAACCGGTGCGCATGTCGAAACGTGCTGGAACCGTGATTACCCTGGAGGATTTGGTCGAAGCCATTGGTACGGACGGGGCACGTTACTCGTTAGTGCGCTCCAGCGTTGATACCTCGGTGGACATTGATTTGGAATTGTGGACTGCGCAGTCTGCCGACAATCCGGTGTATTACGTGCAATATGGTCACGCTCGGCTGTGCTCCATCGAACGTAAAGCTGCTGAGCTTAAAGTCGACGGCAATGACCCCGATCTCGGTCTGTTGTTGCACGATAAGGAAGGCGACTTGATCCGTACTCTGGGTGATTTCCCGGAGGTAGTAGCCACCGCAGCGCAGTTGCGTGAACCGCACCGAATCGCTCGTTACGTAGAAGATTTGGCGGCGACTTTTCACCGTTTTTACGACCAGTGCCAGATTCTGCCAAAAGCTGGTGAAGACGCAGAACCAATTCATAGCGCTCGGTTGGCATTGGCACGGGCAACGCGACAGGTACTGCATAACGGTTTGACTATGGTGGGGGTTAACGCTCCGGAACGGATGTAGTCGCATGAGCATGCACCTTTCTGATTTCAACGAACTACCTAGCCATGTTTGGCCTCGTAATGCCTGCCGTGAGGACGACGGCACGGTGGCTATTGCTGGAGTGTCTTTGCCAGAAATCGTCGAGAAATACGGTACTCCCGTCATGGTGTTTGATGAAGATGATTTCCGGTCCAGATGCCGGGATATGGCGCAGGCGTTTCACGGGGCCAGGAATGTGCATTACGCCTCGAAAGCAATGTTGTCGACGCATATTGTCCGTTGGGTCAATGACGAGGGCTTATCTTTAGACGTAGCCTCACTTAATGAGCTGTTGATTGCGTTACGCGCCGGATTTCCAGCCGAGCACATTACGGTGCACGGCAATACCAAAAACCGGGAGTTTTTAAGACATTGCGTTGCCGCACATGTAGGACACGTGGTGCTGGACGCGCCTGGCGAACTTGTCGAACTTAATGAGATTGCTGCCGAGCTGGGCAGGAAGCAGCCAGTTTTGGTGCGAGTGACGCCTGGCGTGGATGCACACACGCATGAATTCATTGCTACCAGTCACGAAGACCAAAAATTTGGCTTTTCCTTAGCCGCTGGTGATGCTTGGCAGGCCATCGTCGACGCGCACCAGGCGAACAACTTAGATCTGCACGGAATCCATTGCCATGTGGGCTCACAAGTATTCGATGCTGATGGTTTCAAGCTAGCCGCGGATCGCTTGCTGGAATTGTTTGCGCGCGTGCACCAAGATTTGGAGTTGCAGCTACCCATTTTGGACCTGGGTGGGGGGTACGGCGTGCCGTATCTCGCCGATGACTCCGAGCTGGACATTGCAGGAATTGCCGAAGATTTGATTACTGCAGTGCATAATAAGGCGGCTTTTTTGGGAATTGAACCGCCGAAAGTTGTTGTCGAGCCTGGTCGTGCACTTGTCGGTCCGGCAGCGGTAACGGTTTACGAAGTCGGTACTGATAAAAACGTGCAAATCGACGAGGGGCGCTACCGCAGGTATCTTGCGGTAGATGGTGGAATGTCGGATAATATTCGTCCCGCACTCTACGGCGCAGATTACGATGCGCGAGTGGTCTCACGATTTACTGATGGACACCAAAAATCTACCCGCCTCGTGGGTGCACATTGTGAATCCGGGGATATTCTGATCCCAGACTTTGCTTGCCCGGCGGATGTTCGTACTGGTGATTTGATGGGTCTAGCTGTGACGGGAGCTTATTGTTATCCGATGTCATCGCGGTATAACGCGTTTACCCGCCCAGCAGTGGTGTCAGTACGGGACGGAAGAGCGGAGCTTATGCTGCGTCGCGAAACCATTGAGGATTTGCTTAGCCTCGAGGTGGTGCGGGACGCGGATTGAGCTGACTATGTGGAGTGGAAGCGCGTACTGAGCACAGATGCTGAAGTGAATGCGGCCTGAATAAATTTCGCCAAGCAAGTTAAGTCTGCCGTTAAAGCCGGTACCATTGAATGCGCACGCCCGTGAAAACCGCCGAATGAGCGATTGCGTAGATACGTAATTGCTCGTTTGAGTAACTGACTAACGACGATTTACGAAGGAATGCGAAACAACATGGTCGCTAATTCACCAACCTATACCGAGAACAATGCTGGCAAGCCTGTTGGAATTGCGGTATTAGGAATGGGTACCGTCGGTACCGAGGTAATCCGCCTGCTTGCGGAAAATTCCGAGGATTTCCGTCAGCGCGTCGGGGGCCCATTGGAATTGCGCGGAGTTGCAGTTGACGACACCTCCAAGCCGCGTCGCGGTGTAGATCCGGAAATGATTACCGGCGATGCACACGCTTTGATCGCGCGTGACGACGTCGACGTGGTCGTTGAACTCATTGGCGGCATTGAATATCCCCGCGAGCTGGTGCTTGCTGCGCTGCGTGCTGGTAAATCTGTGGTTACGGCAAATAAAGCGCTTGTCGCAGCTCATGCCGATGAACTCGCACAAGCTGCAGAAGAATCTGGAGTAGATCTATACTTCGAGGCAGCTGTGGCCGCGGCGATCCCAGTCGTCGGTATGTTGCGCCGTTCGCTAGCCGGTGACCAGATTCAGCGTATTTCTGGAATCGTCAACGGTACGACGAACTTCATTCTGGACAAGATGATTACCGAGGGCATGGGCTACGACGAGGCTCTGCAAATTGCTACCGACTTGGGCTATGCGGAAGCAGATCCCACTGCCGATGTTGATGGCCACGACGCCGCGTCCAAGGCAGCGATCATGGCTTCACTTGGGTTCTATACGCGCGTCAACTTCAAAGATGTGCACTGTGAAGGTATCCGTGACATCACCGCTGCAGACATCGCGGCTGCAGATAAAGCAGGGTATGTCATTAAGCTGCTTGGAATCTGTGAAAAGATCACCGACGATCAGGGCAACGACGCCGTTAATGCGCGGGTGCACCCAACTCTGGTGGCGAAAGATCACCCTCTGGCCTCGGTTAATGAGTCCTATAACGCGATCTTCGTGGAGGCAGAAGCCGCTGGTTCGCTGATGTTCTACGGTAATGGTGCCGGTGGCGACCCAACTGCTTCTGCCGTGCTGGGCGACCTCGTGGGAGCTTCCCGGAATAAAGTGCATGGCGGCCGAGCACCGGGCGATAACACTTACGCAAACTTGCCAATCGCAGATTTTGGTGAGGTGCACACGCGCTACCATATCGACATGGAAGTGGTTGATCGCGCCGGAGTTTTGTCTGATCTGTCTGCCACTTTCGCACAACAGGGGATTTCTTTGCGCACTGTGCGCCAGGAGGAGAATGAAGACGGTATCGCCCGTCTTATTGTTGTCACCCACAGTGCGAAAGAATCTGTATTGCACGACACCGTCGAGGCGTTGAAGAAGTCTTCAGACGTCAAGAAAGTGCATTCTGTCATCCGTTTGGATGTTTAGGGAATCAGGGGAGCTACGCAGTTTATGAGCACTGAACTTGAAATCGGCACGAAAGCGACCGTTCGCGTTCCTGCATCTTCAGCAAACCTGGGACCAGGCTACGATACATTAGGTCTTGCATTGGGCATTTATGATGTCATCGAAGTCGAGGTTATCTCATCCGGCCTGCAAATCGAGATCTATGGGGAAGGTGAAGATGACCTTCCACGGGACGGCTCACATTTGGTCGTCAAAGCTTTAAGATCTGGGTTAAACGCAGCTGATGCTACTGCGCCCGGCCTACGAGTCACATGTACCAACGCCATTCCGCAATCGCGTGGCCTAGGATCTTCGGCATCTTCGGCCGTCGCTGGTGTGGCTGCCGCGAATGCCCTTGCTGGATATCCTCTTTCCGACGATCAGGTGGTGCAGTTGTCTTCAGCATTTGAAGGACACCCGGATAATGCTGCTGCTTCGGTGCTCGGTGGAGCCACGGTATCGTGGATGACGGTGCCGGTGGACGGACGTTCTGCCCCAGAATATAAGGCTGTAAGCCTTGATGTACACGATGAGATTCGTGCGACTGCGATTGTCCCAGATTTCCATGCTTCAACACCAGCAGTCCGCCGGGTGCTGCCGAGCCACGTCACACACGGCGACGCCGCATTCAATGTTTCCCGTGTAGCCGTCATGACGGTGGCCATCCAGCATCACCCGGATTTGCTGTGGGAAGGTACCCGCGATCGGTTGCACCAGCCGTACCGCTCTGATGTGCTGCCAGTGACGGCCGAGTGGGTCAACCGTTTGCGCAATCGCGGTTATGCTGCCTATTTGTCTGGAGCAGGCCCGACCATCATGGTCTTGCACACCGAGGATATTGACGAAGCATTACTTGCTGACGCCCGCGAACAGAACCTCAAAGTCGTTGAACTTGGAGTCGCCGGACCCGTGGAAACTTGTGTGAGCCACGCTTAGTTTTCACTGCGCCGAGGAATGTCGCTAAAAAATAGCGCTGAGAATTTTAGGAGCCCGCAAGTTCGTGTATGCCTTCGGGCTCCTAGTTTTTTCTGTCTAGGGGACGCTGTTGTCTTTGGCGGGGCGGTGGGCAGTGCTCACCACCAGATGGTTTGCGGAATTTTCTTAGTTCTTATGTTCTTCTGCAGCTAGGCTGGTTACCGCCAGTTTATCGGCACTGACGCCCCAGGTGATTTCATCATCGAGTTCTAATCCGAGTTCGGAAGCATCGAGTGGCGAGACAGTAATCTTTACTTGTTCGCCGTGAGTACAAACAGTTATGTCACACACTGTGGGGTGCGGCACGGAGATATCCGTGATCGTGCCCACCCAACAATTTTCTTCAGCGGTGGTCTCTTTCGCTTCGCCCTTCTTTAACCAGGCATCTGAAGGTAACCAGGTTGCAAGGACTTGGAGGTTTTCTCCGTTGTTTGCCTTTAAGTCTTCGTCGCTAAGTTCAATGCGTTTTTCCCCCACGGTTAGTGAGAGCTGCCCGCAACTAATTTGCACGCTACCGCTACCCAGTGCGTTTGCCCCTACATTCTGTGACAAGCGCGCTACAAGGGCGTTAAGCCCTAGAGTCGTGGCGAGAAACTTCGTGCTTGGTGCAGAAGTGAGTTTCGTAGTTTTGTCATACGAGACGATTTTGCCAGCCGCAACTGACATTACGTAATCAGACAAGGAAGAAATGTCATGGCCATTGTGCGTGACTAGCAATGTTGTGCGTTGTTGGGAGGTAGAGCGGAAATAAGCTTTCCATTGGGCAGCAATAGAGCTATCCAGACCGGCAAATGGCTCGTCCAAAATCAAAACTTCTGGGCTGGCCGCAATAGCACGGACGATGGCTACCTGGCGTGATTGGCCTCCGGATAAGGCCGGAACGGGGACAGATTTTAGTTCGCTTAACCCAGCTGCGTTTAACAATTCTTCCGCACGTCCCGTATCTCGTGTTGCCATGGTGATTGCCTGTAACACAGTGGAAGCCGGAGGCAGTGCTGGGTTTTGGGTGAGGATGATGACTCGCGGCTTATCGACGGATTCGTGGCCAGAAGCAGCAAAAAAATCCAGTTCGGCCCCGCCCAAGCGTCCCGCGATTGCTTTCATAAGCGTCGTTTTCCCGGCACCATTGGCGCCTACCACCGCGGTGGTGGAACCTGCTTCAACGTGGCAACCATTCACGTTGATTCCCACGGGGTTAGTGGTTGCGCCTGTGAGCTCACCCAGCCGCTGCCGATCGAGCCCGATGTTGTGGCTTACGCGGTGCTTGTGGCGCTTTTTCCATACCGTCGGAAGAGCCGACAAGCAGAGAACGATGATGGCGATGAAGATCAGCAACGCTGCTTGTACATATGCAATATCTGCGTCTACTTCGCGGTTAAGATAAATCGCTAGCGGGAGCGTCCGAGTTTCACCGGGCAAGGAACCAGCAAAAGTGAGGGTAGCGCCGAATTCTCCCAGTGAACGAGCCAAGGCTAACCCTGCACCGGTGCCGACCGCGGGCAAAATCGTTGGCAGGATTACGTGATAGATCACGCGACGGTAGCTCATGCCGATGCTGAGTGCGGAATCTATGATTTCTTGGTTAATTTGGCGCAGCGCAGAGTCTGCGGACACGATGATGAACGGTAATGTAATGAAGACGTGAGAAGCGACGACACCATTAAAGGTAAATGCGATATTAATGCCAAGCGCATCCAGGATTCCGGAAGTATAAGAACGCCGGCCGATTGCTGCGGTGAGTGCCAAACCGGCTACCACCGGTGGCATTGCTAGCGGTAATACAAAAAGTAAGCGAATGAACCAACCGCTTGCACGGCTTTGCAATAACCACAGTGAGAGCGGAATGCCTAGCGCCAAGGTGATGAGCGTCGATAAAACTGCGGCGTACAGGGATAAGCCTAAGGCTTCTAGCGTGGAAGCCTTAGTGGCAATTTCGGTAAAGCGATCCCAAGGGACGCGCAAGATTAGGGCTAACAGCGGGCCCAGTACCGTCATCACGGCTACCGCAGCGAGAAAAACCAGGGCAATAGGGTTTTTCGGTCGAACTGGGGATGGGGTCCAATCAGCAGAATGCGGGTGTGCCATGGCGCGGTACTTTCAACGGTGATTTATTTGGTGGCTGCTGGCAAAAACCCAGCGTTTTCCCACACCGAACGCATTGCTTCACCGTGGAGCAATGCGAGAACAGCCTGAGCAGCTTCCGCGTTCGCCGCATTTTTTAGGACAGCTGCAGGGTAGTCATTGACGAAATTCTTGGAGTTGGGAATTTCAATGACTTCGACTTTATCACCGGCAGCAATAGCATCGGTTTTATAAACCCATGCTGCATCAGCCTGACCAGAGGTAACCTTTCCCAGGGTGTCGGTGACGGAGTGTTCCAACGAGGATGGGTGTAGCTCTAGGCTATTTTCTGTGGCCAGTTGCTCCGTCAAATTGCCACAAGGAACCGTCGGGTCGCAGAGGACCAGGGTGGTGTCTTCGTTGAGGTCTTCGACGCTGTTGATATTGGCTGGATTATCGGCGGGAACCACCATTACTAGTGTGTTTGCGGCCACCATTTTGGATTCATCGACGTCACCGTTGGCTTTGGCCTTGTCCATGGACTTGGTATCCGCGGTCAACAAGACGTCGGCAGGCGCACCTTCGTTGATTTGATTTACCAAATCGGTGGATCCTGCATTGTTGATCGTTAAGTTCACTGGTGGGTCGAGCTTCTTCGCTTCGTCTACCAGGTCATCGCCGATTACGCGGGTAGAAGCTGCGGCGAACAGGGTAACATCCTGCGCCGCAGCAGCGTCTTTGGAATCGTTAGCGGTGGAGTCGGCGGTGTCTCCGCCACTGGATTGGCAACCAGCCAGAGTGATGGCGCTGGCCGTGACAGTACCCATGGCGATGCGACGAATGGTGGTTGCGCGGATACGAGAACGCATTAATCTCTCCTGATAAAACGTCTCTAGGGGGTATCTTCTAAGAATCCATTGTACAAATTAAAACGATTTTCACGGGTGAACCCGCTGAGAAAAAGTCCTGATTGACGTGCGAGATCAACTGCTAATGATGTGGCGGCCGATACAGTCACCAGTCCGGAGAATCCAGCAAGTACGGCTTTTTGCACGAGCTCGAAGCTGGCGCGCGAGGTCATCACCAAATACATCTGTTTTGCCGGCAAATTACCATGCATCAACATCGCACCGATTACCTTGTCCGCAGCATTGTGTCGACCCACATCCTCGCGGGCGAGGATGAGCTGTCCGTCATTGCTGACAGCGCCTGCAGCATGGATACCACCGGTACGGCGGAATGCTTTTTGGTCAGCTTCTAGTAACCCTGGTAGGGACAACACAAATTCTGCGGTGGGGCGAACTGGGTGAATCGGGTAGGAGCTACGCTTTTCGACGTCATCGATCGAGGTAGTTCCGCAAATGCCGCAGGCTGAGGTAGTGAGCACTGAGCGTACAGGCAATGAAAACGGCTGACTGTCGCTTTTGCCTGCGGTGACAGTGGCAAAATCTTGGTTGCTATCTTCTGTTTTTGCAGGGGTTAGAGCCACATCAAGAGTGTTATACGTGTTGAGTCCGTCATTGCCGACCGCCCCGCCACAGTATCGAATTGTCGCAATATCCGACGCCTGGCTGATGACGCCTTCAGCATGCAGGAGCCCGTGGACGAGCTCGAAATCATTGCCTGGTGTGCGCATCGTCGTTAAGAAATCTGTGCCATTGACGCGGATCTGCAAGGGTTCTTCGACCGCGAGTGAATCGATGCGTTCGGAGACAACAATACGAGAGTCGGCAGGACTGACACGCTGTGCCTTAGTACTGGCGTCCGTTGTAGCAGCAATATCAGGGTTGGTTTCTTCGCGGTATACGCGGGTGATCGGAGTGCGGGATGTAAGCCTTCGCGCCATATCGGACAACCTACCTGGTACCGCGTGCTAAATCAGCTAGGTGCGCTAGATGTTGTTGTATAGCTTCGATTTGTTCAGCGTGGGTGCCTCCAGAAGTGCGTTGACCAGCGGCCAAACCTGCTAGAAATGCTGTCACCGGTGCAGCCGGACGGGAGTGTTCGTGGGCGACAATACTGGTGAGGTCCAGGACATCCTTAATAGTGGCGCGAAGCACTTGCGGATCGACATCAAGTGTTGAGGTCACGGTGGTAAGCCAAGTGCTGGCAGCAACTTTTTCGGGTGCAGCCTTGATTTTGCGGTTTTAGCGGGTTTTAGAGTTTTAGTGGATTGTGCAGTTTTTCTACCAGGTCCCGTGCCTTCCTGTGCTCCAGACATGTCACTAGTTTAGGTGCTTGGTCGGATCAAATGCTTAATGGGTTTAGTCACTCAACGGGGAATATCCGTTGGGGACAAGCCGCGGTAGCGCTTTAACCCCCGGCAAAGGGCGGCAACACGTCGATACGTTGCACTCCAGCCAGGGAAGTAGACCGAGTCGCGGAAGCGCCGTCGACGAGAAAACTGCACCGCGGGAAAATGTCTGCCAAACTCATCCCAGAATCTGTAGTCCCGGTATGTAGCTGGGCGCGGGAATCGAGGAGTTCCCCTAGTGTTTCGTGGTCAGTTTCGGTGATCACTTCTTCGGCGGTTCCGGCGGCGGCGCGCGCGGCGGAAAAATAATGAATGCTCAGCATGATAACCACCATTCTGCCTGGTTGACTCGGGAGTATGCAATAGCTTGAAAATCTGAGACATTTTCTAGACTCAACATGTTCTAGAACATACCCGGCTGAGGTCGCTGGAAGGTGCCTAAATAACGCGTTGTTTGAATACATGGTGTTTAAACAGAACACTGCTTAAATACAACACACCTTAAATAGAACAGTGCTTAAATAGAATTATGAGCAACTGTCGACAGCAAGCGGCTGGAAGCACAAAGCCAACTCCAGAAGAACACTTGGCTAATATCACCGAATTGATCGCACAATACGGTATTTGGCCGAGTACAGAAACCATTCTGGTGTCTGATGCTTTAGACCGTTACCTTGTTACAGCTGTTCCCGCGCGGTATGATTCGCCGCGGTTTTCCAATTCACAGGTCGATGGCTATGCCCTAAGCCAGGCAGCTTTGGACCGCCTGCCGGGTAGTTTCTCCGTGGGCGCGGATATTCCAGCCGGAGCTGATCCGGCGCTGAAATATCCACAGGGGATTGACCCTGACAATAGCGGTGAGACGATCGTGCCAATCATGACCGGAGCTAAAATACCCGCAGGCGTAGCAGCCATTGTGCGTGTTGAAGACGCTGTACCACCGGAATTTCCGGAAAATATTCACAACGATGGTGCTAGTGGCACGGATACAGACACCTCCCGGGGCAAGCCCACAGCACCGCGCCGGGAAATTTCTATGGCGCAGCAAGGGCAGTTCATACGGCAACAAGGCATTGATAGCAGAGCTGGCGAGATTATTGTTGATTCCGGCGAGGTGTTGAACCCAACTGCGATTGCAGCTTTGGCACTCCAGGGGGTTTCGAATGTTGAGGTACGCAAGCGCGCGCGGGTTCTGATTGCTACCGGTGGGGCAGAGGTTGCCGAGATTGGTGAATTGGATGCCGAAGCTGGCTCCGCCGTCATTCCGGATGCGAATTTCCCCATGTTGGCGGCGCAAGCACAGCGCTACGGGCTAGAGCCGGTAGGCCGGGTGCATATTGATGATGACGTTGATTCGCTTGCTACTAGCTTGCAGCAGGCTATCGACGTGCATCATCCAGATTTGGTCGTTACCTCAGGCGGCATTAGCGAAGGGAAATACGAGGTCGTGCGGCAGCTGCTTGCTGACGGAGACGGCGCCTGGTTTGGTGCGGTAGCCCAACAACCTGGTGGGCCGCAAGGTTATGGAAGTTTTGCAGGTGTACCGTGTATTTGTTTGCCGGGTAACCCGGTCTCGTCGTTGGTGAGTTTCCGGTTATTCGTTGCTCCTGCGGTGGGATTGGTCCCGGAGCCAATCAAGGTTATGTCTGCGGAGCCTTTGACGGGGCTATCTGACAAAGATCAATTTTTACGGGCCCGACTTGAATATTCCAGCGGGCATGTTCGAGCGCGAGTCGTTTCTGGGCCTGGCTCGCACCTGTTGCAGCAGGCAGTAGCCGCAGACGCGCTGGTGCGCGTTCCGGCTGGTGCTACCGTTAACGCGCGTCAGCGGTTGTGGGCTTATCCGCTTTAGCTGGTTTGCCCTGCACGGGGCTATGAGGTTTTAGGACACCAAGATGTGAGCGAAAACCCGGGAAGCCCCAAAACGACTACAAGGTCGGCCTATTTTCTGCTGTCTGGGTCACCATCCTCTATTATGTTTAGCACACTAGAGTCAGTGAATTAACACACAATAATTATGGGGAGACACTTATGGCAACGGCCACCTCATTCTTTTTGCGTACTAGGATCATTGCGCCGAAAGAATTTAATCGCTGGTTAATACCACCAGCTGCATTGGCAATTCACTTATCGATCGGCCAGGTTTATGCCTTTTCGGTATTTAAAGCCCCGTTGATGGAGTTTTTTGCTGTCCGTGAAGTGGCCGTGGGGTGGATCTTCTCCCTTGCTATTGGAATGCTGGGGCTTTCTTCAGCCGTTGCTGGAAATTGGGTTGAAAAAGTTGGGCCGAGAACCTCAATGGCAACTGCTGGTCTGTTCTGGGTTATTGGCTTTTTCGTCGCTACAATTGGTCTCGCAATTGGGCAGTTATGGCTAGTCTATTTGGGCTATGGAGTAATCGGCGGTATTGGATTGGGGATTGGCTATATTTCCCCGGTATCAACCTTGATGAAGTGGTTTCCAGATAAACCCGGTCTGGCTACTGGGATGGCGATTATGGGATTCGGCGGCGGTGCCTTAATCGCGAGTCCTGCTTCCAATACCATGATGGAATTCTTTGGAGGCGGTTCAGATACCGCGAATCTTGCCGACGGCCTCTATGGGACGTTCCTGACCTTGGCTACCTTGTATCTGGTGGTCATTGCGCTAGGGGCTTATGCGATCCGGTTACCACATCCAGACTGGAAACCTAAGGGATATCAACCGGAGAGTAACTCCGGAACGAAGATGAAAACCACGGGAAATGTGTCAGCGAATACAGCCTTGCGGACCCCACAATTTTGGCTGCTGTGGGTTGTGCTTTTCGTGAACGTCACGGCCGGCATTGGAATTTTAGAAAATGCGGCCCCGATGGTGCAGGATTATTTCGCAGAAATTACGGCGGGCGCAGCCGCAGGTTATGTGGGCTTGCTGTCGCTAGCGAATATGGGGGGTCGTTTTGTCTGGTCAACGGTGTCAGACTGGATCGGCAGGAAAAACACCTATTTCCTTTACTTAGGTCTCGGATTACTCTTGTACTTGGTGGTTGCCAGTTTCTCTTCAGCGTCGCTGGCCATTTTTGTTCTCAGTACGCTGGTCATCATTTCTTTTTACGGCGGTGGCTTTTCTACAGTGCCCGCCTACCTGAAAGATCTATTCGGTGTCTACAACGTTGGAGCGATCCACGGTCGGTTGCTCACGGCATGGGCTGCTGCCGGTGTCGCTGGCCCACTGATCGTGAACACGGTGGTGGAATCCCGTGCCGATGCTGGCTTAGAAGGTGCTGACTTGTATCGGGCAAGTTTATTGTTGATGTGTGGATTGCTGGTTGTCGGTGTCGTCGCGAACCTTTTGATCAAACCTGTCAATGAGAAACACCATGTCGATGTAGACGTCGTCAAGCAAAAAGAAGCTGCTGACCGCAAAGCTGTTGAAGACGCAGAACGGGAAGCAAAGGAGAGCGGTCAGGCAAAAGGCAACTCTAGTTTCGCGCACAACGCGGTTTCGCTCATTCTGGGTATTTTTATCGGTGTGAGTTTGGCCTTCGGGCTATGGGACACGATGGTGCGCGCGGCAGGATTGTTTACTGGATAGCAATATCACGGTGTGCTAGGCAGTGTGAGATTCGCACATTCTATCGCGGTATGCGGGTTTTCGAATAAGATTGGGGGCGGAAAGCCCGTACTGATCGTGCGGCGAATGTGAGCTCACTACAGCAGAAAGGCCAGCATGGCGCGTAGCGATACTGCAGATTCCCTTGAGTTTGGGCATGACCAAAATACAGAGCATGCTGGGCATCCTGCACCTAGAGGATTGGTGCTGGTGTCCTCGACTCGTGCCGCAGCCGGACTCTACACTGATGAATCCGGCCCCATTGCTGTGAGATTTTTACGGGAGCAAGGCTTTTGCACCCCGGATGCACGCGTGGTCGCGGATAAAGATATATCCGTTGTTATTGCTGAAATTTTCGCTAGTTCTGACAGGCCTGACGTGATTTTAACGTCAGGTGGAACAGGAATTAGTCCAGATGATCAGGTGATTGAGTCGATCCAAGCACATCTGGATCGGGAGCTGCCTGGTATTGCACACGCGTTTTGGTCAAAAGGTCTGGAAAAAACGCCGACTGCAACACTATCTCGTGCACTAGCAGGCACTGTGGGACAGACCTTCGTGATGGCTATGCCTGGCTCACCGGGAGGAGTGCGCGACGGCGTCAAGGTGCTAGAAGACGTGTTGGTCCATGCAATTAATATTTTGAAAGGACGCCAAGTCACCAATCATGGCAAACATCATTCCTAATTCTTCTGGAGAACCCACAGCTGCGGCGGACCAAGCGAGAGAGCGCACGCTAAACGCGCACATCATCGGTACTGCCCTTACTGACGAGCCGTTGGAGCCATTACGCGAACAAGCGCAGCGATTGGTGCCCGATGCGACTGCCGGGGCTGTTGTTACTTTTGACGGTATTATCCGCAATCATGACCACGGACATTCGGTCGACGAGCTCGTGTATACCGCGCACCCCTCTGCCGAGAAGGAATTGTCAAATGTCGTCGCTGACATTGCCGCCGAGTACCCGGATGTGCGCCTGTGGGCTGCGCATCGCACAGGCAAGCTTGGGATCGGAGAGCTGGCTTTCGCCGTTGTGGTAGCGAGTGCACACCGTAAGGAAGCATTTGCTGCTTGTGCTGAATTGGCAGATCGTGTCAAAGCTACAGTGCCAATTTGGAAAGAACAATTTCTTACTGATGGCTCAACGCAATGGGTCGGCCTGGACTAGACGGTGAATCGTCATAACGTCATAAGGGAGACAGCATCACTAGGGAGGCAAAGAGTACATGGAGTTTGATCCGCAATGGGTTGCGCGTTATCAGCGACAACTTAGCTTGCGCGGTTTTGGCCGACAAGCACAAGAAAAGTTAGCTGGTTCGCACGTCGTTGTGGTTGGCGCCGGTGGATTAGGCTCTCCAGCGCTGCTGTATCTGGCCGCTGCAGGGGTAGGCGCGCTAACCATCATTGATGGTGATGAAGTCTCGTTATCTAATTTGCACCGTCAGATTATCCACACCACTGAGACAATCGGTACCCCGAAGGCTGCTTCGGCGAGGGATACTATCAAAACCCTGAACCCACATATAGCGGTTGCTGTCATCAATGCTGAACTAGATAGGGAACACGCGCGGGAGATTTTTGCTGGGGCTGATCTGGTGATAGATGGCACCGATAACTTAGGTGCCAGATACCTTATTTCGTGGGCTGCATTGCGCAGCGGAATCCCGCATATATGGGGTTCAATTCTGGGATTTGACGCACAAGTTTCAGTGTTCGGTTTAGGCGATGGTCCAATTTATGAGGATGTTTTTCCTACGCCGCCACCGCCTGGTTCGGTTCCTTCTTGCGCACAAGCAGGAGTGCTGGGACCAGTGGTCGGAGTGGTGGGCTCGGCTATGGCGTTAGAAGCAATAAAAGTACTCACAGGCATTGGAAAGCCGCTATCAGGGCGTCTGGGTTACTTCGACGCGCTGTTGGGGGAATGGGAATATATCCCAGTACGAGCTAATGCAATCACGCGTGAGTCTGTATTGTCTAGCGGTCCTATAAGGGCAGACGCTAATGAGGAGCCCGGAAATCAGCTCGAAGAAGGCCTAGTGGTCGATGACATTCCAGAGGATGCTGTGGTCATTGATGTCCGTGAACCCGATGAATATGCTGAATACTCGGTTCCTGGTGCATTAAATATCCCGCTATCGACCTTTAACGGCAGTGCTCAGCGCCCTGGTGAGCAAGCGAGTTCTGTAATCGCCGGTGAGACTGTCGCAGCTCAAGTCATCAGCACCGTTCGTGCACATGATCCACAGCACCCGGTAGTCATTTATTGTGCAGCAGGTAAGCGTTCAAGCCAAGCAATCGCGTACCTACAGGCGACGGGTATGACCCGCCTGGGAAATTTGCGTGGTGGGATTGACGGCTGGCTCACGCGGCAGGCTGAATAAACTTCTTCTGCAGAACCGCAAGCTCGAGTAACTGCAGAGTATAGAAGCACATAGTCGTGCAAATTTAGCGGGAATTATCTGTAGGTAGCTCTACCGCGCCACGTACTTTCAACTCAGCGAGACTGTCGTAATCTACCTCAAGCCCGCCACCGTCGACGCCAATCCAATCTGCGTGACGCACTAAAGCACGGGCTGGCTTGTTGTGCGCAGTACCAATTTCTGCGAGATTAACCTGCAGGCGTTCCGGTTTCCAAACTGAACACAATGGGTTCGCGATTCCCGCCGCATCTTCAATGATTGCTGCATCCCGTTCCGTATGCCGTGTCAGTTCAGCCATAAGTGCGGGTAGTAGCTGCCACGAGTCCGGCGCGTCTACGCTCAAGATTGCTACACGTTGTGCACCTGTCGGAATTGCTGATAATCCTGCAGAAATCCCGGCTAATGGCCCACCGAAGGCTGGATTTTCTGCAGTGTGCGAGATTTCTGCAGCTAGCTGTTTGGTGGAAACGATCACGATCGCTTGCTTCTCAACACCGAGTGACAGCACACCCGCAAGTTGATGGTCTATTAACCGGGTACCGTTGAGACGGATCGTGGATTTATCAATTCCGCCCATCCGCTCTGAACGGCCCCCGGCCAAAATAATGACGGCAAGGTCGTCGTAGGCGGGGGAATCGTCGGCAAGAATTTCTGGCTGATTTGCGTTGGTCATAGCTTTTACGTGGTGGTGTTTTTGTGACCTATTGCGGCTCCGGGCGAGACCAGTCGCCGGAACGGCCACCGGATTTCTTAATGATCGCGCAGTTGCTAATATATGCGCTCCGATCGACGCCTTTGACCATGTCGATTACGTTGAGTGCGGCAACGTTGACCGCAGTGAGGGCTTCCATTTCCACGCCTGTGCGGTCCGCGGTGCGTACTGTGGCTTCGATGCGCAGGCGATCTTCCAACAAATCTAGGGAAACCTCACACCCGTGAACCCCGATTGTGTGAGCCAATGGGAGCAGTTCTGGAACCCGTTTCGCAGCAGAGATACCGCCGATACGTGCGACAGCGAAGACATCACCTTTGGGGACGGTTCCATTGCGTAAGGCTTCCAGAATCTCCTTGGAGCACACAACAGAAGCTACAGCGGTTGCTGCGCGAACAGTTGGTTTCTTCTCTGTCACATCGACCATGTAGGCGTTGCCGGAACTGTCTAAATGCGGGGGTTGTTTCATGTATTTTCGCTTCCTATCAAGATGTTAACGAGACCAGCCGAGTACGGTTGCCATTCCAGGGGAATCAGGGTGCTCTACGTCTTCTGCTGGCGGAATCACTGCTAGACCGTCGATTCCTATGAGTGCACTGACGAAATGTGAACCGGGATTTCCTCCGGTATTTGGAACCGCGAGCAATCCGGTGTCAGCAGGAACGACCTGGACGGGTACCAATTGGGTTTTTCCAGGCCTCGGGAGTGGCAGGGTTGGGTGAGCGTGAACCAAGGCAGCGCAGTGTGGCCACCACTTGGTTGTGCTCCTGGCCTCGGCTGGGGTGGAGGTTACGCGACCCTGCAAAATATATAGGCAGGCAAGTACGTATACCGTCGCAGAGACATAGGCAGCAACAGGGTTGCCCGGTAGGGTTACGACAGCCGTGCCATTCCAGAGGCCAGCGCCTTGTGGTGAACCGGGCCGCTGTGCTGCGTTTCCGAACCAGAAATCCGCGTTTGGGGAATCTACAGCGGCAGCTTTGACCACGTCGAAAGCGCCTTGTGAGATCCCACCGGTGGTAACGATGAGATCTATTGGCTGTGCGCTTGACGACGTAAGTTCGTCGAGAAGCGCAGTGAGCTTGTCGGTTCCATCGCCGACGTGGAATCGGCGAACGTCGACTGGGCCGTGCTCAGCCAACAAATTGGCAACCATTGGGCCATTGGAATCTGCAATGCGGTAATCCGCATTTTCATCTGCGGTGCCGACACCGGTAGCAACACCGGCAGCGTTCGAGACATTGTTAGTAGCTGCGGCACCAACGTTGGCGGTGGAAACTAATTCATCTCCGGAAGAAATCACAGCAACCTGCGGGCGACGGTATACCGACACGTGAGAGACACCAGCGGTGAGAAAAAATGCCAGGGTCCCAGCGTCGATAAGTGTGTTGGGGTGAGCGATGTCTTCGCCTGGTGTTACTACTTCACCGCGCAACCGGATATGTCGCTTCTTTGGTGCCTCGTGGATGGTTACCTGTGTTGGTAATTGTGCGGGTCCTAGCGATGCGTCCGTGAATTCTGACGGAATCACCCGCAATGATTTTGCATCCCCGGAAATCGGGGCCCCCGTCATAATGCGAAGGGCTTGATTTGGCACAACTTCTTGTGGAAGCCCGCCGGCCGCAACTTCGCCGGATACCGGCAGCGTCCACGGGCCAGATCCAGAAAGATCTTTGTCATGGACCAAGAAACCATCCATCGCGGAATTGTGGAAAGAGGGGATAGCGACGCGGGCCTGCACAGTCTGCGCAAGGTAGCATCCATGAGCTTCCTCTACCGATAAGCGCTGGGGCTTGGTCGGTTGTACGAGTTCACGTACACGCTTGAGGTGTTCTGCAACCGAGACTGAAGAAGTAATCATTATTGTGTCGCCACCTTAACCACCGATAGCAGACATTGTCCGTGCAGGTTGCAAAAAGCCTTCGTCATTGATGCCGTGGCCAGGAAGTTTTTCCCACATGGCAGCTGCCCAGATTGTGGCTAGTTCGTCGTCGCTGGCACCAGCACGAAGCAAATCGCGTAACTGAGTTTCGCGGTTGCTAAATAGGCACGTGCGGATTGCCCCGTCTGCGGTTAGACGAGTGCGGTCGCAGTCTCCGCAGAACGGATAGGAGACTGAACTGATGATGCCCAGTTTTCCTCGGTGCACGCTACGATCTGCATTTTTCCACACATCCCATAAGGCAGCAGGGGCAGAACCACGTGGTTGTTTTGCCGGTGTCATAATAAACGACGATTGCAGCTTCGCTAGTATTTCGTCGGCGGTGATCATATCTTCCCGGGACCAGGCCTCGCGTGGTCCTAGTGGCATCTGCTCGATAAATCGCAGCTGCGCCCCTTTATCGAGTGCGAAAGCCGCGAGATCGACGACGTCGTCTTCATTGACGCCTTTCATTACCAAGGCATTGATTTTGATAGGGCTTAAACCAGCTTCGGCACACTTATCGATTGAGCGCAGCACATGATCCAGACGGTCACGGCGTGTTAGGGCCGTGTACTTTGCCTTGTCGATGGTGTCTAAGGATATGTTAATTCGATCTAGTCCGGCAGCTGACAAACTAGCTACGCGCTTATCTAACCCGAGCCCGTTGGTAGTCAGGGCGATTTCTGGCGCATCCCCGGTATCCGTTGTCAAGGCCTTGCTGCGTTCGATGATGCTGGGCAAGGATTTACGCAGTAAGGGCTCGCCACCGGTGAACCGTAATTTTCGAACCCCCAGTTTTTCCACGGCGATGCGAACTAAACGGATAACTTCGTCGTCGGCAAGCACTGCGCTATTGTGCATCCACTGCAGGCCTTCGGCTGGCATACAGTAAGTGCAGCGTAAATTACATTTGTCTGTGAGACTAACGCGTAGGTCGCGCGCGGTGCGCCCGTAACGATCAAGGAGTAGACGGGTGCCGTCGGCATTGGCTGCAGGAAGATCGTTAGCGATATCCTGCACAGGCGAGGTCGGAGGGGTAGTAGGATCAGGCAGCGCAACAGATGTGGACATATTAGTTCCTATTTTAATATCCCTGTGCGGCAGGCACAATGAGTCTGACAGTGGGAATGATCATGATGTACCATCGGTGAGTTTTGAATCTTCTGTGTCATCTTTTTGCTCGATGCGCACACCAGGACCTGGCAAGGCAATGATATCCAAGCGACCAGCTTCGAGGTGCTCACGGAGATCTTTTTTGTCGAACTTGCCGACGGAGGTCTTATCGATGGAATCGACAAAAGCCCAATATTCCGGTGCCATCCAATTCGGCAGCGATTCGCGAAGGTAATTGCGCAGTTCACTGGCTGTAGCTTCGGTGCGTGGTACACCAGCGTGTAGCACGGTGACTGCTAGCGGGCGCTCATTCCATTTCGGGTTTGGGTAGCCAATTACGGCACATTCCACAACCCTGTCGGAAGCCATCACCATGTTTTCCAGCCCAACGGAATAAATCCATTCGCCGCCGGATCTGATCACATCCCGGGCACGGTCGGATACCGTCAAAAAACCATCTTTGGTGATGGAACCCACATCGCCAGTCCGTAACCAGCCGTCGTCAGTAAACTTGTTACGAGCGGCATCAATATCATCGGCGACATCTTGGCCTCGGAATTCCGCTGCGGTTCCGTTGGACGCTTCTGCAGCAGAATGGAAGTATGATCCAGTAACCAGATTTCCCCGAACTTGGATCTCGCCCTCATTGCGGTCGGTGTTCGGCACGATTTCTCCGTCGTTTACTACGCGGTATTCCAGCATCGACGGAAAACGCCCCTGCGAAATCCGGTATCCCCAGCGCGCTTCTCCAGATACGCCTGATGGTGGGCGCGAAACAGTGCCTATGGTGGTAGTTTCCGCCATTCCCCAGACATGGACGACATCGACACCGTAGCGCTCCTCCCAGATTTTAATCAACGACGGTGGCGCTGGGGAGCCTCCAGCGAATATTTCTGTCAGCGACATCCGCTCTGGTGGATTCTTCAGATAGTGCACCATCAGCTGGATCCAGAGGCTGGGCACGCCGTTCGCGCGTCTCGGGTGTGTTGCTTCTATGATCGTGGCGAGTGTTGGTGCAGAGGTGTCAGCGTCGGGGAGTACTAAGGGAGCGCCGGATAGAAAAGCAGCAAAGGGGACGCTCCAGCACAACACGTGATAGATCGGAACACCACACAGAAATGATTCGCCATGAGTGATGGCAAGAGAATCAGTGGTACGCAGTTGTAGTGCTGCTAAGTAGATTGCTCTGTGTGAATAGACCACGCCTTTCGGTGCTCCAGTTGTGCCTGTCGAATAGCACAGCGCGGTAGCATCACGCTCGTCAACTATTGGCCAATCAAAAGTGGTTGGTTGGCCATCTAATAGGGATTCATAGGAATACACCGAAATATGAGCTGGTAACTGCTCCGCGAAATCCGCGAGCTCATTAGGCCTTGGTAAACCAATGAAAGCCACGGTGCGTACACACGGCGCCTCTTCTGTAATCTTTCGCACTTGGTTGATCATCCGCGGGTCGGCGACCAGCATCTCGGTGTGGCTGTGATTGACGATGTGCGTTAATTGATCCAGCATCAACTGCTTGTTGAGTGGAGCGAAGACCGCCCCCATTGACATCACGCCAAACATGACTTCGAGATGTTCGGCGCAGTTATTAAGCAAGGTGCCGACCCGCTGGTCGCCATCAATCTGAAAACGTGTACGTAATGCGTGCGCAAATGCCGCTGCCCGGGACGCGATCGCGCTAAAAGTCGTTTCTTGGGGGCCATCCGGAGACCAGGTGGTGACCTTCGTCGTGGCGTGCGTGCTGCGACCGTATTCCAAAATTCTGGACACAGACAGCGGCAGATCCTGCATCGTCGAGAGCATGAGCCCAATTTTAGCGGTGACTGCAGGCATTAGATAGTAGCTGCCGAATAATGCCTAGCGGGACAGTAAAAGGTTAGAGAATGAATGGGAATATGGCTCCATTAGGGGGTAAATACGAAAAAACATTGATGTGCGCTACACTGGTGCGTGAAATCGGTAGGCAGAGTATTCACACCGTCTGCACGATTATTCTAAATTCTCACAATCAGGAATGCCCGAGCGAAGATGCTGCGGTATCTCGCCGTGCGGGATCCGAATGAGAAATTTGGAATTAGTCTTTTAACTTTTCACTACTGCCACGGTGTTGCGCGCAGAAAGCAAGCAGCCGGAAGTGATGCCAAGGCATCTCACAATCTCTTCCGCGCACGCGTTGCGCACTGCCCGCACCCAGGCTGTAGTCCGGGATCCCCGGTTATCGGGGCTACCTGAATCACGCGAGAAAAATCGACGCGAAAGGATATCCGTGAGCACAACGGACAACCCAGACCTGTATTCCATGAAGCTTCCTGAATTGCGGGAGCTTGCCATTGCCAAAGGGTTGAAAAGCATCACTGCCCTGCGTAAGGGAGAGCTGATCGTAGCAATTGAAACTGGTAAGGTGCCACGTAAATCCACTGAGAAACCGTTGCCGCGAATGAAGAAATCCGAGTTAGAAGCACAGCGTGCCGCGCGATTGGCCGCTCAGGAATCCGGAGCAGGCAGCGTACGGAATTCGCCTGAAAATGAAGCTCCTGCCTCAACCGAGCACACTGAGCAGCCCGTATCTGTAAAGCAAGATGCCACAGTGGATGGTGGCGATCACGCTAGGGACAGCAAAGAAGGGCAGCAACAACCGGGTCTAGACAAGAACACCCCTGGTGCTGCACAAGAGGAAGAGACCCCTTCGCCTGCAGCAGCTCGCCGTGCGCGCCGGGCACGTGCTAAAGCTCGCGCTAACAACAACCAGCACAACCAGCAGCATGAACATGACCGGAATCGCCGGAACGACAATGATTCCCGTCGCGGATCGTTGCAGGCTACACAGGCGTCGGAGGTTGATGAAGCGGTTCAAACGCAAGACCAGGAGCAGCACCCCGGTCAGCAGCCCGTTGTGCAACGTACTAGCCCGGCTGCTAACACCCGGAGAGGGCGTCGAGGTCGGCGTGTTCGTCGTTTAGGTGAAAACAATCACCAGCAGGAAGCGGTACAAAATGATTCTCAGGACCACAGCAGTACTGACAACAATGTTGGTGAGGTAGCAGATCGGGGTGGCCAATCTGAGCGCCAAGATCGTACTGACCATGACCACCGCAACCGCAATGCACGTGGTGGCCGCGACGACCGCGACAACCGGGGTTCACGGGAACACCGGAATCGTGGTAACAACCGGGACAATAACGGGTTAAGCAATGATCACTCTGGAAATCATCAGGGGGATAACCACGATGGTGGCAATGACCAAGGCGGTAACAATGACAACCGCAATAACGGTCTGCAAGAAGTCGCGGGCATTCTGGAAGTAGTCGATGGCAATGCTGCCTTCTTGCGTACTACGGGATATCGTCCGAGTTCGCTTGATGTTTTCGTCAACACCAATTTGGTTCGCCGTTTCCATTTGCGTACTGGCGATTATCTCACCGGCAAGGTGAAAATGACCGGTGGCGGACAGTCACATGGCAAAGGCCGTAATCGGAAAAAGTATAACCAGATGGTGTTCGTGGAAACCGTCAACGGTTTGCACCCTGAAGAAGCCAAGCAGCGACCACAATTCAGTAAGCTCACGCCGTTGTACCCGAATAAGCGTCTGCGTCTGGAAACTGAGCCGAAGATTCTAACCACCCGCGTGATTGACTTGATCATGCCGATTGGTAAAGGCCAGCGAGCGTTGATCGTTTCGCCACCAAAGGCTGGTAAAACGACCATCTTGCAGAACATCGCGAACGCAATCTCGACGAACAATCCGGAATGCTATCTGATGGTAGTGCTTGTCGACGAACGCCCAGAAGAAGTTACCGATATGCAACGCAACGTCAATGGTGAAGTCATTGCGTCAACTTTTGATCGTCCACCTTCAGAGCACACCGCAGTTGCCGAACTTGCTATTGAGCGTGCTAAGCGCTTAGTAGAACAGGGCCAGGATGTCGTCGTGTTGTTGGATTCGATCACCCGTCTGGGCCGTGCATACAATAATTCGTCACCAGCGTCTGGTCGCATCCTCTCGGGTGGTGTCGACTCGAACGCACTGTATCCACCGAAGCGATTCCTTGGTGCGGCCCGCAACATTGAAAACGGTGGGTCGTTGACGATCATTGCGACCGCTATGGTGGAGACCGGTTCGACTGGTGACACCGTGATCTTTGAAGAGTTCAAGGGCACTGGAAACGCAGAGCTGAAGCTGGACCGTGGAATCTCCGAGCGCCGTGTCTTCCCGGCAGTTGATGTCAACCCATCGGGCACGCGGAAAGACGAGTTGCTGTTGGTGCCAGAAGAAGCGCGCATTATGACGAAGCTGCGTAGGATTTTGTCCGCGCTGGATTCGCACCAGGCTATAGATTTGTTGATTAAACAGCTGCGGAAGACGAAGTCGAATGGCGAATTCTTGATGCAGGTTGCGTCGTCGGCTCCGATGGCAGCGGCGCTTGAAGAAGAGGACTAATTAATGGCTAATGAGGTATCACTTGTCGACGATGTCGTTTCTGAATATCGTGGCATTGAAGCCCAGATGTCAGATCCGTCAATTGCCGGTGACCAGGCACAATTCGGTAAGCTCTCGAAACGCTATGCCGAATTGCGGCCTATCATGCTCACCTATGAAGAGCTGACCGCAGCGAAAGAAGATTTAGAAGCTGCGCGGGAGATGGCTTACGAGGATCATGATTTTCAATCGGAAGCTGATGAACTTGCGGTACGAGTAGAACAGTTGCAGGAAAAGCTTGCTGACCTGTTAGCACCGCGGGATCCGCAAGATTCTGAAGATATCATTATGGAGATCAAGGCTGGTGCAGGTGGGGAAGAGGCCGCATTGTTCGCCGCCGACCTTGCCCGCATGTACGAGCGTTTCGCCGATAAGGCCGGTTTTGCCTGGAACGTACTTGCGCTGAATGAATCTGATCTCGGTGGCGTTAAAGATATGACGATTTCTTTCCGTGCGAAAAACCCTGGTCGTGATGGCGCTTGGGCATTTTTCAAGTATGAGGGCGGAGTGCACCGTGTACAGCGCGTGCCGGTAACCGAATCCCAGGGGCGCATCCAGACTTCCGCGGCTGGTGTTCTGGTCTACCCGGAGCCGGAAGAAGTAGAATCGGTCGACATCAACGAAAAAGACTTGCGTATCGACGTCTACCGTTCTTCAGGCAAAGGTGGACAAGGAGTCAACACCACGGACTCGGCAGTTCGTATCACGCACTTGCCGACCGGGCTGGTGGTGACCTGCCAGCAGGAGCGTTCACAGATCCAAAACAAAGCACGGGCCATGCAGGTGCTGCAGGCGCGGTTGGATCAGATTGAGCGGGAAAAAGCAGACGAAGAAGCGGGTGAACAAAGAGCTTCGCAGGTGCGGTCGATGGACCGTTCAGAACGAATTCGGACCTATAACTGGCCGGAAAACCGGATTGCGGATCACCGCATCGGATACAAAGCCAGTAACTTGGATAGCGTCCTCAATGGCGACATGCACGATTTGATCAAGGCTTTGCAGGATCAAGAACGTGCAGAGCGCTTAGAGGCGAAGTAACGCGTGGAGTTTCCGGTGCCGGATAAGCAGCCACCGCTACACGCGGTGCTGCATTCAGCCATTCGTCGTTTCTCTGCTGCCGGTATTGCAAACGCCGCGGGTGAGGCTCGTTTACTTGCGGGACACTATCTTGCTGTAGGGTCCGCTGAAGTATTTCTTCATTTGCGTGAACCTGCTCCCAAAGGTTTAGCTTCGGCAATTGAGCGGCGAGAACGTCGTGAGCCGCTGCAACACATTATCGGATCTGCTCCCTTTGGACCGCTGGATATGCTCGTCGGGCCAGGCGTTTTCATTCCACGGCCAGAAACGGAAGTGCTTGCGCAATGGGCCGTCGACAAGCTTGTCGGAGACATTACTTCCGAGCACCCGGTGGTGTTAGATCTGTGCACCGGGACTGGCGCTCTTGCCGCTTATATTGCGCACGAGTTCAGCGCCGCCCGGGTCATTGGCGTGGAATATTCTTCACGAGCCATGCGGTGGGCAGAAAAAAATCTGTACAACTTGCAGCAACATTGTGGTCTCAATTATGAGTTAGTCGACGGAGATGTACTCGATCCGACGCTGCTAGCCGACATTGCGGGCCAGGTGGATCTCATAGTGTGCAACCCTCCGTATGTTCCGCGCGATGACACGTTAGATGCTGAGGTGTATGCGGATCCTGATGATGCCGTCTTCGCCGGCGAGAGCGGGATGGATGTTATTAATGGGCTCGCTGTGCAATGTGCGCGCTTATTAAGACCTGGAGGTTTAGTAGGTATCGAACATGACGATGCAACTTCAGAACAATCACTCCAGGTGTTTAAAGCAGAAGCAGATCTTTGTGCCGTTACCCCGTTAGCTGATTTGACCGGCAGGAAGCGGTTTGTGACTGCTGCCAAACGCGTAAAATCTTAGCGCGTAGACTAAGCACGTATTGGCTGCGGCTCCGAGGGACATCTATATAGCGATCTTGAGTAGCCATGTCCGGCCTGGGTGGGCACGGAAAAGTCGACAGCGATCACGTGAGGGATGAGAAAGGCAAAGGCGCAATGAGCACAACATATTCCTGCGATGACAGTAATCAACGCAACGCTGGAATAAGCGCAGCAGTAGAGGCAGCACGTGCTGGCGAGTTGGTGGTTATGCCGACTGACACTCTATACGGCCTAGGGTGTAATGCTTTTGACAATGATGCTGTCGCTCGGTTACTCGAGGCGAAACAACGGGGGCGAGACATGCCAATAGCCGTGCTCGTTGGTTCGTGGGCGACGGTCCAGGGCCTGGTCCGAGAATTCCCTGAACAGACCAAAACCCTGATTGAAGCATTTTGGCCAGGTGGACTGTCTCTTATCGTCCCGCAGGCTCCTTCGCTGCCTTGGGATCTGGGCGATACGCGTGGAACGGTTATGTTGCGCATGCCGTTGCACCCCGTGGCTATATCGCTCCTGCAGGAAGTTGGTCCAATGGCGGTTTCTTCGGCAAATATTTCTGGACAGAAGCCGCCGAAATCGGTGTTTGAGGCGGAAAAGCAACTTGGGCGCAATGTCGCTGTCTATTTGGATGATGGTGACAGTCCTGTGGGGCAAGCCTCTACCATCGTTGATCTGTCGGGGCCGCACCCGGTGGTTTTGCGTGAGGGCGCAATTAGTACGGACCGAATTGCAGAAGTGCTTGGGCTTTCGCCGGAGGCACTGCATAAAGAGAAAAACTGATGGGGGCGGCGGGAATCCCGATACGGGAACTTGGACTGGTGCTTTTGGTTGCAGCAGCCGTGACTTTTCTGATCACTGGCCTGGTTCGGAGTGTAATGGTGCGTTCCGGACGCATAGCGGAAATCCGCGCTCGTGATGTGCACACTCAGCCAACGCCCCGGCTCGGTGGGGTTGCTATGTTCAGCGGCTTTTTGCTCGCGGTTGCTCTCGCAATGCAGTTACCGGCGTTGAACCGCGGTTTTATGCCAGTGACCCCGGAAATGACGGCGGTACTGTGGTCGGCTTTTGCCATTGTCATCGTTGGCGTGTTGGATGATTTGTTTGAGCTAACTGCGGTGCTCAAGTTGGTGGGACAAATTGTTGCAGCCTGTTTGATGAGCCTGTTGGGATTAACCTGGACGCTGCTTTTTCTGCCGATTGGGGACGGAACCACGGTCGTACTTGGTCAAGTCCAGTCTCTAATCTTGACTGTGTTGTTTACCGTGATGCTTATTAATGCCATAAATTTTGTAGATGGTTTGGATGGCTTAGCAGCTGGTTTGGGAATGATTGCGGGAGGCGCGATCTTAGTGTTTTCCCTGACGGTGTTATATGACCAAGGCGGAGCAGTTTCGGCATATCCACCAGCGATCATCGCCTCGGGTTTGGTCGGTATCTGTGCGGGATTTTTGCCTCATAACTTTGAGCCTTCAAGGATATTTATGGGTGATTCCGGCTCAATGCTGATTGGTACATTGTTGGCGGCGGCGGCGACCTCAGCGAGCGGCAAGATTAATATGTCCTTATACGGTGCAGCAGATGTGGTGGCGCTGGTTTCCCCATTCATTGTTGTGTTGGCAGCGGTTTTTGTGCCGGTATTGGATCTTATTCTCGCTGTGGTGCGCCGGGTAGCTCGTGGGCAATCGCCGATGGCGGCGGATAAGCAGCATATTCATCATAGATTGCTATCGCTCGGGCACACGCACCGGCGGACAGTTTTGGTGTTGTACCTTTGGGTTGCTGTAGTCGCATTTGGTGCAGTGAGTTTTTCTGTCGTTCCAGCCTGGATAGCGCTGGCTGGGACGGTGTTTGCGCTTCTGATAGCAGGTCTTGTGACGATGATTCCGTTAAAGGCTGGAAAACTTGGTCGCAACGATCGAGCACTCAAATTTGTGTCCAATCAGCCACCCACTTAATGCGGTCAAGCGTGCTTCATACATAGTTCGTACTGTGATGAAGCAATTGCGATCTGTTAAATGGGGAGGCGGAAGCCGTGAATAAAGGTAAAAGAGTTTCCACGATATAGGGGCAGGAAAGATTAAATGAATCTAGCGAATAATAAGGGATATAACACGGGCGATGGTCCTGGTGGCGCGAAGAATCACAACCACGCTGAGGGGCTATCACCGTACGAGGATCATAGTTTGCCCCTCAAACGAGGGTTGCGGTTGGGAATTCGCGCACTGATCATCGCGACAATTGCTTCACTCGTGCTTTGGGGTGCGATTGCGGGACTGCCGGGATTATCGGGGGTGCTTCTTGGCGCGGGTATCGGGGGAAGTTTCGTGCTGTTTACTGCTGTGAGCGTATTGCTCACTGCAAATACCACACCGTCCACAACGATGGCCGTTGTGCTTGGGAGTTGGTTACTAAAAATTACGCTGTTGGTGTTGGTTCTGTTTGCAATCCGAGATTTGGAGTTCTACCACACTGTTTCATTATTCGTAACGGTCGTTGTAGTGCTCATCCTTACTTTAGGTACGGAAGTCTGGGCCATCGTTACATCCAAAGTTACTTTTGTTGGATAAAATGGTCCGGGCAAGGCAAATGCTGCCGTAACTCTGTGACTTTAAGTACGTGAAAAGTGAGAGAATTTTGCGAAAAATAACTGCGAATTTTTGCAGGTCAGCTTATTAATAGAAAAAGTTACCCCCACAAGGCGACAGAATCGGATTACGCTGATAATATACTGCACGGGTAACCGCAATAGTGGTGCGCCTTTCACAGGTAACTGTAAGGGTGTGACTGAAATGCTGCGCTGTTTCCCCTGCTGTTGCCGCGCTGATGTGCGACGGAGTCCGTGGTAACGGCAGCGAGTTTGAAGACGTCCATCGCACCGTATGAGTTATTCATGCGGCCCGAACACGGGAGAGAACGCTGAGCGTTACAACTATGGCCTTTCGAGGTGAGTTCCACTCGCCTGAACTGGACCCAGAATTTTTCCCGGGGCAATACTATGGCCACATCATCCTTGATGATTTCTTGGGTGGTTGGTTCGCGCTAGACCGCTTGATGCTTGTTCGCTTGCTAATGCTGGCGATCATGCTGGTGGTCTTCCTCGTCGCCTTTAGGAGCCCCAAGCTGGTTCCTTCAGGTTTGCAGAACGTCATGGAGTACGCGCTGGATTTTGTTCGGATCCACATTGCCGAAGACATTTTGGGCAAAAAGGAAGGTAGAAGGTTCCTGCCGATTCTCGCGGCAATCTTCTTCTCAGTTTTGTTCATGAATGTTTCGACGATCATTCCGGGCCTGAACATTTCGGCAAATGCACGTATCGGAATGCCGATCGCTCTTGCGCTGCTGGCCTATGTCACCATGATTTATGCCGGTGCAAAGCGCTATGGGTTCGGCAAATTCGTGAAGTCTTCGGTGGTGATTCCTAATCTGCCACCATTACTGCACGTTCTGGTCGTGCCGATCGAATTCTTCTCGACGTTCATCCTGCGTCCGATCACGCTGGCACTGCGTCTGATGGCAAACTTCCTTGCCGGTCACATTATTTTGGTCTTGCTGTTTAGCGCCACTAACTTCTTCTTCTGGCAGCTCAATGGCTGGACAGCACTATCCGGTGTGACGGTATTGGCAGCGGTCCTGTTTACCCTGTACGAAGTGATCATCATCTTCTTGCAGGCTTACATTTTCGCCTTGCTGACTGCGGTGTACATCGAACTGTCTTTGCACGCAGACGCACACTGACAAACTCGCGAACCACGCGGCTAATTACATAACCCCACAGCAACTACACTCTCGGTAAACCTTACCGAGAACCACGAAAGGGATTGACTTTCACATGAACGAGATCATCTTGGCACAGGCAACTGAGTCCTCCATCGAGCTGGGCGCCATCGGCTACGGATTGGCAACCATTGGCCCTGGTCTGGGTATCGGTATCTTGGTTGGTAAGACCGTGGAAGGTATGGCACGTCAGCCTGAGATGGCTGGCCAGCTTCGTACCACCATGTTCCTTGGTATCGCCTTCGTTGAGGCTCTTGCCCTTATCGGCCTCGTTGCAGGCTTCCTGTTCTAAAAAGCGCGCGGAAATAACACCACACTTTTTAAGACTGGAGAGCCTATGAACGTCACTTATTTGCTTGCGGAGCATGGAGAGGAATTGCCACTGGAAAGTGGGAACTCCCTCCTTTTGCCTGCGAACTACGACATCGTCTGGTCGATCATTCCGCTTGCAGTTGTCGTCTTCCTCTTCGCAAAATTTGTGATCCCGAAATTCCAAGAAGTTCTCGACGAGCGCGAGGATCGGATTAAAGGCGGGATGGACCGCGCTGAAGCCGCCCAGGCTGAAGCAAAGGCAGCGTTGGAAAAGTACAACGCACAACTGGCGGATGCCCGTGCAGAAGCTGCGACCATCCGTGAGGATGCTCGTAAGCGCGGCGAGCAAATCGAAGCTGAGCACAAAGCAAAGGCTGAAGAAGAAGCTACTCGCATCATTGAAGCTGGCAACAAGCAGCTTTCTGCGAACCGCGAACAAGTCATTGCGGATCTGCGATCAGATCTGGGACAAAACTCGATTAACTTGGCTGAGCGTTTGCTCGGCACCGAACTATCGGATGCTACCAAGCAATCCGGAACGGTAGATTCGTTCTTGTCCGAACTCGACAACGTGGCACCAGCCGCAAGAAAGTAGGCAAGCATGAAAGCAGCGAGCCGCGAAGCATTGCAACAACTTTACGCAGCTATCGACGAGACTTCGTCTCAGTCTTCGAATGCTGTCGAGGTTGACTCGCAGACCGGTTTGGAGATCTTTGAGGTCGTTGAAGCGATCGAAGGTGATCGACCCCTACGCGTTGCGCTTGCTAACAATGCAGCCTCTGCTGAACAAAGAGTGGCTTTGGCAGATGAGGTTTTTTCGCAACACCTTTCTGCCAACGCTCTGAATGTTCTGAAAAAAGCAGTGGGGCTAACTTGGTCAACCCCACGAGACCTAAGAACCGGTTTGGTTGCGGGAGCTCGTCGCATCTTATTGCGGGGAGCGGAATACAAAAACCAGTTAGAACAGGTTGAGCAAGAGCTGTTTTCTTTGTCTCGTGTACTGGATCGGGAAGGCGAGCTATGCATGCTGCTGTCTGATCGCCGGGTTGAGGTTTCGAAACGACGCTCACTGCTTGCTCGACTCCTCGAAGGTAAGAACATCACGATGTTTAGCGAGGCGCTCGTGTTGCATGCGGTTGGCAGGATTGAAAAAGATCCGGCTAGCGATGTCGCCGCACTCGTTGAGCAGGCAGCCGAACTGCGTGGTCACAAGGTGGCTCGTGTAGTCAGCGCTGGAAGCTTGACTGGTGCACAGCGGGAAGCCCTCGCAGAGAAACTTCACACGATTTATGATCATCGGATGTCCATCCACAATGAGGTTGACCCCAGCCTCCTCGGTGGCGTGCGCATCCACGTTGGCAACGAAGTCATCGATGGCTCGACCAAGGCTAAGCTGGCGCGTATGCGTTCAGCGCTAAGCGTTGGTTAGAGCGTTTCTGACAGAGCTGACGTAATAAACGATCCTTATAAAGTAATTGCTGGAAAACACAACCGAGAGCAGGAAGAACATGGCGGAGCTAACGATCTCCTCCGACGAGATCCGTAGCGCGATTGCGAACTACACCTCGAGCTATTCCGCGGCGGCCTCCCGTGAGGAGGTCGGCGTGGTCATTTCGGCAGCCGACGGTATTGCCAACGTCTCTGGCCTACCGTCCGTTATGGCGAATGAGCTCCTGGAGTTCCCGGGCGGCGTTATTGGCGTCGCACAGAACTTGGACACTGATTCCATCGGTGTCGTAGTTCTGGGAAACTTCGAATCACTGGCAGAAGGTGATGAGGTTAAACGGACCGGAGAAGTACTTTCCATCCCCGTAGGCGAAGACTTTCTTGGCCGCGTGATTAATCCCCTGGGCCAACCAATCGATGGTCTGGGCGAGATCAAATCTGACAAAGAACGCGCACTTGAGTTGCAGGCCGCTGGCGTTCTTGACCGGCAGCCGGTCGAAGAACCAATGCAGACTGGCATCAAGGCGATTGATGCGATGACTCCAATCGGACGCGGCCAGCGCCAGCTGGTCATTGGCGACCGTAAGACCGGTAAGACCGCTCTGTGTATCGACACCATCCTTAACCAGAAGGCAAACTGGGAGTCCGGTGATCCGGACAAGCAGGTGCGATGCATCTACGTTGCGATTGGCCAAAAGGGCACCACCATCGCCGGTGTTCGTCGCACGTTGGAAGAGCATGGGGCTCTTGAATACACCACCATCGTTGCTGCACCAGCATCTGATGCCGCTGGTTTCAAGTGGTTGGCACCGTTCTCCGGTGCTGCCCTTGGTCAGCAGTGGATGTATGAAGGCAAGCACGTTTTGGTTATCTACGATGACTTGACCAAGCAGGCTGAGGCCTACCGCGCAATCTCGTTGCTGTTGCGCCGTCCACCAGGACGCGAAGCTTACCCAGGTGACGTTTTCTACTTGCACTCCCGTTTGCTTGAGCGCGCTGCAAAGCTTAACGATGAGCTCGGAGCAGGCTCGATGACTGCGTTGCCAGTTATTGAAACTAAGGCAAATGACGTCGGCGCCTTTATTCCGACCAACGTCATTTCGATTACGGACGGCCAGGTATTCTTGCAGTCCGATCTCTTCAACCAGGGCGTTCGCCCAGCTATCGATGTCGGTATCTCGGTATCCCGAGTCGGTGGTGCTGCTCAGACCAAGGGCATGAAGAAGGTCGCAGGTAACCTTCGTCTTGATCTGGCCGCATATCGTGACTTGGAAGCGTTCGCCACCTTTGCTTCGGATCTGGATGCTGCGTCCAAGGCCCAGCTTGATCGCGGCCAGCGCCTGGTCGAACTGTTGAAGCAGCCAGAGTCCAGCCCTCAGAATGTGGAATTCCAAATCGTCTCGATTTGGTTGGCTTCGGAAGGCGCCTTCGACAACGTTCCGGTTGAGGACACTCGCCGATACGAAACCGAACTCCACGAGTACTTGCAGGGTGAGGTTCCACAGGTATATGAGCAAATCCAGGGCGGTAAGCCTTTGGATGATGACTCCAAGGAAGCCTTGCGCAACGCTAACGACGAATTCGCGAAAGGTTTCCAAACCACCTCCGGTGAGCCTGTGATCGACAACCACGAAGATCCTCTGGAGGAGTCTGAAGTGGAAAAGAACCAGCTCAACGTCTCCCGGAAGAGCGTCAAGAAGTAACTAGCAGTAGTAACTCTGATCGCTTCGAGATAAGGAAAGAAGGGAGGGAAGGAAACCATGGCTACTCTTCGCGAATTACGCGACCGAATTCGGTCAGTTAACTCAACGAAGAAAATCACCAAAGCGCAGGAAATGATTGCCACCTCGCGCATTAACAAAGCTTTGGCTCGTGTGGAAGAGGCACAGCCATACGCTGAGGAGATGCAAGAAGTGATGGAGCGCCTGGCGTCTGCAACGACGCTGGAACACCCTATGCTGAAGCCACGCGAGCACGTAAAGACGGCCGCAGTGCTAGTCATTACTTCTGATCGTGGCATGTGTGGTGGTTACAACTACAACGTGCTGAAACGTGCCAATGAGTTGGAGAAACTCTTGGACGAAAAAGGCTATGAGGTCAAGCGTTACGTTGCCGGCGGTAAAGGCGTTGATTTCTATCAATTCCGTGGCGTCGACATCGCAGGACAATGGACTGGTTTTTCCCAGGACCCAAGCATGGAAGCTACCCATGATATGCGCCAGCATCTCATCGAAGGTTTCCAAGCAAGCTCTGAAGGAACTGCGCCATATCGCGACGGAGTCAATGTTGTCGAGGGTGAAGACCTGTTCGGCTTTGATTCGGTCCACGTAGTTCACACAACGTTTGAATCTATGCTCGTACAGGAAGTAAACGTCCATCAGTTGCTTCCAATTGAGCCTGTTTACCAAGAGGAAGAAGTCGTCGACGAAGGTTTTTCGACTACTCACGGCGAAACTGAAGCTCAGATGGAATTCGAGCCGGATCCAGAATTATTACTGGAATCCCTGCTCCCGAAGTACGTCTCACGTATTCTGTACGCAATGCTTCTGGAAGCATCGGCTGCGGAGTCTGCCGCGCGCCGTACAGCCATGAAAGCTGCGACGGATAATGCGACCGAGTTGGTCAACGACCTGTCGCGCGTTGCTAACCAGGCTCGTCAGGCACAGATTACCCAGGAAATCAACGAGATCGTCGGTGGCGCTGGTGCGCTTGCCGGCAGCGGAGAAAGTGACTAAATCATGACTACAGCTCTCGATGAGCAGAACACGCAGGAAGGTAGCGCCAACGCTACCGGCCGCGTCGTGCGCGTCACCGGTGCGGTCGTCGACGTGGAATTTCCGCGTGGAGCGATGCCTGCTCTGTACAACGCGCTGACTGTCGAGGTCACCCTCGAGGCAGTCGCCAAGACCATCACGCTTGAGGTTGCACAGCACCTCGGCGATAACCTGATCCGGACCATTGCGTTGGCACCTACGGACGGTCTCGTCCGTGGCGCTGAGGTTATCGACACTGGTAAGCCAATTACTGTTCCCGTCGGCGATGCCGTCAAAGGACACGTCTTCAATGCGCTCGGTGAGTGTTTGGACGAACCAGGATTGGGCCGCGACGGCGAACAGTGGGGAATCCACCGCGATCCGCCACCATTCGATGCGCTGGAGGGCAAAACCGAGATTCTGGAGACTGGAATCAAGGTTATCGACCTCCTTACCCCGTACGTTAAGGGTGGCAAAATTGGTCTGTTCGGTGGCGCCGGCGTCGGCAAGACCGTTCTTATCCAGGAAATGATCACTCGTATCGCTCGTAACTTCTCCGGTACTTCCGTGTTCGCCGGCGTCGGCGAGCGTACCCGTGAGGGTACTGACCTGTTCCTGGAAATGGAAGAGATGGGCGTGTTGCAAGACACCGCCCTTGTCTTCGGTCAAATGGACGAACCACCAGGGGTTCGTATGCGCGTGGCCTTGTCTGGTCTAACCATGGCTGAATATTTCCGCGACGTTCAAAACCAGGACGTTTTGTTGTTCATTGACAACATCTTCCGTTTTACTCAGGCAGGTTCCGAGGTTTCCACGCTGTTGGGCCGTATGCCTTCCGCCGTGGGTTATCAGCCAACATTGGCTGATGAGATGGGTGTTTTGCAGGAACGGATTACCTCTACACGTGGTAAGTCAATTACTTCTCTGCAGGCCGTTTACGTCCCCGCCGACGACTACACCGACCCGGCTCCAGCTACTACCTTCGCGCACTTGGACGCGACAACCGAGCTGGATCGTTCGATTGCGTCGAAGGGTATTTACCCTGCCGTGAACCCACTGTCTTCGACCTCCCGTATCCTCGAGCCTGGCATCGTGGGTGAGCGCCACTACGCGATCGCACAGCGCGTCATCAACATCCTGCAGAAGAACAAGGAATTGCAGGACATCATCGCCATCTTGGGTATGGATGAGTTGTCAGAAGAAGACAAGGTGACCGTTCAGCGGGCCCGTCGTATCCAGCGCTTCTTGGGACAGAACTTCTACGTCGCAGAGAAGTTCACCGGCTTGCCAGGTTCTACCGTTCCTCTGGAAGAAACCATCGACGCTTTCGAACGCATCTGTGATGGTGAGTTTGACCACTATCCAGAGATGGCTTTCGATGGTTTGGGTGGCCTCGATGATGTCGAGGCAAAATACAAAAAGATGAACGAGAAGTAGGAAGTAGGCGACACACATGGCTGAATTCACCGTGGAACTCGTCGCGGTCGACCGTAAGCTTTGGTCCGGCCAGGCCACCATGGTCACTGCTGAGACCACCGATGGTGAGCTCGGCGTGTTGCCTGGGCACCAGCCCCTACTCGGTCAGTTGTTGGACAACGGTGTTGTGACGATTACCGGTGCCAATGGCGATCGTGTTGTCTTTGGCGTACAGGGCGGTTTCCTCTCCGTATCCAAGGAGAAGGTTACGGTCTTGGCTGATTGGGCGATCACATCTGAAGAGTGGGATTCTTCTACCGTCGAAGAATACGAAACCTCCGACGATGAATACGTCCGTGCGCACGGAATTACCGCACGCCGTGCCCAGCGTCGCGCAGAGTTAATCTAATCCTGCTGTCTGGCTCCAACACAGACGGTTAATCGGAAAGGCTTTTCCCAAACTTGGGAAAAGCCTTTTTGCGTACGTACCGCAGTTTGCCGATGAAAACATTTCACAAACGCTATCTCACGCATTAAACTGGTTTGAAATCTCTTCTGTTAGTTAAGGTGGCAGCTTAATGCAGGATATTATGGGTAGCTTCTTACCAGTATGCGTATTATTGGCGCTAGTTTTCGTCGCAGGCTTGGCTGCGTGGAGGTTCTTCACTCTGCGGTCGAAAGGCAATGCGGTCATAGCTCGGCGTCTTCCTGCGAAGGGTACACACGGCTGGCGTCATGGCCGGATAGTCTGTGATGGCCAGCAGCTAAATATGTACAAGCTTCGTTCATTATCACCCTCTGCAGATGTAATACTCGAACGTCAAGAATTGACGCTCCACCGTCAACGTTCAGTGACAGATGCCGAGGGTTCTTTTATGTCCTCATCACTTCAGGTGCTCGAAGTATCGACGCCCGACGACCACTTTGAATTAGCCGTAGATAACGCTACGGCGATGGCACTCTGCTCATGGCTGGAATCTGCTCCGGATAGCCGGCAAGAAAGGTACAAGCCGCAGCGTCTGCGCTAGGGTAGTGGGCATGCGTTTAGTGATTGCCCGATGTTCTGTCGACTATGTCGGCAGGTTGGATGCCCATTTGCCCGCTGCTGATCGCTTGATCATGGTCAAATCGGATGGATCTGTCTCGGTCCATGCGGACAACCGTGCGTATAAACCGCTGAACTGGATGACTTCTCCGTGTACATTGGCCGAATCCCCGATTACTGATATCGATGGGGAAGATACTGAAGAAAAACTTTGGGTAGTTGAAAACCCCCAAGGTGAGCAGTTGCGCATTACTCTGCATCGCGTATTCCATGATTCGAGCCACGATCTTGGGGAGGATCCAGGTTTGGTCAAAGACGGGGTGGAAGCGCATTTGCAGGAATTGCTTGCGGAACATATTACGACGCTTGGTGATGGTTACACACTCGTGCGCCGAGAATATCCGACTGGTATCGGCCCGGTAGATATTTTGGCGCGCAATGCGGCTGGTGAAACCGTCGCTGTTGAGATTAAACGTCGCGGTGGTATTGATGGGGTTGAGCAGCTGTCTCGGTATCTTGAGCTGTTGAACCGGGATAGCCTCTTGGCTCCAGTGCATGGAGTGTTTGCGGCACAACAAATTAAAGAACAAGCCAAAGCCCTGGCCCGAGACCGGGGTATTCGGTGTGTGACGCTGGATTATCAAGAACTGCGCGGGCTGGAAACTAACGAATTGCGGTTGTTTTAAGTGGGAGCGAAGAAACCTCGCGGCCCAAAAGGCAAGAAGTCAGGTAAAGCATGGCGGGCGCAACATAGGCCGTTCAGTATCCCGGCTGATGGGGGTTCCCTGTTTGGCACACAAGTGACTGAAGGCCCAAGTTGGGATTTCGGTAGGCCGTATCAATATCGGCAGATCGCGGCGGTGCGCGCAGTTAAATACTATGTGTGCCCTGGCTGCAATCTCGACATTCCGCCGGGGGTCGCGCATATTGTTGCTTGGCCGCGCGATTCCGGTGGGCGAGGGGATGATCGCCGTCATTGGCATGTGCGCTGTTGGCAGCGTCGTTAAGAATGCGGTGCGCGTTGTCGTTGCAGAAACAGGTAGCCTGGAAGATATGATTGTGGCTTTTTCTGTAGCACCCACTACCACAAATGAGACTGGTGAAATGTCTGAAGCGGTCGCTGAGGCCGTGCGCGTCGTCCGTGAATCGGGGCTGCCGAACGAGACAAATTCGATGTTTACCTTATTGGAAGGTGAGTGGGATGAGGTCTTCGCGGTGATTAAGAAAGCGACTTCCGCAGTAGAGGCTGTCTCTCCACGTGTTTCACTGGTTATCAAAGCGGATATTCGCCAGGGCGTAACCAACGGTTTGACTGCCAAGGTCGACGCCGTGAACCGGCATCTCGCAGAAACTTCGGAGAATGCATCAAGAGGGGATTAATACCGCGGTTCCGCTGAAAACAATGAAGACAGATCGTTGTGAAGCTCTAGCTCTATCGCCGATTTTCTTGGTTGCTAGTTCCCATCACAACCTTGAGGATTTTTAGGAAGGCAGAATTTTAATGACTATTCCGCAGCAACCAGCCGACCAGAACCCCGGGGACCGCCCTGATTCAGCTAGGCAAGAACCAGCACGTTTCGCCGCATCGGCGGTGGATCTGCAACAACTGAAAAATCGTGCCCAAGCAACCGCCGGTGGTGCAAACACCGCTGGCTTAGCTAATTCCGCCGGCACAGGGGCGACTGGTCATACCGGAAACGCATGCCCAGATCGCGGCACAGGGGCGCAAATACCTGCTTATTTCGAGGTAAACGAGCACAATTTCGAAACTGATGTGGTTCGTCGTTCTGCGGAAGTGCCCGTTGTCGTGTTGCTGGGTACTTCGAGAGCTGCTGAGTCGGATGAGATGAGGCGCAACTTTGAAGAGCTGGTTGTAAAAGATTCCACGCTGGGCAAGATTATTTTCGGTTATGTGGATGCTGATAAAAACCCAGCCATCGTGCAAGCTTTTAGAGCAGAAGCGGTACCAACTGTGGTGGCTTTGGGGCAAGGGCAGCCGCTCACTCAATTTCAAGGTGTTCAACCCGTTGGGGTTTTGCAGCAGTGGGTGGACGCGTTAATTCAACAGATTGGTCCTAAACTGCCCGGAACATCGCAGCCAATCGTTAATCCAGTAGATGCTACTGGAAAGCAGGATACTGATTCGGAAATCGACCCGCGGCACGATGCTGCTGAACAAGCCCTGGCTAGAGGAGATTATGGGCAGGCACGTGAGCATTATGATGCTATTTTGGAGGATAATCCAGACGACAAACAGGCTGATTTAGCTCTTAAGACCGTGGAAGTCATCGAGCGGTTCGATCCAGCAAACCGCAGCGGTGATGCTGTACAAGATGGAGATGCGGCGCCGCACGACGTCGATAAGCAACTCGATGCTGCTGACGCCGAAGTATTAGCCGGGGTGCCAGAGAAAGCTTTTGCTCGTCTGATTTCCACTATGAAACTGACTGCAGGTGCAGACAAAGATCGTTTGCGGACCCGGGTTATCTCGTTATTCGAATTATTTGATCAGGCAGACCCACGGGTAAAACAAGCTCGTACTGATTTGGCGAGCGCATTATTTTAAGAACTATTCGCGAGTTCCAGTGCAAGGCAGCGTTTGCAGCATTCCGTCCTCGATGAGCCCTAAATTGACTGGGATTAACGGTGAGAAAGATCTGGTCTGGCGCTTGAGATTTTTCATCCCTTTTTTCGGGTCGTGGCATAAGCTAGAGGAGGAGTATCCATGAGTTTGAGACTGCGTGATCTGAGCCTAGAAAACCGCGGCAAGGCCGGAAGCTCATTCAATCCTGGAGAACTTAGGAATAGTTTTTGCACCGCGAAGAAAGAGACGATTTAGATTATGACTTCGAACTCCGCACATCTCACACCTGAAACTAGCGAAGACTTGTTGATCGATTTCCGACAAGTCGGATTACGCCGCGGTGGAAATCGTTTGGTTGGACCTGTCGACTGGCAGGTCGAGCTGGATGAGCGTTGGGTAATTATTGGTCCCAATGGGGCCGGTAAAACTTCATTGGTTCGTATGGCTTCAGCCGAGGAATTTCCCTCGGAAGGTACTGCTTTTGTGATGGGGCAGAGATTTGGGGCTGCCGATATGCGTGACGTGCGAGCGATGGTCGGAATTTCTTCCGCGGCTCTCGCTAACCGTATTCCTGCTGGTGAGCGTGTCGACGACTTAGTGGTTTCTGCTGGTTATGCGGTGCTAGGCCGTTGGCGGGAAGACTACGAATCACTGGATTTTGAACGAGCCTACGATACCCTGGAGCAGGTTGGTGCTTTTCACCTTATGGAGCGCACTTGGGGAACGTTGTCGGAGGGCGAACGAAAAAGAGTTTTGCTGGCTCGCGCTTTGATGACGGATCCAGAACTGTTGATTTTGGATGAACCATCTGCAGGTATGGATTTAGGGGGACGAGAGGATCTGGTTGGGTATCTGGGTGAGCTCGCGTTGGATCCTGATGCACCAGCAATCGTGATGATTACCCATCATGTGGAGGAGATCCCGGAAGGTTTCACTCACGCCATGCTGCTGGACGAAGGCGAAGTCGTGGCACAAGGTTTGTTGGATGATGTTTTGACTTCAGAAAACCTCACGAAAGCCTTCCATCAACCGATTCAGGTGGATCGGTTGGGATCACGCTTTTTTGCTCGGCGTACGAGTCGGGGCCGTGGTTCGCACCGCGCCGGATAGGTCGGTTGAGGTTTTCATGCCAGATTCTTCGACGCATACGCAATTTCACTGTCAGCATCATAGCGATCAAATAGATGCGATTGATCCGGCGGAAATGACTGGTTACCGGGGGGCTCGGTTGGCGGCCACCGTCTTGTTGGTCCGCGATGGTGTGCAAGGTCTTGAAGTTTTCGCTCAAGAGCGGGTGTCGACCATGCGCAATTTTCCGGGAATTACTGTGTTTCCTGGCGGCGGGGTTGATCATCGCGATTTCCCGGCTCGATCGTGGGACTCTGGTGAACATTGGTGCGGGCCATCGGCAGTTTCGCTGGCGCGCAGAATGGAAACCAATAAGTATAAAGCCCACGCGTTGGTGTTTGCTGCAGTCCGAGAACTTTTCGAAGAAGCAGGCGCGCTATTGGCGGTACATGGCGACGGTGCACCAATTGCGAACGTGGCTCCATATGATTATGCGCGTCGCAGCTTGGAATCGCATGAGATCGCGCTATCTGATCTCATGCACAAACATGATTTGAAGGTTCGCTCGGATTTGTTGCGTCCGTGGGCCCGGTGGGTCGGAAAATCTGATCGTACGCACCTGTGGTTCGATACTTTTTCTTTTGTTGCCCGTGTTCCTGATGGTCAGCGCCCGGCTCCTGATCCGGGCGGCGAAGCGGAAGACGCGAATTGGTTTTCCCCGCAGCTGCTTCTCGATGGTTGGCGAGCAGGGTTAGTTCGGTTTGTATTGCCTACATGGGCGCAGTTACAAAAACTAGCCGGGTGTAAGACTGTTGATGAGGCGATGCGGTGCGCCGATGAAACGGTGATTCATCCGATTGTTGGTAAATGTTGGGAAGATCCTGCGTATCGAGAATTTTTGGAGTTTCAACCGGAAGATCGGATTGGGAAAATGCCATAATCTTAGCTATCTAATTCAACGGTCGGTCTATTTTAACTAGACCGAGTGGTACAGTTGTTTGCGGTAGGTCGCCTATCGCATGTAACGAGCAGGTGCAGCGCACCGTTGTATGATGCGCTTCAGAGACCAGACGCGTCTGCATTAATAACGAACCGCACAAACAAATTCTGAACTGTGAAAGAAAGGCAGGTGGCAATGATGCCAACCATCGTGGTCTTGGTGAAGACCGTGCCGGATACCTGGTCCACCAAGACGTTGCGTGACGACGCACGTTTGGATCGCGAATCTGTCGACGTCATTATTGATGAGATCAACGAGTTCTCCGTCGAACAGGCCCTTCGGGTTCGCGAAGAGGCAGTGAAACAAGGCTCTGAATATCAAGTGATTGCTTTGAGCATGGGGCCGGCTCATCATGAGAACGCTCTTAGAAAAGCGATTGCTATGGGGGTCGACGATGCGGTGCATATCACGGATGAGGCACTGGCTGGCAGCGATGTTTTGGGCACTGCTTTTGCCCTGCATAGCGCGCTCGAGACCATTGATGATGTGCAGCTTGTGATCGGGGGTAACTATTCCTCTGACGGTTCTACTGGCACCGTGCCTGGACTTCTAGCAGAATTCCAAGAGATTCCCGCGCTCACTGCTGTGCACTCGCTTTCCGTGGATGGAGATACCGTATCTGCGGTTCGTGAAGATAACCGGGGCACCTGGCAGCTCGAAGCTAAGCTACCAGCATTAGTGACGGTGACTGATAAAGCTGATAGCCCGCGATTCCCGAAGTTCAAAGGCTTACGCCAAGCAAAAAAGCATGAGATGAAGACGGTTGATATAGCTGGCATCGGCCTGGATGCCGATATGGTTGGAGCGGCTAACGCCACCACGAATGTGATCAGCCATAATCAGCGCCCTACGCGCAGCGCTGGTGTAATGATCGATTCCGGAAGCCCGGAAGAACAAGCTCGCAAAATTGCTGATTACCTGGCAGAAAACAACCTCATTTAACTTCGCGAACTAGGGAGCAATACTGATATGGCACACGTATACGTGCTGATAGAACATGAAAACGGGCAACTGAATCCGGTTAGTAAGGAATTGATTGCTGCAGCACGGCCTTTGGGGTCGGTGCATGCTGTCGTCGTCAGCGCACCTGGTGGTTGTGAACAACTGCCCGCCGAGCTTGCCAGTGCCGGAGTGGACAAGATTTATTCTGCGGAGGTTGCGGATTATGAGCAGCGTTTAGTGCTGCCAGAAGTCGATGCGCTGTCTACAGTTGCTGCGTCGAATCCCGGCCCGATTGTGGTTGCCGCGGGCACGGCGGGTAACGAAATCGTCGGCCGTCTGGGTGCACGTCTGGCGTCTGGAATTCTTAGTGATGTAGTGGGCATCAATGCTGATGGTACTGCGCAACACAGTATTTTTGGTGGCTCAGTGGATGTTGTTGCGCAAGCAGAGGGTGATTGCCCGTTGTATAGCTTGCGTCCCGGTGCAGTAGAACCGGAAGCCAATCCCGTGCAAGGGGCAGGCAACCTCGAAAAGATTGTGCTCGGCGGCGCCGCTGAGAATGAAGCACGTGTTGCTTCCTTTACTCCCGCCGTCAAAGGCGACCGGCCAGATTTGCTGCAAGCGAAAAACGTGGTTGCTGGCGGACGGGGAGTCGGTTCGGCAGAGAATTTCGCCGACGTTATCGAGCCACTGGCAGACAGCTTGGGTGCGGCCGTAGGCGCCACGCGTGATGCGGTGGATGATGGTATGTACGCTCCTGCACACCAGATTGGACAAACCGGTGTGACCGTCAGCCCGAAGCTGTATATCGGTCTCGGAATTTCTGGTGCAATCCAACATCTAGCAGGTATGCAGACTGCAGAACACATCATCGTCGTCAACCAGGATGCGGATGAGCCGTTTTTCGCCGTCGCAGATCTGGGTGTAGTGGGCGATTTGCATGAGATAGCGCCCGCCCTAACTGCGGAGCTACGAGCACGAGCACAGAGCTAGGTTCAGCGAGGACGCACTGGCGCCGTGGGCAGGGCCTCGTGGCGCCATGGAATAGGGAAGTAGAGTGGAGTCTATGACTTACCTTGATCACGCTGCCACTACTCCTATGCGCCAGTCGGCGATTGACGCGTGGGTGCACGCAGCCGGTGAACTGAACCCAAACGGGCAATACGCTGCGGGTAGGAAAGCGCGTAGTGTTCTGGATTCCGCACGCGAGTCCGTTGCGGAGCTATTGGGGTGTGAACCGATTGAGGTGATTTTTACCGCCTCTGGTACCGAAGCCGACAATATTGCTCTGCAGGGTTTATACGCCGCTAGCGAATCGAGGCGGATTATCCTCCCGCCTTCGGAGCATTCTGCTATCCGTGACGTAGCCAACGCGTTGGCTAGCCAGGGGGCAGAGATTGTGGATCTTCCTGTCGACGGGGCGGCCCGTGTATGTGATCTTTCTGCTCTCGACACCCAAGCGGCTGTAGCCGCTTGTATGTATGCGAACAATGAGATCGGTACCATTCAGCCGATCCCCGAAATTGCTGAACGTGCAGCAGCAGCCGGGACTCCCTTGCACGTGGATGCAGTGCAAGCCGTCGGCAAGCTTCCGATTCATTTCCATGAATTACAGGCGACTACCTTGGCGGCTAGCGCACATAAATTTGGTGGGCCACGGGGCGCTGGTTTGTTGTTAGCGAAACGTACCCCGGCGCCGAAACCGGTCTACTTGGGTGGCGGACAAGAACGTGGAATTCGTCCAGGTACCGTCGATGTCGCTGGTGCAGCGGGTTTGGCAGCGGCATTGCGGGAATCTTTAGAGGAGCATGAACAACAACGTGTGCGCCTGGCGCAGTTACGAGATAAACTGCGTTCCTTTATCACCACGCATATCGATGATGTAGTTGTTAACACGGTAGAGCCAGCTTTACCGACGCATCTCCACGTCTCTTTCTTAGGCACCGATGGTGATAGTTTGATCATGCTGATGGACCGCGCAGGTATTGCGGTTTCCACAGGATCAGCGTGCGCAGCCGGGGTAAATCGTTTCAGTCATGTGCTTGAAGCCATGGAAACTGACGAGGCGCGTGCGCGTGGTGCATTGCGATTTAGTCTTGGGTACAGCACTACTGAAGAAGATATAGCGGTTGTGTGCCAACAGCTGCCGGATATTATTGCCACCGCCCGAAAAGTTGCAGGCCTCTAGCCCTGGTCTGCTATTCCTGAGCCCACTGTTGTGTCTGTGCGGCATCAAGATATTTTGCGGGCATGGCACCTCGAAGTAGCGCACTGCGCATTTGATCGTAAATAGGAGTTCCCGCCTGCGGTAGCTCAGAATCGGACGCCAGGAGTACTATGTTTCCGCCACTGCGGCCTTGCAGCGTACCCGCATCGCTTATCAGCGCTACTTGGCGGAAAAACCTGTCTAAACCGGAAACTTCTTCTTGTACTTCGGCGGCGCCGTGGCGTGCACCGCAGTTAGCAACAAAAAGGCCGCCAGGTATTAATGCTTGATGCGCATGCTGGTAAAACTCTGTGCTTGTGAGCGAGCGCGGGGTGGTATCGCCAGAGAACACATCGCGAATGATGATGTCTCGGCTGGCTGGGCGAAAATTGGCAGTGGCCTCAGCTGCCTCGCCAGGGCGAATTTTTACAGTTGGGGCGCGTGGTATATCGAACCAATTGCGTACCTGTTCACCTAAGCTGGTGTCGAGTTCCACGACGGTGTGGCGAGTTTTTGGCCAACGCCACGCTAGGTAGCGGGCCATGGAACAGCCTGCGCCGCCCAGGTGTGTGATTCGTAGCCGGCCTGTATCCCAGCTGTGTGCGCGTACGAATTCTTCTATGCTGGCTGCAAACCAGCGCATATACGCAAAATCCAAATAGTCTGGTTCGCCGAGCAGTACGTGCGAGCTGGGAACGCCGTTGACATAAAGGTAGTAGCCGTTGTCGTGGAATGAATCAGGCTTGATCTCCGCATACCCTGTGCTGATCTCATATCGTCCGATGATTGATGAAGCTGTTTGCGCTTGGTTTCTTGCCCGTTTGCGTCCCATAGCGTGTCATTCTACGGGGCTTGCCGACGGATTTTGCAGGTAGATCTCGTCTCTGGTGAAGGCTGAAAGCATGGCTTTGACACTGGGCTTAAACTATGAGGCATGCGAGTATTGGTTGCAATGTCCGGCGGCGTCGATTCATCAGTGGCAGCTGCACGCGCGGTAGAAGCTGGCCACGATGTGGTTGGCGTGCATTTGGCTCTGCACCAAGATGCACAGCAAACCAGGGAAAAAGCGCGTGGTTGTTGCTCGTTGGAAGACGCCGCCGATGCCCGTCGTATTTGCGACAAGCTGGGTATCCCGTACTATGTTTGGGATTTTTCTGAGCGCTTTAAAGAAGAAGTCATTGATGATTTCGTTGATTCTTATGCGATCGGGGAAACCCCGAACCCGTGTCTGCGCTGCAATGAGAAGATTAAATTCCGTGCGTTGCTGGAAAAAGGCATGGCTCTGGGCTTTGATGCCGTCGCTACCGGGCATTATGCCACCATTGACGATGAAGGTTATATGCGTCGGTCACCGGACCAAAATAAAGACCAGTCGTACGTGCTTGGGGTGATTAGCGCTGATGAGCTAGCCCATTGCATGTTCCCGGTTGGCGATACACCGAAGCCGCAGATTCGGGAAGAAGCAGCTCGCTATGGTTTTTCTACAGCTGCGAAGCCCGATTCTTATGATATTTGTTTTATCCCGGATGGGCGGACCCAAGCATTCTTGGGTCGTTCGATTGGCATGCGCCCAGGCATGATCGTCGATAAGAATTCCGGAGAAAAGCTGAAAGAGCACGACGGGGCGTGGAATTATACGATTGGCCAGCGCAAGGGGCTGGATATTAAAACCCCCGCAGCGGATGGTCGTCCGCGCTATGTCACTGATATCGACGCCAACACTGGAACTGTGACTGTGGGCTCGCGTGAAGACTTACGCATCCAGACTATCGGTGCCGACCGACTGAAATATCTGCATCCGGCGATGGAGGGCGAGCTGAATTGTTTGGTGCAGGTGCGTGCGCACGGCTCTGTGGTGCCGTGTCGTGCGGTGGTGGATCGTGAAGCTGACTCGATGCATTTGGACCTGCAAGAACCGCTTTCAGGCGTAGCACGCGGCCAGGCAGCTGTGTTGTATATGCCAACCGATGATGGTTTGGGCGATATTGTGCTGGGCTCTGGAACTATCTGTTCTACAGGTTCTTAGGGCTAGGGCTGACGAGCCGGATGGAGTTTCGAACGTTGCAATCAGCGGAGGCACAGCACCAACCTGGAGAGCAAGAACAAGCGGCAAAACTTTTCCCGGGTTCACTAGCGCTTGGTCCGCTGGCCGGCACTTCGATGGCGGCAGCCGGGGACATGGTTATCAGTGAATTTGGTGACCAGTTACACTTGCCGCATTTGCCGCAACGCGGATTGGGATCCGACGCAGTTGGTTATAGCGCTGCGCTGCTGGAATCATTAAGTGTTGATCGCGGAGCTCGTAGTTGGCAGCTGAGCGCCCGCCCACAACGGTGGTCTTGGTTCTTAAAAGATCTCCGCGAGCGTGACATTGATGTGCTCGAAGAAACCTGGCAGCACGCAGGACAGGAGATCAAATTACAGGTCATGGGTCCGGTGAGCTTGGCAAGCCAGATCGAGCTTGCCGACGGCCATCGTGTGCTTAGTGACCGTTCGGCGTTATTCGATCTTGCTGATGCTCTGGCTGTGGGGATTGCGAATTTCCGTGCCGATGTGACTCGGCGTTTTTCTGCCACGACCGTGCTGCAAATTGACGAACCATACCTAGCCCAGTGCGTGCGCGGCGAAATTCGGGGTGCGACGGACTACCACAAAATTGCCCCGCTGGACCCAGATGATTTCGCAGCTTTGTTGGCACGTTGTTCCGAAGGGCCAGTTGAATATCTCAATGTTTCGGAGACAGATCACGACGCGTTACATCAGGTGATTGCTGATGCGGTTGCTGACAATAAGCAGCAAGCAAGCGTCAGCAATAGTGGCGGAGTACGGGAAATCATCATTGATCAACACCAGTTAACTGGCACTGCGAAACTTGATCAGCTCGCCGAGTTGATTGATGCCGGGGTACGGGTTGGTTTGGCTTGCGTGCCTCCAGATCTGATCTGGGATGATCGGGGAGAAAATCCCCGCCGCCTTGCCGTGCGGATTGCCCGCTTGCTCGACACTCTCGGCATCGAGCGGCTGGCGGGTTCCCGATTGATTGATATTTGCCCGCAACCGGGGATACCCGGAAAGACCATCTTGGATTGTGCTCGCACTTACCGGCTTAGCAGGGAGGTAGCGCGCATGCTGGCCGAGGATATCGGAGACCTCTAACTGGAAACCTTGCGGTTATGGCTTTCCAGCATGTAATAAACGATGAGCGTTACCGATGCGGCCATGAGCACGGCTAAACCCCACCAGACCCAAATGGGAACCAAGGAGTTCCAGGCGACGACGTAGGCAATGAACATCGTTAGCCCGATATTCACCAATAAGTTGATGATTTGGATCGATAAGGAGCCCTTTTTCTCCCGCGCTTTCCACGCGGCAAATCCCCAGTTGAAAATCAACAAGAATACCAGGACGAGGTTGATGATTGCGTTCATTACCGTACTTCCTCTCCTGCTAGCTGCAATCCAATTTGTTCTACACCACGCGGGGTATTGCCTGCGACGAAGGCAGCTCGTGCAGTCTCAGGCGCGACGACCAGCATGGCAGAATAGCCGCCAGTTTGTCCGTTGTGCCAACCTGCGCCGCTGTCTTTGTCGTCTGTAGAAACGGTTGGAGCCCAACCGTAATCGGGCAGGCCTTGTTCTAAGAGATATTCCGCAAATTTCGCCATATCAGCAGCGGTGGAGCGCACCATGCCCGCAGGTGCATAACCTTCCGTCACCCAGGGCTGAGCATGCCGCCCGTTGTTGAGTAGGCCTGCCGGTTGATCGTCGGGAAGCGGTTGGCTAGCCACGTAGGTATCGTGCATGCCTAACGGCCGGAAAAGTACGTCGTTAAGCATTTCTTCGTAGGTGGTGCCGGCATTTTCTGCTAGCGCCCAGCCGAGCAATGCGAAACCCAGGTTGGAATATTGTTCTTCACCACGGTTTTCCAATTCTTCGATGTCATTGGCAGCGGCAAAAATGTCGTCACGCCCAATGCCTTCGTATGGGTTGGTGCCCAGCACGGAAAAGCCCAAGTTTGAAGCGAAATTGACTCCCGCCATCCGGGGTAATCCGCCGGTGTGGTTGACGGCTTCTTCCAGTGTGACCGAGGCGACTGGCTCGTGTAGTTCGTCGATTAACTCGCCTAGGGTGGTGTCTAACTCCACCTCTTTGTTCTTGATTTCGTGGCGCAGAAGCTCGGCTGTCATCATCTTCGTGACTGAGCCGATTTCGACCTCAGTTTCGCTATCGGCACCCCAACCAGCGTATTCTGTCACGCCATCGTCGATAGTCAATGCGGTGAGCTGATTATGTCCGGGAACGGCTAATTCGGCTAGTTCAGCAGCCAGTCGTTTATTGCCGGTTGCTTGGTCTGCGAGCGCAATGCGTTGTGGACCCAGGGCAATGGCACCAAACAGCACCGCTACACCGGCAATGAGTGCGGTTGCGAGTGACTTTTTCATGCTGCCAATCTTACAATTAGCCCTGCATTGGCCAAGAAGTTGCTACCGACGAGGCATCTCGGTCACGGGAAGCTAGGTAGCGTTTAAATTCCATCTGCATTTCGTAGTAACCCACGGCTTGATACTCCATTAGCTCACCATCGTCCATCTTTGCTAACTCCGGGAACCGCTGGTTCACCTGTTTCCAGGCAACACGAGCCGCAGCCATGGCATCGGCGGTGGCTTCGTGCGCGTTATCCAGTGGTACACCGTATTCCTCGCACACTTTGCTTAATGTGCGTGGCCCTTTGCGGTATTTATCTTTCAGTTTGTCGATAACGAACGGATCAAAGACGGGGCCGGTCACTGTGAAATCCTCGTCTAAACTTCGGAGCACAGTCAGGTCGTAATTCGCGTTATAAACAATCAGCGTTTTGCCTTCGTCCCAGCCTTTCTTGATTGCTGCGATGGTCTTTGCGAGTACTTCATCGTGGTCTTGGCCGTGCTCGCGAGCGTATTGCGTAGTAATTCCGTGTACATCGGTGGCTGGTTGCGGAATTTCTATGCCGGGGTTTGCCAGCATTTCTTGCGAATCCACGGTCGAGCCTTCAATTGAGACCAGGGCAGAGGTGACAATCCGGGCCTCCTGAGGAATGTTCGAGGTTGTTTCTAAGTCGAAGGCAAGCATGCGGGAAGCGTTGAAACTCATGACCTACAGCCTAGACGCGCTTGTCCACAGACAGGCGCACTGGTTCGAACATTCAACGGAAGCTGGGCTCCTATTAGAATGGATGCACGTGAGTGATTTTGATGAAGCAGGTTTTGATGAAGCAGGATTGCGCCGCCGCTGGAATGAACTTGCCGACGAGGTTCGCTACCACCGTGAACGCTATTACAACGAGCAACCCGAAATTCCGGATGCGGAATTCGATGAGCTACTTCGTCGGTTAGCGAAGCTGGAGAAAGACTACCCGCAACTGGCGGTGCCTGACTCACCCACCATGGAAGTCGGCGCGCCGGTGCCCGAAGAGTCCAGCTTCGCCAATGTTGAGCACTTGGCGCCTATGCTGAGCTTAGATAACGCTTTTGACGACGGCGAGCTGCGTGATTGGCTTGCGCGTACGCCGGCTCCGGCCTACCTCACCGAATTAAAAATCGATGGGTTGTCGGTGGATTTGGTCTACCGCAATGGCCGGCTGGATCGAGCAGCCACCCGTGGTGACGGAACCACTGGCGAAGACATTACCGCCAACGCCCGGGTCATTGAGGATATTCCACACGAACTCACTGCTACCGAGGAATACCCGGTTCCGGAACTCATCGAAATTCGCGGTGAGGTTTATATGAACCCCGAAGATTTCGCGGTCATCAACGAAGAACGCGTGAAACTCGCTGAAGGGCAAGGTAAAAAGCCAGAGACATTCGCTAATCCGCGTAATGCGGCAGCGGGGGGCTTGCGGATAAAAAATACCGAAGAGGTGAAGAAGCGTCGGCTGCGCATGATCGCGCATGGTCTTGGCGCCCGGGAAGGTTTTGCACCCGACTCGCAGTGGGATGCTTATAAGGCTTTGGAGGCTTGGGGGCTTCCGGTATCGCCGTACACCAAACGGGTAACGAGCAGTGCGGAAGTACTTGCACAAGTGGAGTACTGGGGAGAGCATCGCCATGATGCTTTCTTCGAAATGGATGGCCTGGTCGTCAAAGTCGATGACTTGTCGGCGCAGCGCGCGCTTGGAGCAACCTCACGCGCACCGCGGTGGGCGATCGCCTTTAAATACCCGCCAGAAGAAGTTACCACCAAGCTGTTGCGGATTGAGGTAGGCGTCGGTAGGACTGGTCGTGTGACGCCGTACGCAGTGATGGAGCCGGTATTTGTCGCAGGCACTACCGTTTCGATGGCTACCTTGCATAACCAGACAGAGGTCAAACGCAAAGGAGTATTGATCGGCGATACGGTGGTGATCCGAAAAGCCGGAGAGATCATTCCTGAGGTTTTAGGGCCGGTGGTGTCGCAGCGTGATGGCAGCGAGTATGAGTGGAGATTCCCCAGTGAATGCCCGTCATGTGGCAGTACCCTAGCGCCGCAAAAAGAAGGTGATGCCGATTGGCGCTGCCCGAATGCCCGCTCTTGCCCGGCACAACTAGGGGCGCGCTTGGAATATCTTGCCTCCCGTAAAGCATTCGATATCGAAGCCTTGGGAGAAAAGGGAGCGCACGATTTGATTGCCAGTGGGGTGGTGGTTGATGAATCAGATTTGTTTGGCATCAACGAAGAAGTGCTGATGAACTCCACTGTTTATACCCGTACGGTTAAAAAAGACAAGACTAAACGTGAGATCAATGCTTCGGGTCGGAAACTTTTAGAGAATCTAGAAACCGCACGGCAGGCTGATTTTTGGCGTGTGCTTATTGCTTTGTCGATCCGGCACGTAGGGCCTACTGCGGCACGGGCATTGGCCACGCGTTTTGGTTCGATGCAGGCATTGCGGGATGCCGACGTCGACAAGATTGCCGATGTGGATGGCGTTGGAATGACGATCGCCAATTCTCTGCAAGATTGGTTTAGCGTGGATTGGCATCGAGCCATCGTCGACAAGTGGGCTCAGGCCGGGGTGACTATGGAAGTCGAGGCCTCCCAACGTATGGAACAAACGTTGGAAGGGAAGACGATTGTGGTCACCGGAACGCTGGAAGGGTTTAGCCGCGATAGTGCCAAAGAAGCGATTGTTTCGCGCGGCGGAAAAGCTACCGGCTCAGTCTCGAAAAAGACTGATTATTTGGTGGCAGGAGAAAACGCCGGCTCGAAGGAAACCAAGGCTCGTGATTTGGGCGTGCGGATCTTGTCGGAAGAGGAGTTTGTGCAGCTTCTCGACGGCGCGTTAATTGCTGAGCACTAATCAATCAGCTTGCCCAGGATGTTTCCCAGGTGGCCTAGGTGTACTACCTCGCTGGCCAGGTAGTCTGGGCCGCCGGCGCGCCCGATGATTAAAACCAGTCCGCTGTCGCCTAGTGGCGCGCCAGCGAGAGCCGAATCCAAGATGCGCCAAGAATCAGGGATCCAGTCTTCGCTATCGGCAACCAAAACACGGGCAGAAGTGACGTCAATATCCGCAGGGATCGAACCGTCGTCTTCTGGGGCGGCGCTGGAGGCAGCCACGCGCGTGATCTTGTCGGTTGTGTCGACGATGATCGCCCAGGACGAAGTTAAGGCCTTCGGGAAAGCAGAGACAAAATCTTGTAAGGACGTACGTAACCCGCCGCGGTTGGTCGCCAAATGTGACAACATTTCGATTTGCCCGCGGCGGTCGACGCGGCCGGAAAACGGCCGAATAGAGTCAACTTCGACACCGTCAACGGAGTTGGCTGCAGTAATTAAAGCATCTGCCATTACTCCTTGGGGCAAGTCGACGACGATATCGTCCATGACGGCATCAGCAGAAAACGCTTCAATAATGTCGACGGATTGAATATTGCCGCCGGTTTGGCCGATGGCGTCAGCTAATTGTCCGAGCGCTCCGGGGGTGTCTGGGAGCAGGACACGGATCAAAAACGACATGATTTATTGCCACCACTTTCTGAACTTCGAGTTCGCTGTCACCATCGTAGCAATCTGGCGCGTTGCTTAGTTGGGCGAAACCTTGTTTTGTTGTCTCACGTACCGGACTATCAGGCGTTGCTTAGCTACAGGTTCCAGTGGCGTAGCATAGTACGGGAGAAAATTGATTCACGAATATTGAAGGATTGAATCGACTGTGTCAGAAATATCCCGCGAAAAAATCGAGCACCTGGCGAAGCTATCGCGTCTTGCTTTAAGCGATGCAGAAATCGCGACTTATGCAGAACAAATTGACGGCATTGTGAACGCTGTTTCTGCGGTACAAAATGTGGATACTGCCGGGGTAGAACCCATGAGCCATCCACATTCGGTGAACGCCACCATGCGTAGCGACGAAGTCGTGCGCACGCTGAATTCTGAGCAGGCTTTGGATCAGGCGCCGGACGTACGTGATGACCGTTTCGTGGTTCCCAAGATTCGTGGCTAGTTCAGTGCTCACCTGTGAGCGCATGATAAATACTGCACAAGCGATAGAGGTAGAGAATTAATGACTGAATTTACCCGCCCAACAGATGGCATCACCTCGGAAACCGCGGCGGATTTGGCGCAGCGTATCCACGACCGCGAGATTACTTCGCGTGAGGTGACCCAGGCGTATCTGGACCGCATCAACGACACTAACGAGACTCTGAATTCGTTCTTGCACGTTGGTGCAGAAGAGGCATTGGCCGCTGCAGATGCGGTGGATAAGGCCCTTGATAACGGGGAAAAGCCGGCTTCTGCATTAGCTGGGGTTCCGCTCGCGTTGAAGGACCTGCTGGTTACCACTGATGCGCCGACTACCGCGGCCTCGAAAATGCTGGAGGGCTACCGTAGCCCGTATGACGCAACCGTGACTCGTCGCTTGCGCGAAGCAGGCATTCCTATCCTAGGAAAAACTAACCTGGATGAATTTGCTATGGGTTCGTCAAACGAAAACTCGGCCTACGGGCCGGTGCGTAACCCTTATGACACTAACCGCACCCCGGGCGGATCTGGAGGCGGTACGGCAGCAGCCTTGGCGTCTGGGCAAGCACCATTGGGCATTGGTACGGATACCGGCGGTTCGATTCGCCAGCCAGCCGCACTGACAAATACTGTCGGTGTGAAGCCCACCTATGGCACGGTTTCGCGTTATGGTTTGATTGCTGCTGCTTCTTCACTGGATCAAGCAGGCCCGTGTGCGAACACTGTGTTGGATACCGCATTGCTGCATGAGGTAATTGCGGGGCATGACCCCTACGATGCCACCAGTATCGATAAAGCGGTCCCGGACGTTGTTGCTGCCGCCCGTGCGGGCGCAAACGGCGATCTGACCGGGCTCAAAGTTGGTGTCATCAAGCAGTTCGAACGCGATGGATGGCAGCCTGGCGTGATGGAGCAATATCACAAGGCAGTACAGACGCTGGTGGATAATGGCGCGGAAGTCGTCGAAGTAGATTGCCCGCACTTCGACGACGCATTGGCAGCTTATTACCTGATCATGCCGTGTGAAGTGTCATCCAACTTGGCCCGTTTCGACGGTATGCGATACGGCAAGCGCGTGGGTGATGACGGAGAAAATTCCGCTAACCGGGTCATGGAACTTTCGCGCGAAGCTGGCTTCGGCCCAGAGGTCAAACGGCGCATCATGGTCGGAACTTACGCGTTGTCGGTCGGCTATTATGATGCTTATTACCTACAAGCGCAGCGCGTTCGCACCCTGGTAGCGCAAGATTTTGCCCGTGCATACGAAAAAGTCGACGTGCTGGTATCACCAACGACGCCGACTACAGCTTTTCCTCTGGGGGAAAAGGTTGAAGATCCAACCGCGATGTACAACTTCGACTTGTGCACACTGCCGTTGAACTTGGCTGGTGTCTGCGGTATGTCCGTACCTTCTGGTATGGCGGGAGATACCCAGTTGCCAACCGGTCTACAGATTATGGCTCCGGCTTTCGCCGACGAACGTTTGTACCGCGTTGGTGCAGCCTACGAGGCTTTAGTGCGCAATTAAAATGAAATAGGACGTACCCGGTGCTGGCCAAGTATTAGGCGCGGTGCCGGGTACGATCCACCAGTGCTTTATTTCCGATCGGATAGGGCGTACGCCGCACCCGCGGTGGCTGCGGTTACCACGCCAACTGCTGGCCAGGAGCCGATCTTCTTGGCCAAAGGGTGCGATAGGCCGAATGCTGCGATGTATCCGCCCAGCAATCCAGCCGTGGTTGCCGGAGTGGTCTTAGCAGCCCACGAGCGTGCCGCCCAGTAACCAGCAGAGCCGAGTATCACACCACCGAGGGGGCGGATTCCGGTCTGGACGGCGGTGAGATAGCCGCCCACCAAACCGAAAGCGGTGGTGGTTGCCGTCGATACTTCTTGCGGAGATTTCTTATCGATTAATGCCATGCCCGTTAGTCTAGGCCTCAGCACTGGTTCCGCGCTAGGATCAGCGGAGTGACTCCCTCGCACGGCCGACGACAGACGTCCGCAGAAAATAAGCATACCGCTGCCGAATCGACAGTGCTCCCAGAAGCCCAGGCATGGAAGGCTATGTTCGCCCTCTCATTGGGCTTTTTCATGTCTTTGCTGGATCAAACCCTAGTTGCGGTGGCACTTCCGAGCATACGACGAGAATTCGATGCTTCGTTGGCACAAACCCTTTGGGTATCTTCCGGGTTTCTCCTGTTCGTGGTGGTTCCTTTGTTGTTTACCGGCCGGTTGGGAGATCGGTTCGGACAAAGACGCCTCTTTCGCATTGGTATTACCGTCTTTGTTATTGGTGCGGTCGCTTCCGCTACAGCATCTAGTATCGAATTATTGATTGCTGCTCGTTGCTTACAGGGACTCGGCGCATCCATTCAAATGCCGCAGACTATGTCGGTAATCAACCGAGTTTTTGCCCGTGAGCGTCGTGGGCGCGCGTTAGGGGTATGGGGAATTATCGGCTCGGTAGCTGCGATTACCGGGCCGGTACTCGGTGGCGCACTAATTAACTCGTCTTCATGGCAGGCGGTATTTCTTATCCACGTGCCTTTAGGCGTCCTAGCTGTTGTCTTGGCGACGCTGTGGGTACCTCGTATGCCGACCTATGCCCGAAAGCTAGATCCACTGTCCGTTGCAGTGTCCTTGCTTTCTATGCTGTTATTGGTTGGTGCGATCCAGCAGGCGCCGGAGGCCGATTGGGCGTGGTGGATTTGGCTCATGCTGTTGGCTGGCATCGCTGGTTTGTATGGCTTTATTAGGTTGCAAGCTACTGCGCAGGCACGTGGCATGGAAGCCATGATCCCGTTGTTTTTATTCCGGAATCACAATTACCGGCTGGGGATTATCATCATCGCGTGCATGGGTTTTATGGCGGCGTCGTTGATGCTACCGATCATGCTGTGGTTGCAAGACGGTCAGGGCTTGGACTCTGCTAGCGCGGGTCTGTTGATGGTTCCTATGGCGTTGACCTCGTTATTTGTGTCGCCGATCGCGGGCATCATGGCGGATAAATTCCATCCGCGCAATCTTGTCGTCGCTGGGTTTAGCACGATGCTGAGTGCGTGCGCAGCATGCTGGTGGATCATGGCTCATGAGTTTCCTCTTTGGTGGCTTGCGGTTGCCGTGAGCCTTTTGGGAATCGGCCAGTCTTTTGTCTGGGGCACGAACTCGGCTACTACCATGCGTGATGTGGAACCTCGAATCATGGGTGCTGCCTCAGGCGTTTATAACACCGCGCGGCAATTAGGCTCGGTGTTCGGTGTGTCTATTTTATCGGCGTTGCTGCAAATCACTGTCGCTGCTTCGGGTTTAGCGGTGGGGGCTGCCAATGCGCTCTTGTTGCTCGTGGTGGTATTGGCCATCGGTTTGTTGACCTCGTTGTTTTATCGTAAAACTATTTAGAATTCGGCCGGCAACAGGTATTGGTGGCTGTGGTGAGAATGCTAAAAATTGGGAGTAGTCGGTAGCGAGACGTACCGCACGCTGCAACTCTGCGCTGGCTTGCCTACAGTAGAAGCATGCGTATTGCCACATTGACTTCGGGCGGCGACTGTCCAGGTCTGAACGCCGTTATCCGTGCCGTCGTTCGCACGGCGAATCAGGAACATGATTCCACTGTCGTCGGTTACCGCGACGGTTGGTTGGGCTTGTTGGATGACGATCGTGTCGACCTTTACGACGATGACGCCATCGATAAGATTTTGGTTCGCGGTGGCACTATTTTAGGAACCGGACGCTTACACCCGGATATTTTCAAAGCTAATTTAGAAACGATCAAGGATAATCTTGCTGACGCCCGCGTCGATGCGTTAATCGCAATTGGCGGTGAAGGCACGCTGAAAGGCGCGAAATGGTTGGCTGATAACGGTGTCCCTGTGATTGGCGTGCCGAAAACCATTGATAATGATGTGTTGGCAACTGATTACACCTTTGGATTTGATAGTGCAGTCGCGGTTGCTACTGACGCAATTGACCGCCTGCACGCTACTGCGGAATCACACCAGCGGATCTTTATCGTGGAAGTCATGGGGCGGCATACCGGATGGATTGCTTTGCACGCAGGTTTAGCCGGAGGTGCTCACCATATCGTGATTCCGGAAGTTCCTTTCGATGTCAGTGAAATCACCAAGTCGATGGAACGGCGTTTCCAGATGGGGGAGAAGTACGGCATTATCGTGGTCGCGGAAGGTGCGCAACCGCGACCAGGCACTATGGCGGTTGATGACAAGGGGGTCGACGAATTCGGCCACCGTCGGCTCGGTGGTATGGGGCAGTTGATCGGGGAGGAAATATCACGTTCTACTGGTTATGACGTGCGGACCACCGTACTGGGACATGTGCAGCGTGGAGGTACCCCCACCGCGTTTGACCGTGTCCTCGCCAGCCGATTTGGCGTGCATGCCACCCGCGCGGCCCATCGCGGCGAATTTGGCTCCTGCGTGGTGTTAAAAGGAGAGTATATCGAGACGCTTCCGCTGGCAGAAGTCGTCTCTAGGCTCAAAACTGTGCCTATGCGTCGTTACGAAATTGCCCAGGCGCTGTTCGGCTAAATAGCGGTGCTGAAGCCCCGTGCACGAAGTCCCGGCCAAAACCATTACCATGGTGGCTATGACTGCTGCGATGTATGATTTGCTGGACTACGACGAAGTCCTAGAAAAGTACGACCCGGTGATGGGTCTTGAGGTCCATGTTGAGTTGGGGACGGAAACCAAGATGTTTTCTACCTCCTCGGCGCATTTCGGTGATGCACCAAACTCAAATGTCGATCCGGTGTCGCTGGGGCTGCCTGGCGCACTGCCTGTAGTTAACGCCAAAGGCGTGGAATGGGCTATCAAGATTGGCCTGGCATTGAATTGCCAGATTGCAGAATCTTCCCGGTTTGCCCGGAAAAATTATTTTTATCCGGATCAGCCGAAAAACTACCAAATTTCGCAGTACGATGAGCCGATTGCTTACGACGGCTACCTCGATGTGGTATTGGATGACGGCACCGAGTGGCGTGTAGAAATTGAGCGCGCGCATATGGAAGAAGACACCGGCAAGTTGACCCACTTGGGTGGCGCTGATGGTCGTATTCACGGTGCGACTGCGTCATTGGTTGATTACAACCGTGCTGGCATTCCGTTGATCGAGATTGTGACTAAGCCAATCGTCGGCGCCGGCGAGCGGGCCCCGGAGGTTGCTCGCGCTTATGTGACCGCTTTACGTGAACTGGTTGCAGCGCTCGGCGTCTCTGATGCTCGCATGGATCAGGGATCAATGCGTGTAGATTCCAACCTTTCCTTGCGTCCAAAGGGCAGCGAGGAATTCGGAACTCGTACCGAGACGAAAAACATCAACTCGTTGAAATCAGTAGAGCAGGCCGTACGGTTCGAAATGCAGCGCCAAGCTTATGCATTGGATAACGGCGAAGAGATTGCCCTGGAAACTCGCCACTACCAGGAGTCGGACGGTTCGACGGCCCAGGGACGCCCGAAAGAGACTGCGGAAGATTACCGCTATTTCAACGATCCAGACTTGCCACCGGTATCTGCTCCGCGCGAATGGGTAGAAGAAATCAAGCAGACCCTTCCAGAAATGCCGTGGATTCGCCGTGCGCGTATTCAGGAAGAGTGGGGCCTGAAAGATAAAGAGATGCGTGATCTCGTCAACGCGGGTGCGCTCGAGCTAATCATTGAGACTACGGAGCACGGTGCGACCGCCGATGAGGCTCGTGCCTGGTGGGTTTCTTACTTGTCTGGCAAGGCCAACGAAAGTGGCCTGGAACTGGCCGCGTTGCAGATTACCCCGGCACAGGTTGCGCGCGTCGTGGAGTTGGTCAAGGAAGGAAAGTTGACCACGAAGCTGGGGCGTAAGGCTGTCGACGGAGTTTTGGAAGGCGAGGGCGATGTCGACGAGGTCGTCGCCAAGCGCGGTCTTGAGGTCGTTCGTGATGATGGTGCGATTGAAAAAGCAGTTGACGACGCCTTGGCTGATAACCCGGATATTGTTGAGAAGTACCGCGCCGGAAACAAGAAGGTCACTGGCGCTATCGTCGGTGCCGTGATGAAAGCTACGCAGGGTAAAGCTGACCCAGGTCAAGTCAACAAATTGATCGCGGAAAAGCTAGCGGAATAAACGCTCAACAATACAAAATGCCTTAGTGCGTGTATCGTAGGAACGTCAATTCTTCGAAGACAATGTTCTTACACTAAGAAAGAGCGATGATTCGTGTCTTATACACGCATTACAGGTATTGCCCTGTCCTTTGTGGGCCTCGTTGTCGGTGCAGGTTTTGCTACCGGCCGTGAGGTCGTACAGTATTTCTCGTCCTATGGAATGTGGGGGCTAGCAGGTGCTGCGGTAGCAGGCATCATTATGGCCCTAGCTGGAACTGTGTTTCTGCAATTGGGCAGTTATTTCCATGCCCGCGAACACCGCTTGGTGTTTAAACGCACCACACATCCAATCGTCTCCATCTTGTTGGACATTTCGGTAGTCATCACCCTGTTCTCTATCGGCTTTGTGATGCTTGCAGGTGCCGGTTCTAACTTAGAGCAGCAGTTCGGGTGGCAGCCATGGATTGGTTCCACGGTTATGCTGGTGCTGGTTCTTGTAGCCGGAATGTTGGATGTCAATAAAGTTTCGCGCATCATCGGTTTGCTTACGCCGTTGATTATCATCGCGATTGTTTCTGTTGCCATCTATACCTTCTTCAACTGGCCAGACGATGTGAATTTGGTTGCGCAACGTTCTGCGGAAATTGAGAGCCCAATTAGTAACTGGCTGTTGTCGGCTCTTAACTACAACGGTCTCGCATTGATCCTTGCGGTCTCGATGACCTTGGTTATTGGTGGCGACTACCTGGATCCACGTGAAGCTGGTTGGGGTGGCTTGTTCGGTGGTATCGCTTACGCCATCATGTTGGTTTTGGCGACCATGGCGATGTTGTTCAATGCAGAGTTGATTGATGGAACCTCGATTCCGATGCTCACCCTGGTTGATGACATCAACGACAACCTCGGCCTGATCATGGCGCTAGTGATCTTCGCCATGGTGTTTAACACCGCAATTGGTATGTTCTACGCTCTCGGTAAGCGCCTTTCCGCTGGCCGCGAGAACCAGTACCGCGTGATCTTCATTGTGGGCACCTTGCTGGGATTTGCCGTCAGCTTTATCGGCTTCGACATCCTGATGCAATACGTTTACCCAGTTCTGGGTTACATGGGCATGTTCATGGTTGTGGTGCTGGTTGGTGCCTGGATTAAGTCTTTCTCGCGGATTCGCGATGAAGCCACTAAACGCGCGCGCTTGCGCCAACTGATGTACTTGTCTTTGCACCCTGATAAGGAACTTGAAAAGAAGCACAACGAAGAAATGCAGAAGTTGGTTTCGGAGTCCAACTTGGGCGACAAGGAACTGTACAACTACATTTCGGATGAAGTCGCCACCCAGCTGGATGATGACGATGATGTCGATTTCAGCATCGGCGAAGACTACAAGTTGCTTGCCGACGAAAACCAAGCAGAAGCCAAGGAAGAAAAGACGGCAGATACTTATGCGGATTCTCTCGCCCAGGATTCCGTGCGGCCTGCAGATGAGTCTCCTTCTGAAAAAGAAGAGAAGCGGTCGCAAGCCGATTAATCGGATGGGCGTTTAGTTTTCTACCCGACCTAATGTAAGCGGAAAAGTTCGCGTTGCATTTGGGTCGGGTTTTTTAGTTTTTCTTCTTCGGGTAGTGCGCCGGGGAGGCTGGTGCCTTCCGCGAATGGAGCACCAGCTAGATGGTCACGCCCGTGTGGTTGTGCCAGCCCGGACATGTCTGGGCCAGCGGGCACGATCTGCGTAGGATTAACTTCGCGGTGCACGATGTAATAATGCTGTTTGATCTCAGTGAAATCCGTCGTGTCGCCAAACCCAGGGGTTTGGAATAGTTCGCGCAGGTAGCCGTAGACGTTATGCATTTCGCTGATTTTGTTGCGGTTGGCTTTGAAATGACCATGGTAAACGGCATCAAAGCGAATCAAGGTAGCGTAAGCCCGGATATCGGTTTCGGTGATGTGCTCACCCATGATGAAACGCCGGGATGCTAGGCGCTGTTCGAGCCAGTCCAATACTTCGAAGACATCTGCGTAGGCTTGTTCGTAGGCTTCTTGCGATGCGGAGAATCCACAGCGGTAGACGCCATTGTTGAATTTTTTGAAGATGAACTCGTTAATCTCGTGCATTTCTGCGTGTTGCTCGCGCGGTGGGAGTAGGTTCGGGGCTCCTTCGCGGTGGTATTTTGTCCATTCGGTCTGGAAATCGCGCACGAGCGACGAGAAATCGTTGGTGACTACTTTTCGGCTAGATTCTTCTACTAGCGCAGGCACTGTGATGCCGCGGGGATAGTCGGGGAAGCGGTTAAAGTAGGCGTCCTGGAGACGAGGAATGCGTAGTACAGGATCGACCTGGCCTGGGTACAGGTCGAAGGTCCAGGAACGTTTGTCGTGTGTAGGGCCGGCTAGCCCTAGGGAAATGACGTCTTCTAGACCTAGTAGTCGGCGCACTATCACTGCGCGGTGTGCCCAGGGGCAGGCGCGTGCCGCTACCAGTCGGTACCGGTGTGGTTGGACTGGCCAATGCATGACGTTCTGCTCTGCTAGTTGCGCCTGGGTGGTGCTTACTGATGCGAGGATACGGTCCCCGATGTAGTTGGTATCGCGTCGGAATTCTCCGCTAGTGGCGGCGTTGTGGGCGTCTCCGGCCCAATCATCTGTTTGCGGCATGCGTAATTGCTCTCTCTAAAACGGAAACTGTATGACGTGTCAACTATAGCAAAAGCTGTGGTAATCTAAGCGCACTATGCGAGCGCTAAGAAAAACTACGGGGATTGCCCTGATGGGCGCAGTATCTGTGCTGTTATCAGGCTGCACTGTTTCTGGGGGTGCAGATTCCACCCAGGGGCAAGCTGGTGCGACTACAACTACCACGGTGTCTACCACGGTTACCACCACACAGGCTGCGGAAACGAATGCGGAAGCATCGGAGAATCAGAGTGCGCAGCATCCGTTTCCGCATGCGCAACCAGGTGTCTATACAGACGACTCGCTGGATTACCGTGCCATGCATCAGAGCTTGGAGATCAAAGGCCGAGCCCCGAAAACCGGCTATGATAGGGAGCGTTTTGGTTCTGCGTGGACTGACGATGTGAATGTCGCTGGTGGACGTAATGGCTGTGATACTCGCAATGATATTTTGCAACGCGATCTAGCTCAGATCTCTGTTCGCAATGGGACCCATGGATGCCTTGTGGAAAGTGGCGAGTTTACTAGCCCGTATACCGGTGAACACATTGACTTTCGTCGTGGGGACAATCAGGTAGATATCGAACACGTAGTTGCGCTTGGCGACGCCTGGGTGAAGGGGGCTTTCGAATGGGGTGAAACTAAGCGCCGTGATTTCGCGAATGACCCTATTAATCTCTTGGCCGTGGACGCATCCAGCAATCGCGCGAAAGGTGCAGCTGATGCTGCCAGTTGGTTGCCAGCCAACAAGGCTTTTCGTTGCGATTATGGGCGTATTCAGGTTCACGTGAAATATGTTTACGGGTTATGGGCTACTGACGCTGAACATCGAGTGCTTGGCGAATTGTTGGACCAGTGCTAGTAACCTCTTCGGTTTATCGGTGGGTTGGTGCCTGGTTTCTGCAGGGTGATCGCATAAATTGGGTCCATGAGCGATCGAAAAAATACTTCCAACACAGCCCAAGGTGGCAATGCTGGCCGAAAACCAGATAAAGCGGATTTTCACGATGACGCATTCGACGTCCCCACCTATGAGGGGCCGCAAACATCGACGACGCAACCTTCCGAAAAACCACAACGGGCAAAAGCTGACGCAGAGAAAATTTCTCCGTCTACAGAAGCTCGTACAACTATTTTCGAACGAGCTGGCCGGGCAGCTCCGCAGGTGATCGAGCCGAATTCTAGCGAAAATCGCGCTACTGGTGCGAGCGTTGATTCCGAACCAACGACGCAGTTTGCCCAGCCAGAGGCAGCTACTAATACTGGCGCTACGGATGCTGGTGCACCGAATGCTGGTGCACCGAATGCTGGCGCGGCGGATGCTGGCGTGTCGGACGCAGTGGATGAGCACCGTCCGGAATACCGGGATGAAGATTTTGCCGCTACCGAAGTCATTGATCCTGCTGGCAAGCAGACCACCGTACCGGTTGCAGCATCTGCTACACCACAACAAGCCGGGTATTCGGTGCCAACTCAGCAAGGTGTTCCACAGGGGCAGCAAGGTCTCGCCAACGATGAACAGATTCCGGTTGATGGGCCTTATGCACAGGGAACTGGTGGCTTAGCCGAAACGCCTGGCAACGCTGCTAGTGCAGAGCCGGTGACCACGGTTGATACTCGCCGCGGAACTATTGATTTGGGGCTGTTCCTGCTGCGCATTGCGCTCTCTGCGTGGCTGATCATTCAAGCGACCGGGACGTTTTTCACACTGGGCTCCCATGAGGGTATTGCAGGCTTAGAATCTGATTTTGCTGCTTATAACCAAGCACATTTAGTGGCCATCGCAGTTCCGTCCGTACAATTGGCTGCTGGTATTTTCTTGCTGCTTGGCTTGTTAGCACCAGTTGCTGCCATGCTTGCGTGGATTGTGACTGGGTTTTTGGTCGTCCACGAGCTTGCCCAGGCGCAAACTGGTCTCAACGTTTTTAACTGGGAAGAAACTTTGTGGGTGCCGGTGATGGCAGCAGTTCTTGCGCTGGTAGTTCAATTTACCGGGCCCGGATTATATGCGCTTGATGGTGCGCGCGGCTGGGCACGACGCCCGCTAGCCTCCTCCTGGCTCTTTATGATCCTCGGCATTGCGGCAGTCGTGGTCGCATGGTGGTTGCTGGCAGGAACCAACCCACTGTCGGCTTAAAGCGTTATTTTATCGCTCGTCCCGGTTTGGCTGGGCAATCCTGCTAGCGATTTCTTGTGCCGGTGATACTTGCCTTGTGGTCGGCATTCCCAGGCGATAACGAGCAGGGTTGCTAAGCCGAGCCAGACGAAATCACTAACAAATACCTTCGGCCAAAAGCTTAATGCGTGTACTTCGATGGCATCGCCGTACCACCATTTCGGTGGTTGTTCGAGGACTACCAGAACGGAAATCCAGAGCGCGACGGTAGCCCCAAGGCCGTAATCACGCATGCTATGTGCCCGCCAGAACCACACCGGAACCGCTACGGCTAACCAGACCCAATGGTGGGACCACGACACTGGAGAAATTAATAGCATGATTACTGCGTTGATAAGCCAGGCGTCGACGAGATAGCCACGGCGCAATAACTGGATCATGATCCATGCGCCAGTGGTGATAGTTAGAATTACCAACACTGCCCAGAGAGCAGTCACGAGGTGTCCGGAATCTTCCAAAGCTTGCTCGCTGCTAAACCAGCGCTGGATCATGCCGCGCCAGGAGCTGTTTGATTGGTACGAGGTATTGACTCCGAAATCTCCACCTGAACCCATTCCCAGAAGGCGAGCACCATAAAATTCCCAGGTGGCATCGAAGCGCACGATAGCGGCAAGCAGTGTTGCGAGTGCAGCAGAAATACCGGCGGTGACTATTGCTCGGAAGTCTTTGCGGAGCAGGAAATAGAGCAGCATTGCCAATGGCGTTAGTTTGATTGCGGCGGCGATGCCGATTAGCCATCCTTGTGGGAGTGTGCGTTTGCGGGGTACAAGATCGAGTACCACCAACGACATGAGGATGACGTTAATCTGGGCGAAGCTGTGGTTGAGCTCCACCGGCTCACTGATTAAAGCCAACGCCCAAGAAATAGCTGCGGCTGGCATGGCCCAGCGGTTAGCGTCGAGTAGCCAGCGCCATACCAACCATAAGCAGAGTAGCAAGAGTGCGTTGGAGAGTGCGATGACGATACGACCGGCGAAGGTGTCATCAATCCCAGGGATTATATTGAGGGGTGCCATAAATAGTGCGCCAAACGGCGGATAGATAAATGGCAGCGCGAGGTCGCCGGCAAACATGGGCTCGGAATACATTTCCCGACCGTGCAAAAATGCGTCAACGCCCTGCCGGTAGATCACCATATCCACCGGCGACGCTGTTTTGTTGATGCGATAAAACGTTGCGGCTAGCCCAGCAATTAGCCCGATAATGGTTAGCAATGGAGCACTGTGGTGCCGCAAACTAGTGTCTCTGCTAGTCAACTTGGCGTACGGCCCCTTTATCTGCGCTGGTAGCCATCTTGGCATAAGCACGCAGCGCCTTGGTTACGGTGCGCTTACGTTCGGTGGGCTGCCACGGTTGCGCACGGTTTTCCATTTCTTGGCGACGACGTGCAATTTCTTCGTCGGCAAGTTTTAGGGTTAAGCTCCTGTCCTTGACGGAAATGCGGATGGTATCGCCATTTTCGATTAATCCGATTAAACCACCTGCTGCAGCTTCTGGTGAGATATGCCCAATGGACAGCCCTGAAGTGCCTCCGGAGAACCGGCCATCCGTGATCAGAGCGCACTTTTTGCCCAGCCCAGCGCCCTTTAAGAACGAGGTAGGGTGCAGCATTTCTTGCATCCCTGGACCTCCGGCAGGGCCTTCGTAACGGATTACGACGACCTCACCAGGTTGTACTTCGCGCTTGAGGATTGCGCTGACAGCAGCTTCTTGGGATTCCAGCACGCGTGCCGGACCGCTAAATTCCCAAAGGTTTTCGTCTACACCCGCGGTTTTCAGTACAGCGCCATCTGGCGAGAGATTGCCGCGCAAGACGACGAGCCCGCCGTCGGCAGAATGGGCGTGCATAACATCATGGATGCAACCTGTCTCGGCATCGGTATCCAATGATTCCCAGCGATTTGTGCTGGAGAATGGCTCAGTGGTGCGCACACCGCCTGGTGCTGCATAAAACAGATCCTCGGCGTCCGTGATTGCTTTGCCCCCGCGGATGTCCCAGTCGTTAAGCCAGCCGTCCAGGGTGTCGTACTGCACCGTATGAACATCTTCGTCCAGCAAACCGCCGCGTCGCAGTTCGCCCAAGATCGCGGGGATGCCACCGGCGCGATGCACATCTTCTACGTGGTAGACCCCATTGGGAGCGACTTTCGACAGACACGGCACTTGGTGTGAGATTTCCTCGATATCGCGTAGATCGAAATCGACCTCGCCTTCTTGGGCTGCAGCGAGGGTATGCAAAATCGTGTTGGTGGAACCGCCCATGGCCATATCGAGCGCCATTGCGTTGCGGAACGCCTTTTTCGTAGCGACGCTGCGTGGCAAGACGGATTCGTCTTCATTACCGTAATAGCGCTCGCACATGTCGACGATTAACTGGCCTGCTTTTTGGAACAAACCGTGGCGTGCCTGGTGTGTTGCCAACGTGGTGCCGTTGCCTGGCAAAGATAAACCAAGGGCTTCGGTCAGACAGTTCATCGAGTTGGCTGTAAACATGCCGGAGCATGATCCGCAGGTAGGGCAGGCCGATTCCTCGATTTTGGCAAGTTCGTCGTCAGAAACTTTGTCGTTAGCCGATGCGGAGATGGCGTCGACAAGGTCTGAAGACGTCTGCGCAACGCCGTCGATGACGACGGCTTTTCCGGCTTCCATCGGGCCGCCGGAAACAAAAACAGTGGGAATGTTTAGGCGCATAGCTGCATTAAGCATGCCCGGGGTGATCTTATCGCAGTTGGAAATGCACACCATGGCGTCGACAGTGTGAGCGTTAACCATGTACTCGACAGAATCGGAGATGATTTCCCGAGAAGGCAAGGAATACAGCATGCCCGAGTGACCCATGGCGATTCCGTCGTCCACCGCGATGGTGTTGAATTCTTTCGGTACACCGCCGGCTTCGCGTACTTGCTCGGCAACGATATCTCCGACGTTCTTTAAGTGCACGTGACCGGGCACGAATTGCGTGTAGGAATTCACGATTGCCACGATTGGCTTACCGAACTCATTATCCCGGGTGCCGGTGGCACGCCATAAAGCGCGCGCGCCTGCAGCATTGCGGCCAACGGTTGTTACTTTCGAGCGAAGAGGGTACACAAGGATGCCTTTCTATTGTGCGGTTTAGTCGGCGAAGCAGGGAGAAATAACCTAAATCCGGTTTTCTCAGCTGTCCCCTTGGTAACGTCGGCGTTGCTGCTGCTGTTGCTGACTCGACTTGCTATGTGGTTTCCGGGGGCTGTGGTCTGGCTTGTGTTCGTGGACTTGTTGGTGCTGCTGTTTGCGAGAGGCCGGGTGCGATTCGTAGTGCTGGGCAGCAACGCCATCGTATTTTTCAAATTCGTCCCGTGTCATCATGATGCGCTGACCGTCGCGATGAGTGATCACAACTTTTTCGTCAGCGGCTTCTTTGCCCTCGGTGAGGACGTCTCGGATTCGTCCTTGAGATGCGGTTTCTAATGCGGGAAGTGATTGGAAAGTCACCCCGGGAAGGTTGAATTGTTTGCCGTCCCGTGTGCTGGCAAAAACTCGGGATCGTTGAAACCCAATGCCTTGGAATTCCTCCCAGGCGATGGTGACATCGGATTTGAAGGCATAGGTAATCGTAATGCCTGTTGCGGTGACGGTTGTTTTTGCGCGTAGAGCCCAGTAGATAAAGGCCAATGGGAAAAGCAACAACCAACCAAGCACAAGGGGAGCCCAGGCGATGCCCATGATTGCAATGCCAATGATGAGTACAGCGGCAATAATGTGGGTGCGCTCTGGGCGGAAACTGGTGCCCTGGGCTGGGTTTTCTGCAACACTCATGGCGACCATGCTACGGGATGAAGGAAAAATCTTTAATTCGTGGATACCTTCAGTGTGGTTTCTGTCGCAGGGGGTGCCAGCGGACCGTGTACCAGTTCGCCGTCGATTTCTATGCTGGAGCCGAGAATACGCACAATGAGCAGAGCGATAAACAATAACGATAGGCCCGTTGTTGAAGGGCGAAGGTTGCCATTGAACGACAATAACTTGCCGACGAGCGTGCGCGGGTCCAGCCTGCGGTAATGCTCGGAGTCTTGTGCGGTTAGCTCGGTGATCTCCTGGCTGTTTTCTTCTGGCGTGGTGGTGCCAAGGTATAGATCCACCCATGGGTTGTTAGCATAAGAACCTGAGGTGTTTTCGGTATATTCCGGTTTCTTTCGTAGGGAGACTTCGCCCTGTAGGTCGCCGTTAATAGTTGGGGCTGAACCGTATTCGCTCCAAAACTCTTCCATTACAGACAGGCGGATGCCACGCTCAACCATCCATTGCATACCTGCTTCAGTCATAATCATCGCACGGATATTTACGGTCCAGGGCATGCCAACTACCTGGGGAGGGTTGATGCCGTTGCCGACCGCTGGGTGAATTTCCAAATCGCCTTTGAGGACTTCGGCGATTTCTGGGACTTCGAGTGCGCGCTGCGTTGCTTTTTGGAATCTCTCGACGGCCTCCCAGGGGGTTTTCACTTCGAGCAGCGGGACTGGCATCACGACGACGGCTGAGGACCAGTAGTGCGAATGGTTGATGCAGATGCGGGCAGTGCTGTTTGGGACGATGATGGTCTCTTCATTCAAGGTCCGGATACGGGTGGCGCGCATTGTCACCTGAATGATTGTGCCTTCGACTTCGATTCCGTTGCCTTCAAACTTCACCCAGTCGCCGATGCCATATTGTTTTTCGGACAGAATAAAAAACCCGGCGAGAAAGTCAGCAATAATCGATTGCGCGCCCAGACCTACGGCAGCGGAAGCGGCTGTAGCTGGGATGGTAGCGCCCACGAGAGAGAAGCCTAGTTGCTGCAGGAAAAACACGAACAGTACGAAGTAGGCAATGAGCTGCGCGATATAAATCGCAACACCGGCGACGGCAAGTGATGATTTAGATTCATCAAAATCGGCGATGCGCTGTGACCTGTGTTGTGACCAGCGGTGGGCCAGGCGTCCTGCCCGAGGAACGAGTAGCGCGCCGATGAACAGCAAGGCGAAGTCTACGCCACGTTCGATCGACCAGCGCCAGATCTGTTCCAGCACGAAATCTAGCGTCATGAATCGTATCTTAGACTTCATCGACGGGGTGCTGTGAGCCAGATGGGGGTGAAATCGAGTTTTCTCACATCATTGTGTAATGTAGATCTCGTGATCAACGAAATTCGACTTCAAGTAGTAGTGCCCTAGGGGGCGTGCCCGAACGGGACACACTTGCAGCCGCATTAACGCACGCCTCCGACAGCACCCACCACAGTGCGAATGTCGGGGGCTTTTGTTGTGAGAAGACCGCAATAAAACACCGCAATTTTGCGTCTTCGGCATGATCACCCGAGCGTGAAACATAGAAAACCTTGATGGAATGGAGACCATAACGTGTCGGCCACAAACCAGCCCAGCCCGTCGGTAGCTGCTTCCGGCGCCGGTTCCAAGAGCGCAAGCACGCGCATGATCGGTGCAGAAGCCATCGTGAAAACCTTGGAAGACCTTGGCACAGATATTGCTTTCGGCATTCCTGGCGGTGCGGTGCTCCCGCTATACGATGCGCTGTATAGCTCAGAAAAACTACGTCACGTGCTGGCACGCCACGAACAAGGGGCTGGCCATGCGGCAGAGGGCTATGCGCAAGCATCTGGAAAGGTTGGCGTGATGATCGCAACCTCTGGACCAGGAGCCACCAACCTGGTAACCCCGCTTGCTGACGCTATGTTGGACTCTGTCCCGGTTGTAGCGATTACTGGGCAGGTAGGTTCCAAAATGTTGGGTACTGATGCCTTTCAGGAAGCCGATATTCGTGGCGTCACAATGCCTGTGACCAAGCATAATTTCATGGTTACGCATGTAGAAGAAATCCCAGAAGCGATTGTTTCGGCATTTCACCTGGCGTCGACGGGACGTCCGGGGCCGGTGTTGGTGGATATCCCGAAAGATCTGCAGGTTGCAGAGTTAGACTATATTTTCCCGACGACGGTGGACCTTCCAGGTTATAAGCCAGTAACCAACCCACACCCGCGACAACTGACTGCTGCAGCTGATCTGATAGCCGCGGCGGACAAACCGGTGTTGTATATCGGCGGTGGTGTGATTAAGGCGGAAGCGCACCGTGAGTTGCGGGAGTTTGCAGAATACACGGGTATCCCGGTCGTGACCACGCTGATGGGGCTGGGGTCATTTCCGGAATCGCATGAACTGCACATGGGCATGCCGGGCATGCATGGTTCGGTTCCCGCGGTTGCAGCTTTGCAACGTGCCGATTTGCTTATCACGATCGGTGCGCGTTTCGATGACCGGGTTACGGGTGATACTTCTACCTTTGCGCCGGATGCCAAAGTTATCCACGCTGATGTGGATCCGGCGGAGATCGGTAAGATTCGGGCAGTGGATGTTCCGATCGTGGGGGACGCCCGGGAAGTTTTGCTGGGTCTGTTGCGAGCTTTCCAGAACAATTCTTCCCGCGCGGTTCGCGATCTGACTCCGTGGATGACCTACTTGCATGGCTTGCAGGAACGTTTCCCTCGTGGCTACGACGAGCAGGCTGACGGTGCGTTGTCACCACAGTATGTCATTGAGCAACTTTCGCAGGCAGCTGGTCCGGATGCCGTCTATGTCGCGGGCGTCGGACAGCATCAGATGTGGTCTGCGCAGTTTATTGATTTTGAGAAGCCACGCACGTGGCTAAATTCTGGTGGTTTGGGAACCATGGGCTATTCCGTTCCTGCTGCTATGGGTGCAAAAGCCGGTTGTCCAGAAAAAGAAGTCTGGTCTATCGACGGCGATGGTTGTTTCCAAATGACCAACCAGGAGCTCACCACCTGTTTCATGGAGGGGTTCCCGATTAAGGTGGCTCTGATTAACAACGGTAACTTGGGTATGGTGCGCCAGTGGCAGACGCTGTTTTTCAACGAGCACTATTCCAATACCAAATTGAAGAAAGAAAACAGCGATTACGTGCCGGACTTCGTGCAGCTCTCTGAGGCGATGGGCTGCGTCGCGTTGCGGGTCACTAAAAAGGAAGAAGTCGCGCCTGCTATTGCGAAAGCGCGGGAGATTAACGACCGTCCGGTCGTCATCGATTTCGTCGTTGGGGAGGACGCGCAAGTTTGGCCGATGGTCTCAGCCGGGGCGTCGAACTCGGATATTCAGTACGCGAAAGACTTGCGTCCACTTTTCGACGAAGACAACTCTGCTGGGGAATCCCCAGCACAAATTCATGAGACCGTGCAAGAGCATCCGGAACAGGAGAAATAACCATGGCTGCATATGAGACGACTCGCCACACGTTGTCTGTCCTAGTCCAAGACGTCGACGGTATTATTTCCCGCGTTGCGCAGCTGTTTACCCGCCGCGGTTATTCCCTCATTTCTCTAGTTTCTGGACGCACCGAAAAATCTGGTATCAACCGCTTGACCGTGGTTGTTGATGCAGATGATGTCGTAATTGAACAAGTCACGAAGCAGCTGAACAAGCTGATCGAGGTGCTTAAGGTTGTTCGACTGGAAGAGTCGCAATCAATTGCGCGGCAGATCATGCTGGTTAAGGTATCTGCGGATGCCTCCAACCGCCCACAGGTAGTGGATGCTGCGAATATTTTCCGGGCTCGGATTGTCGACGTCGCTAAGGAATCCGTTGTCATTGAGGCCACTGGAACTTCGGGTAAGCTCCGCGCATTGTTGGATGTGCTTGAGCCATTTGGGGTTCGTGAACTCGTTATGGGTGGTCGGATCGCGCTGGCTCGTGGCCCGAAGATTATGGCCCCCGGAAAATAATCTCACCTAGTGGCAGATCTGTCTCATAGCGTGATACGCATTGTGGTAGATTAAAATCAGGTTAGAAGCTATTTCTAATATAGAATCCGACAGAAAGGATCTTTCATGGCTATTGAAACTTTTTACGAGGACGACGCGGACCTGTCGATCATCCAGGGTCGCAAGGTAGCCATCATTGGCTACGGTTCTCAGGGACACGCACACGCTCAAAACCTGCGTGATTCCGGCGTTGAGGTTGTTATCGGTCTGCGCGAAAATTCCCGGTCCCGCGCTAAGGCGGAGGAAGCTGGCTTCACCGTCAAGAACAATGCGGAAGCTTCCGAATGGGCAGATGTCATCATGGTTCTTGCGCCAGATACTGCTCAGAAAGATCTGTATAACAATGAGATCGCACCAAATTTGAAGGATGGCGACGCTGTCCTGTTCGGCCATGGTCTAAACATCCATTTCAAGCTGATTGAACCCGCTGACAACATCACTATCGGCATGGTTGCACCAAAGGGGCCGGGGCACCTAGTTCGTCGCCAGTTTGCAGACGGCAAAGGCGTTCCTTGTTTGATCGCTATTGAGCAGGATCCGAAGAAGGAAGGCCATGACCTGTGCCTGTCTTATGCTTCTGCAATTGGTGGTGCTCGTGCTGGCGTTATCCCAACCACCTTTGAAGCGGAAACCGTCACTGACCTTTTCGGTGAGCAAGCAGTTCTCTGTGGTGGTACTGAGCAGCTGGTGAAGACAGGTTTCGAAGTTCTGGTCGAGGCCGGCTACGAGCCAGAGATGGCCTACTTCGAGTGCCTGCATGAGCTGAAGTTGATTGTGGACTTGTTGTTCGAGGGTGGTCTGACCAACATGAACTACTCGGTTTCTGACACCGCTGAGTTCGGTGGCTACCTGTCGGGTCCACGTGTGATCAACGATGACACCAAGCAGCGCATGAAAGATATCCTGAGCGACATTCAGGACGGTACTTTCACCAAGCGTCTGATCGACAACGTGGAAAACGGCAACAAGGAGCTCGAGGATCTACGTAAGGAGACCAACGAGCACCAGATTGAGACCACAGGCGCGAAGCTTCGCGATCTGATGAGCTGGGTGAAAAACCCACTTGATGCCACGGCTTAACCATAGATCGGTGGTGGCAGCGGTCATCGCTGCCAGTGGATTGGTGGTCTCTTCGTGTAGTTCGGTGCAGCAAAATTTTGAATCGCGCCCTTTCGAAAAGACCACCTCTGCTATTCCCACCGCTATTAATCAGGCGCGTTCAGAAAATCTGAACCGGTTCGTTGATGATGCCTATCCGAATAGGGTACAAGTCATCGCGGAGGACTTCGGTTTGGAAACTGTGCGGGAATTCTTTAGACAATCACGCACACTGATTGTGGTTGAAAACCGCGATGGGGCTATTGCCCGGGGAGCGTCGATTGGCATAGCACAATACGCTCCGGTGGTGATCTATGACCGGAGCGTGCACGGCGAAATCCGCCAATTAATTGAAGACTTAAGGGTCGAAAGGGTTCTTACCGTCGGTAAAGTGGGGATCGCAGATAGTACAGGCGCGTTCGAAGTGTTCAATGACCCTGGCACCGATCAAGCTTTGGCGGATTTTACAGCGCACGAATTTGAACAAATCGAAGTCAGTGATCCTGCCAATCTCGTACACGCATTATCTCAGCTGACCCCTGGTGGTAAGCAAGAAGTAGTGGCTACATGGGATCCGTTGGAAACCCGGGAGCACGATCCCTTGCCCGCGGTTTATGCACAATCGCGGCGTGATAAAGAAATGGCGCCGGTGATGGTGGCTACTAATGAATCGCCAGCAATTTCGGTAGCTAATGCCACGGCTTTCGGAGCTAAAGTGCGCGTGATGCCAGAGACCGATCTCACCAGTAATTTTGAGTCTTTGGCTATGGTCGCAGGTCTTGCCGACGGGCCATTGATCGCTTTTGGGCGCCAATTTGGAACCTCACGGGAGTTTTCGCACAAAATTCGGGTTGCAGAACTTTCTGCACAGCGAGCAGAAAATACCACCGTCTCGAAGAGCAAAAATACCAAGTCTTAAGCGGTTGCGCTTCACGAATTTTAATCCCGGTGGAGCTCGCGCCGCCGCACCAACCTGGTTGTATAATCCAAACCACATCCCAAGTTCATAGCACCTCTATTCAAGCCAATTTTCGCAGGAGAGTATTTCAGTGACCAAGCCGGTGGTTTTAATCGCAGACAAACTAGCGCAGTCCACGGTCGACGCCCTGGGCGATGCCGTCGAAGTTCGTTGGGTTGATGGCCCAAATCGCCAGGAACTGCTGGCTGCAGTTGGCGATGCGGATGCGCTGCTGGTGCGTTCGGCAACGACCGTCGACAGGGAAGTGCTCGAGGCCGCACCAAAGCTCAGCATCGTTGGGCGCGCAGGTGTCGGGCTGGACAATGTTGATATTGATGCAGCTACTGAACGTGGCGTCATGGTTGCAAACGCCCCAACATCAAATATTCATTCTGCGTGTGAACAAGCCATTGCGCTCCTGATGGCTACAGCGCGACAGATTCCGGCCGCTGATAAGACTCTGCGCGACGGCGAATGGAAGCGTTCGTCGTTCAAAGGCGTGGAAATCTTCAATAAAACTATCGGTATCGTCGGATTCGGCCACATTGGCCAGTTGTTTGCACAACGTCTGGCGGCATTCGAAACCGAAATTATCGCCTATGACCCTTACGCGAACCCGGCGCGTGCCGCGCAATTAGGCGTGGAGTTGGTGGAGCTCGATGAGCTCATGTCGCGTTCGGATTTTGTGACCATTCACTTGCCGAAGACCAAAGAAACTGCTGGTATGTTCAACGCCGATTTGTTGGCAAAGGCGAAGAAGGGCCAGATCATCATCAACGCGGCTCGCGGTGGTTTGGTTGACGAATCGGCATTGGCAGAATCTATTAAATCCGGACACCACCGTGGCGCTGGTTTTGACGTGTATGAATCCGAGCCGTGCACTGATTCTCCATTATTTGCGTTGCCAGAAACCGTGGTTTCCCCACATTTGGGAGCGTCCACCGTGGAGGCACAGGACCGGGCAGGTACCGACGTTGCAGCATCTGTTCTGAAGGCGCTGCGTGGTGAATTCGTTGCCGATGCCGTCAATGTTTCTGGTGGCCGTGTTGATGAAGAAGTTGCCCTTTGGCTGGAATTATCACGGAAGTTGGGGGTTGCGGCCGCTCGTTTCTTGGATGGTGCCCCAGTTTCTCTGGAGGTAACAGGGTGCGGTGAGCTGTCCACGGAGAAACTAGACGTTTTGGGTCTGTCCGCAGTCCGTGGTCTGTTCAGTGGTGTGACGGATGAAGCGATTACTTTCGTTAATGCTCCGCAAGTTGCGCAACAGCGTGGTTTGCAGATTAGCGTGGATAGCCAGAGTGAATCTGCTTACCACCGTTCCTCGCTTCAGGTGAAAGTTGTTGCTTCTAATGGTGCTTCAGCCACGGTGGTTGGTGCGCTGACTGGTACAGAACGCATCGAAAAGATCGTACGGATTGATGGTCGCGGTGTAGACATGCGTGCCGAGGGGCGTAACTTGTTCTTCCAGTACACTGACGTTCCTGGTGCTCTGGGAGTTGTTGGCACTGAACTGGGCAACGCTGGCATCAACATCGAAGCAGCGGCGTTGACCCAGGCTGCTAAGGGTGATGGCGCTATTTTGATTTTGCGTGTGGAAGCAGAAGTTCCAGCTGAGCTTGAGAAGACGATCGCAGACAAGCTGTCTGCAGAATCGTTCCAGCTGGTGTTCTAGAGCTAGTTGGCTGAGTTCTCCTAGGTTTGGCGAGCGGTCTGTCCTTTATTTGGGCAGACCGTTCGTCGTGCTAGGGGCTTGTGTGCATGGTGGCGGGGGCTAGTTTTATCGTCCTGGGCTTATGGCTTTGGCAGGTGTGGGTGGTCGCCATCCAAGGTCTCTGAGGGTTTGTGCAAACTGCGTAATGTCGGCAAGCTCTAAGGTGGCCATAGCAGTTGCTCGCAGAATCGCTTGCCCGCGTGCGACGGTTGGGTAGCGGATAGCCGGAATATGAAAGCCACGGTCTGCTAACTCGGAGGCCAGGCGCACGGCAGCAGATTCAGCGCCGACCGGTAGGGGAATGATCGGAGAATGGGCACTGCCAGAATGGGCACTGTCAAAAAGGACGCTGTCAGAATCGACGCCGTCGAAAACGCGAATTCCGGTGATTTCTCGTAGCGCGGCAGCACGTTGTTGGAGGCGTACCACTGGGTGTTGCTGTGTCAGTGGCTTTTGAATCACCTCTAGTGCAGCGGAGATAGCCGCGCAGTTTGCTGCGCTGCAGGCGGTTGAATACACGTAGCCGCGTGCTTGGTTACGTAATAAATTTGCCACCGGTGTCGAACAAGCCACGAAGCCGCCTTCTGCTCCCAGGGCTTTGCTAGCCGTGACAATCAGGATATCGGGGCGGGTGTTGTGTACTTGAGTGCTACCAATCCCGTGCTTGCCCACAGTCCCGATTCCGTGTGCATCATCAACCAGCAACCAGGCTTCGTGGTGAGTGCAGATTTCGCGCAGCCTGGCTAGGTCGGCGATATCACCGTCCATAGAAAATACCCCATCACTGACTACTAGTTTGTACCTAGCGGTGCATTCTGCCAGCTGTTGTTCTAATGCTGTGTAGTCGCAGTGTGGGTAAATCGATTTCTTCGTACCGGAAGTTGTGGCTAAGCGAATGCCGTCGATGAGACTGGCATGATTGAGCGAATCCGAAAAGATATGCAGATCCGGGTGTGCCAGCGTTTGCAGAACGGAAAGGTTTGCTTGGTACCCGGTGGCAAACAGGACTGCATCTTCGAAGCCGACAAAGTTGGCTAGTTCTCGTTCTATGCGACGATGCCAGGTAGTGGATCCCGTCGTTAAGCGTGATCCGCCGGACCCGGTGCCGAATTCTTCCAGTGCAGACCTTGCTGCGGCGATAACTTCTGGATGGGTAGCAAGGCCTAGGTAATTTGATGATGACAGCAAGATGCGTTCGCTGGGCTGATCTTTTAGCTGCGCCCGCGGGGTTTGTGGTCCGACAAATTCTATGGGGGTGCGCATAAGCCCTTGCTGTTGCCATTTTTCTAGACGCTGGGTGGCGAGCTCGGTGAGGTTCATCCGACGATCACTGCTTGGTTTTCTAAATAGGCAGAGATTTCGGCGAGTGCTTCTTGGTCCGCTCGGCTCACGACAATCACTCGTGTTCCTTGGTCGGTACCAGCCAGCTTCATATTCGCGATGCGATGGTAACGACCTCGTATGCAGACGTATCCGGTGGTGTAGTCCGGGTCATCGGAGATGCAGACTTCTGCAAGTACGTGTGGGCACGAGGCTACTTTTGCGGCGAGCACACGAGCTTCGCGCACGTAGTTTTTGCTGTCTGGTTCGGTTGCGGCAGCAAGACTTAGTGAGCTGCGGTGGTCCATGGTGCTCGCGCGCACCCCGCGTTGCTTATCTGGTTCGATTCGTTGGCCGGTTGCGCTATCTATCACCATCGCTCCACGCAGCCCCGTGACTGTTTGTAGGTAGTTCCAGATGACTTCGCTGTGCGGGGTTACTTCCGCTAGCAAATCGGTCACCAGTGCGCGAGCCTGGTGTGGGGAAGCGCACGGTAATTCAGAAACGGCGAGTTCTGGCAGGTAGATAATGTCGTCTTTGGCAAGTGCAGTGGTGGTGACCACGATAGAATCCGGGCGTCCTTTGGGGTGCCCAAGTGCGCGAGCATGCAGGTGTTCGCTGATCTGGCTCACAAAACCGGCGGGTACTATGCGCTCGGCCCCGGATATATGGGCCCCGGCGCGGCTGGCTCGCATTTTGATGGAATACATGGTCTCCGGCATGAGAATATTTTAAACCATCACAGGTTCGCTGACTCTGTCGGTGCACAAGCGAATAGGTGCGATGAGCTGCACTAAACAGTGTTCAGGGAATGAGGCAGGCCCGCCGAGTGCGCTGGCTATTAGGCTGGGGATATGATTGCAGCTTCACCAGGCACGCCAGAGCGTTCGCGCTACCTAGCTATTTTTGATCCGAAGTCTGTCCGTCCGCGTGAGGTGTATGCAGCAGATATCTCGGCTGCTGATTTGAACCTTGACATAATTAATGGCTCGCTACGCGATGCCGTTGACATGCTGGGAGAGATTAACCCGAAGCCGACCTTGCGAAGCCTGCAACCTGCGGCGGTGTTGGTGGCGATAACACCAGAGCAAGAGCCAACAGCAATGACCAAGATTTTCCAGGCTGTGATCCCGAAGCATCTGGGGCTGGTCGATCTGGATCGCGACACGACACTTGCCTATGGCGATGACCTGGTTCGTTACCCTATGACGACGGCGCACTATACCTTGGGCTGGTCGTCGCCAAGCGGGATTGCTGACGTGCTGGAAGAGATTTACCGGCAGCAGAGCACCACTGAATATTCGCGAGCTGACTATGTGAAAATTATTGACCGCAAGCCTGCGCGCAGTGTCCATGCTGGAAAGTCTTTGCGCGAAGGGGAACGGGCGCAGAGTGCCTCGGCGGAGGAGAACCAAGAAACGCAGCAGGAAACGCAGTGGAGTTTCCAGCGGAGTTCGCAGTGGGATACGCAGCACTATATTCAATGTTTTTATTCTGCGACCTCGGGTTCGGTGGGTACGCAGGGCAACATTATGGCGGATGAGGGTTTCTGGATTGAAGTGCGTAATGGCGCGGCCGAATTACATTTCGGGATTGGAGGATTGGATTTGCATACGGCCTCTGAGGTGTTCCGTCGTTGGTTGGATGGTGAGCGGAATTTTCCGGATGTGGGGCAGTGGCAGAAGTTGATTATTTAGCGAGTTGATTGGTGCTGAGCTTCGCTTTGGTGTTTGGGATCACTTGTTCGGGTACGCTATGGGAAAGCGCATTTTTGAGAAAGGATACCACTCTATGAGACTCGCTGTTATTGCTGGCGACGGCATTGGCCCCGAAGTTACCGCAGAGGCATTGAAGGTCTTGCATGCGGTGCGTGACGACGTGGACGTGACCGATTTCCATCTGGGGGCAGACAGATACTTGGAAACCGGGGACACGCTCACTGATGAGGACCTCGCCGCGCTTCGCGAACACGACGCGATTTTGCTCGGTGCTATTGGCGACCCCCGCAAGGTTGCTGCAGGCGTGCTGGAGCGGGCCCTATTGCTCAAACTGCGCTTTGCCTTGGACCATCATGTCAACTTGCGCCCTTCGAAGCTGTATCCGACTTCCTCTTCACCGTTGGCTAATCCCGGTGAGATTGATTTCGTGGTGGTTCGCGAAGGTACCGAAGGTCTGTATTGCGGCAACGGGGGCGTGCTGCGTGAAGGCACTGCGCATGAGGTAGCCTCTGAGGTTTCGCAAAATACTCGATACGGTGTAGAGCGTGTTGTCCGTGATGCTTTCGCGCGCGCCAGGAACCGACGCAAACACCTCACCCTGGTGCACAAGACAAACGTGTTGGTCAACGCCGGTGGTTTGTGGATGCGTACGGTACAGGAGGTAGGCCAGGAATACCCGGATGTCACTGTCGATTACCACCACATTGATGCAGCCACCATCTACATGGTGACAGATCCGGAGCGTTACGACGTCATCGTCACCGATAACTTGTTTGGTGATATTTTGACGGATCTCGCTGGCGCTGTCACCGGCGGCATTGGATTAGCTGCCTCCGGCAATATTGATGCCTCGGGTGCAAACCCGTCCATGTTTGAGCCGGTACACGGTTCTGCGCCGGATATTGCGGGTACCGGCGTTGCTGATCCCACCGCGGCGATTTTGTCGGTGGCCCTATTGCTGCGCCATCTTGGTGACGAGGATAACGCGGCCAAGATTGAACAAGCGGTGGCTGCCGATATCAGTTCCCGCGGTAACCAGGCTATTTCTACCACCGAGGTGGGTGACCGCATCGCCGCAGCGGTGAATGCATAGGATAGTAAGCATGAATCCTCGTCCTTCGTTTTCGAAAGCACATCTGCCCGAGGTGGCCTCTTCTGCAAAGGCGTCGTCTTCAGCGGCGTCGCACTCGTCGTCACGCTCGTCATTGTTATCACGCGCAATTTCTTCCCGGGCCAAGAAAGCTGGCGGCCTGAGTGTGGCCGCTGTGATGGCTTGCGCACTGGTCGCGTGTGCTGATGCGGAGGAGGACACCTCGCCGTTGAGCTCTGCGCATGAGCAAGGGGCTGCCGACGGATCTACGGAGAGTAAGGAATCTGGACCACCAGTGGCAACTGCCTTATCGGACGGCAATCGTACTGGCGATGTCACCGTTGCTGATTTTTATGATGATTTCTCGACGGTTATCGTTGCTGCTGAGGACGAGGGCGCCCAGCGGACGGCCGCGACTGTTGCTGTAGAAGAAGCAGCCCCGATGATCGCCGTCATGGCTGAGTTTGAAATGGACTTAGTCGATTTCTTCAGTTCGCACGATGTCGAAAACATCATCACGGTCGGAAAACCGACAGCCCCGGCTGGTCACGAATGGTCGGAATGGTCACCAAAAGTCGAAGAGCATACCGCAAACGGCACGAGCGAAAGCACCGGTACGACTGCTACTACCGGTGCAGATGCGCCAGTCGACGTTGTTGACTCTGCGCAACCAATTCAGGAACCTGCGGCGTTGCCGTGGGCGTATGAGGGGCCACGGATCGCTGGGCTGTTGGATCACTTAGAAGAAAACGGAAACCTGCCGGGCAACTCTGCTAAGAATGCCACTCCGATTTACGTCACTGAGCACACTGCTTTGGCTTCGGTCGCTTCAGTTTTGGCTGCGGGCAATGAGGTGACTGTGCTGGATGCGCCGGATATCCGCGCAACCGCAGAATCGATGGACGCCGCACTCAACGGCGACATCATCACTTTGGGCGCTGCATTCGGGGACCAGGATTACGTGGATCGCACCGTTGCACTGGCAGCAAATGGTGAACTTCCTGGTGGGGGCGGACTCGTATTCCCCGGCCGTCGAATGATCGCCCTGTATGGACACCCAGCTGGCCCGGCTCTGGGCGTGATGGGTGAAATGCCACCAGAAGAAGCCATTCGCCACGCGCATGAGCTTGTGGATCAGTACCAGCATTTGGATGAGCAACCAGTCATCCCGGCCTTTGAAATCATCGCAACCATTGCGGCTGCACAGCCGGGCCCACATGGCTTGTACACTAACTACACTGATCCGGCGGAGTTGCAACCGTATATCGACGCTGCTATCGAAGACGGTGGCTATGCTTTCTTGGACCTGCAACCCGGCCGCGAAAGCCTGCTGGAACAGGCCAAGCACTACGAGGAACTGTTGAAACAGCCCTATGTAGGTCTGGCATTGGACCCGGAGTGGAAGCTAGGCCCTAATGAGGTGCCCCTACAGCAGGTTGGACACGTTGACGCCGCGGAAATCAATGAGGTCTCTGAATGGTTGGCAGAGCTAGTCCGCGAGAATAACTTGCCACAGAAAGGCCTTATGGTGCACCAGTTCCAGCACCAGATGATCCGTAATCGTGAGGCTGTGAACACCAATTACCCAGAGCTTGGTTTCGTGCTGCACGCAGATGGACACGGCCCGCCAGCGGAGAAGTTTGCTACCTGGGATATGGTCCGCAATGATCTTGCCGACGGCTGGTATATGGCGTGGAAGAACTTCATTGATGAAGACAACCCGACCTTCACGCCGGAAGAGACCTACCAGATCAATCCTCGTCCGTGGTTTGTTTCTTACCAGTAGTTCGTAATCTGGTTCATGCCAAGAAGTATGTGTGAAAAGGACTACTTTTACGTTCGTCTCGAGTAATCTAGGAGCATGAGCGTAGAAGTAGAGGAAGTCACCGGCTTTCTGGCTGAACACGAACCGTTTTCTCACTTGCCGTCAGATGCTCTAACGGCAATTTCGGCTTCTATGACTATGCGCTATATTCGGCGCGGGACCACCGTCGTAGAAGCCGGGCAGCGCAACGACACCTTGCACGTGATCCGTTCCGGGGCCATGGATGTCTTGGATTCTGAAGGTGGGCTTTTGGACCGCCGCGAACCCGGGTTGAGCTTTGGGTATTCGACTCTGGTAGCAGATCCTGGGGTTGCCGAGTCACGCTATACCACCGTTGCAGTGGAAGACAGCCTGATCTTGGAACTGCCACGCGAAGCCTTTCAGCGTGCGGCAGCCGAACATCCTGATATCGAACGGTTTTATTCTTTACAAACCAGACAAATTCGGAGTGCAGCCCAAGATCTTGCCGACGACGCCGCCACCGGTGTTTTACGCACCCCACTACGTGACGTCATGATCGTGAACCCACAGGCAACCGCGCCTGAAACCAGTATTGCCGCGGCCGCACAGCAAATGCGGGAACAAGCAGTTTCCTCATTGTTGATTACTGCTGATGGAGCCCTGCGCGGCATTGTTACCGATCGCGACATGACCGGCCGCGTGGTTGCGCAGTCACTGGATACTTCCTTGCCGGTTAGCGAAGTGATGACGCGGGACCTGCGTACCGTCACTCCAGAGACACTGGCTTTTGAAGCAATGTTGCTGATGGCCGAGCTGAAAATCCACCACTTACCAGTGCTGGAAGAAGGCAAAGTCGTCGGGGTAGTCGCTGGTGCCGATATTGCACGTTTGCTCCGGGTGAACCCCATTTACTTAACCGCAGACTTTTCTCGACGGACTTCCCGCGAGGAACTGCGTGATGCTTATCGTGAGGCTTGCGCGGTGATTGCGCGTTTTCTCGATCGCAGTGGTGATTTTGCGGAAGCAGCGCAGATGATGACTATCGCCGCAGACAGTATCGCCCGCCGGCTGTTGGAACTGGCAGAAGAACAATTCGGCGCGCCACCGGTCCCGTATGCCTTTGTGGTGCTGGGATCGCAGGGACGACGAGAAATGGGGCTATCCTCCGATCAAGACAACGCGATGGTCTTGTCCAATGATTACGATCCGAACCAACATGGCGAGTACTTTGCCAACTTGGCGCGGTGGGTGTGTGAAGGTTTGGCAGAGGCCGGACAGGCATGGTGCCCTGGCGATATGATGGCGACTAATCCGTTGTGGCGTCAAACAGCCCGGGAGTGGGAAGATACGTTCCACAGCTGGATCACCGCGCCGGATGCCGATGCTTTGCTGCATGCCCAAACCTTTTTCGATTTCCGCCCGGTTTATGGTGATACCGCGCTTGCCGGCGAAGTCCATCGCACAGCGGTGCGTATGGGAGGCGAATCCAAACGACTGCACGCGCACTTGGCAAGCTTGGCGGCGCGCCGGGAACCACCGTTGACTTTTTTCAAAGGTTTGGTGGTGGAACGCTCAGGAGATTATGCGCGAACGCTGAATATCAAAACCGGAGGCACCTATAGCATCGTGCAGATGGCTCGGTTGTATGCAATCGCTTCCGGAGTTGATGCTGTTGATACCGCTACGCGGTTGGAACTCTCTGCCGGGGTCGGTGTATCTAAGGAAGGCGCGCGTGATCTTGCCGATGCTTTTTATTTCTTGCGCACACTCACCTTGCGTCATCAGGCCCGTAAGTTGCGGCACGGTGAACAACCGGATTATCACGTTGACCCGAAGCGGCTATCAAAGATGGATCGGGAGCATTTGCGTGATTCTTTCCAAGTGATCAAGCGGATGCAATCTGCATTGGGTAACAAATATCCCGTGCGTAGCATTTCTTAAACAGGCGGTAGTGCTGATGAGTTTTCTTTCTGCTATTTCTACTATCTCCGGTGGTTTGTGGGGGCAAAAAACCTTCGATATCGCTGCACCCGCCACGGATACCGCGCTGGAGGATTTGCCAGCGCTTGCGGTTGATATGGAAACCACGGGAATTAAACCTGCCCGGGACACGATGCTGTCGATCGGCTGGGTGCCATTAAATGGGCGAAGTATTGATTTATCGGGTGCGGGCTATGTGGTGGTTGCTGGCGGGGAGGTGGGGGAGTCGGCCACCATCCACGGCCTTACCGACGACGAAATTGCATTGGGGGTTAAGCCGGAAGAAGCGATGGAGCAGTTATTGGAAGCTTTGCATGGGCGCGTGCTGTTGGCTCATTTTGCTGCACTCGAAACGGGCTTTGTGCACAAGCATTGTCGGCAGCTGTACGACGGTGCAGTCCCGGACCTTACGGTCGTCGACACGTTTAGTTTGGAACGGCGGCACATGGAACGTATGGCCACCTACCCGCGTGGTGAGGACCTACGCCTGCCACGAATCCGGGAGCGCTACCAATTACCGCATTACAACAGCCATAACGCGTTGAGTGACGCACTGGCGTGCGCCGAGGTCTATCTTGCGATTACCGCGGCGAGCCGCGTGCACACATTAAAAGATATTAGAGAGTAGGCCTTGTGGGGCAGTCCTTGTACAGTAGATGACATGCGTTTTGGACGAATTGCTCACCCAGAGGGTATGGCTTTCGTCGTCATCGAAGGCGACGACGAGCTGGTAGCCCGCGAAATTTCTTCTACCCCGTTCACAGAGCCAGAGTTCACTGGCAAGGAATGGAAATTGGACGATGTAAAACTATTGGCGCCGATGCTGCCGTCGAAGATTGTGGCACTTGGGCGAAATTATGCTGACCACGTCGCAGAGGTGTTTAAGGAATCAGCAGAATCCTTGCCGCCGACACTGTTTTTGAAGCCTCCTACAGCTATTACTGGTCCTGGCGCGCCTATTAAGATTCCAGATTTCGCCACTCGCGTTGAATTCGAAGGCGAATTGGCATTGGTTATTTCTCGCCCGTGCAAAAATTTGAAGGCCGAGCAGTGGAAAGACGTCACCCTAGGGTTCACCATCATTAACGACGTTTCTTCGCGAGATTTGCAGTTCTCCGATGGCCAGTGGGCGCGCGCTAAAGGCATTGACACCTTCGCTCCGTTGGGGCCGTGGATTGAGACCGATATCGATAAATTCGATCTATCGGATCACCCGATCAAGGCCTACCTCACCCACGAGGGCGAAACGAATATTAAGCAAGATTCTTCCACAGGACAGATGATTAATACTGTTGGCCAAATCTTGGAAAAGATCACTGCGTCGATGACCCTGCTACCGGGTGATGTGGTGTGTACTGGTTCACCGGCTGGTACGGAAGAAATGGTGCCAGGCGACTTCATCGAAATTGAAATCCCTGGTCTGGGCAAGCTGGGCAATCCAGTAGAACGCGCTTAGCCCGCAGAAGCTGTTTAAGAGCCATTAAGAGTTAAAAGCCGGGCCACTCGGACGGATAAGTCCGGCGGCCTTATAACCCCAGCGAGCGCAGGATTGTCTGCAGCTTCGCTGTGGTTTCTGCCAATTCTTGTTCTGGATCAGAATCTGCGACAATGCCGCCGCCCGCCCAGGTGCGGCCCTGTCGACCCCAAATCTCGGCGCAGCGGATGGCCACCAAATATTCCCCGTCGCCGGTGCTATCGCACCAGCCAACTGCGCCAGCGTAAAACCCGCGGGCGGATTCCGCGGTGTGGATTAAGTGATCAGCCGCGGCCGTCGGTGTGCCACAAATAGCGGGGGTGGGGTGAATGCGCGCTGCCAAGTCCAGTGCACTCAATTGCGGTTGTTTTAATTGCCCACTGATTGGGGTTGCCAAGTGCCACATCTCGTTTGTTTTGATTAACTGTGGCTTCGCCGGAATGCTCAGCTGCTCGCACAGTGGAGACAACGCAGCACGCAAATGCTCGACCACGAAACCGTGCTCGTGCAGATCTTTCGTAGAATTTTGCAGGTGAAAACGTGCGTTTTCATCTTCTACGGGATCGGCAGACCGTGCAGCAGAACCAGCCATGGGGATGGCGCTGACGGTAGAGCCCTGGCGTTTTACCAGCACCTCCGGCGAAGAACCAACCAGCATGTGGCCTTCGCGTCCAGCAGGCGACAGGTCGGCGATGAAGCCGTCGCGATGCGCGGAGTTATCAATCAAACGGGCAGCAACCAGCCGTGGGTCGACGTCGGCAAGAAATTCGAAGTCTACCGCCCGGGCTAGCACCACCTTTTCCAAACGGGACGAGACAATGGTGTCGATGGCGGCTTCCACCCGCCGTAAATGCTCTTGCGGTTCCGGATCCACCGAGCTGATTCGTGCTCGTAGCTCGCCCTGTCGATAAAACGCTGGTGGTTCTAGTGGGCCGTCTCCCCGAATGATGGATTCAGGCACCGTGAGGGCGGCGCGGTCATTCGGGTTAAACGGAAGTGCACCGACGATCATTTCGTGCTGGCCGTCGGCAAGCGCTTGGATGGCTTGATCGATGTCGGTGTAGGTGTCCACGCAGCCTTGGGTGCGCACAGATACGTGTGCTCGAGAGAGCAAAAAATCCGGTGCGGTGGCAGGACGGGACGATTGCATAACTGTCGATAATACCGCCCCTACGAAGTGGTGCGATAACTGGGCTACCATGGCTGCTATGAGTGATGTACGTGTACGATTTTGCCCTTCGCCCACCGGAACCCCGCATGTCGGATTGGTGCGCACAGCCCTGTTTAACTGGGCCTACGCCCGGCATACCGGTGGCAAACTGATTTTCCGCATTGAAGATACCGATGCTAAGCGTGATTCGGAAGAGTCCTACCAGGCGATTATCGACGGCCTGGACTGGCTGGGGCTGGCCTGGGATGAAGGCGTTAATGTTGGTGGTCCGCACGAGCCGTACCGGCAATCGCAGCGCAAAGACATCTATGCCAAGGTGTTGAACAAGCTGATTGATGCCGGCGAGGTCTATCCGGCTTATTCGACTGCGGACGAGGTAGAAGAGCGCCATCGCGCAGCAGGCCGTGACCCGAAGCTGGGATACGACAACTATGATCGCGACTTGAGTGAGGACCAGATCGCCGAGTTTGAGGCCGAGGGTCGTAAACCGGTGTGGCGCTTGCGTATGCCGGACCAGGATTGGGCCTGGACCGACCTGGTGCGCGGCGAGGTGGAATTCAAAGCTGCGACGCAGCCGGATTTCGTCGTCGCCCGTTCCAACGGCGAGCCGTTGTATACCCTGGTTAATCCTGTCGACGATGCGCTGATGGGAATTACTCACGTACTGCGTGGCGAAGACCTCCTCTCATCCACCCCGCGTCAGTTGGCGCTTTACGGCGCCTTGCAACGCATTGGCGTCGCCGAAGCCACTCCGGAATTTGGCCACCTGCCATTCGTGATGGGCGAGGGAAACAAGAAGCTGTCGAAGCGGGATCCACAATCGGATTTGTTTAACCACCGCAGCAACGGAATCATCCCGGAAGGCATGCTCAATTACCTGGCTCTGCTTGGTTGGTCCCTATCCAGCGATCAAGACATCTTCAGTGTTGACGAGCTGATCGCGGCTTTCGATGTGAAGGATGTGCTGGGTAATCCGGCGCGTTTTGATCAGAAAAAGCTCGAAGCAATCAACGCGGATCAGATCCGCTTGTTGGACACCGCCGAGTTCACCCGGCGTCTCCGGGAGTTCCTGAGCGAATACACGGATTTCCCTGCGGATTACCCAGAGGAGAAATTCGCAGTCGCCGCTGATCTGGTGCAGACTCGCATCAAAGTACTTTCCGACGCTTACGGCCTGTTGAAGTTTTTGGTTACCGCCGATGCTGATCTGGAACTGGATGAGAAATCCGCCCGCAAGAACCTGAAGGAAGACGCCATCCAGCCTTTGGATGAGGCAATTGCTGCTCTTGCGGTAGTGGCCGATGAGGAGTGGAAGACGGAGAAGCTGGAAGCGGTATTGTCTAAGGCTTTGATTGAGGATCTTGGGCTGAAACCGCGGAAGGCTTATGGGGCGCTGCGCGTGGCCGTTTCTGGAGCAGCGGTATCGCCTCCGCTCTTTGAATCCATGGAACTTTTGGGCAAGGAATCTACGTTGACCCGGCTGCGTGCTGCTCGTGCGCAAACCCCGTGGGAGCAGAAGGCCGAATAAGACTGGGGGGATAAGCCTGGTGGAATAAGCCTGGGGGGATAAGCCTGGTGGATTTTCCGGTAGCCGGTAGATTGTCTGATGAATCTACCGGTATACACACCCTAAGATGTTGTAAAAAGTGCCTATATACTGCTGATTTGGTGGAATATTAGATGGGTGGTTATAGTATATAACCGTTGCACAGAGCGACGCGGAAGACAATAAAATACAATCGATACAACGCGAGCAGCGTTAATTGATATCTTCCGTAAGTTTTTGCGGCAATGGCCTATGGTGTAATTGGCAACACAGCGGTTTCTGGTACCGTCGTTCTAGGTTCGAGTCCTGGTAGGCCAGCAGTGAGACTGCTGTGTAGTTTCACTTGTTCTAGCCCCGTTCGTCTAGAGGCCTAGGACGCCGGCCTCTCACGCCGGTAACACGGGTTCGAATCCCGTACGGGGTACAATCAGCGCGCAGGTTGATCTGAAAAAGATCTCCTGCGCGTTTTCTGCATCCCACGTACGGTGGGGGTTTATGGGTACAAAACAACAGTTGGAAAAGCCATGGTTCAAAGTGCAAGGACTCCTTGATGAGATTGCAGAAGCCAAGGGATGGAATGATCTGAGCTCCCAAGCGAAAAAGCTGGTTCTAGGGACAATCAGTTATATCGTCGTAGAAAAAGCCTTTACGTGGCATCACGTGTATCACACACCGGAAAAACGCCTGCGTGGGAACAGAAAAGCTTGGTTTGCGGTCACAGGTTTAGTTGATGTGCTGGGCCCTGTCGCTTTCTTCTTGTTTGGCCGGAAAGGCAAGAACAAAAGATAGGCGTTAAGCATGGGGGAGTTAGCGTAGCGGAGCGAGGCCGTGCAGTCCGGGTACTGAAGCAGCGTACTCGGGTACTGAAGCCATGCAATGAAACGATCGATGCTAAATTTACGATGCATATATGTGACTAGAGTGGTTCTGGTGGCAGATGGCCGAATCGCGTGATAATGCAGGAAGATCGTTAAGGGGTTCTATGAAGATCCGTAAAGTACTCGCTGCTGCAGCTGCAGCAGTAGTGGGAGTAACCGGCGCAATGGCGCATGCGCCGGTGGCGGAAGCACAGCAGCGTAATGTCGTTCTGTTCGGTGATTCTCTGCTGGCTAATCCACCACATAAATTTGTGGATTTCGTGAACCCTGGTTTTACCACGGGCGTTACGCTTGCAGAACATAGCAGCTGCCCGAAGGGCGTTGACCGTGTCGGGGTGGAGCTGGAACGTCGGCATGGTGCACGGGTCTCGGATTTCTCGTGTTCTGGCGCTGCTACCTATGGCACTTTGAATAATCACAGTCCGTTGGCGATGCAGGTTGATCAGGCGTTGCACTCTCAGCAACTCAACCCCCACACCACCAACGTGCACATGCAAATCGGGCTGAACGACAACTTCAAGGGTTTTGGTATCTACGCCCACCAGAAGCAGGCGTACCGCGATTACGTCGGGCACCAGATTGACCGTATCCGCCATGCCGCACCGAATGCGCGCATCCAGATTCTGGGATACCCGGAGATGATTGGCGCGCATGATTTTGTGTGTCCGGTTCATTTCAACCAGGTGGATCTCAACTTCCCGTTCGCCCCATTGGGTAACTCGCTGCGCGCAGTGGCGGACTGGCAGAGGACGGTAGCGGCAGATAAGAACGTCGAATACTTCGATTTGGCGCGTGCCACGCACGGCCATGGACAGTGCGCTCCGAAGGCGCAGCGTTGGGTTTCTGGATTCTTGGACAACCAGTCGGACCCGTACAACATGACCTTCCACTACACGCATGAAGGCAACCGCCACATCGCCGATATTATCGCTGGTACCTGGTAAAGCGAAGGCGGGTGTTACTTCCCGGAGCCATTGGCGTAGGCGCAATCGTCCCAGTACAAACTGCTATTAATACGCGCTTGCGTGCCGACGTGCGAGACCCCGTCGTTACGGCGCTCTACTCTTTTCTTATCGGCACCACCTCCCTGTTGCCAGTCGCGTGGTTGCTGACTGGCCAGCCATTACCGGATTTTGCTTTGCTTGCCGACTCCCCACTGTGGTTGTTTTTAGGCGGTCCGCTAGGGGTGGCGTTTATCGTCGGCAATATTTTGTTGTTCCCGCAGATCGGCAGTGTGCATACCGTCATCATGCCAATCGTTGGTCAGATGTTGATGGGCTTGCTCGTCGATCACTTTGGCCTGTTTGGCTATGAGGTGTTGCCGATTTCCCCGTTGCGCCTGTTCGGAGCGCTCATCGTTCTGGTTGCTACTGCGGTGGTGCTTGATATCGGCCGCGGTCGCCTGTGGGAGGGGAACGCGCAAGGCGTGGCTGCTTGGGCCTGGCGCGGGTTTGGTATCGCGATCGGCATGGGTTCTGCCACGCAAACTGCCGTTAATGGGCGTTTGGGGGCGGTTATCGGGTCACCAATTCATGCCGGTTTGTTGTCACTTGCGGTTGGTGTCGCGGTGTTGTTCATTCTCAGCCTTGTGTTGCCTGGCCGTTCTCGGGTTTTCTGCCCGATCCCGGTAGGGCCGTGGTGGAAATGGCTCGGCGGTGTTCTGGGCGCGTTTTTCGTCGTCGGGGGAGCGTTGTTTGCCCCGATTTTGGGTACCGGGTTGATGGTGATCGCGGCGTTGTCAGGAACTATCACAGCAGGCCAGCTTTTGGAATCACGCGGTTGGATTGGGGCAACAAAGCGCCCGCTGACCGTTCGTCGGGTCAGTGGGCTGGTGGGGATTTTCCTTGGTGTTGTACTGGTGCGGATGGTGTAGCTGGGGTAGGGAAGTTTAGACCTTTTCGATCACCGCTGCCAGGCCTTGGCCGCCTCCGATACACATGGTTATCAACCCGCGCTGTGCGTTGGTGCGGTGCATATAGTGGGCAGCAGTGACCATCATGCGAGCTCCCGTGGCGCCAACTGGGTGGCCTAGAGAGATACCGGAACCAGAAGGGTTTAAACGCGGATCGTCGGCGTCGATGCCCCATTCATGTAGACATGCCAGTGCTTGTGCGGCAAAAGCTTCGTTGAGTTCAATGAGGTCGATATCGTCAAAGCTGAGCTGCAGGCGTTGAAACAGCTTGTCGACGGCGGCCACCGGGCCAATACCCATCGTTTCTGGGGCTACCCCGGCCACGGCCCAGCCGACGAGTTTGACGGCGGGGGCTAGGCCTAGCTTTTCGGCGTTTTTCTCGGTGGTGACGATCATCGCGGCGGCGCCATCGTTTTGGCCGGAGGCATTACCCGCGGTCACCGTGGCGTCGTCGTCCAGTTTGGAACGGACCGCACGCAGCTTTTGCATGGAGTCCATGCTGGTTTCTGGACGGATGTGTTCATCCCTATCGACGATGATGTCGTCGCCTTTCCGTTGTGGGATACGTACTGGCACGATTTCTGCGTCGAAGAATCCTTGTTGTTGTGCATTCGCGGCACGCTGGTGGGAGCTGACAGCAAGCTCGTCTTGCTTGTCTCGTGGAATGGAGTACTCCCGGCGCAGATTTTCTGCGGTTTCAATCATTCCGCCCGGAATCGGGTGGTTTTTACCGCCAGCTTGCTCGCGGCCCTGTGTGAGTCGATCGTGCAGCTCCATCGCCCCGCCTTTTACTCCCCAGCGGATTGATCCGTCTACTGCGTATTCTGTCTGGGACATGGATTCTGCGCCGCCGGCGATGATGAGATCAGCCGCGCCAGCAGCGATATGTGCAGCGGCGGTGGTGACTGCTTGCAGTCCGGAACCACATCGCCGATCCAATTGCATGCCGGGCACGCGTTCGCCTAATCCAGAATTAAAGGCGACAATGCGGCCTAACGCTGGTGCCGCGCTGCTGGGGGAGGCTTGGCCGAAAATCAGGTCATCTATTGCTGTGGGGTCCAGCCCAGAATCTTTCATGACTGCCGTTATGACGGTGCTGGCGAGATCTTCTGCAGGTACGTTTTTGAGAGCGCCGCCGTAACGACCCACTGGTGTGCGTTTAGGGTGGCAGATGACAATGGTGGGAAGGGACTGGTCAGCGCGGTGTGGGGTAGCCATTGAAGGCTCCTTTCTTATTAGAAGTTTCTCATTAGAAGCTAGTGGGTTTCACAGTTGTGGGACGCTGGTAGGTCTGGCGAGTTGTCTTCGCTGAGAACGTACTGGATTTTTCGTGCTCTGACGGTAATCCGGTTTTTGTGTATCCTCGGTTGGCACAATCGATCCTTATAGTTTGATTAACGACAGATGATTCGTCTATGCGTACCCGAGTAATCGGAGGAAGTAGAAAAATGTCCATTCCATATCGCGTACAAAACCCGGCCACGAACGAGGTCATCGAATCATTTGATACGGCGACAGACCAGGAAATCCAGGATGTTTTGAGCAAGGCTCATGAGGCATTCCAGACTTGGCGCAACACCAGTTTCGCAGAGCGTGCCAAGATTGTGAACAAGGCCGCGGATTTGCTGCGTGAGCGTAAAACCGAGCTAGCAAAGATCGCTGCAGAAGAAATGGGTAAGCAGATCCCAGAGCTGGAAGGCGAGGTTGAGTTCTCCGCTAATATTCTGGCGTTTTACGCGGATCGTGCAGAAGAGTACTCCGCTGATATGCCAATCGAGGTACCTGGTGGTAAGGCAGTGATGCGTCGTTTGCCACTCGGTGTTCTGCTGGGCATCATGCCGTGGAACTACCCGTACTACCAGGTTGCCCGCTTTGCTGGCCCGAACTTGATGAACGGCAATGGCATTATTTTGAAGCACGCCGAGATCTGCCCGAAGTCGTCGGCGGCTTTCGAGAAGATCTTCCTCGAGGCTGGTCTACCAGAAGGCGTTTTCAATAACGTTTATGCTAATCACGACCAGATCTCCACGATCATCGCTGATAAGCGCATTCAGGGCGTTTCCTTGACTGGTTCCGAGCGCGCAGGTGCCGCGGTTGCTTCACAGGCAGGTAAAGCACTGAAGAAGTGTGTGCTTGAGTTGGGCGGTACTGACCCATACATCGTGCTGGATACGAATGATGTCAAGAACGCAGCAAAGGTCGCTTGGGACAAGCGCATCGACAACACTGGTCAGGCGTGCACCTCAAACAAGCGCATCATCGTCATGGACGATATCTACGACGAGTTCGTTGACGAGATGGTGCGTATTGCAAAATCTTACAAGCCTGGCGATCCACTCAACCCGAACGAGGGCGAGTTCTACCCACTGTCTTCCCGCGATGCCGCGGAGAAGCTTAACGACCAGGTACAGCGTGCGGTGCAAGAAGGTGCCACGCTGCACACCGGTGGCGAACTGCACGAGTCCGCTGCCTACTACAGCCCGGCTGTGCTGACGGATGTACCAGTTGGTTCCGAGTCCTACTACGACGAATTCTTCGGCCCGGTTGCTGAGATCTACTCCGTGAGCTCGGAAGAAGAAGCCATCGAGCTGGCTAACAACTCGAACTACGGCTTGGGCGGCGCAGTCTTCTCGGAAGACAAAGAACGTGCCAAGAAGGTTGCCGACAAGATCGAGTCTGGCATGATCCACGTCAACCTACCACAGGCCATGACGCCAGTGCTGCCATTCGGTGGCGTGAAGAACTCTGGCTTCGGTCGTGAGCTTTCCGTGCTGGCGCTTGATGAGTTCGTGAACAAGCAGTCCTTCTACGTCAACGACTAGGAAGCGAACGACTAAGAAGTGCTTGGCACAAGCGCACAAGTGACTGACTAACAAGTCATTTGTTTCCACCCGCGGTCTGTCTATTCGGGCCGCGGGTGGAAGTTTTTCATCTCTTCGTAGGCGGCTAAGGCTTGGCGACGAGATGCTTTCAGCTCTACCACCGGCTGCGGATATATCGGAGTCGCGTACTCCGGAACCCAGTGCTGGATATAACGGTAATCGGGGTCGAAGCGCTTGGCCTGAGTATCAGGGTTGAAAATCCGGAAATATGGTGCAGCGTCATCGCCACAACCAGCAGCCCACTGCCAGTTGAATGGATTCGATGCTGGGTCAGCATCGACCAGGGTGTCCCAGAACCACGCTTCACCGTGGCGCCAGTGTATGCCGAGGTTTTTCGTCAAAAAACTGGCCACCACCATGCGCACCCGATTGTGCATGGTGCCGGTTGCCCACAATTCGCGCATCCCGGCATCTACTACCGCAATACCCGTTTTCCCCGCCCGCCATGCCGAAAACACGCTGCGGAAATCGTCGGCTGTGGCGATCTCTGGAATGTCTTTCTCGGTTTCTGGCCAACGCGGATCCCGGCGCGTGCTAGCTATGCGTCGGGCTTCATTTTCGTCCCAGTGCCAATCGAAATGGTCGAACTGTTCCCGTACGTTGCGTTGGTGCAGATCTGGTAAGTGATAGAGCCGGTGCCAGGCGAAATCACGCCACAATAATTCACTCAGGAATGCAGACGTGTCCTCATCGGTGATACGGCCACTATCGCTGGCTTGTGCGATCAATGCCCACAGGCGGTGGATGCTGATTTCGCCAAAGCGTAAGTACGGTGAGAGTCGGGAAGTGGCTTTTTTATCCAAACGGTCACGGTCCGCAGCATAATGAGGGGCGCGCTGCTTTGAAGCTGCAGCTAATTGGGATAAGAATTCCTCGGCTAGCTGCCAGGCCGCGTTTTCTCCGGGACTCCAGTGTTGGGCTAAGGAAAGCGTCCAGTCGGCTTCGTCCCAATCAGGTAGCGGGTGGGCGGACGGCAAATCTGCCCCGGGGCCTGCGAACCCAATTGGGCCCAGTTCATCATGACTTGTCGGCGAAGGGGATTGATCATTGCCATTGTTGAGGTAGCTGGCAACATTATCCTCGGCAACTCCGCGGGCGGTTTTCGCAAATGGGGTGTAGACCTTATATTGCTTGCCTTGTTGCGTCTGCACTTCCCAGGGCTCGGTTAATAAGTGTCCAGGAAAACTTTTCGCAGCTACGCCTTTTTCTTGCAGTAGGCGCTTAAGTTGTGCATCCAGTTCCCGCAAAGGCTTGTGATAGCGCCGTGACCAGCCCACCGCGGATACCCCGAACTCCTCGACGACGGCAGGAATGATCGCGCGCGGATCGCCCTGGTAATACAGCAGCGGAATACCGTGAGCATGCAGCTTGTGTTGCAGCTGGTGCACGCTGCGTTGCCACCACCAACGTGTGGCTGCGCCCAGTGCCCGGGCTCCTGTCACAGTTGCATCTTCATCGATAACAACGGCAATTACTGGGCCTTGCTTCGCAACCCAAGCGAGTGCCGCGTTATCTTGCCACCGGAGGTCATCCCGAAACCACATCAGTGCTGGCTGTGGAGCGTCTTTTTCACTTGGCATGCGTGCAACACCTAATCTTAAACCATTGCAAATCTATAATTGCGCGCTGAGTTCCCGTGCGGTTTGTTGGATAATGCCTGCGTAGCACTCGCTAGGGCTGGGGTGCATGCGTTCGATTGGGCCGGAGATGGACAGTACTGCGACCACAGTATTGGCGGCATCATGTACTGGTGCGGAGATGCTGGCTAGGCCTGGTTCGCGTTCACCGATGGATTCTGACCAGCCACGTTCGACGGCATCGGTGACGTCGGCAAGTGTGTAGGAAGCGGTGTGTAGGATCCGATCGCGTTCGACAGTGTCGGTGATGGCGGCAAGCAGGACCCGGGCGGCTGAACCTGAATTCAAAGTCAGTGTCGAACCTACCGGCACCACGTTATGCAGGCCAGAAGCTGGTTCGCAGGCTGCGATGCAGATGCGTTCGTCGCCGCGGCGCTGGTAGAGCTGCACGGATTCGCCAGTTGATTCCATCAGTTTTTCCATAAATGGGGTAGCTGTGGCCACCAGTTTGTCCTGAGAGCCGGGAAGTTCTGGGCCCGCACCCCAGCGGCCGTCGGCCCGTCGTGCCAAAATCCGGTGCATCTCCAATGCGCTGGCCAGACGGTGTGCGGTGGCGCGGGGGATGCCGGTGTCTGTGCACAGTTCGGAGAGGTTCATGGGGGTTGTCGCGGTGGCTTTCATAATCGCAATTGCGCGATCGAGCACCTTGATTCCCGAGATTTCACTATACCGTCCCATACCGTGATACTATCTTCCTAACATGTGGGAGAACAAGTGAGGTGGAAACCATGACAGAAAAACTCACTCTGGCTGAAAAAGTATGGCGCGATCACGTTGTCGTTCAAGGAGAAGGCGGCAAACCAGACCTGATCTATATCGACTTCCAGCTGCTACACGAGGTTACTAGCCCGCAGGCCTTTGACGGACTGCGGATGAATGGCCGAACCATGCGGCACCCGGAGCTGCATTTGGCTACGGAGGATCATAACGTCCCGACCGAAGGCATTACTAAAGGTAACCTGCTGGAGATTAAAGAAGAAACCTCCCGCACGCAGGTGGGCACACTGCGCAAAAACTGTGAGGAATTCGGTATCCGTCTGCATTCCATGGGGGATAAGCAACAGGGCATTGTCCATACTGTCGGTCCGCAGCTCGGGATCACGCAGCCAGGAATGACTATCGTCTGTGGTGATTCGCACACTTCTACCCACGGGGCATTCGGTTCGATTGCGATGGGTATTGGTACCTCTGAGGTAGAGCATGTCATGGCCACGCAGACTTTATCGCTGAAGCCTTTCAAAACCATGGCCATTGAGGTCAGCGGCGAACTGCAGCCAGACGTAACGGCTAAGGACCTAATCCTGGCGATCATTGCGAAGATCGGCACCGGCGGCGGGCAAGGCCACATCATTGAATATCGCGGCGAGGCCATCGAGAAGCTTTCGATGGAAGCGCGCATGACCATCTGCAATATGTCTATCGAAGCCGGTGCGCGTGCAGGCATGGTCGCGCCGGATGAAAAGACCTTTGAATACGTGCGTGGGCGCGAATTCGCCCCAGAAAACTTCGACGAAGCTGTCGCATATTGGAAGACCTTGCCGACGGATGAGGGTGCCGAGTTCGACACTGTTGTGGAGATCGACGGCTCTGCGCTGCGCCCATTTGTCACCTGGGGAACCAATCCTGGTCAAGGCTTGCCACTAGACGCGGTGGTGCCGAACCCGGAAGACTGCACAGATGATAGCGACCGCGCTGCTACAGAAAAAGCCCTGGCCTACATGGACCTGCAACCAGGTACCCCACTACGTGATATCAAGATCGACACCGTTTTCTTGGGCTCCTGCACCAACGCGCGCATCGAAGATCTCCGTGCTGCCGCCGAGGTTGTCCGCGGACACAAGTTGGCCGCGGACACCCGCATGATGGTGGTGCCGTCCTCGGCGTGGGTCAAGCAGCAAGCCGAAGAAGAAGGTTTGGACAAAATCTTTATCGACTTTGGTGCGGAATGGCGCACTGCTGGCTGTTCGATGTGCCTGGGCATGAACCCAGATCAACTGCGCCCAGGCGAGCGTTCGGCGTCGACGTCAAACCGCAACTTCGAAGGTCGGCAAGGCCCCGGCGGACGCACCCACTTGGTCTCGCCAGCCGTAGCCGCTGCTACTGCGATCAAAGGCACCCTGGCCAGCCCGGCGGATCTGTAAAAGCTAGCTAGGACAAAGAGGAGCACAACCCATGGAAAAGTTCACCACACACACCGGCGTTGGTGTGCCACTGCCGTATTCCAACGTTGATACCGATCAGATCATTCCTGCGGTCTACCTCAAGCGCGTCTCACGCACGGGGTTTGAGGACGGTCTGTTTGCCAACTGGCGTAAAAACGATGACTTCGTGCTCAACCGCGAAGAGTTCCGTAATGGATCCGTGCTGTTCGTCGGCCCGGATTTCGGCACCGGATCCTCTCGTGAACACGCAGTCTGGGCGCTGGGTGATTACGGCTTCCGCGCGGTCTTCTCACCCCGTTTCGCCGATATTTTCCGCGGTAATGCCGGTAAGGCCGGCCTGTTGGCGGGTATTATGGAACAGTCCGATATCGAGCTGATCTGGAAGCAGCTGGAAGCAGAACCAGGCACTGAGGCGACGGTCGACTTGGAATCGCGTTCCGTGAAGGTCGGCGGGAATGTCTACCCATTTGAAATCGACGATTACACGGCCTGGCGCCTACGTGAGGGCTTGGATGATATCGGGTTGACTTTAAAAAATGACGACGCGATTAGTGATTTCGAATCGCGCCGTCCAAGCTTCAAGCCACAGGTTCGTAGCTAGCGTACTGGCAGTGGCGAGGCCAGATAGTCGGCACCGACAAGCTTGCCTTCGCGCAGCGCGAGCACCCAGGTGCCGGCTTTTTTAAATTCCCGCGGCTCGATGTCAAAGTCGGCCTCAGCCGCTAAAGACTCGATGATCTCCGGCATCATCCCGCCTTGTGAGACGATGACCGGGACCCCACCGCCGGTAGCAATTTCTCGGAATCGCGCGGTGGCTTCGGCAAGATTATCCAGTCCGGCGTCACCCACAATCTGCTCGGTGGTGACTGGCAGGCTTAGTGCGTCGGACAATGGGGCAATGGTGGATTGACAGCGCGCAGGTTCTGCGGAATACAGTGCGGTCGGCTTGTACGCACTCAGCATGGGCACCAGAAATTCTGCTTGCCGACGCCCTTTTTTATGCAGTGGTCGCAAGTTGTCGTCACCGCTCCAGGTTTTGCGGTCATGTGCTTTGGCGTGGCGCACATACAGTACGCGCGTGTCGACGGCGTCGTCATGCCGGATGGCTGCTTGTTCCAAGACCCGCCGGTCGGTGTCGTAGGTGAGTTTCTCGTGTGCCTCGTTTACGCTGAGCCAGCGCAGTTTGTTGACTTCCTCATTTTTCTGGAATTTTCCGCCGGTGATATTCGCGTTCCAGTAAAAAACCACCTTGGTGCGTCCTTGCACGGGGTAGTTGACCGATCCCAGTAGTGAGCCAAGCTGGACTTGATAACCGGTTTCCTCGGCGATTTCGCGCACGCAGCAGCTGGCCAGTGATTCGCCAGGGTCAACTTTGCCTTTGGCCAGTGACCAGTCGTCGTATCGCGGGCGGTGAATCACCGCGACCTCTGCAGTACCGTTGTCACCGCGGCGCCACAGCACGGCACCAGCTGCCAGCGTTGGTTTACGATATTCGGCACCTGGATTTTTCCCGATTTGGTGATAACGGGCGGAGAGGTTAAATCCGCTTTGGTTATCTTTATCGGCTTCGCTCATCTGGGATTTTTTCACCATGCTGTCTATTTTCCCCAAAATCACCGCATTTTGCATAACCAGCGTGTGCCCAAACGGTAGGCTGGTGGGGATGTATTTCAAGGAGGCGCAATGAGGGTCGCGGTCATGGGAGCTGGTTCGTGGGGTACCACGCTGGCAAAAGTTTTCGCCGATGCCGGAAACCACGTCTGCTTGTGGGCGCGGCGGCAAGAACTCGCGGAAACCATCAGCAACACCCGGGAAAACCCGGATTATTTGCCAGGCATTACGCTTCCCGACGCCCTGGAAGTCACCCCTGATATCGCGGCTGCATTGGGCGGTGCGGAAATCGTGGTGTGTGGCGTGCCTTCGCAGACTCTCCGCGATAATGTCAGTGCCTGGGCGCCGCTGATTCCCAACGATGCCACGGTACTGTCGATTTCGAAGGGCATTGAGCGCGGCACGTTGAAGCGCATGACGGAAGTCATAGTGGAAGCCGGCATTGAAGAAGACCGCGTCGCTGTTCTATCGGGGCCCAACCTGGCGCGCGAGGTTGCTTTGGAACAGCCCGCGGCCACAGTCATTGCTTGCGTAGATGAAAACCGCGCGAAGCTGGTGCAGGCCGCGGTGGCGAACCACTATATCCGCCCGTATACCAATACCGACGTCATCGGCTGTGAGCTCGGTGGGGCCTGTAAAAACGTTATCGCTCTGGCTTGTGGCATGGCCACCGGGTTGAGTCTGGGGGAAAATACCCAAGCCACGCTGATCACCCGCGGCCTGGCGGAGATCACTCGTTTGGGCAACGCCCTGGGGGCCGACGAGCGCACCTTCGCGGGCCTGGCCGGTTTGGGCGATTTGGTGGCTACGTGTAACTCGGAGCTGTCTCGCAATCGCACCTTCGGTAAGCGTCTAGGCTTGGGAGATAGCTTGGCGCAAGCGAAAGCCGCAACGAAAGGCCAGGTAGCGGAAGGTGTGATCTCGTCGAATTCGATCTTTCAGCTTGCTCAGGACCATAACGTCGATATGCCGCTGACCCAGGCGGTGTATTCCGTGTGCCATGAAGATCTCGCGGTGGCCGACATGATGGTTTCGCTGATGGGACGGTCGAAGAAGTCCGAGTAGCCCGGATAAGCCGCAGAAACGCTACTGGCCGGTGGTAGCATGACGCGCATGACAAACAAGACGCGCGTGGCAGTATTTTATGGTGGCCGGAGCACCGAGCATTCGGTTTCTTGCGTATCCGCTTCGGCGGTCATGGCTCATTTGGACCGGGACCGTTATGAGGTCATTCCTGTCGGCATCACTAAAGACGGTGTGTTCACGGTAGGCGAGCAGGGCTTAAAAATTGTCGATGGCCAGTTGCCGGAAGTTACGCTGCGCGACGAGCTTGCATTATCGCTGAACCCGCAGCGTCGGGTGCTGCACAATCTCACCACCGGTAAAGTTCACGCAGAGTTCGATGTGGTTTTTCCTGTCCTACATGGCCCGTTCGGCGAGGACGGCACCATCCAGGGCATGCTGGAATTAGCCGATATTCCGTACGTGGGCACCGGTGTGTTGTCTTCGGCAGCGAGCATGGACAAGGAGTACACGAAAAAGCTGCTGGTTGCCGAGCAGCTGCCGGTCACCCCCGAGGCAGTTGTCGGGGCAGGCGAGGAGCTTGCCGACGACGACAAGCAGCGCTTGGGACTGCCGGTGTTTGTGAAACCGGCCCGCGGTGGCTCCTCGATTGGGGTTTCCAAGGTCACTGATTGGAAAGATTTCCCGGCGGCTCTGGATGCCGCGCGCGATGCGGATGTGGCGGGCAAAGCGATCGTGGAAACCGAGATCGTTGGTGACGAGGTTGAGGTCGGCGTTTTGCAGTATCCGGATGGCAGCATCGTGGCTTCCGTGCCAGCGAAGCTGAACAATATTGCTGCCAGCGAAGAGGGCTTCTACGGTTTTGAAACTAAGTATCTTGCCGACGTTGTCACCCCGACCATTCCGGCCCCGTATGACGATGAGGTTACCGGCCAGCTGCAGGACATGGCGCAGGCCGCATTCCGGGCACTTGATTGCCAGGGACTGGCTCGGGTGGATTTCTTCGTTACCGCATCCGGCCCGGTGATCAACGAGATCAACACCATGCCAGGTTTTACGCCGATTTCGATGTACCCGCAGGTATTCCAGGCCAGCGGTGTTGCCTACCCGGAGTTGCTGGATACCATGATCCAGACGGCGCTGGCGCGCTAGCGACCCAAACCGCGCTGGCGCGCTAGCAGCCAGCTAGGCAAGCCCGGCGCGCTAACCGGCATTGGGGGCGGACGCAGTGTGTTGTTTCAGCAGCTCCGTGATGCGTGAGAGTGATTCTTGCGCAGCCGCCTGCGGCGTCGATACTGCTACCGCAACTTCCCGGCCCAACGGGTACCAGGTGGAGGCAGTAGTGCCGTCGGCAAGCACGGTGTCTTCAAACCACGGCACTTCGTTGATTTGTTGCAAACGCTCACCCAGGGGAACGTCGGGGTCCGCGATGCCGCAGCGCAGCACGATCGGCTCGTAGCCCGGGTGCGTCCAGGCGATGGTGTCTTTGGCGGTGTCGTCGTACAGTTCGTAGCCTTCCGCTGGGGTGAAACCATCTTTGGCGGCGCTGATCAGTGACTGGCAGGCAGCGAGGTCATCGGAGCTGCCGGAGGCGAGTTCAGACAACGGGGCCGGGTGCGGTTGGTGCTTGCGAAGTTCTAAGGCCTCTGTGGCTCCAGTCAATTGCGCGATGGCTTTGTGGGCCTCGCGGGAAGTAGCGGCAGCGCTATCCGGCGCCGTAGCATTTCCGCCAGCGCCATCGTCTGCGCCGTCGTCACCTGAACTGTCATTTCCGGCAGTGCCATTACCCGCGCGGTCAACGGTGACCGCGACCGTCGGAAAGCGGTTGGTGGAATACCAGGTGGTTAGCGTTGAACCTGGGGTTTGGTCTTGTACCTCGAGCCATTCGGTTGCTGTATTACCGTCACTTGGGCTGCCGCTAGAGTTCTCACTAGAGCTAGCGCCGTCGGCTTCAACCACCTGCGTGTGTGAATATTCGCTGTATTGGAACGGAGTGTCCACGCCACACCGCAGGCTTATTTGGTCGCGGTAGTTTCCGCCAGCACCAGAGCTTCCGGCGGCCCAGGCGGCCACACCGGCGGGGGCGGGCTCGGCGATTTCTGCGCGTGGGAGGTCAGCGACTTCGTCGGGAAGCGAGTCGATAAGCTGTTGGCATTCGGCAGAATCTGCGTGTTCGGCGGGCAAATCCGATAGTGTCACCGTCGGGGCACCACCACCAATGATGCGCGCTCCCGCTAGAACCACCGCGACCAGGCCTAGTGATAAGCCCAGCGAGGTGTAAATGGGGGCGCGGCCGATGCCTTCCACCGGGTCGGTAGCTGCCAGCTCGTTGTCTGGTGAAGCGCCATCTGCGCTATCTGCATTGTTGGTGGGATCTGCAGTCATAATCGAAAGTCTAACGAACAGCATCGAATGAAAGGCTATGAGTGAGCGATAAGCCGACCCAGCCAGCCCAGACAGTCCAGCCAACCCAGTCAACTCGCCGTACCCTCGGCGAAGTCAGTGAGCGCGAGGTCATCCAGGCTATTACCGATGCTGCGCCGTCAGTGATTAACGGCGACGATGCCGCGGTGCTATTTCCGGGCCAACCCAACTCGCGCACGGTAGTCGCCACCGACACCTTGGTGGAAGGCCGGCATTTCCGTCTGGATTGGTCCAGCCCGGAAGAGGTAGGGCAGAAAGCCATACTGCAAAATTTCGCCGATATTGAGGCCATGGGTGCGCGCCCGACTGCGGCGTTGTTGTCACTGTCTGCTCCGCCGGAGACACTGCTGGAGGTCGTGCGCGGTATTGCTGCAGGCATTGGCACCCGGGCTCGCCGGTACACTGCTGAGTTGGTCGGCGGTGATGTCACAAAGTCGAACCAGCTCATTGTCACGATTACCGCTGTGGGTTCGTTGGGCGGTTCCCGTAGCCCGCTGACTTTGGACCGGGCGCGCGCCGGGCAGCAGCTGGTTGCCCATGGCCGTCTGGGGTGGTCGGCGGCTGGGCTGGCGTTGCTGGAGCGGTTTGGCCGGGCGGATATTCCCCGGGAGCTCACCTCGCTTGTTGACGCCCACTGCGCTCCGTGGCTCAGCCCCAACCGTGGGATGATCGCCCGTGCCGCAGGGGCTTCGGCGATGACGGATAACTCGGATGGGTTGCTGCGCGAACTGCAGTTGTTGTGTCAACGTTCTGGGGTAGGCATCGATCTGGACTCTGCTGCGCTTGCCCCGGATGACTTGCTCGCCCACGCTGGTCAGGTGCTAGGCATGGACCCCTGGGATTGGGTACTCGGTGGGGGAGAAGATCATACTCTGCTTGCAACCACTGCCAAATCCGCGCCGTCCGGCTTCCGGCGCATCGGTGATATCACCGCCGGGACGAAATCCGCGCAGCACAATGTCTGCATGGATGCCACACCAATCCAACACAGCGCAGCCAACCAAGGATGGGAGTCTTTCCAATGACCGATACTGAGCTTGCAGCTAACCACGACAGCACAGGTAACCAAGCAGGCGCCGAACTTGCCCAGAAACTCTCCGCCTGGCCCGGCCTGCTCAATCGCGTCGACAAGTCCTGGTACCCAGCACTGTCCACTGTGAGCGACGAGATCATCGCGGCCATGAGCTACGCCAGCCAAGGAGATTACCTGCCAGCAGAAGACGACGTCTTCCGCGCGCTATCCCTACCGTTGGACAAGGTCCGCGTGCTCATCGTCGGCCAAGACCCCTACCCAACACCAGGTCACGCGATGGGACTGTCGTTTTCCACCCACCCGGCAGCCACCGGAGCCCCGCCACGCTCACTGGCGAATATCTACCAAGAACTCGCCGCCGATACCGGGCATGCTGTTACCGCCGACGGCGACCTACGCCCTTGGCACGAGCAAGGCGTGCTGCTACTCAACCGGGTGCTTACTGTCGCGCCGGGTCAAGCAGGCTCACACCGCAAGCAAGGCTGGGAGTCGGTGACTGAAGCCATCCTGCGCGCCCTACCGGCAGAAAACTTGGTGGCCATTCTGTGGGGCAAACAAGCTCAGGAATGCGAGAAATTCCTCGACTGCCCCGCCATTACCAGCCCACACCCGTCACCACTTTCGGCACGCCGGGGCTTTTTCGGCTCCCGCCCGTTTAGCCGCGCCAACCAGTACCTGACAGATCAGGGTTGCCAGCCAATTGATTGGCAATTATAAGATTGTAAGCTAGAACATCATGTCTTTGCGCCCAGATACTCTTGCCGACGCCACCGCACCTGCCGCCCGCCTCGACGGGGCAGGTCTGCGTCGTTGGGCGCAGCGCGCAGCTACAGAGCTGCAGCGTCGGCGCAGTGAAATCAACGGGCTGAATGTGTACCCGGTACCGGATTCCGATACCGGCTCGAATATGTCGTTCACCATGGATTCGGCTCTGGCCCAAGCCAGCGAAACCCCAGATAACCACGTTGCTACTGCACTAGCCATGGGCGCTGCGCGCGGAGCACGCGGCAACTCCGGGGTGATCCTGTCGCAGGTACTACGCGGCATTGCCGATTCCTGCCCGGATAGCTGCCTGCAAACCCCACAGTTGCGCTTAGCGTTGCACAGCGCGGTGGAATTATCAGAAAAAGCCATCGCAGCGCCGGTAGAAGGCACCATCATCAGCGTGCTGCGTGCGTGCGCGCAGGCCACGGATCCCGCGGCAGCGACCGAAGCCGCAGAGACAGACCTACTCACCACCGCCCGCAGTGCCCTCCATGCCGGAGAACAAGCACTCGCAGCCACCCCGTCGCAACTTCCAGAACTCCGCGAAGCCGGCGTCGTCGATGCCGGAGGAGTCGGCCTTTTGGTGCTGCTACAAACGCTGGTCGACGAACTGGAAGGCCGCACAGAACCACACGCCAGCGCACTGGCCACCGATACCTTCGTCTCGCACGCCGACCAGAACCGCAGCCACCACCTGGAGGTGATGTTCTTTTTCACCGGCGACGTCGACCAGCTCGAAGCCGGCATCGCACCACTGGGCGACAGCCTGATCATCGCCCGCGTCAACGACACCGAGGCCACCGTGCACATTCACAGTCACCGCGCCGGGGCAGTGATTGAAGAAAGCCTGGCGCATGGCCGCCCGAGCGATATTCGCCTGGAGGTGTTGCCAGATGCCCAGGCAGATAACCTGTCGGTAGCATCAGCACACGACGACGGCGCTCACCGAGAAGACCAAACCGGGGCCACAGGTAATGCCATCGACAATGGCAATGGCAGTGACAGTGACAATGACAATGGCACGGCTGCTCGCACTAAAGCTCATGCTAAACCTCGCACTAAACCTCGTACTGAGCACCGGCAGTTAGTGGCCTTGGTGGACGATTCCAAAATCGCGGAACTATTCGCACAAGCCGGTGCGCAAGTGGCAGCGCCGCAGGAATTCGTAGAACAATACCGTGGTGTACTGGGCTCTGCTAAGGCAACTACCACCAACACTTCGCTCACGGGCGCAGCTACCGCAACCGCGCCCGCAAACCTGTCGCAATTGACCGTGCTCAGCAACGGCTACACCAACGCCCAGCAGCATCAACGCTGGCGTTCTCAGGGCGCAGAGGTCATCGAGACCGCCTCACTGTGCGCGGGCATTGCCGCGATTTCGGTGTACGACAAAACCCTGCCCCCAGCCGAAGCCACCGAAACCATGTGTGAGGCCGCTAATGCCATGCGCACAGCAATAATCGAAAACCCAACCGAGTTCGGTGATCAGCTCGGCCCCGAAGTACTACGCGTGGCATCCAACCTGGTCGGCGACGACACCGAACAAATCACCGTGCTCACCCCGATTCCGACCGCTATTGACGCCGAGGCACTGGCTAAGTTGGGCGTAGAAGTCATCGTATTTGCCACGGAAACAGGGCCAATTGAACTAGGGGTGGAATGACGTGTTGGGCTGGCGTGATGACCGGGACCTTGCCGACGTCGTCGGTGAGAAAGAAGCCAAGGCAATTGCCAAGGCCCTGGAGATCAACACGTGCGGCGAGTTAATCACGTATTTCCCCCGCGCTTTCTCGCGCCGCGATGACATCATCACGGATGAGGATCTTAATTCTGCCGATCCGATTACTTTTATCTCGACGGTGGTGAAAGCAGACAAGATTGATACGGGTAAAAAACGCACCGAGATTTCTCTCAGCAACGGTGTGACCTTGGTGTTTTTCCACCACCAGGTTTTTGGGGTGTGGAAAGGTGCGACGATCATGGTCACCGGTAAGGCGCGGGTTTTTCAGAAGCATCTGACTGTTACGCACCCGCAATGCTTGGTGTTTAGCAGTTCTTCCACCGGCCCTGATGCTAAGCCGAAGAAAGCTTTCAGCAGTGGGGCGATGAAAAAGCTGGAGCGCTATGAGGGGCTGACCGGCTATCTTGCGGCCCAGCCTTTTATTCCGATTTACCGGCAAAAAGGTGGGCTGGAATCTGCGCGGATTTTAGGCGCGATTTATGAATCTTTGCGTACGATGCCGCTGTTGCCAGATCCTGCCAATGGCGGTATGACGCTGAATGAGGCTTTGTGGGATCTGCATTTTCCACCTTTTCTTGGCAATGGCCCGGCTGTGGAAACACTGAAGGACAAAGAAGCGCTCACCCTCGCGTTGGTGATGGCTCTGCGCCGGTTGGATGCGCAAAAAGCTAGTGCCAACCCCTTGCCGCCGGGGGACAAATATCGCCAGCTTGTCGACGGTTTGCCCTACCGGCTCACCGAAGACCAGGAATCGGCGTTATCTGAGATCAGCGGGGAAATGCAGCGTAATTTCCCGATGTCGCGCATGCTGCAGGGCGAGGTGGGCTCCGGCAAAACGGTGGTTGCTCTCGCGGCGATGTTGCAGGCGGCGGATAACGATAAGCAGGCTGCGTTGTTGGCTCCGACGGAGGTCTTGGCGACGCAGCACGCCCGCAGCATCACCGCTACTTTGCGTGCGGCCAGGGTAGAGGCAAACGTCGTGTTGCTGACTGGTTCCATGCCGGTGAAAGCCAAGCGCGAGGCGCTGCTGCAGATTGTTTCTGGCCAGGCGGATATTGTCATCGGCACGCATGCTTTGTTGGAAGATACGGTGGAGTTTTGCGAGCTCAGTTTGGTGATTGTTGACGAGCAGCACCGGTTTGGTGTGGAGCAACGCGATAAGCTGCGCGCGAAGACCTACCCGGTGGCGCACCTGTTGGTGATGACGGCGACGCCAATTCCGCGCACGATTGCGATGACGGTGTTTGGTGATCTGGCGGAATCGACGATCAAGCAGCTCCCGCGTGGGCGTCAGCCGATTAGTTCTTCGGTGGTGCAGCATGAGCATCAGGGGTGGACCGATCGCATGTGGCACCGGCTGGAAGAAGAACTCGCTGCCGGGCGCCAGGCGTATGTGGTCACCCCACGCATCGATGGTGCGGGTGGGGTGATTGAGCTCGCCCTGAAGCTGGGTGCGGAGATCCCGCCGGTGGCTATGCCGAATTCCACCCCGGAGGATCTGGCAGAAGAGGACCCGTTCGCCCGTTATGGCGAGGATGAGCGCCCACTACCGCAGGATGCGTTGTTTGCTGCTTTTGAGCCGCCGAAGCGCGAGGTGCTGGATGATGTGCCCACGGAGATTGCAGGCGCGCGCATTGGTGTGTTGTTCGGCCGGATGAGCGGGTCGGATAAAGAAGAGGTTATGCAGAAGTTTGCTGCTGGTGAGATCAACGTGTTGATTTCCACCACCGTCATTGAGGTGGGGGTGGATGTGCCGAATGCCACGATGATGATCGTGCGCGAATCGGAGCGTTTTGGTCTTTCGCAGTTGCACCAATTGCGTGGCCGTATTGGCCGTGGCACCCAGCCTTCGGTGTGTTTGTTCCACACTTTGGCTCCGGAGGGCCACCCGGCGAATGCGCGCTTGCAGCAGGTGGCAGGTACTAACGATGGTTTCGCCGTCGCCCAGATTGATCTTGCGCACCGCAGGGAAGGCAACGTTTTGGGTACTGAACAGTCTGGTGTGCATTCGCAGTTGAAGTTGCTGGATGTGCAGAATGATTCCGCGCTGATTGAGCAAGCGAAGGTGCAAGCCGCAAGCATCATCGAACACGATGTGGCGATGGCGCGCGCGATGGTTGCAGGCATTGACGATGATGGCTATGAGTATTTAGCTAAGACCTAGCTAGGCTAGCGCGGTTTGCCAGGTTTTCGCCGGTTACACTGGTGGGCATGACTCGGATTATTGCAGGCAGTGCCCGTGGCAGAAAGATTGCGGTGCCCGCAGAAGGTACTCGCCCGACTAGTGACCGCGCCCGGGAGGGGCTGTTTTCTGCGCTGAATGCGCGTTTGGAGTTTCCCGGCGCGCGGGTGTTGGATTTGTTTGCTGGTTCCGGCGCACTGGGCCTGGAGGCTGCCAGCAGGGGAGCAGACCGGGTGGTGCTTGTCGACGCCAGCCAGGAGGCCTGCGAAATCATCCATGGCAATGCTGCCGTGTTGGCTGATGTCGGCGCCCAGATTGATGTGGTTGCCGCACCCGCGCTGGATTATGTTGCACGCACTGGTGAGCGCTTTGATCTGGTGCTGGCGGATCCGCCGTATGCGGTAGGCAACGACGAGCTGGCAGAGCTGTTGGATCAGCTACCACGGGTGCTCAACCCAGATGCGATGGTGGTGATCGAGCGGGAAGTGCGCTCAGCGGAAGCTCCGTGGCCAGAAGGCTTTGTTCCGACCACGCAGAAATTGAAACGCCGCACCTACGGCAAAGCGCGGATGGATATGGCCAACTACCGTGGAACTGAGAACGACGGCTGATAATTATAAGCCTGCTACTAACACCCCGAAATTGAAATTTCAGACTGAAAATTCCGGGGCCTTGGCTTTCCGAATACCCAGCAACACAAGGAGAAGCAATGAGCGATAACACCCAGCAGAATAAACGCACCACGGCAGTGTGCCCGGGATCGTTTGATCCGGTGACCATGGGGCACGTGGATATCATCACCCGTGCTGCGCAGTCTTTTGATCACGTCACGGTGCTGGTGACAGCTAACCCGAATAAGAAGGGGTTGTTTAGCGTCGAAGAGCGTATGGAGTTGATCCGGCGTTCTGTTGATTGTGACAACGTCAGTGTCGATGCCTGGAGTGATCTATTGGTGAAATACACCGATGAGCACAACATTGATTGTTTGGTCAAAGGCCTGCGCAGCTCGTTGGATTATGAATACGAGCTGCCGATGGCGCAGATGAACAAGCGGCTATCTGGCATTGATACCTATTTCTTGCTCACCGATGAAAAATACGGTTATACCTCTTCGTCGTTGGTCAAAGAGGTCGTCCGCTTTGGCGGCGATGTTTCGGACCTGTTACCGGAGCCAGTTTCCAAAGCCATCGCCGAAAAGTTTGGTTAAACCTGTACCTTCTTCTTCGTTTGTGTGCGGTCGGCGATAACGAAGGCGGCGACAATGGCCGCGCCAAGCAGCATCATCAGGATGAGCGTCAGGAAGTTCGCGTCACCGTCGCCTTGCCAGGGCCAAATCGCGCGCAATGAGCCGACCATCAGGCCAGCCATGGCCACTAGGGTCAGGGTGCGGTGCTGGTCCAGCAAGTAGTTGATGACCTTCACGAAGGCCACCAGTCCGGTCAGTGCGCCAGCGGCGAAGACAGCCAGCACGGTGAGGTCGCGGTCGGAGACCGAGCCGATGACGAAGTTGTACAGGCCCAGGGTCAGCAAGATCAGCGAGCCGGATACACCCGGCAGCACCAGGGCGCAGACCGCAATAGCTGCGGCGAAGAAGACCGTGATCAGTGAAGGATCCCGGTTCGGTTCGGAGGTGAACCCGGTAACGAATGCGACGAGCCCGGCGGCGATCAGGAACGTGATGATGGCCGGGCCTTTCTTTTTGCTCAGGTCCTCGTCAATCATCATCAGTGGCACGATGATGGAGACCGCCACCATGCCGAAGAATAGGGCGCGGGCAACATCTGGGGTGCCTTCCACGAAGGAGCTCAGGATGCCGGATAGGCCGAATACGGCGGCGAACATGCCGACGCCGATGGTGAGCAGGAAGATCCATTCGACTTCGCGGAATTTTGCTTTCAGCAGCAGGTTGGCGTTGTGGAGGGCGCGTTCATAGATGCCCACGATCAACGCGACGGTTCCGCCGGATACGCCGGGAACCAGTTCTGCGGAACCGATTAGCGCACCGCGCAGAATGTTGAGGAGATGAGTAACCATGCGCGCTATTATATGCATCGTGTGGCGCCAGTAATGGCCCGACCGGGAAGTGTCGGTAATTGGTAGCTGTTGCCATTCGATAAAGGTCACGAAAATAGCTTATGAGCAGCTGATTAGTTAATTAAGGGGATGGTGTTATAGGCTATTTAGCGCACGCCCCAGTAGCCCAATTGGCAGAGGCAACGGATTCAAAACCCGTCCAGTGTGAGTTCGAGTCTCACCTGGGGCACCATCTTTAACCCGAGCTGCCAGGCAAAATGCCAGGTAGTTTGGGTATTTTTTGGTTTTCGGTTCAGTTTGGTTTGGTCTGATTTAGGCCGGTTCTGGGTCAAAGTGGGTCAAAACTGGGTCAAAAATGGGGCTCAACGACAAAAGTGTGTTTTACGGCGTGTCGCCAATTCCCTAGATCTGGCCTTTCCAGATACCGATTGAGTGCGTGTATTCAACATCGATACCCGGGTCGTATAGGGCTGGCTGACCAAGTAGCTGGTTGGTGTGGTTTTCTTTGTGGATCAAGGCATTGACTTTGGCGAGTTGGTCTTGGCCCCAGTTGCACTGCCTGGCGATCTCTAGCGGGTCGTCAGGCAGTTGTGTTTTGAGATAAAGCCACCAATCGATCATGCGGCGTTGGTGTTCTAGGGTTAGTCCTTGGTGGGTGTTGGCTAAGCGTTTGACCTCGGCGTTGATTCCGCCTTCTAGGGTGTTGGTGGTGGACTTGAGTCTTTCAGGTTGAAGCGTTGCTGGTGGTGGGGCGAGGTAGGACACTTCATACAGGACCGAAATGGCAATGGACAAAGCTTTAGATCAGGTTGATCAGGCTTTAAAAGTTATGATGAATTAGAACAAGTTACAGTGATAAGCCAGGATAAACAAGAGGTGGTGAGGCGTCGTGTCGACTAGTGCAGGAATCACTACCGACGCTCCCGTTGGTCGCGTGCTGACGATTTTGTCTGATGTTGATAGGGTGCGTGAACTCGCTTATGACAATGATCGTGACTGTTACCGATTCGTTATGGATGGCGGGGCTTCGGCTACGTTGTCCGAAGAACTAAAAATCTTCGACGATGAAATCGAGACTTGTTTCGCCATTTATGAGTCAGAGGATCTAAGTGCACAGCGTTTTTTGTTTGATGTTCTTTCTAGCTTGTTGGACTTTCGGGTAACCATGTTCGCACCTGATTCTGATGAAGTGGTTGCGGAGTCAAACGGTTACTAACGAAAAGCATTCGCTAATCTAATCTGAATCTTTGGCCACCCTGTTTTTATGGGGTGGCTTTTGTGCTATCCGGTGATAGTTCGTTGAGGTTCGATTCCTCTTTATCGCGCAACCCCTACACCACGTGGTTGGTGGCGGGGCTTTTTCATGCCCAAAATTAGATAACCCAGGAGGTTACGCAATGGCAGAAGAAACCACCGCCACCAACGACGGACAAAACGAAGCCGCCGAGGTGGCCAAGCAGGGCCCCGCCCAGGAGGAGCGGAACTCAAAACCGGAGCGCACCACCGAGTCCTACCAGCAAGAGCCTGAAAAATTACGCAAGGAAAACGCAAAATATCGTACCGAGCGTAATGAATATCGAGCCGATGCTGAAAGGTTCCGTGAAATGCAGGACGCCGAGAAGACCGAGCTGCAGCGCGCCCAGGAGGCACTGGAAGCAGAGCGTAATAAAGCTACACCGTCTCAGGTGGAGCTTGCCCGGTCGAAGGCACTGTCAAAGTACGGAATCTCGGAGGACAACGCAGATCTGCTTGGCTCGGACCCGCGGAAGTTCGATGACAACACGAAGCGTCTTGGGGAGCTACAGGCGCAGGCTGCTAAGCGTGCCGCACCTCCGTCAGATTACCCAGTGGACGAGATGAAGCCAGGTGCTGCCTCGAAGGAAGATGCCCCGGATTATTCATTTCCTGATGCGTGGCCGGTGCACGGCAAATTCGTATAACTAACAAGGTTCCTTAAAGAGGGATTTTTGTAATGTCCGCTTTCCGGGGGCAGGCCCTGTGTTGTACGGGGCGGGATCGGCCTTCGAATAATGGCGATATGCTGTTGCATTTGGCCTCGACTCGCGCGGGCCATGGGTGGGATTCTCGGTATTCTGGTGCGTCGAAGTTTCCTCGGAGGGTCAGATCAAAAGATTGTTGATGCCGTGCGTGATCTTTTAGAGTTTGAGGAGGTCAAACCAAGGAAGAATGGAGATAAGCGTACAATTCTTGGTCAGGTTGATGGTGTAAAGATCCGGGTTGTGTACCAGATTAGGGACAATGAGCCGTATGATATGACAGCCTATTTCGTTTCAGGAAAGTGGGTTACCCGTAATGAATGGGCCGTACGGTTTAGTTAAAGAACGTGACTTGTTTGAGTGGCTAGTGGATAAAGTTTCAGCTCCCCAAGATGCTGTTGAGGACGCGAAAGTTGATAACGAGTTTAGTTATCCGGATATTGCGCTAGCTACGTTATTCGATACGATAAATGCTCCTCTCGCTCGCGAAGTGGTAGATGTTGTCGACCGCTTCATCACTGATCAAATTCGGGGTGAATTGTGGGTGCGTTTTTATTATGAAGCGGTTGATAGGTTTGGCATTGCTGGTGACAATGCGTCAACTTAATCAATTGCGTAATTGAAATGGCGCCACCTTGGTGGGTGTTTGAGTAAGGTTTGATTCCTTACTGGTGTACTAGAAACCCCTGTTTCTGGGTGCCCGTTTATGGGTGCTTGGTGGCGGGGTGTTCTGCCTAGATCTTTATGGGCTGTCCTGTAAGAGGGATCGTGAAATTCGTATGAGGAGATGATTTGCCGGTGAAGGGTAATGGGCGTACCCACCAAACGGGGCGGGACCATGTGATGCCACAGTGTTCGGCGCACTCTGCAGCACGCTAAAGTTCCTTCCCTGTATCCACGTCAATGATTTTAGGCCGCGTGGTGTTGCCTTTCTAGCCATTGCTCGCGGGTATCCAGGGCTAAGCACACGGTCGTGGATGCAAGTGCTGTGGCGGTAGCCCAAGCTGGTGCTTTGGTGATGATGAATGATGCACTGATAAGCGCGGTGATGATTGTCATAGCGCAAGTCCTTTCTGTATTGTGAGGGGGTGGCCTCCACGGCTGGGTAATTGCTGTATCCAGCCGTGGAGGCTTTCTAATCCCACTGACGGTTTATTTATTCCACTTTAGTGGATCTGAGGCTTTCCGGGTGTTGTTCCGCTTGCTGAACACCCTCAGTTGTTCACGGTGAAGGAAAGTGACAATCGACCGCTTTTGATGGGAAATTCAGTCGAATTCATGGTTTGAGAGGGCGCTAACTTTTCCCTGTTAAGCCACGAGTTTTAACTGTAATTCGGCTGCTCGTTCAGGTGCCTGTTCAATTGGGATGTCGAGGACTCCTAACTGGCGCCAAATTTTCTGCGCGCGTTCTAGTGCTTTGAATTGTTCTTCACGGGGTGGGGACTGATAGAAAGCGAGAATTTCCGTGTCATCGTCAATCGTGAGCTTCGCATCGTCAGAAACCAAAAATGCATTACTGTGCCTGAGCTTATCAATTCTTAATGCCCAATTTTCTGCACGCGTGAACGCGGCCTCGGACTTTTCGGTCTCAAAGTTGAATGCATCATTGAATTCGAAGACGACGTCGTCTAGCACTACCGCACAATTAGGTTGCAGCTTGTAGCCTGAGAATTGCACGCTAGAACCCGTTCTTACCGCTTTTTTGAGCGTTGGAAGTCGTTGGTAAGCTTCTTTGACTTGGGCATGTAAGCTAGAAGCGGTTATTCTATGCTGCTTTTGCCGTTTCGGGGTGATGAATTCTTGGAATAGAAGATCACACGCGTTTGCTAAAGAATCCGATAGCACTGACTTTTCATGGTCGACTCGCAACAAGTTATTCCAGTGATTTGAACACCAGCTGAGGTAGTCAGGGAGTGTTTCCGATCCACGAATATCAAGCATCAATCCTGATTCTCGTAAGCCTTTGAGCCGGTTACTGAGCTGCCTCTTTGCGCTCTTTACAGCATTCCCTATCCCGTACATTCCACGGTAATCATCGTGGAATTTCCACAGGGCTTCGCCGTTGTCAGGATTCTGTACGATCACGCCGAACCCAATCGACGTAATCGCGAGTGGGGATGGGACCACGCGAACAGTCCAGTATCTGAATCGCATAGCTACTCCCTTCCTAGCGTGGCCCGGTAGTCTTCTAATATCGATACCATGAATGGTTTTCGGGTGAGAAGATCGCGAACGAGAGCATCGACTTAATCTTTGCTTACGTGCCATTCATCCGGCATTGGGGCTGCCTCCTGAAAATGGACACATCGGGGTAGCCATGTTGATTTAACCAGTGTAGCTAACAAGCGAGCGTCAAAACATCAGGAGTCAAAAGATTGCACCTGGAATGCCGCCTGCGTGTGGCGCAACGCCTGCACCATTGAAAGGCTTTGTTGCGCAGATGATCGCACGGCGACGTTTTGGGAACGCATGGAAAATAGCGTGAGCAGGTCTAGCTGTCTGAGATAGTTTGTGGAGTTTCCGGGACCGGAGGCTAACGCAGAACGCACCCGTTCAATCTGGTTTTGCAGGGCGGATCTACTTCCTAGCGCGTAAGTTGGTAAGGAAGTAGTGGGGGAATGAATGATTTTTTGACTACGACGAATATGCGGAGGTGATCGGCCAAGATGTCTGATCGGTATAAGGAAATGGGCTTAGAAATGCTGCCGAATAAGCATTACGCAGCATGGTCGGATGAGCCGCGGCCTGGTCTTGCTATGGTGTACCGCACCCGGGATAAGGTTATCCCGCTTATTTGCGATGAAAAGCGGATTTTTTACCTGTGATGATTCGCCCGTAGATGCTTCTTATTATGACTGGCGTCTAGGCAATGACCTGCAACGTTTAATCATTGATTGTGCGGATAATGATCTTACGGTTGCCCAAGCGCTGGCTGTTGTCCGCGAAAAATGGGGCCAACCCGATATTGAGCTTAAGGTCGATGATGTCAATACCGCTGGCCCTGCGATTCGTGCAGCATTAGGGATGGGGACTGCTTAATGAGGATCCCATGCGAGATCTAGCGAAATTACGGACTAGCACTATTTGCGTAGTTGATGGGGAGACCCGGGCCGGTTCGCGTGCCACTCGCGCACCTCGTCCGCAAGCCACAGCCGTGTACGGCCTAAAATCATGGCGACGTGCTCTGGGGTGCGGTGATTGGCTGAGTAGTTACGCCACGCTGCGTAACTCACTCCAATGTGGTCGGCGCAATCCGCGCCGGTCCAGAGTTCTTTCCCTGTGTCTGCGTCAATGATCTTAGGCTGCATGTTTCCGCCATTTTTGCACGATCTGGACGGTCTCAATTGTGAGCGTAACCGCAGTGGCGCCCATGACCATCCAGAATATTGGGGTATCTCCTATGGTGAGTGCGATAAGTATCGCGAGCACGATTAGTGCGTTGGAAATTTTAGACATGATGTCCATGATGTGTCCTTTCTGGGTTGTGGTATTTTGAGAGAGGGTGGGCACCCCGGGAGCTGAGTACTTTCTCTATTCAGCTCCCGAGGTGCTTAGCTATCTAGCTCCAGCTTTTTCATCTCAATCCTATGATTTGAGATGAAAAAGCTGTCTCTATCGATAGTCGCCAGGGGGTCGCTCCGAACCAAGCATCGCTGACAACTGGAAAACGGTTGGAGGATAACGCTACCGGCGTAGCTGGGCCGGGGAGCCGGGCCGGTTTGCGTGCCAATGCTTAATATCCTCGGCAAACCACAATGCGCTACGGCCATCGAGCATGGCGACAGGGGTGGGCGTGCGTCCATTCGCGTAGTAATTCGCCCACGTGCGCGTGGTGATGTCGCAGTGTTTGGCGCACTCTACGGCGCGCCAAAGTTCCTTCCCCGTGTCCGCGTCAATGATCTTAGGCTGCATAGTTTTTCCTTTCATTCTTGTCGATGGCAATGCCGACGGCAATGAATGCAGGAATGAAGAACGCGCTTGCGCCCGCCAAGGCCATGATGGTGGATGCAGCGGTGGAGATGAGTGTAAACCGCATGGTTTTCCTTTCGTGTTGTATAGTGAGGGGGTGCCCGGCCATCCTATTCATGGCCGGGACTTTTGTTAGTGGCTATTCGGCACTACTTGCGAGTGTCGAGCCAGATTAAAATCATTACGATCAGTGTGATTGTCGCAATGATGTCTGTGTAGCTGACATTCTCAGCTCTTTTATTTAGTTGTTGTAATGCCTTTCGGCCTTGTATTAATCATCCTACCGTACTGGTACGGCATTAGTAAATTGGAATTAAGTTAAATATATGTCATTTTCCAGCACTCAAAACACATTCAAAACAACCCCTGGCTGCTATCAGGTCGGGAGTTGATTTTATTCCAAAAGGCAGGCGAAAATGAAGGATTATTACCAGGTACTACCTGTTAAAATCTGGCTACTGCAAAAAATCCGTATCCCCCTTGTCGCATATCCCTAATTCAACGACCCGCTCAATTATCTGATTGAACGCCGCCTGGCGTGTGAGAGTGGCCAGGCCTAGTCAAATGAATAACGGTGTATCCCATTCCGCAACGTCATGCGGATAGCCGCTTGTTTAACTCGTTTGCGCGCGATTCCGCAGCGTTAATCGGCAGATATTTCACTCGCGAAGCATCCCAAATTTCTTGTGCGCGCTTCAAGGTATCAAATTGCCAGTTACTCTGAGGTTCATGGTAGAAGGCTACGATATCTGTATCGTCGTCGATTTCGACTCGCGAATTTGCAAATTCTAGCTGTGAATTCGTGTTTCGTATTTTCTCAATTTTTAGTGACCAGGCTTCCACGTTTGTGAAACCAGCATTCGGATTCGCAGTCGCGAAGTTGAATGCTTCGTTGAGTTCGAGCACTGTGTCTTCTTTTACGACTGCACAGTTTGGGTTCAATTGATATTTCGCAATGATAAGAGTCGAGTCAGTTTTTATTGCAGTGCGAACAAGTGGCTGATTTTGATAAGCCTTTTTGATTTTAGCCCGCAGATTGCGCACATCGTTTGCTGGTTGGTTTCTTGCAGGGGGTTCTATCAGCTGGCTGAACAAAAGAGCGCACGCCTCTGCCAAGGAGGCCGCGTGCATGAACTTTGCAGCATCAACGCGCAATAGATTGTTCCAGTGATCGACACACCAACCAAGGTAATCGTTAAGCGTCTCGGTGCCCTCGATGTCTAATGCGTGGTTTGCATCTTGTAGTCGTTTGAGCTGTGTTTCCAGGTTTTTCCGTGCGGTTTTGACCGCACCTTGTATTGTGCCCATTCCGCTGTGGTCATCGAGAAATTGCCATTCTGATTCGCCAGTGGATGCGCATTGTACGATCACCCCATATCCGAGGGATGTAATCGCTAATGGTGAGGGGACTATGCGCACAGTCCAATATCTGAATTGCATTGTCACTTCCTCCCATTGGTATTGCGGTATCGCTCTAGTCTTGACAGTGTAAATGGTTTTCGAGCGAGCATGTGATTTATTAGGTTAGATACTTCATTCTTATCGACGTCTCATTCTGGTGGGCCGTACCCCAGGGGCGTTCGAACGAATCGAACCAGGACTATCTGGCTGCTGTTAATGATCGCCGGAAGCTCGGTGGTCAGTGCGCTGGCGAATGCCTGAGGGGTGTACTCCTCGCTGCGGTCATTGTGGCGTACGGTGCAGCGTATGCCGAATTCCTTCCAGTCGATGGATAGGCATGCCCCAGGATGCGGACATCGACGGTGGGAACCGATGCGGTGAGCTCGACGTCCGAACGGTAGGGGACCATGAAGACGAGGGTAGCCGCGTCCGAGCGCACCGAGATTCGGTGAAAGGTGGTCACGCCCGGGGAGTCTGGCATGAAAATTGCGCCACTTTCACCATTGACTATATAGGTAAACATAAGCTAACGTTCGCTGCATGCGAGTTGCTGTTTTCGGCTATCAGTCGTGGGGACGCCGGGCGTTGTCCGCGGTTATCAGTGCTGGTCATCAAGCAGTTTTGGTGGTTGCGCACTCCGCCTGCGATCACCTTTATCAGCAAATGTGGGCAGACTCCGTTGAGGAGCTAGCCAGCGAACATGTGCTCCAGGTGTGTGGCACTGAGCGCGTGGGGCAAGACGTCATTGACGCGTTGCGCGACGCTGGACCAGAATTACTTCGAATTCCGAGGTCAGCGCGTCCGCGTGCTTTCCGCGTACGTCTCGCACGGCCGCTTCGGCGGAAACCCCGGCCGAGTCACCATCCCTTACGAGGGAGAAATTGCGGTGGTCTGTGGGTCGCCCCGTGCCAACGTGCCGGCGTCGGCGATTGTTCTGAATCGTGTTCGTCTCGACGACAACTCGGAACTGCCCGCGACCGAATTCTGTGGACATAGGGCTGGATATATCTAACCAAAGGTTTGACCTTTCCATTTTATATACGGGCCACGCCTAGCGCGGAAATCCGTCACCAATAACAACGGAGAACAATGACACTCAAGAAGATTCTCGTTAGCACCGCTGCTGTGCTGACCTTGGGCGCAGCACTGACCGCGTGCTCGACTGATGACCAGTCCGGAAACTCCGGGGATTCCCAGGCAGTCAACGCCGAGCAGGGCGCATTCCCCACCACCATCGAGCACCGCTACGGGGCGACCGAAATCAAGGAAGCCCCACAGCGTGTGGTCTCCTTGGGCTACACGGATCAGGACGCACTGCTGGCACTGGGAGTTACTCCTGTCTCCGTGAACTACTGGGACGGAATGACTCCGGATGGTCAGGCTGCGGGCAACTGGTCCAATGACAAGATCGAGGGCGAGACTCCTCGGATCGACAAACACGCAGAGGTTAATGCGGAAGCTATCGCTAAGGACAAGCCAGACCTCATCGTGGCCGTTTACTCGGATATCGATGAAGCCACGTACAAGAAGCTGTCTGAGATCGCCCCTGTTGTCGTACAAAAGGGCGAATACGAAGAACTACAGCAACCATGGGACGTGACCACGGAAGAGATCGGGCAGGCCGTGGGCAAGCCTGAAGAGGCAAAGCGCCAGGTGGAGCAGGTCAAGGAGAAGTTCGCAGAGCTCAAGGCCCGCCACCCAGAGTGGGCCGAGAAGGAACTCGGCGTGGCCACTGTCTCCGACGAGAATCTGGCGGTCTTTGCCGAGGGTGATCCACGCAGCCGCTTCTTCACCGAGCTGGGATTCAAGATCAACCCGGCCTACGCGGGCATCACCAAGGATAAGTTCTACGGCGAGGTCTCCAAGGAAAACGCAGCCAAGATCAATTCCGACGTACTGGTGTGGGACCAGCTGTCCTACTCTCCGAAGCAGAGCAAGGCTTCTGTGATCGAGGATCCGATCGTGGGCGAGCTGCCTGCCGTAAAGGACGGACGCAGTGTTTATCTGGAGGGCGACTTGGAAAAGGCCTTCGGGTGGCAGACCGTGCTGAGCCTGAACTACCTGCTGGACAAGATCGAGCAGCCATTGGCAGACGCCACGAAGTAGTCTGAATCAACTTCTGAGCCGCCCCGCGTGAAAGTGCCGAGGCAGTTTTGCTGTCGTTGAAAGCTCTTAAATTCCACGACAGGTCATGCGGAAAATCTCTCCAAGATTTCGTCCGCATGCCCATTAGCCCTAAAAGTGGGTTTCGCGACTAGTGGTCATTAGGTTACCGTTAAAGCTAGCTCTCGTAAGAGTGCCGATTTGTGTATAAAGGCAGGGCAATGCCCCTCGACCAACTCGCCGATTACATGGTCGGTCTCCATAACCGAGGACTCGCAGCGCAGAAAGTGGGGCGCGAGGTTTCGCGGGGCTCCGTCGAGTTGAGACGTCGAAACATGCCGAATTTCCCGTCCCAGTGGTCCGAGTTACGGGAAAGTACCCCCTTCAGTCACCCATCCTGCGGTACAGCAGACCGTTGAAGCGAACACGGGTACGGGCGAGGAGAGAGGTTTCTACTTTTCAGTTAGACCGCAACTTTCAGCCCATCGAGAAGTATACGATAACCTGCGTCAAGAGCGGTAGCGGTAACCGTCAAAATGTTCCTTCGAAGACAACGGTGGCGGAAGATATTTGGTGACCTATAGGGGAGACGAGCCAAGTCTAGCTAGAGTACAGTTTTCTGAAGGTTTCAGCAGTAAAGAAAACTTCGGTTTATATAAGTCGACGTGGCTTCTATAAGTGGCCAACTACAGAACGATACTAGTTAGATGCAGACATACAAAAGATACGATTCATTTGGGGAACCAAAATGGGATTTTCAAAGCTCTGTAGAGGTCCCATTCCCAGATATATTCCCTTACGATATTAATGACGGTGGTTGCCTCGCTACGCTTAGTCGGAACTACTCGTATGCAGTAGAAGTGCGGATGGAGTCCTCCATTTTTCCACCGTTAGGTGACAATAGAGCCTGTACATGGCGGGAAGTGGGTATGGCCCTTAATCGACCAGTTCTCCCTGCTCGCTCTTTCCGAAATGCTTTCGGAAAAATGAGCGAAACTCAATTCAAGTCTGAGATAGCAAACAAGGTGTCATGGCCGTTCGATACGAACCTAAGCCTCTTATGGTATCCGCTTCGCGCCGAACTTGGAAGGCCTGAATATTGCTGGTACCTCCCGGAAGGCTATGAGATAGGCGACTGTGAAGAACGAGAATTAAACGGATGGCATTACGTAGCTGGCTCTCTAATCGAGGAGACGCACAATGATTCTGAAGGTGTCGTTATGGCCACCGCAGCATGGCATTCAGATTTGTGGCTTATGTTTTTAAATGAGTGCAACTCGCGGGTCATTGTTACCTTAAACAACCGCGATCAGGCGCGTCGAATACTAGAGAATAATGTCATTGAATCGTATTTACTCTGGGGGAACTGCTAACACTCCCATAAGGCTATTCGGAATAGTACTGTAGGCCCATTCTCTTCGATCGTTGGAGACCTAATATCCGCAATACCAATGCGGATCGTTTCAATGATCTGGTTCGCTAGCGTGGCTTCGGCATTAGATGATCACCGATCTGTCGTCGAGATGATATAGCGGTGCGAGAAATGCTCCCGACCCTTCTCCGTCACAAAAGACCTGCTGGAAGCCTCAAAGAATGAATCAATAAGGCCGTTTTGAATGCTGATGGTCGGCTTATAGAACTTCACCTGGATAGCCACCCAGTTATCATCAGCTACGCGGTGGGCCACCATATCGATGCCAGTGTCAGTCTGGCCGTTGTTATAGCGCTAATCAGACTAGCAGCACACCTCATCGAACTGCTCGGCCAGTGGGGTTGCCCGCAAATCGTGGACACATAATAGAGCTACCTAATAGTTAGGCAGCTATTTCTTTTCTGCTGGTGGTTAGACCAATATAGTTCTCGAAGTCGACGGGGCTGAGCATCCCGAGCGCTTCAGTGCCGGCGTCGGCGGTTGTAGACAACTTCAATCCAGCGAGCGACACCCGCACGTGCAGCGTCACGGGCTGACCAGCGCTTGCGGTCGTAGAACTCGGTTTTAAGTGTTGACCAGAATGACTCGGCCATCGCGTTATCGAAGCACACACCGCTACGCCCCACCAACTGGGCAACGCCAAGGTCGCGGTATACTTCCCACAGCTTCTCGCTGGTAAATTGCGTTCTGTGGTCAGCGTGAAATACCAGCCCTTCAGCAACGTCGCCGCGGAAGCGTATGCGTCATCCGCAGGGCCCGTTCGACCAGGGAAGTATCTTGCGCGCTATCCATAGCCCAGCCCAGTACCCTGCGGGAATGGCCATCGCGGACCGCGCACAAATATAACCAGCCCTCGTTGGTGCGCAGGTAGGTAATATTCGACATCCAGACCCGGTTAAGCTCACCTGTATCAAGCATGCGCTTGACCAGGTCAGGAAGCCTGGACTTACCTTAGATTGAATCGTTGTCACTGGGACAAAGGCCCGCGGGGGAGATCCCTTCAATGCCCATCATGCGCATCCGCTTGGCCGCAGTCTTACGGTTAAGCGAAATACGGTAGCGCTCGGTAAGGTCTGCGGTGATCCGCGGGGCACCGCAGACCTGATCGGAGTTTTTCCAAATCTGGTGAATCTTATGGTCAACATCGGCGTAGAATGCTGCGCGATCATCGTTGCCGGAAAGCCGTTGCTGCTGGGTGCAGGCCCATTTGTAGTATCCGGACCGAGATACCTTCAACAAGCGCGCCATGCGTGTGATACTGCAATTCGCCTTGCTCTGGCTGCATTAGTTCGAACTTTTCTTCTCGCGTTGCCTTAAAGCGAAGAAGGCTGTCGGGTTTGACAAAACTCATTATCCATCTTGGCTTGTGCCAGCTCACGGCGCAGACGAGCATTCTCAGTACGAAGATCGGGCTGGCTTAGCCCATTGGAGGCTCCTTGGCGTTCGCGCTCATTTTTTTACCTACCGTCCTAAAGGCCTGGTCCGACGTCAATCTCCTTGAGCTACATGAGCGATTGGGGGCTGCGACTCGATTACTAGGTTCGCGGCTTCACGTCGATACTCAGGTGTGTATTTCTTTCGCTGTTGACTCACAATGAACATCCTCTCTTACGGACACAAGATCCGCACTAATAAGGTGTCCACTAAACGAGGGTAACCTCAAGCAACAATGGCTATTTAGCTTTCTCCAGCCGCCACAAATACCAACAACCAACGACTACCAGTGGGCATCGACTACCAACAGCCTAGAAGGCGGAGTCAACGCGCAACTGAAATTGCTGACCAGACTTCACCACGGCAGATCGGGCGAGCGACAACGACGAATGCTCGAATGGTGGCTCTACCTGCACACCGAAAACCCCAGACCGCCTATCGAAATAGCCAAACAACAAAACTGGGGGCGCGATGCACTCGCCAAAGTCAACACCACGCCCGACAACGAGAACGAAGCCGACCAGCAAACAGGACGACCAGCCCTCTACGACAACGCTATCCCAACCGACTACAACCACAACCTAGGCGTACAGAAAGGATGGATAGGAACCTAACCCCGACACGGGGGTAACAACCCCAGACACACTTTTTGTCGCATATCCCAAGCCAGGCCTAAGCCATTAACCTAAAAAGAAACGCTCAACCCATGGGAAGGGGAGCGTCTCTGAAGCTAGAATGGGAGTACAGGCAAGAGTAGATCAATACACAAAGGTAATGACATAGCTCTTACGTGATTCCCATTTGCAAGTTTAAGGATAGCACACCGATGATCATCGTCAAACCAGAAAAACTAGAGGGCATAGTGCCTCGCATGCTTGAATTGACCTCGCGCACCACCCCTTGGCATCGGCGAGATTGGCGCGCTGGAACACTCGAACTAGTCGAAGAGGCTTTAAATGAATCGCGAATCCCGGGGACCAGCGAAGTAGCATTAAAGGAGCTGCGCGGCCATATGAGTAAAGCTCTTGGAAGCGATATGGGAGTGCCCCCTATTCAAAAGAACCTTAATAAGATCATGCAGAATATAGATTCTGCTAGCAATAAGAATAGTCACGATGTACAACTAGTTGAAAAGCACGCACAAGATTTGAAGGAGACTTATCTACAAAACTGGGCAGATATATTCGATTGTCCAAGTAAAGCTGGAGGTCTCGATATAGAGGGAACTGCAAAGCGTATCATTTCGCACTTGCTTTATTGTGGTGTGCCCGCCCCTAGTATCTATAGTGTTATACACGATTACAAAACTGAAGACGGACGATACGAATTTTCTACCCTCCTGCGTGAACTGGACAAAAAGATAAAATCTGATGCTAAGAATTTTAGCTTTGCAATTCCAGTCGACCGTGCTCCTGACTTCCTTCATTCACCTACGCCACCATGTGAGTGGCTTAGTGCAAAACAACTGAAACAGTGGAAACACAAGCATGCTCCTCAAGCAAAAACTGCGCGCCATCAAGGTGGTTTTATACTTACTGTGCAAGCGCGAGACGTAAATGAGGCGGCCAGTCAAGCACAACAATTACTTTCGCAGCTGTCTTTTAAGTTTGAATCTGGATCAGAAAACCGGTTCTCCATCCTTCCTATCATGTGGTCTAAAGAAAAAAGAAACTCCTTTCCTACCCGGCGTGGAATCCAACCCTTGAAACTCCGTGCATTCCAAAGAGCGGATGCTCTCCATGACTTGGAAATCGGAACTAAACCCAGAAATATTCTGGCAATTATAGAGCCTCTTCAGACGAACAACCCTCATGTGGCGCTAGTCAATGGATGGGTTGCCATTGAATCTCTCTTGGTGGATTCGGGCGAGGACGACCGAATTGGCGCCGAAAGGATGGCGCGCGTAGTCGCGGCAAGCTATTTTCGTACCGAGATGACGTGGTTAGCTAAGAATTATGCAGATCGGTACAAAGAAAAATGCTCGATAGCGGCACAGATCAAAAATGAAGGGGCTAGCATAATACGATCAAAGCTAATGGAGGGGGTAATCCTGGAGCGAAAAGATTTCGACCTTCTTGACCACGTCGATCGGCTAGCTATCGAAAAGATGCAAGAAGCCTTTAATAATCCGAATAGAATCTTTGACCGCACGTCCGAGATTCTTCAAAGAGAATTTCAGCGTCTATATCGAAAGCGAAACTTGATTGTGCACAGCGGACGCGCTGTAGGTAACGGCATTGAATCGATCACGGATAAAGTTATCCCACTTTTAATAAATGGGATCGATCAACTGCTTATCGCGAGCATCCAGCATGAGATGGATCCAAAGAATTTAGCTGCGTCCGTTGCCTTCAAATCTCTTCACCTTGACCGGGCAGGGAACTCGAAAAAATATACTCTATTGGATTTGTTGGAGGCTGATTAAACTAAAGGTAAACTGAGTGAATGGGCTGTATGCGCTATTTCAGTTATTGGGGTGGTGTTGACGTTTCCTCGTTATTCCGCGAGTTTTAACCGGGGCCTGACCCCCGACGTGTCCACTTTCCGGGGTTCAGGTCCTCTTTTCGATTCCTTGTTGGACTAAGAGTTTCGGGCAGCAGATGCTGATTGGTGGGTGAGAAGGATCTCGGAGGAGACTAGTTTTCCAACCCATCGACGATCCGCACGGTCTCCATCGCCACGCGCGTGACCTTGCCAATCAGATCCACGATGTAGCGCGGGTTGCCCACCTCATCGGCCCAATCATTCGGATCATTCACAATGCCGGAGGCCTTGTCCTTCTTCACCTGGTACCGGTCAATCAACCATGCCACCGCAGAGCGCGAGCCCAGCATGTATTCGTCTGCTTCTGCCGGAATACCGGAGATGGTCACCTGCTTGTTGTAGATCAACTTCGTAACGTCATTGACGTTTTTGCCCGTTTCCGGGGCCTTGCGCTTGGCCCACTTCATTTTCTGCACGCGCCAGGTCTCGCGGTTGGACTCATCACCCTTGACCTGAATATCCAGCGGCCACGGTTCCACGGACTCATAATTCACGTGCAGCGCCATGAGTTCCTTGCCAGCAACAGCAAACTTATCGAATTCCGCACGTGAAGTCGGTGTTTCAATATGCGGCAGCATCTTCTTCAAATCCGCCGCATACTTCGTGCGATAACCCGGATCATGCAGCTTGCCGTAGACAAAGTGGAAGATCTCATCACCCGAGACGTCGCCGCCCAACGCATCCCGGTACAACGCCTTGATGTCGTCGGTGATATTGTCGACCCGCACATACCCGTCAACGACTTCACCGACCTGGCCGTAAACACTGGCTTCGCCCTGCTTGACAACGTTCCCCTCACCGAACAGACCACCGTCCTCAGCATTGACTGGGGACCAGGTGAAGCGGGGGAAGAATTGGCTAGCCGTAAATACATTTAGGTCCGGTAGATGGTTCGTGGCCACTAAGCTACCGGCAACATTGGGATAAGGACCTGCGATCGACAAGCCAATGTTCTGGTGTTCGGGCATGGGGAATAACGAAGGAAGTTGGTAGGTCATGTCATTGAGCTTTTGCTCAAAATAACCCTTTTGCTTGGTGAAAGGCCGGTATAGCGCCGGATAGATTCGGCTTGGGGAAGCAACAACTTTGGTATTCTTTGCTGCGAAATTCTTAAGAGTGCGATTCCAAGAAATTTTTGTTGTGTCTGCGAATTTCGGATTTTCTTTCAAGAAATCTGTCACATCTTCTTCTTTAGGCTTGGTTACACCTCTATTTACTAGCCAGCTTTGAAGCTCCTCGATTGCTTTTGTATACGTATCTGTTAGCAGTCCCAGTTGCTCAGTCAATTGTTTTTCAGTCTGCGCATATGCCCAGGAATCACGACCGGTTTTTAATCCCGCAGAAAATGTCGTGAAAAATTTTGTCGATTTGCCCTTCTTTTCGCCAATAACCGGCCACGTTTCGAACTCTTCAGAGCGCTGATTCAGCCAGTCACCTTCTTTGTTAGGTGTGATGGATTGCCAGTCAATGGTTTCAATCGCAGAGGAGTCGACGATTTCAAGCTTTTCTTCAGCTGTCAGATAGTCACCGATGTCTCGGTAGTGAAGCTGGAAACCAGGCTTAGCAGGATCTTTGACACCGACCGTGACAGCTACAGTACTGCGGGAACCAGAACCGAAGACTTTTCCGCCTTCTTTGCGTGATTGCTCGCCAGCGGTACGTTGGTTGCCGCGCAAGTTAAAAATATAAAGGTCGGTGAAATCCTCGGCCATCGACAAGCGCACGCCGTCACCCGTATTGCCGTCGATCCAACCGCCATTGGATACGAATGCAACGACGCCCTGGTCGCCGATGCGATCCGTGGCCCAGCGGAAAGCGCGCAGGTAAGAGTCGTACAGAGAGTTTTTATTGGTAGCCGTGGACTTGGCCGCGTAGGTATCCGCGATGCGCTTATCCAGGCTGGGATACTTCTGGTTGGCGTTGAGGTCATTCGCGGACTTTTGGCCGGCGGAGTATGGCGGATTGCCGATGACCACGTTGATGGAGGCATTCTTCTGCCGCTCGATGGTGGCGTTGTTTTCCCGGAAGATGTTGAGGTCTGGGATATCTCCGTCTTCGTGGATTTGGAAGGTATCCGCTAGTGCAATGTTGGTGAATGGCACGTAGGCTGGTGCGTCTTCACCGTTGCGCTGCGCGGCTTCCTCACACAAGGCGTTGTAGGTGGTCTCGATATTCACCGCAGAGACATAGTAGGCCAGCAGCATGATCTCGGTGGCGAATAGCTCTTTGGCATATTTACGTGCCAAATCTTCTGGCTTGATAAGGCCCGATTGCAACAAACGGACCATGAACGTCGAAGTGCCAGCAAAAGGATCGAGGATGCTCACGCCTTCATCACTGAGCCCCTTGCCAAAGTGCTTTTGGGAGACCTCATCGGCTGCACGCAGGATGAAATCCACGATTTCCACAGGGGTGTAGACAATGCCCAGAGCTTCTGCTTGCTTCTTGAAGGCCTTGCGGAAGAAACGCTCGTACAGCTCCTTAATCACCTGCTGCTTACCAGAGGCCGAGGTCACCTCAGAAGCACGCACGCGCACGGACTCGTAGAACTTCTCCAGCGGCTCGGTTTCGCTTTCCAGGTAGGAATCCTGCAGGGCATCCGTCATACGCTGCATTACCTGGGCCACCGGGTTGTTCTCAATGAAGTCGTGGTTATCGAACAACGCGTTGAACACCGGGGCAGTGATCAAGTGCTGCGAAAGCATGGAGATGGCATCGGCTTCACCAATCCCGTCGTTCAGGTTATTACGCAGGCCATCGACGAAGTCATCGAATTCAGCGCGCAAGTGCTTATCCGCGCCGTCGACAAGTTTAGTAATGCGGGTGACCTGGTTCTCGGCAATCTTGGCGACGTCATCGGCCCAGTCTTCCCAATACGTGCGGGAACCAACCTTATCCACCAACTTGGTGTAGATGGCTTCTTGCCATTGCTCCAAGGAAAACAGCGCGATCTGCTTCGCTGTGTCTTCGTCAGTGGGATTATCGGTCGGGGAGGGAGCAGGATCGTCGCTCGGCTTTATCGGGTTAACTACTGGGTCCACGACAACCGGAAGCTCGTCTGGGTTGCCTTCGTTCAACGCGATGGAGTTGATCTTGGCATTGAAGCGATCATCGTGGGCACGCAGGGCGTTGAGGATCTGCCAGACCACCTTGAAACGCGTGTTGTCGTTGAGCGCCTGCGATGGGCTCACCCCAGGAGGCACCGCGACGGGCAAGATAATATAGCCATAGTCTTTGCCCTCTGCTTTACGCATCACGCGGCCTACAGATTGCACCACGTCCACCATGGAGTTTCGCGGTTGGAAGAAGATCACCGAATCCAGCCCCGGCACATCCACGCCTTCCGACAGGCAACGCGCGTTGGTCAGAACCCGGGATTCCGTCGGGGCAATATCAGCTTCCAGCCAGTTGATCCGCGAAGAGCGCTGCATCGCGTTCATGGTGCCGTCGACATGCTGGGCTGCCACAGCCACATCCGTGTTGTGCAGGCTGATGTCTTCCAACGCGGCGTGCTCGTGCAGCGATTCCTGGTGCGCGGTAACTAGAGCGGGGAAAGAATCTGCGATCTGTTTGGAATGTTTGATGTCTTTCGCGAAAACCACTGTGCGCTGCATCGGCTTGGCATTAACCTCGAAGCCGTCCTTGGTGCCCTGCAACTTGCCGGAGCGTTTTGCAAGCGCATTCCACGCGCCGATGATCGCCGAAGCCGTCGTGAGGTTCACTAATTGTCCTGGGGCGTTGGCAAGGGCTTCTGCGGCGACGTCCTCGTCGACCGTCATCACCAACACCTTGTAGTCGGTAAGCAACCCGCGCTCGACGGCCTCGCCGAAGCCTAACCGGTGAAACTCCGGGCCGTAGACGCCTTCATCATCCATCGAGGCCAATTCGGCCGAGTGGTCTGCGGCTTTGTCTTTCACGTCGTCGTCGAAAAGCTTCGGTGTTGCCGTCATGTACAGGCGTTTGTCGGCTTTGATGTAGTCGCCTTCGTGGATGCGCACGAAGTTGGAGGCATCCTCACCAGCCAAGGTCACACCAGTGGTGCGGTGAGCCTCGTCGCAAATGACCAGGTCGAAATCGTCGAGGCCGTGCTGCTGCGCGTCGTGGACGGTGGGCAGCGACTGGTAGGTGGAAAACACCACGTGCAGCCCCGCACCGTGTTTGCCGGTATTAAAGATCTGCGCCAGGCGTGTGCCGTCGGTCGAGACCGGCACCTCGAGATCATAAGGCGCAATATCCTCCGCGCCCTTGCCCACCTTGGTGTCCGAGCACACCGCGAAGCTGCGCATATCGACGGTGGCCTGCGCAGTCCACTCACGCAGGGTTTGCGAGAGCAGCGCGATGGACGGAACCAGGAACAAAACCCGGGCACGGCCGCCACGCTGCTGGGCGAACTGTTCCGCCAGGCGCAGCGACGTAAACGTCTTGCCCGTACCGCAGGCCATGATCAGCTTGCCGCGATCATGGGTAGCAAAACCAGCTAAGGCCTTTTCGATAGCCTCAGATTGGTGCTTACGTGGCTGGAAAGCTTGCTTACGCTCCAGTTTCACTTGGATTTCTGAGCCAGGGAATGCCACATCCCAGTTCACCGGGGCAGAAGCAATATCTCCGATACCGATACGGCTGGTTTCAATGATTTGGTTCGCCAGCGCGGCCTCGGCATTCGAGGACCACTTATCCGTCGTCGAGATGATATAGCGGTGCGAGAAATGTTCCCGGCCCTTTTCCGTTTCGAAGGATTTTCCAGAGGCCTCAAAGAAGGAGTCGATGTGGCCTTTTTGGATACTGGTGGTCGGCTTATAAAACTTTGCCTGGATGGCGACCCAGCTGTCATCGGCCACGCGGTGGGCCACCATATCGATGCCCGTGTCGGTCTGGCCATTGTTATAGCGCCAATCAGACCAGCGGCAGACCTCATCGAACTGCTCGGCCAGCGATGGTGTGGTGCGGAAGAAGTTCACCATGAGTTTTTCGAAGGCAATACCGTACTTGCCCTGCGGTTGATTCTCACGTAGCTGGTCCAGAACTTCTTCAAACGTAGCCATGCACCGATTATGCCTTACGAGGTTGCGGGTCGAGGTGCGTGGTGCACTTTGCCCAGCCTATGGTTCCTGGCCAGTGCCCGCGTTAATGATTCTATGCTGCACTGTCTTTCTTTTTGGAGGAAGCGGCCGTCGCTAAGTTGTAGCCAGATAGTGCCGCGAGTGCCACGACTATCCCCCAGATCGGAGAATCAGCAATTAAAGGCAGCGACGAACTTGGGAGCTGTACAATCACAAAGAATTATTGAGTACAGAGAGAATGTTTATGAATGTTCGAAACGTTCCGGGGTATGAGAACACTGGATTGGGAAACCTGTTAGCTCCTTCCACAACTAGTATTTGATATATGAGCATTGAAAACTGGGTATCAGTCTTGTCAGCCGGTATTGCATTAGCTTCCTTCGTGTTGGCCTCGTGGAATGCAATGCAATCTCGCAAATCAGAGGAGAAATCTGCCCAACAAGCTAAAGAAGCCACACTAGCAGCCAAAGCGGCTGCGAAATATCAGAGCGAAATTGCCAAAGCATTGAGTAAGCTCGAACCCAAGAATGGAGCTCCCTGGGAAATCAAACTAGATAAAGGTAAAAGTTACATTCTAACCAATATATCGGGAAAAATACTTCAAAACGTTCATATCGAGATTGGAGATTTATCTAGAATCAACGGAGGTGATCGACGTTTAAAGGTTGGCCCTGGTGAGCAGATCAGCTTTATCTACGGTGCGATTTTCGGTTCGAACAATCCTTACCAGTTGCATATTTCGTATGAAGCGCAGGATGAGGAAGGACGTCAAGAATGGACGGGGGTGATTCCCCGACCGGAAAATTTTAAATAACGAGTGCTTCGGCAGTTAAGATCAATCGCCCGTATCCGTGTATTCCGAGAGCGTTGAGGTGCAGCGGGATGTTTCCCGGTGCTGGTGGTGCAACGTCAAAAAGGTTGCGCCACCAACGCTGCGGCGAACACATATCGTGGCCTTCAGAGGCAGGCCAGGCGTCGACAAAGGTGGCCCCATTGTGCTCGGCTACTTCACGCAGGTTGTTCTGCAAACGCTCTTCCGTAGCGGCAATGAGGGGAGTAGGGATAGGCAGCGGGTCAGAAGAATGCAACCCACTGTTCGCACATGTTGTGCCATCGCTTGTGACACGGGGATATCCAACCACCACAATCTTGGCATTCGGTGCGTGCTCGTGGATAACGTCGATGGCGTTCTGCAAGCCACTACGGACCGCGTGATCAACCGCCTGTGTATCGAGTCCGTAACGGTAAGTATCGTTAGCCCCCGCAACAATAACGACGTTTCTCGTACTCCGGGTGAGATCGCCCTGTTCTGCAGCTGTGCGGAGAGTATCGTCGATACGAGGCTCACCACTAGCTAACGAAGCACCAGAACACTGATACTGATCCACTCGAGCGACGCCGGACACCTGACGGATCTCGTCGGCGATGGCGCCGTCGGTAACGCAACCGACACCGGTGGCCATGATGTCTTTGCTACTACCCGGCGCATCGGAGCTACTGCCTGACATAGCAGAACTACTACTAGACGTATCAGTGGCGCTACCTGACGAAAGCGGCATGTTATTGCGCACAACATCGAAAGGTGCGGGGTTGGCGACCACGCTGTCACCGGCCAATACGGTATTTCCCGGAGGTGCCGTATGAGCTGCGGCAGCACCAGCAGTAAGAGATGCAGTAGCGGCCACGATAGCAGTCAGTAGAGCGAGCTTAGTACGCATGCGTGTCCTAGTGGAATGAAAATGGTTTTGCGTTACACCTTAGTCAAACTTGTCGAACCACCGAAGATCCACAGTTGGGCGTAGCTTGACGCCTGATTCACCGTCCGCGCGAATCAGTTCCGCGAGACGGTCACCGCTAATGAGATCTACTGTGGGTACCGATGCCGTAGCAGCTTTACGGGCGGGTTCTGTGAACCGGCTCAGAGTGACGATAATGGCGCGCTCTGCTCCCTTGGTATGAGCATCGCGTTGGAAAAGCGCCACCGTATCACGGCCAATAGGCTTATCTGGGGCATAGCGCTTGACTTGTACTGCCACACGAGAAGAAAGCACTGAACTGATTGGTGCTGTACCGATGGCATCGACGCCTTCGTCACCAGAACCGCCGGTTTGTTGCAGGTGCAGGCCTTGTCGCCGAAGCAAATAGATAACAAACTTTTCGAAGCCGTCCGGCGATAATTGGTGGAGTCGTTCCAGTAGTTGACTCTTCCAATCTCTATCCATTTCTTCGTCGTCGGAGTCTTCGCGAATCTCTGCGTCAGAAATATCGTCTTCCACTTCAGAGTCTGTAGTTTTCGCTTCTTTTTCTAATTTCTTCCGCTGCCGTTGTGCTCGGGAAATCTCTCGATCAAGGTCTTGAACTTTGTCGAAAGCATCCACTTCCGTAAGCTCAAGAAGCTCTTCGCCTTTATCGGTGAGCAAATACATTCCTTGCCCTGGTTGTTCGAGCACACCAATTCGTTTAGCCGTAGTACGAGCCCACCCAATGCGGTCAATCAGCACAGAGAGATTTGGGCGAGTCGGATAAGTAATTTGCTGAAGGTTTTCTGAACCCGGGACTAGCTCCAATACGTGCTCGGTAATTTCGTTGGCCCTGGCAGATCCACCCAAAACATGCATCGCTTTGAGCACAGGCACAACGAGTTGCTGGTGGGTCGGAATTCCGCGTTCGGTAAAAGACTTATTTGATTCTGAAGCGCTCATTCTTCCATTCTCGCAGAGCTAGAATGCCAGGGAAGAATACGGCGAAAGGTAACCCCCAATGCTTTATCCCTACCGTGTGAACCTGGACTGGCTCTGGGGCACACCACCCGGGAACGACGGCACCCCAGCTACCGTGCGCGCAGTCGTCGAAGGCGCTAACGCCTGCGCATTAGCCCAAGCCTGGCTAGAAAGCCTCTCTGTAGACGACAACGGCCACCGTGGCGAAGGCGGATGGGGAGCACAGCTAGTACACGCGGGGGAATATTCGCGCCGGGCCATCCTGGCGATCACGTCCGCCGGAGAAGACGTAGCTGACGGCATTGAAGACGGCACCGATAACCTGTACTGCTTCCTCGCCGAACAGGTGCGCGGTGTGGCAGAATCCGATCTCAACGTGGAATGGCAGGAACTCGAACGTCGTCAAGCGTAACGGGGCAGCAGGCCACGGTGGGTGTAGCGCTTGGGCTCGAGCATGGTAGCTCTAGCGCTGTGGCTGTAGTGTGCTGCCGGTGGCGGCTAAAGTGTAGGGCATGAAACGCCTCTTGCTCATCGACGGACACTCCATGGCCTTCCGTGCTTTTTACGCACTCCCGGCAGAAAATTTCTCCACCGGCGGCGGCCAGCACACCAACGCGGTCTACGGATTCCTCACCATGCTCACCGGCATCGTCGGCGATGAAAAACCCGACCACATCGCAGTGGCCTTCGACGTCGGGCGCAAAACCTTCCGCACCGAAAAATTCCCGGATTACAAAGCCCAGCGCGCAGCCACGCCAGAAGAATTCAAAGGCCAAGTCGAACTCATCCGCGAAGTCATCGAAGCACTCGGCATCACCACGCTCTCAGTCGAAAACTACGAGGCCGACGACATCCTCGCCACCCTGGCCACCGCAGCCGGGGCACAGTCCGGCGAATACGAAACCCTGATCGTCACCGGCGACCGCGACTACCTCCAGTTGGTCAACGACACCACCACCGTGTTGTACCCCATGCGCGGAGTATCCAAGCTGCACCGCTTCACCCCAGATGCCGTGGAAGAAAAATACGGCTTGAGCCCGCAGCAATACCCGGACTTCGCAGCCCTGCGCGGCGACCCATCCGATAACCTGCCTAATATCCCCGGCGTGGGCGAAAAGACCGCGCAAAAATGGATCAAACAATACGGCAGCCTCGACGAGCTGATCGCACACGCCGACGACATCAAAGGCAAAGCCGGCAACAGCTTCCGCGAACGCATCGAACAAGTGCGCCTCAACCGTGAACTCACACAAATGATCACCGATATGCAACTTTCGCACAGCCCGGATGATCTTTCTTTTGGCGACGTCGACGCCAACCAAGTGGCCGCCCATTTCGACGACCTCGAATTCGGCCCCAACCTGCGCGACCGCGTACTCGGCGTATTTGGCGCTGAAACTGAGATTGACGACACCCCAGAATTGCCCGCCATCACACACGACGAAGCCACACTTACCGACTGGCTCGCCGAGCACACCGAAGGCGTCGCCATCTTCGTCGACGGCAACGGCGCGCCGGGGCAGGGTGATGCCACAGCGATCGCGTTCGTCGATACGAACCGGCAAGGCATCACGGTGGTGCTGGAAGATCTTTCCGCCGACGAAGACAAAGCCCTGGCAGAGTGGCTTGCCGACGACAGCGCCAGCAAATATTTGCACGAGGCCAAAGCTGCCTTCCACATGCTGGCAGGCCGCGGCTACCAGCTGCGCGGCATCGGCCACGACACCGCGATCGCCGCATATCTGCTGCGCCCAGGCCAGCGCGGTTATGATCTGGCCGATGTTTACCAGCGCCACCTGCAGAAAACCCTGCCGGGCGGGGAGGGGGAAACCCAGCAGCTGTTGGAAAAAGCCGGGGCGATCCTCGAGCTGGCGGAGCTTTTGACCACCGAGCTGCTGAAGATCGAGAGTTTCGAGCTGTACCGCGACCTGGAGCTGCCGCTGGTGCAGATCCTAGGAACTATGGAAGCCACCGGTATTGCTGTCGACCGTGAGGTGTTGGACGAGCAAGCCGAGACCTTCGCCGAGATGGTGCGCGAAGAACAAGACGCCGCCCGCGAGCTGGCCGGTGATGAAAACCTGAACTTGAATTCGCCCAAACAGTTGCAAACCGTGCTGTTTGAGACCCTAGATTTGCCGAAGACGAAGAAAACCAAAACTGGTTATTCCACCGCCGCCGGTGAGATCGAGGCTTTGGCGGCGAAGCACCCGCACCCATTTTTGGACCGGCTGCTGGCACACCGCGAATACCAGAAAATGAAGACTACCCTGGAAGGCTTGTCCAAAACCGTGCAAGGCGATGGGCGCATTCACACCAGCTTCCACCAAACGGTGGCCTCGACTGGCCGGTTGAGCTCGTCAGACCCGAACTTGCAGAATATCCCGGTGCGTACCGAGGCCGGACGGAAAATCCGCTCCGCATTCCAGGTCAGTGAAGGTTTTGAAACGCTGCTGAGTGCGGACTACTCGCAGATCGAAATGCGCGTGATGGCGCACTTATCCGGAGATCCGGGGCTAATCCAGGCCTACCAAGAAGGCGAAGACCTGCACAATTACGTCGGTTCGCGCGTGTTCGACGTCCCGGTGGAAGAAGTCACCCCGGAACTGCGCCGCCGGGTTAAGGCAATGTCCTACGGCCTGGTGTACGGCTTGTCTGCCTATGGCCTATCGCAGCAGCTGAATATTCCACCGGGGGAGGCAAAAAAGATCATGGAAAACTACTTCGCCCGCTTCGGTGGGGTGAAGCAGTACCTGGATGAGGTCGTCGAAAAGGCCCGGCATGATGGCTTTACCGCAACGGTGTTTGGTCGGCGCCGTTATTTGCCGGAGCTGAACTCAGATAACCGCGTTGCCCGGGAGAACGCCGAACGGGCCGCGTTGAATGCGCCGATTCAGGGCACAGCCGCAGACATCATTAAGGTGGCGATGATCCGCGTCGACGACGCACTGCGGGAAGCGAAGCTGCGGTCCCGGGTGCTGCTGCAGGTGCACGACGAGTTGGTCGTGGAAATCGCGCAAGGCGAGCTAGAGCAGGTCCGCGAGCTGGTGGAACGCGAAATGGATCAAGCCATCACGCTGACCGTCCCGCTGGAGGTTTCCACCGGTTCCGGCACCAACTGGCAAGCCGCCGAGCACTAGCTTAGCTAGAGCTAGCACCCGGCAGCATTCTGGAGTGCTCGAGAGCCAACCGCGAGTTGCTCGGCATTGCGGTCGGGGCGTGAGCCACTTCTTCTAGGTCCGAAACTCGAAGACTAAGCTGCCTGCATCTGGCAGATCGGAGCCGTGCTTGCCGACGGTCGGCGCTGGCAACCCTGCGCGGCCGAAGAGATAATACAGCTCTTCCCGGCTGCGCAGCTGCTCGCCGTACAGTGCGAAGGTGACCAGTGCGCTCTCGGCACTAGACCGCTCAGCACTAGACTGCGCGACACTAGACTGCGCGGTGTCAGAACCTGAGGCAGAACGTGAGGCAGCAGACGGTGCGGAAAAACCGGTTTCACCAGTGGAATCCGGCAGGCGGCACTGGCAAGCAAGCCGTAGCGAATCTGCCCCGGCTTGTTGTTGCTTGCGGTAGAGATCCTGCAGATACTCGGTTGCCGCCGCATCGTCGCGTTGTGCCAGATCCGCAGTCACCGGAATAACTGAGTTAGTTGTGTTTGTTGCTTCTGTTGCCTCTATTGCGTCTGTTGGTGCTGTTGCGGTGCCTAATCCCGTGGATGTCCCGGCCGCAGCCGCAACTCCCGGGTGGTAGCCGTCGACAAGCGCGGTACGCAGGTGCACGAGCCCCGCCAAAGTTGCTTGGTTGCGCTGATTGTTATCAGATAGCTGCTCGACGGTGGCGTCTTCAGCCAGAATCCGGCCAGAAGCAGTCAACTGCCACTGCGCAGACGCGGCACGGGAAACCAAGCCCAGGGTTTCCAGGTACACCAAAAGCTTTTCCAGCCCAGCCGTTTGGGTGTTCGTGGCTGCAGCAAGCTCGTGCACATCACGCGGGGCGGTGGCCAAGGTGGTGCCCAGTCCCACGGTTACTGCCGTGCGAATGGCGAAAGCCGCGGTGAGGTCACTCAGGGCAGCAAATTCTGCCTGAGCGTTGCGGGTTGACGTACCGTTCCCAGCGTGCCCGTCCTTGTGCGGCGTCAATTGTGCTGGTTCGGCAGCGTTCGTCGTTGTGCTATGCGCGCTGGGGCTGGCCAGCGTTTCTGTCGCTCGGCGTGGTGGCGTCGAGTAGTGCTTCGTGCGGGATTTCCAATAACCAGAAAAATGCATCTGGTGTTTACGTAGCCTCTTGGCCTCCTGCAGCCACCGGCGAATCGGTTTCAAACTGGCAGACTCGCCAGCTACCCAGGCGAAAACTTCGCCGTCCCACCAGTCGGTGGTGGAGATGGCGTCGAAAAGCGTGTGCGCATCGCTGTGGAATAACCAGGTGATTTCCACGCCATCTGGGCAGGGGAGTTGTTGGCGGTGGGAATGCTCGTCGACCAAAATAAAAAACTTGCCGCGCTGCCCGGCAGGCCATTCTTCTAGCCAACGGCTCAGCGCGGGCAACGCGGTAGCATCACCAGCGGCAAGGATCCAGTCAGCGCCTTGCGGTTCGGAAGACGTCGACTTCGGGCCTGCGATTTGTAGAATATCGCCGGGTTGGGCTTGCGACGCCCACGAGGTTGCGGGGCCGGAGCCGTGTAAAACAAAATCTACGTCCAGCTCGCCGTGTTGGCTGTCGAAACGGCGCACGGTATAAGTTCGGCGTGGCGACGACGAAGATTTTGCAGGCCAATCCAATTTTCCATCGCGCTGCGATGGGCCCACGGGTTGTTTTCCAGGAGAATTGGGCAGGATTAGTTTGATGGAGTCATCGAAATTATCTGAGCGAAACTCTGGGACGACGTAGCCGTTGTCCGCAGTATGCGCTGCTAGTTGTGGACCGCCCAGGGTGACCCGACGCATGCCGTCGGTGACATCCTGGACGCGCAGCACCTGCAGAAATCGGGTGCTTGCTGGGTACGAAGTACGTGTGCGGGCCATAAGCCCATTTTAGTCGTACTTTGCTGTTAGCTACGACGCGGTTATGCCTGGCCCTTGTGCAGTCCAGAACCGAGTTTGATGGACAAACCTGGAACCGAGTTGATGAGTTCCTTGGTGTAGTCCTGCTGCGGATCGTCGAACAGCGATTCTGTCGGGCCGCGCTCCACAATCTGCCCATTTTTCATCACCACAACGTTATCGGCGGTCTGGCGGACCACTGCCAGATCGTGCGTAATGAACAGGTACGACAAACGCAGGTTCTGCTGTAGCTCATTGAGCAGTTCGATGACCTGGTTTTGCACCAGGACGTCCAAAGCAGACACGGCTTCGTCGAGCACAATAACTTCTGGTTCCAACGCCAGAGTGCGCGCAATAGCGATGCGCTGGCGCTGACCACCAGACAGCTCGTTGGGGTAGCGGCGCATAGCGGACGCCGGCATGGCCACCATATCTAGCAATTCGGCGACTCGTTTTTCACGCGACTTCCGGTTGCCAACCTTGTGCAGTACCAGCGGTTCCTCGATGGACTTGTATACCGAATACATCGGATCCAGCGAGCCATACGGGTTTTGGAACACAACTTGCAATTTGCGGCGTAAGCGGAAAATTTCTTTCGCCGTCATCTTTTGCACGTTTTCGCCCTGGTACAGAATTTCGCCCGAGGTTGGTTCCAGCAGGTTCAGCACCATATTCGCCACGGTGGATTTACCGGAGCCAGATTCTCCGACGACTGCCAAAGTCTCGCCCTTGTTCAGCGTGAAGGAGACGTTATCAACGGCCTTAAACATTTCACCGCGTTTGCCGCGAACCGGGAATTCCTTCGTCAGGTCTTTTACTCGGATAATCTCCTGCGGGGCAGCTTTGTCGTGCGCTGGCTTGTGATCCTGCGCGGCGGTTTCATCAGCCTGTTTGCCGACGCCTACCTGTGCGGTGGTGTGGGTGCGCTGCGAGGCCATCAGCGGTGCGGCGTTAACCAATCGCTGGGTGTACGGATGGTGCGGGTCTTCCAGGATTTCCCGCGAAGGACCGGCTTCTACAATGCGTCCGCGGTGCATCACGATCAGGTGCTCGGCGCGCTCTGCCGCCAACCCCAGGTCGTGGGTAACAAATAGCAGGGCAGTGCCGTGCTGATCAGTCAGAGTTTTCAGGTGGTCCAGGATCTTTTTCTGCACGGTCACGTCCAACGCGGAGGTCGGCTCGTCGGCAATGAGCAAACGTGGGTTCGCTGCCAAGCCAATACCGATCAGTGCACGTTGCCGCATACCACCAGAAAACTCGTGAGGGTATTGGTTCGCCCGCGATTCTGGATCAGGCAAACCGGCTTCCGCCAGCAATTCGTTGACGCGCTTTTTCACCTCGGATTTGCCGACGACGTTATTCGCCTTGAGAGATTCCGCGACTTGCGTGCCGATCTTCCATACTGGGTTCAGGTTGGACATTGGATCCTGCGGGACCAGCCCGATCTTTGAACCGCGGATTTTCTGGATCTGCTTTTCGCTCATCTCGTTGATGGTCTGGCCATCGAAGATGATCGACCCGCCAGTAACGGATCCGTTTTCGGGCAGCAAACCAAGAATCGACATCGCGGTGGTGGATTTACCTGATCCGGATTCACCAACGATCGCGACGGATTCACCCGGATAAATATCGAAGCTGACTCCGCGGACTGCTTCGACGACACCTGTCGATGACTGGAAAGAAATCTTCACGTCGTCCATGCGCAGCAAAGGCTGTGGTGAGTCTGCAGTTGAGGTAGCTTCGCTGGTTTTTGCTGCGTCGGTTTTGGCACCACTGGAGTGTTTCTCGGAAGAACTCATCGTTTCCTCGCTTTCGGGTCTAGGGCGTCGCGGACGACATCGCCCATGAGGATGAAGCTCAGCACGGTAATTACCAGTGCTCCGGCCGGGTAGAACAGAATTTCAGGTCGGGTACGCAACGAGCTTTGTGCCGAAGAAATATCGCCACCCCAGCTCACGACTTCTGGTGGTAACCCGATACCCAGGAAGGACAAGGTAGCTTCGGCGACGATGAACACACCGAGTGCGACGGTGCCGTAGACGATGATTGGAGCCGCGGCATTTGGCAGGATGTGTTTGGTCAGCATGGTCCAGCGTGAGGCACCAAGTGAGCGGGAGGCGGTAACGAAGTCTTCATTTTTCACGCTCATCACACTTCCACGGGCAATACGTGCGATATTCGTCCAACCGAATAATGACAGCACCAGGACCACAGACCATAGCGAGCGTGATTCGCGGAACATCTGCATGACGACGATGGCGGCCAACAGCAGTGGCACGGCGAAGAAAACGTCGGTAAAGCGAGAAAGGACCGAGTCCACCCAGCCGCCGAAGAAGCCGGCGGTTGCGCCAATGATGGTACCGATAATCATGACCATGGCGGTTGCAAGAATTCCTACGGCCACCGAAGCGCGTGCGCCATAAACGGTGCGGGCATAAATATCGCAGCCTTGACGGTCAAAGCCAAATGGGTGACCGGAAGTTGGTTTACCCAGGGAATTTGATAATTCACAAAAGCGTGGATCAGTCGAGGTAAAGACCTGCGGGAACAGTGCCAAGGCGATGGTGCACAGAATCAAAACTGCCGAGACCCAAAATAGGGGGCGTTTGCGCAGGCTAGCCCAGGCTTCGCCCCATTGGGAACGTGGCGGGCGGTCGTCGTTCACGGCGTCGACTGCGCCCAGGCCTTGTTCATCGGTGTCTGCGACGTAGCGTTCCAGGCGCGGGCGTTGGAAGTAGTTCTTATTTGTCATAGCGAATCCTTGGATCGAGCACGGCGTACATCAAGTCGACCAGCAAGTTGGCGATGATGTAGACGATGACCAGCACGGTGGTGATGGATACGACGGTGGCGGGTTCACCACGGATAATCGCCTGGTACAAAGTGCCACCAATACCGTTAATGCCGAAGATTCCTTCGGTAATGATTGCACCGCCCATCAGAATTCCGAGGTCGGCGCCGATAAAGGTAACCACGGGAATCATGGAATTCCGCAGCACGTGGCGGGTCATTACTGAGCCGCCCGACATGCCTTTGGCGCGAGCGGTGCGCACGTAATCTGCCCGGAGATTTTCCGATACGGATTGCCGGGTCAAGCGGATGACATAGGCCAGCGATACTGCACCCAGCACGATGGCGGGCATGAGCAGCTCGAGGAAGGTTTCGTTACGACCGACCGTGACGGGTAACAAGCCCCATTTCACACCGACGAAAAATTGCATCACGAAACCGATCACGAAGGATGGAATCGCAATTACCAGCAGAGACAGCACCAAAACGGTGGAGTCGAAGATTCCGCCGCGGCGAATTCCGGCAATGAAACCGAACAGCACACCAAAAATGGTTTCGAACACGACAGCCATTACTGTCAGTTTGATCGTCACCGGAAAGGCATTGGCCATAAGCGATGAGACTGACTGGCCAGAAAAAGTCATGCCAAAATCAAGGGTGAAAATGCCTTTGAGGTAGAGCAGGTACTGCACGAGGAAGGGCTTATCCAGGTTGTATTCTTCCTGGATACGCTGCCGGGCAATATCACTGAGACCACGGTCGCCGCCGAGGGCTTCGACGGGATCACCTGGCATCAAGAACACGAGGGCAAAAATCAAGAACGTGGCTCCGAAAAAGACTGGAACCATTTGCAAGACTCGGCGCCCTATGTAATGCAACATAGGTTTTTCCTTAACTTATAACGGGCGAAATCCGGTCAGTCGCATTCGGACTGACCGGATTGACGTCGCCTTAGTGTAACCTATCTGAGTGTTTTGTAACACTCATTAGCTTTTTCTTAAGACTTGGTGATGGCGTAGAACACTGGAACTCGGTTCCATGCGAATTCTACGTTCTCGACAGCTTCGGAATATCCGGCCGCAGCGTTGGAGTACCACATTGGGATTGCTGGCAGGTCCTTAAAGAGGATCTTCTGTGCTTCCGAGTAGAGCTTGGTAGCTTCTTCGGCGCTTTCTGCCTGCTGTGCTTCAGCCAACTTGGCATCGAATTCTTCACTCGAGTATTTACCGTCGTTTGAGCTACCACCGGTGGCAAAATTCGGTTCCAGGAAGTTACCCAAAGATGGGTAGTCGGCCTGCCAACCGGAACGGAAAGCGGTGTCGATGCTTCCGCTCGTGATGTCATCGCGCAGACCCTTGAAATCAGGGTATGGGTTGCCGATCGCATCGATTTCGAGGTTATTCGACAACTGGTTGGTGAGGGCATCAACCCACGCTTGGTGGCCACCATCGGCGTTATAAGCGATTTCGAAAGTGCCGTTGAACTCGCTGATATCGTTGGCCTGCTCCCAGAGTTCTTTCGCCTTTTCAGGATCGAATTCAAGAACCTCATTGCCCTCTAGGTCCTCTTCATAACCAGGGATAACTGGGGAGGTGAAGTCCTTGGCTGGGGTAACGGTGTCACGGAAAATCGTCTTGGAGATTTCTTCCCGGTCAAAAGCGAGGGAGATGGCTTGACGACGAAGTTTGCCTTCTTCGCCCTCGAAGTGCTCTAGCTCGCTCGGGATTGTGAATGCCTGGAAAATTGCGGATGGCTGCGAGATTGCCCGATCGCCCAGCTCGTCTTCGAATTGAGACAATGCGGATTCCGGAATGGAATCAATGACGTCCAGGTTTCCGGACAGCAGATCTGCATAGGCGGCATCCTGCTGGGTGTAGATGCGGAAGTCGACGCCGTCGTTTTGTGCTTTGCGGTCGCCTTCGTATTCCTCATTAGGAACGAGAAGGATGTTTTCGTTGTGGTTCCACTCAGCGAGTTTGTATGGGCCATTAGCGATTGGTTTTTCGCCGTAGGCGTCGATGTCGTCAAATGCTGAAGGATGCAGTGGTTTGAATGGGCCGTAGCCGAGACGTTGCTCAAAGTCAGCGGTTGGCTCGGAAAGCTCAATGGTGAAGGTCTTGTCGTCTTCGACGGTCAGACCTTCCATGGACTCTGCGCCTTCTGCATAACCTTTGATTGGTGTGAAGAAAGACTCCTGGAGCAACGATTCCGAGACTGTGTAGTTCCAAGCATCGACGAAGTCATTGGCTGTAATCGGGGTGCCGTCTTCCCACTTGGCATCTTTCAGTTTGACGGTATAGGTGCGGTCGCCGTCGAAGTCGATGCTTTCAGCGAGGTCATTGTGTGACTCGCCTTCGGCGTCGTAGTAGGTCAGTCCCGAATAGAGGAACTGAATTGCGGTTCCGCCGCCAGCCTCGTTGGTGTTTCCGGGAACCAGCGGGTTTTGTGGCTCTGTGAGGTTGGCAAGCACGTAGTTGGTGCCGCCTTCAGTACTGCCGCCAGCACTGGAGCTTCCAGAATCGTCGCTGCAGGCAACCAGCGTCAGTGAGAGCCCGGCAGCTGCCAGCACTCCGATGGACTTCGTCATCTTCATTACATTCTCCTGTGAGTGTCGAATTCAAAGCTCCACGCGATGACGTCAATTGGCGACTGAAATATCACTGCAAGTACATGTAAGTAGTTTTGCCGAGGTGAGATCGCGGGATTGCGCAAAGTATAGCAGTGACTGTTCTCTCACTGAAATTTTCGTGTGTTTTGATTCACCCGTTATTTAGTCAAGCCTAAATTGTTGAACAAGTTTGGGGTGATAGGTTTTAGTGAAGCGTGTCTTGACCTGTGGGGATGTAGTTAACACCGGAGTAGTGTTAGAGAGTTGTGTCTGGCGGTTGGGTTTTAAAAAACTTCCCTGCTCCGACCGGAAAATAGAGAACAAAAGCTTGCATAGCTCACTGAACGGGTTTATGCTTTGTGGGGCATGTCTATGCGTTAGAAGTGCGTGAACTCTGATAGGAAGTTCGACGTGCTTGTAGCGCGAGATCGTGAGCTTACATGAAAGGCTGAACCGTTCTTTGGTTCATTGTCTGAAGTGAAGCCTTCGAGAGACTGCGAATGTACACAATCGATTTCCTATCCATTTCGGAGCACGCAACAATATGACAGCTTCTAAGGCCCCTCAGGTAGCCGTAAACGACATCGGCACTGCTGAGGATTTTCTCGCCGCGATCGACGAGACCATCAAGTACTTCAATGACGGTGACATTGTAGAAGGTACCGTCGTCAAGGTCGATCACGACGAGGTACTGCTTGACATCGGATACAAGACCGAGGGCGTAATTCCTTCTCGCGAGTTGTCCATCAAGCACGACGTCAACCCAGATGAGGTTGTTCAGCTGGGCGACCAGATCGACGCCCTGGTTTTGACGAAGGAAGACAAGGAAGGCCGTCTGCTGCTTTCCAAGAAGCGCGCACAGTACGAGCGCGCTTGGGGTGCCATCGAGGACCTCAAGGAGAGCGATCAGCACGTCACCGGTACCGTCATCGAGGTTGTCAAGGGCGGCCTGATTCTGGATATCGGTCTGCGTGGCTTCCTGCCTGCTTCCCTGGTAGAAATGCGTCGCGTTCGCGACCTGGAGCCATACATTGGCCAGGAGCTTGACGCTAAGATCATCGAGCTGGACAAGAACCGCAACAACGTTGTTCTGTCCCGCCGTGCATACCTGGAGCAGACCCAGTCCGAGGTTCGCTCCGAATTCCTGCACCAGCTGCAAAAGGGTCAGGTCCGCAAGGGTGTCGTTTCCTCCATCGTCAACTTCGGTTCCTTCGTGGACCTGGGCGGTGTCGACGGTCTGGTACACGTTTCCGAGCTGTCCTGGAAGCACATCGACCACCCATCCGAGGTTGTCACCGTTGGTGACGAAGTAACCGTTGAGGTCCTGGATGTTGATCTGGACCGCGAGCGCGTTTCCCTGTCGCTGAAGGCAACCCAAGAAGATCCTTGGCGCGTATTCGCCCGCACTCACGCTGTGGGTCAGATCGTTCCAGGCAAGGTCACCAAGCTGGTTCCATTCGGTGCGTTCGTTCGCGTCGAAGAAGGCATCGAAGGCCTGGTTCACATCTCCGAGCTGGCCCAGCGCCACGTCGAGGTTCCAGACCAGGTTGTCAACGTTGGCGAAGAAGCCATGGTCAAGGTCATCGACATCGACCTCGAGCGTCGTCGCATCTCCCTGTCCCTGAAACAGGCAGACGAGGACTACACCGAGGAATTCGATCCATCCAAGTACGGCATGGCCGACTCCTACGACGAGCAGGGCAACTACCTGTTCCCAGAAGGCTTCGACCCAGAGACCAACGAGTGGAAAGAAGGCTTCGACGAGCAGCGTCAGGCCTGGGAAGCTCGTTACGCCGAGTCCGAGCGTCGCTTCCAGCTGCACACCGCGCAGATCGAGCGCAACCGTGCCGCAGCAGAAGCCGCTGCTAACAGCGACGAAGCCGCTAACTACTCCTCCGAGTCCGGCGCATCGGATGCCGCTCCGTCATCCGAAGGCACCACCGAGGATGCAGGTTCCCTGGCTTCCGACGAGCAGCTTGCTGCACTGCGCGACAAGCTGGCTGGCAACTAAACAAGCCGCTTAGCTAGCCGGAGTTTTCAGCTAGCGTCGCAAAAGCATAAGAACCCACTTCTTTCTGCCCCAACCCGGGCATTGAGAAGTGGGTTTTTGCGTTCTACACTGGGATTATGAAAATTATCGGACTTACCGGAGGGATCGGCAGCGGTAAGTCAACCGTCGCCCGAAGCCTGCAAGAACACGGATTCCCAATCGTCGACGCCGACCTCATCGCACGCGAAATCGTCGAACCCGGCCAACCCGCACTCGCCGAACTCACCAAAGAATTCGGCGCAGACATCCTCAATACCGACGGCTCCCTCGACCGAGGACTGCTTGCATCACGCGCATTCGAAAACAAAGAAACCACCCAGCGACTCAACAACATCACCCATCCACGCATCAACCAGCGCACACAAGAACTCTTCGACGAAGCCCGCGAAAATGGGGCAGAAGCCGTCATCTACGACATGCCCCTGCTGATCGATAAAGGCCTACACAAAGACATGGACGCAACCATCGTCGTGCACGCCGCAGAACACGTGCGCCTCGAACGGCTGACTACCAAGCGTGGCCTCGACGTTGACGATGTCCGCCGTCGAATCAACGCGCAAATCGACGACGAAACGCGCAAACAACACGCAGACATCCTCCTCGACAACAACGGCACTGAAGAAGACCTAACACAACAAATCGCACAAGCCGTCGACAAGATTAAACAGTTGACCAAGCACTAGCAGCCGAGATAGCAGAGTAGACTGGCGACTATGGCTTTTGCTGCTGAGTACCCTGTTTTATCTGAATCCGAACACCGCCCAGTCGGCGCAATCGAGCGCCGGAAAAAGACCTTCGAGGTCGTTTCCGAGTACCAACCGGCCGGTGACCAGCCAACAGCAATTAAAGAACTCGATCGGCGCCTGAAAGAAGGCGAATCCGACGTCGTCTTACTCGGCGCCACCGGTACTGGTAAATCCGCCACCGCAGCCTGGCTGATTGAACAACAGCAGCGTCCCACGCTAGTCATGGCGCCGAATAAAACCCTCGCGGCGCAGCTGGCCAACGAATTGCGCCAACTTCTCCCGCACAACGCGGTGGAATACTTCGTCTCGTACTACGACTACTACCAGCCCGAAGCCTACGTCGCGCAGACGGACACCTATATCGAAAAAGACTCCTCAATCAACGAGGACGTCGAACGCCTGCGCCACTCCGCGACCTCCGCGCTGCTATCACGCCGCGACGTCGTCGTGGTCTCTTCCGTCTCGTGCATTTATGGTCTGGGAACCCCACAGTCCTACCTGGACCGCTCCGTCGTCATGAAGGTCGATGACGAGGTCGAGCGTGACCGCTTCCTGCGCCTACTGGTCGATATTCAATACGAACGCAACGACGTCGGATTTACCCGCGGTGCCTTCCGCGTCAACGGCGATACCGTCGATATCATCCCGGCCTATGAAGAACGCGCTGTGCGAATCGAATTTTTCGGAGACGACATCGACGCGCTGTACTATATCCACCCTTTGACCGGCGACATCCTAGAACAAGTCGACGAGGTCCGTATCTTCCCAGCCACACATTACGTCGCGGGGCCAGAACGCATGGAAAAAGCCATTGCGGACATCAAAGAGGAGCTACAACAGCGTCTTACAGAATTGGAAAATCGCGGCAAGCTTCTCGAAGCCCAACGGTTACGCATGCGCACCGAATACGACCTGGAAATGATCGAACAAGTCGGTTTCTGCTCCGGCATCGAAAACTATTCGCGCCATATCGACGGGCGAGAGGCTGGCAGCGCACCAGCAACATTGATGGATTATTTCCCAGAAGACTTCCTTACGATCATCGACGAGTCACACGTGACCGTCCCACAGATCGGGGGCATGTTCGAAGGTGATATGTCGCGTAAACGGAACTTAGTAGATTTCGGTTTCCGTTTACCCTCCGCTCTGGATAACCGCCCGCTGACTTTCGACGAATTTGAAAAACGCGTCGGCCAGACTGTCTATCTCTCTGCCACCCCGGGTGACTACGAAATCACCGCGGCCGGTGGTGAATACGTAGAGCAGGTCATTCGTCCGACGGGCCTGGTGGACCCGAAGGTCACCGTGAAACCAACCAAAGGCCAGATCGACGACCTTATCGATGAGGTGAAAACGCGCACGGCAAAGAATGAGCGCGTGCTCGTGACTACGCTGACCAAACGCATGGCCGAAGACCTTACTGATTACTTGCTGGAACACGGTGTCAAGGTGCGCTACTTGCACTCCGACATTGACACCTTGCAACGTGTGGAATTGCTGCGGCAGTTACGGTTGGGTGAGTTCGATGTGCTTGTCGGCATTAACTTGTTGCGTGAGGGCTTGGACCTGCCAGAAGTTTCCCTGGTGGCGATTTTGGATGCAGACAAAGAAGGCTTTCTGCGTTCGACGACGTCGCTGATTCAAACGATTGGTCGTGCCGCTCGTAACGTCTCAGGTGAAGTGATCATGTACGCCGACCGGATCACGGAATCAATGAACAACGCTATCGAAGAAACCGAACGCCGCCGGGAAAAGCAGATCGCCTACAACAAGGAACACGGCATCGACCCGCAGCCACTGCGGAAAAAGATCGCGGATATCTTGGATCAAGTTTACGAATCTGGTGATGACGGGGAAGCGGCAAATAACTCGGAATCCGGCGATGCGGCCCTCGTCGACAAGCCAGACGTGTCATCCATGGCAGAAGGCGAGATCCAAACTCTTATCGACGATCTGACGAAGCAAATGAAGGTTGCTGCCCGGGATCTCAAGTTCGAGTTGGCAGGCCGATTGCGTGATGAGATCGCGGATCTGAAAAAGGAACTGCGCGGAGTGAAAGAAGCTGGTATATAACTTGCAGCCAGTGTGGTGATAATCGCGTCATATTTGCCAGATTCTCCGGTGATTTTTCCGTGGAGTGTGAGATAAGGCGTTAGAATCGCACTATTGCCAAGTTCGGAAGGAACTCCCCCGTGGTCGCATATTCCACTATCGTTACTGGATCTGACGGATCGGACTCGTCACTGCATGCTGTGCGGTCAGCTGCGAGTCTGGCGCGGGCATTTCAAGCCAAGCTGATCATCGTTTCTGCTTTTTACCAGAAAAATGGTCTCATGATTGATGCCAAAGCCGACGCAAATGCGCTGCCCGTTATTAATCGCGATGCCGCCGAAAATATCCTGCTCGAAGCCCAACAGGTAGCTACGGACGAAGGTGCAGGGCACATCGAGCTACGTGCACTTAATGGGGGCCCGGTAGCAGTGCTACGGGAGGTGGTTGAAGAATCCGCAGCCGACCTTGTGGTCATCGGCAACCGCGGCCTAAAGACGCTGTCCGGTCGTGTTTTCGGCAGCATACCCAGTGAGGTTACTCGGCGTTTTGATGTAGACGTGTTGGTTGTCAACAGTGATCATCATGAACAAGCAGACGAAGCGCAAGCATAGGGGAGCAGGGCTCCGGGAATCATGAGATCTGAATCCTCCGGCATGGGGAAGCCACCCGCCGATCCTAGCAACGAAGATTACTCCACCATTGTGGTTGGCAGCGATGGCTCCCCGTCATCACTATTAGCGGTCCGGCGTGCTGCGCGTTTGGCCGCAGCCTTCGACGCCGAGTTAATCATCGCGTGCGCCTACTACGAACCTGAAGACACAGTCGGTCAGCAAGAATGCCAAAGTGAACATCCAGTAGTCGGACAAGAACAAGCCGATTCTATATTGCAACCAGCGTGTGAAGAGGCCAGAGCGCTTGGCGTACAGACAGTGGCTGCAGCCATGGAAACTGGAAGCCCCGTCGCGGCGCTAATGCGCATAGTTTCCCAACACGATGCTGATGTGCTCGTGGTAGGAAACCGTGGCATCAATACCCTGACGGGACGGTTATTGGGCTCGGTGCCAGCAGATATCGCACGACAATCCGATTGTGACGTGATTATCGTGCACACCGTGGCATAGCCACCACAGTTAGACAGGCACCGCCGGTGAAAACCGGCGTGGTACTAGTGCCTGTCTAATCTCAACCCTGCTAAGTCCAAGCCTTCTTAGTCTCACCCTGCTAAGTCCAACGTGCCGATAATGCTGAGAGTCTGCGTTGCGCGGGTACATGCAACGTAGAGATCCTGCCATCCGCGCGAGGAAGCAGCAATGATTTGTTCCGGCTCCACGACGATCACGTGGTCAAATTCTAGGCCCTTGTACGTGGCGGCATTGTGGGCAGAAATAATCGCATAACTGCGCTGGTTTTGGCCAGCGGTATCGTCTTCCGCACTCGCGGCAGTCTCGTCTGCGCGCAATTGATCACGAACCTCCTCCGGTGGGGTACCACTTGGTAGCCAGCGCACAGCGCCTTTCCGGTTACGGATAGCCTGGGCCACTGTGGTATCTGGGCTGTACTTGTGCACGATGCTTTCGGCCAGCTCAGCGATTTCCACCGGTGTTCGATAATTAATCGTCAGTTGATGCTGCCGGTAGCGCTTGCCGACGAACGGCTCCAATGCCTCGCTCCAGCTATCACAGCCAGCCGGTGAACTCGTTTGGGCAGGATCCCCAACTACCGTCATCCATCGGTTAGGGCTCCGGCGAAACACCATTCGCCATTCCATCGCAGAAAGTTCCTGCGCTTCGTCGACGACAACGTGTCCGAATGCCCAGGTACGGTCGCCTTCTGCCCGCTCTGCGGTGGTCCGATAATCACGTGCCTGCTGGCGACGCGCTAAGGTTTCCGCGTCGATCACGTGGTGCGCAGACAGTATTTCTGAGTCGAAGACATCATCGTTATCGGTGGATTCCGAAGTAGCCAGGATATCCAGTGCACCCTCGGCTTCTTCCAGTGCTTCGCGCCATTCCTGCTCATCCGCAGCAGCTTGCTGTTCGTCATCACCGCTGCCCAGCAGCTGGGCAAGCTCATCCAACAGTGCGGCATCAGAATCCGACCATCCTTGCTCCGAACGCCATAGGGCAGACGCGAATTCTTTGCCCCCGTTACCGCGACAAGCAGCGTGCAATGCCTCGCGGTCGGATAACAGTTCGCGCAATACTTGGCGCGGCCCTAACTGCGGCCAGAACTCGTCTACAAGCTCGTCGACGATGGCCTCATCGGAAATATCTTCATGCAACGCTGAAATATCCGCGCTATTGAGTAGGTTGCCCCCATCTAGTGGATCGTGGCCTATGATTTCAGCCAAACCCTGTGCAAGAAGCTCTTGGAGCTGCTCACTGAAGATTTCACGGGCTTCGTTGTGCGGTTTTCGCGACCGTCGTGCCTTTGTACGAGCTGTTTTCACCATGGTTGGTGTCAGCTCCACGCGAGTGCCTTCTAACACCACTTCCCGGCTATGCTTCGGTACGTGTTGATAAGCCTTGACCGCTGCTTTCAACACATCGACCATCTGCAGCGAGCCTTTGACCCGTCGGGTTTCAGCAGTGTCGTGCAAGGTAGGGCGCAACCCCGGGTAGAGACGGCCAATCGTACTTAGAACCACGCCAGTTTCCCCCAATTCGGGAAGAACCTGCGAAATATAGTTCAAAAAAGTCGGGTTCGGCCCGATGATCAATACGCCGGTCCGTGAAAGCTGCTCCCGCCAGGTGTATAGCAAGTAGGCCACTCGGTGCAGCGCGACGGCAGTTTTCCCTGTGCCGGGTCCTCCTTCCACGACGAGAACCCCGCGGGTGCTATCGCGAATGATCGCATCCTGCTCTCGCTGGATGGTTTCTACGATGGACTCCATGTGTTCACCGCGAGCGCTATTCATTGCGTGCAGCAGTGCAGCCTCGCCGGCTACATCAGCGCGATCCGCGTCGCCTGGAGCGGTGCCAGATAGGAGCTCGTCGTCGATATCCTTGACGACGCGATCCGCGGTGCGAATATGTCGGCGAACCCGTACTCCCTCTGGGTGGGCAGTAGTGGCCAAATAGAACGGCCGAGCCATAGGGGCGCGCCAGTCGATCAGCAGTGAACGGTAGTCGTCATCACGATCCATGAGACCGATGCGTCCGATATATCGGCGGTCCAGACCCTCTGACGTCGGGTTTTCACCTTTCGCGTCCACATCTATGCGTCCAAAAACCAGACCGATCTGCGCCAGGTTCAACTGGTCGAGTTTTTCTTGGAGTCGGTGATATTCGGTTTCGCGACGCAGCAAGGCATCGGAATCAGCATTGGCAGGGTCGATAGTTAGCTGTGCGTCGGCAAGACGCTGTCGTGCTTGAGAGACATCTGAATCCAAAATGCCGAACAAAGCATCAACATAGCTTTGTTCGGCAGCGAGCTCTGCAGAATAGTTCGAGTGATGTACTCGTTTGGTTCTCTGCGAACCCGTGGATTGCTGTCCCGTAGTTCTACGGGGAGACAATGGTCAGTATTTTCCTAGAAATCGATTTTCTTGTCGAGCTTCTTCATAGCCTTGGACAGAGCTTTGTCTGCCTTGCTTTGAATCTTCTCGGCGTTCTTGCGGGCTTTCTTTGCCTTCTTGCCGTGCTTCTTCTCGGCGTCCTTCAGAGCATCATTGGCCTTGTCCTGGGCCTTTTTAGCGGCCTTTACGGTGCTCTTCTTGGCGGTTTTGGCGTTGGAGCGTGCAGCATCCAGCCATTCATTGGCATTCTTGGACCAGTCGCCCTTGTTGTCCTTGACGTAGGCCTGCGCCTTTTCGCTGGAATCCTTGATCCAGTCGCTAGCCTGACCACCGAATTCGCCTGCTTTTTCGCGGGCATCCTGGAGCATCTTTTCGGAATCAGATTGTGTTGGCAGTGCCTGCTGCATCTTCTTGCCAGCCTGCTTCGAAGCGTGTTCTGCGCGCCACTTTAGGCCTGGTTTGCCCTCGGTGTCTTGGGAAGCGATGAACAAGCCACCCAGCAAAGCTGAGGAAGTAGCGAAGTTGTTTAGACGTGCGCGGCGCTCGTCATCTTCGTCTGCAGACCAGAAAGCATCGCGGGTGAAAAGCGTCGGCAAGCTAGTGATTGCCAGGGTTGCAGCAGCCAGACGTGGCGCCTTACCGATAGCAAACAGGGAACCAGCACCAACTTTAATGCCGCCCAAAGCGCGAGCGACGGTCTTTGGGCTGTTAGGAATAGCGTCCGCGATGTCTGCTGGGACGATCTTGCGCACACGCGCGATCAGGTCTTCGGTGGTGTCAACGCGTTCGTTAGTCTTACGCAGCGCATCAACGCCGTCGAGGATGAAGACTGAAGCCAGCATTGGTCGTGCGATCTTGCGGATCATAGCTAGTAATGCTCCTTGTAATAGTAGCTTGAAGTACTAAGCGCTAATTCTACGTTATCTGCCTACAAAGTGTGGTGGGCATTGTTCGTTACTTACCAGCGTCGTTCCCACCATTCTGTAAGTTTGCCGCGCTCTTCTCCCAAAGTGGTTGGGTTACCGTGCCCGGGCCAAACTTTGGTTTCATCGGGGTATTGGTCAAAAATCCGGTCGCTGACGTCATGGAACAAGCGCACGAAATCGCCTTCGGAATCGGTTTTTCCTAAACCGCCCGGGAATAGCGAATCGCCGACGAACAAGTTTGGTACACCATCAATCACAGCAGCTAAAGCGACTCCACCGGGAGTATGCCCACGCAAGATAATCACTGGGTATTCCTTGCCAGCGAATTCGAGAACGTCGCCATGCTGTAGCTCCACATCGATGTTGCCGGGGATTGCTGGGGCATCCAGGTATGACGCGTAGTGCTTTGCGCTAGTTTTTTCCAACAACTCTTCCAACGCGCGCGTGTGATCCCAGTGGCGGTGGGTGGTCAACACCGTGGTGATGGTGACTCCTAATTCCTGAGCGAAAGCTAGCAGCCGTGGGGCATCGTCTGCGGCGTCGATCAGTAACGCCTGGTCGCCGTCGACAAGAAAATAACACTGGTTGTCCATCTCTGATATGGACACAGAATGTAACGCTAGGGTGCTCATGCAGACAGTTTACGTCGATAATGGTTGCTGCATACAACCTGGTAGTTTTGAAGGGACGAGAGCGTCTAAAGCGTGCTGGTTGCAGCCGGATATATAAACAGAAAATTGTGGGAAGGCTTGGTGGATCCGTGGCGGATCGTTTGGTGGTCAAAGGTGCACGCGAACATAACCTAAAAGGCGTGGACATTGATTTGCCGCGCGATAAGATGATCGCGTTTACCGGGCTTTCTGGCTCGGGTAAATCCTCACTGGCATTCGATACTATTTTTGCCGAAGGGCAACGTCGATATGTGGAATCATTGTCTTCGTATGCCCGTATGTTCCTCGGGCAAATGGACAAGCCGGACGTCGAGTTTATTGAAGGCTTGTCGCCAGCGGTTTCAATTGACCAAAAGTCAACCAACCACAACCCGCGTTCGACTGTCGGGACGATCACCGAGATTTACGACTACTTGCGTTTGCTGTTTTCGCGTGCAGGCACCCCGCATTGTCCTACCTGCGATGCCGTGATCGAACGGCAAACCACACAAATGATCGTCGATCAGGTGCTTGCGCACGAGGAAAAAGCCAAATTCCAGGTGCTAGCGCCAGTCGTGCGCACACGCAAGGGCGAGTTTGTGGATCTGTTTGCTGATTTGTCTGCACAAGGTTTTTCTCGCGCACGGATTGATGGTGAAATCTATCAGCTGAGTGATCCACCGACACTGAAAAAGCAGATCAAGCACGATATCGACGTCATCGTGGACCGTTTGCAGGTTAAGGCTTCACAGAAACAACGGTTGACCGATTCGGTGGAGACGGCCTTGCGGCTTGCCGACGGCCTGGTGACCATTGATTTTGTTGATGATCCGGATTCTACGCGGATGTTTTCTGAGAACTCCGCCTGCCCAAACGGGCATGCTCTGACGATTGATGAGTATGAACCCCGCTCCTTTTCCTTTAACTCACCGTACGGTGCTTGCCCGAGTTGTGATGGTTTAGGCTCACGCCACGAGGTGGATCAGGATTTGTTGATTCCGGATCCGGATGCCCCAGCCAATAAGGCGGTGCAGCCCTGGTACGCCAGCCCGAATCAACGGTATTTCGTTAAATTAGTCGAAGGTCTGGCCAAGACACTGGATTTTGACCCGGAGACACCATTTTCACAACTGACTAAGCAGCAGCGTGATGCGCTGGTTAATGGCACGAAAACTGAAGTTCGTGTGCGGTACCGAAACCGTTACGGTCGGCAGCGCGATTGGACGGCCCCGTTCGAAGGTGCGGCAGGGTATGTGCGTCGCAAGTTGGATACTGCCGAATCGGATTCACAAAAAGACCGTTTCATGGCTTATACCCGCCAGGTGCCGTGCAAGAAGTGCAAGGGCACACGCTTGAAACCGGAGATCCTCGCTGTGCGGCTGGCTTCTACCTCGCATGGTGAGCTTTCGATCGCCGGGCTGGCAGAGCTACCGATTGAAGAAGCCACGCAGTTCCTGGATACGCTGCAGTTGGATCACCGTAACGAAATCATCGCTGGTGCAGTACTCAAAGAGATCCAAGCGCGTCTGCAATTTCTTGTCGACGTCGGACTGACCTATCTCACGCTCAACCGCGGTGCTTCCACCCTTTCTGGTGGTGAGGCACAGCGCATCCGCTTGGCCACGCAAATCGGAGCCGGGCTCGCCGGTGTGTTGTACGTGTTGGATGAGCCGTCCATTGGTTTGCATCAACGTGATAATCACAGGTTAATCGCTACTTTGCAGCGCTTGCGCGATTTGGGCAATACCTTGATTGTCGTGGAACATGATGAGGACACGATTCGTGCCTCGGATTGGATGGTCGATATTGGCCCGCGCGCCGGTGAATATGGCGGCGAGGTCGTTTATCAGGGGGCCCCTGCAGGGATTGCGGATTGCCCGGGATCGTTAACCGGGGATTACCTGTCTGGGCGTAAGGTTTTGGCAGTTCCAGAAAAGCGTCGTCCAATTGATAAGGAGCGGCAGCTGACCGTTGTTGGTGCTCGGGAAAATAATCTGCGCGGCATCAACGTCACCATTCCGCTAGGGGTGCTGTGTTGCATCACGGGAGTTTCGGGATCGGGAAAATCTACCGTGGTCAACGGCATTTTGGCGAAGACTTTGGCCAACGAGCTTAACCGTGCCCGTCAGGTTCCGGGGCGGGCGAAGCGCGTGGAAGGTATCGAAAACCTGGACAAGATGGTGCAGGTCGATCAGTCACCGATTGGGCGTACTCCGCGTTCCAATCCAGCGACCTATACCGGTGTGTTCGATAAGATCCGCAACCTATTTGCCGAAACACAAGAGGCTAAGGTGCGCGGTTATAAGCCTGGGCGTTTCTCCTTCAACGTGAAGGGAGGGCGTTGCGAATCCTGCCAAGGCGAAGGCACTCTCAAGATTGAGATGAACTTCCTTCCTGATGTGTTTGTGCCTTGTGAGGTGTGTCAGGGCGCGCGTTATAACCGGGAAACACTGGAAGTGCATTATAAAGGCAAAAACATTGCCGAAGTGTTGAATATGCCGATTTCGGAAGCAGCCGAGTTCTTCGAGCCGATTACTTCAATCCATCGCTATCTAGCGACACTCGTCGACGTCGGCTTGGGCTACGTGCGCTTGGGGCAATCAGCGACGACGCTGTCCGGTGGTGAGGCGCAGCGGGTGAAACTGGCATCGGAGTTGCAAAAGCGTTCGCATGGTCGCACTGTCTATATTCTGGACGAGCCGACCACAGGGTTGCACTTTGAGGACATTCGCCGCTTGATGTTGGTAATTCAAGGCCTGGTGGACAAAGGGAATTCAGTGCTGATTATTGAGCATAACCTGGATGTAATTAAGGCAGCAGACTGGATTGTCGACATGGGGCCCGAAGGCGGCTCTGGTGGCGGCACTGTGGTGGCGCAAGGTACTCCAGAGGATGTGGCGAAGGTGGAAGCCTCTTATACCGGGCAATTTTTGGCGGAAATCCTGCATGCTTAGAGCGAGTGATGGCCCTGCTCGGAGCGAGTGACCGCAATGCAGCGGCATTCCTATGGGGAAGGTGCTCATCGATTTGTGTGATTGATTAATGCGTGCTAGATTGATGCGTACTACCACCTAGGGTTCCGTCCAGGAACTTAGGTCGCAAGTGGAGTCTCCTCCCACCTTATACCGCTCCGTGAGCTGGTTACGGGTAAAGGTGCATACGTCGAGTGATCTCTGTGTTGATCCTTGACGTGTGTTTTCTCGGGGGAGTGCTCTTATTGTGGCAGGGTAGACGTTTCATTCGCCCCTTTTGAACTTAGGAGTCACACATCAGCGCTGAAGCTCGCATTAATGAGCGTATTCGAGTACCGGAAGTCCGTCTTATCGGTCCTGAAGGTGAGCAGGTTGGTGTCGTTCGTACAGACGACGCCCGCAAAGTTGCCTATGAGGCCGATCTTGATCTAGTTGAGGTTGCGCCGAACGCAAAGCCACCTGTCGCAAAGATCATGGACTACGGCAAGTTCAAGTACGAACAAGCCCAAAAAGCCCGTGAGTCCAAGAAGAATCAGCAGCAGACCGTCGTCAAGGAGCAAAAGCTTCGTCCAAAAATTGACGACCATGACTATGAGACCAAAAAGGGCAATGTTGTCCGCTTCCTGGAAAAGGGCTCCAAGGTCAAGGTAACCATCATGTTCCGCGGTCGTGAGCAGTCGCGCCCTGAACTTGGTTTCCGCTTACTGGAACGCTTGGCTAACGATGTCGAAGAATATGGCGTCGTGGAAGCCAAACCGAAGCAGGATGGTCGCAACATGACCATGGTGCTTGGTCCAGTACGCAAGGGCAAGAAATAACGAACCGTCAATTAAAGGGATTAAGGAAACTCCATGAAGCAGAAGACCCACAAGGGCACAGCAAAGCGATTCAAGCAGACTGGTTCCGGCAAGTTGCGTCGTGAGCAGGCGAATCGTCGCCACCTGCTGGAGCACAAGCCTTCTAAGCGCACCCGCCGTCTGAAGGGTGACGTTGACGTTGCACAGGCTGATCAGAAGCGCATCAAGCGTTTGCTTGGCAAGGCCTAAAGGCCCACTCGTTTCATCCCACATCAGTACCAACAACAAGATTTAAGGAAGTTTCACCGTGGCACGAGTAAAGCGGTCCGTTAACGCCAAGAAGAAGCGTCGCACAATCCTGAAGTCCGCAAAGGGCTACCGGGGTCAGCGCTCCCGCCGTTACCGCGTAGCAAAAGAGCAGTGGTTGCACTCCATGACTTACGCTTACCGCGACCGTCGCGCGCGTAAGTCGGAATTCCGCAAACTGTGGATCCAGCGCATCAACGCTGCAGCCCGCATGAATGACATCACCTACAACCGTCTGATCCACGGCCTGCGTTTGGCTGAGATCGAGGTTGACCGCAAGATGCTTGCAGAGCTGGCTGTCAATGACTTTGACACTTTCTCCGCACTGTGTGAGGCTGCCAAGTCCGCACTGCCTGCCGACGTCAACGCACCGGCAAACGCTTAATTTTCCGCGCAACACCGTACGTATGCGCCACACGCCCTCGGAAGATTCCGGGGGCGTTTTGCTGTTCTGCAGACCTTAACTCTGATCCCGTAGACTAAGCCACCATGACGCTAGATTTTTCCGCCCCGTTTACCGAGCGCACACCGCGCGTGTCCCGAGCAGCGAAGCTGCACCGTGCCGCCGTCCGTAAGAAAGAACGACGTTTCCTTATCGAAGGCGAGAATTCAGTAGACGCGGCAGTCTCGACGGGTGCAGCGACTGATCTGTTTGTAACGCAGAGTGCTGCTGAGCGTTTCGAGCATATTGTGAGCACCGCAGGGTTTATGGATGTGTATATTCACCCGATTACTGACGGTGCGGCGAAATTACTTTCGGAAACGACAACCACCCCGGGTATCTTCGCGGTTTGTTTACCCGTGATGTTTAGTGCCGGCAAAATCATCAAATCTTCCCCGAGCTTGCTGACGATACCTGTGGAAACCTCAGAACCGGGGAACGCGGGCACACTAATCCGCGTTTCGGATGCCCTTGGTGCAGACGGCGTCGTATTCGCGGGAAACACTGTTGATCCGCACTCCAACAAAGTGGCGCGTGCATCTGCGGGTTCACTATTCCATACACCCGTGGCGCGAGAAACAGGCGTTAACGATGTATTGGGCCAGTTACGCGCGGCAAATCTGCAGATCTTGGCGACGTCCGCCGATGGGGAGATAACTCTAGAAGAAGCTGAAGAATCTGGCATGTTGCACAAACCCACTGCTTGGTTGCTGGGAAATGAGGCGCATGGTCTTTCTGCGGGTGTGGCTGCTCGCGCTGATCACCGAGTGTCAATCCCTATTCGTGGCAACGCAGAATCACTGAATCTAGCGACGGCTGCATCAATCTGCCTTTACGAATCTGCCAAAGCGCAAAACCGGCGTCGCTAAAGCATTTGTGCTGAGCACGTAAAGGCTACTCCGCTACCTGTTACGTATTGTTGATCGCTAGACTGGCATGCGGACGAAACCGAATTCTTAACTACTACCGATTACTGCGAGGACTGCTGACGTGTCGAACGCACCTGATAACGGAACTGATATTGATTTGAGCCAGGAAGCTTTGGATGCTGCTGCTGAGAAAGCTATGGCAGATTTCTCAGCGGCATCCACTATGGAAGAACTTGCCGAAGCACGACGGCAACATCTTGGGGATGGCGCTTATATTCCTCGCGCTCGACAATCATTAGGCTCATTGCCCAAGGACCAACGCAAAGCCGCTGGAAAAGCCGTTAATATGGCACGTGGTAAAGCGGAAAAGGCTTATTCGCAAATTCATGCAGAATTAGAGGAACAAGAGCGACAAGCCCAACTGATCCGGGAAAGAGTTGACGTCACTGTTCCGACCACACGGCACCAAACTGGAGCGCTGCACCCAATCACTGCTTTGTCTGAGCGGATTTCAGATATTTTCATCGGTATGGGCTGGGAGATCGCTGATGGACCAGAGGTCGAGGCCGAATATTTCAACTTTGATGCGCTGAACTTCAAGCCAGACCACCCGGCTCGGACGCTGCAGGATACCTTCCACGTTGGTAAACCAGGCTCACAGCAGGTGTTGCGCACCCACACTTCGCCGGTGCAGGTTCGGTCTATGCTTGAACGCGATGTGCCCCTCTATATTGCTTGCCCGGGCCGAGTGTTCCGCACTGATGAACTCGATGCCACTCACACCCCGGTGTTCCATCAGATTGAAGGTTTAGCCGTCGACAAGGGGCTGAACATGGCCCACCTGCGCGGCACTCTCGATCACTTGGCAAAAACGCTTTTCGGCCCAGAGACCACCACGCGTATGCGTACAAACTATTTTCCGTTCACTGAGCCTTCCGCTGAGGTCGATGTCTGGTTCCCAAACAAAAAGGGCGGTGCCGGCTGGATCGAATGGGGCGGATGTGGCATGGTCAACCCCAACGTCTTGACTGCCGTTGGTGTTGACCCGAACGAATACACTGGTTTTGCCTTCGGCATGGGGCTGGAGCGCACCCTGCAGTTCCGTAATGGTCTCTCGGATATGCGCGATATGGTCGAAGGCGACGTCCGCTTTACCTTGCCATTCGGAATCCACGCTTAACCATCAACCCAGAATAAGGAGCCGCAACAATGTTGATCACCCAGAACTGGGTTAGCCGTCTACTGAACCAGCACAACCCGGAGTGGGCCGTCAGCCCAGCCGATTTCGACGGTGGCTATGTCCGCGTTGGTTTTGAAACTGAAGGCTATGAGGCAATCGAAGAAACCACTGGACCTCTGGTGTTTGGGCGTGTGGAAAACATCGAAGAACTGACCGAGTTCAAAAAGCCGATCCGATACTGCCATGTGCACGTTGGTAAAGCCAATGGCACCGGCGAGCTGCAGGAAATTATTTGTGGTGCACGGAACTTCGCGGAAGGTGACCTAGTGGTTATCGCTCTTCCCGGAACCGTGTTGCCCGGGGGCTTCGCCATCGGCGAGCGCAAGACCTACGGCAAGATGTCTCGCGGCATGATTTGCTCGGTAGCTGAGCTGGGTCTGACTGATAAATCTGATGGCATTTTGACTCTCCCGGCTGATGCCGGTGAGCCAGGCGAGGATGCCCGTGGTTATTTGGGCTTGGACGATGTCATCTTCGATGTCAACATCACTCCGGACCGCGGCTATGCTCTTTCCGCTCGTGGTTTGTCTCGTGAGATCGCCTCGGCGTTTGACTTGAAATATGTGGATCCCGCAGTCGACCCTTCTGTTGCAGGACTGAGCACTGAAGGAGTGCCTGCTGCCGACGGCGAAACCCTGTCCGTCAACATCGCCGAGGACACTAAGACTCGTCGTTTTGGTCTCCGCAAAGTCACCGGAATTGACCCGAAAGCGCAGTCACCATGGTGGATGCAGCGCGAACTGATGCTTTCCGGCCAGCGTCCAGTCAATGCTGCTACGGATATCACGAACTACCTGATGTTGCTGCTAGGCCAGCCAATGCACGCGTTCGACGCCAGCAAGATTCAAGGCGGGCTCACGGTGCGGTGTGCAGAAGAAGGCGAGAAATTTGAGACGCTCGATCACGTCGACCGTACCCTGAATGCAGAAGACGTCGTGATCTGTGATGAGTCTGGCATCCAGTCCCTGGCTGGTGTTATGGGGGGTACCACCTCTGAAATCAGCGCTGAGACCACTGATGTCTACTTCGAGGCCGCTAACTGGGATCCGATCACAGTGGCGCGTACTTCGCGCCGGCATAAGTTGTCCTCGGAAGCATCCCGTCGTTTTGAACGCGGCGTTGACCCAGCATTGGTTGAGATTAGCCTGGACCTGGCCTGCGCGTTGCTCGCGGAGATCGCTGGCGGAACGGTAGAAGCCACCCGAAGTGTGCAGGGGGAAGTTCCCGCGGCGCCGGAAATTGCCATGGATATCAATTTCCCGTCTCGGATCGCTGGCGTTGACTACCCGGAACAAACTGTTATCGGGCGTCTGGAAGAGATCGGCGCGGAAGTCTCCCAGGACGGTGCACAATTGCGTGTGACTCCACCAACTTGGCGTTCTGACTTGACGGTTGCTGTCGACCTGGTGGAGGAAGTATTGCGCTTGGAAGGGTTGGAAGATATTCCGACCATCTTGCCGACACCATCGGCAGGGCGCGGGTTAAGCCCTGCGCAAAAGCGCCGCCGTGCAGTTGGTCATGCTTTGGCGTATTCCGGTTATGCGGAGATCTTGCCGACGCCATTCATTGCTAATGATATTTTCGACACTTGGGGATTGACTGCTGACGACCCACGCCGCAACACCGTGGCAGTGCAAAACCCGCTGGAATCTGACCATGCGGTTTTGGGAACCACGCTGCTGCCTTCGATGCTGGATGCGGTACGCCGTAACGTCGCACGGGGCCGTGACTCGGTTGGTTTGTTCGGTCTCCAACAGGTGAGCTTCGCTGTTGCGGATCACACCCCTATGCCGTCGGTTGCCGCGCGGCCGGATGATGCCACCGTGGCGAGCGTAATCAATAGTTTGCCGCGACAGCCGCTGCACGTGGCAACCGTAGGTTCCGGTGAGCTGGAATTTACTGGACCGTGGGGTAGCGGTCGTCATTACACCTATGCAGATGCTATCGAGTCTGCGCGCATCGTGGCGCGTGCGTGTGGGGTAGAACTGGAAATTGCGAACGCAGAATATTTGCCGTGGCACCCGGGACGCTGCGCGCAACTGAGTGTTGCGGGCACCGTGGTTGGTCACGCTGGTGAGCTGCACCCACAGGTTGTCGAAGCTCTTGGACTTCCTGCGCGTACGTGCGCTATGGAATTGAATCTTTCCGCTTTGCCGTTGGACGAATCCTTCCCGGCGCCGCGCCTGTCGGCCTTCCCGGCTTTGCACCAAGATTTGGCGCTGGTCGTCGACGACGAGGTACCTGCCGAGACTGTGCGCCGCGTCGTTGAATCGGCAGCAGGTGACTTGCTGGAATCCGTGGAGCTTTTCGATGTCTTCCGTGGCGAACAACTGGGAGCAGGCAAGAAGTCGCTAGCATTTAACTTGGTATTCCGCGCCGATGATCGGACCTTGACTGATGATGAGGTCAATGAATACCGTGTGCAAGCTGCAGAGAAGGCTCGCGTCGAGCTGGGAGCTCACATGCGTGCATAAAAAGTTTCCGACTGTGCTGGTGCTTCTTTCAGCTTTTCTTGGGGCAGCATCAGCCTGCGATTTCGATCTACAGCGTGGGGGACTGTCTCTCAAGCATGGAAAAGAATTGCTGAAGGAATAGAGTTGCAGATAGAAAATGCGCACTACCAACCGGTAGTGCGCATTTTTCAGCTTAGTGCCTAAGCATCTCTACTAATGAGCTGCCTAGGCGCTTATAAGCCGCGTGCTTAAGCCCTTGAGATCGCTTAGACCAGAGTTAGACCAGGGAAGGAACTTCCGCGACCAGCGAGAAGAGATCCTTTGGATCCTCTGGGTTGGCGATCAAGTCGATGTCGGTCTCGAGCTCGGTACCGGCGACATCGTCGCGGAGGTAACGCAAGGCCGAGAAATCATTGATGGCGAAACCGACGGAGTCGAACAAGGTAATCTCCTCATCGGATGAACGACCCTTTTCTTTGCCGGTGATGACCTTCCAGAACTCAACAACCTCGTAGTCGTCTGGCTTCTGCTGGATCTCGCCTTCGATGCGGGTCTGCTCAGGCAGTTCGACGAAGACGGTGGACATATCCAGGATGTCTTCTACCAACTCGGTCTTGCCAGGGCAGTCGCCGCCAACTGCGTTGATGTGTACGCCGGGCTTGACGTGCTGGGTGCCCAGAATCTGGTTCTGTGCCTTATCCGCGGTGCAAGTGGTGATGATGTCGGCACCCTCGACAGCTTCTTCGGTGGTGGAGCAGACGGTGATGTTGAAGCCCAGCGGTTCCAGGTTGCGGCGAACCTTCTCCAAGGCCTCAGGGTCTACGTCGTAGATACGGATGTCTTCGATGCCCAGGGTTCCACGGAAGCCCAAAGCCTGGAATTCAGCCTGCGAACCGGCACCAATCATGGCCATGGTCTTGGAATCTGGGCGAGCCAGCTTCTTGGCCACCATGGAAGACACTGCTGCGGTGCGCAATGCAGTCAGCAACGTCATCTCAGCCAAGAAGGTTGGGTAACCATTGTCGACGTCGGCAAGCATGCCGTACGCGGTAACAGTCTGGAAACCGCGTGCTGGGTTGGATGGGTGACCGTTAACGTACTTGAAGGAGTACTCTTCGCCGTTCGACGTCGGCATCAGCTCGATGACGCCAAACGGGGTGTGGCTAGCAACGCGAGGGATGAGATCGAAACGCTCCCACTCGGAGTAATCCTTCTCCAGGTAGCTAACCATACCGGTGATGATCTTTTCGACACCTTCGCGCTGGATCCAGCGTGCCATATTGTCGACATCTACAAATTTGACCATATTTTTGGTCTCCTTTCGGATTGTGCTTCTTCGTTCCGGGCCGACCGCTAAAGATTATTTGGGCTGGCCGGAAGAGCTGTTCGAAAGCTATTTATTCGCCAGATTCCTGGCTATTGCTTCCTTCATTGTACGCGTTCATTCGAGCTTGGCGAGCTTCTAGCTGTGCCATTACCTGCGGTTTACACGCCCGCCATCCGAACCAGAACATCGGGATGAGCAGCAGAGACGCTGCCAATGTGTAGGTTCCCACCGGCCAGTCGAAAGCCATGAGGATGATCACAACACCGATAAAGATCACAACTGCGATATCGCCCCAGGCGTTAAACGGACTGCGGTAGCTGGAGCGTTCGTACTCACCGGTCTTGGAAAGTTTGACGAATTTCCAGTGTGCCATGCTGATTGCTGCCCAACTGGCCATGGTTCCCAGAGCTGCCAGGTTCAGCACAATTTCGAAGGCCATTTCTGGGACCACGAAGTTCAAGAACACGCCAGCGAATGCGATGGCTCCGGCAAGCAGGATACCGCCGTAAGGCACACCGTCCTTTGACAGTGCTTTACCGAATTTTGGACCAGAACCGGAAATCGACATGTTGTACATCACTCGACCAGTGGAATACAGACCCGCGTTGAGCGAGGACAGTGCCGCAGTGATTAGAACCAGCTGGAAAATCGGTGCAGCTACGCCAATGCCGAAAGAATCAAAGAAGGTCACGAATGGTGAGACGCCGGCAATGTATTCGGTGTGCGGCAGAACCATGGTCAACAGCATAACCGAACCAAAGTAGAAGAAAATGATGCGGAACAACACCGCATTGACGGCCTTCGGGATGATCTTTTCGACGTTTTTGGTTTCACCCGAAGTTGTACCAACGAGTTCGATACCTGCGTATGCGAAAACAACACCTTGGATAACGACAATGGCAGGCAACAAGCCGTTTGGTAACCATCCGCCGCCTTCGCTAATGAGCTGGAATCCAGTGTCGTATCCCTGCGGATGGCCGGTGAGAACTACCCAAATACCCAGAGCCATGAATACCAAGAGCCCAACGATCTTGATCAAGGAGAACCAGTATTCCAGTTCGCCGAAAATCTTGACCGAAAGCATATTGAAGCCCAGGATGAATACAACGACTCCCAGTGCCAGCAGCCATTGCGGGATGCTGTCCAGAACGGACGTGTAGCGATCAAACCAAAGAATGTAGAGGGCCACCGCGGTGGAGTCTGCGATGATGGTCATCGCCCAGTTGCCCCAATACAGCCACCCTGTAATAAAGGCTGCTTTTTCGCCATAGAATTCACGGGCATAAGACACGAACGAACCCGATGACGGCCGGTAAACGATCAGCTCGCCCAGTCCGCGCAGAATGATATAGCCGAAGAAACCACAAACGAGATAGAGGACTGCCAGGAATGGTCCGGCCTGTTCCAGACGTCCCCCGGTACCTAACAGCAAGCCGGTTCCGATCGCGGAACCTATAGCGATCATTTGTAGTTGACGTTGACCCATTCCTTTGGATAGGCCTTGATCCTCATCAAGATAGGATGCACGCCTTCCGTCTGTTGTCGGCCCCATTGCGCCGCCGTGCGGCTGGGGTTTTTGTTCTGACATATGACTTATTCACCTTCCAGTCGGTGGAGTGTAACGCTCGGCAGGCTAAAGTGCCTGGCGGCATCACATAAAGAGAATGTGACACGGGCTACGCCCAAGTGTTCTTAGAATAAGTGACTCAGGTTATGAAAACAACTGGGGTTGTTGAACAGCTTTCGGATTTTCTATGAATCCGCCAGCGGGGGGTGTTTTTGAGCATGGAGAGTCTGCATCGCTAAACAAAAAGCGGCTAACACGACATCGCTCTGACGTCGTGTTAGCCACGGGAGACAATCAGCCTTTAGGGCTTTCTGGAACGAAAGCTTTACCGGAAAGACGGCCTCTTATTTCTTGAACTTTTCTGGTAATGGTCCCAGCTGTGGGCCATCTGGGTAGTACTTCCAGCCGTCTTTAATGCGTACTTCATCTGCCCACGGGAGCTTATACTGCCCCTTGGCGAGATCATCGATCCAGGTGAGGTAGTTTTCGGTGGCGCCACCAGGAACAGCGACATAGCCCCGATTGCCCAGGTTGAAGATGTTGTTTTCCAAGCCCCAGTTGATGCGAGCCTTATCGGCAAGCGCCGGGAAGATCTCGGCGGTGACAATCTCGTCTGGGTTACGGTGGCCTTCCGCGATGAGGTTTCCGTCGTAGTTGCACACATTGCCTTCACCGAAGTAATAGAAGACATTGTCGTATCCTGCCAAGTTGACGGATGCGGTGAACATGAGGTTCTGGAACGCATTGGTCTTGTTGGTCATTATCCATTGATCTTGCACCTGCGTGCTGTAACCAGAAATGCGGATATAGACATTTGCGCCTTTATATGCTGCTTCGCGGGCCAGTTCCGGGAACATGCCGTCGTGGCAAATATTGACGGCAAGCTTGGATCCTTTTGGCCCGTCACAAACAGGCATGCCGAGATCACCGGGCGACCAGGGCTCGATTGGTGTCCAGGGCTGTAGCTTGCGGTAGTGGAGGGCTAGTTCACCATTGTTGTCGATGATGATCGCGGTATTAAATGGCGGCTTTCCTTCTTCGTGGTGTGGCTCCATGATGGAGAAGACGCCCCAAACGTTGTTGTCTTTACACGCTTTGCGGAACTGATCGACCTCAGGAGAGTCAACTGCGATGAGGAATTCATCATAGGACCAGATTGCGGTGTTGAGCCCCGATGTGGAGTATTCCGGGAAAACGATCAAGTCCAAGTCCGGATAACCGGCTTTGGTTGATGCTACACGGCGGCAGATCTCGTCCACGTTTTTCTGTACGTCTTCTGGGCTTTCAACGATGGGGACGCGGTACTGCACAAGGGCCATGAGCAAGCCGTCGGGTGAAGCAGAAATCGAACCAGTGCTAGACATGGGTCACTCCTTCAGGTGATGTGGATTACGATATATGTCCCACTGTACGCCTAAAGGTGGCCACGCCGCGGTTTTCTGCGAAGAAAGGCCGGTAAATATTCATGATTGAATAATTTGCACTTTCGTGCATAAAGTTTGCTAGGGTGGCGCTATGACGATTTCAGTTGCTGTAGCAGGAGCCACCGGTTATGCAGGCGGTGAGATTCTCCGCTTGTTGCTGAACCATCCGCGTTATCGGGATGGTGACTTGCGAATCGGTGCACTGACTGGCCACTCACATGCCGGTAAGCCTGTTTCACAGCAGATGCCGCATTTGTTACAGCTACGTGATCGTATGATTGAAGACACCACAGTCGAAGTTCTGTCTGGTCACGATGTTGTTTTCTTGGGCCTGCCACACGGGCACTCTGCAGAATTGGCGAAGCAGCTGCCAAACGACACCATAATCATTGACTGTGCGGCTGATTTCCGGCTACAGAAGAAAGCGGACTGGGATGCGTACTATGGCGGGGAATATGCAGGCCAGTGGCCGTATGGTATTCCAGAAATGCCAGGGCACCGCGCTGAAATTGCGGCAGCAAACAAGGTAGCTGTTCCTGGGTGTTTTCCCACGGGAATGACGCTTGCTTTACTGCCTGCCGTAGCGGCAGCAGTAATCGAACCGGCAATCAACATCGTCTCGATTACCGGTACGTCTGGTGCTGGTAAAAAGGCCGCGGTTGCGCTGTTAGGGTCTGAAACCACGGGTAACCTGCGTGCTTATAACACCTCCGGCAAGCACCGCCACAACCCAGAAGTGGTGCAAAACCTCCGCGAAATCCGCGATCAGGACTACCGCATCAACTTCACGCCGGTGCTTGCACCCGCAACCCGCGGAATTTTGACCACGGCTACCGCACAACTTACGGCGCCGTTGTCGCAAGAAGAAATCACCGATATCTTTCATGATTTCTACCGTGATGAGCCATTCATTCAGGTGCTCCCTGCAGGTCAGCAACCGGAAACGCAACATGTCATTGGCGCAAACACTTGCCAGATACAAGCCGAGGTCAACGAAGCAACCAACACTTTGTTGATCACCGCAGTACTCGACAACTTAACCAAAGGGACCGGTGGAGCGGCTGTGCAATGCATGAACCTGATGCTGGGGTTTGAGGAAACCGCCGGGCTTACTCACCCAGGCCTAGCGCCCTAACCCGACGAGGACGAACCGTAGATGCGCCGAATAAAACGCCAACGAAGCTAATACCAGCTTTGCGCACGGCACCGGCACAAATGTTTTAGCCAACCATAAAACTACGAGGATTTCCTATGACCAACCCAGAGAGCAGCGCAGATAGCTCCACGCCACAGGCAGGAGCGAATAGAGAATGTTCCCATAGTGCCCGCGGAGTTACCGTGCCACAGGGATTTCGGGCGGCGAGTGTCAAAGCGGGAATCAAGCCCTCCGGCAAGGCTGACCTAGCGTTAGTTGTCAACGATGGCCCAGAATTTTCCGCGGCAGGTGTTTTCACTCGGAACCGCGTGGTGGCTGCGCCGGTTAAGGTCTCGCGTGAAGCTCTTGCCGACGGTCAGTTGCGCGCAGTGCTGTATAACGCTGGCAATGCCAACGCGTGCAATGGTGCACTGGGGCTTCGCGACGCACAGCAGATGCAGACTGAACTTGCTGAATTACTGAATTTCGACTCCAACCACGTAGCTGTATGTTCAACCGGGCTGATTGGTGAGCCGATGCCGATGGACAACGTATCAGCTGGTATCGAAAAGCTACCCGGTGTGTTGGGAAGTAGCCCAGACCATGGCAAGGGTGCAGCACGAGCGATCATGACCACCGATACCACGGTGAAACAAACTCTGGTGAATGGCGATGGCTGGAGCCTCGGTGGAATGGGCAAAGGTGTAGGCATGATGGCACCATCGCTGGCCACCATGTTGGTGTGCTTGACGACGGACTTGTCAGCTACCCCAGAACAACTCGCTATTGCGTTGCAGAAAGCAACTGCGCTGACTTTTGACACCCTCGATGTGGACGGATCGACCTCTACGAACGACACCGTGGTACTGATGGCCAGCGGGGCATCCGGTGAGACTACCACGCAAGAAGTATTGAATGAAGCGGTTCTCGCGGCCTGTGCGGACTTGGCAGACCAATTGCAAGCGGATGCCGAAGGCGTCACCAAGCGCGTGAAAATCACTGTCGAAGGCACCACGGATGACTTACAGGCGCTCAATGCCGCTCGCACGCTGGGCCGCGACAACCTTTTCAAATGTGCCATGTTTGGTTCAGATCCCAACTGGGGGCGCGTTTTGGCCGCCGTTGGTATGGCTGATGCGGACATGGATCCGGATAACATCAGCGTCTATTTCAACAATCATGCGGTCTGCAAAGCCACCACTGGTACGCCGGCTGCACGCGAGGTCGACCTGTCTGGGGCTGATATCGACGTCCGAGTAGATCTTGGCACCGGTGGTCCGGGCAGTGCTTTCGTGCGCACCACTGACCTGTCTCATGACTACGTCGAAATTAATTCGGCATACAGCTCATAACGCGTCCCCAAGACAAAAACCAGGAAATAAGGAGCCCGTGGCCATGTTGGAACACCTCAGTAACCGCGACCGAGCAGCAGTGCTGTCTGAAGCATTGCCATGGCTACAACACCTTCGCGACAAGATAGTCGTCGTGAAGTATGGCGGCAATGCCATGGTGGATGACGAGTTAAAAGCAGCGTTCGCGAAAGACATGGTGTTGTTGCGCACGATCGGGGCTCGACCCGTAGTTGTCCACGGCGGTGGACCGCAGATTACGGAGATGCTAGAGCGTCTTGGCCTTGAAGGGGAGTTTAAGGGCGGCTTTCGGGTTACTACTCCAGAGGTCATGGATGTCGTCCGCATGGTGTTGTTTGGGCAAGTTGGCCGTGATTTGGTAGGTCTTATCAATTCCCATGGGCCGTATGCGGTCGGAACCTCTGGCGAAGATGCGGGGCTGTTTACCGCAGAAAAGCGCTACCTAGATATCGAGGGAGAACAAGTAGATATCGGACACGTGGGTGATATCGTCAGCGTCAACCCGGAAGCCTTGATGGACATTATTGCTGCCGGGCGCATTCCTGTGGTTTCCACAATTGCGCCTGATCACGACGGCGAGGTGTACAACGTCAACGCCGATATTGCTGCTGGCGCATTAGCTTCTGCGATTGGCGCGGAACGTTTGTTGGTACTGACCAATGTGGAAGGCCTTTATAAAGACTGGCCGGACCGCGACTCGCTGGTTTCTACCATTGAAGTTGACGAACTCGACGCCTTGTTACCGGGGCTGGATAGCGGCATGATCCCGAAAATGGAAGCCTGCCTCAATGCGGTTCGCGGTGGCGTTAATGCAGCCCACGTTATCGACGGCCGGGAGGCGCATTCGGTGGTGCTGGAGCTACTCACCGAAGGCGGTGTGGGCACCATGGTGTTGCCAAATAATCACCGAAGCAGGCACTATCCCGGCGGAACCGTGCTGCGAAAGGATGATCACGCATGATGCAGAAAACAGCAAACGATTGGTCTAGTGCATTGATGAATAACTACGGAATCCCAGCTATCAGCTTAACCGGTGGGCAAGGCATGTATCTCACCGATACTGAGGGGAAGCGTTATCTCGATATGCTAGCTGGCATCGCGGTGAATGCTTTAGGGCAGGCGCACCCGGATATTGTCGAGGCTGTGAGCACGCAGATTGCCACACTGGGGCATACCTCAAACATCTTCGCCACCCCGCATTCTGTTGAGGTTGCTACTTCGCTGAAACAGCGCTTCGCTGATGGCAAAGACGACAGCGCTCGGGTGTTTTTCTGCAATTCCGGGGCGGAAGCTAATGAGGCTGCGTTCAAGATTGCCCGCCTGACAGGTCGTGGCCGGGTATTGGCAGCAGAGGCCGGCTTTCATGGGCGCACTATGGGCGCACTCGCGCTGACGGGACAACCAGAAAAACGAGCCCCATTTGAACCGCTGCCAGGTGGGGTGGATTTCTACCCCTACGGCGACGTGCAGAAACTGCGTGAGATCGTCGAGGAAGATCCTGACGGCATTGCCGCGATTTTCGCCGAGCCAATTCAAGGCGAAACCGGGGTGATTCCCGCGCCGGAAGGTTTCCTGGCTGCAGTGCGTCAGCTGTGCGACGACTACGGCATTCTTATGGTCGCTGATGAGGTACAAACCGGGGTAGGACGAACCGGAAAGTTTTTCGCCCATGAGTACGCCGGAGTGGTTCCAGACGTCGTCACCATGGCCAAAGGCCTCGGCGGTGGTCTGCCGATGGGGGCAGTGCTGGCTCGCGGTGCAGCTGCACAATACCTCCAGCCCGGCCAGCACGGCACCACGTTTGGTGGAAATCCTGTGGTCTTGGCAGCAGCCCGCACGGTGCTTAACACTCTGGATGAAAGATTCTTGCAGCACGTACGTGAAATCGGTGCGTATCTTCGCAGCCAGCTGCAGCAGCTTTCCGCAGTCTCGGAAGTTCGCGGTACCGGTTTGATGCTCGGAGTGGTGCTCGAGTCAGCGAACGCGAAAGAGGTCGTCGTTGCAGGTCTCGAGCGCGGCCTGATCCTTAACGCTCCAAGTGACAAGGTCGTGCGCTTGACTCCACCGTTAATTATCGAACGACGACACGTCGATGAATGCGTAACAATACTGCAAGAAATACTCGATTAAGGACTTTTATGACATCGCAAACACAACCTTCACAGCTTCGTCATTTATTGGCGGATGATTCGATTACTCCCGCTGAGCAAAAAGAAATTCTTGCTCTCGCTGCTGAATTGAAAGCCGACCCGCTGAGCCACCGCCCATTGTCCGGCGGCCGCAGTGTGGCAGTCGTCTTCGATAAGACTTCGACTCGTACTCGTTTTTCTTTCGATGCCGGTATCGCTCAGCTGGGAGGAAGTGCCATCGTTACCGAGGCCGGCGCCTCCCAGATGGGCAAAGGTGAAACTGTTGCCGATACTGCGCGGGTGCTTTCGCGCTACGTCGAGGCGATTGCCTGGCGCACGTACGAGCAAGCAGGCTTGGAAGATATGGCGGCACACGCCACCGTGCCTGTCATCAACGCGCTTTCAGATGATTTCCACCCGTGCCAGATCTTGGCAGACCTGCAGACCATGACGGAATCTCTCTGCCCAGACAAAGGAGCAGCAGGATTGTCCGGCAAGAAGGTTGCATATCTGGGTGACGGCGACCAGAACATGGCTAACTCCTACATGCTGGGCCTGGCGATGGCTGGTATGGATGTGTGGATCATTTCACCCGAAGATTTCCAACCGCAGGTGAAATTCGTTGATCGTGCTCGTCGACAAGCAAAAATTACTGGCGGCAATGTGACCGTGAGTGCGGATCCGGCAGATGTGGCGGGCGCGGAAGTCGTGATCACTGATACTTGGGTATCCATGGGGCAAGAAGGCGACGGTAAAGATCGCACCACGCCATTCGTGCCGTACCGGGTAACGCAAGAAATCATGGACAAGGCAGCAGAAAACGCGATTTTCCTGCACTGCCTTCCGGCATATCGTGGTAATGAAGTCACGGCAGAGGTCATTGATGGCCCAGCTTCACGTGTTTTTGACGAGGCAGAAAACCGTCTGCATGCACAAAAGGCCGTGCTTGTGTGGTTGCTGGGCATTGCCTCCGGTAATCCAGTAGCGAAAGCGAGGAAGCTATGACACACACCTACTCCCGTACCGGGCGCCAAGCACGGATCGTGGAATTGCTGGAACAGACGCGCATTTATTCGCAGGCGCAACTATCCAAGCTCTTATTGGCCGAAGGCTTCGAAACCACCCAGGCCACGCTGTCTCGAGACCTCGACGAGCTCGGCGCTCGGAAGGTCAAACCCGTCGACGGCCGCAGCTTTTATGTGGTCGGCGACGCCGAATCACTACAAGTACCGTCTGCGTCCGGCCCTCGGGATAAACTCCGCAAAATGATGGCTGATCTCGTGGTTGCAGCTGATCACTCGGCGAATACAGCGGTGCTCCGTACGCCGCCCGGTGCCGCGCCCTACCTCGCGAGTTTCATTGACCGAGTGGGTGTATCCGACATCGTCGGCACGATTGCTGGTGATGATACCGTCTTTGTGCTCGCACGTGATCCGCTCACTGGAAAAGAACTCATCGACTCCTTGGCGGATGGGGCAGCCACGATTGACCCCGAGTAACCCCAGCGCGAAAAGTACCCAAAACCCCGAACATTGTTAAACAATGGCGGGCCTCTACACTGATTCCGGACGGTGTTGGCTCCGTACCAACGGCGGGTCACGCTTCTCGTCGATAGCGCCCGGAACAACCGAAAGCAACAAACAACAGTAAAGGAACGATCATGAAAAACCGCATCGTACTTGCGTACTCCGGAGGTTTGGACACCTCAGTAGCTATTCCATACCTGGCACGCCAAACGGAAGGCGAAGTTGTCGCCGTGGCACTAGACCTGGGCCAGGGGGGCGAAGACATGGAATCGGTCCGTCAGCGTGCACTGGATTGCGGCGCTGTGGAATCCATTGTCGTCGATGCTCGCGACGAGTTCGCTGAAGAATATTGCTTGCCGACGGTCCAGGCCAATGGCATGTACATGAAGCAGTACCCACTGGTGTCTGCGATTTCGCGTCCGCTGATCGTCAAGCACCTGGTGCAGGCTGCCCAAGAACACGGCGGCACGCACGTCTCTCACGGTTGCACTGGTAAGGGTAATGACCAGGTTCGCTTCGAAGTTTCCTTCCGTGCGTTGGATCCATCACTGGACATCATTGCGCCAGCGCGTGACTATGCCTGGACTCGTGATAAAGCCATCGAGTTTGCTAACGAGATTGATTTGCCGATTGAGCAATCGGAGAAATCACCATTCTCGATTGACCAAAATGTATGGGGCCGTGCTGTCGAGACTGGCTTCCTGGAAGACTTGTGGAACCCTCCAACAAAAGATCTCTACGCATACACTGAGGACCCAGCGCTGGGTAACGCTCCAGACGAAGTGATCATTTCTTTCGAAGCCGGACGCCCGGTTGCTGTTGATGGCAAGAAGCTTTCTCCGCTTGAAATTATTGAAGAGCTCAACCGCCGTGCAGGTGCGCAGGGCGTAGGCCGGTTGGACATGGTGGAAGACCGTTTGGTTGGTATCAAGTCTCGTGAAGTTTACGAAGCCCCGGGCGCGATGGTGTTGATTAAGGCGCACGAAGCCATCGAAGACGTCTGCCTGGAGCGTGAGGTTGCTCGTTACAAGCGCAGCATCGATGCCCGTTGGTCTGAAGAAGTTTACGACGGCCTGTGGTTCAGCCCATTGAAGAAGTCGTTGGATGCTTTTATCCAGTCGACCCAGGAGCACGTCACCGGCGATATCCGTCTGGTATTGCACGCCGGCAACATCATCGTTAACGGCCGTCGCTCAAACCAGTCGCTGTATGATTTCAACCTGGCTACTTACGATACTGGCGATACCTTCGACCAGACCGCCGCGAAAGGCTTCGTTCAGTTGCACGGTCTGTCCACCCAGATTTCTAACAAGCGTGATCGCGAGGCAAATAACTAATGGCTGGAATTCAGGCGCATTCCACGAACGAAGGCGCACTGTGGGGCGGACGCTTTTCAGGCGGTCCGTCCGATGCCATGGCTGCGCTATCTGTATCCACGCACTTTGATTGGGTTCTTGCACCTTATGATGTGCTTGCCTCGAAAGCTCACGCCCGTGTTTTACATAAAGCTGAGTTGCTCTCGGATGAGGACTTGGAGGCAATGCTCGCTGGTCTTGACCAGCTTGGCCGTGATGTCGAATCGGGCGAGTTTACGCCGGATCCTGGCGATGAAGACGTGCATGGTGCGATGGAGCGTGGCCTGATTGATCGTGTTGGCAAGGAATTGGGAGGCCGGTTGCGGGCAGGTCGTTCACGTAACGACCAGGTTGCCACGTTATTCCGCATGTGGGTACGCGACGCCATTCGCGACGTAGCTACGCAAGTTGTCGACCTCATCGACGCGCTTGCGGCACAGGCAAAAGCACACCCACGTGTAATCATGCCGGGTAAGACTCATTTCCAGGCTGCGCAGCCGATCTTGTTGGCGCACGGCCTGCTGGCCCACGCACAACCGTTGCTGCGCGATCTTGATCGACTCCGCGATTTAGATAAGCGTTTGGCAGTATCGCCCTATGGTTCTGGTGCGTTGGCTGGTTCTTCGTTGCAGCTGGACCCAGAAGCTATCGCGGAGGAGCTGGGCTTTGACAGTTCTGCGGAAAACTCTTTGGACGGAACCTCATCGCGAGATTTTGCTACGGAAGCAGCATTCGTGTTGGCGCAGATCTCCGTCGACATGTCCCGCCTGTCCGAAGAAATTATTGCCTGGTCGACGCCAGAATTTGGCTATGTCACCTTGAGTGATGAATGGTCCACGGGCTCATCGATCATGCCGCAGAAAAAGAACCCGGACATTCCGGAACTGCAGCGTGGGAAGACTGGCAGGCTAATTGGTAATCTCACCGGGCTGCTTTCGACGTGCAAGGCTTTGCCTCTGGCGTATAACCGCGATTTGCAAGAGGACAAAGAACCGCTTGTCGACGGTTTTGCCCAGTTAAACTTGGTGCTTCCCGCAATGACGGGCTTGGTTTCTACGCTGGTATTCCACGAAGACCGGATGCGTGAACTCGCACCCCGCGGGTTTACCTTGGCCACGGACTTGGCCGAGTGGATGGTGCGTCAGGGAGTCCCATTCCGTGAAGCACACGAAGCGTCTGGTTCGTGCGTCCGCTTAGCTGAACAAGCAGGGGTTGATCTGGTGGATCTCTCCGATGAGCAGCTTGCAAGCGTCGACAGGCGATTGACCCCAGAGGTTCGTGATGTACTGACCATTGATGGCGCGGTGGCATCGCGAGCAACCCGTGGCGGAACTGCTGGTGTCCGCGTCGACGAACAGCGCGAATCCGTGGAAAAGGCAGCCACCGAGTTCCGTGAATGGGCCTCTATCACTGTCGCGGATAAAGCGAAGCGATAAGCTAGCCGCATGAGTCTTGATCCCCGGTTATTGGAAATTTTGGCCTGTCCACAAGACAAAGGTCCATTGGTGTATCGCGAAGCAGAAAACGTGCTCGTCAATGAACGGAAAGGCATTGCCTACCGTATTGACGAGAATGTGCCTGTGCTGCTTGCCGACGAAGCAATGGAGTGGCCGAATGATTCCCAAGGAGAGAATTAACCATGAACAATATCGTTGCTGAACTGCAATGGCGTGGTCTGATTAATCAGTCCACTGATCTCGATGAGCTGCGCGAAGCGACATCGAAGCCCATCGCGTTGTATTGCGGATTCGATCCGACTGGGGATTCCTTGCACGCTGGCCACTTGGTTCCGATGATTATGCTGCGGCGTTTTCAAGAAGCAGGTCATCGGCCGTTTGTTTTGGCAGGTGGTGCTACTGGTTTTATTGGAGACCCTCGTGATGTGGGGGAGCGTTCGATGCTCAGCGAAGCGGAGCTTGAAGCTAACGTCTCTGCGATTAAAAAACAGCTGCGACAGTTTGTAGACTTCACGGGCGATAACGCTGCGACATTGGTCAATAACGCGGACTGGACGATGGGAATGTCTGTCGTGCAATTCCTGCGAGATATCGGAAAAAACTTCTCGCTGAACACCATGTTGGACCGTGAGACCGTGAAGCGTCGTTTGGAATCGGATGGAATTTCTTACACTGAGTTTTCCTACATGTTGTTGCAAGCCAATGATTACCTGTACTTGAACAAAGAACACGATGTGGTGTTGCAGATTGGTGGCTCGGACCAATGGGGCAACATCATTTCTGGTGTTGATTTGAACCGTCGTGTTTCTGGTGCGAAAACCCACGCGCTAACAGTTCCATTGGTTACAGATGCCAGCGGGAAGAAGTTTGGGAAATCCACTGGGGGCGGAAAGCTATGGTTGGACCCGGAAAAAACTAGTCCTTACGCGTGGTACCAGTATTTTGTGAATGCTGGTGATACCGACGTTGTGCGTTATCTCAAGATGTTCACGTTCCTTTCACAAGAAGAAATTGCTGAATACGAGCGTGCCGTAGCCGAAGAACCGCACAAGCGTGCCGCGCAACGGCGGCTGGCTGAAGAAATGACCGACCTGGTTCACGGAGTGGAAGCACGAAAAGCCGTGCAACTGGCGTCGCAAGCTTTATTCGGTCGTGCCGATTTGGCAGACCTCGATGAGCGGACGCTAGAAGGTGCGCTACAAGAAACCACAGTTGCGAAAATCTGTGCAGGTGAAGCACGTTCAATCGTAGATCTGTTGGTTGTTTCCGGTTTAGCGGAATCCAAAGGCGCTGCTCGCCGAACGATCAAAGAAGGCGGTGCATACGTGAATAACCAGCGCATAGAATCAGCTGAATGGGAGCCAGAAACGGACGACCTGTTGCATGGCAAATGGTTGGTACTGCGGCGTGGAAAGAAAAACTTTGCCGGGGCGAAAGTCACGATATAGGGCAAGTTATATATCGCGATTTATGCCTTATGACCTGGCGATTTGTGAACAATCTATAACGTGTGTAGATTAATCCAAGTCGCCGCGAGGGGCTGACAGAGAAAATAACTTCACAGGATGTTGGTTCTGGTGGTTGTGTTCTTTGTTTGTCTGGTGGTGATGGTGATAATTTTATAGGGCCGATGCTCGCTGGCTTTCGGATGGTTTTTGCTGTTTGTTGTGTTGGTGGGTGGCGCTGGTTGTGGGTGCTTTCTGGTTCCGGTTGTTGTGGTGAACGACACAGTGTTCTGGTTTGTGTTTCTACAACGTAGTGTGTAACATCGGTCTGGCTGCTTTACGGAAGGGCGCTCGTTGATAAGGGTGCTTGAGTAGTGGGGTGGTGGTGTTGTGTGAGAACTCAATAGCGTGTCAATGTACTTATTATTTTTGATACTTACTTGATTAGTGGGATGTAGATCCTTTTTGTTTCTGCATTTGATTAATCGTTTTGAGTAAGTGTTGCTCTTTGATTTTTCTTTTGTAGTTTTTTGACTAGGTTATCAGACTCTTTTTCTGATTTTTTATGGAGAGTTTGATCCTGGCTCAGGACGAACGCTGGCGGCGTGCTTAACACATGCAAGTCGAACGGAAAGGCCTCTTCGGAGGTGCTCGAGTGGCGAACGGGTGAGTAACACGTGGGTGATCTGCCCTGCACTCTGGGATAAGCCTGGGAAACTGGGTCTAATACCGGATAGGACCATGCTTTAGTGTGTGTGGTGGAAAGTTTTTTCGGTGTAGGATGAGCCCGCGGCCTATCAGCTTGTTGGTGGGGTAATGGCCTACCAAGGCGGCGACGGGTAGCCGGACTGAGAGGTTGGTCGGCCACATTGGGACTGAGATACGGCCCAGACTCCTACGGGAGGCAGCAGTGGGGAATATTGCACAATGGGCGCAAGCCTGATGCAGCGACGCCGCGTGGGGGATGACGGCCTTCGGGTTGTAAACTCCTTTCGCCAGGGACGAAGCGTTTTGTGACGGTACCTGGAGAAGAAGCACCGGCTAACTACGTGCCAGCAGCCGCGGTAATACGTAGGGTGCAAGCGTTGTCCGGAATTACTGGGCGTAAAGAGCTCGTAGGTGGTTTGTCACGTCGTCTGTGAAATTCCACAGCTTAACTGTGGGCGTGCAGGCGATACGGGCTGACTTGAGTACTGTAGGGGTAACTGGAATTCCTGGTGTAGCGGTGAAATGCGCAGATATCAGGAGGAACACCGATGGCGAAGGCAGGTTACTGGGCAGTTACTGACGCTGAGGAGCGAAAGCATGGGTAGCAAACAGGATTAGATACCCTGGTAGTCCATGCCGTAAACGGTGGGCGCTAGGTGTAGGGACCTTTTGGGGTTTCTGTGCCGTAGCTAACGCATTAAGCGCCCCGCCTGGGGAGTACGGCCGCAAGGCTAAAACTCAAAGGAATTGACGGGGGCCCGCACAAGCGGCGGAGCATGTGGATTAATTCGATGCAACGCGAAGAACCTTACCTGGGCTTGACATACACTGGATCGCTGCAGAGATGTAGTTTCCCTTGTGGCTAGTGTACAGGTGGTGCATGGCTGTCGTCAGCTCGTGTCGTGAGATGTTGGGTTAAGTCCCGCAACGAGCGCAACCCTTGTCTTATGTTGCCAGCACGTTATGGTGGGGACTCATGAGAGACTGCCGGGGTTAACTCGGAGGAAGGTGGGGACGACGTCAAGTCATCATGCCCCTTATGTCCAGGGCTTCACACATGCTACAATGGCCGGTACAATGCGCAGCGAGCCTGTGAGGGTGAGCTAATCGCTTAAAGCTGGTCTTAGTTCGGATTGGGGTCTGCAACTCGACCCCATGAAGTCGGAGTCGCTAGTAATCGCAGATCAGCAATGCTGCGGTGAATACGTTCCCGGGCCTTGTACACACCGCCCGTCACGTCATGAAAGTTGGTAACACCCGAAGCCGGTGGCTCAAACTCGTTTAGGGAGCCGTCGAAGGTGGGATCGGCGATTGGGACGAAGTCGTAACAAGGTAGCCGTACCGGAAGGTGCGGCTGGATCACCTCCTTTCTAAGGAGTTTTTATTGTGCACTGATTGTTTCCACAGTTGTGGGTGGTCAGTGTTTTGCTGTGATTGTTGTTCATGCACCTGTATGTGGGTGTGTGGGTTGCAGCGTTATTATTTTTTGTTTGTGGGTTTGCATTCTGTTTTCACTTGGTTGAGTGGGTATCATTTTTTTGTGTGTTGGCACGTTGTTGGGTGTCTCGGGCAGCACTTGTGTGTTGTTCGTTGACCATCATGGCTGTGGGTGAACGTTTGTGTTTGCTTGTGGTTGTGGTTGGTGTGGTGTGTGAGAACTGTATAGTGGACGCGAGCATCTGTGCGCATGATGCAGCTTTTGTTGTGTTGTGTGTGCTGTAATTTTTTTCTTTTGTGTTTATTTTGTTGTGTGTTGTAAGGGCACATGGTGGATGCCTTGGCATGCTAAGCCGATGAAGGACGTGGAAGGCTGCGTTATGCCTCGGGGAGTTGTCAATCGAGCGTTGATCCGAGGATGTCCGAATGGGGAAACCCGGCTGTGGTTATTCGCAGTCACCTGCTGGTGAATTTATAGTCAGTATGGGGGTTACGCGGGGAAGTGAAACATCTCAGTACCCGTAGGAGAAGGAAACAATAGTGATTTCGTTAGTAGCGGCGAGCGAACGCGAATGTTGGCTAAACTGCATGTGTGTGATACCTGGTAGGGGTTGCATGTGTGGGGTTGTTGGGAGCAATTGTTCAGTCACTACCATGGCTGTGCTGGTGCGTGCGTGTTAGGTGAAGTGGTTTGGAATGGCCCACCGGAGTAGGTGAGAGTCCTGTAGTTGAAGGCATGTGCGTGTTGGTTGTTGTTTCCCGAGTAGCGGCGGGCTCGTGGAATCTGCCGTGAATCTGCCGGGACCACCCGGTAAGCCTAAATACTTAGTGTGACCGATAGCGGATAGTACCGTGAGGGAATGGTGAAAAGTACCCCGGGAGGGGAGTGAAATAGTTCCTGAAACCATGTGCTTACAATCCGTCAGAGCACCTTTTGTTGTGTGATGGCGTGCCTTTTGAAGAATGAGCCTGCGAGTCAGCGGCATGTCGCGAGGTTAACCCGTGTGGGGTAGTCGTAGCGAAAGCGAATCCTAATTAGGGTGTTGTAGTGGCATGTCCTGGACCCGAAGCGGGGTGATCTACCCATGGCCAGTGTGAAGCAGCTGTAAGAGGTTGTGGAGGCGCGAACCCACGTAGGTTGAAAACTGCGGGGATGAGCTGTGGGTAGGGGTGAAAGGCCAATCAAACTCCGTGATAGCTGGTTCTCCCCGAAATGCATTTAGGTGCAGCGTCGTAGGTTAGCTTGGTGGAGGTAGAGCTACTGTTTGGTTGAGCGGGACTATCATCTTAGCAACATCAGACAAACTCCGAATGCCATTGAAGTGTTCTACGGCAGTGAGACTGTGGGGGATAAGCTTCATAGTCGAGAGGGAAACAGCCCAGATCGCCGGCTAAGGCCCCTAAGGGTGTACTAAGTGGAAAAGGATGTGGGATCGCGATGACAGCCAGGAGGTTGGCTTAGAAGCAGCCATCCTTGAAAGAGTGCGTAATAGCTCACTGGTCGAGTGGTTCTGCGCCGACAATGTAGTGGGGCTCAAGTACACCGCCGAAGCCGCGGCAACTATTTTTAGTTGGGTAGGGGAGCGTCGTGCATGAGGTGAAGCATGAGTGTGAACACGTGTGGATTGTGTGCGAGTGAGAATGCAGGCATGAGTAACGAATTGTAAGGTGAGAATCCTTACCGCCGGATGACTAAGGGTTCCTGGGTCAAGTTCGTCTTCCCAGGGTGAGTCGGGACCTAAGGCGAGGCCGACAGGCGTAGTCGATGGATAACCAGTTGATATTCTGGTACCCGAGTGTGTGCGTCAATGGTAAAGCAGTGATACTAACCACGTGTGAGACTCATTGATTATGCTCTTTGAGTGTGTTGATGGGTTGAGTTTGTGGGGCCTGATCTGTGGTCCAAGTGATGGGGTGACGCAGTGGGGCAGCCACGCCGCTTATTGGATTGTTGGTGTAAGCGTTGAGGTTGGTGCCATTGGTAAATCCGGGCACTGTTTGCTGAGGCGTGATGCGTAGCCCTTTTTTGGGTGAATGTGGTGTGCTTATGCTGTCGAGAAAAGCCTCTAGCGAGTGCATATTCGGCCCGTACCCTAAACCGACACAGGTAGTCAGGTTGAGAATACTAAGGCGTTCGGGTGAACTGTGGTTAAGGAACTCGGCAAAATGTCCCCGTAACTTCGGGAGAAGGGGAGCCCCACCGGGTTTTGCTTGGTGGGGCCGCAGAGAATAGAGGGGTCCGACTGTTTATCAAAAACACAGGTCCATGCGAAAACGTTAAGTTGATGTATATGGACTGACGCCTGCCCGGTGCTGGAAGGTTAAGAGGACCTGTTAGATCTTTTGGGTCGAAGCGGAGAATTTAAGCCCCAGTAAACGGCGGTGGTAACTATAACCATCCTAAGGTAGCGAAATTCCTTGTCGGGTAAGTTCCGACCTGCACGAATGGCGTAACGAGACCCCTGCTGTCTCAACCACAGGCCCGGTGAAATTGCAGTACGAGTAAAGATGCTCGTTACGCGCGGCAGGACGAAAAGACCCCGGGACCTTCACTATAGCTTGGTATTGGTGTTCGGTTTGGCTTGTGTAGGATAGGTGGGAGACTGTGAGGCATGCACGCTAGTGTGTGTGGAGTCGTTGTTGAAATACCACTCTGGCTTGATCGGATACCTTAACCTTGGCCCATGATCTGGGTTGGGGACAGTGCCTGGTGGGTAGTTTAACTGGGGCGGTTGCCTCCTAAAGAGTAACGGAGGCGCCCAAAGGTTTCCTCAGCCTGGTTGGCAATCAGGTTTTGAGTGTAAGTGCACAAGGAAGCTTGACTGTGAGAGTTACTGCTCGAGCAGGGACGAAAGTCGGGACTAGTGATCCGGCACCTACTTGTGGATGTGGTGTCGCTCAACGGATAAAAGGTACCCCGGGGATAACAGGCTGATCTTCCCCAAGAGTCCATATCGACGGGATGGTTTGGCACCTCGATGTCGGCTCGTCGCATCCTGGGGCTGGAGTAGGTCCCAAGGGTTGGGCTGTTCGCCCATTAAAGCGGCACGCGAGCTGGGTTCAGAACGTCGTGAGACAGTTCGGTCTCTATCCGCCGCGCGCGTAGAAACTTGAAAAAGGCTGTCCCTAGTACGAGAGGACCGGGATGGATACACCTCTAGTGTGCCAGTTGTCACGCCCGTGGCATGGCTGGTTGGCTACGTGTAGAAGGGATAACCGCTGAAAGCATCTAAGCGGGAAGCCTGTTTTGAGATGAGGTTTCGTTATTAGGTGCCCTAGAGACTATGGGGTTGATAGGCCAGATCTGGAAGCGTTGTAAGGCGTGGAGGTGACTGGTACTAATTCACCGAACTACTACAACATGCCGGTTTTTTGGCTGGTGTTTTTCGTGAGAGATTAATTTTTGTTGTGCTTTGCGTCCACTATGCAGTGTTTGACACACCACGCCGTGTTTGTGTGGTTGACGGGCACATGATTTGTTTGTGTGTTGTCTGGTTGGTTGTGTCGGTGGTTGATAGCGGCAGGGAAACGCCCGGTCCCATTCCGAACCCGGAAGCTAAGCCTGCGTCGCGCTGATGGTACTGCACTCGGGAGGGTGTGGGAGAGTAGGTTGCTGCCGACACTATATAATTTCATGTTTGATTGTTTGTTTGGCCCGTGGTTGGGTGCATCGTGGTGGTGCATTCAACCACGGGCCACAAACATATCCACACCCAATTTATGGCGCCAGGTTTTCGTGGCTCAGCATATTACCTTTGAACGCGCTTAAGTGCGCCACAAGAGGCAGAGTCCGGACGACAGTGCATTTTTTTCTTAGTCTAATTTTGGGTCTTATAACCAGCAAACTCACATCCGCTATCAGCTGCAAATACCCCACGTCGACTTTCTTTCGCTTCGGCAGCAGCCCGCTCAATTTCTTCGTAAAATAGTGTGTTTGGTTGCACCAAGATCGGTACTGCTAAACCAGCAGCGGCGACTTCTCGGTTTACAAAGGTTTCTCCGGCATATACTCCTGCTAGCTCTCGCCCATAGTGGTCAGCTTGTTCCTGATCATAAACCAACTGCACTTGCGTACCTTCCGGAATCAGGTCTTCGACAAACTGTTTGGCCTCGTCGGCGTAACATTCTTTATTGAGCTCCGGCGTATCTATATTCAACAGCCGGATCCGCGTTGTTTCCGAAGTTCCAGGCTTCCTTACGCGAATAGTATCGCCATCGACGACGCTAGCGACAACCACAGTCCTGTCTGTGCGCTCTGGCCTCTGCCCGTTGTCTATATCGGAACCCAGTAATTGATAGCCCCCGTACAGAAGGGCTGCAATAATTGTAAGTCCGAGCGCAGATTTCGATCTCCTCTGGTCCACCGTTTGCCTCCTGGCTGTTTCAGCGTTCTTCGGTTAATTATTTTTCCCGGTGCAGGTTTAACGTTTCTCGGCTTAGCATAATCCGGAGCTTTTAGTTCTTTAGGGCCAGGTCCGCTCAGCGTAGTCCAACGAGCCTTCGTCGCCTTCGCTGTCCCAACCCCTTCTGTTTTCTTTTCCTACCTTTACACGCTTTGCCATGTCGTCCGCTAACGGTGATTCCGCCTACTGTAGCTATCGCTGCTCTATCCAGTTCGCTAAGCTAGCTGGAAGCTGGCAGATTTTTGGCGCAACGATAATTAGAAAGAGGATCCTGTATGAATAAACCCGCGGGTCGACCACGGCGAACTGGAAACAAAGGCAACAAACGGACCCACAGCCAGAATCGCGGGGGCAGGCAATTCGATTCCCAGCGTTCCGCGAAGGCGAATAAGGGGCCCCAGAAACCTGGTTTCCGGGAAGATCGCTTGAACAAACGCTCAACAGAGCCTGATCTACCAGATGATATTGATCCAACCGTCCTGGATCCAACTGTTCTGCAAGATTTGAAGGTCTTGTCGAAAGATAACGCGGATTCTGTAGCTAAACACATGATTATGTCGGCTACGCTGATGGAAGAAGATCCACAGCTAGCATTGCGTCATGCCCGCGCAGCTAAGGACCGTGCCGGCCGAGTTTCGGTCGCTCGGGAGGTAAACGGCATCGCGGCCTATCATGCTGGTGAGTGGAAAGAGGCTCTAGCAGAGCTCCGCGCTTCGCGACGTATGCACGGTGGTCCCGGTCTTTTGGCCGTAATGGCTGACTGCGAACGCGGCCTTGGGCGGCCGGAAAAAGCTATCGAATTATCAAAGTCACCAGAAGCCCGCAATTTACCTCTCGACGAGGCCATTGAATTAGCGATTGTCGCCGCGGGTGCTCGCCTAGATCAGCAACAGGCGGACAGCGCCGTGATTACTTTGCAGCGCGCTAATCCAGATAAAGCTGATCGGGGGATGGCAGCTGTGCGCCTGAGCTATGCCTACGCCAACGCACTGTTGGAGGCCGGCCGTCGTGACGAAGCTCTGGATTGGTTCGAGCACGCTGCTGAAATTGATGAAGAAGAGTGGACTGATGCAGAAGTGCGCTTAGAGGAGTTGAAGAAAAGCTCATGAGTCTGTTAACTCAGCATGATGGTCTACTTGTCGACTTGGACGGCACGGTGTGGAATGGTGACACTGCCATTGCATCAGCTATTTCGGCCCTGAACGATGTCTCCGTTCCCGTCGCCTTCGTAACTAATAACGCTTCAAAAGCCCATGCTGCCGTCGCTGAAAAACTCCGTGCCTTAGGGATAAACAACGAGAGTCCCACGGTGTTTAATTCGGTCGATGCAGTTGTGCAGCTGCTGCAACAAGAAGCTGAGCCGGGCACTACCGTGCTCGTTGTCGGCACCGCTTGGCTGCAAGAAACCATTGCAGACGCGGGGTACCGGGTAGTGACCTCAGCTGGCGACGACCCCGTCAACGCAGGGATCGCAACAGTTGTGCAGGGACATAACCCAGAAAATGGTTGGGCTCAGTTGTCGGAAATTGCATTGGCTGTTCGTGCCGGCGCTCGCTATATTTTGACTAACGCGGATACTTCACTGCCTACAGAACGCGGGTTTTATCTGGGCAACGGTGCGATGGCCGCTGCAGTTACAGCGTCTACTGGGGTGCACCCCCGGGCAGCGGGTAAGCCGGAACCGGAATTATTCCATTTGGCTGCGCAGAAGATCGGGGCAAAGAATCCGCTGTGCATAGGCGATCGCTTAAATACAGATATTGCTGGTGCCAACAACGCTGGTTTCGCTTCCTTGCATGTGCTTACAGGAGTTTCGGGGGCAATCGATTTGCTTGAGGCATCACCGGAGCACCGGCCAACTTATATTGGCGTTGATCTTGCTGATGTCCTCCTTCCTGCTGAACAACTACGACCCGGGGCGCAAAATGGTTTTACCGCGCGTGGCGATGGGCACGATGTTTTATTGGAACGCGGCTCGGTAGAAGGTCACGGTAACAACGGCCAAGGGCAGGCTGCCCATTCGGCTGCTGCGTTGCGCACCGTGCTTGAAGTCGCGTGGGCACTGCCGAAGCCACCCCGGTATATCCATCCGCGATCAGAGTTTGCCGAAAAAGCTGTAGATAGCTGGAACTAAGCCATGTCTGTACCAAAACCGCGTGACCCCAACGCCTTATCGATTACCCCGGGTGAACTTGCCGATGAACTGGACCATGTGTTTGCACAACCAGCAACCGATCTAGAAATGGAAGCCGAACAACTCGAACGGGCACATCAGATCTTGCAACGTGGTCTACAAGAAAATTAGCGTGTTGATCGCGGAAGTAGTCATCGCAACACGAAACACCGAGCTCAGGAATGACGAGTAACCCATGCACGACACGCACAAAGAATCCCGCTCACGGCTCGATGCAGCGCTGGTGTACCGCGAGTTGGCCCGGTCACGGGAACATGCGGTCAGATTGATTAAAGATGGCTTGGTTGTTGTCGAGGGGACAGTTATTCGGAAACCCTCTTTCCCAGTGACGCATTCGAACTTGGTGACGGTTAGCGGTGGTGGCGAGCCGGAATGGGCATCGCGGGGCGCTTATAAATTGCTCGGAGCACTCGAGGAATTTGCGCCTGCAGGCCTGGATCTTACGGGCAAAAAGGTTCTTGATGCTGGTGCATCAACCGGAGGTTTCACTGATGTGTGTTTGCACTGTGGAGCCTCTGTGGTCGTGGCCGCTGACGTCGGACGTGAGCAATTGATTCCGCGGTTGCGCAGCCACCCGCAGGTGTTGGTGAAAGAACAGCTTAATCTGCGGCACGTCACTGTTGATGACACGGAGGGCTACTGCGATGCCATGGTTGGAGACTTATCTTTTATCTCTTGGCGGTTAGTGCTGCCTGCTATTGCTTCGGTGCTTGCCGACGGCGCTGACCTACTTCCTATGGTCAAACCACAGTTTGAAGTCGGTAAGAATCGACTTGGAAATCGCGGAGTAGTGCGCAGCGCACAGCTACGAGAAGAAGTCACCATTGGGGTTGCTGAATTTGCTGCTGAGTTGGGCTTATCGACGCTAGCGGCAGGGGCCTCGCGGCTGCCAGGTCCGAGCGGAAACGTAGAATACTTTTTATGGCTGAAGAAAGACGGTGGAGCACGGATGCCGTCTGACTCGGTTTTGCACGAGTTAATTCATAATGCGGTTGAGAAAGGACCACAGTGACGAGGTTGAACATGGCTGCTCAGAGCAACCGGCGCGCTAGTGACCAGCGTGTCGTCTTGTTGGTCCCGCATACTGGCAGCATGGGCAACGTAGCTACCACCGAACGCGTTGTTCGCTTGCTTTCTGCCGCTGGTATTTCTGTGCGCATCGTCGTTGATGATCGAACCACCGGCGTGAGCGAACATCCGTATCTCTCCCTGTATCCGTTGGTTGCTGCAGAACCAGAAGCTGCGCGTGGTTGCGAGCTGGTGCTTGTTCTCGGAGGAGATGGCACTTTTTTGCGTGCTGCAGACTTGGCACATGCAGTTGACGTCCCGGTCCTAGGTGTGAACATGGGCCATGTCGGCTTTCTTGCCGAGTGGGAAGAGGAATCGCTGGAAACCGCGATCGAGCGCGTCGTCAAGCGCGATTATCGCATTGAAGAGCGCATGACCATTGACACGGTCGTAGTCGATGCAGCTGGGGAAGAAGTTGGTCGTTCTTGGGCGCTCAATGAAGTTAGCATGCATAGTCAGAATCGACGTGGAGTGCTTGATGCCATTCTCGAAGTCGACGGCCGGCCGGTGAGTTCATTCGGTTGCGATGGTGTGCTGATCTCGACACCGACGGGGTCTACCGCGTATTCGTTTTCTGCTGGTGGGCCAGTCTTGTGGCCTGAGTTGGATGCGATTTTGGTGGTGCCGAACAATGCGCACGCGCTTTTTGCTAAACCACTTGTAGTTTCACCGGCATCGACGGTGGCGGTAGAGTCCGCTTCGCAAACTGATGAGGCGGTCGTGATTATGGACGGTCATCGGCAAATCACTATGCCTCCGGGATCGCGAGTAGAGGTGGTTCGAGGCGCACATCCGATTCGTTGGGTACGCTTGGATGATAAACCGTTCACCGACCGCCTCGTTAACAAATTTTGGTTGCCGGTGGAGGGGTGGCGTGGTCCACGGGGACTTCGCCGCGGGGCCAACGACACGGACGATGCACGAGGGGGAGGCGAGTAGTCAAGGTTATGCTCGCGGATATCACGATCGAAGATTTAGGCGTGATTCGTCATGCCTCAGCAGAACTGTCTTCCGGGTTAACCGTGCTCACTGGCGAGACCGGTGCCGGCAAAACCATGGTGGTTACCGGGCTTCGGTTGCTCGCAGGTAGCCGTGCCGACGCGTCCCGGGTACGAACGGGAGCTAAAAAAGCCGTCGTTGAAGGTAGCTTTCTCACTGATGAGCTTAGCTCCAGTGCGCAACAATCGGTGAAAGAAATCGTTGAATCTGGGGGCGGTTCTGCAGACGAAAATGGCGAATACATCGCTGCCCGCACGGTTAGCGCCCAGGGGAGATCTAAGGCGCACTTAGGAGGACGTTCGGTGCCTGCCGCGAAGCTGGCGGAATTTTCTTCCTATGTCTTGGCCATTCACGGGCAAAATGACCAACTGCGTTTGTTGGCTCCAGAAGAACAGCGTGCTGCGCTTGATCGGTTTGCGCCAAAGAATTCCGCTCTACTTGTGGATTACCAAGTTCATTATCGGGACTGGAAAAGATTGCAGCGAGACTTCAAAATTCGGACAGAGTCTCGTCGCGAGCTGGCTCAAGAAATTGATCGTTTGCAATTCGCGATTGACGAAATCGACGAGATTTCGCCGGAAGCTGGTGAAGACGAGGAGCTGATTACCCGGATTCGTCGCTTGCAAGACGTCGACTCCCTCCGTGAACAAGCTATGTCAGCACTGACCGCGATCGACGGCGCGGAGGCTGCCGGTGGATCAGACGGGTTTAGCGAAACTGACCCTGCTTCGACTCTCCTGGGGCAGGCGGAATCAGCGGTACGGGGCTCTGATGACCCACAATTGTCTGCCTTGGCGGACAAACTTGGCGATATCACTACGCAATTAGGGGAAATTTCCGCAGAACTTGGCGGCTTTCTTGGGGAGCTACCGGCAGATCCAGATCAGTTAGAATCTGCACTTCAACGCCAGCACGAACTGAAAAACTTGACGCGCAAATATGCCCCGACGATTAGCGAAGTGATTGCGTGGCGCGACGCTGCGGAAAAACGGTTAGCGAGCATCGACACTTCAGCCCATGCACTCGAAGAATTGCAAAAGCGCATGCAAACGGCAGAGAAAAATATGCGTGCGGCTGCGAAAAAACTTTCTGCTGCACGCCTTAGAGCCGCTGGGGAATTAGAAAAGGCGGCAACCGCCGAGATACAGGGTTTGGCAATGCCGAAAGCACGTTTAGAGGTTGCTGTTCGACAAATCCAGCCAGCAGAATCTGGTGCTGATGAGGTTGAACTGCTACTTGCGCCGAATGATGCAGCACGGGCACAACCGCTTTCTACCGCTGCGTCCGGTGGCGAATTATCGCGCGTGATGTTGGCATTGGAAGTCATCATTTCTGCAGAAACTACTGGTGCCACGATGGTTTTTGATGAAGTTGATGCTGGCGTCGGCGGCCGTGCGGCGGTCGAGATAGGCCGGCGTTTGGCCCGCTTGGCGGTGCATAATCAGGTCATCGTCGTCACGCATCTACCACAGGTCGCAGCTTATGCGGATACACATTTGCACGTAGCTAAAGAAGTCACTGATGAGACAGTCACCTCTGGCGTGCTCACGTTGGGTTATGAGCAACGCGTGGAGGAACTTGCCCGCATGTTAGCCGGTTTGGATGACACAGAGACTGGGCGTGCGCATGCAGCAGAATTATTAGATAAGGCAGACCAGGACAAAACTACCCGGTAACAGGCGCGCCTTGGCCACTACCGGGCTGAACGCGTGTTAAATATCCTGGCATGGGGTTGTTTAACAAAGATGCCGATCTTCCTGGAGTTCAGGCCACTGTGCGTGATTGCACTCCTGGCGGAAAGGGAATGCGCAAATTCCAACGTGGCGATATCGCAGTGATTAACGCTGCCGATATAACTCGGCGGGAGGCACAAAACCTCGTTGATGCCGGCCCGTCAGTGGTAATTAACGTCGCTCGATTCACCGAAGGCGGCGTGCCAAATTATGGCCCGCACATGTTGCTAGACGAAGATGTTGTGCTGTTGGAAAACGCCGGGGAGGGCTTTGCCTCTGCAATGCGCGAAGGCAAAAAAGCGCGCGTGACCGAAGAAGGTGAAATCTACCTAGGGGATCGTTTCATCGGCAAAGGCGATCCGGTGAATCGTGAATCCGCGGAAAAGGCTTTTGCGGAAGCACAACAATCCCTCATTGATCATATGGAGGCATATTTCGGCAACACAATCCAGTTTATTCATTCGGAAGGGCCGCTGTTGATTGACGGCTTAGGCATTCCTGATGTTCCAACTGGTCTGGCAGGACGCAAAGTCCTCGTGGTTAGTCCTGGTGTGCACCATCGTGCGCAAATCAAGAATTTGCGCAATTTCATTCGCGAATATCAGCCATCGATTATCGGCGTGGAACAAGCCGCTGATACTTTGCTGGAAATGGGGTATACCCCAGATATTATCGTTGGTAACCCCACTGCAATGGAGGCCGATTCACTGCGTTGTGGTGCGCAGGTTGTGTTGCCAGCAGACCCAGATGGGCATGCCCCAGGTCTGGAGCGGATCCAGGATCTCGGCGTTGGAGCCATGACTTTCCCGGCAGCGATTGATAATGCTACTGATCTAGCATTGCTTTTGGCTGATTACCACGGAGCAAGCTTCATTGTGAACGCCGGCAGCACATTGGACTTAGGAGATATCTTCCAACAAGCAAAATATGCCAGCCCCGCGGCGTTGTTGACCAGGACCAAAGTAGGTTCGAAACTCGTAGATGCTAATGCGGTTATTGGCTTGTACCAGACTGGCAGAGGTGTTGCTGCAGGTTGGCTTTGGGCAGCACTTGGGGTCTTGGTGGCGCTAGCTGCGTTAGTGCTGATTGTTGGTATCGCGGGAAGCGGTAATTTCGCTGAGAACATTGCTTCTACGTGGGATAATATTTTCGCGACTGTGCAAGGTTGGTTTAGCTAATGGCTGGTACTCCACGAGCAGGTGTCGGAATCGCTGGTGCCGGAATCGGTCTAGCTCTAGGTGCGGGGCTGGGGGTATTTTTGCTTAGCCCTAATATCCCGGGTGCGATGAATACTGGTGTGTCCAGTGATACTGTGGCGAGTTCTGAATATGAGTCGCTGGAAGCCGAAGGAAAATTCGCGCAGCGCAAAGCCGAAGCCGCTGATGAGGTCGTTGCTGCCGCCGGGCAAGATATCATTAATGGCGTACTCGATGAACAGCCTGTTTTGGTGCTAGCAACAGCCGATGCCAGCGACGAGGATGTAGAAAAACTGCGGGCATCATTGCAACGAGCTGGTGCGATTGATTCGGGGTTAATTAAACTTTCCGAGAAGCTTTTTACTCAAAACGGTGCAGACCAGCTTAAAACGATAGTGGCAAATACCTTGCCTGCGGGTACTGAACTTTCTGCCGATAATCGGGATCCTGGCACCCATGCAGGACAAGCGTTGGGCGCGGCTCTGACCTTTGCCGAAGGCACGGATACACCGAATTCCACCACGGAAGACCGAGGGTTACTGCTGGAAACTTTAGCGGACGCTGAGTATTTAGAGTATGAGTCCGGCACTATCCTTCCCGGGCAGGCTATCGTAATGGTCACCGGATCCGGCTCTACGGCTAGCGGTGCAGATTTTGTGGCAAAAAACCAAGCTGCTTTCGCCGAAGCCCTGGATGAAGCGGGCGGGGCCACTGTAATTGCCGGTCGCGTAGGCCATGACGAGGCGAGCAACGTGATTACTCAATTGCGTGGAAGCGACAGCACCGCCGGAGCTGTAAGCACTGTCGAAGCCGTGGATCAGACCTGGGGACGCTTGGCGACGGTTCTCGCCGCCGCCGAACAACTAGAAGGCGGCAGCGGCGCTTATGGATTTTCCGAAAACGCCGATGAGGTTTTGCCGGAGCATTAAGCGTGCATAACGAGCAAAACCAGGAGCTACAGCAGCGCGGCGAGCACGCTTTTTCCACGCTGAATTCGGAGCTGCTTGCGCAAGGCCCCATCGTTGGGCTGCGCCGGGATACTGTTTCGATGCCGGGCGGGGGCGAGGCCACGCGGGAAATCCTGGAACACTTCGGTGCCGCGGCGATTGTCGCGGTGGACGAAGACAACCGGATTGCGATGATCCATCAGTATCGCCACGCTTTCGGGCAGCGGTTGTGGGAGATCCCGGCCGGGTTATTAGATCAGGCAGGCGAGACGGCATTCGAATGCGCACAGCGTGAGTTGTTGGAAGAAACCGGGGCGCAGGCAGCACGATGGGCGGTTCTCGGCGATATTGCTCCTAGCCCGGGGATATCGGATGAAGCCACCCGGATTTTTCTCGCGCAAAATATCAGCACAGCAGACTGGGATCCGACTGAGCAGGGTGCATCCGGTCTAGGAGCTCAGATCGGTGATTCTGGAGATGAAGAAGCCGATATGGAATTAGCCTGGATAGCTCTTGACGACGCCGTCGCCAAGGTTTGCGCTGGTGAAATCACTAATGCCTCGGCCGTGGCGGGTATCTTGTTGGCGCACCACCATGTGGTAGCAGGCACGCAGCTGCGCAGTGTGGAAGCTCCATTCGCATTGCGCCCGACCGCGTTGGCGCAGCGTCGGCAAGCATCTGGAACGGTGCAACCGGGTGCAGCGTTGACCCACGTAACCGAGACAGACAACCACGAATAATGGCTGCTACAGCGCAAGAGATTGCCGATACTTGGCTGGACCACCTTGCGGTGGAAAAAGGACATTCGGATAACACGCTGCAGAGTTACCGACGTGATATCCGGCGCTACCTCACGTGGTTGGAGCAACTGGGATATACGCACTTAGGCCAGGTAACTGCGGCGGATCTGGAAGGTTATTTGCGTGATCTGCAGACTGGATTTGCAGGGTATAAACCATTGGTAGTGGCATCGACGAGCCGGGCGTTCATCGTGGTGCGGGGATTGCACAAGTTTGCTTTGAGTGAGGGCGAATTGGCAGAAGATGTGGCCGCGGGGATTGCTCCGCCGAGTGCTGCACAAAATTTGCCGGATGCCTTGTCCATTGCTGACGTTGAACGCTTGCTAGACGCAATCCCGCATGGTGAAGCGGCAACCCCCGTGAATATTCGGGACCGGGCTTTGCTGGAATTGTTGTATTCCACAGGTACCCGCATTTCGGAGGCTTTGGATATTACGCTCGACGAATTTCGTCATGCTGCCGACGGCGAACGGATCCTTCGCGTGACCGGTAAAGGCTCGAAACAACGCATCGTTCCCATTGGCCAGGCTGCGATCGATGCGTGTAACGAGTACGTGGTGCGGGCCCGGCCGATGCTGGCGAAAGGAACTAGTCACGCTTTGTTTTTGAATACGCGTGGTGCGCAGTTGAAGCGACAGTCCGCGTGGAAGGTGCTACAAGAGGCTGCGCAACGGGCGGGGATTAGCACCAAGATTTCCCCGCACACGCTGCGGCATTCATTTGCCACGCATTTGCTTTCTGGCGGAGCCGATGTGCGAACCGTGCAGGAATTACTAGGGCATTCTTCAGTTACTACTACACAAATTTATACCCACGTGAGTGCGGATGACATGCGGGAAGTCTGGGCGCAGTCGCACCCCCGGGCGTAGTTGCTGGGTGTGCGCACAAATGAGGGAGTAAAAAGTCGTGGAAAAGCGAACAAAAGATTCGCAGAGATCCGATAATTCTACCAAAGTCGTTTGTGGAATTATCGATTAAATAGGTTAGCCTTAGATATTGATTTTCTGGGGAATCTGTGTAAATTGAACCCCATGCAATATTTATCCCGGCGTGTTCAATCTGAAGTTTCGGTTTATCGGCATACGATAAACCTGCGAGCAATTCTTATTTTTTCGGTTGCACTCTTTTCTGCTGTTGTTCTTGTAGCATGCAGTAATGAGAAACTTGCCGATGATTCTTCTGTAGGTGGATCTTCTACTGCTGAAACTGAAGATCCTCGCATTGTGGCGCTCGATTGGCGGTACGAAGAAATCCTTCATGCGCTTGATCTGGAGCCAGTCGGAATTGTGGAAATCGGACAATCAAAGGCACCAGCTACCCTGGAAGGTAAACTTGACGGCATTGAATCCGTTGGGCAAGCGAAACAACCAAATTTGGAAGTGATTCAATCGCTTGAACCTGACTTGATTCTGGCAAGCCCAACGCGTCATGCTGCGATAATGGATCAACTAGCTGAGATTGCTCCAACGGAATCTTATTCAGACGATAGCTATGTCGATGTTTTGGATGCAATGGACGAAATCGCAGCTAAATACGATCGTCAAGATAAAGCACAAGAAGTGCGTAACCGTATTGAAACTAAAGTGAAAAAGGCTAGAGACGTAGTCCCGGATGGCACTCGTTCTGCACTGATTGGTTGGACGAAGGACACCTTGTATACCTGGGTGGATCCTTCATTTCCAGCTTCGTTATTAACTGCTGCAGGCTACGAATACGGTTACCAGGGAGAAAAGAGTTCGATCGAATCAAAGACAGATGTAGCTGAGCTCACCGGTGATAAGCTGTCAACAATGGAGTTAGACACTTTGTTTCTTTATAACGATCAAGAAGCTTTCCACAACAGCCCATGGGCTGACGTTGTCGATGACGTGGTTGACGTCGAACAAGATACCTGGTCGCGCTCACGCGGACCGATAGCTGCCGAGGTTATGCTCGATAAAATTATCGACCACGCGCTACAGAAGTGAACGTAGAAACGGAAGCTAAGACTAGTACCAACGTCCGTGCCAGGACGCGAACAATACAAGTTCGCGCGCTCGTAACAGTGGTCGGAGCGCTTATTGGCATTACAGTGATAGTTTGCTGGCGTATGCTACAGGTTGAAGCTCCCCAGAATGCTGAATGGTTGCTCGCCGAAGTTGTCGCGGTTAACCGCGATCGCCTTATCGTTGCAGTTGTTGTCGGGATGTGCCTTGGGGTAGCAGGCGTTCTTCTGCGGACAGCTACAAAAAATCCGCTAGCAGATCCGGATATAGTAGGTGTTAATTCTGGCGCGGCATTTGGAGCGGTAGCAGCAAGTGCCTTTTCAGGGAATTCGGGTAGTTTAACTCTATTACCTTGGGCATTACTCGGCGCGACAGTCGCGGGTGCGATTACGGTTTTTTCGGGCTACGCGGTTCCGCTACCCAGGCACAGCAAATATCTGTGCAGCGCATGGTTTTGCTGGGAATTGCGGTGAGCGCATTATTCAGTGCATTAACATCGATTGCTTTGGTCCTTGATGAGGCACAGTTAGCGACTGTACTATCGTGGCTTTCCGGCAAACTTGCCGGCGTAAGGCTATCAGAAATCTGGGCTGCACTAGTTTGCCTAATTATCCTGTTGCCACTGATGGTCATGAGCGGTAAACAACTCGATACGTTGACTGCGGATGAGCAAGTCGCTACTGCATTTGGTGCAAAACCGGCGTTATTGCGATTACTTGCGATCGTGGGTGCGATTATTCTTATAGCTCCTTGTGTTGCTGCGACTGGGCCGATTGGATTTTTAGGTCTTATGGCTGCTACGGCTGCTCACCGGGTTTGTGGTGTTAACCACCGGTGGGCGTTACCCGTGGCAGGGTTACTTGGTGCATTCGTGCTGTTGCTCGCAGATATTGTCGGTCAAGCGGTATGGGCTCCGGCTGAGACTCCCGTAGGAATCATTACCGCCATTGCTGGTGTCCCTGTGCTGCTATGGGGAATAAACCACATGTCTAAAAAGTCTTAGGCCTACTGGTGGAGGATGAAATAATGGGCGCCCAATCGACAACGCGGTTTATCGTTGCCTTTGTTATCGCGAATGCGGTTTTACTCTTGACGATTGTGCTTGCCCTGGGAATTGGAGCTGTAGCTGTACCTCCTAGTGAAGTCGTACTACGCCTGATGGAGGCCGATAACCTCATCTGGAAATTCCGCGTCCCGCGAGCGCTTGTTGGCGTGTTTGCGGGTGCCGGGATGGCGATTTCTGGTTGCTTACTGCAGCTAGGGCTCCGGAACCCGCTTGCCGCCCCAGATACCGTAGGCATTACTGCAGGAGGAGGGCTTGCTGCGGTAGTCGCATTGCTCGGCGCAGGTGCATTGCCGGCACAAGCTCTCACCCCGGTCGCGCTAGTCGGAGCTTGTATAGGTGCAGGCTTAGTTATAGTTGCTTCCGGAAAAGGCGTGAATAATCCGATTCGCTTAGCATTGACCGGTGTTGCAGTTTCTGTAGGACTTGGCGCAGTCACGCAGTTATTACTTGTTCGTACTGCACCCGAAGCTGGGGCCGCAATGGCGTGGCTGAAAGGCTCGTTGTATGCACGTTCGCTTTCGGATGCTGTTGTTGTCGGTCCGATTGTCGTTACCGTATTTTGCTTGAGCCTGATCATCGCGAAGCATTTTGATGTCTTGTTGCTTGATGACGCCACAATGAAGGGAATCGGAGCGGTGCCGTTGCGCTGGCGGCTGCTCGCCGTTGGTTGTGCGATCGTTAGCGGCGCGGCTGCCGTGGCGGCAGCTGGTGTACTCGCATTTGCGGGGTTAATCGTACCGCATTTAGCACGTTTATTGGTTGGCCCGCATTTATTACGGCAATTACCAATGGCAACAGTCATCGGGAGTGCATTAGTTGTTGGTTCTGATGCGCTGGGACGGTGGATGTTCAGCCCGACTGAGATACCAGTTGGTGCGCTGATTGCGGTAATAGGCGCACCGTACTTCGTATTCTTACTCATGCGAATTACAGCAAAAGGTACCTGAACTGAGTAGGTACAATTTGTGCAAATATACGATACAAATTTTAGGGGCCGAGATGAATTCCGGAAATACTGATGCACTCACCGGACACAATATCGTCGCAGGGTATAGCGATGCACCGGTCTTACGGAATGTTAGCGTAGATATTCCGAAAAACATGGTCACCGCGATAATAGGACCGAATGGCTCTGGTAAATCAACGTTATTGAAAGTGCTCGGACGTCAATTGTCGCGGTCTTCAGGAGTAGTTAAGCTCGGAGACGTTAAGCTAGAAAACTTTTCCTCCCGCGATTTTGCCCGAATGGTTTCGTATCTGCCCCAACGGCCAACAGTGTCTGAAGGACTTACAGTCCGTGACTTAATTAGCTTTGGAAGGTATCCCTATACAGGAATTTTTGCGAATTTATCGCACGAGGATTATTTGGCAGTCGAAGACGCAGCCGAACAAACTGGAATCGCAGAGTTATTGGATCAAGATGCAACCAATTTGTCGGGTGGCCAACAGCAACGGGTATGGATCGCAATGGCGATCGCTCAACAAGCGTCGACGCTATTACTGGATGAACCAACAACGTATCTTGATCCCGCATTCCAACTATCGACGCTCGATTTGGTCAAGAAGTTGCATCATGAAGGCCATACTGTAGTGATGGTCTTACATGACATCACCCAAGCTGCACGATATGCGAATTATGTTATCGCGATGAAAGATGGGGTAGTGGTACGTGCTGGAAATACTGCAGATGTATTGACTAAAGAACTAGTAAAAGATGTTTTCGCGGTTAACTGTTTGTTGCTGGAAGATCCGGCAACTGGAAGGAAATTACCCGTTCCGTACAGTTTATGAGGCGAGGACTACTCTTGACTATTTCTAAAACAAGGTTATGCTTACCTTTATGAAGTTTGAAGAGCGCCTAGCTAATGCGGAAATTGATATCAACAAACGTCTAATTGAATCGTTAGAGCGAGAAAAACTGGTAACACCGGCCGTTTGCTGGTGTGTCTGTTGAGGTTTCTGAAAGCTGGTCTTTTCCTTTACCTGCGCCCGTGCCTGCTTTTAATCCTTGGTAATTCTAGGTTACAGACTTGTCTAGTGCTTTTCTCGTCAAGCAGGTGGACTTTTTTAATAACAGCGTTGTAAGTTTGGTGTATCGACACAGAGACATGCTGCTGGCCGGGGCCGGTCGGTAAAGAAGGGCGTCTCTGGATTTAGTCTTGATGCAGGAAGGCGAGGACATGAGTGACGACGGGCTCTTTGAGGCGGAAACAACCGGCCTCACCGGCCGTGCAAAACGTGAATTCTCGCAACCGAAGCCATTAGACAAACACGGCCCAGCCACGATTATCTCCATGTGTAACCAAAAAGGTGGCGTCGGCAAGACCACCACGACCATCAATTTGGGTGCCTGTATCGCAGAGCATGGCCGTAAAGTCCTGTTGGTTGACTTGGACCCGCAGGGTGCATTGTCTGCGGGTTTGGGTATTTCGCATGACCGTTTAGAAGACACCATCTATGACGTCATGTTGGACAACCACACCAGCATCCACTCCGCAATTTTGCATACCGATACCGCAAACCTTGATGTAGTTCCTGCGAATATTGACCTTTCTGCTGCTGAAATTCAGATGGTCAACGAAGTTGGTCGTGAGCACACTCTGGCTCGTGCGCTGCGTCCGGTAATGCGGGATTACGACTTCATCATCATCGACTGCCAGCCGTCCTTGGGCTTGTTGACGGTCAATGCGCTTGCCTGTTCACACGGCGTGATTATTCCAATGGAATGTGAATATTTCTCCTTGCGTGGTTTGGCGCTGTTGACCGATACCGTCGAGAAAGTCTCTGAGCGCATCAACTTCGACCTGGAAGTTCTGGGTATTTTGGTCACGATGTTCGACCGACGCACCAAACACGCCAGGGAAGTGATGGACCGCGTTGTCGAGGTGTTCGATGAGAAAGTCTTCGATACCGTGATCACACGCACCGTCCGCTTCCCGGAAACTTCCGTGGCTGGCGAGCCAATAACCAGTTGGGCACCGAGTTCACAAGCCACCCAGCAATATCGAACCTTGGCGCTGGAAGTCATGGAGCGCACCGCTAACGCCCAGGCATGACGCATATTCACGCTGCACAGACTCGCACCGCACAGCACGAACAGAACCAGTCGGAAGCCCCAGAACAACCAGAGATCACTGGTTTTCGCCTGGCTTTGGCGAATTTTGAGGGACCTTTCGACCTGCTGCTGCAGCTTATCCATTCCAAAAAAATGGATATTACGGACATCGCTTTGCACGAAGTCACCGACGAGTTTTTGGCGTATACCCGTTTTCTTGACGCCAGCGCCGGATTAGACGAGCGCACAGAATTCCTCGTGGTGGCAGCAACCTTGTTGGACCTGAAGGCAGCGCGTTTGCTTCCCCGCGGAGAAGTTGACGACGAAGAAGACCTCGCGTTGCTGGAATCGCGGGATCTCTTATTTGCGCGGCTGCTGCAATACCGCGCATACAAACAAGTTGCAGAGTTATTTGCAGACTGGCAACGAAACGCACAGCAACGATACCCACGGGCCGTGGCCATCGAAGAACGCTTTGCTGAGTTACTACCTCCGTTGCACCTGGGGCATAATCCGGAATCGTTCGCAGAATTAGCCGCGGGCGTATTCCGCCCGAAACCTCCCGAGGAAGTCGGCACCGATCACGTACACCGGGTGGCTGTTTCAGTGCCCGAACAAGCAGGTGTGATGCTGAACTCGCTGAAACTGCTCGGGGCCAGCGAATGGACGACGTTTGCAACCCTGACCCGGGATTGCCCAGATACGATGCACATAGTGGGCCGATTTTTGGCGCTGTTGGAGCTGTACAAGGCGCGTGCGGTGGATACAGAACAACCCGAGGCTTTGGAAAAACTATCTGTCGCATGGACTGGCTTGGACGTGGACCCAGCCGTCGTTGGTGCGGCAAACTGGGAGTAGGTCGAGAACAAGTACCAGTGGCTGTCAATAAGAGCGGTTGTCAGCGAAAATGGGTGACTGTGAGAATAGGCGACTGTGAGAATGGTTGCTAGCAAGAATAGGCGTAAAGGAACACGATGAGCATGGACGATAGCACGGAGCAATCTAGGGATCTGCCACTGATTTCGCAGCGGCGCAGCCAGTTAGAGTCCATCTTGCTCGTCATCGATGCTCCGGCGAGTGCTGCGCACCTGGCTCGAGCACTCGGCGTCGCTAAGCCCGAGGTTGTTGCACTATTGGAAGAAATTCGCGACGAATTCGACAGCCGTGGTTCGGGGATGCAGCTGCGGGAGAACGCAGAAGGCTGGCGTTTGTATACCCGCACTGCAAACGCCACCCCCGTCGAGGAATTTCTGCTTGATGGAAGCCAGACCAAGCTCTCCCGTGCCGCGCTAGAAACCCTGGCTGTCATTGCATACCGACAACCAGTGACTAGGGCTCAGGTCTCGGCAGTCCGTGGGGTCAACGTCGATGGTGTTATGCGCACGCTGGCAATTCGCGGTATGATTCGCGAGGTTGAGGCAAGTCAGCATCCCGATCTCACGGAGGAGACGTCCAGCACAGCCCGTTTCTATGTCACCACCGAGCTGTTTTTGGAACAATTGGGCATAGATTCTCTCGCTGCACTGCCTGATCTTGCGCCATTGCTGCCAGAACTCGACAGCATTGACGACGAATTTTAACCCGGCAGACGCCAACAGCTTAAAGGACCGTGATCACCGTGACCGAAAACCACAGTAAAGCAACCGCAGAATCCATTGCCCAAGATTTAGGCGCGGATTGGATTTTTGCCGATGAGCCGACCACCGGCCAAGACAATGATGCAGGGCGCGAAGCCGTGCGGCTACAGAAAGTGTTGTCCCAGGCAGGCGTGGCTTCACGTCGGCACTCGGAAATCTTGATTCGTGATGGGCGTGTGCAAGTCAATGGCAAGACCATCACGAAACAAGGCGTGAAGGTTGACCCGTCGCAGGATGTCATCCACGTCGACGGTGCTCGAATTAACGTGGATGAGGATAAAGCCTATTATGTGCTGAACAAGCCACGCGGCGTGCAATCCACTATGTCGGATGAGATGGGTCGGCGTTGCGTCGGTGATCTAGTCCTCGGCAAGTTAGATGCTGGCGAAAGGCTGTTCCATGTCGGACGTTTGGACGCTGACACAGAAGGTTTGCTGATCCTGACTAACGACGGCGAGCTTGCGAATCGCCTGATGCACCCGAAATACGAGGTATCCAAGACTTACCTGGCGGAAGTGCTCGGTGAGGCAGGTCCGAAGTTGATTTCTACGCTGCGCGAAGGAGTGGAGCTGGAAGATGGTATGGCGAAAGCGGATTTCGTTCGCATCATCGATAAAAACCAAGGATTTTCGTTGGTACAGGTAGAGCTGCATGAAGGTCGCAAGCACATCGTGCGTCGCATGCTGAAAGAAGCCGGCTATCCGGTCCAGCGTCTGGTGCGTACTAAGGTGCACACGGTGCAGCTCGGTGAACAAAAACCCGGTGTCCTGCGGGCGTTGAATTCCTCTGAGCTGACTTCGCTGTATAAAGCAGTGGGCATGTAGAAAACACCAGCAGTTAATACACAGTAATACACACAGACTAGACAGAAACGATAGAAACGAATTTATGATTACAAACATGCCTGACGACGGCCTACTTGTCGCCGTCGACGGACCTTCCGGAACTGGAAAATCCTCCACCTGCCGTGCGCTGGCGAAACAACTGGATGCCAAATATCTCGATACCGGAGCAATGTATCGGGTAGCCACCCTAGCCGTACTTCGTGCCCAGGTGGATCCGCTCGATAGCTATGCGGTTATTGAGGCGACCCGCGATCTGCCGATCGAGATTAGCGATGACCCGGAATCCAGCGCGGTGCTTCTCGACGGCGAGGATGTCTCGGAACCGATCCGAGGGCAAGCCGTGACGACGCATGTCTCGTCCGTCTCAGCCATCCCAGAAGTCCGGGAAAACTTAGTGCAGTTGCAGCGCGAACTCGCTTTTGCCGCCCACCGCGTGATTGTGGAAGGCCGTGATATCGGCACCGTCGTGCTGGGAGATGCTCCGACGAAGATTTTTCTCACTGCTTCTGCGGAGATTCGCGCGCAGCGTCGGCACGACCAGAACCTGGCGGCCGGTCGGGAATCGTCGTTTTCTGCGGTGCTTGCCGACGTCCAACGCCGCGATGCGGCTGATTCCGCGCGTGCTGCCTCGCCGCTGCGCCCAGCTGATGATGCGGTGCTGGTTGATACCTCGGAACTGTCGCTGGAGGAAGTCCAACAACAGATTATTGATATTATCCAGGGTCTAGACTTGACCGATTCCGGTGATCCGAAGGATCCGAATGACTTCGCGACGCAATACCGTGAATACACCGGCGCGGATTTTGACGATGCGGAATTTTCCGAAGCTGTCTCTGCTGCGCAGGAAACCAGCGCTTCGAGCGCTGACGGCGAGCCAGACTGGGACGCTTTGGAAGAAGAATTCCTGTCTGCACTGGGCGGCACCCAAGTAGAAGAAGCCCTGTGCACCGTAGCGATCGTGGGACGGCCCAACGTTGGCAAGTCCTCGCTGACGAACCGCTTTTTGGGTCGTCGTGAAGCAGTTGTCGAAGACGTACCTGGTGTCACCCGCGACCGGAACTCGTACTTAGCCGAATGGGCAAACCAGCGGTTCTGGGTACAAGATACTGGTGGCTGGGATTCCAATGTCAAAGGCCTCAACGCGCATATCGCACGCCAAGCAGAAGTGGCGATGGATACCGCAGATGTCATCATTTTTGTCGTTGATACCCGCGTCGGAGCCACTGAGACTGACATCATGATGGCGCGCAAGCTGCAACGCTCGAAAGTACCGGTGCTGCTGGTAGCCAACAAGTTTGATTCACCGCAGCAATATGCTGATCTTTCGCTGTTTTATAGCCTGGGATTGGGCGATCCATGGCCGGTCTCGGCGCTGCACGGTAACGGTTCCGCCGACGTTCTCGATGAGATGTTGCGTTTGTTCCCAGAAACTCCACGGCAAACCTCGATTACCTCTGGACCGCGCAAAGTGGCTTTGGTGGGCAAGCCGAACGTCGGCAAGTCCTCGCTCCTGAACAAATTCGCCAACGAAGAACGCTCGGTGGTCGATAACGTTGCTGGTACCACGGTGGACCCAGTGGACTCCATGGTGCAACTCGATGAGCAGATGTGGCGTTTCATCGACACCGCAGGTCTGCGCAAAAAGGTAAAAAACGCGCAAGGTCATGAATATTATGCGTCTCTGCGTACCCGTGGCGTGATCGATGCTGCAGAAGTCTGCGTGCTGTTGATCGATGCCTCTGAGCCGATCAGTGAACAAGACCAGCGCGTACTCGCCATGATCTTGGAATCTGGGAAATCCCTAGTCCTCGCGCTCAACAAATGGGATCTGATGGAAGAAGAACGCCGCTTCTTGTTGGAACGCGAGCTGGAACAACAGCTTCGGCATATCCCATGGGCGACGCGCGTGAACATTTCGGCTAAAACAGGCCGTGCGCTCAACAAGCTGGAACCAGCGATGATCGCAGCCTTGGAAAGCTGGGACAAGCGTGTGACTACGGGACAGTTGAATAACTGGATCCGCGAGGCTATCGCGGCGAACCCACCGCCTATGAAGAACAATCGTTTGCCTAAGGTACTGTTTGCTACCCAGGCAGGCACGCAGCCGCCGACCATCGTGTTGTTTACGACCGGATTCCTGGATGCCGGGTACCGGCGCTACCTCGAGCGTAAATTCCGAGAGCGCTTTGGTTTTCACGGCACCCCAGTGCGCATTGCTGTCCGGGTGCGTGAGCGCAAAACTAAGCGCAAGTAGTTGAAACTAGCTTTAGCTGGGCATTAGTCAGAAATTAACAGTCAATGCCCGGCGCTAGCCTGGCAGCTCTGGCCTTAGCCCGTGTGCGGGCCTCGTTCATAAACAAAGGCGTCTGTGCGATAGGGCAGCGTTATGGTATCTGTACGTGATTTCTCCCAGAAATCTAACAGGTACCAATTTAAATTCCCGGTCAACCGGTTGCGCATTCGCTGGTTTGCACGCTGCCAATAGCTGCGCGAATGCATCAGTTCATGCACGCCGGCAACGCTGAGTTCTTGCGTCATAGTGGTCCGTAGCGTATCTACCAGCTGCCACGGAGCATGGACGGTTGGGAAGAACCCGGCTGGTTGGATATCCCCAGAATGCATGATCCGTGCCAGCCGGAGTATTTCTGGGCGGGAGACGTCCAAAGTATTCCATACCAATAGCAGCCTGCCGCCCGGCGCGAGCACACGATCAGCTTCCTGGCTTGCAGCTGCGACATCGAACCAATGCCAAGATTGTGCGTAGCTCAGGCAATCTACGGAATCTCGTGTCAGGCCAGTGGCTTCCGCGCTGGCCTGCCACGTCGGCACGCCTAGTTTTCGGTGCAGGAACTGCGCCATGCCTGCTGACGGATCAAAGGCGTAAACTTGGTGGCCGGCAGCATCGAATACGGCGCTGAGCTGACCGGTTCCAGCACCGCCGTCGACGACGCGTGCGTTTGCTTGGTCACGCGTGGCCAAGTGGGCGAGTTCGTTTGGGTACCCGGGCCGGATTGCATCGTAGGCTTCCGCCGAAAATGCCTCGCCCGCTGCACGGCGCAACTCTGCGCTTGCAAAGGTGGGGCTGGTTTTGGCAGATGCCTTGAAAAACACAGGAGAAGTCATCGGTACACAAACTAATACACGAAAAGCTGGCGTGCAGCAGCCAGCACCTTTAATGGTTACCCCGGCCGAGAGATTGCCCGGAAATTCGACCCCTTCGTTGCCGGGTTCAAATGATCGCTTGTGGTTGTTGAAGACGATTTTTCTGCATCCGCGTCTAACAATTCCTGCTGCAGCAATGACGGTAATCATGTTTTTGTGTACCGGTCTGACTCCAGTGATTGTCGGGTACGCGATTGATGATGCCATTGCCGGCGGTGAATTTGCAGAGCTGTTGCGCTGGTTAGCGGTTTTGGTCTTGGTATCTGCGGTGCACGCTACGTGTGGATGGTTTGGGCGCAAGTACCTGGTGCTCGCAATGCTGCGTACTGGGCATTCATTGCGTATGGCGGTGACCGACCGGATCTCTCATCCCCGGGGGCTTGGTGGCCAGCGACGAACAGCAGGCGAGTTGCTGTCTATTGCTTCGAGCGATACCCAGCGGATTGCTGATGCAGTCTTGATGGCGGTGTTTCCGTTTGCGGAATTTGCCTCGATTATTTACGTCGGGGTAATGGTGAGCATGATTAGTGTTCCCCTCGGCATCGCGGTGTTGGTGGGCGGTCCTGTGATGGTGTGGATTTCCCTGTCAGCTTCTGGCCCATTACGCCGACGTTCCGGGAAACGCCAGCACTGGCTGGCTGAGGCCGCAGCCACGGCAACCGATGTGGTGCATGGCCTGCGGATTTTGAAAGGGATTGGCGCAGTAGACACAGTGTATGAGCGTTATCAGCAGGTGTCTGATGATGCGTATTCTGCGACCGTTCGGGCCCACGGTGCACGTTCGGTGCTCGATGCTATTACGGAAACCATCGGGTCGGTTTATATCATCGTCATTGGTATTGCTGCTGGTGGGCTGGCCCTGGGGGAGGTCATCAGCGTGGGAGAGTTAATTACGGTTATCGGTTTGACGCAATTCATCATTACCCCGATGACGATGCTCGGGAAAAATATTTCTTCGAAATGGGCTACCGCGCAAGGGTCAGGCGATCGCATCAGGTCTGTGCTCGCAGCTCCCTATGCGCTAGCGGAGGCACAGGCCGGCGTCAATTGGGAGCTTTTCCCAGAAAACGCGCGTCCGAGACCAGGGGTATTAACAGTTATCGTCGGCACGGTGCCGGCTGGTCTGGAGTTGTTGCCACGCGAACAAGTACTGGTGGCCCCACACGACGGGCAACTATTTAGCGGGACCATCGCTGAAAATATTCTGGATCGTACGGACACCATGAGTACGCAGGAGATTCTTGATCGGGTGGAGCCAGCACTAGTAGCTGCAGCTGCCGATGATATTCCTGGTGGTGCACAACGACGGGTAGGCGCATCGGATGGTGATCTCTCTGGTGGCCAGCGCCAGCGGGTGGCTCTAGCTCGTGCGCTTGCTCGTGACGCGGAGGTACTAATTTTAGATAATCCTACGACCGCCGTCGACTCTGTCACGGAACACACCATCGCTCAGCGGGTCGCTCAGGCTCGTCGTGGGAAAACCACAGTGGTTTATAGTTCCTCACCTGCTTGGCGCGAGGTAGCAGATGTTGTGCAGGCGGGTGAGTGATCATGTCGAACGCGTCTGGTGTGCCGCAGGGTGCTGCATTTGCCACCGCCTCATTTTCCACAGTTCGCCGTATTGTCGGTACGCAGTTACGCCGGATCCCGCGGGCAGCCAGCCAGTTTTGGTGTGCAATGCTGCTGCTAAGCGCTGGCGCTTTGGCGAATGTTCTAGTGCCCCGGCAACTAGGGAAGATTGTTGATGAGGTTGTGGCTGAAGACGGTAGTATCACCGTAATCGCGGTGTGGCTGGTGGCATTGGCGTTAGCCTCCGCTGTGCTTTCGGCGGGCGGGTTGTACGTTATCGGTGCGTTGATCGAACGGGTGATATCAAATCTTCGAGAAACGATGGTCGGTACCGCATTGCGTCTGCCGGCGCATGAGGTGGAAGAAGCCGGTTCGGGGGATTTGGTATCACGCGCGACCGATGATGTTGCAGAACTTTCCGCTGCAGTGAGTGAGACAGTGCCGGTGTTGTCGAAATCCGTGTTCATGGTCGGCGCAACGGCAATTGCGCTGATAGCTATTGACTGGCAGTTCTTCGTCGTTATTGCGGTCGTGGTGCCGATCTATTGGTTTGCTGTGCGTCGTTATCTGCGGGTGGCTCCGCCGCGCTACATCGCGCAACGTGAAGCAATGGCGCAACGTGCCCGGCGCGTATTGGAGTCTATCCACGGTGGGCCCACGGTGCGTGCCTACGGCTGGGAAGATGCCATGCATGCGCGTGTGCAGGAGAGTTCATCGCAGGTCGTGACCTATGGTTTTGCTGCGCGGCGCACGATGATGACCCTTGGTTTGTGGGTTTGGTTGGCCGAGTTTTTGCTTTTGTCGCTGGGGCTATTGGTTGGTTTTTTCGTAGTTGATAACGGATATCTCACTGTCGGAGCCGTGACAGCGGCGATGTTGATGTTGATTCGTCTTCGCGGCCCGATAATGGCTTTGATGCGAGTACTGGATACGCTGCAGGCCGGATATGCTTCGTTGAGTCGGATTGCAGGAGTCATAGCCTGCCCGCCGCAGCCGGTGCCGGATTCGGGAGCTGGCGTACCGCGTGGCGAGCTCGCCATAAAGAATGTTTGTTTTTCTTATTCAGCGGGATCTAGTGGTGCTGTAAACCCGGAAAACGTGGACGAGTCGAGCGGTTCTACAAACGCTGTCGATGACGAGTCGCTGACGATTCCACCTGGTTCCACGGTTGCTGTCGTGGGAGCATCTGGGGCAGGAAAAACGACCTTAGCTGCGTTAGCTGCCGGGTTACGTGTTCCGGATTCGGGCGAGATTCTTGTCGACGGAACCGAGGTGGCACAGCTTTCTGATCGGGAACGAGCGGGCCGTTTAGCGATGATTTCGCAGGATGTTTATGTGTTTTCTGGCAGTCTGCGCGATGACCTTACCTTGGCGCGTCCCGGCGCTAGCGATGAAGAATTGCTTGGAGCCTTGCATAGCGTGCATGCAGATTGGGTGGAATCGCTTGCCGACGGACTGGAGACCGTGGTGGGTGCGCGGGGGCAACAGCTTAACCCGGTGCAAGCGCAGCAGCTTGCGTTGGCCCGTGTGTGGCTAGCGGATCCAGCATTGGTGATCATGGATGAGGCTACTGCAGAAGCCGGTTCGGTTGGGGCCGAGAAGCTGGAAGCTGGTGCAGCTGCGGTTGCCGCTGGTCGCACAGCGGTGATAGTGGCACACCGTTTAGATCAGGCGGCATCTGCGGACCAGGTCGTCGTCATGGACAAGGGTAGAGTGCTTGAGCGGGGAACTCATGCAGATTTGGTTGCTCGAAATGGTCGCTATACTGAGCTGTGGGAGGCCTGGAGTTCGGGTCGCTAAGGCAATATTTGTTTTATGTGGTAAAACTATTTGCGTAACCGGTGAATTAGATAGATGCATGTGGTAGCACGCTGCGCACCAGTCTGGGGTAGGTGACATTGGCACGAGCAAGAATGACACTAGCTGGTTTGCTACCAGGCATACTGCAGATGTACTCGAGGCGTAGCGCTCGTACCCAATTAGCCGGGGTTTTCTGCGCTTTTGCCATAGCTGCTGCCGGTTGCAGCAATATGGATGATGGCACGCAATCGACTCAACATGTCCCTGAATCCGAGCATGCGCAGGCACTGGACCGGGAGATGCAGACGTTTCCACACCCCACCGGCGCCCCGGTGGCAGGAGCGTTGCCCGGTGAGACTACTCGAATTAACTTGCCGAGTGGTCGCAGCTATTTGGTGCATCTGCCTGCTGGCTACGATCCGTCGGAGCCGTGGCCATTGATCTTAACCTTCCACGGGTGGGGGCAAAACGGCCAGTCCTTGGCGACTGCCACACACTTCGATGCAGCTCGTGCTATTTCCATTTATCCGGATGGGGCCCCAAGCAAAGCTCCTAACCAGAATAAAAAGGCCTGGGCTCCGGCACCTTATGCGAATACCAGCGGGAGCGAAGATCTAGAGTTCGTTGACGAAATTATCAACTCCGCGCGGCGTACCTGGAATATAGACGATAGACAACTTTTTGCTGTGGGGTTTTCTAATGGCGGAGGTTTTGCACAGTACCTTGCGTGTCAACGGCCGGCGCAGTTCCAAGCTATAGCCACGGTGTCGGCTGCTTATTACACTGCGGTCGTAGAAAAATGTGCCCCGGGAGCCGTGGGGCATTTGGATATCCACGGCACTGCAGATCAGATCGTGAGTTATGACGGCGGAACCCGGCACAACACGAAGTTCTTATCGGTGCCCGAAATCATGGGTGTGGCTGCGCACCGAAACCACTGCGGGCATAGTATTGAACAGCAACGGTTAGTTGGTGGCGCCAAACGAACTAGTTATACGGATTGCACAGCGCCAGTTGATCACATTCGTATCGAAGGCGGCAAGCATTGGTGGCCGGGCTATAGCGCAAACCGTAATGATGCGATGCCAGAGAATTTCGCTACCGATAAGATCTTGGACTTCTTCCGGATTCCGGGGCGTCCTTGAACCGCGGAAGTTAAGCGCTACCGATGGCATACTAAGCAGTAGACTAAGCGTCTATTATTTCACGACCGGAAGGATATTGAGCAAGCGTGGGAAAATTCGATTGGTTCTGGAACGCCATGGGTGCAAAATCGGCGAAGCACGAGAAGCAATCGCGTAAAATCGTCGGCCAAGCCCAGCAACAGGCCGCGGATTTTGACTCACTGAGCGACGATAAACTACGTGAGCATGCCCGTAGCTCAGTGAATCCCAGTGGTGAGATCACCGATAAGTCCACGTTTTTGGCGGCACTTGCTACGGCAAGTTCTCGCAAGCTGGGGCTGCGCCCGTACGACGTGCAATCTCAGGCTGTACTGCGATTGTTGACGGGCGATGTCATCCATATGGCGACCGGCGAAGGTAAAACTTTGGTCGGTGCGATGGCAGCCACTGGTTTTGCGCTCAGCGGAAAACGAGTGCATGTGGTTACAGTCAATGATTATCTTGCACGCCGCGATGCCGAATGGATGCGCCCGCTCGTAGAAAGCTTTGGGCTAGAGGTAGCTGCAGTGACCGAGTCCATGGACACGGCGCAGCGTCGACAAGCGTATGCCGCTGATGTGGTCTATGCACCGGTGAAAGAGCTAGGGTTTGATGTACTACGGGACAACCAAATTACTTCTCGTGAGCAGGCTGTATTTCAACAAGCTGACGTAGCGTTAGTTGATGAAGCAGATTCTGTACTGGTGGACGAAGCCCTGGTGCCGTTAGTGCTTGCAGGAACCCGAGCCGACCAAGCTACAGACCCACGCGTGACCACCGTGGTAGCCAACCTAAAGCAGGAACGCGACTACACCATCGGCACTGACGGTCGCACGGTGTTCCTTACTGACGATGGTGCGGCGACGGTGGAAAAGGAACTAGGAATCGATTCGCTTTATAGTGATGAACATATCGGAAGTACTTTGGTGCGGGTGAACCTCGCATTGCATGCAAAAGCCCTACTTATCCGTGATATCCATTATTTGGTTCATGATGGCGAGTTGAAACTGATTGATACCGCGAAAGGTCGGGTTGCTGACCTGCAGCGTTGGCCGGACGGATTGCAAGCCGCAGTCGAAGAAAAAGAAGGACTGAAAGTCACAGAAGGCGGCCGAATTCTCGATACGCTGACCATTCAAGAACTTATGCGTCGCTACCCGCAGTTGTGTGGCATGACCGGTACCGCTGTTGAAGCCACAGACCAGTTACGCGAATTTTACGGTTTGTACGTTTCCGAAATTGCTCCGAATAAAGCGCCACAGCGGTTCGACGAAGCAGATCGCGTCTATGCCACGGTGGCTGAGAAAACCCAGGCCTTGTTAGACGAAATTGAATTGCTGCATGCACAGAAACAGCCAGTATTGATTGGCACTCAGGATGTTGCGGAATCAGAAAGCCTGGACGCCGCTCTAACAGAACGTGGAATCAATGCGCAGGTGCTCAACGCGAAAAACGATGCCGAGGAAGCAGCGATTATTGCCGAAGCTGGTATGCCAGGCAGGGTCACTGTATCAACGCAGATGGCTGGCCGCGGTACGGATATCAAATTAGGGGGCACCGATGGAACCCACTATCAAGAAGTCAAAGACGCCGGTGGCTTGGCAGTGCTGGGAACCACGCGCCACCGGAGCTCGCGTTTAGATAATCAATTGCGGGGCCGTGCAGGACGCCAGGGGGATCCGGGGTTGAGTCTGTTTTTCGTCTCTTTGGAAGACGATGTGGTCATTTCCGGCGGGGCAGGTGAATCCGTAGAAGCCCAGCCGGACGGGAACGGCCGGATTGATTCTGGGCGTATCGTAGATTTTATCGCTCATTGCCAGAGAGTGACAGAAGCTCAATTGCTGGAAATCCATAGTCAGACCTGGAAATACAACAAATTGTTGGCAGATCAACGGGAAATCATCGATGAGCGCAGGAGTAGTTTGCTCGACACGGACAAAGCCTGGGCGGAACTCCGTGAGTATGAACCAGAGCGTGCCGCCGAATTGGTTGCCGCGGGTCTTGCCGACGACGTATTGGTGCAAGCAAGCCGCGAGATCATGCTTTACCATCTTGATCTCGCCTGGGCGGATCACCTTGAACATATGGATGATGTTCGTGAATCGATTCACCTGCGCGCGATCGCCAGGGAAACCCCGATCGATGAGTATCACCGGATTGCGGTGCGCGAATTTAAAGAAATCGTGCGTCGTGGTGTAGAGGCTGCTAGAGAAAGTTTCCGTGAGGTAGTTATCGATAATGCCGGTGCACATCTTTCCGAAGGGGGCCTAGCTCGCCCATCTGCGACTTGGACGTATATGGTCTCGGACAATCCGCTCGCTGGCTCGGGAAATTCTGCATTGAGCGGAATCGGCAACCTATTCCGCTAATGAACGCAGGCTTAACTAGCGACCCGATCTTCTAGGCAGGTGACTAGCCGAAAAGCCCCGCGGTTTGAATTACGAGTATGGTATTTGGCGGGGTTTTCGTAATTGAAAAAATGCTAAAGAAAATAACTTTGACTCTCGTCGTAGCCGTTTAAGCGCTATGATGGATTACTAACGGCAATATTTCCGACAATGCGGAGGATAGATAATGAGCGAAAACACCGGTACTCCGGAGCAACAGGCGGAGACAACCTCAGTCTTCCGTGCGGATTTAATTAAGGAAATGGAATCCGGTGCTGGTGCTTCTACCGCAGCCGAAAATACCGAAAACCTCGCCGAAGGCGTAGCGTTGTTGGTGGTCAAGCGGGGGCCAAACGCGGGCGCGCGTTTCTTGCTGGACCAAGAAACCACAACCGCAGGTCGCCACCCAGAGGCGGATATTTTCTTGGATGACGTCACCGTTTCTCGTCGTCATGCAGAATTCCGTTTGAACAATGGGGAATTCGAAGTGGTAGACGTAGGATCGTTGAATGGTACTTATGTCAACCGCGAGCCACGGAATTCACAGGTGCTTTCTGTGGGCGATGAAATCCAAATTGGTAAGTTCCGATTGGTCTTTTTGGCTGACACCAAGAAATAATAGGTAATTGTGAGTCCAGTATCTCAAGCAGCAGCGCAGTCGACGCCTCGGACAGGCAGCGCGTACAAGACCCGTAAGGCAAAGTCCATCGGTGTCGTCTTGGAATCTTTGCGTCCTGAGTTTCCGGATATTACGGTTTCTAAGATCCGATTCCTTGAATCGGAGGGATTAATTTCCCCGCAGCGTACAAAGTCCGGCTACCGTCGTTTCACCGAAGAAGATGTCGCACGGTTGCGCTATATTTTGGTTACCCAGCGAGATCACTATCTTCCGCTGAAAGTCATTCGTGAACAGCTCGAAGCTATGGACTCCGGGCAAGTTACTGCCTTGGTGGGGGCGAATTCTACACAGGGTTTGATGTCTGCGGATACGTTCCGCACCACCGGGCCGAGGAGTTTCACGGATTCAGATGTGGCACACCAAGCAGGCGTGGATGTTGAGTTCGTGACCGAACTTGCTGGAGCTGGTTTGATCCGCCCGGATGCCGCTGGATTTTTTGCCACTGATGACGTAAATATTGTGAGTACAGCGCGGTCGTTGCAGCAGTTGGGCTTTGACACGCGATTGCTGAAATCACTGCGTAATGGTGCGCGTCGACATGCAGATCTGATCACCCAGGTTGCAGGCCCGTTGACGCATGGAAAATCAGATAATGCGCAACAACAAGCGGAAGAATTATCACAACAAATTTCCGCGTTGGTGGTTTCCCTGCACACAAGTTTGCTTAAGAGCACCCTGCGTGAGGAATTCGATGCTTAAAGAACTCAATGCCTAGCCCATTATTTTAGGGTCTTTCACGGAGATCTTTCGTCTGGAACCGGCATCGCACGTCTGCGGTGTCGGTTTTTTCTGTCATCATGATGAGTCTGTTGTGGCTGATACGACCAATATGAGTATAGTGATGGGGGTCATGTTAACAGTTGAGATTCGCGAGACGGAAGAACCCTAAAGTCTTAATTGAGACTTTAGGGCGTGTCGCGCCAATTCTTCGTAAAAGGGCAATAGGATTGACCTTAAATAATTTAAGGATTCCAAACTTCCATCGGAGTAATTACGTGACTATCAACTCATCCCGTTCCCAGTACACGGACGCACCGTACGTCCAGGAGTCCCTGTTTGACCTCGGGCCAGATGAACAACTTGGCTACCGCGTGCCTATTGCGTGCCAGGTTGCAGGTATCACCTACCGTCAGCTCGATTATTGGGCGCGCACTAACCTAGTGAAGCCGTCGATCCGAAATGCGCGTGGCTCCGGTTCGCAGCGTTTGTACTCCTTCAAAGACGTTCTTGTCTTGAAGATCGTCAAGCGCTTGCTTGATACCGGAATCTCGTTGCAGAATATCCGCTTGGCAGTCGAGTCTTTGCGTGAACGTGGCGTGAACGATATCGCGGAGATTACCCTTGTTTCTGATGGCACAACGGTGTACGAATGTCACAGCAATGAACAGGTCATCGACTTGCTTTCGGGAGGACAAGGCGTCTTTGGTGTAGCGATTCCAGGCATTATGAAAGAACTTAGCGGAACCATTAGTTCGTTCCCAGCGGAGCGTATTGACCCAGCCCTTGCGGACGACTCTAAAGCTGCTTCTGGTATTGACGAGCTGGCTGCGCTGCGTGTGCGCAAATCTCACTCGGCTTAACATCTTGGATTAGTTTTTGCTCGACTCATTTTAGAGTCCAACGACACGCCGCAGCTTCTCTTCGAGTTCTGCGGCGTTTTTTACTGTCTGGATATGACTCGCTACTTCCCGTAGAGCTGGATCTGTTTCACCATCACCAACATGTACAACACTGAGTTCTGCCTTGGCACCCAGTGCCTCCCGGAATTTTGCGGGGAAATCTGGGTAGCCATCCGCCGTACCAGAAGTAATCAACACGATACGGGATGGCTGAGACTCCGATTGCGCGATACCAGAATGATCCCGAACCGCGTGGGCAGCAGCGAGTAGTGCTTCGTTAGTTTGCGGTACTCCACCGGTACCTAAAAGCTGTACAGAACGAGCGGTCTCTGCGCCATCAGAAAAATCGATATTTCGGCGAAAACCCTGGGTAACCCCAGGGTTTAATGGTGACGAATAATTCCATAATGCCACCGAATGTCCGTGAGCACTCAACTCGGGAGCAAGGGTTGCGATTGCATCAGCAGAGGCCTGGAAACGCGACGGTCCTGCGATCCCGGGAAAACCCGAGGACATAGCATCGGAGGTATCCAACAAAAACAGGGTATCCGTTGCAGTCAGGGCATCGGCTGCGTCGTGGGCGTGTTTCGCGTCGTCCTTATTATGGTCCTGGGCTGCGGCATCATCGTTGGACTGATGCTTACTCCCGGTGTTGCCGAAATCCAGTGCGGTACGTGCTAGGTAAGCTTCCCAGACCGGGCTAGCGTCCAATCGCTTAGCATCAGTTTCAGCCTCAACTTGGCCTTCTACTTCCGGATTTGCCTCAAACCCGTGGTATTGCGCCGCCAAATCATCGGCGAAAGCTTGCGCGGCGCGGGCCTGTTCTTCATCAATTTCGTCAGACTGGTTCAACACCGCCGCCGCATATTCCACGTATGCGCCCTCCAAGGCACGGAACGAGCCTGCATCTTGAGCGCTTATAGCCTGCACCGCGGCAACCGGACCGTCAGCGTCGGCAAGGCTTTTGTTTTCATCCCGCAAAAGAAGCTCCGCGCCAGATTCTGGGCCGTCGGCAAGAGCGGAAGCAACCACCGCAGATGCTGCTGAGTCGCCAGGATAGGTGACGGCGTTAGCCGGAAGCTTGAGATCGACGTCTGCATCCGTTGCAGCGTGTTTATCGTAAATACCAGCTGCTTGGCCAGCTACTTTCGGGTGTTCACCGCTTGCGGCTGCTGTACGACCAGCAGCCGCAACGGCCTGAGCTAAACGCGGGGAGTCTGCGTCGATATAGACAGCGGCTTTCGCGATATCTTCGGCGATGACGGCCTGCACACAATGATCACGCACCACTGGCTTCGTGGCATTCCAGGAGGCCAATAGCGACTGCGTTAAGGTTGCGTCACCGCTGGCAACGGGAAGCTGTAGATTTCCTTCAATGCACGATTCACCTTCGGCGCTATCCGCATTGGAACCGGTGTCTTCAGAACCATTTCCCAAGAATAACCATGCAAGCACAGCGATAATTGCCAGCAAGATTGCAATGGTGGAGGCAATGAATCCTCCGGAAAATTGAGTCTTTTGTTCAGGTGTGTAGTGACGCCCCATAGCTACCTAGTCTAGCCCGCTGAGCATGGTCCACAATATTTATCAGCCTGTGTCGGAGCGGCTCGGCGCGGGCAGCTAGTTGACGTTGGCGCGCAACGTATTCGTTTTTCCCCGCTGTGGTCTCAACGGCTACGACGCCAAGGCCCCAATCACGGCAATCGTATGGTGAAGCCTCCATGTCCAACTCACGGGCGCTAACCGCAAGATCGAAGCACTGGTGTAATAACTCACCCGGGACTAGCGGGCCCAGTTTCCAAGCCCATTTGTATAAGTCCATTGTCACGTGCACGCATCCGCCTTGGTCGCAGTCGAGCTGATCTTCGCGATTTAGCACCGTGATATTCAGCGGGCGTGCTGGGGGAGTGAAAAAACGGAAGGCATCATAATGTGTGCAGCGGAGATCATGCTTTTCTACGACTTCGTTCGTCCCTTTAGCCCCGAGGCGGAGTGGTAAATCATGGCGTGGGGCTTCAGAACGGTAGACCATTGCCCATTCGTGTAAACCAAAACAGTCAAATCTGGCGGGGCGTTCAGCTGTTCGCGCCAGCAAATCCCTGATATAGCCGATTGCTGAACCACGCCGCTGCCATAACGATTGCGCGTTCAATTCCACACCACGCTCGGTGCGGTGGTAATCACGCCAGTGCGCATGTGGCGGATCGCCCTGCATAGCCGAGCCGACGCCGGGATGCCAGCGTTTCAGATGTGTCGGGCGAACGGGATAATACTCAAACAAGAAATCATAAACCGGATGTTTCATGCCCGGGTTCCGATAGCGGGCCAGACGTTCCTCAGCACGCGCGAGGTGGGCATCGGCTTGGGCTGTCCATTCCTGCTCAGTAAAAATCATGGTGCTAGTAATCTAACGAAAACGGTACTAATTAATGCGAGGTTAATTAATGCGAGCGCTTGCGGGAACGACTGCGCGGCGCAGTAGGATTTCCACCCCATGCGCTAGATTTTCTGCCCCCACGTCCAGCGCGGGAATGCGAGGTTCGTCCTTCTTCACTGCCGGTCTTATGTCGACGATCTTTTCTTTTCGGTGCAGCTTTTTGTTGCGCCTTCTTATTAGCAGTGCCGTTTTTTGCTGATCCTCTTTTTTCTGAGCGCTGGTTCTGAACAGAGCTTAGTTTTTCTTGCAAGGCTTTTCCGGAAGGTTCGCGTGCTCCACTAAGATCCGCAAGCTCCTGCGGTATACCTGGCCCGCGCGCGACGATAGTACGTGCGGTGACCCCTGCCTTTTTGAGCAACGATTTCACGGTTTTTTCTTGCTCTTCCAAAACCAATGTGATCACGGTGCCGCTGGCTCCAGCGCGCGCGGTGCGCCCGGCGCGATGTAGATACGCTTTGTGTTCTGCTGGGGGATCGACGTGAACGACCAAGCTGACATCTGAAATATCGATGCCGCGAGCCGCAATATCCGTGGCGACCAATACAGGCAGGGTTCCGGCGCTAAAACCATCGATTGCTTGTGTGCGAGCGCCTTGCGATTTGTCTCCATGCAAACCTAAAGCGTGCACCCCGATGCGCCGTAGCTTTTTCACTTGCCGGTCAACGCCATGCTTGGTGCGCATAAACATAATCGTTTTTCCGTCACGGGCGGCAATCTTTTCTACCAATTCGTTACGGTTTTCGCGCGTACCCACGTGTGCCACAACATGCTCCATCGTGTCTACCGAACTTTGTGCTGGAGCAGTTTCGTGTGTACGTGGATCATGCAAAAACCTGTCAACAACAGCTTGGACTTGCTTGTCCAGCGTTGCTGAGAATAATAAGTGCTGGCAATCGGAGGGTAATTTATTCCATAGTTTGGTTACCTGCGGCAAAAAGCCCATGTCCGCCATTTGGTCGGCCTCATCGAGGGTGGCGATCTGCACTTGATCTAGTTTGAGTTTTTTCTGATCAAGCAGATCTTGCAAACGTCCCGGGGTGGCAACGAGCAGATCCACCGGTGCGGCGAGGCGACGAATTTGCGGATTGATATTGACGCCACCGACCACGTTGAACACGCGCAATCCTAGGGAAGCAGCAGGCGCTTCCAAACGAGCACTGATTTGCGCGGCTAGTTCGCGGGTTGGTGCGAGGATGAGCGCGCGGGGATGGCCCGGGCGCGAGACGCCGGACGTCGCCAAGCGATGCAGCATGGGCAAACCGAAACTGAAGGTTTTTCCTGATCCTGTGGGGCCTTTGCCGAGGACGTCGCGGCCAGACAGCACGTCAGGGATGGTTAACGCTTGGATCGGAAACGGAGTGGAGATGCCTTCGCGGCGTAGGAAATGCACGATGGGCCGGGCCAGGCCCAAGTCGGCGAAAGATGGTTCTTGTGCAGGTTTAGTTGTCATTATCCTTCAGTCTAGCGCGTCGTGGTAGCTGGATCGTGATTAATGCGAAAAAGCGCGTGAATTGCACGACTGTGCGAGAACTTACAGTAAATTTTGCTTCCGCGCTGCCTGTGGAGTTGTAGCGTGAAAAGTGAGAGGAATGCCTTCTTGAACATCCATTTATCCAACATCCATTCATCTACATCTACATCTACAACTACAACGTGCAAAGGAAACTTACAGTGGCCGAGCACTTTCTCCCGCGATCGAAGGTCAAAACTCCAGAAGGTGATATTGTTCCTGATGTTGCTACTCCGGAGCAATCGCAGAAAAAACGTGATGTGCAATTCGTACTACAGCCGATATGGTTCCTGCTTGCTGTAGCTGCTCTGGTGGGCGTTTTGCTATTGCCGATCGAAAGCCTGGCATGGGAAGGCCAGGTCGCACTGGCGGTTTTGGCTTTCGCCATTGTTTTATGGGTAACAGAGGCAGTATCCTACCCGGTTAGCGCGTTTTTGATTATCAGTTTGATTGCGTTGCTACTGGGTTTGTCGACAGACCCAGAGACTGGCGATATAGTCGGTACATCTTCCGCGTTGGGCACTGGTTTGCAGGGCTTTTCTACTTCTGCGCTGGCGTTGGTAGCTGCTGCTTTGTTGCTTGCCGGTGCGATGCAGGCAACTGGCCTGCATGAACGCTTGGCGCTTTGGGTGATGAAGCTCGCCGGTGATAAAACCTCGAATATTTTGATTGGCGCGATCGTGATCGCGACACTGCTGGCGTTTTTCGTGCCTTCGGCGACCGCCCGCGCGGGTGCCGTGGTTCCGATTCTGCTGGGTATGGTTGCAGCCTTTGGACTATCGACAAATTCGAAGATGGCCTCATTATTGGTTATCACCGCAGTACAAGCAGTCTCGATTTGGAATGTCGGTATCCAAACAGCAGCTGCCCAAAACTTTGTAGCTTTGAACTTCATCCAGGATGAATTCGGTCAGACTATTTCTTGGGGCCAATGGTTTATCTGGTCAGCGCCATGGTCGGTGCTGATGTCCATTGCGCTGTTTTTCATAATGCGCGCGAGCATCAAACCGGAGGCAGACTCGATTTCCGGTGGTCGAGAACTCATTGAGCAAAAACTCGAAGAGCTCGGCCCGATGTCCGGCCGCGAAAAACGATTGGTGGCTGTCGCCGTACTGCTGCTATTCGTGTGGGCGACTGGCGATATCCTGCACCCGGTTTCTGCACCAGTGGCGACCGTCATTGCAGTGAGCTACATGCTGCTTCCGAAAGTCGGCGTCTTCGACTGGAAAACAGCGCAAGATTTGGTGTCCTGGGGTACGCTGATCGTCTTTGCCGTCGGTATCTCGCTGGGCACATTCCTGCTCGATACGGGTGCAGCTAGCTGGTTATCCGAGCAAACTTTTGGTGCTATGGGCTTGGACTCGATGCCATTGTTGGCCACCATTGCGTTGGTGTCGCTGTTTAACATCCTCATCCACCTCGGATTTGCCTCTGCCACGTCGCTGGCATCCGCACTGATTCCAGTCTTTATCGCCTTGTCGACGACGATTGCTGCTGGTGATGCCAGCATCGGATTTGTCGTCATCCAGCAGTTCGTCATCTGTTTCGGCTTCTTGTTGCCGGTTTCTGCGCCGCAAAACATGCTGGCTTATGGCACGGGCGCATTTACCCGGGGCGAGTTCCTGAAAACAGGAATCCCGCTTACCATCGTCGCTTACCTACTGGTATTGCTGTTTTCGGCTACTTATTGGGACTGGATGGGCCTTATTTAGTCCGTCTTAGCAGGGGTGGGCGTTTTAACGTTTCTGCTCCTGCGATTTATCTCCGGTCCAGTCCAGATGGAATACACCATCACTATCAACCCGGCGATAGGTGTGGGCACCGAAATAATCGCGCTGTGCCTGTACCAACGCGGCGGGCAGTCGCTTGGAGCACAGCGAATCATAGTAGGAGAGCGAGGAGCTGAATACCGGAGCAGCAAGACCCAAGCGGATCGCAGAGGCTGCAACAGTGCGCCAGGAATCGATCAAACCGTCGAGCTCCCCGGTGAAATAGGAATCAAGTAACAACGATGGTAGCTCTGGAAGCTTCTCGTAGGCATTGTCAATGCGGTCCAGAAACGCTGCTTGGATGATACAACCACCACGCCATACAGCTGCGAGATCACGGGGATTAATGTTCCAGTTGTATTCTGCTGAACCAGCGGCAATCAGATCGAAGCCTTGTGCGTAAGCCACCAGTTTGGAGGCGTACAACGCCCGGCGCACATGCTCAATGAACTCCTCAACGCTGATTCCCAGTGCAGCGAAATCTGCGAGGTTGCCGGTAGGGAAGTGGTCCAGGGCGGCAGCGCGAAGCTCTGTGGACGAAGACAGGGCGCGAGCAAAAACTGCTTCCCCAATCGCGGTCGCCGGAATACCCAGGTCCAAAGCTTCCTTCGCGGTCCAGCGCCCGGTGCCTTTTTGTCCAGCAGCATCGTGGATGACATCGATCATCGGTGCGCCGGTGTCTGGGTCACTGGCTTCTAAAATATCTGCGGTGATACCGATTAAATAAGAGGCTAGGTCTCCGTCGTTCCATTCCCGGAAAATCTTGGCAATGCGGCTAGGCTCCAAGCCTGCGCCGTGGCGCAACAAATGATAAGCCTCTCCAATGAGCTGCATATCAGCGTATTCGATGCCGTTGTGCACCATCTTCACAAAATGTCCGGCCCCATTGGCACCGATATAGCGTACACACGGGGCGCCATCGACTTTGGCCGCGATCGATTCCAAAAGCGGTCGGATGGACTCCCAAGATTCTTGTGGTCCGCCGGGCATAATTGAGGGGCCAGTGAGTGCGCCTTCTTCTCCGCCTGAAATACCTGCGCCAACGAAATGGCGTCCGGTGAGTGCTACTGCGCGCTCGCGCCGCACGGTGTCGGTATACAGTGAGTTGCCTCCGTCGATAATGATATCGCCTTCGTCGAAGGCTTCTACTAGGTCATCGATAGCGGCATCAGTAGCAGTTCCGGCGGGTACCATCAGTAGCGCGCGGCGTGGCTTAGATAAGTTAACTGCCAGCTCCTGCAAGTCGTTACAACCGACAAATTCTCCTTCTCCGCCATGCTCCGCAATGAGTTTGCTGACGTTTTCCGCGCGCCGATCGTAAAGCGCGACGCGGTAACCATTGCGTGCAAAGTTACGGGCCAAGCTCGAACCCATGACTCCGACCCCGACGATTGCGATATCTGCCAATTGCTGCGAAGGCTGCTGGTTATTCATGACTGATCAGTCTACCTTCTACCGCAGTAGGCCTGAGAGCGAGGAATAGCTGGAATGCTTGGAATGTGTTGGGGCTAACAAATAGGTGGTTTGAATTCCGATAGAGTTGACACATGGGTTATTTGGAAGCAGTGATGGCAGCGGGAACCAGACAATTACAGCAGGCTGAGCTGGAAGAGCTAAACCGATCCGAGTTAGGCCTTGACAGCCTCCTCGGGTTGGTTTATTCATGCGCTGCCCCTACTGAAGTTCGCGCTTATCTTGAGGTCAATTCGAGGCACCTGCAGTATGCGGGCAGCGTCAACGGGGGCGTGTTTTGCGCGATTGCGGAATCAGTTGCCTCGGTGGCTTCTATGATTAGTGCACAACGCCCCTGTGTTGGGGTCAATAACAGCACGGACTTCATCCGTGGAGTAAGTGAAGGACGTATTGAAGCTATTGCGAAGCCCATACAAAACGGAAAACGCACGCAATTGTGGAACGTAGAGATGTACAACCACGAAAAATTAGTGGCCCGCACCACTTTGCGCACAATGGTGGTGGGGCCGCCTATTGCTGAGCTTCGTGCACGAGCAGATCAGCAGTAAAGGTGCGTGTCAGCCACGCATCTGAAGTCACTGCTGCATACGTGATGCCTGGGCAAAAAATTCACGTTCGTGCGCCGATGCCATCAAATAAGCACGGGTTGCGCGCTCACGGGTTGATTCGCTGGCATTCTCGAAAGCCGTTTCCACAATCCTGAGTGCTTTCCGCGTATCTTCTGCAAAGTTTGGATCACCATAGGTTTCCAACCACGAGTGGTACGGGTGCTTGTCGTGATTATGTTTAGTCAGCGCTTCGCCGATCTCGGCATACAGCCAAAAGCAGGGCAAGACTGCAGCTACCCCGACGGCGTAGTCATCGGTGAAGGTGCGTGCAACCAAGAAATCAGTGTACGCGGCAGTAACCGGTGAGGGATCGACTTTTGGCACATTGAAAGAGCGGTGTAGTTCCGCTTCCACAGTCAGGCACTCCTGTGCAGCTTTGGCCCACCAGATTTGTTCTTCTGGCGTTGGGGCAATCGTCGATAAGCGCGCCAATGCACGGGAATAAAGCTCCAAGTACAAAGCATCTTGGGCCAAGTAAAACATGAATTCTTTTTTGGAGAGCTCGCCGCTGGTCAGCGAGGTGATGAACGGTAGCTCTGTGATTTCACGCCAGAGAGTGCCGGTCTTTTCCCACAATTGGGTAGTGTGTGGGCCTTGCGCTGCGATTGCTGGGGCCGGTGCTTTGTCATGGACTGGGAAAGTCCATGGGGTAGTGTCCGCGTTGGTCGCCCAGCGACGCAGCTGATGGAAGTGATCTACGGGGCCGTTTCCCTTGCCGACGGCAAGCTCGTCTGCATGGGCAATTGCTTCGTGCAGCCAGTGGGTTGCCCAGTCGAGTGCGTCGTTGAGTTCTGCTCCACCGCCTAAGCGAGTAGCCAGGGCAGATGATAACGAACAGCCGGTTCCGTGAGTGTTTTTTGTATCTACTCGAGCAGAAGGTACCCGGTGAACAGCACCATCAGCGCTTACTGCTGCATTGTCAGCGATCGTGCCGTCGAGATGGCCACCTTTTACGATCACAGTGACGTCATGTTTTTCCGCAAAACGCTGGGCTTGTGCCACCGCGGCATCGAAATCTGCAGCCTCGTCGTCTTCGACTAAAACGGCGAGTTCCTTCAGGTTCGGAGTAATGACATCAACGTGTGTGCACAGCTCGCGGATTTTTGCTTCAGCCTCTGGCTGCAACAGCCGGTCGCCGGAGCTAGCAACCATCACCGGGTCAAGCACCAGAGTAGTTTTGTTTCGGCCGCGCAACCATTCAGAAACGGTATCGACGGTGTCGCTATCACCAAGCATGCCGATCTTGATGGCATCGATTTCGACGTCGTCAGAAACGCTAGTGAGTTGTTCGCGCAGAAATTCCTGTGGCGGGGTATGGATGCTGCGTACACCCTGTGTGTTTTGCGCTACCAGGGCGGTGACTACGGACATGCCGAAACCGCCGGCAGCAGCAATAGATTTCAAATCAGCCTGAACACCAGCACCGCCTGTGGGATCAGTGCCAGCAATGGATAAGATACGAGCATTCGTCTTCATGCTCACCAGGCTAGCGAAAATACTGGGAATTGTTAGCCCTGCACAGTGATTGTGACCGGAATATTGTTCAAGAATGCGCTCAACAATCTGCGTAGCAGTGTCTCAGGAATGTTCCTAGCATGGAGTTCAGAGCATTTAGTACCCGCATAGCCTCCGGCTGTGCTATGCGGGCGTTGGGTTTTGCCTTGTGGCGTTATTCCGTTGCGGAGTTTTAGCCGATGCGCTTGGTGTCTTTAACTTCGACCGGTTGGTCTTTCTCATCAGTACTAAGTTCGCCCAGCTTCAGCAGAGCATTTCGCCCGTGACGCTGTTGCTCGGTGATCTCCAGGTTGCCCCGGTTGCGGGAAAGTACATTGCTGGTCCAGTTCAAGACGGTAAACAGGCGGTTACGCACACCAGTGAGGAACTGGGCGTGCACAACGAGCCACATTAGCCAGCCGACAAAGCCAGTGATCTCGCTGTTTTCCATTTTCACCACAGCATTACCGCGGTTAATGATCGCCATCGAGCCCTTATCGAAGTATTCGAAAGCTTCCTTCGGATCCTGCTCGGAATTATCGCTGGTCTTGGCGTCGATGAGCTTGGCTACGTGCTTACCCGTTTGGATGGCAACCTGAGCCACACCAGGCAGACGATTCAGTGACATCATGTCACCGATGAGATAGACGTTGTCGTGGTCGCCAACGGTGAGGTCTTCGTTGACCGATACGCGGCCACCACGATCGAACTCGACATTAGCTTGTTCCGCAACCATCTTGCCCAACGGGGAAGCTTCCACACCAGCGGACCAGACCTTGGTTGGGGACTCGATGGTGTGCACGGAATCGTCGGCCATGTTCTTGTACACGACCTTGTCGTCATCAACTTCAGTGACCATGGCATTCAGACGTACTTCGATGCCTTGCTTCTCCAAGGTGCGCTGTGCCTTCTTGCCCAGTTTCTTACCGAACGGTGGAAGCACCTGAGGTGCGCCGTCGAGAAGGATGATCTTCGCTGATTCCGGCGAAATATTCTTGAAGGCACCTTTGAGGCCGCGCTTTGCCAGTTCAGCCAGCTGACCAGCCAGTTCTACGCCGGTTGGTCCTGCACCAATGATTACGAAAGTCAGCAAACGCGCGCGCTCTTCGGGATCATCGGTCAATTCTGCGCGTTCGAATGCTCCCAAAAGGCGTGAGCGGATCTCCAGAGCGTCGTCGATGCTCTTCATGCCTGGTGCGTACTGTGCGAAGTGGTTGTTACCGAAGTATCCCTGCTTGGAACCAGCGGCGATAACCAGGGAGTCATAAGCGAAATCTTTCTTGATGTCACCCTGGGATGCGCTCACGGTCTGTTGCGCAATATCGATTGCAGTCACCTCACCGCGCACTACATCAACATTGTTTTGCTTACGCAACAGTTGGCGAGTTGACGGGGCGATCTCACCCGCGGAGACGAGGCCGGTGGCAACTTGGTAGAGCATTGGCTGGAACAAGTGGCTGTTGGTGCGGTCGATCAAGGTGATATCGACGTCAGCGTTGGCCAAACCTTGGACCGTGTTCAGGCCACCGAAGCCGGATCCAATGACGACGACATGGTGACGATCACCTGCGGGGCGGTGTGCTTGAGACATAGATACCTCTTCGTAGAAAATGTGTGGTGTATTTGATTAGGTACACAGTTAAATATACGCCTACACACTCTAGTGGCCAGAAACACTTTGCTAAAATCATTGGGGCTGAACAGTTCCGCCCACCGTCCCGAATCGTTGGCAAGGAGTAAGTGTGCACGAGCAACATTGGGCTCATCTTGCAGCGATCGATGCACAGGCGTGGCCGTCAATCGCCTCTGTGCCTGGTGGGGCCTTACTGTCGCTACGCGCACGTGTCGCGGAAGCGCACCTTGCTCGTGCTTGCCGGATCGCCGGCCTTGAGCTCGATCCAGATGCTTCACCGGATTTAATTATTGATCACGAGCTTTTGTTTCATCGTATCGCACACGCTGGTTGGTTGGGCTTTGCAGAATCCTATATGGCAGGAGAGTGGCGGACCCCAGACTCAGCCGCCTTGGTTCGGGTGCTCACTCGTCTGCTCGCCACTGGCTATGCCCCACGTGCAAAGCAAAAAATCCCGGTTACGTTGTTTGACGGCGGGCAAATTCCGGCGGAGCTAGTTCGGTTATATTCTGATGAAAAGAGTAGTGGTTTCGCCGGAATCTTTTCGACGGGCGTGGCGACGACGGTCCGGGAGTCCGTACCTAGTTATGTTCCTTCCCAGCACCGCGGGAGTGAGTCAAAGCAGCACTTTGTGGATGTTACAGAGATTTCCGAGCCGCAGAATGTGGAACGCGATGACTTCCAGGATGCCCAGGCACGCGCCGCACGGTTTTTGCTTGACGATCTTGGCGTGACTGCCTCCAGCCACGTGCTGGAGTTTCCTGCTAATGGATCCGTCACGGCGGAAGTTGCTGGCCGACGTAAAGCAGTCGTCGATGCCCTCAGCAATGACGCGGAACACTTGGCGGCGGTGCGCGAAGATTTGGTTCTTGCCGGGGTAGAAGACTTTGTGCACACACAACATATCGCGCATCCCTTGCCGACGCCGAGTGACTGGCAAGGGCGTTATGACGCTATTGTGTCCATGGAAGCATTCGAATTCTTGGCACCTGCAGATCGGGTATATTTCTTGCGGCATGCGGGCAGGCTACTGGCTCCTGGCGGAAAGCTGGGGATACAAACCTTGGTGGCGACTGATGGTATGACTGCATCTGCACGCAATGCCTTATTGGCCTTGCGGGCCTATATTTGGCCAGGTTTGGATTATTTCGATATCAATGGTCACCACAAACTCTTCGATCAAAAGTCTGGTTTGCGCATCATTAAGCAAAGCCATTTTGGCTCACACTACCGGAAGTCATTGCAGCTGCAGCGCAGCTTTTTTGAAGGGCATTTGCGTGAAGCGGCGGCAAGTGGATTCGATGCCGTATACCGGCGGTTGTGGATATTCCAGCTAGCTCTGCGTGAAACATTGCTGGACTTGGGCATGCTTGACGCTGTGCAGTTAACCGCAACCCACCGGCATCGCCGTGGCCGACGCTAATTATTTGGCGCATCGGCCACTGGTTTCGGTTGGCATTAGTGCAGCGGTAATTCACTCCACGGTGATTGCTTTGACGCTAATGCTCCAGCGGTGGAAGCCATCATGCGTTGTTGTAGACCGTCCACCTGGCCACTTTCACATAAACGGCCAACTAAGAAACCATCGCCATAATCACGCCAGTTGGTGTGATGCGCCTTCGCTAGTTTTGCACCTTCTGCGGCGAATGCATTGGCTTCGTCCTCTGTGAATAATTCGGTGGCATAGCCCATAGCTGCTAGACGTACCCCCTGTGCAATTCTCCAGCCTGCTAGCGAGGTGGGTAGATTTTTCGGCAGGAAAAGGTCGATGTCTTCGAGTGATAATAAGACGGCCAACTGTCCAGCGGCTGCGCTAATCTCCTTGTCGGCGCTCTGCGGGTCTGCGGCGTGGGCATATTCGTCTCGCAGGGCAGTGGTAATTTTTTCTAATCCATGTGCCTGTCGTTTGTCGAGTTCCCAGCCTCGGATTTCTTGCAACACAGTACGCACTGCCCGGTAAGCCTCATGATCTGGATCATTGAGATATTTGCCAATAGCAGTGCGCAAGCTCGGGGCATCCGAGACTTGGTGCTGGTTTTCTAAGTGCTTCCAAATCTCCTGTACGCGTTGCTCATCGTAGCTAGCCGCGGCATCCAGGGGAATCTTGCTGCCAAGCAAATACGGTGCTTGTAGCGACCAGCCCAGGCGCAAATCGTCGGCAAGCTTACCCATAACTGCGACAGGAAGCTGTTGCGCATTAGCTTGCATTGACGAGAAGATCTCTTCATAGCTGTTGGATTTAATCGGTGGGAAAGACTCAGTGTGCAAGGGGAGTTCCACCCATGGCGAACCCGGGTCGGTAAGCAGCGCAGCTGCATTATGGAAAATGAAGCGGAAGTGCTCACCAATTTTGCTGGCCATCATGGCTTCGCCATAAACGAGGGCAGCGACGTATTCTTCCCAGGTGTCGTAAGCGCGCGCGATACCGAGTACGCATTTCACGATGATTGGCCGAACCTCATCGGGTTTAATTAAGCCGGCACCTGCGCCCAAGTTGAGCTGGCGCACCGCAGCAGCGAAATAGAACCCGGCTAAGGTGTGAGGTAGTTGCTGCGGAATCAAGAGTTCGGCCTCGGGGTTAAGCAGGGGTTTTAATAGACGCTGCGCCTCGGTTTCCAAAGTGGCGAAGGGAACTTCGGGAAGTGCACCGGATAATTCGTTAACGAGCACACTGCTTTGCCCGGAACGCTGGTTTAAAGGCAAATCGCGGATCTGTTGCAAAGTGCTTCGAGCCACTTCATAAGCACGGTCGTGGGTGCGCTGAGAGGCTTGTTGCGCTGATTTCAGCAGATCTTCACGGCTATTAATGTTCCAGGCCTTCGATAAAAATTGTGCGAGCTGCGGGTTTGCGGTCGCCTTGATGATGTTGCCTTCTTCGTCACGCTCAATTTTCGGCATGGCTGGCAAAGGTCCATCCGGAGCGATGTTGGGACGCAAGAAATATGGAGCGACGACTGACCAGCCGCGGCGTAGCATTTCATCCTGTAAACCAGATTTCTTGAGTTCGAAATCAAAGCCACGAGCTTGGGCTTTAGAGAGGTAATCCTCGTAACTGGAGGCCTCGGACAGGGCAAGTGCGTCAATCTTTCGTTCAGCCATGTTTGTCATCATACCCGTGGTAGCTGAACCACCAATGATGCCGAAGATTGCCGAAAATAGTCGGGAGTAAATAGTCGGGAGTAAAAGAGAGCACCGATCGCTAAAGTGACATAATGTCAATTATCGGACAATTGTAGAAGCGGGCTTTACCCACAGGTTGCGAGCCGAACTATTGCGGACCGCAACCAAATCGTCCGCTGTCTAGTGGGACGTTTATTTATTTGCCCGTTTTTGCGAAACTCAATCGAATATCCACCGTGCCTGTTTCCGCAATCTTCGCAGCGATCAAATCTGGTGAATGCACGCCAAAGTCTTCGCGGTTGATCTCTACCGTGCCAGAAACGACGAGCAGCTCGCCATCGCGCAGAGCTTGGAATCGTGCCTCAACAGGTTCGGAGTGATCTTTGATTGTTAGTTTGCCGGCGACATCGATCTCTCCCGCAGTGCCATCTTCTGGTAGCTGTGAGACGTCTACTGGTTCAGTAAGAATAAATGTGGATATCGGAAACTTGCTGGTCTCAAAGAGCTTGTCTTTCATGTTGACATCGCGGACATCACGATCCGTGGTCAGCTGATTCATGTCTACCTCAACGGTTGCAGAAGTTAATGTGTCATCACTAATTTGTGCCGCTCCCGTGACATAACCTGTAGAGCCGGAAGTTACGCGTTCGTCACCAGGCAAAATCTCCGAAAAAGTAAAGCCTACCGAGGTGATATTTGGATTCTTTCCTTCGACGATTTCCCAAGCGCCATCCACTGGAACCGAGGCTGCTGCCGCGCCTGAATCATTCAAGGCTTCAGTCTTGACGCCTGGCCCAGTGATGAGCCGGTATAACAAAGGAACGATGCTAAGCAGTGCCAAAAGAACAATGAGTACGACGAAAACCGCGATGACAGATTTACGGCGTTTCATGGGGGATTTTTTCATCATTACCTCAACTTCTCTATGGAGCGCGCCAAATCAATTAATTCCGTGCACAACTGCCCCAGCTCCTCCGCTGAAGCTTCTTCGGCTGCTGCCCATGCAATGTCCTCGGCTGCGCAGCGCAACTGGAATAATGAATCATGCAGCATATCGGCTTTAGCTTTGCTCAATATTACGGCATCGGGAGAAATTTCCGTTCCTGATAAATTTTGGCGTTGCTCATAAGCTCGTTGCTTGCACGACGTACTGCAGTACTTGCGTGGGCGCCCACGTCCTTGGGTTGCGACTGCTGTACCACACCATTGGCACGGTTTGGGGCGGTTTTGTTGGTAGGCAGACACTCTAGTGACTTTAGTCTATTGACGAAAAGTCGTGAAATGTTCCGTGAAATGTTCTTAGCGTGGGTCTAAGAACGCGAGGAAGCAGATGGCGAAGCCCAAATCGAGAATCCTTATAGGATGATCGGGAACAAAACAGTGGGTTCGTGCGTTATAGTGGTAGATCGTTATCCCCGATGAATTTTTGGTGCTTAATTAGCGCCATGAATGTTATCGATGCCCCCGGAATAATATAAGGATGTGTCCCACTTATGGCAGATCGCGTATTGCGCGGCAGCCGCATGGGTGCTGTCAGCTACGAAACTGACCGCGACCATGACCTGGCACCACGCCAAATGGTGAAATACCGCACCGAAGACGGTGAAGTTTACGAGGTACCTTTTGCCGATGATGCGGAGATTCCAGAAGAGTGGCTGTGCAAGAACGGTAAATGGGGAACGCTAGTAGAAGGTGAAGGCGTTGAATCGAAGCCGGTGAAGCCGCCTCGTACCCACTGGGATATGCTGTGCGAACGCCGTAGCATCGAAGAGCTTGATAAGTTGCTTGAAGAGCGTATCGAAAATTTGCGTAAGCGCCGTCGTACCGCTGCGAAACTGCTCAAAGAGCAAAAAGAACAGCAAGAAGCCGAAGGAAAATAAACTTCTTGGCTAAGGCTTAACTGTTTAAAGTTTTTCTTAAGGTGCCAGTCTCCCACTAAAGAATGTGGGGCTGGCACCTTTCGTTTATAGCGTGGTAGTCCGCTAGCTAGTGTAGCTAGCGGGAGCTATTTCTTTATTTGCTTGGCCAGATCGCGTAAAACTGTAGAAAAACTACTTGCTGTGGAGGAAACCCGCTCCGGTAATTCTGCCAGCGCAGAGTCCCGTAGGCTGTGCGACCCAAACGAGACCAGTGTCGAGCTCATCTCTTTCACTTGTTTGCTGCGGTGCGCAAGACCCCATTTCGTGACCTCGGCTAGGGAATCCGTGACAAACGAGCCATCCAACTTGGATTCGCCATATTCACGCTCAGTAAAAGTAATAGGAACTTCAGCAATCACGAAGCCAGCTCGGATAGCACGACGAGCGAGATCCACTTGGAAAATATAACCGGCATTCGAGAGCTCTTCTAGGTCTATAGCCTCGAGCACTTCGCGGCGATATGCGCGGTAGCCAGCTGTCATGTCAGATAACCCGGCGCCGAGCGCTAGAGAAATGTACGCATTGCCACCGCGAGAAAGCCATTCCCGATTTTTCGGCCAATTAACTACTTCCCCGCCTGGAACATAGCGAGAACCGATGACTGCGTCTTCCCCATTATCGATTGCATTCAGAAGTAGATGAAGTTGCTCTGGAGCGTGCGAGCCGTCTGCATCCATTTCACACAGAACCTGGTAATCACGCTCTAAGCCCCAGATAAATCCCGCCACATAGGCACCGCATAAGCCGCCTTTGCCTGCGCGGTGCAGCACATGCACTTGTTCATCAGTGCTGGCGAGTTTGTCTGCGAGCTCGCCAGTTCCATCCGGCGAATTATCGTCGACTACAAGCACGTTGACGTCGGACTGTGCCTTGCGCAATCGACCGACAATCCGAGGTAAATTCTCTTTTTCGTTATAGGTCGGAATGATTACGAGAGTCTTCGCAGACGGTGCGGCGGACTCAGCCATGGCGGGTTTACTCCTTCACGCGACGACGTATCACAGCAAGAATACCCAATACTACTCCCATGAGAACCATCGCCAGTTCAAGCATCTGCCCCACGCGCACTGCTGGGGTTATCCCTGAGCGTAACGGTAAAGTAGCGACGAGATGATTCGCTTCGAAAATCTCCGTGTCAGCCAACACGTTTCCCGCTGGATCTACTAATGCGGAAACTCCGCTAGTGGCGGGTACAACCATCGCCCGGTCGGTTTCAATTGCTCGCATTCGCGACATCGCCAATTGCTGATAAGTCATATCCGTAAAACCGAAAGTCGCGTTGTTTGTCGGAGACGTCAGAATACTTGCACCGTTATTTATGGACCGACGAAAAGCTTCGTCAAAAGCTACTTCGTAGCAGGTGGCCACACCTACCGCTACATCGCCGTGGTCCGTCGTGATATCAGCGCCGCCAGTAGGGATTTGCAACACACCATTGCCATCACCAGGGGCGAAGTTGCCGGCCATCTCGGCGTATTCCGATAGTTTTTCGAAGAAACCACGCATGGGCAATGTCTCACCGAAAGGCTGCAGATAAACCTTATCGTGGAACTCCCCTGGCCTCATGCCTTGTACTTGATGCGTGCGCGTTGGTTCTGAAGAATCTGCTGGAGTCTCTTCCGGTGATTGATCGTATTCCGGTAGAAAGGTCTGCATCGTGTTATACGGGCGCCCTTCGCGATGAGTAATAGTGCCGACGACCACAGGTGTGCCAACAGCTGAAACAGCGCTAGCAATCGCCTCGTAAGCTTCCCGGTCACTAAAAGGATTGACATCGGAAGAATTCTCTGGCCAGATCACGAGATCAAGTTGGTCGGCCTGCTCTGCAAGCTTCTTGGTTTCCCGCACGTGGTTATGCAAAACTGCGCTTCGCTGCGCCGCGAAATCGAGGCCTAACCGAGGAACGTTTCCTTGCACAGCTGCAACCTTGATCTCAGCGAAAGTATTTTCGGGTCGGTGCAAATTAAAGGTGGCAATCGCACCACCAAGTAAAGGCACAATGACCATAGCGACGCTCACGGCACGCAACCAGGTAGTTCGACTAGATGATATACGTGTGCGCGTTGAGACAGCGAGCTGGGTGATTCCCACACCGATCAACAACGTTGCGACGGTCACTAAAGCCGGACCACCCCACTGCGCCAGCCCGGCTAGAGGGCCGGCAACCTGCCCCCAGGCAAGACGTACCCAGGCAAACCCACCAAACGGAAATGAGCTGCGAGCGAATTCAATAGCCAAATACCAGAAAGGGAATGCCAGAAAACCCCACGTTGAACGTGCAAGAGCGACACCGCCAAGACCAGTAAGAATTGCGTACAGTGAACACACCACGGCTAATGCGATATATGGTGGACTGCCGACAAATTCTCCGATCCACGGCAATAGCAGCAAATAACAGGCCATCGCGTGCACGAAACCGAACAATGCACCTTGCGCCATGCTCGGGCGTTGTGGTCGATGGCTTGTCGTTTGGGGTATACGGCCTGGGTACCGGCCGAGGTTTTCCCGGCTAGCACTTCCCGGCCACGGCATAAGCACAAAATAAAACAGACCAGCAGCGAGTATGCCAGCAGGCCACCAACCAAGTGGTTCATAAGACGTATAAGCCACGGTACCGGATAGCGCGGCCAACAATATGCGGAGAACGAATGCGAACATCGTGAGTTTCGGGCCTAAGCAACAGTGTTAACAGTGATGGACGTTAAGGTTTATTTCGGCTTATTATCGCCGGAGGCACTAGATTCTTCCCCACCGTCCCTGCGGTCAGAAAAATCCTCTGGGTTCATCGACTCTGACCATTTGCGAAGCTCATCTTCATCAAGCACATCATCGTTGCTAGTCGACGAGACGCCGGAGGAAGCTGCTGATTGTTGATTGCTAGCAGCAGCTCCCCTAGGAAAACCGAAGCTACCGTAGCTAGAGTGTTTCCGAGCAGTGGGTGAAGCTTGGAAAAAACGCACTCCGAGTTTTTCCACTCTGCGATACATCCGGCCTAGCAAAAAGCCGCGGATAATTGGTCGGGTCAGTGGAAAAACCAGTAATAAACCTAGGATTGCGGTAGCAAACCCCGGAATGCTGAGCAATAACGCACCAGCTAAGGTCAGGCCAATATCTCCGGCAGATTTTCGGTTCTGACCATGCGCACTCATGTTCTGCGCATCGTCGGTAACAGCATCACGTTGAGCGTGCAGACGCTGCACTAATGATGCTTGCGTGGCTGCGATACGGCGAATTTCGATCCGGGTGATGATAACTCCAAGCACCACGGTGCCGAACAACGCGATCAACGCCCACCCAAAGCCAATTAGGCTCGCTACTGCCCAAAAAGCAAAGATTTCGGCAAGCATGTAGAAAAAGAACATCACGAATGGCATGTTCACTACCCTACCTGCAAGTTCTTAACTTCCAATAGCCACCACGCCGCGGTTAATCGAGGCAATGGCTTGGCCCGCTGTCCGCTTTATCTCGGAACTATAACCTGTCTTCGCTACTTGCTGCAGCAGGTCGATGACCTGTCGGCACCAACGTACAAAATCACCCGGGGTTAGCTCTGCGCCGGATTCAGCAGCCGCCGCTAAACAGTATCCCAACGGTGCTCCCGCACACCATTGGTGGATGGCGATGCTAAAGCCTGGTTCTGGTTCGCGAGTATGCGGGAGCCCATGCCGAGATTCGTCGCTAATGAGTTCTTCCCACAACCGCATGGTGTTCTCCATGGCGCTGGTCATGGCATCGGTGACGCCGTCGAAAAGCTGGCCGCCGGTGGCTCTCCGGTTCTCGAACGTACACAGAGAAACCACGCCAGCTAATTCTGCTGGATCTAATTCTTGCCAAATGCCCCGTTTAAGGCATTGCGCAATCAGCAAATCGGAAGCATTGTGCACCTGGGCCAGTTTTTCGCCTTCAATACTCACCACCGGCTCGCCGTCGACGATATCGACGTAGTCGAGTTCGGTCAGCAAATCGACAATGCGCCGAAGCATATCGCCCAAAGTTTCTGTGGCTTTGTCTACGGTGGCTCGTAGTTTGTCGAGCTCACCTTTTCTGCGCAAGTATTTTTGTGCCAACTGCGTGAGTTGCTCGCGTTCCATCGCCGGCCACGCATGCGCTGGGTGTTTCTTCATCTGGGTGCGTAGATCCTTGATGCGCTCAGTGTCGCGGATCCGGGCGCGTAGCTTCATTTTCTTTGGCCGCGGGTAATCTTCCCTGGCGAACTTGTCGACGACGATGTGGTTGTGGCGTCGCGGATTTTTCAAAGCCTTGCCAGGTAGCTTCATCTTTCCTACCAGCGCGGGAGGATTGTCGAAGCCGCTCGCGTCGATGCGAGCTGACCAACCCTTTTCTGTGGTGATCCAGGGGCGCGGGTCTGCGGTTTGGTTAGCTGGGGTGTTGACCACCGCCAGAACGGGACGCTTTTTGCTCGGTAGTGCGATGACATCGCCGGGTTGTAGCTTTGCCAAAATAGCCCGGGTTTCGTCGCCTCGTTCGTCTTTGGCGCGTGATTTCAGCGATTTTTCTTCTACACTGAGTCGCTTGCGTAACTCAACATATTCAGACAGCAACTGCGCCGGATCTTGGTCATCGGTTGACGGCGGCGCGAAGGCAGCGATTGCCTCATTAAGTTGCTCGCGTAGCTTCTCGACGCGATGCACAGCGCGCTCAATTTCGCGGGTTTCTTCCACTACGGAGCCATCGGCCTGATACTGCGCAAAAGACTTCTCTAGTAGCCGCAGAGAATCATCCATACCCAGATTATTGAGCAAATTGATGGCCATGTTGTAGCCAGGCTCAAACGTGGAAATCAATGGGTACGTACGTGTAGATGCCAGCCCTGCTACGCGTTGTGGATCCATTGCCGGGGCCCATTGCACAATGGCATTACCCAAGGTGTCGATGCCTCGCCGGCCAGCACGACCGGTCAGCTGAGTGTACTGTCCTGGGGTGAGATCAACGTGTGTTTCACCGTTAAACTTCACGAGTTTTTCAAGCACGACGCTGCGGGCGGGCATGTTAATGCCTAGCGCAAGGGTTTCTGTGGCAAAAACCGCGCGGACTAAGCCTCGGACGAATAGCTTCTCGACGATATGCCGGAATGCTGGCAGCATGCCGGCGTGATGAGCTGCAAAACCTCGGATTAACGCTTTGCGCCACTGTGAGAAACGGAGAACTTCCAGGTCTTCGTGTGGAATACCCTCGACGCCTGCATCGATGACCTCGGCGATTATACGCTGCTCGTCTTCGTCAGTCAGAACCATCTTGGACCGCAAACACTGGTGCAAAGCACCATCACAGCCGGCTCGAGAGAAGATGAAAATGATCGCGGGCAGCATATTTTGACCCTGCAGGATTCGGAGTACTTCTGGTCGGCCCAACGGGCGGTAACGGTCTTGTGGGCGGACGTTTCCGCTGCGAGAATTTCCCGTGCCTGCCGTAGTACGAGAACGAAAGCCCTGTCCTGGGCGGAAATCATCACGACCGTCGGCCGCATCGCCTGCTTCTAGGCGAGCAACGCGTCGCTGTAGCTCAGGGTTTACTTCGGCTGGTTCACTCGTCGTCGTCCCCTCAATAGCTGGTGTTCCCGGGGCGAATAGTGGATAGACTTTTTGTCCGATTAGCATCCACTGCTCGAGGGGCACTGGGCGGTGTTCAGAAACGATGACTTCGGTATCGCCCCGTACGGTAGAAAGCCAGCGACCGAATTCTTCCGAATTCGATACTGTGGCTGATAATCCGATGATCGAGATATGCTCCTCAAGGTTGAGGATCACCTCTTCCCAGACAGCACCACGGGCTTGATCTGCGAGAAAATGGATTTCGTCCATCACCACATGCGTGAGTCGATCAAGCGCTGGTGATTTCGCATAGATCATGTTGCGCAGGACTTCGGTAGTCATTACGACGATGTCAGCATCCGGTTGGAAAGAGACATCGCCGGTAAGTAAACCGACTGCATCTTCACCGTGAATCGCTACTAGATCGTGAAATTTCTGGTTGCTTAAGGCTTTAATCGGCGTTGTGTAAAAGCATTTTGTGCCGCGCGACAACGCCAACGAGACGGCAAATTCTCCGACGATAGTTTTGCCAGCACCAGTGGGTGCGCATACCAAAACACCGCGCCCGTTTTCGACTGCCCTGCACCCCTGGACTTGAAATGGATCGAGCTCATAAGTGAGTTGGCTGCGGAAGGTTTCAAAATGGGTGCTTGTCATAATTACCTAGGCTACAAAATATCGTCGAAACTAGAACCGTGGCCCCGGGAGTATTGCAGATTGCCCCGTGATTGACTGCTGGAGTCAACCACTGCTTCCGGGGTGGCAACAGAACCTGCTGCAGGGGTGCGTTCTGGCTGATAATCCAGCGGGGAAGCTTCTTCGTCGTCCAGCTGCGACCAATCTGGCTCGTTTTTTGCCCGCCGTTTGTCATTGATTCGGCAGAACTGGAAGGAAATCTCAACTAGTAAAATAATCGCGACCGCTAGAATCGTCAGCGAATATGGATCCTGCGCAGGGGTGATGAGCGCAGAAAAAATGAAGATCAGCACGATGGTATGGCGGCGTTTCGTCCGCACTGCTTCATAGCGCAAAATGCCGACAATGTTCAGCATGACGATGACCAGCGGGATTTCGAAGCTAACCCCAAAAATCACCATGATTGCGACTACAAAACTAAAATATTCTTGACCGGTCAGTGCCGCTGTCTGGAAGTCTGATCCAATGGTAAGAAGGTAATTCAGGCCAAGGGACAAAGAAAAATAAGCCAACACGGTACCAGCCAAAAACAGAATAACCGCGATGGTCACGAAGCTGAAAGTCCAGCGCCGTTCATTACGCAGCAACCCTGGAGTAATGAATTTCCAAATCTGGTAGAGCCACACCGGAGCAGCCAAAACAGTGCCTGCGAGCGCACCAATTTTCAGACGCAACATGAACATTTCCATCGCGCTTGTTGCCAAAAGACGACACTCGCCAGTGGCAGTAAAATCTGCGCGTAGCTCCGGGTCAACACCACAATATGGGCCGCGTAAAATCTCGCCGAGTGCTGGTATCGGCCCCGGCGCGTTTTGGTACCAGATAAAGCCGATGATGGCTCCAACGATTACCGCGAGTGTGGAAATGATCACTCTACGGCGTAGCTCTTTGAGATGCTCCACGAGCGACATGTCCCCCGTCGGAGACTTTTTCTTACGTTTCGCGCGTACTCGGGATAGCAAGCTAGCTCTGCCTTGCAGCAATCCGCTGCGTTTGGCGCGCGAGGCACACTGAGATCGCCCCGGCTGGCTAGTGCCTGCCGGCGGCTGTGTGTTTGGGCGAGCCGGTTGTGGCTGAGATTGCGGAGACGTCATGACCTCACCAGTAAGAGACCCGTATGTGAGTCGAATGATTTGAACAGCGCTGTGTTGGCGCTGATAAAGTTAGTGCCGTTCTAGTTCTGCGGCCGTGGTTGGTTTTCAGGCTTGTTCCAGAAGTCTTCGGCGTTTGTATTCGGTTGCTGCTGGGACTGATTCTGGTAGTTTTGCTGCGGCTGTTGTTGCTGGAAATTCTGCTGGTTAATGGCCTGCTGCTGGTGTTGTTGGGCGTTATGCGTGTTCTGGTACTGAGCGTCGTCATTACTCATCTCGCGCATTTCTGATTTCAGAATGCGTGTAGAGCGGCCAACCGAGCGCGCCAGGTCAGGCAATTTTTTTGCGCCAAAAAGTAGCAGGATAATGACCAGGATCAACAAAATTTGTGTGGGGCTGATAGTCATGAATCGCGCCTTTCTCGATGTCTCGACTATCGCTTTAACGTCGTGCGATAGTCAGGCGAGTATTTAAGATTTATTCGTATCAACCATACTATAACGCTGTATTCCAACCTGGGCGCGTTCGTGGACTGCGTCGACAAGAGCTTGCGGGCCTAGCACTCGAACTCGGTCGGCGTGGCTGAGTGCGAAACGCGTAAACCACGAGGTGCTGCCAATAGGCATGGTGGCTTTCACCCAAGCTTTCTGATCATCGGCAGCGGGGCACGGGGGCGTTTCGTCTTGTCTTTTCATATCGTATTCATCGAGCATCCACAGCGCGTCTGGAGAAACTGCAAGCGTGGCTGTAGTGCTGTCCCGAAACCCGAAGGGGTCTTCGCTAGAGAACTGCAGCTTTCGCGTGCGTGGACGGGCTGTTTCTGGCAAAATTTCCACGTTTCTCATTCGGTCCACGCGAAAATTTCGATGTTCACCGTACTGTTCTACAAATGCCGTCAGGTACACAATATCGCCTCGGATAAAAATCCGAGCTGGGTCTACTGTTCTGGTACTCGTACTATTTGACGAGGCTGACCAATAATCAAACTGCACTCGTCTTTTCGTGTGTAGCGCTTGCGCAATGCGGTATTGTACATCTTCTGTTGCAGAAGAATGTTCTGCAATACCGTCGTAGATTGCACGGGAACGGTCATCCATAATTGATCGCAATTTTTCTGCTGCTGAAGCGACAGCTGACCGATCCACCAACCCGGGCATTGTTTCGAGCACTTCAACGGTTAGCAGAAGGGCCCCCGCTTCGGTCGGTGTGAGACGCAAAGATGAATCCATCCCTTGGTCATCGTGAATCACCACGCCTTTGGTCAGTTCGTAGCTTAGGTCTATGAGATCCTGTGTTTGCGTGCTAATTCCACTGCAGTGCAGCCTTTCTAAGGCTCGTACCAGTTCGTCTGGGCTGAGCCCGAGATCTTTCGCCGCTTCGAAGATACTCCGTTCGGGATGTGCTTTGAAGTATGGCACCAAGTTGAGCGATTGGACCAGTGCCACAAGTTTTTCTGGCGAATCTGTATTCATCGGGCACCTGCTTTCTGCAGCAAACGGCTGACCTGCTCACGAATGTCTTTTGGTTGTTCTACGACAGCTTCTGCAGCATAAGCAGCACATGTGCGTATCAACCATTCACGGTCGGCTCCTTTGATAAACAACCGGATCTCGTCAGAGGCATCTACTTCCTGGATTTCGTCTGCGGCTTCTTCTAGCGGCGGTGCTGCTTGTCGACGGCTGCGGATCGTAACGTCGGCTACGTCGCGAACAGCCAGGGTCTTTTCGACGATTTCGCGCAGTGAGCCACTCGGTTCAGTGTGTGTAGCGACTTCACGTGAGCGCCGGATGTCGCTTATCCGCGTAGAACGAAAAGACCGCTCAGCTTGCCGGTCTACATCCCATCCCACGACGTATAGCCGGTTGCGATGCGGGACAATTCCCCATAAGTCCATGGTGCGTCGTTGAATTTCTGCACCGGAATGGTGCTGGTAGTTAAAAGAAATGCGCAGCTTGTGTGCCACTCCAGTCAAGATCGCCCGTAAAACCTCTGGGTCCAAGCTTGTGATGTCGTTAATTGCGAGGTACCCGGCCCCCGGGGTGATCTCGCGGCGAGCGCCAGATGCTGCAAGCTTCGTCCACCCAGCGGCACTTAGCGCACCTAACCCGCTGTTTCGTCCGACTTCACTGGCGGTTCCTAAGACGGTTGCTTCTTCTGGTGTGAACGACACTTCCGGCAGCCGGTAGGACTCCGGGTTGAGCCGGTAACTTGGCCCATTCTCCCCCGCGGAACTATCAATGTGTACGCCCGCTCGAGCAAGCGTTGCTACATCACGCTGTAATTGCATGCGAAAACTGTGCTTGTTTTCGTGATAACCCGCTACGTTGGCATGAATCCACTCCGCACTACGGCTGGGATTACCACCCGATTGGGCAGCTCCTTGCAGTGCAAACGTGAGGTTAGTCAACCGTTCGACAGCAGCATCATAGCGTGGGCCGGTTTTCGGTCGCTGTGCAGGTGTTGCGGCTGCCGCCATTAAGCTCACTCCGTATCGTTGGTGCCCCGGTCCATCAGAGCAAGCAACTCATCAAGTTCAGGACTCTCGGTCGCGAAAGGGTCTCCAAAAGTATATTCCAGTTGCTTCGGTTCTGTGATCTTCATTCGGGACCAATCGACAGCGAATTGAGTATTGGTTTGCCGTGCCCGTACCAAAAACTGCCCGCGCTGGTGTGCTCGAGTGGTAGCTGGCGGAGTAGACATCGCAGCAGCGATGGCTTCGTCAGTAGTCCATCGCTTTACCCTGCCTTTAGCTTCGAGTACCGGGAAGATACCACGACCGGGACGAATATCATGCATAGCGAGGTCGATCTGCGCGAGCTTCGGATGTGACCACTCTGCATCGAGCCGGTCACGATAGTTTTCGAAAAGCTCTTTTTTGATTACCCAATCGATTTCCTGATTGACCTGGGAAAAATCTTGAGTCTCGATAGCGAGCAATGTCCGGCGCCACAAATCCACTACGCGATGCATTTCGGAAGTTGATGACCCGGAATGCAGTTCATTCGCACGGTAGTTGTCACGTACCTCTAACCAACGGGCGGCGTGTTCGCACAATGACTTCTGTACTTCAAGCGCAGTGACGGTGCCGCCGCTTTTAAGCCGTAGCTGTGTTTTGCCGCTCAAGTCCCGCGAGATCTCGCGGATCTGTCCAATCGGGTCTTCTAACTCGAAATCAGGCAGCTCCCGCTCTGCCTCGATCATCTCCAATACCAACAACGCAGAGCCCACCTTCACAGCGAAAGTCGGTTCAGACAAATTAGTATCTCCACCGATTACATGCAGTCGCCGGTACTGCTGGGAATCTGCGTGCGCTTCATCGCGTGAATTGATCATTGGACGTGCCCTTGTGGTTGCAGAAGACACGCCTTCCCAGACTTGATCTGCACGTTGTGAAAGCACAAACCGCGCAGGGTGATCGTCAGTTTCTCGCTCAATGAGGCCAGCCCCGCAGACCAACTGGCGCGTTACCAGTAAGGGCTCGAGTGCGCGACCGATCGCACGCAATACCATCGACCGTGAAATCAAGTAATTTTCGTGGCAACCATAGGAATTACCATGCGAATCCAGGTTATTTTTAAACAAGTAGATATGCTTGCCGACGCCCTCACGCTCCAGTACTAGTTCCGCGCGGCGCGCTAATGCATCGAGGATTCGATCCCCTGCTCGCTCATAATTCAACAGCTGGGTAATGCTGTCGCATTCTGCGGTGGCAATTTCCGGGTGAGCTCCCATATCGAGGTATACCCGTGAACCATTATCGCTGAAAATATTGGAGCTGCCGTGCTCCTCGACTACAGGAGCGAACAGGTAGCGAGCAACATCGGCAGCACCAAGGGTATGCGTCCCGTTTGCAGATGTCGCGGTAATGCCGTATTCAGTTTCTACGCCCATAATACGGCGCGTATAAACTTCAGTCACTGTCCACCCTTCTGCACGTAGGAACGGACGAATTCTTCTGCGTTCGATTCCAGCAGCCCGTCGATTTCATCGAGTAAGTCGTCAGTGCCTGCAGTAGAAATCTGTGCCTGTCCATTTGCAAATTCGTCGTCAGCGGTGCCATTGTCGGCTCCACCGTTCGTCTGGGAGACTTGCGAACTGGAATTGTACGGTGAATTAGTCGCCATGATTAACACTTACCTTGGTATCGTTCGTGGATTATTTTTAGGCTAGTTTTTGAGCTCGATATCGAGTAAGTCGAGTGAGTGAAGCCTTTATTTCTTCAGTTTACTGCGTTTATACTCTGGAGTTGTTTATGTCCTGGACTTTGCGTCAAGGAATTTACGAGCCGCTTCTGCTGCACTTGGTGAACTAGCGATGATGTCTTCCGCAGCTGCTTTATTCAACCCATCGACTTCGGTTAGGTCCACAAAGATCTCACCTCCCGGGCTATTTGGATCTGCAAAATGTAGCTCTTGCCAGTTCGCGGCCACTAGCTCATCAGCGAAGCGTTCAATCATGCGTCCACGAGTCCAAGCCCGCGACTGCGCAGGCGGCATAGCAATGGCCGTGTTGATTTCTTCGTCTGTCACCAACGTCCGCATACGGCCCTTGCGTACCAAGGCGTGATACAGCGACTTCGAGGGATCAACATCGGTATATTGCAAATCGATTAACGCGATTTTGGGGTCACTAACCGCAACACCGCGGTCCAGAAAGCCCTTGATCAACGCATATTTTGCCGTCCAGTCTAAAAGGTGAGCCGTTGAGAGGGGGTCGTCGGCAAGCAAGTCCAAAACTTCCTCCCACAGTGCAAGTACCTTCTGCTCTCTCTCTGTGAGACTTACGACAGCTTCAGTGACGCGTCGAAGGTATTCTTTTTGAATCTCAATAGCCGTAGCCGAGGATCCATTGGCGAGAGTAATTTTATGCGTCAAGCTCAGGTCGTGGCTTACGGCCGAAATTTCAGAAACCGGATCTTTGGGGCGCAAATCGTCGAAGCGAACGCCAGCGTCAATCGCGTCTAAAACCAGTGCTGTGGTACCTAATTTCAGCAGTGTTGAGGTCTGAGACATGTTGGCATCGCCAGTGATTACGTGCAATCGACCGTGTGTTTCAGGGTTCGTGTGCGGCTCATCACGAGTATTGATCAATCCTCGGTTGAGCGTGGTCTCGAGCGAAATTTCCTGTTCGATATAATCCGCGCGCTGTGAAATTTGGAAACCTGGGGTTTCGCCATGCTGCCCCAGACCTACTCGACCGGCGCCGATCATGATGATTCGGGTCACAAAAAACGGGATGAGCCCGTCCGCAATATCAGCAAACTCGGTACTGCGAGGGTACAGATAGTTCTCGTGCGAACCATATGAGGCACCCTTTCCATCCACATTGTTTTTGTAGATTTTCAGAGGTGGGCACGCGCCGTGATTAGCCAGAGCAGAGGTACCACTTTGCGAAAAAGTCGCGACGTCGTTGATTGCTTGCAGCGCAATGCGGTCTCCGGCCTGGTCATAGACCATTGCCTGCCACGCATCTACACATTCAGGCGAAGAGTATTCGGGGTGTGCGTGATCCACGTAAAACCGTGCGCCATTATGGGTAACGGCATTGGCAACACCAAGAGTTTCCGGATCCACCATCGCCCCGGTTCGGTATCGTCGCCGATCACTGCCACGAGTATCTCGAGTTGGGTGTTCTGCCGCGAAATCCCACCGCGACCGGGTACCGATGTTCCGGAGTGCATAACTCACGACAGCATGGGTTGAAGTGACAATTGGGCTCAGCTTCGGCTGAGTTGGGGTGGCAATGCCGAATTCTGTTTCGGTGCCCATGAACCGTCGAAATTTCTGTGTGCTCTTCATCTTCGCTACTCCGATGAACTCGTTAATGCAGTTTGGTAATCCCAAACTGTAGTCTGCCCCAGCTAGGTAAAAATTCGGATTCGGTATTGCTTCGACTACGCCAAGCTCCGTGCTGAGACTACAGATTGAGACAGTTTGACGATGCGGTTCCATTCTTCTGGGTTTGCAGTGTTTGGAAGGTCTTCACTCTCATCTTGCTCTGTACGCACCGCAGCTTGGATGTGTCGCAATGAGATTCCGTGCTCACCGGTAGAACCAGCGGCTATATAGTCTTTGATCGCGAGCTTTTTCGCCCGATCAACCACATTGGCAATCAGGGCGCCAGAGACGAAATCACCGTAATGCAGTACAGCGGTACTGCCGTCGCGAAGAGTTAGCTCGACGAATGGACGTGGTGCAAACAACGCATCTACCGCTCCGTCAATAAGTACTTCGAGTGGATCAGTATGTGGAACCCCCTCGTGGAGATAACGACTGATGATGTCTGGCGCTTCGTGCTTGGTGGGACGAGAGATTCGGATCTTGATGTCCAGTCGCCCAGGACGCAGCAACGCGGGGTCAATGAGTTCTTCCCGGTTGGTCGCGCCGACCACTATGACGTTATTCAGGCCTTCTACGCCATCAATTTCGGTAAGTAGCTGTGGCACTGCAGTGGTTTCGATGTCTGAGGAGACTCCGGTACCTCGTGTGCGGAAAATGGATTCCATCTCATCAAAAAATACAATGACGGGCGCACCCTCAGAAGCAAGCTCTCGGGCGCGCTCAAAAATCAGGCGGATCACGCGTTCTGTTTCGCCCACGTATTTATTCAGTAGCTCCGGGCCCTTTACATTCAAAAAATAGGAAGCTGAACCGTTCCCCACGCGAGATGCCAGTGAATGAGCTACGGCTTTGGCGATCAGGGTTTTCCCACAACCTGGTGGCCCATAGAGCAATACCCCCTTTGGTGGATGTAATTGGTAATCGTGGTAGAGCTCGGGGTGGTCGAACGGCATTTCGACAGCGTCGCGAACTTGTTCAATTTGCGCATCTAAGCCACCGATGTCGTCGTAAGTGACGTCCGGGATTTCTTCGAGTGCAAGCTGGGTAACTTCCGCTTGGGAAATCCGCTCGAATGCGAAGCCGGATTTCACGTCGGCCAGCACGCTATCACCCGCGCGAACATGTCCCACCAGCGGCGCTGCCAAATGCAGCACGTGGGTATCACCTTGGGGTGCGGAAGCAAGCACACGAACATCACCGTGTGCAGACTCTTCCACAAATTCAGTGACCCGCATTAATACGCCATCGGAAGCGAAGCCGCAATCTTCGACAATGACGCTGCCGTCACCCATTCGCACTTGCGCACCAACTGGGATCTCATGGCTTATTAATGGCGAGACACTGACACGCAATCGCCGAGTTGAAGTGAACACGTCAGCTTCGCGGGGGTTACCTGGTGCGTAACGCAGAAACACGCCGTAGGTAGAGACTGGCTCTTGCAGAGCATTGATCTCAGAGGTTAACTGGGCGAGTTTGTCTCGTGAAGTCTTTAGCAGAGTGGCCAATTGCTCGTTGCGCTTACGTAAGTCGCGTACGTCGCGTCGGAGCTGTAGCTGTGGGTCCGGCGTAGTCTTAGTCATAAAAAACTCCGAACCTCCCTTCTGCGTGTTCAGGGTGTTTTTATCAGCAGCGTTTGTGCTGTCGAGATGGTAAAACGGCGGTCACTCTAGTGTGTGGTCCCGCGGTTATTGTTTGAGTTAAGGCTAACAAACAAGGCTGGTGGTAGCTACGTTAGGTCAGGCTAGTAAACCCGAACACTATACCGGTGTAGCACGAGTGTAAAAGCGCTGGATAAAGCGCAGCCTTAACGACGGGCTTTACGCTTCGGGCGTGGCGGGACGACGCCGTCGGCAAGTCGGCGCGTCATGATCAAAAATGCCGTGTGTGCATTCATTCGGTGCTCCGGACGCGTTGCGAGCCCTTCTACCTTCCAATCACGCACCAATGATTCCCAGGCACGTGGCTCCGTAAAACACTTCTGCTCACGGATGCCCTCCATCACCTTCATCAGCTGGGGCACCGTGGCGACATAGGTAATAAACACTCCACCGGGAACCAGCATATTTTTCACAGTCTGGAGCATTTCCCAAGGCTCCAGCATGTCCAGAATTACTCGATCAACTGGGCCGTCGGTTGCTTCCGGTGTAAGCTCCCGGAAATCGCCGAGCCGCGGGCTCCACCACTCCGGCTGCTCACCAAAATATTCTTTGACGTTATCAATGGCATAGCCAATATGATCGTCGCGAAGTTCGTAGGAATAGACATGACCTTCGGGTCCTACCGCCCGAAGCAAAGCCATTGACAAAGCACCTGATCCCGCTCCGGCCTCTAAAACCTTGGCGCCACGGAAAATATCGCCCTCGATCAAGATTTGGGCCGCATCCTTCGGATAAATCACTTGTGCACCACGCGGCATAGAAAGCACGTGATCGACCATCAAGTGACGAAACATAAGAAAGGGGCTGCCCAAACTTGAATTAACGACGGAGCCTTCCTCCATACCAACGATGTCATCGTGTTCGACGATCCCATGGTGAGAGTGAAACTTGTTGCCCTCTTTGAGATACAGAGTGAAATGCCGACGCTTTGCATCGGTAAGCTGAACGCGGTCTCCGTACTGAAACGGGCCAGAATATGCCATTAAATAGCCTTTCTTATCGTAAAATCGCTGGTGTCTGACCAACACTAGACTGGGCGGATGCACGACCTGTCTCGTCACAGATGAACCCGTGGTCTTAGCAGTCTTAATTGATCAGGTAGGACTCTAGTGCTTGGGAGAGCCATAATTGGTCGTGGACACCAATCATTTCTCGGGCAGAATGCATCGATAGCATTGGTACTCCGACGTCAACAGTATCGATACCTAGCGCTGTAGCTGTTGCCGGGCCGATCGTAGACCCACAGGGTACCGAGTTCTTACTCACGTAATTCTGGATCGGAACCATCGCTGCGCGACAGGCGTTTTCCCACATAGCGATAGTCCGCGCATTCGAGGCATAGCGCTGTTTCGAATTGATCTTGGTGACAGGACCACCACCAATGATTGGTGGATTATGTGGATCGTGTTTTTCGGCATAATTCGGGTGGATCGAGTGAGCTGCATCCGCAGACACACATGATGAGCGTCGTAGCATTTGCAAGTAGCTTTCGCGGTCAGCTCCAAGTGCAGTTGCTGTGCGCTCAAGTGTCTCGGCCAAAATCGGCCCTTGTGCCCCCGTCGTGGAAGCAGATCCGACCTCTTCGTGGTCAAACGCAGCTAAAACTGCAATATCAGAACTCAAATCGCCCGATGCCACAGCACGTTCGAGTGCGACCATGCTGGCGAATACGCTGGATAGATTATCCATGCGCGAAGAAGCCAAGAGGTCCGCATTCACGCCAAACAAACTGGCTGGTTGTGCCGGTGCAGTAATAAGGCTCCAGGAAGCAATGTCAGATTCCGCAACTCCAAGCTGCCCCGCAATTATCGATGCGATTCCTACCTGCTGCGCTTGCGCGCTCACAGCGTCGGTGGTGGCGTCGGCAAGTCCCATGACTGGGTGCAGATGTTGTTGCTTATCAACGGAAAATTCCTTCGAACTGTCCAGATGAATAGCTAAGTGTGGAATCCGGAGAATCGGACCGGTATTGAGTAAACGCTCTGAACCATCGGAAAAGATCACCTGACCGGCTAAAGTAAGCTCACGATCAAACCATGAGGGAATGATCGGGCCACCGTAAATTTCCACCCCCAACTGCTGCCAGCCATGCTGCGTGCTGTCTGGCTGCGGCTTGAGGCTGAAGCCAGGTGAATCAGTGTGTGAGCCGATAATCCGGAAACCAGAATGTGGGCCAGCATCATCTGGCACAAACCACGCCAATACAGCACCATCACGGACAATCACATGCCCGCCGGGGCTGGCATCCCACGGTTGATCTTCTACCTGTTTTTGGAAACCACTGGCAAACAAACGATCAGCAACGGCATGTGCGGCATGGAAAGAACTCGGAGCGGCGTCCAAAAAATCCATGAACTGGTTAATTTCGTTCATCACAACTCACTTTCCCACTCAAATTCATCGATAACTCGGTTCTACCTAGCTTAGTGCTAACCCTGTAGAGGCGTTTAAGCTGGATAGCATTATGAGCACTTCGCGCAATACCTCAAACACCGACGCTCCCCGGCGCCCGAAACCGCTAGCCCTCTCCCCTTCGCGTGCCGGTGATTATCAACAATGTCCATTGCTCTACCGGTTTCGGGCCATAGATCGTTTGCCGGAACCGAAAACTCTCGCGCAAATCCGCGGGACACTGGTGCACGCAGTTCTCGAAGAAATGCACAAACTTCCAGCACGTGAACGCACATACCCTGCCGCGGTGAAAATGCTGAAACCAAACTGGGAAAAAATGCGTTCCGACGACGAGGAACTTATAGAGTTAGTCCCAGATAGCGACACCTACGATTTCTTGGTGCAGTGTCGTAGCCTTGTCAAGGGCTATTTCCAGATGGAAAATCCACAGGGTTTCGATGCCGAATCAGTGGAAATGTACGTTGATACGGTACTGCCCAACGGCGTTCCTGTGCGGGGCTTTATCGACCGCGTGGATAAAGCCCCCACCGGAGAGGTGCGGGTTGTCGACTATAAAACAGGCAAAAAACCTATCCCGCGTTTTTCCCATAACGCAAGATTCCAAATGCTATTTTACGCATTGGTGTACTGGCGCTTACAAGAAATCATTCCGCATCAGCTGAGGTTGATGTATATAAAAGTGATTGACGATATGGTGCTGGCTCCGTCCAAAGAAGAACTGGAATTTTTTGAACGAGATCTCGGCGAACTATGGGCAAAGATCGAACGTGACGGGCAAACCGGGCACTTCCCCACAAAAACCTCGAAATTATGTGGATGGTGCCCACACCAAAAATTATGCCCGGAGTTTGGGGGAACTCCTCCCCCGTACCCCGGGTGGCCTGGTTCGGCAGCAGATCCTGCATAGTGTTCTCAGCGCAAGGGGCTGCTAGCAGAGCTAAGTTTACAAACACCGTACGGGCCGGGATCGACGATGCTGTCTCGGCCCGTCAGCGATTAAGACAACCCGCTGATAACACCGTCGTCAGTGATGTCGATTGCTTCTGCAGCAGGACGTTTTGGCAATCCTGGCATAGTCATGACGTCACCTGTGAGGGCAAGGATGAATCCTGCGCCAGTACGCGGAAGTAGCTTTCGCACATGCAGGGTGTGGCCTTTCGGTGCACCGAGCCGGGAAGGATCATCACTAAACGAATATTGTGTCTTTGAGATACATACTGGGAGCTGATCCCAGCCGCACTCGCGGAGATAATCCAGATCCTTCCGTGCGCTAACAGAATATTCCACATTACTTGCGCCATAGACCTTGGAAGCGATCGTTGCTATGGAATCTTCGACTCCCTTGGACGGGTCATATAGTGTCGTGGATTGCCCGTCAAGATGCGCTAGGACCTTGTCGGCCAAGTCTTTTGCACCTGCGCCGCCATTTGCGAATACAGTGGATTCTGCCAGCTCTACACCGAATTTTTGTGCCCAATCGTGCATGAAATCGATTTCTGCAGGTGAATCTGAACCAAAAATATTGAGTGCTACAACTGGTGTGACGCCAAACTGGCGAATGTTGTTGACGTGCTGTTCCAGGTTTGCGACCCCAGCCGATAATGCGTCAACATTGGATTCTTCCAGGTCTGTTTTAGCTACTCCGCCATTAAACTTTAAGGAGCGAATGGTTGCCACGACGACAGCGGCATCAACATTCAGGCCTGCGTGGCGGGCCTTAATGTCGAAGAATTTTTCCGCCCCCAGATCAGAACCAAAGCCGGCTTCTGTTAGCACGATGTCGGCTTGGTTCAGCGCTACTTTAGTCGCCAGTACACTGTTGCAACCGTGAGCAATGTTGCCGAACGGGCCCGTGTGCACAAGGGCCGGAACACCGCCTAAGGTTTGCACTAAGTTTGGTTGCAAAGCGTCTTTCAGCAACACTGTCAAAGCGCCATCAGCACCCAACTCGCGTGCTGTCACCGGCTGTTTGTCGTAGGTGTACCCGACGGTGATGTCACCGAGTCGCCTGCGCAAATCTGCGAGATCCGTAGACAAGCCAACGATCGCCATGATTTCTGATGCTGCGGTAATGGTGAAACCAGACTCCCGCGGGGACCCGTTTCCTGGACCTCCCAAGCCCGTGACTACTGAGCGCAATGAACGGTCATTCACGTCTTCGCAACGTTGCCAAGTCACGCGACGTGGGTCGATAGCCAAGTCATTACCCTGGTGAATATGATTGTCAATAAGCGCAGCGAGCGTATTGTTCGCTGAAGTGATGGCGTGGAAATCACCATTGAAATGTAAGTTGATTTCATCCATGGGGACGATTTGTGAATAGCCTCCCCCAGCAGCCCCACCTTTAATCCCCATGACTGGGCCCAGCGACGGTTCCCGAATTGCCACCATTGCGTTCTTGCCGGCGTGTGCCAATGCATCAGTCAATCCGATCAGCGTGGTGGATTTTCCTTCACCAGCTGGTGTCGGCGATACTCCAGTGACCAGCACTAGCTTGCCGTCTTTTCGGCTCCAGTCGAGCTTACTGGTATCGATCTTGGCTTTCTTCTCACCGTAAGGAATCAGAGCCTCAGCGGGAATTTGAGCTTTGCGTGCAATCTCTGCGATTGGCTCTAGCTGGTGATTGTTTGCGATTTCTACATCAGTAGGAAAAGAACTCATGCCCACCACTCTAGCCCTTCTAGGCTTAAGTGATGGGCATAATATTCGCACTAATAGTCTGGTGCGATAGTTCATCCCTAGGATGAACAGCTAGCTTAACGGGCGCACACCTTAATTAGTCGTCCAGGTAAAGTTTACCGCGGAATTCTGGGTGCATGAGGTTTTCTTTGGACAGAATACGATCGACGGTTTCTTCATCCAGCAAGCCTTTTTCTAGCACTAGTTCGCGGACAGATTTACCGGTTTTAGCCGCTTCCTTACCGATGAGATCACCTTGGTGGTGGCCGATGAGTGGATTCAAATAGGTGACGATACCGATGGAATTTTCTACGTACTCCCGGCAGACATCCGCGTTTGCCGTGATCCCGTCGACGCACTTCTCACGCAAAGCATCCACAGCATTGCCCAAAATACGAACGGACTGGAACAAGGCCTCACCCATCGCAGGTTCCATGACGTTAAGCTGCAGCTGTCCGGCTTCTGAGGCCATGGACACGGTCAAGTCGTTGCCGAAAACCTTGAATACTGTCTGGTTGACAACTTCGGGAATAACCGGATTGACCTTGGCCGGCATGATCGACGAACCAGCTTGTCGTTCCGGCAAATTGATCTCGTTTAGCCCGGTACGAGGACCGGAAGACAACAAACGTAAGTCATTGCTGATCTTGCCCAGCTTGGAGGCCGCGCGTTTAACCGCCGAGTGTGCCAGTACGTAGGCGCCGGTATCAGAGGTAGCTTCGATGAGGTCACGCGCGGTCTTTAACTCTAGGCCCGAGACTTCCGATAGCGCTGCGGTAACCTGGTGCCGGTAGCCAGCAGGAGTGTTGACTCCCGTACCGATCGCTGTTGCGCCAAGGTTGATTTCCAACAGGCGTTCCTGCGCTTCGCGCAGCACCGAAAGCTCTTCGGCCAGGTTAGCCCCGAATGCACGGAATTCGTCGCCAAGAGTCATCGGCACAGCATCCTGCAGCTGTGTACGCCCCATCTTCAGAATGTCGGCGAATTCGTGTGCTTTCTTGGTGAAGGACTGTTCCAACTTGCCGATTTGTTCGATCAAGCGGTCCAGGACGGCATACAGCCCAAGACGGAAGCCGGTTGGGTATGCGTCGTTGGTCGATTGAGACATGTTCACGTCATCATTGGGGTTGAGGACGTGGTAGGCGCCTTTTTCCTCGCCCAGGTATTCCAATGCCAGGTTTGTCACGACCTCATTGGTGTTCATGTTCAGCGAAGTACCCGCTCCACCCTGGAATACGTCCAGTGGGAACTGATCCATGCAGCGACCTTTTTCCAAAATCTGGTCGCAGGCCCAGATAATAGCTTCAGCTTTCTTCTTGGGCAGCGTGTGCAAACGGCGATTGGCCATGGCTGCTGCTTTTTTCACCATCACCATGCCACGAATAAACTCAGGCACGTTGTTGATGGTCACCCAGGAAATTTGGAAATTGTCGATGGCGCGCATGGTGTGGACACCGTAGTAGACGTCATTTGGAACTTCCATCTCGCCGAGCAGGTCGCGTTCAGTGCGAGTCTTCTTGGTTGACTTGCTAGCTGTAGTCTTCTTCGAATCCTCGTTCTTTTTCGCGTCGATATTTTGCGTCTGATCCGCAGAATTCTCGTCGGTCTTTTTAGCCATCTACAAGTCACTCCTTCGCGCCTAACGGCACCGTGAGGTCGTTAATCGTTTCCATTTTCCAGAATACCTGGATTACTACATACGGGCTATGCGAAGATCAGAAGCCAAAATGGCCTCTGCGCCAACAGCGGAGAGTTTATCCATGAGATTGTTGGCTTCTTTTCTAGGGACGAGTGCACGTACTGCTACCCAATTATCGCGGGCCAATGGCGACACCGTTGGTCCGGTTAGACCCGGAGTGAACTTGGCGGCTGCATCTAGGTTTTCCCGGCAAATGTTGTAGTCGATCATCACGTAGTTTTGTGCGTGTAAAATTCCCTGAATGCGAGAGAGCAAGATTTGCTGCTCATCACTGACCCCGGTCCCGCGACGGGAAATCACTACTGCTTCAGATTCAATGATCGGCTCACCGAAAGCTTGCAGCCCCTGTTGGCGCAAGGTATTGCCAGTCGATACAACATCGGCGATAGCATCAGCTACGCCGAGCTTAATGGAGATTTCTACTGCTCCGTCGAGGCGGATAACTTCTGCGGAAATGTCACGTTTCGCGAGATAGTCGCGAACCAAGTTTGGGTACGAAGTCGCAATTCGTTTACCCGCTAGTTGCTCCACCTCCCAATGCTCGTCAGCCGGAGCTGCGAAAAAGAAGCGTGAGTCGCCGAACCCCAGTGGCAATACTTCGTCTACGGCTGCTCGAGAATCTACTGCCAGATCACGGCCAGTGATACCGAGATCGAGTTGGCCATTTGCCACATAAATGGGGATGTCTTTCGGCCGGAGAAAGAAAAACTCAATGTCATGCTCAGTATCAGCAACCGCCAGTGCTTTGCTATAACCGCGAGTTTTATACCCTGCTTCTTTGAGAATGGACTGCGCGGTTTCAGAGAGTGAGCCCTTGTTAGGGATGGCAATTTTAATCATAAAAATACCTGGCTTAGCGGTTGTCTAGAGATAACGGTAAATGTCATTTGGATTAAGGCCACGGGCCACCATCATGACCTGGGTCCAATACAACAACTGCGAAATTTCTTCAGAGAGTTCCTCATCCGATTGGTATTCCGCAGCGATCCAAACTTCCCCGGCCTCTTCAATGATTTTTTTGCCGATGTGATGTACACCCGAATCTAAGGCTTGCACAGTTCCCGAGTTTTCGGGGCGCTGCTGTACTTTCTGGGTTAATTCTGCATGCAACTCGTTAAAATTCTTCACGACCGCCATTCTAGGGCATAACCCTGGTCACTGGAGAGAAATTCCAAACAGTGAATCTAGTGCGCATACGACGAGTGCAGCGGCCTCCGGATCATCCTCGCCGCGTGGGTGTTTCGCCCAGGTATCAACAGCCTGCAAAGCTCCTGGTGAATCTAAGTCATCGGCGATGCATTCACGGATGCTGCGCACCAATTCTTCCGCCTTCCCCAGGCTGCCAGGCTGTTGCAGAGCCGCTCGCCAAAGGGCAAGCCGTTGTTCACTTTCAACCAAAAGCTCCTCGGACCAATCACGGTCGCTTCGGTAATGTTGGGAATAAACGCCTAAGCGGATTGCCGACGGTTCGTGTCCATTGGCGGTCAGTTTGTGGATGAAGACTAGGTTACCTAGGGATTTCGACATCTTGGTGCCATCTAGACCGATCATTCCCGCATGAACATAATGCCCAGCCATGCGATCAACCTCATAAGCTGCTTCGATGTGGGCTGCAGAAAATTCATGGTGCGGGAAAACTAAATCCGATCCGCCACCCTGGATATCAAAGCGTGCGCCTAGACGATTAGCAGCGATAGCTGCACATTCGATATGCCACCCCGGTCGCCCACGGCCAAACGGTGCCTCCCATGCCGGCTCGCCTTTCCGCTCTGCTTTCCAAATCAGAGCGTCCAGCTCATCGTGTTTTCCTGGGCGTTCAGGATCACCGCCACGTTCTGCGAAGACTTCTAGCATTTCTTCGCGTGTGAAGTTTGATTCATAGCCAAACTGTTTGGTTGCGGTAATGGGGGCGTAGATGTCGGGATATTCACCATCTAGGATATAAGCTTTGCCCTGGTCTAATAAACTCCCCACAATATCTATGATTTCATCGACGGTTTCTGATACCGACATGAAATGCTGCGGTGGGATAACTCCTAGTTGCTCCATATCAGAGCGGAATAAATCGGTTTGCTCTGTACCCAGTTCGCGCCAGTCCTGGTTGTCGCGTTCGGCACGCTCAAATAGAGGATCATCGACATCCGTGACGTTTTGTACAAAATGTACCGAGCGCCCATTGTCCAATAGTGCGCGATACACGAGGTCAAACGTCAAATAGGTGGCCGCGTGTCCCAGGTGCGTCGAATCATATGGAGTGATCCCGCAGACGTACATGCCCGCGGGGCCCTCTGGGTTCTGAAAGCTGACTTCGCGGATACGTTGATCAGCGGTGTCATAAAGCCGCAAAGGCACTGGGTTACCGTGGCGCGCTGGAATGGTGGGGACAACTGGAGAAGGCCAAGATTTCATAATGTCTTACTGTAACGACATTTAGACTGGTTGTAGAACTCCAAGCCCCAATAGCAGCATGACCAGCAGTCCGAGGGGGATTCGGTAGGCCGCAAACCAGGCAAAGGAATGATTAGCAACGAACTTCAGCAACCAAGCAATCGCTGCATAACCGACCAAGCCCGCTACTAACGTACCTACGGCTAGCTGCGCAGCACTTGCAGCCTGCCCAGAAGCTGGACCGAAGGCGTCGGGAAGCGAAAACAACCCGGATGCCATCACCGCCGGAATTGCCAGTAGAAAGCTGAAACGGGTTGCCACTTCTCGCTCAAGGTTTAAGAATAAGCCGGCCGAAATCGTGCCACCGGAACGCGACACCCCGGGAATAAGCGCCAAGCATTGTGCCAGTCCCATGATGATGGCATCACGGAAATTCAGCTCACCGCCCTCACGAGTCTTTTTCCCCCAGCGCTCTGCGGCGATGAAAACAAAGGAAAACAAAATCAGCACGGCTGCAGTAATCCACAGGTTGCGTAGGGAGTCTCGGATGAAATCTTTTGCTAAAAACCCAACTACGCCGATCGGGATAGAGCCCACGATGATCATCCAGCCCATTTTCCAGTCGGCACCGCGCGAGTTTTTGTCCATGAGCCCGCGTAACCAACCGCGCACAATCTGCACAATTTCGCGCCAGAAAAATATCACCACGGCAATCTCTGTGCCGAGCTGAATTACCGCGGTAAACGACGCTCCGGCATCTGCATCCCAGAAGAACTCAGAAAAAATCCGGAGGTGCCCCGACGAAGAAACCGGAAGAAACTCAGTTAAACCTTGAACGATGGATAATACGATCACTTGTATCCACGTCATGTCCAACGCATCTGCACTCGCTGTGACTTCCGCGGCGTAGCTTGTGGTACCGGAGGTTAAATCGGTCGTAATCACGGCTACTAGAATATACCCATAGGCAAGCATTACGTGCTTGTTGTAGCGTTCGGCGGCGCTAGCCTGCACTGATAAGCTATGTAGTTGTGAATATTCGATTTCGGTCGACGCATTTTCGTCCATACGCAATTCCTGCCCTTGTTTTGGTAACCGGTGCCGCTTTGGCTGCTTGCGCGGACAATCCGGCGATACCGGGTGCAGACGTTCCAGAAATGGGAAACGCTACCCCGGTCCCAAGTTCGACTCAGGTAGACGCTTCAGGGCTTGTTGGCGAGCTGATTGCACGGCCAGAGTTCAGCGAGGTTTCTGACATGGCTGTTACGGGCAAAAATTTGGCCCTGCGCATGCCTGATTCTCTGTGGCTGGGCACTGTTGATGAGCTTGCCGACGCTGGCAGCGTCATCGATATCGCTGCAGAATGCGGTGAACTGACCGCTACTGAGCAGCATTTTATCCTCGCCTGTGGTGACTCTCTGCAAGTTATTCCAGCTGGCGCGGCGAAAGCAGAGAGGATTACCCCGAAGGTTGATTTTCCAATTACTGCTGCAACCCGCATGAATAATGGTGATCTAGTGGTCGCATCTGAAAAGTCAGCAGAAGTGGCAATGGTGGCCCCAACTGGAGAGGTCATCAGCAGGTTTACTGCGGCTGCTCCGACTGATCAGTTAGTACATGTGGAATCGAAATCGCACGGCGAGCAGCTAGTGCGCACCTGGCGTGAGGACACGACCATTCAAAACTTGGACTGGCGCAATGAACGCGGCGGTGGAACCTTGCGCGTAGGACTGGGAGTCGGCGAAATTGCTGTGGGTGATGAGGGGCTTGTTTTAGCCACCGACGCACGTGGTGAACAGCTAGCTGTCTATACTGCGTTGGACGTCATCCGTTTGCATCAGACGGTTCCAGCACCTGCAGGTCCGTGGGCTGTTGCCTGGGATAGTAAACGGGATGTCGCTTGGACGGCATCGACAAAAGAAAATCTGTTGACAGCTTTCCGCATTTCTAGTGGTGTCCCACAGCAAACAGGGCAGCTTAAGACCATTCCCGATGCTCAGTCGCTGGTGGTAGCTGATGATGGAACGGTCGTGCTCGCCTCCGCAACAGGTCACGGTATTCAGGTAATAACTGACCCGGAGTTATCTAATTCAGAACTTTCCGAACAACCCGAGGAGAACGGATAATCATGGCACCAGAGTTTCGGCAAGCGCAGAAAACCATGCGATCCGGGGTCACGAGTTTCCGATCGACCGCGTACAACAAGGCTTATAGCGCGGCATTGCGCGTGATGTTTCGCCTCGATCCGGAGCGCGTACACCACGGCGCTGATAGCGTGATGGCTTTAGTGAATTCTTCCCGGCTGCTTCGAAAAGCGCTAGCAACGGTACTGAGCACTAATGATCCCCGACTGGCTCAGGAAGTGTTCGGTGTGCGATTCCCACGTCCTCTCGGATTGGCAGCCGGGTTTGATAAGAATGCGCGAGCTGCTAAAGCTTGGTCGGCTATCGGCTTCGGTTACGCGGAACTAGGAACTGTCACCGCTGACGCGCAACCAGGAAACCCACAGCCGCGCTTATTCCGCCTGAAAAAAGATCGTGCAATTCTGAACCGTATGGGCTTTAATAATGACGGCGCAGCCCAGGCAGCACAGAATCTCCGCGGGCACATCACTAGCGGAGATGCTGCACAGCGCGGCATCATCGGTATCAATATCGGAAAAACGAAGACAACTCCCGTTGAATATGCGGCCGACGACTACAGACGGTCTGCTTCTGTGCTTGGATCAGCGGCAGATTATTTAGTGGTTAATGTCTCTTCGCCGAACACCCCTGGACTGCGCGATCTGCAGGCCGTGGAATCACTGCGCCCGATATTGCAAGCTGTACAAGAGGTATGTACCAGCCCGGTGTTGTTAAAGATTGCACCGGATCTTTCTAATGCTGATGTCGATGCCTGTGCGGATCTCGCGGTGGAACTTGGGCTGGCAGGGATCATTGCCACGAATACCACAATCTCGCGTGCAGGTTTACAGACGCCAGCTTCTGAGGTCGAGGCTGCAGGAGCAGGAGGCATATCTGGTCCGCCTGTCGCGCAGCGATCGTTAGAGATCTTACACAGGCTGCATAACCGCGTTGGTGACAAGTTGGTGTTGATTTCGGTTGGTGGTATTACCACGCCACAGCAAGCTTGGGAGCGGATTACCGCGGGCGCGACACTTCTGCAAGGGTACACTGGCTTGATTTATGGTGGACCGGGCTGGATTACCAGTATCCACCGGGGATTGCTAAATCAGCTTGAGGCACATGGACTGGACAATATCTCTGCGGCTGTAGGATCTGGTTTGGAGTGGCGGGAAAACTAAATTTTCGGCATGACTGAACGCCTTAAAACCAGTGCACAAATGACACATAATATCGCATACATGAACAGCCAATGCTGCCCCATGAAACCAAGCGGTGTTTTGGGCAGGAATTGGCTGACAACAATGAATGCGACCGCAATGGACAGTGCGACGACCTGAGCCACACTAGGCTTTTGTGCGCGGTTAACAGTGGCAAAAGCGCCAAATAATACTGCCGCCACACAGATTCCTAAAAATGCGGGGGTGATGGCGAATGGCACTGCCCAACCATCAGATAACCAGGCGGTGATACCGAAGATCGCCAGTGCCACCGCCAACGCAATAAAAGCGCCGCCAGCTCTTAAAGCCAGCGGCACTGTAACTTCGCGTTTAGCGGAGTTAGATTCTTTTGAAGAAGAGTTTTTTGCTGCCATAGATCAACAGCATAGTGCCCTTCTTACTTAGTTTCGGCCCAGCCCCACAAGATTGCGCGCCCAATTGCATGGAAATGCAGATTGAAGCCCAGCACGGTAGGTGTTGCATCATCAGGGATGTCTAGCTCTTCAGTGTCTACCGCGTGTACTGCGTAGAGGTAACGGTGTGGTCCGTGGCCTTCTGGGGGCTGTGCACCGAAGTGAGTGCGCTCGCCAGAATCATTGATCAGCGACTGTACACCAGCAATCCCCAAACCTTCCGCGGCCCCAGCATTGGTTGGGAGCTCGTTGACGTCAACAGGAATGTTGAATGCAGCCCAGTGCCAAAAACCGGACGCAGTCGGTGCGTCAGGATCAAAGCAGGTAACTGCCAATGATTTGGTACCTTCCGGCAGATTAGACCATGCAAGTTGCGGTGATTCGCTGCTGGGCGCACGAAACTTCTCGGGAATCTCGTCACCGTCGACAAGATCAGTGGAAGTAAGGGTGAATGAAGGAAGATCATTCAACGGTGCGTAAGGGTCAGGTCCAGGAAAACGGGAATCGTTTGCGTAATCGGTCATGACACTATTTGTACCTGAATGCAGCAGAAATCTCTGTGGGGTGGCTAACCGCCATGCACCTAACGGGGTGAGTCACTGCCAGACACAAGCGCCTTTTCGGAATCCAGACCGGAAATAAACAGTGATTTAGTAGGTTTAACCTGCCTATTTGCGCTTGTTTGTCCGGATGACTATAGTAAGTCAACGTTGCCGAGTTAAAAATCGGGAAAATATTGACTTCTTTTGAAGCTTCAACTGGAAGTTCAATTTCTCGAGTTTTTACTGCACCCTGCCCGGGTGGCGGAATGGCAGACGCGCTGGCTTGAGGTGTCAGTGTCCTATTAACGGACGTGCGGGTTCAAGTCCCGCTCCGGGCACACTTGTGAAGTCTCGAGACATCGTTCCTATTTCGGTGTCTCGAGATTTTCTTCGTTTTGGGGGTTCGTTTTCTAGATTTCACCGAGTTGGTTGCGGTGGTATTTTTTGGTTTTGTCTAAGTGGTATCGGCCCCAGATTTCGCCTGTGTGGGGGTTAATGGCGGTGATGTCGTTGTTGATGCAGATGAGCATGATTTCTTTGGTGCGGTGTTTTCTTCCGACGTAGAGTTTGCGCATGTTGCCGGCCCAGCGAAGGGTTACTTTTCCGTCGTTGTCGACTTTGTCTCGCCGTAGGCGATTGTCGGTGCCAATGGGGATGTCGAGTGGTGGGGCTTTGGGTAGTCGGTTGTAGGCCTGTGGTGGTGTTTGTCTGTTGAGTGCTCGGTGGGGTCGGTGGTTGTTGTAGTAGTCGATGATGTCATCGAGTTGTTGGTTTAGCTCGCCGATGTTGTGGGCGAATGGCCTTGCGTGCAGGGCTTTTTGGAGTGTTTGGTGGAAGCGCTCGACTTTTCCTTGGGTTTGGGGATGGTATGGAGTTCCATTCTTTTGTTGGATGCCCATTTGGAGGAGTAGCTGTTCGAAGCCGTTGCGAGTGTCGGCTTTTCTGTAGAGCTTTGTGGTGAACACGCTGCCGTTGTCGGTGAGGGTGGATTTGGGGAATCCATGTTTGTTACCTGCGGATATGAAGGTGTCGATGACGTTGGTGCCGGTTTCGTGTTCGAAGGCTTTGCAAGCGATGACAAAGCGTGAGTGGTCGTCGATGATGGTCAGGATGGCTACGCGTTGGTTGTTGTTGAGGTAGCAGTGGCTGTAGTCGAGTTGCCAGGTTTCGTTTGGTTGGTCTGCTTCGAATCGTTTCCAGGAACTGCGTGGCCTTTTGTGAGGTTGTTCGATGACGTAGCCGTGGCGTTTGAGTATGCGGTGGATAGTCGATGCTGCTGGTAGTGGGGTTATTTTTTGTTGTTGAAGATGCCATCGGATGGTGTGGGCGCCGTTGTCTTGGCCGGTGTTTTCAAGGTGTTGTCGGATTTCGAGGATGGTTTTGACTGTGCTCTCTGGTACCTGTCTGGGGTTGGAGTGCGGGCGCCGGGAGCGTGGTTGTAGTGCTTGGTAGCCACCTTCTCGATAGCGGTGGAGTAGTTCGCGGATCCAGCGGGTGCTGACGTTAAAGAGTGCGGCGGCATCTTTATGACTCATGCCGGTCGCGAGGATGGTTTCGACGATGACTTTGTTGGAAGTGTGTTTCTTGCCCATGCTCTATTTTGGGCGGAAGTATGTCTCGCTACATCCTAAGGTGGTGCGTGTGTCCTCATTGTCCCTGTTGGGGTGGTTGTGTGGGAACAGCGGAACGATGTTGTGGCACATCAGAGCCTTGAGGGGCGGAAGGATGTCGTGAGACAGAGCGGAACGATGTCATGGAATCAGACACCGCTCCGGGCACACTTTTAATCTCGAGGCATCTTTTTCTAGGATGCCTCGAGATTTTTTATCTACTCCACTTTGCTTTTCGGAGAGCCCATCTTGGGCCCTCCTGTGAGGAAGTTAGTAACGCACAGCCTGCAATGGTGCAATCAGTGGAACGTCTCCGTGGAGTAGAATATCCGCCTCGACGTGATATACGGATTCAACTAACTCCCGGTTCAGCACGTCTTTCGGGACTCCCTGTGCACGGATGCACCCGTCTTTGAGCACCATAAGCGTGTCACACATTCGCGCAGCAAGGTTGATGTCATGGATGGCAATCAGGCCTAGACTCCCCTCTTTCTGTGCTTTTGCGCGTACCTGAGAAAGGACAAATAGTTGATGGTGAAGGTCCAAAGCGGAAGTCGGCTCATCTAAAAGCATTAGCCCCGGCCGCCCCACCAGCATTTGCGCGAGGGCAACTAGCTGGCGTTGGCCCCCCGACAGCTCATTGAGGTACCGGGTGGCGATGTCGTCGAGACCTAGCTCGTGCATCACCTCTCCAGTTCGGAGTACCGGATCTTCGCATGATTCTCGTCGTGCAGCGATAAGCACGGCTTCGAATGCCCGTAAGGCTGCGGTGGTTGGCAGATCCTGTGGCACGTAGCCAGTCAGCTGTCTCTTGGTCTTTCCACGTGGCGCGATTCCGTCGACTAGAAAATCTATGTCGCCCGCATAACTACGGTGAACGTCGGCAAGTGTTTTAATCAGCGTTGTTTTCCCCGAAGCATTTGGTCCTAGCAGCCCAACAACTTGACCTCCAGTCAATGCTTCAACATTGACATTATGCAGTACTCGGTGTGCCCCGTAGGTAGCACTCAGTCCAGTAATTGCGAGTTTCACTTCCATCGGCGCATGATTCGCAGGCGTTGGTGTTGCATTTTTTAGCTCCACAGCGCCCTCCTCTTAGCCATAACGATCGCGATAAAGAAAGGTACACCTAGCAGCGAAGTTACGATGCCAATTGGAATTGCTAGCCCAGGTTTGACGATCAAGCTCAACGCATGTGCGGTACACATCACTGCTGCACCGGCAGCCATGGAGGCAGGTATAAAATACCGTTGGTCTTCTCCAACCAGCATGCGGGCAATGTGTGGCCCCACGAGCCCGATGAAGCCAATTATCCCTGCAAAGGCCACGGTGGTTGCTGCCACCAAAGAGACCACAACCAACACGATCACCCTTAGCGCGGAAGTATTCACGCCCATCGCTGCTGCTCGGGCATCTCCCAACCGAAGCGCCGTCAATTGCCATGACAAAGCCCAAAGAACGGGAAGCGCAATTACCAACACCCCCGCTAACACCGCATTTCCGGTCCAACTGGCGCGGGTCAGCGATCCCATTGACCAAAATACGATCTGTTGCAGAGCTTCTGCTGATGACCGGTATTGAATTAATGCCAGCATGGCTTGGAAGAAAAATACCAGCCCAATGCCTAACAGCACCATTGTTTCTGCTCGTACGCCTCGCAGCACGGCAGCAACGACAATGATGCCAGTAGCGACTACCGACGATAACCAAGCTACTAACGCCAGGTTGAGCTGCGGCTGCGCGACAATCTGCCAGTGCAGAACAATTGCGCTGGCGCCACCGAATGCTGCAGCAGCTGAAATTCCCAGAGTAAAAGGTTCTGCGAGTGGGTTGTTGAGGATTGTCTGCATCTCTGCGCCCGCGAGAGACAAACTAACCCCAATTAACAACGCCATCACTGCCATCGGCAGGCGTAGCCGCCAGAGAACAGTGTGGGTTTGTTCGTCCAAACTCGATGGGTTAACTATTCCAGTGATGACTTCGCCAGGGCTGATATCAATCGCACCTACGAAATTACTCGTAACGAAGGCAGCGATTGCAACTGCGCAAAGACCAGACACAATACCGATGCGTTGCCAGGTCAGCTTTCTATGCTGCCGACCAAGCTCTAATACTGCCTTGTTTGCCACCTCTATTTTGTCGACAGCAGGTGGTTTGGCTGGGGACTTTGGTGCAGAGATGCCTCGTGTCACAATCCGCTGTGTCTCGTTCATCATTATTAATTAGTGCTAAACAAAGTACCCTCGCCAGAGATTGGCGAGTACTTCTTTTGTGAATCCAGCCACTTCTGCTCGACGTCAATGTCTTCGTAGGCTTCTGGGTTAATCCACTGCGCAATCTGTAGCAGAGCCAGGTAGTTGAAAGGAGAGTTGTAGAACTGGTGCCACAATGCGTGCAGCTGGTTATCTTTGACGGCGCGTAGGCTTTCAAAACCGGGCTGTACTTCCGGCAATTTAGCGATGCTAGCTTTTGCTTCGGATTCGTCGATACCGTAGCCGACAGCGGCATAGCCCACTGGGTTACCTTGGTCGTCTTTCTTTTCAGACCAATCTCCCCCGGTAGCGATGATCATGTCTGGGTCGGATTCCAAGACCTTTTCTGGTGTCAATGCACCGGATTCACCTTCAATCACGTGATCGCCAACATTGTCTCCGCCTGCGGTATTAACCAGTTGTGAGATATTTGAGTCATTCCATGAGCCACAGCAATCCAAGACACCCGCAGCTCGCCACACAAAGGTCTTAGGCTTCTCAGTAACTTTGGCTGCGCGTTCCTGCACCAGGTCCACGATTTCTTGCCAGTCCTTGTTGAATTCTTCCGCGCGCTGTTCTTGACCAAAAATTTGGCCAAACAGCTCCATCGATTTTGTGGTGTTTTGTAATGGTTTCGCACGGAAGTCCGTGACGACGTATTCCACACCGGCTTCGTCCATCTTTGTGGTCAAGCCAGCTTTTTCCGAAGCTTCGTAGGTATCCATTGACAAAACGACCAAATCTGGCGCCATGCTCAAAAGGTTTTCCACGGTGACGTCCCCTTTGGATAGGCCACCGATTTCAGGAATTTCACTGACTTCTGGAAGCTTTTCTTCCAATCGGTTGTAGTAGTCTGGCACATTCTGTTTCAGGTCAGTGCCGATACCGACGATCTTGTCCAAGGGGTTTTCGGTATTCAAAATACCGGTGGCAAATAGCGAGCGTCCTTCGCCGAGGATGATGCGCTCGGGTTCTTCTTCGAGGGTAACCTCCCGGCCGGCAATGTCGGTCAACGTGATAGCGCCAGAGTTATCGCCATCGTTGTTACCGGTAGAAGAATCGCCATTTGCTTGTTTGGCTTCTTCTGAACTGCAGGCAACAAGAACCGTTGCAGACACGACACCAGCCGCCATCGTCGTCAAGATTTTTCTGGTATTGCGAGACATTTTTCTCCTTGAACTAAAACTTCAGCCAATATCACGATAAGGACAGGCTTATACTACCTATTTAGGCGAGTCTCAACAATATCTTTTTGAATGTTTCCTGCCATATGTTGCACATCACAAATATAGCTGCTCGAGAGCTTGTCTCTGCCCCGTCCCTGCCCCTGTCCCCCGTACGCATAATTAGAGGTTTCCTAAACATTCTGAGCACAGTTAACACTCTTAACACCAGCCCCGCATTGCTCCAGAGTTGACGGACAACCACTAGACTGGATACTCATGGATTCAGAAGGAAGCCACACGCACCAGCTCCAGCAACAGTCAGAAAAAGTCGGACGCGCACGACGACGCACTCCGTGGATCAAGAGCTTCATGCATTTTTGCACCACCATTCGTCGTGATGCATGGGCTTCCATTCGACGCTGGTCCCTGGCACGTTTCTTGACCGTTGGTGCGATTGCTGTCAGCTTGCTCGTGTTATTCATCCTGATCGATTTCCCTACGCTGAGCTCGTTACGCGAATCTGCCGATTCTGCAGGAAGTGGATTTATGCTGCTGTTTTGGTTGGGGTACGTGTTTTTCACGCAATTTCCCTTGCCACGGACGGTGTGGACCGTGGCATCGGGAATCTTGTACGGTCCCTGGACAGGCTTGCTTATAGCATTGACCGCACTTACGGCGTCGGCAGCTATTTCGCTGTTGCTTGTTCGTTGGCTACTGGGCGACTGGATGGCTCCTCGCCTCAAACACCCTGCGGTTGCCGGTATCAATTATCGGTTGCGCAAACGCGGATGGCTCGCAGTTGCGTCCTTAAGACTAATCGCAGGCGTACCGTTTTCTCTCGTCAACTACACCGCCGCGCTAACATCGATCCCCTTTATCCCTTTCGTAATCGCGACTCTCATCGGATCTGCACCAGGAACCGTCGTCGGGGTGCTGTTTGGGGATACGTTGATTGCTGGTACCAACCCGCTCGTTGTTGTATTGCTGGCAGCTATTGCAGTTGTTGGTATCGGCGGGCTGATCCTAGATGCTCGCATGCCAGTCCAGACTCGTACGGTAATCAAGTCTGAGGTATAGACTAGCTTCCAGATTGATCTCGGAAAGCACGACGCTTATTGCCACCAGCCCGCTTCCCGCTAATTGTTTTGTTGCCCGTCTAGCTGTTATCTAGGAGGCGTTATGCTCGCTGTCCACGCCCGATACCGTGGGAGCGCATCCCGTCGTGCCGATTTGGTTCAGCGCTCTGCTGCTGCTTTATCGAGTTTGGATGGCGTTGATGGCTTTGACGTCGTGGGCATAGAAGACATCGTCTCCACCATGACTGACCCATCCACCGTGTGCGATATCACCATGGCTTTGCTTGCCGACGGTGAATGGTCAGTGGGGATTGGGATTGCCCGAGAACACGAGGCCGCACGGTCTGCTGCACAGCGCACGCTGCCGAGGAATGCCCGCGCTGGAACTGTACGTGTGGCAGTGGTTTCGGCACCGCCTGCCACTGCCGAAGACGTCGCGGCATGTTTTGCATTGCTCGGGCAGGTACTCAACAAGCGCACCTATGAAGGTAGAGAAGCTACCGCACTGGTTCGGCGAGGGTTAAGCCAGAATGAAGCAGCCGAAGAATTGGGGATTTCGAAACAGGCAATTTCACAGCGCTTGCAAGCCGCGGGCTGGGCTGCGGAGACCGCAGGCTGGCGTTTAGCCGTCAACCTATTGTCTAAAGCAGATCAGATTTCTGCAGCTCAGGATTAGTAACGAAATCCACCAAACGCTCGACTGCGCCGATTAGTGAAATGTCTATATCCCGGAAGGAATGCACTGAGTTATAAATCCGATGCCAGGCTTCTTTCGGGTCAGACCAGCCCACAGCCTCACACACGCCGGTTTTCCAGTCTTGCCCCCGTGGAACTTTCGGCCAATTTTCTAGTCCGACACGCTCAGGTTTTACTGCTTCCCAAATATCTACATACGGGTGTCCCGTAACTAAAACATGCGGGCCGACCTCCTCTGTTAAGCGAGCCTCCTTGGTACCAGCAATTAAGTGGTCCGCAAGTACTCCGATACGGCGTTGCTCCGTCGGCTGAAATTCCGCAAGGCGTTCTGCCAGGTTGTCTAGCCCTTCTAAGTACTCCACGACTACGCCTTCGACGCGTAAATCATGGCCCCAAATCTTTTCGACGAGTGCTGCATCGTGGATCCCTTCCACCCAGATGCGCGATGGGGCGGCCACCTTGGCGCTAATATTGTGCACGCGACGAGATCCTGACTTCGAATGGGTCGGCATTTGTGGGGTGGGTTTCTGGAGACTTTTCGACAAACTAACCCGCTGACCTTCAAATAGAAAACCCCCGGGAATAATTGGGAAGACCCGGCGGGTACCATGGCGATCTTCTAATCGTGCTAAGTGCCCGGAAAATGTCTTGTCTATATCGATAAGTGCCCCAACAAAATCTTCTCCAACAACTTCCAAGACCATACCTGGTTGTGCTTTTAGGTCGGGGAAACTTGGCGCTTGTTTACGCTTGTGGCCCTGCAAAATATCGCCACTATACCGCTTACTGTTCATAGCCTGTCAGTGTATCGATTAGGATGGCCAACGATGTCTATCCGCGCCGAAGTTTATTCCCCCGTGCAAAATACCGCAGTCTGGCTTGCCGCTTGGCTTTATGGCTACGAATCAAGCGACGCCACGATCGATGCATTACAAGAATTAGGTGGTACTAATACTCTGGAAGGTACCGCAATTATCGAGCTTCTGTCTGGCCTACGTGCAGCCACTTCGGCAATCCTTACAGAGCCAGAGCCTGTACTTAAACTTGTACTAGCAGGCCCTGGTGAACCACCGGCTCTTCCCGTTACTGGAGAGTCTGCCCAAAATCTAGTGCGCGATCCTGCCCCTGGCGCAATTGTGGTTAAAGACAACGATCCAGAGCTACACCACGTTCTTATCCCACGCTATATTAACGGGACCACTGAATGGACTTGGATTCGTGAAGCCTTGCCACTGCCAGCTACCTCTGGCCTGCTTGCTGGTGATGCGGATTATTATCTAAGCCAAGCAACCAATACTGCGGCTGAGCTAATTGAAAAATCTGGGCATGCCCCAGCAGATCTTCCCAATGTCCGTATGACCATTGGTACGCTGGCTGATTTTTATGATATCCCCGGGCTTCCCGGCTCTGTTCCACCCAGGGTTGCAAAATTGTTTGCACGCGCGGATACTGTTGCCGCAACCATCGAAATGCTGACGGATAAACTAGGCGACCACAGCCTTGATCCTTATCTATTCGGGCTGTTTCGTCATCTGCGGCATGCACGCATGGCTGGGGTTGAACGGGCATGCGCAGAATTCGCGCGCAGTTGGCGCTAATCCGCCAAAATCGAGAACGGACAAACCTAGAACCTGGGTCGCCATACTCAGTTTGTTAAGCGCTACGCTTTTGTCCAAATGTCGCAGCAACCGGGAGCACACGGTTCCCCGTTGTCTGTATTTCCTTGGACCGTCACATTTCCAAGCTTTTCAATAATTTCACCAGCAGCGGACTCTGCAGCAATGTCGACCACCATCTCTGCGAATTCTTGAGTTAGCCCTGCAGTCCGCGCACGCTCAACATGGACGTCTTTTTCTTGCGCAGCTTCTACGAGTTCTGTGTCCAGATCCCACAAAACCTCCATGTGATCGGTGATAAATCCGATTGCACAAACAACGACGGCTTTTGTTCCTTGGCTGTCCGCCAAGTGCTCAGTGTGGTCGACGATGTCTGGTTCTAACCACGGCACTCGAGGGTCACCGGAACGTGATTGCCATACGAGATCATAATCCTGGATGCCAGCCTTGTTCGCAGCCAAGCGGGCGGCTTCTGTAACCTGTCGTGAATACAGGTTTTTATCGCCGTCAGCACCACCAACGTCATCGTGACGGTTCGGCACAGAATGCGCAGTAAACAACATCCGAGTGTGATCACGCCGTTCACTTGGGATTTTTTCATAGGCTGCTTCGATTGCAGCAGCGGTCTCTGCTATGAAAGTTGGGTGCGAAAAGAATTGGCGGATCTTGGTGAAATGAATTTCCGGGAGGTTCTTCGCTGCTAGATGTTCGCGGACTCGCTTGATATCTTCGTTGTACTGGCGGCATGCTGAATACCCACCCCAAGCAGAGGTTGCTAACACGAGTACTTTGCGATGCCCATCGTGAGCGATTTTTTCAGCTGCATCTTCCGCGAATGGATGCCAGTTGCGGTTGCCGAAATACACCGGCAAATCAATCTCTCTCCGAGCAAGTGCTTCCTCTAGATTTGCAATCAGCTCGCGGTTTTGCTGGTTGATGGGGCTAATTCCACCAAAATTGAAATAGTGTTCACCGACTTCTTCTAGGCGTTCGCGTGGAATTCCCCGTCCGCGAGTCACGTTCTCTAGAAATGGCACAACCTCGTCTGTTCCCTCGGGGCCGCCAAAGGAAAGGACGAGGAGCGCGTCGTAGTCAGTCAAGGGATGCAAATCAGTCATGCCCTTAGCCTAGCAAGGGAATTTTCCTGATAAATTATTTTGCTTGGTTATCCCAGGAGGCGAACAGCGTGTTCGGTCATTCCAGTGTGTCGCACTGGGACTTCCCGTACGTGCGAGCCGGAATGTGGGGCCTCGATCATCATTCCATTGCCAGAATAGATAGCAACATGCTGTGATCCACCAGGTCCATAGAAAATCAGGTCACCTGGTTGCAGATCAGTTGTTGATACATGAGTGCCGTGCCGGTATTGACCTCCGCTGTAGTGTGGCAAAGAAATTCCCGCACCGGCGAACGCATATTGGACCAAACCAGAGCAGTCAAAACCAACTTTGCCAAAGTCACCGTTGCTATCTGCGTGGCCGCCGTCACGGATGCCAGCGGTCGGACCTTGCGCGTTGCCACCGCCCCAAGCGTAATCCACACCGAGTTGAGACCGTGCGCGAGATAAGACGGCTTGCGCTTGCTGTGACGGAGCTACGTTAGCAAAACCCGCTGAAGCATCTTCTGTCACAGATTCATTGGTATCGAGTTCTTCCAGTACGCCACCGAGCTCCTCAACAACGTCGCTTTGTGTGCTATCGGTTGCTGAGACACCGTCTGCGTTCGAAGAATCGCTATCAGGAGACACTGAATCTGCGGTGTCTGTCGCGGTCTCTGCCACGGTAGTACTGTTCTGTGGGGCACTATCCTCTGATTCCAATGCTGAAGCGGCTTCCCCTTCCGCTTCAGCATTGGTGCCAGTTATTGACTCCGCTGTGGTTTCTTCTCTAGTTGTATTTCTTTGTAGTGCTGGGATTTGACCAGGTGGATCCTGAGATTCCGGTTCCGATGTGGGAGTGTCCCGCGGCGTAGCTTCTAAGGCTGTGTGGTCAGGTAAGTGTTCAGCAACAGCGTCGGCAGCTTGGTCAATTAACTCACGGAGTTCAGCTGAAATTGCGTCAGGGTCCTGAGAAGCTTCTGTTGAGTTGGAGGCGCGGTTTCCGGTCGTCCCGGATGGTTTTTGTTCGTCTAATTCGACTGCGGAATCCGCAGTTTCTGAACCGCTGTTGTTTTCTGGTGCGTGACTTGCAGTATCTGGAGCAGAATTGTGGTTTGGAACGGACAAGTCGTCTTGCCGTAATTCTGTACTCACGGAGCCCGAGCTAGAGGCGGTTTCCCCGCTTCGTACTGCGGCAAGTTCCTGCTGCGCTTCATCTCGGTCTTGTGCGACTGCGGCACGTTCTTGTTCAACTTGGGCCACTTTAGCAGTGGTTGCTTCCAATAATTTGCGGGCTTGTTCCTCGGCAGTGGCAGCCTGCTCAGCCCGTTGTTCGGCGAGTTCGTGAGTTTTGCGTAACTGTGATTCTTTGTTGGCCTTTTCAGTACGCACCCGGTCGAGCTCGTCAATAGTAGACAGCTTTTCTTCCGCCTGCGTTCGCAGAATCGATTTCCGGAATAGCTCGTCATCACGGTGATCCCCACCGCTTATCTCCCTCAAACCGGAGGCCCCAGCAGCACGACGATACTTGGAACGCGAGAGCTCATCTAGCTCGGACTGCGCTGTTGCGATATCCGATTGTGCAACAGCAAGTTCTTCTTTTGCGGTGCTAACGCCACGTTGTGCTTGTGAAGCCTCCGTACGAGAATCTTGCAAAATAAGCAAAGCTTCGTTAACGGATTCACGGAGTTCACCGATCTTCAAATCCAAGTTGTTGAGCTCTGATTCAGCATCAGTAATCGTCGAAATTAGCTTGGAAACTGCAGGCTGTAGTGAGCCATTCGGCGACGCTTGCGCGATGGATGAGGACCCAAATAACGATAGCGATGCGGTACAGGCAATCGCTGCGCTAAAACTGCGTACGCGAAAGGTACGCCGGTGAGACGATGAAGGCACGACACACTCCTGACAGGCGTAGTCAAGCCAAATGGCTTGACTACGCATTAGAATTTACGACAGTGGGTACCGACACGCAGGACGCACAGAAAATCAACGGCCGCAATACGTGCGGCGCCCCAAAATGACCCATTCTCCATATCTGCAAATCTCATGGCGTGCTTCCCCACATGCCCGTGTTTGCAGTTATCCAAAGATTAAAAGCCATTGTTTGCGACTCTCGGCGATGTTCCACCACCATGTCTGGATTCTCTGTTATGACCCGCGAGCCAATAGCCAAACCATATGTCACTAAGGGCAACATGAACACACCGATTCACAATATTCCCGACTGTAACGTCAAGTGCTTAGCGTGGACTAGCGCCATGGCCTGGGAAAAGATGGAAGCAAATCCATGGTGTGCTTTTTGTCACAGTTTGTAACGACACGCCGAAAATGGACTCAATTATGTAACGATTTAGTTACCGCGTTCCAGGTTAAAATCAAGGCTGTGCCAATGACTGCGGCGATCACTACTGCAAAGACAAGCCACGAGGGGTTGGGCGACGAAAGCTCCTCTGCGTAATTACGCAAACCAACATCGGTCGATACTCCTGCAAACGCCGATTCTGCTGCCTCTAGATCTGCCCTCGAGTAACTATCACTGACGGCAGCTCCACCTTGTGGAGTCCGCACAATGACTGTCTCAACTCCAGTGCGCAACTGTAATTCCTGGGCCACGTCACGCAAGTCTGCAGCCTTGTCATAAGGCGTATCTATGAGCGCTATCCCAAATTTTCCATCGCCAGTAGGAGTATCCGTGTTGTCAGTGTCCTGGTTCGCCAGTTCCCCGCTACTGCTATTAATTTCTGCGATGGCTTGCCGCAATTGTGACTGTTGCGCACGTGCGAATTCAGCATGTTCCCCTATAGCCACATGGTCTTGCAATAACTGTGCACTGAGATCACTTAGGTCGACGCCAGCTGGAATCATGATAGCTACTTTCTGTTTAATCTTTCCGGGGGTAACAAAGTGGGCGGAACATGAGTAACTTGGGCATGTTTTGCCCAGCTTACAGTTATATAGCCACGCGAATAGGTTACCGACTAATAACAGAACAGTTGTACTGTTATACTTTTGGCAGGACGAGGGGTCGTCAACCTACACTGGGGCAGTGAACCCCGTGTTCTAGGACTTTTTGGTCTTACAATTTTGCACAACAAGGAAATGGAGCTCCCTGTGACTGAAAGCTTGAACTCCTTCAACGCTAAGAAGAAACTCGAGGTCGGTGATAAGTCATACGACTATTTCGCGCTCGATGCAGTTGACGGACTGAAGAAGCTGCCTTATTCCCTTAAGGTTCTGGCAGAAAACCTTCTTCGCACAGAAGACGGAAAAAACGTCAACAAAGACCACATCAAGGCCATCGCTAACTGGGATCCGAAATCGGAACCTGATACCGAAATCCAGTTCACGCCTGCACGCGTGTTGATGCAAGACTTTACTGGTGTTCCCTGCGTCGTCGACTTGGCTACTATGCGCGAAGCTGTATCCAACCTGGGCGGCAGCGCGGACCAGGTTAACCCACTGAATCCTGCCGAGATGGTTATTGACCACTCGGTCATTACAGAAGCATTCGGTGACGCAGACGCTTTGACCAAGAACGTTGCTATCGAATACGAGCGCAACGAAGAGCGCTACCAGTTCTTACGCTGGGGTGCGGAAAACTTCTCCAACTTCCGGGTAGTTCCTCCAGGAACCGGTATCGTTCACCAGGTAAATATCGAATACCTGGGTCGCGTTGTTTTCGACAACGATGGTCTGGCATACCCGGATACCTGTATCGGTACCGATTCCCACACCACTATGGAGAACGGCCTAGGAATCCTAGGCTGGGGTGTCGGTGGTATCGAGGCCGAGGCTGCCATGTTGGGGCAGCCGGTATCGATGTTGATTCCGAAGGTGGTCGGTTTCAAGTTGACTGGAGAAATTCCAGTTGGCGTTACTGCCACCGACGTTGTGTTGACTATCACCGACATGCTGCGTGAGCACGGCGTCGTCCAGAAGTTTGTCGAATTCTACGGCAACGGTGTCAAGTCAATTCCACTGGCGAATCGTGCAACGATCGGCAACATGTCGCCGGAGTTTGGCTCAACCGCCGCGATCTTCCCCATCGACGAAGAAACCACCAAGTACCTTGAGCTCACCGGTCGCCCACAGGAGCAGATTGACCGCGTCGAAGCTTATGCCAAAGCTCAAGGCATGTGGCTGGAAGAAGATGACGAAGAAGCCGAGTACTCCGAGTACATCGAGCTTGACCTGTCTACTGTTAAGCCTTCCATCGCCGGACCAAAGCGTCCACAGGACCGCATTGAGCTGGACAAAGCCAAGGAACAGTTCCGTAAGGACCTGGTTAACTACACAGACGACAAAGTTTCAGAAGACGGCAAGAAGCCTGAGGTCCGTCGCATGAACGCCGAAGGCGGCGTTCAACGCTATGCCGATGCTGATATCACCGACGGTCACAACGTTTCCCGTAAGGGGCAGGGCGAAGATGCCTCTGAAGGTGCCGAAGGTCGTCCATCCCACCCAACCTTGGTGCAGTCACCAGCCGGCGGCGAGTACACCCTAGACCACGGCATGGTCGCAATCGCTTCCATCACCTCGTGTACCAACACCTCCAACCCTTCGGTCATGATCGGTGCAGGTCTGATCGCCCGCAAGGCAAACGAACTGGGACTGACCTCCAAGCCTTGGGTGAAGACCATTTGCGCGCCTGGTTCTCAGGTTGTCGACGGTTACTACAAACGCGCTGACCTGTGGAAAGACTTGGAGGCTCTGGGCTTCTACCTCTCCGGATTCGGATGTACCTCGTGTATCGGTAACTCTGGCCCGCTGCCAGAAGAAATCTCCGATGCTATCAACACCGAAGACCTAGCGGCGACCGCGGTTCTGTCCGGTAACCGTAACTTTGAGGGCCGTATTTCGCCGGACGTCAAGATGAACTACCTGGCATCGCCAATGATGGTAATCGCCTACGCCATTGCTGGCACCATGGACTTCGACTTCAATGAACAGCCATTGGGTCAGGACAAAGATGGCAATGATGTCTTCTTGAAGGACATCTGGCCTTCCCCAGAAGAGATTGAAGAGACCATCCAGTCTTCCATCTCGCGCGAAATGTACGAAGCTGACTACGCCGATGTTTTCAAGGGCGATGAACAGTGGCAGAACCTGGATATCCCGCAGGGTAAGACCTTCGAATGGGATGATGCCTCCACCTATATCCGCAAGGCTCCATACTTCGACGACATGCCGAATGAGCCAGCAGACGTTGAGGACATCAAGGGTGCACGTGTACTGGTTAAGTTGGGTGACTCAGTCACAACCGACCACATCTCCCCTGCTTCTGCCATCAAACCTGGTACCCCAGCGGCTCAATACCTGGAAGAAAATGGCGTCGAACGCCAGGACTTTAACTCGCTCGGTTCCCGTCGTGGTAACCACGAGGTAATGGTTCGCGGTACCTTCGCGAACATCCGTATGCGCAACCAGCTCGTAGAAGAATCCGGTGGCTATACCCTGGACTTCACCAAGGACGACAAGCCACAAGCATTCATCTACGATGCTGCACAGAACTACAAGGAAGCAGAAACTCCTTTGGTAGTGCTAGGTGGTAAAGAATACGGCACCGGATCTTCGCGTGACTGGGCTGCGAAGGGAACCTTGTTGCTGGGTGTCCGCGCCGTAATTACTGAGTCCTTCGAGCGTATCCACCGTTCGAACTTGATCGGTATGGGCGTTGCGCCATTGCAGTTCCCCGAGGGTGAGTCACACGAATCCCTTGGATTGACTGGTCATGAGTCCTTCGATATTGAGGGGCTGACTGAGTTCAACAACGGTTCGATTCCGAAAACTGTTAAGGTGACCGCACACAAAGAAGACGGCGAAACCATCGAGTTCGATGCCAAAGTACGCATCGATACCCCTGGTGAGGCCGAGTATTACCGCCACGGCGGTATTCTGCAGTACGTTCTCCGTCAGATGGTTAAATCCTAGCTAGTACTAGCTAGCCCTAACCATTAGGATTCGCGGGGCTGCATAACCTCTCGCTACGACTATTGATCCCAGTTACGGAGAAATCGATCGTGGCAGGGGCTTAGCAGCCCCGTTTTCGTATTTCCGGACTGAAAGGTCGCTTCCTCTATGCCAGTAGTAAGTGAAAATGAACTCAACCGTCGTCGCCAAGAAATTTTGGTCGGCGCGCGAAAGTGCTTCGCTGAATATGGTTACGAAGGGGCGACTGTTCGCCGTCTCGAACAAGCAACAGGAAAATCTCGGGGTGCGATTTTTCATCACTTTTCTGATAAAGAAAACTTGTTTCTCGCTCTAGCGCGGGAGGATGCCGCACGGCAAGCAGAAGTAGTTGCCCGTGAAGGGCTGGTCGAGGTAATGCGTGATATTATTCGGAATCCTGAGAAATACGATTGGCTGGCTACTCGCTTAGAGATTTCCAAGATGCTGCGTACTGATGCCTCTTTTCGTGCACGCTGGGAAGAACATCAAGCAGTCCTTGATCAAGCAGTGCACGATCGTTTAGCAAAAAATGCTGCGGAAGGCCGCATGCGGGTCGACGTACCAATCGATACCTTGCAATATTTTTTGGAAATGGTGATGGACGGTTTGATCACGCGTAATGCCATGGGAATGGCCACCGATGAAGCCGTCCTTGATATTGCAGAACAAGCTATCCGACGCGATGGCAATGATGTTTAAGGCATAAGGTATAACAGTAGCCACTATGGTTAATCTTCTATTGGTCTCATTGCGCTATGGAGAGACCGCACCGGCAGTTGCTGCCGCTGAGTATCGTGACATCTGTGAAGCCACAGGGCTGAGCCAGGAGCAGACTACGCACCTAGTCATTGATTCCACAGATGTTGTGCTTCCTGATCTAAGCAATTTTGATGGCGTCATCGTGGGCGGCAGCTCGTTGAACATCACGAACCAAAATTGGAACAGCTGGCAACTTCATATTCATCGTCAGCTGGAAATTCTCACGGCTTCAGAGGTACCAGTCTTTTTAATTTGCTTCGGAGCTTCCTGGCTTGCGCATCATGTAGGTGGAATTGTTGGTCACACGCACGCAGAAACCTCTGGACAAACCGTGGTTCGGCTGACCTCAGATGCCTCCGAGGATGTGCTCGCCCGTCATCTCCCACAGGAATTCACGTCTCTGACTGGCCACACTGAAGCCGTCGAAGAATTAGCTGCGTCCGACAGCAGTGAAGTTACGATTCTTGCCGACGGCCCGACGTGCCCTGTGCAGCTAATTCGAGTAGGTAATTCGACATGGGCGAGCCAGTTTCATGCAGAGATGGATGCCGTGGCCATGAAAAAACGCATGGATTTTTTCTATGACTACGGCTATTTCTCCCCCGAAGATTACCTGGATATCGTCAACAGCTTGCCATCAATTGACACGAAATGGAGCAATGAGTTGCTCGCTATCTTCGTGCGGTACTGCGCAACACGCGCAGCTACCAGCTAAATGGTGCTCACTGGATCGTTGCCATCATGGAAGGCAATGAAATCCTGGTTTGGCAGCTCGGCCCGCCCAGCCAGCTCGAAGATAACCTGACCGACGAGCTCACGGGACGTTTTTTCCCCGGCTTTTTCTGGTGTGTTTTCGGTGACGGTAATGCCCTGCGCCGGATCCAGGGTCAGCAACGTGGGGGCCAGGATGATGTAGTTTAAATCAGAATCTAACAGGCGTTTATCGACGGTCTTTTTCGACTCCACGTATGCCAGCCATGCGCCTTGATCGTCGGTTTCGTTGTCCAACGAACCCATATAGGACACCATGATGAGCCGAGGCGCGCGATCTTTACCAACCTCATTCTGGAGTTGCTCCAAGCCTTTAATGCATTCCAAGGCAGCATCGCGGTCCACGGCATAGGTGACGTCGGCACCGGCACGCCCGCCGTTACCTGCGGTCCACACCACAACATCAAAATCACGGACCAGCGCTGCCCACTGATCCGCAGACACAGTAGTTACGTCTTGGACCAACGGCGTTGCGCCGTTCTCCCGCGCCTCCTCTGCTTTTTCTTCACGACGCAGCATCGCGGTGATCTCGTAATCGTTCGCGTATTGGGGAATGGCAATGCTGGCAACTTTGCCAGATCCGCCGATAACCAATACTCGTGTGTTTGTGGCAGTTACGTTCTCTTGCGACTGAGTTGCTGTCATGTACACAATTCTACGCTTCGTTGAAAGCTTTTTGCCCCGGCTAATAAGAATGCTGGATAGGCAGTTAAGATGAGTAATATGTATGCCATCATGACCGTGACCGGCGCGGACAACACCGGAATTATCGCCTCTGTTAGTACTGCTCTCGCGGAGTTAAACGTTAATATTGTCGACGTTTCACAAACCCTTATGTCTGGTTATTTCACGATGATTCTGCGCGTGGAATTCGATGATGAAGCCTTGTCGATACCGCAGATTCAAAAGCGTATGGAAGCCGTAGAAAAAGAAACCCACCAAGTTATTCGCATTCAGGCTGAATCGCTGTTTACCGCGATCAACGAAATTTAGCACCACCTAGCGCAGGAAAACTACACTATGCCATTTTCTTTTAAGAATGCTCAGATCGTCGATACGATCGAGATGATCGAAAAATATCGTCTTGATATTCGTACTGTGACCATGGGTATTTCATTACTCGGTTGCACACGTCCGACGATGTCTGCCACCTGTGATGCGGTGTATGACCGAATCGTTACCCGTGCGTCACGGCTAGTTGAAGTATGCGAAGGAATCGAAGCTGAACTCGGAATTCCGATCGTAAACAAGCGGATTTCAGTTACGCCAATTTCTTTGATTGCAGCCGGTGTTGAAGGCAACCCCGCCGATTTAGCGCAGGCACTTAACAAAGCAGCCAATGAAGTCGGGGTTAACTTTATAGGTGGATACTCTGCACTCGTTGAAAAAGGTACCACCGAAGCAGACCGTCGACTCATCGAGTCCATCCCGGAAGCTCTGTCGCAATCGGAAGTGGTATGCGGCTCAGTGAACATTGCATCCTCCCGCGCGGGCATCAATATGGATGCTGCCCGACACATGGGCGAGGTTATTAAAACCGCCGCCGAATTAAGCAAGGACGATTCTGCGATCGCCTGCGCCAAATTAGTGGTGTTCGCCAACGCTGTTGGCGATAACCCGTTTATGGCAGGTGCTTTCCACGGCGTGGAAGAACCTGATTGTGTGGTTTCCGTCGGTGTATCTGGCCCTGGTGTCGTCGATCGGGCATTGGGCAGCCTGGAGGGGGCAAGCCTGGATCAAGTTGCGGAAGAAATCAAGAAAGCAGCTTTCAAGATCACCCGCGCTGGTCAACTAGTTGGCAATTTGGCTTCACAACGGTTGGGTGTTCCGTTTGGCATCGTCGATCTTTCGCTTGCACCGACTGCCGAACTCGGTGACAGCGTCGCTCATATCCTCGAACACATGGGATTAGAACAAGTCGGAACCCACGGCACAACTGCTGCTCTGGCATTGCTGAACGACGCGGTGAAAAAAGGCGGCATGATGGCATGCTCGCGTGTCGGCGGCTTATCAGGGTCGTTCATTCCTGTCTCTGAGGACAAAGGAATGATCGATGCTGTGCGTGCTGGCAGCATCAGCATGGACAAATTGGAAGCAATGACCGCAATTTGTTCGGTCGGTTTCGATATGATTGCACTTCCTGGTGCCACATCTGCAGAAACTATCGCAGGGATGATCGCAGATGAGGCCGCAATTGGTGTGATGAACCATAAGACCACGGCGGTGCGTGTTATTCCTGTGCCCGGTGCCGCAGTAGGCGATGAAGTCGATTTTGGTGGTCTTCTCGGCTACGCACCGATCATTCCTGTCAACACCGTCGGCAATCGCGAGTTCATCCACCGCGGTGGGTTCATCCCAGCCCCGGTACACGGATTCCGCAATTAATAGTTGGTTTATCGGGCCTGTCAGATTGGCAGGCCCTTACGCCACTACAGAACTAGCCAACTATGCAGACAGTTCCTTGCGTTGTGGAAGCCGGGAGTTGCCTAGGTCGACGCGGCGACCTTCTTCACTGCCCGCGTGCATCGCTTCTGGATCGACCGCCCGCGAATTCTGTCGGCCGTTTCGCAGTACCAAACCTGCCTCGTGAACATAGTCGTGCATGAGTTTTTCTGCAGCGCTGGCGTCATCAAGCAATGCGACCTCTGCTCCCTGGCCAACTTGGGACGCGGTGTCCTGGTCCGCCTGCTCAAGCAAATCAAAGACGCTTTTTGAAAACCCCATCATCCAGGAAGTTTTCAAGCGTTTCGTATGCGCGGCATCACGCGCGCCGTGATTCGCAGCGTATTTTGTTGATCCCGCCGACATGTGCAAGTTAAGCATGGGAAAGAGCATTTTCACCCTCTCGAGATGCCGGGGCACACCAAAAACCAATCCGAAAGAGTTGTGCCTCCCGGTGCCGCTACGTTCATAAAGGACCCGACAATGCAGAGCACTAGCGATATGTGCAAGCAGCTCTCGCTGCTGCGGCTTGTAGCTACCAGTTAATTCCCATTCCCACGCGGTCTGTCCTGCCGAGTCCGCATCTGCTTGCTTGCGTACATCATCGGGATCTAAGGCGTATTTTGCTGCCAACTCAAAAGCTTTCACCCGGCACAAATCGCCTTCCGGTGTGCCTTCACAGGCAGCAGCACGGTCCAGCAAGTTCTTAATACGGTTTCGATATTTATCGAGGCTCAATGGATAGTCCTTTCTCGTGTCCTATCCCAATAGACTGTGCGCACCAGGCTGTGGTTCCACGACCACAAAATCACACAGACACATCCCGCGTGGTTGTGCCAGCTTAGGCCAATTCCACGATCTCCATATATTCGTCGCTCCACATATCTTCATCACCGTCTGGCATGATGATGACCCGCTCCGGTTCCAGGGCTTTGACCGCGCCGGGGTCGTGGGTAACCAAGACGACGGCACCAGTATAAGTGGCCAATGCATCCAATACCTGTTCCCGCGATATTGGATCCAGGTTGTTGGTGGGCTCATCCAACAACAAAACATTCGCCCGGGAAGAAACTAAGGTAGCAAGCGATAAACGCGTCTTCTCACCGCCGGAAAGTGTACCTGCGGGTTGTTCCAGTTTGTCACCAGAGAACATGAAAGCACCGAGCAGACTGCGAAGCTCCTGCTCATGGGCGTCAGGGCAGGCAGAAATTGTGTTTTCCCAGACTGTCCGATCAGGATCGATGGTGTCGTGTTCTTGGGCGAAATAGCCAATGCGTAAGCCATGGCCGGTGACGATGCCGCCTTCGCCATCGGTGCGTTCCTCGCCAGCAAGCAATTTCAACAATGTAGTTTTACCGGCGCCGTTGTACCCAAGAACGACGACGCGGGAGCCTTTATCAATCGCCAGATCGACACCAGCGAAAACTTCCAACGAACCATACATTTTGGTCAGTCCCGTCGCATGCATTGGGGTCTTGCCGCATGGAGCTGGCTCTGGGAACTTAATGGATGCGACCTTATCGTCTTGGCGGACCTCATCCAGATTGCCCATCATTCGCTCTGCACGAGCAAGCATTTGTTTTGCAGCGGCCGCTTTCGTAGCTTTGGCACCCAATTTCGCTGCTTGCTTTTGCAGCGCCGACGCTTTCTTTTCGGCATTCGCCCGTTCGCGTCGACGGCGTGCTTCATCGGTGGCACGCGCGTCGAGGTATTTCTCATAGCCCATGTTGTACACATCGGCCTCCGAGCGCACGGCATCCAAAAACCACACTTTGTTGCAGACGTCGCGAAGCAGCTCAACGTCGTGACTAATCATGACCAAGCCGCCTTCGTGCTTCGCCAAAAACGAACGCAACCAGGAAATGGAGTCAGCATCCAAGTGGTTGGTTGGCTCATCGAGCAACAACGTGGTTTGTGACTTTCCTGCCCCGCTTGTGGCAGCAAACAAAATCTGTGCCAGCTCTACACGACGACGCTGCCCACCCGACAACGTCTTGAGTGGCTGGTCCAAAATTCGTTGTTCGAGCCCTAAGTTGTCGCAGATCGTGGCTGCTTCCGAGTCCGCTTCATAACCACCAAGGCTGTGGTATCGCTCTTCCAATTTGGAGAACTTGGTGATGGCTTTGTCCCGCTTGTCATCATCCAAGGTGGTTTCCATAATCTGCTGTTGCTTATCCAAGGACTTGCGCAGCTCATCAAGCCCGCGTGCTGACAGGACGCGGTCGCGAGCAGTTTGCTCGATGTTTCCCTCACGAGAATCTTGCGGAAGGTAGCCGATATCTCCCGAAATGCGTACTTCACCAGCATAGGGTTGGGTTTCGCCAGAAAGAATGCGCATGGTGGTGGTTTTTCCCGCACCATTGCGGCCGATCAATCCGATGCGATCCCCCGGCTGCACCCGAAGGTGCTGGCCAGGAGCATGCAATAAGGTACGGGCACCGGCGCGGACTTCGAGGTCTTGGCTAACAATCACGACCAGCCAGTTTAGCAGTCGCCACGGTTTATTAATAACCGTAGTGAGCTGGAAGTTTGGCGCGATATATCGAGCAAACGCTATAGTGAAAACGTTGCCGCAGAGCCCTTGATCGGATTTCTGGGCAACAACGGGCTGTAGCGCAGTTTGGTAGCGCACCACACTGGGGGTGTGGGGGTCGCAGGTTCAAATCCTGTCAGTCCGACAAAAGCCCTGCTCAGAGCATCTTTTTAGGATAACCTAACACTCTGTTTTTTAGTTGTTTCTCCCGGTGATAAGGCGAAAACACCTTACGGGCAAAATCTACCACACCACCAAGCGCCGGGTGTGGTTTGAACCCGTTTCTGCACCGGATTGGGCACAAATTGGGCACAAAAAACACGGGAAACGTGAGACAACTATCCTCCGGCAACTGGCAAGCCAGATACACCGGACCGGACGGGCTACGCTACACAGCCCCAAACACTTTTGCGAGCAAAGCGCTAGCCATAGACTACGTGGAAACCCAACAGGCCAAAATACGTCTGAACCTGTGGGAACCACCGGCACCTGCCAAACAGCCAACCGGCGACCTCAGCGTTGTGCAATGGTGCCAACAGTGGCTAGCCAGCCACAGGCCACGGCTACGGGATTCATCACACACCACGTACCAAACGGTTCTGAGAACCCGAATAGCGGGCTATCCCCCGTTCCACAAGCTCAGGATCAGCAAACTATCCAAAGACCACGTACGCACGTGGTGGCAGGCTATGGTGGCACTCACCCCCGAAACCGGCAACCGAAACAACAAGGCTTATAAGCTACTCAGAACAGCCGTAGACGCGGCTGTGGACGCCGGGGTACTGGAAACCAACCCGGTGGTTATCAAAGCCTCACACAGGCGTACAGCGCCGCTAAAACACAAGCAGCTACCCACCGATCAGGAACTGTTGGCGATACTCAACAACACCCCGGCGCGCTACCGGCTTGCCGTGGCTTTGTGCCTGTTCCACGGGTTGCGCGTGGGGGAATGTTTGGCGTTGCAGCGTCGCCACGTGGTGCGCGTGGCAAACGGTTGGGTTGTCAGGGTAGAAGCAACCCTGGTTCGTGTTCCGGATCGCACGGGCCGGATGGTGATGAAACGGCAACCACCCAAAACACAGGCAGGCTACCGTGACGTTCCGATACTCAAAGAACACCGAAGCCTGGTTGTCAAGCACCTGGCCGAATACGTCGAACCCCGCCCCGGTGCTTTGGTAACCACCACAGCCACCGGTGGCACCGTGATGGACACAAGTTTCAGGTCAGTGTTTCACCGTGCCAAAAGCAAAGCCGGGGTCAGAAGCGAAATCACCCCACACTACGGACGCAACTGGCTTATCACCCGGTTGGCAGAACAACAGGCAACACCCACCGAAATAGGCAGAATCCTTGGTCAATCGGATCTGTCCACGATCCTGCACACGTACATGCGTGTGCGAGAGCATAGGCCTGGTGAGCTTATGGCTGCTGTGAGCATAGAATCCACAGACCACCACCGCGCCGGGTAGCTTGTGCACCCGTCGAAAACCTAAACCAAAGCCCCGTGGCCTGTGCACGGGGCAACCATCAACAATAACCCCGGTGGTGCAATCCACCGGGCTGTTAGTCAGGTAGCTACTCAAAAATGAGTAGCAACTACAAGTGACATAAAACACATTGGGCTACGGTGACAGCCGTAGCACACGGTTGGGTGTTGGACACTGTTGGCTTCGGCAACGGTGGGCAACCAATGTTGTGTAACGCGGGCCTGTGTGGCCCGCTGTTGGCTTATCAGACACAGGGGTTGCTATCCCCTGTGGACCAAAAACCACTGTCAGCCCTACGCTCTTGTGGCTTCGGGCTAACCATAAACAACCACAGGCCGTGTTGGTCCACGGCCGTAGAAAAACTGTTTACACAGCGAACCACAGGGTTCGCTTGTTGGTTACACCATCGGCAACCCTCCGGTTGCCTCTGGAATGGTTCAACCCCTTTGTTGGGGTTTCACCTAAACCAATCCACCTACCGGCCGTTGCTACGGCCTTACGGTGGTCGTATCACCACAGCCCCAACGGCTGTGTTGCTACTTGCTTTAGAAATGGTTTAGGCGGCCTCCGAAGGCCGCCATAACAACAGTTGGTTGTTCACCTGCGAACACGCCTGTTGGTTCAGGCGTATTCTTCGGTTCAACAGCTCAGACGTTTAGCAGCCCGCCGGGGCTGCCAAAGTCTTTCGCTTGGTATCGTTCACCCCTCCGGAGAATCGGCGCGAAGCCGCCGTAGGGGTTCACTCAGTGGGGGATACATAAGGGGGGTGCAGCGTGCGTGTGCATCGCTGTGACCTGCATAAACGCTAGAGAGTGCACACTCTCCGGTGTGCACCCAAAAGCCTGTGACCTGCACTTTTAAAAAACAGTGCACATTATGAGGTGTATCACATCCTAAGCTTGTCGCCTGCCTCGTAGCAGCCTTTAGTCCGTGGACCACTGGACCTAACCAACAGGCCAGACGTAACCAGATCCGGCAGTATCCGCTTTTTCAGCGAATCAACCGACGAACCCAAACCTTCAGCGTGCAAAGCCTCAGCCGTAGCCTTAACCGTTGGTTGTTTAAGCTCAACAGCGCGCCGGGCTATGGCAGCGTTGTTGTCAAGGGCCTGGCTATCCTTTTGTCTGCCAGTCTCCGGCTTATCGTTGTTGTCATCAACCAGCGTCAACCCCTCCGGGGCAAGCAGCACCTGCAGCCGTTCCTCTTCCCCGTGGTTGCCCAACACCACAAGCTCACGCAACGGATTGGACCGGTTGCGCTCATCCGGCCTGTGCACCTCAACACGGGTTCGTGCGAACTGTGTGGCTGCACTGTTTCCGGCGGGCCGGTGAATGGGTTTCCCCTCGAATTTGGAATCCGACGAGTGACCAACCAGTAGCACCGGAACACCCAACGAATCCAACAACCGCCACAGATTAACCCACGGCTCACGCGCGTTAATGTTTTGATCCGCGGGTACAAGCCCGGTGGCGTGGTCGAACACAGCGAACCCGTAGTCACCGTTAACAAACAGGTCTGCAACCTCTGCAAGCTGTTCCGGCTCCGGGGCAATCCCAACCGGAACCAACCCCACCCGGTCATCATCGGCAACACCCAAATCTTTCAGGCGGTCACGGTACGCGTGTTGGTCACCCGCGTCTGTTGTGACAATCACCACACCGTCAACCGTCTTCAGTGGCTTGCGACCCAAAAACGGCTTGCCGTCCAACACGCTGGCCACAACGTTGGCCACAACAAACGATTTACCCACCTTCGACTGTCCGTACAGGTACGTCAACGAACTGGACACAAGGCCAGGGATCAGAAAAAACCGCGCCGGGTCATCTGGTTCATCAGCCAACTCTGCCAATGTTTTAAGCCCCAAACGATGCTTAGCCAACGACGCCACCCCGGCGTCTGTGAGTTCCCCGGTGGAATCGTCAAAGAATACCGGGGCCTGTTTCTGCTTTTCAGCGGTTAACACAAAAATCCTTTCACAAAACAAAAATGAACACAGCCACCCCGAAGCAGCCGTAAAACAGGCCACAACGGGGTTGGTACAGCTCAGACGGGTTTAACCGACGGCCTCAAACTCCGGTTCACGCATGAACGTGTGCATGAACTCGCAAAACAGCATCTCAACAGGTTCACCCACCGGTTTGGACTGTTTGACTGGTTGTGTCCAACACGCTTTTGTGAGCTGTTCCACCGTCACCGGGTCAGCCGGGTGTTCACGGCTGGCCAGGAATTGAACAAGGTGTTTGCTGTGTTTTTGTTTGTTGCAGCTGGCACAGCACGGGATCAGGTTTGCTTTGGCGTGGCCTTTGGACCCTTTCAGACACAACGGTTCCAAATGGTCAATGTTGAAAAACTCAGGTGCTTCTTTGTCCATGCTCAGGACAACGTCACAGTATGCGCAACGGTTCGGATCCAAGCCCCGGCGCGTCCACTCTTTCAGCACCTGTTCCTGTGTCACCCGGTAGTTCCGACGGCCACACTGTTTAGCCTGTTTTGCGCCGTTGTACAGGCGGCTTTGCAGCGGGGTTCGATCTTTGCCACCTGAACGGTTGGCTGCCAGCTTGCAATCTCGGCAACGGTTTTCGTAGCCGCGGTAGTTGGACTTGTTGCGTGCCATCTGTGTTTCGGGTTTGATCTCGTTGCACGTTTTGCACCGGCGCTTACCCTGTTGTGCGAGCTGTTCGCGTTCGGTGTTGTAGTCTGACTTGTGCAAGTGTTAACCTCTTTCTTGGTTGTGGAGCGGTTTGGTTTTCCACGGGCTTGCACCCCGTGAACACCGCTGTTGTTTGAACAATCGTCACAGCCTGTTGGCTGTTGTTTGCTGCCCCGGTCCATCTGATCCGTTTGTTGCGTTGCATGACCGTGGACAAGGCTAGCCCTTCCAATTTACTCTTAGCCGAAGGTGAAAGCAACATAAACGTTTGTGGTGTTTGTCACCTTAGAAACCTGTACAAGACCGGAGACCCGCATTACCCTGCGGTCTGGAACCCGGGGCGAGGGTATACCCCGTGGGGTGCACCAACAACACCCGCTACAAGCCCGTCTGAGGCGTTAAACCACCGTGGCAAGGCAATCACCCCAACCGCTTGCCTAAAATCGCTTAAACGAGCGTACAGCCAAAACGGCTTTGTAAAGCACCTGGTCACAGCCTCGCAAAAACAGCTAAAAACGGCTGGACCAACCGATACAACCCACCAACCGGTAACCCTGTGCCTGTACCCGGTAGCCGGGGCTGTACCCCGGCGGTAGCACCCGCCTAGCCAACCGGACCAAGCCGGTGCCCTGCACCCGGCAACCCCGAAGCCTGCACGCCACAGCCCAACCGATGCCACCGGAGCGTGTACCCACCCAACACCCCAGCACCTGCCAGTGCACGGGACACCGGAGGCCACAGCACCCCGCGTGTATCCGGCAACAGGTAGCCGCGTGGCAAACGAGGCCTCTAGCCCTGTAACCCCGGCGCGCCGGGAAACCAACCCAACCACGGTTGTCCAGTGTCTAGCCGTGTGTCTAATCAGGGTATACCCTGATTAGTCACACCACGGATAAACAAAACACCGTAAAAACAGGGTGGTTAACAACCCGTTTTGACACCTGTACACCCGGGTCTTAGACTTTGTTTAAACACACAGCGTCGGAGCAAGCAAAGGATTACCACGGTGGCTATCGTCGGATACAAACGAGTTTCAACGGTTGAACAAAACACCAACCGACAGTTGGACGGTGAACCCCTTGACAAGGTGTTCGTGGACAAGGCCAGCGGAAAAAACAGTCACCGGCCACAGCTGCAAGCAGCCTTGGACTACGTGCGAGACGGTGACACTCTGGTTGTGCACAGCATGGACCGGTTGGCCAGAAACCTTGACGATTTGCGCAGCATCGTAAAACAGCTCACCACCAACGGGGTTCGTGTCCGTTTCGTCAAAGAATCACTGACGTTCACGGGGGAAGATTCCCCCATGAACACGATGCTGTTGTCTATGCTTGGTGCGGTTGCAGAGTTTGAACGGTCCATGATTCTGGAACGTCAACGTGAGGGAATAAAAATTGCCCAACAACAGGGCAAATACAAAGGGGGTAAACCGAAACTCAGCGACCAACAGGTTGCACAGCTTAGGGCACGCAAAGCCAGCGGGGAAACGGTGACAGCGCTAGCCAAAGAATACGGTGTGACACGCGCCACCGTGTACAACTACCTGAGCAACAGGTAACCAACCACGCAGGTCAGGATTTTTTCTCAAAAATGAGAAAAAGTACCGGCGCAACTTTCGGACAAAAATGTCCGAAAACCCCGGCGTGACTTTAGCCCAAAACCAGCGGAACCAACGAACAGGACTTTACGCCAAAATTGGCGAAAACCTCAGGCAAGACTTTTTTCGAAAAATCGAAAAAATTACCGGCGACACTTTCCCCCAACCGGGAAAACCCTGGTCAGGATTTTTCGACAAATTTGTCGGAAACTAATGGCTAGAATTTATCGGATTTTTCCGAAAAACTCCGGCAACATCATGGGCGTTGTCATTCTCAGCTGTGAAACCCAACAAGGTACAGACCAGGCTCTCAAAAATGACCACCTACTCAGGGGCTAACAACCGAACCCACCACAGCCCCGGCGCGCCGGGGCATCAACAAACCCGGTTCACCGTACCCGCAGGCACCAAAACAACAACCACAGCACACGAACCAGCGGGGCTAAGCCCCCGCAAAACCGAAGTCGAACACTGTGCAAACACGGTTGGTGCATCCGTCTCAACGGGTGCAACGATCAGGAACGAGCCACAGCTGCCACCACCGGAACACCACGGTCTAAGCGCCGGATTTTCGGCGGGTAGCCTCACCCGTGGTTGTTTGTCATCTGCACAAGGCTGTTAGACGGGTTTAAACCCCGTTGGGGTACCTCTTGACACCTGTGACCGGTTCTAAGCCGTCTACGGGGCTTGTGGCAGCCCCGAACCGTTGGAAACAACCGACTAAGACCATGAATAACCGCGGGTAGTACCGGTTACTCAAATTTGAAAACCCCACACAACCGCGTTGTGTGGGGTGATACGTGCTTGGTTCACGTCTTTACAGAAGGACAAGACCATAATAACTGGTTTTAGCCGTATGGTCAAATAAGGCTTTGAGCAGGGTAAAGACTTTAGCTCATTTTTGAGCGAAAGTACCGGCGGCAGTCTGGAACAGCTCAGGACTTCACTAACATTTTTGTTAGTGAACAAGACAACCTGTGTCACCGCCGGGAAATCACCGGCTTGAATACGGCTTTATTGCTGGTCAAGACTACGTGGACAAAAATGTCCGGGTTGAACGCATGAATCGCGGGGCCGTAGAAACTACTGACCACATCATCTCCCTGGACATGGCTTTTCCGAGGGCCATGACTACCTTCTCAAAATTGAGACGGAACGGTTGCTAGCGCTGGCCGTGGTCGGCCGAAGCTAAGCGCGCATGTAGGTGATGAGTAGGAGCGCTTGATCGCGGTTTAGGAGTGCATATTCAGTGTCCCCACCCCCGTGACTTCCCTCCAATCTTGCTCGCGTTTGAAACGCGAGCAAGCCAAACTCCTCAAAGTCACTGGCATTTTCCGGGACAACCCCCGAAGCCTGGCACAAAATCCCTGTTCATACCCGCTTCGGGTTTTTCCGAAGCGTAGCTGGACTACGGCAACAGCAAAACCCGGCGCGATAGCCACGCGCCGGGGCACGGTCACCACCACCGGAGGCTGTTAGACGCTGTGAACCTCAGACACAGGCGAATATCTACCAACCAAGACAACGGACCCAACAAACTCTGCACAGGACATAAAAAACTTTGACGCATCAACCCGTTCCCTGAACCGGGTGCTGCCAGCCTTAAACCCGTCTCTGTCCTCTGCAACCAGCGTGTACCCGCCATCTGGATCCGATAGCAGCAAAAACTTGTCACCCTTGTCAACGATCATTGTGACCTAAACCTCTTTCCTTGTTGCGAAAACGTTTACAGCAACCAGCACCGAAGCCACCAAAACCGTGTTCGATCAGTCCCGTTGCTGTGCACAGCGCCGGGAAAACCGGCAACCGTAAAACACAGCCGCAAAACCAACCGAAAACAGTCACAACCGTGCTCCGATTTTGGGCACGAATTGGGCACGCGCCGGGTGTACGCTGTTTTTATCGGGAAAATTCAACACAAAAACAGGGTTTAACCAGCGGTTTTAAAAACCGTTGGGGGTCGCAGGTTCAAATCCTGTCAGTCCGACAATAGCCCTGGCAGGGCAATGTTTCAGGTTAGCCTTATCTGCTTCTTCCCTGTTCTGGGCAAGACGTACTCACTATCCGAATCCCGGCAATCCTTCCGGAATCCGCCAAAGCTCTCTGCCGATAGGTATGATTCTGGTTTGATAAGGCGCGCTAGTATCCAGCTGCTCATTGGTTCGTAATAAATAGAGACTTGGAAGTGCGGACGTTTTGTACCCCCATGACAAATATCATGGGTGATTTCATGACGATTTCCATACGGCCACGAATCCCCAGATCATTAGCGTTGTCCGTATGAAAGCAATGCAGCAAACACAAGCCATTGAAGTTTCGGGAGCGAGTAAAACCTTCAACGCACACTCTCGTTCACCGGTACACGCATTAAAGAACGTGGACCTTTCCGTTCAACGTGGTGAGATCGTCGCGTTGCTCGGAACCAACGGAGCAGGCAAGACTACCTTAGTGGACCTCATCTTAGGGCTTAGCAGACCGACGGCTGGAACCGTCGAAGTCTTGAACAACTCCCCCAAACTCGCAATTTATAGGCAGAACATCGGTGCGCTAATGCAAACCGGTGGGCTACTGCACGAAATGACGGTGCAGGACACTGTAAAGATGATCGCCGCTACCTTCCCCCGCCACCTACCGCTGGACGACGTTGTCAAGCAAGCCAACCTGGAGCCAATCTACACCCGCCGCGTCGGCAAATGCTCCGGCGGTGAGCAACAACGCATACGCTTCGCATTGGCCATTCTGGGTAACCCGGACATCCTCATCCTGGACGAGCCCACCACGGGAATGGACGCAGGCGCGCGCAGCCAGTTTTGGCAATCGATGAGGCGCCAGTCTGAACAGGGCCGCACGATCATCTTCACCACCCATTACCTGAAAGAAGCTGAGGAGTTCGCCGAGCGCATCGTACTGATGCACAAAGGCGAAATCATCGCCGACGGCACCACCTATGAGCTGCAGAATATGAGCTCTGAGCGCATCGTCACCGCTGAGTTCCCAGGCGAAATCCCGGAACTCGCGGACATACCGGGCGTGACTGCTAATGAAATTCACGGCCATCATCTGCGTCTGGTGAGTCAGGACTCTGATGCTCTGGCCCGCTACCTGTTATCGGAAACTGATGCCCGCAATCTCAGCATCACCAATCCCAGCCTAGAAAACATGTTCCTTGAGCTGACAAACCAAAACCAGGAAATCTAACCCCATGAGCACTACACTAAAATTTACCGGCCAGGAATTGCTGCGACTGCGCCGGGACATGACCACCTTGTTTTTCAGCGTTGTTTTGCCGGTCTTCTTTTATCTCGTTTTTGGCGCATCTCAGTCCTACGGCGCTCAGGAAATGAATGGCGGAAACGTCTCCGCCTTTGTGATGCTGGCCATGGCTTTGTACGCGGGCGTCGTCGGAGCGGTCGGTGCGGCTGGTTCGGCGCTCACTGATGATCGCAGTGGCTGGGGGCGGCAATTGGCTCTTACTCCACTGCGTAGTTGGCAACTCGCTTTCGCTAATACACTCAGCATCACGGTGCGTGCGGTGCTTCCTATCGCAGCGGTATTCATCGCCGGCGCTCTCACCAACGCACACTTGCAAGCAATTCAGTGGGCAATAAGTTTCTTCGCTTGTGTTATCTGTGCCATTCCCTTCGGATTTTACGGCTTAGCTTGGGTCTTGGTGGTTCCGAAAGAAAACACAGTGGCGATCGCCACGGCCTCCATCGTGATCCTTGCCTTCGCGGGAAACGTGTTCATCGGCCTCAGCGGCACCCTGCTGCAAATCGCTCGATTTACCCCAATGTACGGTGCAGTCACACTGGTGCGCTGGCCACTGGCCGAAGGTGCGCAGCTGCAGCCGACAGGAATGATCTTTGATCCTATGTGGTACTCCTGGGCTAACATCACGATATGGACGGCCGTATTTGTGACTTTCTGCCTGTTGATGCGCAACCGCGACAAGGAGCGCAACTAAATGAACCGTAGTGACAGTTTTCGACGAACTGACTTCATCTCTGCTTCGGTATCGCTCCTATTTTTGTCACCACTCATGGTGCAGGTGTACACCGCTCCACAGCTCAGTACCGGGGACAAGGCATGGGTCACCGTCTGCGTGGGGTCTTTTGCTGCCTTCTATAGCTTCGCCTTTGGCTCGCTGGATTATTTTCCGCGAGGTTGGGATCGGCAGCCGCGAGCGCTTCTCCGATGGAGCGTTCTGCTTGCAATTTCCCTGGCCACCGCACCGGTGATCAGCATAGGAGTAGCGAATTTCGCCCCATTTCTGGCCGCGATGTTGGGTTTCACCTTGCCGCTGAAGAAATCCCTGCCCATCGTAGTCGCGACCGGAGTAATCGGTGCCGCGGCAGTGTGGCTCTGGGCACCGCAAAACCCGATCTGGCCCGCCGTACTCCTTTTCGGTATACCGTTGGGGCTGGTGGTACCGTTGGGGCTGGTGGTGTTGGGCGCATTTATCCAATATGAAGAATCTCGCGACGAACTTCGACACAAGCTAGATCTAGCGCAGCAACGCGAAGATATCGCCACCGACGTCCACGACCTGTTAGGGCACTCCCTGACGGTTATCAACTTGAAATCCGAGGTCGCACGACGAGCCATCGATTCTAATCCTGAGCAGGCACGGCAGGAACTGAACGAGATCAGCGAGCTATCGCGCACGGGACTAGCCGAAGTTCGCTCCACCGTGACCCGCATGCGCACCCCCACCTTCGCTGGCGAACTGCAAGCAGCACGCCGGGCTTTGGAAACTAAAGAAATTACTGCGCACCTACCCGAGCCGTTAACGACACCGGGCGCTCACGATTCGGTGTTTTCCTGGGCTCTACGAGAGCTCACGACGAACGTGCTACGACATTCGGGAGCGACTGAGTGCTGGATAAGTATCACAAACACTAAGCTGCAGGTAAAAGATAACGGCTGTGGTTTTCAATGCCAGTGGACGCATACGAAGGGCGGGCTGTCAGGCTTGCGCGACAGAATTGAAGCCGCCGGCGGACGGCTGATCATACAACGCAAAGAGGGACTTAGCACCGTGCTAGTTTCCATGAGCGATGACAACACACTGATCGATAACGGCGCTGTGACAGAGGAATCTACCCCATGACCCCACCGATCCGAGTACTAATCGCCGAAGACCAATCGCTGGTACGCGGCGCGCTGGTCGCGCTGGTAAACGCGGAATCAGATATCGAGGTTGTGGCCGAATGCTCCACTGGCACAGAGGCTGTGCGCCTCGTGCGGGAAAAATCGATTGATGTAGCCCTGTTAGATATCGAAATGCCTGGGCTCAACGGGTTGGATGCAGCAGCGGAGCTTTCTTATGAGGCGTGCCGTTGCATAATCGTCACAACTTTCGGCAGAGCCGGGTACGTCAAACGTGCAATGGAAGTCGGGGTGGATGGGTTCGTCGTCAAGGACACCCCACCAGAACAGCTTGCCGACGCTATCCGCCGGGTCCAGGCCGGCATGCGCGTGATAGACCCAACGCTTGCACAAGAAAGTTTATTGACGCCCGATAATCCCCTGAGCAAGCGCGAAATTGAGGTATGCCAACAGCTATTCGAGGGTAAAAACTCGACTGCCATAGCCAGAGCGTTGTTTCTGTCACCGGGAACGGTGCGTAACCATATTTCCAGCATCATGGCGAAAACGGGAGCGGGTAACCGTTACGAAGCGGCATACCTGGCGAAGAAGAACGGCTGGATCTAAAAATTGGATTGCTCAGTGCCCGACATAATGGGGTATACAGTTCGACACCCCGCCGCTAGTAGAACTAGCAACGGGGCGTCGAATGCTTCTGCTGATCAGACCAGCAGCTGAGCGCGGCGGCTATACTGCGAAGCCAAGAGCACGCAATTGTTCACGACCTTCGTCCGTGATCATCTGTGGGCCCCATGGCGGCATCCATACCCAGTTAAGCTCGAGCTCATCGCACTTGGTGTTAGCAACTACGGCTTGCTCAGCCTGTTCAGCGATGACATCGGTCAATGGGCAGGCCGGCGACGTGAGCGTCATGTTAATGACGCAACGTGTCTTTCCGTCCTTTTCTTCAATCCAAAGGTCATATACCAAGCCCAGATCAACAACGTTGATCCCCAACTCCGGGTCGATGACGTCGCGAAGAAATTCTTCGCAGTCATACGCCAAGCTCAGTTGTTCTTCTGTCTGCTCCGGTTTTTCGCGTGCACCATCAAATGAGGAATTCTCATTCTGGTACGGATCAACCGGCTGGTCAGAAGATTGTGTTTGAGTATTCTCAGACATTATTTCTCCAATTCATTCAGCGCATCCGCGGTCGCGGATTGGAACGCTTTCCAACCCAACAGAGCGCACTTCACGCGGGCTGGATACTTCGAGACACCAGAAAACGCGACTCCATCTCCAATGATGTCTTCGTCTCCTTCAGCTTTGCCTCGTGAGGTGATCATCCGCTCAAACTCAGCGAGCTTTTCCATCGCGCGGTCACGAGACATACCAATGATCTCTTCCGCCATTACCGAGGTCGACGCCTGCGAGATTGAGCATCCAACAGCGTCGTACGAGACGTCCTCGACGGTCTGCCCGTCATCGGACAACTGCACCCGCAGCGTGAGCTCATCGCCACACGATGGGTTCACGTGGTGGACTTCTGCCTGATACGGCTCACGTAATCCCCGGTGTTGCGGGTTTTTATAGTGATCTAGAATCACTTCCTGATACATCGATTCGAGATTCATCTAGATCAGACTCCAAAAAATTCTTGAGCATGCACGATGCCGTCGGCAAGCGCATCGATTTCTTCGGTGGTGTTATACAAGTAAAAACTTGCACGCGCAGTGGACTGCATTCCCAGGCTGCGGTGTGCCGGCCAGGCGCAATGGTGACCGACTCGCACGCACACCCCGCGATCATCCAGTACCTGACCTAAATCATGCGGGTGTACCCCATCCACTACAAACGATACTGCCCCGCCCCGGTTTTCTGTATCCAGCGGACCTGCAATCTGAACTCCAGGAATGGCAGAGAGTTTCTCCAAACAGTATTTGGTTAGTTCTTGCTCATGCGCGTGGATTTCGTCCATCCCGATTTCTTGTAAGAACTTGACGGCTGCCCCCAAACCAACAACTTGGCTGGTCATCTGGGTTCCCGCCTCAAACCGCTGCGGTGGTTCGGCGAAAGTCGTCTTTTCCATTTTCACGACTTCAATCATGGAGCCGCCGGTCAAAAATGGCGGCAACTTCGCCAGTAGATCTGGTTTGCCGTACAAGACGCCAACCCCAGAAGGACCGCACATCTTGTGGCCCGAAAACGCGGCAAAGTCCACATCCAACTCCCGGAAATCAACGGGCATATGCGGCACCGACTGGCAGGCATCCAAGACCACCAATGCGTCAACCGCGCGAGCACGCCGGACAACTTCGTGAACGTCGACCACTGCACCAGTGACGTTGGACTGATGGGTGACCGCAACCACTTTCACGGATTCATCGAGCTCAAGTGAATCCAAGTCAATGCGGCCGTCGTCCGTGGTCCGGTACCACTTGAGAGTGGCACCAGTTTTCTCACACAACTCCTGCCAAGGAACCAAGTTAGCGTGATGTTCCAGCTCGCTAACCACCACGGTATCGCCTTCGCCGACGCACAGGTCCTCGGAGCGGGGGTCAGCGAAGGTGAATGCAACCAGGTTCAATGCCTCTGTCGCGTTCTTTGTGAACGCAATTTCAGCACCGTCTACACCGACGAAGTTGGCGATGGCCTCACGAGCATCCTCGTAGGCGTCGGTAGCTTCCTCAGCCAATTGGTAGGCACCGCGGTGCACGGGCGCGAAAGAATTCAGGACGAATTCCTTTTCCGCTTCCCACACCACCTCGGGGCGTTGCGAGGTCGCGCCAGAATCCAGATAGACCAAAGGATTATCGCCGCGAACCGTACGCGACAGGATCGGAAAGTGTTTCCGAATTGCGTCGGTATCCAAAGTAGACATCGAGATGTTAAACCTAGTTTCTTCGTTTCTTCGTATCAGCGCAAACGTGGCCAGAGGAAGTTACTGGCTGCGTTTACATGAACTGATCGTAACCGCTGGACTCAAGGGTGTCGGCCAATTCAGCACCGCCAGTTTCGACGATACGTCCTTTAGCAAACACGTGAACGAAATCAGGGTTGACGTAGTTCAAGATGCGCTTGTAGTGGGTGATCATCATGATTCCGCCATTGGTTTCGTCCTGGTAACGGTTGATTCCGTCAGAGACGATACGCAACGCGTCAACGTCAAGGCCGGAGTCAGTTTCGTCCATGATGGCGAATTTTGGCTTCAGCAGACCCAGCTGCAGTACTTCGTGGCGCTTCTTCTCACCACCGGAGAAGCCTTCGTTGACCGAGCGCTCACCGAAGGACTTATCGATGGACAGCGCCTCACGGGCTTCGTTGACTTCCTTGACCCATTCACGCAGCTTTGGTGCTTCGCCGCGAACGGCAGATACTGCCGAACGCATAAAGTTCGACGAGGAAACGCCAGGAACTTCGGTTGGGTACTGCATGGCAAGGAACAGGCCGGCCTGCGCGCGCTCGTCAACTTCCATCTCTAGGATGTTTTCACCGTCGAGAAGTACTTCGCCCTCAGTGATTTCGTAACGAGGGTGACCCGACAAGGCGTAAGCCAAGGTCGACTTGCCGGAGCCGTTTGGCCCCATGATGGCATGAGTTTCGCCCGACTTGATGGTCAGGTTGACGCCTTTCAGAATTGGCTTTGGCTCTGCGGTCTCATCCGACGGCAGCACCTGAGCGTGCAGATTCTTAATTTCCAAGGTAGACATAGCTCACTCTTTCCGTGGTTATAGGTCGTGCGTGTAGGGGCGACTGGAGCCGCTGCCCTAGCGGTTTCGATTTCGTGTTATGCCGAGATGCTTGCGAGTTCGTCGTCGACTCGCTTTGCCAAGTCTTCGCGCAAGTTCTGCACTGGAATGCGGTTGATGATCTCCAAGAAGAAGCCACGGATAATCAAACGACGTGCCTCTCCTTCTGGGATACCGCGCGACATCAAGTAATAAACCTGCTCGTCGTCGAACCTGCCGACGGTTGCGGCGTGACCAGCTCCAGCGATCTCGCCGGTTTCGATTTCCAAATTCGGGATCGCATCTGCGCGGGCACCATCGGTCAGCAAGAGGTTGCGGTTGACCTCGTAGGTGTCGGTGTTTTCTGCGTTTGAGCGAATCAGAATATCGCCAACCCAGCACGAGCGGGCGTCTGGCTTGGAGGAGCCCGGTGCTCCCTGAATCGCGCCCTTGTACATGACGTTGGAACGGCACGATGGCTGCGAGTGATCCATCAGCAGGCGGTTTTCGAAGTACTGCCCTTCGGAAGCGTAGTACACGCCCAGCAATTCCGCATCGCCACCTGGCGCACGGAAACCGACGCGAGGAACCATGCGAACGATCTCGCCGCCGAAGATGGCTGCGTTGTGGCGCAGGGTTGCGTCGCGTCCCAGAGAAGCAACCTGGTGTGACAGGTGCACTGCATCATCATCCCAATCGGCATCAACCACGACGTTGACGTGGGCGCCGTCGCCGATGACAAATTCCACGTTGTCTGCGTGCGTGCCAGAGCCCTGGTAGTTCAATACGATGGTCACCTCAGCATGGTTGCCGATCTCTACCGAAGTAGCACCGAAGGATGTCACATCGTCGCCTGCACCGGTGATCGTAATGACCACGGCATCCTCGTACTGCTTGTCGCCGTCAATGGTGATGACCTGACCAGCGGGCATCGAAGTCCAAGCTTGCGCTGCGACACGGTCTGCCGGTGCGCCCGCACGTCCCAGACGGGAATCGTCCGGAGCAACTTTTTCGCTCTTGACGCCGCCTTGTTCGCTTACGCTGATGTTTTGTTCCACGACCTCAGAAAAGGTGCCATCGTGTAATCCCCGCAAGCTACGCAATGAGATATAGCGCCAGACTTCGTCACGACCACTTGGAACCTGGAAATCATCGACGTTAAATGACGTGAACTGGTCGCCTTTCGTGGCCGCTTTCGTGGTGTTGAATTCGTTAGAGTTAACCAATTTAGCCCACGGATCCTTCCATTTGTAGTTCGATCAGACGGTTCAATTCGAGTGCATATTCCATTGGCAACTCTTTCGCGATTGGCTCGACAAATCCGCGCACAATCATTGCCATTGCTTCTTCTTCGGCGATACCGCGCGACATCAAGTAGAACAATTGTTCTTCAGAAACCTGCGAAACCGTAGCCTCATGCCCCAAAGTGACATATTCGTTACGAATGTCATTGTATGGGTAGGTGTCGGTACGCGAGATTGAATCAACCAGTAGCGCGTCACACTCAATGTTCGAAGTCGAGTGCTTCGCGTTCTTGTTGATCTGCACGAGACCTCGGTACGAAGCACGGCCGCCTGCACGGGCAACAGACTTGGACACGACGTTGGAGGAAGTGCGTGGTGCCATATGTACCATCTTGGCGCCCGTGTCCTGGAACTGATTTTCGCCAGCAAACGCTACGGACAAAACTTCACCCTTGGCACCTTCACCGGTCATCCATACGGCCGGATATTTCATGGTGACCTTCGAACCGATGTTGCCGTCAACCCATTCCATGGTTGCGCCTTCTTCAGCCTTAGCGCGCTTAGTAACCAGGTTATAAACGTTTTGAGACCAGTTTTGGATGGTCGTGTAACGGCAACGAGCGTTCTTCTTGACGACGATTTCTACGACCGCAGAGTGCAACGAATCCGATTTGTAGATCGGTGCGGTGCAGCCTTCGACGTAATGGACATAGGCATCTTCATCAACGATGATCAAGGTGCGCTCAAACTGGCCCATGTTTTCGGTATTGATACGGAAATACGCCTGCAACGGAATATCGACATGCACGCCCTTCGGTACATAAATGAAAGAGCCGCCAGACCAGACAGAAGTATTCAACGCAGAGAACTTGTTGTCACCGGCTGGGATGACAGAGCCGAAGTATTCTTTAAAGAGATCTTCGTATTCCCGCAGGCCAGTATCAGTGTCTACGAAAATGACACCTTTTTCCTCCAGGTCCTCGCGGATCTGGTGGTAAACAACCTCAGATTCATACTGCGCTGCAACGCCCGCAACCAACCGCTGCTTTTCTGCTTCTGGGATGCCCAATTTGTCATAAGTAGCCTTAATGTCTTCTGGGAGGTCTTCCCAGGAAGCCGCTTGGCCCTCAGTCGAAGAGACGTAGTATTTAATCTGATCGAAGTCGATATCCGACAGATCAGCGCCCCACGTAGGCATTGGTTTCTTTTCAAAGATGCGGTAAGCCTTCAGACGAGCTTCGAGCATCCACTCTGGCTCATTCTTACGGCGTGAGATGTCGCGGACTACTTCTTCGCTAATGCCACGTTCAGCGGATGCGCCCGCGGCGTCGGAGTCGTGCCAGCCGTACTCGTAGGCACCGATCGAATCGATAATCTCATCATCGGTCATCTGCGGAGTCTCTGGCTTAGGTTGTGCCTGAGTCATGACCAGCTCCTTTCATGATGGTTTGTGATTGCGTCAAGGGAATATTCGTGGTGCAAATACCGTGGCCTTCCGCGATGGTAGCCAAGGGCTGCACGTGTTGGCTCAGAAGCGAAGTAATGACCTCATGCTCGGCTTCACACAATTCTGGGTGTTCTGCCGCAACGTGAGCGATGGGGCAATGATGCTGGCACATCTGGATGCCTGATTCCGACGGGCGCACCGTCGATATGTAACCATGTGCGCTCAACGTTTCCGCTAACTGTTTGGCGGTGTGCTCCACCGCATGTTCATCAACTTGCTCCTCAGCGTCATCTGGGGATGTCGCTGGTGTTATTTTATCGAGGATTTTCCGGACACGCTGCCGTGCGAAAGCACGGACCGCATCTGCCCCTCCAGCTTCACGCAGAGCTTCCAGAGCATCCGATGCCAATAGGTCGTAGGAGTGCCCGAAATATGCACGTCCTCGATCAGTTAAGCGGAAGTGTTTTGCGGGCCGACCCCGCGTCTGCCCTCGCGGGCGACGGTGCACGGTTTCCGTCAATCCATCCTCCACCAAAATGTCCAGGTGTCTGCGCACACCCGCGGCCGAAAGGCCGAGATGATCACCAAGCATTCCAGCCGTAATCGGCCCTTGCTTGAGCAGCAAGTGCATTACTTGGCGACGGGTATCGCCATCAGTAGTACGTGTTTCTTTTCCAGTCAGCCCAGTAGCTTCGCCGGAACCTTTGTCACTATCGACACTTCTGTCGGGCATAGTCGCCATCATGCACCTCCTTAGCCCTTAACGGTGATTCACCTTTTGACAACACTAGTGTTCCTTAAATATCGCGCAGTGTCCAGCTGGAGTGGGTTATACCCAGCCCCAACCAGCTGGCCATATTCATCAAAAACTATGCCTTTCCACGCCGAGATGAAATCGCTATCGCCCATACCCTGCCAAAGCAGAACCGACAGGGTTACAGCTACCCGAGGAATATGACTAAAATAGGCTTCCGTGAATTTGCGCACGCTGAACCCTTGGCCCTCCATCCGCGCGGTTTTACCGCGAGTGGGCACAGCTGGATCACGCTCTGCGCAGCTCTCCGACGCCACGCAAAAACCTCCGGTACACGAGGAGCCCACGCCCCGGGAGGCTCGGTTATTTCGTCTTTGGCAATGGATGGGCACGGTTGCGACTCTTCTGATCGGCTTGGGCGGACTCGGTGCAGGTGCTCTTCCCGTAGTTAACAACCCATATTCGGATTTTCCGTTGGGTTCGTTAATGGCCCGTATGCTGCAGACCTCCTCTGCATTAGTCATGCTGGGGATCGGAATTTTAGTATTCTCGTGGGTTGCTATGGCTCGATTTGTCGGAATTAGTTTCCGTTTCGACTCTGCGCAGCGTCTCACGATTGGCACCGGCGAGTTAAAACTAACTTTGGTCGCCTGGTCGGTGCCATTGGTGTTTACAGCTCCTCTATTTACACAAGACATTTATTCTTACCTGGCGAATGGCTCAATCGTTGCGCAGGGCTTGAGCCCGTATGAAGCAGGACCGGTGGAACTTCTCGGGACTGAAAACGCGTTGGCACGCTCAGTGCCTTTTATCTGGGCGCAATCCCCTTCCCCATATGGCCCCGTAGCTTTGGGCATCGCTGCTGCGATCAGCCAGCTAACTAGCGACGGAATCGTATTCGGTGTTCTCGCGCACCGCCTAATTTCCCTAGTGGGTATCATCGCGATGGCTTGGGCGCTTGCCAAGCTTGCGAGACGTTGTGGAATCGCCCCAGAAACTGCCTTATGGCTTGGAGTGCTCAACCCCGTGGTCATGCTTCACTTGCTGGGTGGCATTCACAACGAAGCAGTTTTATTGGGCTTCCTCTTGGTTGGCATAGAACTAGCCCTTCGCGGTATTGACAATCCGAGTTCGGCACGGCGATGGGGCTTATTATTCGCCGGCGGATTTCTACTTGCGTGCGCCGGGATGGTCAAGGTTACCGGCTTTATCGCTTTGGGTTTCGTCGGCATGGCACTGGCACGTTGGCTGGCGAACAACGGCATGCGCCGCTGGCTAGCGGTCGTCTTGGCAGCTGGTTTCTACCTTGTAACGCTTGTGGTCAGCATCGCTGTGATCACACTAATTACTGGTATCGATCTCGGTTGGATCAGTGCACAAGGCGGGGCTGCGACCATCCGCAGTTGGCTGTCTTTAACAACAGCATTGGGAGTGATCAGCGGTTTTATTGGCACAGTGCTGGGGTTGGGAGACCACACAGAGTCCATTTTGGTAATCACCCGCACTCTTGGTGTGGTGGTGTCAGGAATTTTCCTGCTCCGCATGCTCTTCGCCACTTTTCGGGGAGCTATCCATCCGGTCGGGGGGCTTGGTATGGCAACTCTCGTGTTAGTCATATTTTTTCCGGTTGTACACCCGTGGTACCTACTGTGGGCAATCGTTCCACTAGCCGCATGGGCCAACCGTGCCGTATTCCGGGTTCTGGTCACAATCTATTGCGTCATAGTGAGCTTCTTAACTTTGCCCCGCGGAATGGCACTGCCGCCGGAAGTTGTTGCTGGTATTTACGCACAAGCACTGCTCACTGCCCTGGTCATAACCAGTATCGTTACCGTTGTTTCCTACCTGCTTCGGCATCGCAAAACTTCTCCCCTACAATGAGTGACGTGCATAAAACTTTCGATGGCTTCGAGGACTCCACGGCCAACAGCTCGCCCGCCGTGGTGCTCGACAACGTCAGCAAACGTTTTGCTGATACCTCTGCAGTCGATGCACTCAACCTCACGGTTCCGCGCGGGCGCATCGTTTCCCTGCTTGGCCCAAACGGTGCAGGTAAAACTACCACCATCGAAATGTGCGAGGGCTTCACGCAACCATCTTCTGGACGCATTGAAGTCCTTGGCATGAACCCAGCTACGGAACCAGATAAAGTCCGTCAGCGCATCGGCATGATGCTGCAAGGCGGAGGTGGTTATTCCGGCGCTACCGTTTCTGAACAACTCAATTTGGCTGCGAAGTATTACGCCAACCCCCATGACCCCGAATGGCTGATCGACCTGGTTGGTTTACGCCCGCACAGTACAACCACTTACCGCCGACTTTCCGGTGGTCAACAGCAACGTCTTTCTCTAGCTTTGGCTCTTCTGCCCAGGCCAGAACTCATTTTTCTCGATGAACCAACCGCTGGCATGGATGCCCAAGCACGACGCTTAACCTGGGAACTCATCGAAGCCCTTCGTAGAGATGGCGTCACGGTCGTTTTAACCACCCATTTGCTTGACGAAGCTGAACGGCTCTCTGATTACATCTACATTATGGATCACGGCCAATTGCAAATTTCAGGCACACCTCAAGAGCTGCTCGCCCAATCAACGGGAGAAAGTCTAACGTTTACCACGGACACTGCGCTTGCCGACGACATGTTGCCTTCCGACTGGTCACTCAGCTCCATTGGTCACAACCGTTACCTCTTACATTCAACACCTACCCCGGAGTTAATCGAACAACTTGGTACAACCATGGCCGCGCACAAGATCTTGCTGCGCGAATTAAATGTCACTGCCCGCAGCCTGGAAGATGTCTTTCTAGCCGTTACTGAGGACGTTGATGACCGCACATAGTTTTCCTGCTGGAACTTTTAGCCCTGCACCGCTCCCGGCTTCGTTCCTCCGTATCGTCGGTGCACAGACCCGAATGGAAACCTCGCTGATTCTGCGTCACGGCGAACAATTGCTACTAAATATCGTTGTTCCTTTAGCAATTTTGGTTGGAGCAGCGTTTGTCCCGTTTTTGGGGGAAGAACGCGGCCTCGACGAAATTTTTCCTATGGTTTTAGCGGTTGCTGCTATGGGATCCGGTTTTACTGGGCAAGCCATTGCCGTGGCCTTCGACAGACGCTACGGTGCTTTGAAAAGAGCAGGAGCTTCCGGGGTGCCGCGCACCGCGATCATTGTCGGCAAAATCACCGCGATTGTTATCGTGACGCTGATACAAGCAATTGTGCTTGCAATTACAGCTGGAATTCTCGGGTTTCGCGCTAGCTTCGCAGATATCCTTTTGACGCTCGTCGTATTGCTACTCTCTACTGCCAGCTTTACTGCTTTCGGGCTATTGCTCGGCGGGACATTGGCAGCTGAAAAAGTCCTTGGCTTGGGCAACTTTTTGTGGCTGGTTTTACTAGGAGTCGTTGGCTGGGTTCTGTACGCACAAGGTTTGGGCAGCAACGGGTTATGGACATTGGTTCCCTCTGTTGCAGTAGCTTCCGGGCTCGCTGAAGGCTTACGCGGAATCATCCCTATCACCGAGCTGCTGATCATCATCGCCTGGGGGTTAGCAGCTGCGGGATTGGCGATCAAGAAATTTCGATTCTCCTAACCCAGAATTGACTTAACTTCCGGAACATTGTTCTGTGGCAACAAAGGACTGCCAGCATCGTGTGAAATGTGGGCAACGACTCAACATATCCACCGTCCGCACGTTCGGAACCTGTGTATTCACCGAGTAGGATAATCGTTGTGAACACCGTAAATCAGCAGGCAGATAGTACCGGAGTAGCTATGTCAACGAGCCCAGAAACGAGCCAGACAGCTAACAGTCCGCATTTCAGCCCCAGCCTGAAATGGCAGAGGCGTCTTGCGCTAATACTGTTGCTCTCCCAGGCGGGAATTACGGTTTCTGGATCTATCGTACGTGTGACTGGATCAGGATTAGGCTGCGATACTTGGCCGAATTGTCAGGAAGGTTCTTTGGTCCCGGTCGCCGGCGCACAGCCTTGGGTCCATCAAATTATCGAATTTGGTAACCGTCTGCTGACTTTCGTGGTCGTAGCTGCAGCAATCGCGGTGTTGGTTGCGCTAAAGACAGCTGGCAGGCGCCGTGAGCTTAAAGCCTATGGTGCTGCATCAATTCTAGGTATCGTCCTGCAAGCGGTAATCGGCGGAATTTCCGTGCATATGGAGTTGCATTGGTGGACTGTTGCATTGCACTTCCTGCCCTCTATGGTCTTGGTCTGGATAGCTGCGCTACTCTACTCCCGGATCGCGGAAGATGATTCACAATCACCACAACGAATTTTCGCCGCGCACACCCGGCAATTTGCAGCTCTTGCCGCCGGCGCACTGTCAATTGTGCTGATCACGGGCACAATGGTGACCGGTTCCGGACCGCATTCCGGTGATGCGGATGCCGGTATGAAAGGTCGCCTAGAACTAGATACTGAAGTATTAGCGGTAGTCCATGCCGTGTGCATGTATGCCTATCTTTTGTTGACACTACTCGTCGTGTGGCAGCTGTATAAGCAAAAAGCGCCGCAGCGTGCGAAGTATACTGCGTGGGTCCTAGTCACGGTAATTATTATTCAATGGGGCATCGGTGTAGCACAGTTCTATCTTGGAGTCCCACGTTGGACCGTACCTTTTCACATCGCGATGAGTTCGGTGGTCGTAGCTTTTACCGCAGCTTTGTGGGCTCGGGGTTACGCACGTCCACGGTTCCAGTTGGACCATTCTGCCCGTGAAACATGCAGCTCGTCTGGCTTAGTCTCACAGAGAAAAGGCTCCAATTAACCCGGGCACGCACCAACCACCGGACTAACTAACCCACGCAACGCCCACAGACTGTAACCTCGATAACTATGAAGGCAATACAGATTACTCGCACCGGCGGCCCGGAAGTGCTCCAGATCGCTGAGGTCGAAAGCCCAATACCGTCCGACGATCAAGTCCTCGTAGACGTGCTCGTTGCCGGAGTTAACTACATCGACACCTACTACCGTGAAGGCATTTACTCAGCCACGACGCCGTTTATTCCTGGATTCGAAGGCGTTGGCCGTGTTCTCCACGATCCTATTGGGAAGATCGCTAGCGGCACTATGGTCGCGTGGAATACCGCGTTCGGCTCCTATGCCGAACAGGTATGTGTCGCCAGAGACAAGCTAGTTGCGGTACCAAACGATTTCGATTTATCCACCGCCGCTTCCATGCTGCTACAAGGCATTACTGCGCATTATCTCACACACGGTGTCTATGAGCTTGCCGACGGCGACAGCTGCGTGATCACCGCCGGTGCCGGTGGTGTCGGCCTGTTGGCTACGCAATTTGCTGCAGCAGCCGGCGCAAATGTTTACACCGTAGTCTCTTCCGATGAAAAAGAAGAATTGTCCTACCAAGCAGGAGCTACTCATGTATTACGTTATGGCCCGGAGTTAGCCAATCAGGTACGAGAATTAACTGCAGGAAAGGGCGTCGATGTAGTCTACGACGGCGTAGGCAAGGACACCTTTGAACAATCATTAGATATGGTCCGTAATCGCGGGACTGTCTGCTTGTTTGGTGCAGCTTCCGGCCCGGTTGACCCTATTGATCCACAGATTTTAAATGAGAAAGGCTCTATATTTCTCACACGACCATCTGTGGCCGGGTGGACTAGTCGAGAGGGTGAATTCCAGATGCGGGCACAAGCAGTCGTACAAGCCGTCGTCGATGGGGATCTAAAGTTCCGGGTGAGCGATTCTTATCCATTGGAAGAAGCTGCACACGCGCACCGTGATTTACAAGACCGGAAGACCACTGGTTCTATTGTTCTGCGGGTCCAAGAAGCGATCTAAAAAAGAGAATTGAATCGCCCAAATTCGGTAAGACACCGCTCAAATGCAAGCCTACAGGCAACTAAGCTAGAAACGGTGTCCACCCAATAATGGCGTCAACGGACAAGCTCAAGAACAAAATCGCTAGATAATTATTCGACCAGATGAACAGCGCCATGGGTTGTACCTTGGCGCCTTTTTTCACCCCTTGGTGTAGACGACTGGCCATGTAGAGAAACACGGCTGCCGTACTGACCGAGCCAACGAGATAGATCCAGGATGCGGCTGGGATCAGCGCGAAAGAAGTAATCACCATTGCCACTGAATAAAGCAGAATTTGACGGGTAACTTCAGATTCCTTGGCAACGACCGGCAGCATTGGAATGCCAGCACGCTTGTAATCCTCTTTGTATTTCATGGCCAAAGCCCAGGTGTGCGGTGGGGTCCAGAAGAAGATGATCAAGAAAAGCGCGATCGCTTGCCACCATCGCGCTGGTTCTCCTGCCGGAGCGTTATCGGTAATGACTGCCCAACCGACCATGACAGGCATGCACCCCGCAAGCCCGCCCCACACAATATTTTGCGAGGTTCGCCGTTTCAGGAACTTGGTATACACCACGATGTAGTGCACATTCGTCAAAATAACGAATAAGGCCGCCAACCAAGAATTCGCTAATATCCCCAGCCACAGCACAGAAATGACTAGTAGCAGGGAACCGAAAACAGCAGCTTCCCGTTTAGAAACGACATCATTAACTAACGGTCGTCCGCGAGTGCGTTTCATCTGCTGGTCTAGCTCATAGTCGGCAACCATGTTGAAGGTATGTGCCGCTGAGGCCCCCATCCAGCCGCCCAACAAAGTAAGTATGATCAGGCCAAAGTTATTGGATATCGCTTCTGTACCGCGCTCCGCTTGCAGCATGGCAGGAAGCGCAGCCACCAAGAGCAGTTCAATAATCCGCGGCTTGGTTAACGCGAAATATGCCTTGATCTTTCCCAAGGAAAAATCCTCCAACAACGTGCCAAATAAGTCCCTCTATGTTTGCCACCAGTCGGACTCCAGTGGCACTAGAGAGAGTCGTTTACAAAGGGCGGAAAGTTCCCACCAACTTTAGGCGGATAGAAACTGACTGTCCCGAACCACCATAGCCTACATGCCACCCACCGTGCGGCTCATAATCGCGTGCAAGTACACAAAACTCTGAATCTACCTTTAGACTAAGGGGCACACCATTGTTTTCACCGTTGCAAACAGATTGATGCGAGGAACCAGCTGTGTCACTGTCCCCCAAGCTTAAAGCTAAAACCATTCGTCGCTACCCGAGTGACTGGAACGAGACGGATACCCGCGCTGTAGATACGGTGCGGTTATTAGCCGCCGACGCGGTGCAAAATTGCGGTTCTGGACACCCGGGCACCGCAATGTCACTCGCCCCGTTGGCTTACACGCTTTATCAGCGTGTGCTGAAACACAACCCGGCCGACCCGCAGTGGGCCGGGCGTGACCGTTTCGTGCTGTCTGTCGGACATTCATCTCTGACACAATACATTCAGCTTTTCCTGGGTGGCTTTGGCTTAGAGCTGGATGATCTGAAGCAACTGCGTACCTGGGGCTCGTTGACACCAGGGCACCCCGAATACGGACACACCAACGGTGTAGAGATCACGACTGGACCTCTCGGACAAGGCCTAGCTTCCTCCGTCGGTATGGCGATGGCCGCTCGCAAAGAGCGCGGCCTATTCGACCCTGATGCACCCGCCGGACAATCTCCATTCGACCATTATGTTTACACCATTTGTTCCGACGGTGATGTGCAAGAAGGCGTCACGGCCGAAGCATGTTCCCTGGCGGGTACGCAACAGCTGGGCAACTTGATCGTCTTTTGGGATGACAACAACATCTCCATCGAGGATGACACCGACATCGCTTTCTCTGAGTCTGTGGCCAAACGCTACGAAGCCTACGGTTGGCAGGTGCTTGAGGTGGGTTCTGGAGAAGACGTTGCTGCACTGGAACAGGCGGTCAAGCTCGCAAAGCAAGATACTTTGCGCCCGACTTTTATCCGGGTGCAAACGGTTATCGCCTACCCTGCGCCAAATGCTATGAATACCGGTGCCTCACATGGTGCAGCACTTGGTGAAGAAGAAATCCAGGCGACCAAAAAATTCCTTGGCTTTGACCCTGATGAGCACTTTCACGTCGACGAAAAAGTGCTTGCACACACCCGCGAGCTAGTTAACCGCGGCACCAAAGCGCAACAAGAATGGCAGCAGCGTTTCGACGCCTGGGCCAAGAAAAACCCAGAACGCAAAGAACTCTTCGACCGCATGGCGGCATACGAGTTACCAGAAAACTTCGGCGAAGATATGCCGGTTTGGGAAGCCGATTCTAAAGGCATTGCTACGCGTAAGGCCTCCGCGGAGGTAATTCAAGTCCTCGCAGCACAGTTGCCAGAGCTTTGGGGCGGCTCAGCGGACTTGGCTGGTTCCAACAACACTGTCATCAAGGGGGCACCTTCGTTCGGCCCGCAATCAATCTCTACGGATATGTGGCAAGCTGACCCGTTACACGGTCGCAATCTACACTTCGGCATCCGTGAGCATGGCATGGCAGCGATCATGAATGGTATTGCCTTACACGGCCACACCCGTGTTTACGGGGGAACATTCTTGATTTTCTCGGAATACATGTACCCGGCGGTTCGCCTGGGAGCCCTGATGGGCACCGACACCTACTACGTATGGACCCACGACTCCATCGGCTTGGGCGAAGATGGCCCAACTCACCAGCCGGTTGAGACCTTGGCCGCGCTACGCGCTATTCCAAATCTCGCGGTCATCCGCCCGGCGGACGCCAATGAAACTACACAGGCATGGGTATCCGCGATGCGCAAGGAGAAAGGCCCGAAGGGGCTAGCATTAACCCGGCAAAACGTCCCAGTGCTGGAGGGAACCGCCGAAAAGGCCTCCGTAGGCGTCGCAAAGGGTGCTTATGTTTTGGTGGAAGCTTCGGCTTCGCCAGAGCTCATTCTGATTGCTACCGGCTCCGAGGTACACCTCGCTGTGGCCGCTGCCGAACGCTTAGAAGCTGAAGGCACACCAACACGTGTCGTTTCTGCGCCTTGTTTGGAATGGTTCGAACAGCAAGACGAAAACTACCGCGAATCAGTTCTCCCACGTGAAGTTACTGCGCGAGTATCCATTGAAGCTGGTCTCGCCATGCCATGGCACAAATACACTGCACCGTTTGGTCGGCAGATTTCTCTGGAACATTACGGTGCCTCTGCCCCAGCAGAAGAACTCTTTGCAAGGTTTGGCTTTACCGTCGACAATGTAGTGGCCGAAGCCAAGAAGGCACTGGAACAAGCCCCCGCAGCTAACAAAGTTCCTGGTTGGGGCAACACTGCAGACAATAAAGATGATGCTTCGGTGAGCGCAGACGCAGCCTCTATTACCGCTTCTGCTAGCTCGGTAACACCGGCACAGGCCATCGATTCTGCCGACGCCGACACTGCCTTGGCAGAGCTGGCAGCTGTTGGTACCGCAACTTGGTTGGATGATCTTTCTCGTGAGCGCATAGTGTCCGGAAACTTAAAAGAGCTCATCGAAACCAAGTCGGTATTGGGCGTAACTACTAATCCCTCGATTTTCTCTGCTGCAATGAGCAAGGGGGATTCCTATGACGCAGATATTGCACGTCTGGCCACACGTGACATCTCTGCCGACCAAGCCGTCTATGAGCTTGCTATTTCCGATGTGCAAAATGCTTGCGACATCTTGTCTTCGGTCTATCAGCGTACTGGCGGCGCCGATGGACGCGTATCGATCGAGGTGGACCCGCGAATTTCTGCGGACACGGACAAAACTTTGCAGCAAGCACGCGACCTATGGAAGCGCGTCGACCGCAACAACGCGATGATCAAGATTCCAGCAACACCAGAAGGGCTGCCAGCCATCACTGCTGCGCTCGCGGAAGGCATCTCGGTCAACGTGACCTTGATTTTCTCTGTAGAACGGTACCGAGAAGTTATCCAGGCGTACAAGGAAGGCATTGCGCAAGCCAGGGAAAACGGTCTTGATCTTTCCAAGATCCATTCGGTTGCGTCTTTCTTCGTTTCCCGTATCGATACCGAAGTGGATAAGCGCCTCGAGCAGATTGGCACGGAAGAAGCACGCAACTTGCGCGGGCAGGCAGGCATTGCCAATGCACGGCGCGCGTACGCACTATTTATCGAGGAATTCCAAAACTTCGATATTCCAGGTGCGCACAAGCAACGTCCATTATGGGCATCTACCGGAGTAAAAAATTCCGACTACCCTGCTGACATGTACGTCACGGAACTGGCAGGCCCAGACACTGTCAACACTATGCCGGAAGCAACACTCGAAGCGGTTCTAAATGGCGGTACTATCAATGGCGATACTTTGACTGGCGCGGGTGATAAGGCTGAAGCTATTTTCCGCAAATTAGAATCTGCAGGCATTGATTTCGCAGATGTCTATGCGAAGCTCGAACTCGAAGGCATCGATAAGTTCGTGAACGCATGGGAAGAACTGCTGGAATCCATGTCTCAACGGCTGCGTTAACCAAACCACGCCAGTTAAACAGCACGACAACCGCCCAAATCCGGGCTAAGAAAGGACATTCGCCTGTGACGTCGAATCCTTGGCATAACCCCCTGCGCAACCCGCACGATTCCCGACTGCCGAGGATCGCCGGCCCTTCGGGCATGGTGATTTTTGGAGTCACAGGCGATCTGGCCTACAAAAAGCTTCTGCCTGCTATCTACGACCTAGCAAACCGCGGGTTATTGTCGTCGGCATTCATCTTGGTTGGTTTCGGCCGCCGAGATTGGTCTAACCAAGATTTTGTGGACTACGTGAAGAAGGCAGTCCAAGATGGCGCACGCACACCATTCCGTGAAAATGTCTGGCGCCAGCTTGCTTCCGGAATGGAATTTGTAATCGGTGGTTTCGATGATGACGGTTTTGACTGCTTAGCTGAACGTATTTCCGAAGTTGACGAGCAGCGCGGTACTGCTGGTAACTGGGCTTATTATTTATCCATTCCACCGAGTTTTTTCTCCGAGGTATGTCACCAGCTCGAGCGCACAAACATGGTGAATGCGCAACCAGGGGCATGGCGCCGTGTCATCATTGAAAAGCCTTTCGGGCACAACGAACAATCCGCGCGCGAGCTCAACGAAATCGTCAACCAGGTTTTCCCGGAAGAATCGGTCTACCGTATCGACCATTATCTGGGTAAAGAAACAGTACAGAACATCCTCGCCCTGCGTTTTGCTAACTCAATATTTGAGCCAATCTGGAATGCTCGACACATCGATCATGTGCAGATAACCATGGCTGAAGACATTGGGCTCGGTGGGCGTGCCGGATACTATGACGGCATCGGAGCAGCACGCGATGTAATGCAAAACCACTTACTGCAATTGTTGGCGTTGGTGGCGATGGAAGAACCTATTTCATTTACGCCGGATGCACTGCGCGCGGAAAAGGTCAAGATTTTGCAAGCTACCTCGCTAGCTACGCCACTCGAGCACAGCACAGCCCGGGGACAATATTCTGCAGGTTGGCAGGGCTCGCAAAAGGTACAAGGTTTGCGAGAAGAAGACGGTTTTGACCCAGAGTCAACAACTGAGACCTACGCAGCTTGCACCTTGGAGATTAACTCGCGTCGTTGGGCTGGTGTGCCGTTTTATTTGCGCACCGGCAAGCGTTTAGGGCGTCGCGTCACAGAAATTGCTTTAGTATTTAAGCACGCTCCACATCAACCGTTTGCGAAAAATGGTGCACAGCACGGACAAAACACCGTAGTCATCCGCGTCCAGCCTGACGAGGGCGTGTTGATGCGATTTGGCTCCAAAGTCCCAGGTTCGGGCATGGAAGTTCGAGACGTCAACATGGACTTTTCTTATGCTGAAGCTTTTACCGAAGAATCTCCAGCTGCCTACGAACGTCTTATCCTCGATGCGCTCTTGGACGAATCCAGCTTGTTCCCTACCAACAAGGAAGTGGAGTTGAGCTGGTCGATCCTTGATCCGATGCTGGAATATTGGCAGCACGCTGAACAGCCAGAAAGCTACCCGGCAGGCAGCTGGGGGCCGGCAAGCGGTGATGCCATGCTGGCACGCCGTGGCCATGCTTGGCGCCGACCATAATCTGTGTCCGTGATTGACCTGTACAAGGAGTAATTAACAACCATGATTCATTTCCTCACGGATACCACCACCACAGACATTGCCCGCGAACTAAATCTCGCCCAAGAACACTACACGCTAACTACTGGACGGGTGCTAACTCTGATCATCGTGGCCTCTGCCAGTGATGACGTAGAAGCAATCCTGCGTGCCAGCCGTGATGCTTCGCACGAGCACCCAGCACGTGTACTGATCTTGTTGACGGGCGACTCCATGGATGAGACCTACCTTGATGCAGAGCTTCGCGTTGGCGGTGAGGCCGGCGCTTCTGAGATCGTCGTCATGACGCTTAACGGCGCGATGGCTCACCACCCTTCGTCCATCGTGACCCCATTATTGCTCCCAGATACTCCGATCGTGGCCTGGTGGCCCAACGTTCATCCGGAGAGCCCAGCAGAAGATCCAATCGGCAAGATTACGCAACGCCGCATTACCAGTGCACAGGATTTCTCGCAGTTATCTCGCAACTATTCCCCCGGTGACTCAGATACGGCATGGTCTGCGATTACCGCTTGGCGTGGCATCGTCGCATCTGCTTTGGACCGTTACCCACATCACGAGGTACGGTCTATCAACATCAGCGGCAACCAAGGTCCAGAACACGCGATTGCTGCAGGTTGGTTGGCCGATGCCCTAGGCGTTCCGGTCACTAGAACCACTGCCATGCCCGATAGCAGTTCAGCCGACGACGCTAACCACCAAGGCGAAGAACAGTTTGCTGTCGAAAGCCTGACACTGGTGATGGACGATGGAGAAGCAATTAGCATCACCCGCGCCGATAGCCACACCGTTGGTGTCCAGGTGCCCGGAGCCGCGCGTAATCTCGTTGCCCTCAACGTTCGCAGTTGGGCAGAACGTCTATCTGAAGAGCTACGGCATTTGGAACCAGACGAAACCTATGCGCGGGCATTACGGGCCATCTACTTCGATAACTCACACGCCGAAGGATAAAACTATGACCACGATTTTCCCTGCTAGAGATAAACACGACCTAGTTTCCAAGGTTGCGCACCGCTTCGTAGAATTGGTTTCTGAAATCCAAAATACTGGGGGTGGCTCGCATGATGACGGCATCGTTCGCGTAGTTCTCACAGGAGGAACTTCCGGGATTGCAGTGTTAGAGGCGTTGGCTACGACGGATTCCGATATCGAATGGTCTGGTGTCCACTTTTTCTTTGGCGATGAACGAAACCTAGCTATTTCCGACAAAGAATCAAACGAAGGACAAGCGCGGCGAGCGTTCCTCGATCAACTGGATATACCCGAAACCAATATCCACGGCTATGGATTAACCGGTGCAGATGATCTGACAGAACGTGCACAGGAATACACCGCGATGCTCGAAAAATTCGCGCCCGCTGGTTTTGACATCCACCTGGCAGGCGTCGGCGATGATGGGCATATCAATTCCTTGTTCCCGCACCATGCAGGGTTAAAAGACAATTCCGCTGTCATTAGCGTGACTGATTCCCCGAAACCTCCCGCGCAGCGTTTGAGCTTAGGTTTAAAGAAGGTTGCCCAATCTGACCGAATTTGGCTGTTGGCAGCAGGTCAAAATAAATCTGAGGCAATCGCTCGCTTAGTTTCCACCACTTCTCCAGATGCTTCATGCCCTGCCACACTCGTACACGGCCGCATTGAAACACTTCTCTTTAGCGATGTAATCCCGGCGCACTAACTGCTCTGCTTGCGCGCGTTCTAAAGCGCGCAACAAATCAAAACATTAGGCGTGTGGGGTGCTCGCGATCACGAGCCCCACACAAAAGAATATCCACCGGTGGGAGTTAACCTCCACCGGTGGATATTTTATGCAGGAATTTGCTCGGAAGCTTCCACCTATAAATTATAAGCCTGCAACAAGTTCAAGGCGACGATCGCGGCAATCCAAATTAACGCCAAAACAATCGTATAACGCGTCAGGTTTTTCTCGACGACAGTAGAACCTGACAAGTTCGACTGCACCCCGCCACCAAACAAACTCGACAGACCGCCGCCTTTGCCCTTATGGAGCAGAACGAAAATGGTCATCAAAATAGCTGTCACCAGCAGGATGATCTGCAGCGTTAATTGCATTCAGGTGTTCCTTCACGAAAGTGCGAGTTGTATGGGCTTGCCGTGCGTTAAGTATACCCATTTTAGCCACGCAATGCGTGACTGTTCTAGAGGATTGTGCACAACCTTACAGCATCGTAACTTGCAACGCTGTAAAGCTCAGCCAGGCGAGCATGGTTACAGGAGATAATTGAATCTACGTACAAGCTTCGCTTACAAGCTAGAGTTGCGCGACGGACGCAGCGGCCAATTTGGCAAATTCTTCTCCATCTAGCGACGCTCCGCCGACCAAGCCACCATCGATATCAGGCTGTGCGACGATATCAGCGATCGAATCAGTCTGCACGGAACCGCCGTACAGGATCCTAATAGCATCAGCTGTTTCGTCGTCTGAAAGTCTCCGAACTAAGGTTCGTAATGCTTGGCAAACTTCTTGTGCATCTTTCGGCGACGCTGCCTTACCGGTACCGATTGCCCAAACCGGCTCGTATGCCAGGACTGTGTTTTTCAGCTGCTGAGCTTCCAAACCATCCAGCGAATTGCGGGCTTGCTCGACGATATAATCGAGATAGCTGCCAGATTCGCGGATATCCAAGGACTCTCCTACGCACACTATCGGTTTAATTCCGTGCTTGTGTGCGACTTGTGCCTTTTGCGACACCAAATCTGAAGTTTCATGATGGTGTTGACGGCGTTCGGAGTGCCCCAGGATAACCCATTCGCAGCCGAGTTTTGCCAACATCGGGGCAGAAATATCTCCTGTATATGCTCCTTTTTCTTGTGGAGCTAGGTTTTGGGCGCCGTAACTGATCTTCATTTTCTCCCCGTTCACTACGGTTTGAATTGAGCGCAGATCAGTGAATGGTGCTAATACCGCGATATCTACCTGCTCGTAATATTCTTTCGGCAAAGCGAAAGTCAGCTTCTGGATGTTTTTGATCGCTTCAAGGTGATCAAGATTCATCTTCCAGTTGCCGGCGATCAATGGAGTTCGTGGCATGTGCTTCTCCTTCTTGTGATTTACGCGGATTTCCAGAAATTATTAACCAGCCAGGACGGCAACGCCCGGTAGTGCTTTCCCTTCTAAGAACTCCAGAGATGCTCCACCGCCTGTCGAAATGTGGCTAAATCCGCTCTCATCAAGCCCCAAAGCCCGCACGGCTGATGCAGAGTCCCCACCGCCAACGACAGTGAATGCACCGTTGCTGGTAGCTGCAATGATGGCCTTTGCCACGCCTTCTGTGCCTCGCGCAAATGGTTCTTTTTCGAAAACCCCCATTGGACCATTCCAGAAAACAGTCTTCGACGAAGTAATTAGTTCTGCGAATTTTTGTACGGATTTTGGCCCGATATCTGGCGAGAGCCATCCCTCTGGAATCGCAGCCAATTCTACGATTTTTGTGTTTGCGTCGGCTGAAAATTCATCCGCAGCGAGCAAATCGACTGGCAAGCAGATTTTATCGCCAAAGCGGTCTAACAGCTGCTTGCAGGTATCGATCATGTCTTCCTGTAGCAAGGAATTCTGCACGTTATAGCCTTGTGCCGCGAGGAAGGTATAGCACATTCCACCACCGATAATGATGTTTTGGGCTTTTCCAGCCAATGCTTCAATAACGCCCAGCTTGTCGGATACTTTCGATCCACCCAACACCACGGTGTAATCTTGCTCTGGATTATCGGCTACAGCGGACAACTTTTCCAACTCGGCTTCCACCAAGTATCCGGCGTAGGCATCAAGTTTGTTCGCGACGTCGTAAACCGATGCCTGTGCACGGTGGACGACACCGAATCCATCCGAGACAAACACACCATCATCAGCTGCCAAGGCAGCCAGTTCCGCGGCGAATTCTGCGCGTTCCGAAGCGTCTTTGGAAGTTTCGCGTGCGTCGAACCTCACATTTTCCAACAACATAACGTCGCCGTCGTTCAGCCCATTGGCGCGTTCGTGTGCGTCTTCTCCAGTAACATCCTGAGCCAATGCCACCCACTGACCTAGTTCATCTGAAAGCGCTTCTGCAACCGGGGCCAGCGAATATTTCTGGTTAAACTGCCCCTTTGGACGTCCCAGGTGAGCAGCAATAACGACTTTGGCGCCGGCAGCAACAAGTGCCTGGATCGTTGGCAAAGCTGCGGTAATGCGACCCGGATCAGCGATTTCTCCCTCATCTGTCAGCGGTACATTTAAATCTGCCCGCAACAAAACATGCCGGGACTCGAGGTCCTGCTCCAACAATTGCGCTAGCTTTCGAAATGCCAATGTATTTTCCTTTACGCGATCAGGTTTTCGTGTGCGAGTGTACAAGCAAAAGCTTGTAACAAGGCTAGAGTTGGGCCCCGACGTGTTTGCACAGTCGCAGCAATTGGCTGCTGTATCCCCACTCGTTGTCGTACCACGCCACTACCTTAACTAGATTGTCACCAATCACTTTGGTTAAGGGGGCATCAAAAATCGCCCCGTGTCCGTTGCCCACGATATCGCTAGACACCAACGGATCGTCTGAGTATTGGACGATTCCAGATAAGTAACCGTCCGCCGCTTTCTGCACGGCGGCGTTAATCTCCTCCACTGAGACAGTTCGCTCAGCTTGGAACGTCAATTCCATCGCAGATCCGGTCAGAGTTGGGACTCGTAGCGCATACCCATCGAGTTTTCCGGCAAGCTCCGGGATCACCAAACCAACTGCTTTCGCTGCACCGGTAGAGGTAGGAACGATATTCTGTGCAGCAGCGCGAGCCCGGCGTAGATCTTTATGCGGCCCATCGACAAGCTGCTGATCACCGGTGTAAGCGTGGATAGTCGTCATTAAACCATTTGCGATCCCAAATTCTTGGTTTAGGATTTGCGCAATTGGCGCCAAGCAATTTGTAGTACACGAGGCCGCGGAAATGACATTCTGCTGCGCAGGGTCATAATTATCGGAATTGATGCCGTAAACGAATGTGCCGTCGACGTCTTTGCCCGGTGCGGACAAGATGACCTTTTTCGCACCTGAGTCCAGATGTGGATGAGCCTGTTCATTAGAACGGAACTTACCAGTGGCTTCAACGACAATATCTACATTGAAGGTTTTCCAAAGTAATTGTGAGGGATCTTTGATGTTAGTTAACGCGATACGGTGTCCATCAACCAGCAATTCTGCTGCCAAGTGGGCGTCATTAGCAGCCGAGCCTTCTTTGCTAGGAGCCTCGATCGAGACATCTGCCGCTAGAATCCCGAGCCCGGTGTCGAATTTCAACAAATGAGCTAAGGTTTCTGGTCCTGCCACGTCATTAATGGCAACGATCTCAATATCGCCCGGTGATTCTAGGACGGCGCGCAGAAAGCTGCGCCCAATGCGGCCAAAGCCGTTAATTGCTACGCGAGTCATGCTTATATTTTACCCGGTATTTTAGGACTTCGTCGGCTCTGAACTATCTCCCTCGCCGGTGAAGTGCTCAGCGCCTCCCAAATCATCGTCGAAGAGGTCTTCATCAATGCCTTCTGAGGTATCCGGAATCCCAAGTTCTTCTGCGCGTTTATCAGCCATTGACAGCAATCTGCGGATACGTCCGGCTACCGCATCTTTCGTCATTTGCGGATCCCCGAGGCGACCGAGTTCTTCTAAGGAAGCCTGCCTGTATTTCACTCGCAGATTACCTGCCTCAGCCAAGTGCTCGGGCACGTCATCTCCCAAAATTTCCATTGCGCGGTGTACCCGGGCAGCTGCAGTAACTGCCGCACGTGCAGAGCGACGCAAATTAGCATCATCGAAATTAGCCAAACGGTTTTGTGAGGCACGCGCTTCCCGACGCAGGCGCTTTTCGTCCCACTCTAAACGCGTCATTTGCGCCCCCATGCGTGTCAACAATGCGCCAATTGCTTCCCCGTCGCGGATAACCACGCGATCAGTCCCACGTGATTCCTTCGTCTTTGCGGATATGCCAAGCCTGCGCGCACAACCTACCAACGCCAACGCGGCCTCTTGGCACGGACAAGCAACTTCCAGCGAAGAAGAACGACCAGGTTCGGTCAACAATCCTTGCGCCAAAAAAGCCCCACGCCAAGCTGCTTCATTATCAGCGATAGTCCCGGAAATCACCTGCGGTGGTAACCCGACCACGGGGTGCCCGGATTTCGTGACCAAACCGAGTCGCCGGGCAATGGTTTTCGCATTCCGGCTAATTCGCAACTGGTACCGAGGAGTCTTGTGCGTACCTGCTAGGCCCGTGGGAGTGGGGCGAATCACGATATTAAACAATTCTTCTATGTCTTTGGCCAAACGTTCCGCAACCGCCCGTGAACTGAGTTCTACTTCAAAGGTGAGTGCATCACCTACGACTTCCATGGTGGATGCAAGACGTAGGATAGCGGCGACTTCCGCGCTTCGAGCAGATTGTTTCGTCGGAACCACCCTGGTGAGTTCTTCTTGGACCTGTTCTGTCAGTCCCATCGCGTCACCCCTGTTTCTCTTCGGTTGGTTCAATTTCGGCCGGCTCCTGGTCATGGGTGTATCTAACGTAAACATCGCTCAGAACCTGGGCCAGTTTTAGTTCATCATGTCGCGAACTTGCTCTGCCAGCCTCGTCGATTTCTCGAACATCAGCAAAAACCATCGAGGCCTGCAGAATGCGCGCTGCTTTCTGCAAATATTCGCGCTCAGATTCCGAGGTTACCGATGCCGAATCACAAATGACTACGTCGACATGCAAGCCCGGCGCATGTTGCGCTAAGACGTGGATATGACGCTCATAGGAAAATCCCTGCGTTTCGCCAGGCTCACCATTGAGGTTGAGCACCAAGATTCTTAAAGCATCGGACTCATTAATTGCACGCACTACCTGTGGAAGCACAAGATGCGGGATCACACTAGAAAACCATGAGCCGGGGCCTAGCGTGACCAGATCAGCTCCACGGATAGCCTCGAGTGCTGCGGGGTTAATTTCAGGGTTTTCTGGAATAACACTGACTCGCCGTACCTGCCCTGGTGTCGATGCGACAGCTACCTGACCACGAACTGAACGCATTACCCTTGGGTCGTCATCTAGACCAGACACGTCCGCTTGAATATCCAACGGCTCTGTACACACCGGCAGTACCCGGCCCTGAGCACCGGTGAGTCGCATGACCGCATCGAGAGCGGCCTGTTCCTGACCAAGAATTTCTTTCAAACCGGTAATCAATAAATTACCTAGGGCATGACCAGCCAGCGCGCCACTACCACCAAACCGATGTTGAAGGGTCTGTTCCCAAAACTTACCTTCCGCATCATCGCGCACTGACAAGGCGACTAACGCCATGCGGAGGTCACCAGGCGGAATCATATCGAATTCCTTACGCAATCGCCCAGAACTACCACCGTCATCAGCGACAGTGACGATTGCCGAAATATCCTCTGGAGCAAGCCGTCGCGCAGCTTTCAGCGTTTGAAACAGCCCATGGCCGCCCCCTAATGAGGCAATACGTAAGGGGCCTGGCTGTTTCTGACCTTGCTGGACTTCTAAGACACGCGAAGACACCGCGTTCGATGGGGTTGATTCGGGCTGTTCGGACTGTTCTGACTCTGCAGCCATAGCGCAGTATTATTCCTTCGTAGGTTGTATTACATATACGGAGTGCGGGTACTAAGGAGCAGTACCTAGGGTCTCTAGCAACAATTCTGTCTTCGACCCCTAAGGCAGCTAAGAGCGCTCAAAATCACGATGCATGATAGTAACCTCGAGTTCATCACGGATCCGCAGCCTCCGAGCAAGCTCCTCCGAAATGGCAACTGATCGATGATGACCACCAGTACAACCTATTGCCACCGTGATGAAATTTTTACCTTCGTGCCGATAACCATCAAGCATGGAATCAAGCATCTTCTCGAAATTCGCGATAAAACTATGAGCAGCCGGGCTAGCCAAGACATAGTCGGCTACTGGCCCATCGGTGCCGCGGTATTCTCGCAATTCCGGAACCCAATACGGATTAGGCAAAAATCGCACATCGAGGACCAAATCCGCATCCCGTGGTGCCCCATGTTTAAACCCAAATGACTCGACAGTGACATGCTGCTTATCCAGACCTGTGGAACCGAAACTGGCTTCCATTGCACGACGTAAATCATGCACAGACAGATTTGAAGAATCGATAATGACGTCAGCTCGTTCTTTGAGTGCAGAAATTGCTGCCCGTTCTCGTTCAATACCGATTTGCAAGGTATCTTTTTCTTGCAACGGGTGGGTTCTGCGCACCGAATCAAAACGCCGAATCAAAACATCGTCACGGGCATCCATAAACAAAACTGTGACCGGCATATTCCGATTCTTTAGCTCATCCATAGCAGACAAGATCGAGCCACCAAACATACGCGAGCGAACATCCGCTACGACTGCCACTTTGTCAACCGGGGAATTGTCGTCTGCACACAAATCAAACAACTGCACCATAAGCTCCGGTGGCAAATTATGAGCGACATAGAACCCTTTGTCTTCCAGTACACGAGCAGCTGTAGACAGGCCGGCTCCAGACATTCCGGTAAGCAAAATTGGCGACGTGGCGAATGCGGTCATGCTGTAAAGCATAGTCGCTGGATCACACCAGTGCGATTCGCTTCCTTACTTATGGAGCGCAGCATAAATACTTTCTGCTAACGCAGGACCAAACCCCTTCACCTCAGTAATTTCCTTCACGCTGGCTTGCTTTAACTTTTTGACCGAACCAAAATGCTTCACCAAATCTGCGCGCCGGGCTGGACCCAAGCCAGGTACCGCGTCTAACGCTGAGCTGCGCATGCGCTTGGAACGCTGCTGACGGTGATAGCTAATTGCAAAGCGATGTGCTTCGTCGCGAATGTGCTGCAGCAAATAAAGTGCTTCACTGCCGCGTGGAAGGATAATCGGCTCTTCTTCACCGGGAACCCAGATTTCTTCGAGCCGTTTAGCCAAACCAATCAATGCTACATCGTTAACGCCAAGATCATCGAAAACTTTCTGTGCTGCATTAACCTGCGGTAAGCCACCATCGACGACGAATAATTGCGGTGGGTAGGCAAAACGATTCCCATCCGCGGATTCTTCTGTGACGTCCTCGTCTGCAAACGTGCTCGCTTCAAATTCTTCATCAGGCACATGCAATTTATCATCCTGGTGACGCTTGAACCGTCGCCGCGTGACCTCAGCGATGGAAGCAACGTCATCTGAATGCCCACCACCTGCAGCTTCCTTTATTCGGTAACGACGATAACTTGCTTTGCGTGGAAGACCGTCCTCAAAAACGACTAATGACGCGACCACGTCTGTGCCCTGAATATGCGAAATATCGATGCACTCAATACGTAGCGGGGCGCTATCCAAGAACAGAGAAGTCTGCAGATCTTGCAGGGCCGCCGACCGCGCGGTGAGATCACCGACGCGTTTTAGCTTGTGCTGTTTCAGCGCATCTAGGGCATTCCGATACACGGTGTCCATGAGGGCTTTTTTCTCGCCTCGTTGTGGTACCCGAACTTCCACTGACCCACCACGTAGATCAGATAATACTGTCGATACCTGTTTAACATCTTGTGGTTCGGTATGCACCATGATCTGGCGTGGAATCACATCGCGCGTGGTAGTCCGCGCTGCTTCGTCGTGTTCTTGGATTTCTAGCCTGGATTCTTGATCTACCCCGCGCCTGTCAATGAGTTTAGCGTCTTCCGCTGCTTCCATTTCTTCACGCTCAGCAGCATCGGAATAGAACTGGACCAAAAAATTTTCTATCAGTTCTGGAAGCTCCGTCAATTTTTCTACTACCCAGCCGCGCTGACCACGGATACGTCCATCGCGCACATGGAAAATCTGCACTGCAGCTTCCAATTCATCATCTGCGAAAGCGATAAGGTCTGCTGCCGTACCATCCCCCAGCACCACCGTCTGCTGCTCCATCAGCTTGTCGATCGCCCCTAGGTCATCACGCAAGCGTGCCGCTTTCTCAAATTCGAGTTCCTCTGACGCTTTTTCCATGTCTGCAGTCAGACGCTTAACGACGTCGTTAGTTCGTCCACGCATGAAACCAACCAACCCGTTCACGGTTTCCCGATGTTCATCGGCACTGACCCGTCCAATACACGGCGCATCGCATTTGCCGATATAACCTAGCAAGCATGGCCTGCCCAACCGTTCGTGTCGGCGATATACACCGGATGAACAGCTACGCATTGGGAAAACTCGCAACAACAAATCCATGGTTTCTCGCACCGCCCAAGCATGTGCGTATGGACCGAAATACCGGACTCCACGTTTTCTTGGCCCTCGGTAGAAAAACACTCGAGGAACCTGTTCTCCCACTGACACCGCGAGCATCGGATATGTCTTGTCATCGCGGTACATGACATTAAATCGGGGGTCGAATCTCTTGATCCAGGTGTACTCCAGCTGAAGTGCTTCGACCTCGCTAGCGACGACTGTCCATTCCACAGAATCTGCGGTCTGCACCATTTGCCGTGTCCTGGGGTGCAGTTGCGTGATGTCCTGGAAATAATTCGATAAACGTGCCCGGAGGTTCTTCGCCTTACCGACGTAAACTACCCGACGATTCTCATCACGAAATTTGTAGACGCCGGGTTCCGTGGGGATAGTTCCGGGCGCCGGCCGGTACGTTGCTGGATCACTCATCGCTAAGAAAAATTTCGCTATTCTTCGGGCATGTATTGGGCTTCAAGCTCGCGGAATTTTCGTACCGCCTGGATGGTGTCCGCACCATCAGAAACTTGAATCGCCCACAACGGCATATACTCGAATTCAGGAAGTTCGAGACGTGCCATACGAGCACCTTCGGGAACGGATAGTCCGTAAATGAGTTGCCAATAATAAAACCGAGTTCCGATAATATTACGGACTTCTACGCCATCACTATTGACCCGCACACGAGGACGCGAAAGCGCGAGCCAAACTAAAACAGAAATAATCACGCCGACGCCGGGAAATGCAATGAAATCGACGCCAGTGACCGATGCCCCAGTAAATTCGAGGCTAAGTTGCCACGCCATAAAAATGTGAACAGCCATGATGATCGGGATCAAGAGCGTGGCGTAGACGCGCAGTTTACGAGAAGTAATGGTTAACTCCCACGGTTTATTGCTCGTCACCGAAAATGGATCCAACGCGGTATACGCTGCTAATTTCTTTTCGTCGAGCTGCTGTTCTTTGTGAAACTGTTGGTGGGAATTCGTCTCATCAGATTGGGACGTCATGCTTGTTCCTCGCAAATGTCTGTCTCACGGTGGTGCGCAGTGGCACGCAGCTCACGAAGGGTAGCCAATGTGTCAAGCGCTGCAGCCATGGCCTCACCACCCTTATCCTCAATCGAATCCGGAAACCCAGCTCTGGCACGTGCCTGCTCTTGGGAATTCACGGTCAACACCCCGTTGGTAACCGGGGTCGATTCATCCAGACTCACCCGGGTCAACCCCTGGGTCACAGAATCACAGACATAATCAAAGTGCGGGGTTCCGCCCCGAATCACGCAACCCAAAGCAACCACGGCGTCGAATTGCCGTGCCGCTTGCTGGACAACAACTGGCAGCTCAATCGCACCCATGACACGTGCTTCCGAAACCGTGGCCCCTGCTTCAGCAGCCACGGCTAGCGCCCGGGAGCGCATCTGCTCACAGACTTCCTGGTTCCAGCGAGTGCTCACTACGCATACTCGCACCCCTTTAGCGCTGCCTAGGGGGATCTGCGGTGCTCCACCGTGTGCCATGTCAGCTCCTTGCTGTAAATAGATATATGATGACGCAAATTTGCCGCGGATTATTGTGGACGTTGCACATCCCAGTCCGCAACCGTTGGCAAGTCATGCCCCATGCGGTCACGTTTCGTACGTAGATACGCGATGTTATCTTCGTTCGCTTCGGTAAGCAGTGCAGTGCGTTTAGATACTTCGACGCCAAACCCTTCCAAGGCTTCAGCCTTGAACGGGTTATTGGTCAACAAATTCGCGCTCGCGATTCCCAGATCAGCCAAAATCTGACCAGCCACGGAAAATTCGCGTGCGTCCGCAGGCAGCCCTTGTTCCAAATTCGCGTCTACGGTATCGGCACCACTTTCCTGCAGACGATAAGCTTTAAGCTTGGCGAGAAGCCCGATGCCCCGGCCCTCGTGTCCGCGAATATAGATCACTACGCCGCTACCAGCTCTTTGGATATAGTCAATCGCTTGATCCAGCTGCTGTCCACAGTCACAGCGACGCGAGTGGAAAACATCACCAGTGAGACATTCCGAATGCACGCGTACTGGGACGTCTGTGGCATTGTGCAACTCGTCCACCGAGCCCGCGATCAGTGCCACATGCTCCGTCCCATCCACCTGGTGGCGGTACCCGAGCGCAGTCATCGGTCCAGCATCCGTCGGCAAGCTGGTTGCTACCTCACGGACCACCTGCATTTCATTACGACGTCGCCACTGAATCATTTGCTCTATTGAGATCAAAGCCAGGTCATGGGTATCGGCAAATTCCCGTAGTTCCGGAAGACGTGCCATATCGGTCGGGTCTTTTTCCGACACAATTTCACAGATCACACCGGCCGGGCGCAAACCTGCCAAGCGTGCCAAATCAACAGAAGCTTCGGTGTGTCCGTTGCGGTCCAACACACCATTAGGGCGAGCGCTCAGGGGTACGACGTGGCCCGGGCGGGTGAACTGCTCCCGATGCGCATCCGCGGACGCCAATGCACGCAAGGTCTTGGCACGACTAGCCGCAGAAATACCAGTGGTGCCGTCATTGAAATCAACAGTCACGGTATAAGCCGTACCGCGCACGTCCTCGTTAACCGCCGCCATAGGCGGCAAGCCCAGCTGATTGAGGTCGTCTGGAAGCATCGGCGCGCAGATATAACCAGAGGTGTACCGGACCATAAAAGCCACTAATTCTGGAGTAGCTTTTTCTGCGGCAAAAATTAGATCGCCTTCGTTTTCGCGGTCTTCATCATCTACGACCACTACAGCTTTGCCTGCCCGAATATCGGCTATTGCACGTTCGACGCTATCAAGCTTGATTGCTTTGCCATCCTGGGTGACCTCGATGCTCATATGTCTCCACTTTAGTGTGTGTCTGACGGAAAGCTATAACCGGTCGGTGTTCCCGCGGCCAACAGCTTTTCGACGTATTTGCCGATGATGTCGACCTCTAGATTAACCCTCTCGCCCACTGCCAAGGTGCCTAAGGTGGTTTCGGACAATGTCGTAGGGATCAAGGAGACTTCAAACCAGTCGCCACTGTCAGCATTAGGGATAGGAGTCGTTCTAGGAATCGCTTCAAATTCTGGACCAGAGGGCACAGTCGATGTCGCGGCCGTGGCCGCAGCTGATGGTCTAGGAGTCTCAGAAATAGCAGACACAGTCAAAGACACACCGCTGATAGCAATAGACCCTTTTTCTACGACGTATTTTGCCAGTTGCGCTGGTAATTCGAAGCGCAAAACTTCCCAGTTCTCTGAGGGAGTGCGAGAAACCAGTCGCGCTGTACCATCAACATGCCCTTGCATGATGTGCCCACCAAGTCGCGCGTCGGCACGGAGTGCACGTTCGAGGTTCACTATGCTGCCAGGGCGCAAGTCGCCCAGCACTGAACGATTTAGTGATTCCTGCATGACGTCAGCGCCAAAAACTCCGGATTCAACATCCAACTCCGCAACCGTCAAGCAGACGCCGTTGACTGCTATGGAATCCCCCAGGCTGGCATCGTGCATGATTCTCCCACCTTGGATGCTCATACGAACCGCATCACCGACGTTGTCGACCGTTACGACCTCACCAGTGTTTTCTACCAATCCACTAAACATTTATCGCCTTTCTCCGTAGCTTATCTACTTCGCTCCCGGCACCATGGTCAACAACACATCATTGCCAAGTCTTTCGACACGATTGATCTCTAAACGCATGCCATCTGCCAGATTCACACCAACAGCAGAAGCAAGCACACTACGCCCGTCTCCTAGCAATAACGGTGCCACATATGCTTGCACTGCATCGACGTAACCACTCCCGACAAATGAACTCAGGAGTTTCGGACCGCCCTCGACTAGCACATCTCGACAGCCCTGTTCCCATAAGGCAGTCAGAGCAGTAGGAATATCGGGATATTGTGCAAAGCCGAGACGCTGCAAATTACTGCATGCGGACAAATCTGACTTGCCGATTACCACACGACGTGGCTGCTGCTTATACAACAAGGTTTCTCCGGTTTCGGAGATATAGCGAGCGGTCAACGATGGATTATCGGCTAACGCTGTCCCCGTGCCAATAATGATCGCATCACGTTTACTGCGATCGAGATGCACCCTCTCTCTTGCCTTAGAACCAGTGATCCACTTGCTTGATCCGTCAGATGCAGCACTAAACCCATCGACCGATTGTGCGAACTTTGCCGTGACGTGCACTCGTCCCATGGCTGTAGCCTGCAGCCATGGCTCCAGCTCGTCGCCTAAAATCGCGGTGGAATCCCGCTGCAAAAGACCAGAGGCCCCAAGATGATGAACCGCAATTCCCGCCGCGCGTAGTTTTTCTGCACCACCGGCTGCAATCACATTGGGGTCAGCATGTAAATAATGCACTGAAGCCACACCTGCATCGATGAGAGCTTGCGAGCACGGGCCGGTCCTGCCTTGATGGTTGCACGGTTCGAGGGTGACCACTACATGCGCACCCTTCGAAGACCTACCCGCCTGGTCCAACGCAACAATTTCTGCATGTCGCCCACCTGGCGGTTCAGTGGCGCCGACTCCACAAATATCTCCATTTTCAGTCAGAATTACTGCCCCTACGGGCGGATTCGGGCTTGTACTACCACGGACCTCCAGGGCTGCTCGGTGAGCTGCCGAGAGCGCAGCGTTGAGAATACGAGCGTCTAAGGCGCTCGCAGAAAATTCAGAAGTCATTTAGTGTTGTGTCGCCCCAGTCGCTAACGCGCGAAGATGATTCACCGCTGCTGCCGGATCTGTTTTCTTGAAGACCGCGGAGCCTGCAACGAAGGCGTCACAACCAGCTTCAGCGGATTTCTCGATTGTATGTTCTGAAATTCCGCCGTCAATCTCGATGAGACAATCAAGATTCCGCTCATCAATGGCCTGGCGCAGTGCGCGAACTTTGTCTAATTGGTCAGGCATGAACGATTGTCCACCAAATCCGGGCTCGACACTCATTACCAAGGCCAAGTCGAAATGTTCAAGATCCGCAAGATACGGCTCAATCGGGGTAGCTGGTTTCAGCGAGAAGCCAGCACGAACGCCTTTTTCCCGGATCTTTTTGGCTAAAGCAACATGGTCATCAGCCGCTTCTACATGGAAGATGATGCAATCAGCACCGGCAGCAATATAGGTATCGACCCAGTGCTCCGGATTTTCGATCATCAAATGCACATCTAAATACTGCTCAGTGATCTTATCGACGGTTGCGGTCACATCCGGACCAAACGACAAGTTTGGGACAAAATGTCCGTCCATGATGTCCACGTGAATCCAGTCAGCGTTGTCAACGCTACGGACTTGATCGCCAAGACTGGAAAAATCCGCAGCCAAAATAGACGGCGCGATCAAGGCCCGCCGCTTGATTAATGGATCAGAAATAGAAGACGACGCATCAAGGGGCGAGACTCCCGGAGAGGAATTTGCTGAATCACGAACAGACATACTGGCCATTCTACGGTTATTCGGGCTAACGTCTAGTCCACTGGTTTAGGTACTCTTCCGGCGGAGCACAGCAAAAAACATAGCGTCAGTGCCGTGCCTATGTGGCCACATCTGTGCCGAAAGGAAATTCCCAGTGCCGATTCCTGGAATGTCCGGAAGAGTTGCCAACGCTGATAATTCTTCTACCGCCGGGCCGTCAGTATCCCCCAAAATTGTGTCAACGATTGACCGCGTTTCACGCAGGTCTGGCGAGCACGTGGAATAAACCACCACCCCACCTGGTCGCACCAACTGCAGCGCTGAGCGTAATAACTCCACTTGCAGTGTATTCAAATCCAGAATATCGCGATCGTCTTTTTTCCAGCGTGCTTCCGGACGTCGACGTAACGCTCCCAGCCCTGAGCATGGGGCGTCGACAAGCACCCGGTCAAAGCCAGCTGCTAACCCCGGACTTCTACCGTCAGCCACGTGCACTGTGACCGGCAAATCAGCCACCGTTGAGCGAATCAATTCCGCACGGTGAGGCGAGACTTCCACCGCGTCTACCGAGGCACCATCGATGGCGGCTAAAGCACCTAACAGAGCAGCTTTTCCACCAGGCCCAGCACAAAGGTCGAGCCAACGCCCAGAGTCCTCTCCCAGCACCTCGGCTTCCACGACCGCACGCGCAATCAACTGCGAACCTTCATCTTGCACTGCCGCCATTGACTGCTGCACTGGTTCCAGTGCCCCCGGGTTGCCACCAGACTCCAAGTACACCGCATATGGGCTATACCTGCCGGTTTCTCCCCCAATCATCAACGCGAGTTCTTCAGCACTAATCTCTCCTGGACGCGCGACCAAATGCACCAATGGGCGCTCTGAATCGGCCGCAAGCGCAGCGGCAAGTTCTGGATGAATCCCGTCAGAATGCGGGCTTTCCACATCTAAGCTGGCATCTTGGTTTTCCGCTAACAACGCCTCATTGAACGCCCCTGCAATCCACTCAGGGTGCGCATGTTCAAATGCCAAACCAGCGAGTTCACTTTCTGGTCGCAGCTGTGCGATCCATTGCTCTCGGGGGGTTCGGCCGACCGTGCGCAAAATGCCGTTAACAAAACCTTTAGCCTTACCATGCTCAGCCGATTCGACTAGCCGTACTGAAGTATCCACAGCAGCATGATCATCAACGCGCGTAAACAACAACTGGTAAGTTCCCAAGCGAAGGGCATTCAGGACCGGCGTGGCGAGCGAGTCCAACTCGCGTGACGAGCACGCGTCAATCACAGTATCGAGAACGCCAAGCGACCGGAGACAGCCATAGGTGATTTCTGTTGCAAACGCAGCATCACGCCCTTTAACACGCTCTTCCCGCAAACATTTCGGCAAAATCAAATTCGCATAGGCATCATCGTCGCTAACCCGATTCAAGACCGCAAAGGCAAGCAGGCGAGGCTTGTCGACGCCCGCTGTCTCGCGGTGTGTTCGCTTCTGTCGCTTCTGCTGCTTGTAGCTGTGTGGACGCCGCTTGTCATGCTGTTGCGACTTAGCTCCTCGAGCATCCGTCTTTTTTCCAGTCTGGTTGCCTGCTTTATCCGCTAAACGTGGGGATTCGCCGGAACGCGACCGAGATCGAAATCCGCCAGCTGCTGCACTCATGACAAAATTCCTTCCGGTTGATTTCCGCGCGCCCAAGCTGCGGCATCCATTCTCTTCTTTCCTGGTGCTTGGACCATTCCCAAGCGCACTGGTGTAGTAGCGGTGCCAACAAACACATCGTTTTTCGCAACATACAATTCGCCAGCAGACAAAGATTTCTTCGCAAACAGGGCCGCAGCGTCACTCCCCGCTGTAACCAGCGTCACCGGTGCAATCTTTAAACGTTGCTCACCGAGCATCGTCCACGCGCCAGGACCGGGTGTATAAGCCCGAATGTGCCGATCGATCGCAAAATCTGGTTGTGACCAATCGATGTGCGCCTGCTCAGCAGAAATTTTCGGGGCGTAGGTGGCCTCACCAGATTGCGGCTGCGCCTCTAAGCGTTCGTCGGCCAGCCCATCCATGGTAGCAACCAACAAATCCGCGCCGGAATAAGCCAGACGCGTCAACAGATCATCCGCCGTATCGTCGTCACGAATAACCTCCGTCACCGTGCCAAATACGTCCCCGGTATCAAGCCCTTCTTCAATCCGGAATGTGCTGGCACCAGTAATATCATCGCCATGCGCAATTGCAGCTTGCACCGGAGCCGCTCCGCGCCACTGTGGAAGTAGAGAAAAATGCAGATTAATCCAGCCATGCCGGGCAACGTCCAACAAATCCGTACTAATCAATTTACCGTAGGCCACCACCGCGATTGCCTCCGGAGCTAATTCCTGCAACCAGGCGCGAACCTGAGAACCAGCCTCGCTGTCAGCACGCAAAGTCTCGGGAGTAAGCACCTCAATCCCACGTTCCCGAGCCAAAGCTGCAACCGGCGACGACGCCAAACTACGACCGCGCCCTTTCCGTGCATCTGGACGGGTAAGCACACCGACGACCTCGTGCTCAGATTCCAAGAGTGCTTCCAAAGCCACAACAGCCGGCTCCGGTGTACCAGCAAACACAATCCGCATTGTTCTTCCTACTCCTTTAATGGTCCATAACTATTCAGACTAACCGATTCTGATTTAACCAATATGGGGCGGATCGACCTGAATCCGTAAAGGAAGCTCGTCTTTCCGCAAACTACGAGCCACCGCAGCGGTCCGCAACGCCACACCTAGTTCCGCCCGGGGCCCCAACGGGGTCCGCACCAAAATTCTCTGTGGGAGGCCAAAGCGCTGTTCATCATAGTCCCCAGGCAACCTGGTGGAATAAGGCAGGTCAACTGGGCCCAGTACCTCCGCGTGCGCTGGAAGTTCAACTAAGTCAAGAAACATGTCCAGGCTCGCATCCGCGCCATCAATAGCAGCCATATGCACGGCGGGGGGAAATTTGGTCTCCCTACGCCCTGCCAATTCAGCTGTTGCAGCGCCTACGGGGTCCCAACGAATCAAATACTGCACGGACGGCAAGCTAGCTTCAGCCACAACGATGACCATGCCACCTGAAGCACGACTTTCCACTAAAGCGGCAGCGCGCATCCACGTCGCCAGAGTATCTTCCGCGGCACGTAAATCCTGCCTGCCAAGCAAAGCCCAAGTATCTAATAACAACGCGGCCCCGTAATGGCCACCATCCACCAGGGGTTCCGCACCTGGGGTCGCAACCACCAACGCGGGTGAATCTGGAACCGAATCCAATACCCGCGAACCACCAGAGGTAATCACACGTGTGGACGGAAACGCTCTCCCCAATTCTTCCGCGGTGCGTTGCGCACCAAGTACCACTGCCCGGAGACGTTGTGAGCCACATTCGCCGCACCGAAACGCTGAGTGAATCGCTCCACACCATCGACATGTGGGCACTTCCGCTCGTGATTCGGTTGATGTCGCAACTCGTGACTGTGACTGTATCGCGCTTGTCGTGGATGCTGCCACAGCAGCCGCAGGATCCTGCCCGGGTAATCCTACCGGCCCATTACAGATACGACATCGCGCTGGATGTCGGCACTGTGCGCAAGACAGCGTCGGGATATAGCCCTTCCGTGGAACTTGCACCAATACTGGCTTTCCTGCAGAAAGCGCCCGACGAGCTGCATCAAACGCGAGCCCTGGTACACGAGCCTGCCTGGCTACCGGGTCTTTTTCCAGTTCAAAATCCGTATCGGCTGCCGCTCGTATAAGTGGGGACGATTCGCGTACTCGATCGCGTGAAGCAAGCAAACCGTGCATCCAGCCGGCTTCCACCAATAGCTGTGTCTCCGCGGTGCGGGCAAGCCCGCCGATGAGCAACGAGCAGCCCTCCAGCCCAGCGCGCGTGGTCAGCACTTCCCGAGCGTGAGCATAAGGAGCGCGCTGTTCGATGAGGTTTTCGTCTCCATCATCGATAATGACAGCTAAACTGAGATTTTTCAGTGGCGCATACGCCGCGCTGCGCGTACCAATTACTACCCGTGCTTGTCCATGTAAGACGGATAAAAATCTACGGTAGCGTCCCTGCGCCCCCAACTGAGCGTTAAGCACCGTGATTTGCTTCGGCCCCAAATGCTCGCGAAGGGCAGTTTCCACGCGGTCAAGATCCCTTTGATCAGGAACCACAGCCAGTGCTCCGCCCCCATCAATGGCCACTTTCGCTAGCAACGACGCCACGATGCCTGCCCAGTCATCGCCTGGTGTGATCTGCCATGCAGCGCGTGCGGAACGGCGAGCCAGTACTGAATCAACAAAAGACTGCCCGTGCCGATAATTCGACCAACCAGAAAGGTCCGGCTCAATAGCTTCGCCGAGTTTGTCCCAGGCAGTAACAAAATCGGAGGATTCCGCTTGGGCATGACGCGGAGGTATCGCGGTTCTGATGAGGTCCGCACGGGTGCCGCCATAGCGCTGCGCCAGGGATTCCACAAGCCGTGCGGTCTGCTGCGGATAGACAACGTGCTCGGAATAAACCCGCTCTAGATAACGCAATCGCCCTAAATGCTCTGAGTGCGCACGACGTTCCAACACAATCCCGTCGACGAGTCGGCCGTGAAATCGAATGCGCACACGAGTACCTGCCTGGGCTACTTTGTCGTCTTTGTCTGCGACTAAGTAATCAAACCCACGGTCCAGATGTGCTAACCCCAAAAGAGGCAACACATGCGCAACCGGATGAGCTAGCTCCATAAACTCTCCATGAAGAGCTAGGATACCCCCGCGGCAGCCCGTAACTGCTCAACACGGTTCGTCTGTTCCCATGGCAGATTCAAATCTGTGCGACCGAAATGGCCGTAAGCAGCGGTAGGACGGTAAATCGGACGCAATAGATCTAACTCACGAATAATAACCGCAGGGCGAAGGTCAAAAGTCTTCGCGACGGCAGCTTGAATTGATTCATCGTCCAACCCATGGTGCGCAGTGCCAAAGGTTTCGACATAGAGTCCCACAGGATTCGCTCGCCCGATAGCATATGCGACCTGTACTTCTGCACGGTCAGCCAGACCCGCAGCCACAATATTTTTAGCGACCCAACGCATCGCGTAGGCTGCGGAACGATCTACCTTCGACGGATCTTTCCCGGAAAAGGCTCCTCCGCCGTGACGCGCCATGCCACCATAAGTGTCAACAATAATCTTGCGTCCGGTCAGGCCTGCATCGCCCATAGGACCGCCCAGGATGAAGGAACCGGAGGGATTAATAAGCAGCGTAACATCGTCGGTATAGAAATTCTGCAGACCAGCTTCAGCAATAACGTATTCGATGACGTGCGTGCGGAGCTGCTCTTCCAACCATTCCTGCGTAACTTCCGGATCGTGTTGCGTAGAAATCACGATAGTGTCAATGTGCGATGGACGATCACCGGAATACGCAAACGTCGCCTGAGTTTTACCGTCCGGGCGCAAGTGCGGAACAATTCCTTGCTTCCGCACCTCCGTGAGTCGACGAGACAACCGGTGCGCGAGTGCGATTGGCAACGGCATAAACTCTGCAGTCTCATTCGTTGCATAGCCGAACATGAGCCCTTGGTCACCGGCACCAGCGAGATCATCGTCGTCAAGCTGCAATCCCGAACGCGCTTCGTGTGAGCGATCGACTCCATCCCCAATTTCCTGAGACTGCTCACCAATGGCAATATTCACGCCACAAGTACGACCATCAAAACCAACATCTGAACTGGTAAAACCAATATCGACAAGGGTTTTCCGAACTAATTGCGGGATCTCTACGTAACTCTTGGTACGCACTTCACCAGCGACATGAACTTGCCCGGTAGTCACTAGTGTTTCCACTGCCACGCGTGCATGTTGATCCTTAGCCAGGAGAGCGTCCAATATGCTGTCCGATATTGCATCGCAAATCTTGTCGGGGTGACCTTCTGTCACAGATTCTGAAGTAAACAGACGCAGGCCCGAGGCGCTTGCGCGAACTGGTGCAGCCACAAAAAATCCTTAATGAGCAGAGAAAACGACGTACATTGCTTATTCATGCTGTCCAAAACAGCTTGTGTGGCGCAGATAACTACTTCAGAAAACCACGCCTGAATACCACTTAGTATAGATTACTATAGACAAAGCTGTCTACAGGCGCAATGCCAATTTATCCAAAATCTGGGCAGCCACCATATGCTTCGTCGCCGCAGCGATCTCACTAATCCCGCCGTCCTTATCCAGGAGGTAGCCCTGGTTAGTGGATTGCCCGAAAACTTTGCCAACACCGACTTCATTGCACATCAGCATGTCGCAGCCCTTACGTTCGAGCTTTTCTTGGGCATATGTCAGAATCGATTGGGTATCGTCGCCCGTTTCAGCAGCAAAACCCATGATGACAGTCTCTGGAGCCAACGTGCGGTTTGCCCGCGCTTTAACCAGGCTAGCTAACACGTCCGGATTTTCCGTCATCTCAATTCTGTTCAGACTGGGACTGTCCGTCTCATTCGATTTCTTCATTTTGAATTCTGCTGGATTCGCCGGACGAAAATCCGACACCGCTGCAGCCATGATGATTAAGTCAGCCTCCGGTGCCTGATTGTGCAGCTCTTGCTGCAGTTCTCGGGTTGTTTCCACCGGAATAACGGTGGCCCCGGGAGGAGCTTGCAAGGCGGCACAATTCGCAGCGACCACAGTGACCGTAGCTCCCCGCTGTACTGCGATTTCTGCCAAGGCAAAGCCTTGTTTTCCAGAAGAGCGGTTACCGATAAAACGAACCGGATCAATAATTTCTTGCGTTCCACCTGCGCTAATAAGTACGTTAACCCCCGCAAGCGTCTGTTTCATGCTGGCACCGGAAAAAACAGTTCGCGCAATATCAGCGATATGGCTGGGTTCCGGCAATCGCCCCGGGCCGGAGTCTCTGCCAGTCAGACGACCGGTGGCAGGATTTACCACGACGATCCCCCGTTCACGCAGCGTTGCAACGTTAGCTTGCGTGGCCGGATTCTCCCACATTTCTGTGTGCATAGCCGGTGCAATAATCACTGGACAAGCCGCCACCAACACGGTAGCCGCCAATAAATCATCAGCACGCCCATGAGCCACACGAGCCAAAAAATCTGCGGTAGCGGGAGCAATAATGATGCCATCCGCTTCCTGACCTAGCCGGACATGGGCGACTTCATCAACTTCAGAGAACACCGTGGTAGAAACAGGGTTACCGGACAACGCCTCAAAGGTCGCGCTACCCACAAACCGCAAGGCAGATTCGGTGGGAATAACACGAACCTGGTCACCTGCTTCGGTGAAGTCTCGAATCAACTGACAAGACTTATAAGCAGCAATCCCACCACATACCCCGATGACGAGGTTGCGTGGCTGGCTTTGATCTCCAGGCATCGTACGTTGGCCTCCTGCTGGTTGGGCTAGCTCATAATGGGGACGTAGAAAAATCCTACCGCGCTAAACAAAATGGCAATAAAGCCGATCGCTACGTAAATGTATCGATTAGTCACCTTGACTTCCGCGACAGTCACGTCCGACTCTACGCGCTGCTTTAACTCCGAAATGTACTGCCACGAGTTTTTCTCGACTGGTCGAAGCATTGATCCAATGATGACCGCGATCAAACTTGCCGCAAGTCCGAACAACACCGGGTGGAATGCCATCGGCCAGTCCACACCCCCGAAGGTCTTGATGCTCTCCAGGATCAAGGTAATCACGCCACCCAACAACATTCCCCAAAACGCGCCAGTTTCGGAAATCCGCTTTGACTGTGTAGAGGCGAAGGCCACAATTCCCCAGGAAGCAGCAAAAAACGATGCAGCCATATAACCAATATCGAGCACGCTCGGGGTAGCAATATAGGCCAACAGCAACGCGATGGCCCCCACGATCAACATTGCCCAACGAGCACTGCGCACATTATCAGTCTTTGTATCTCCACCATCGAGACCTTCACCACGGCGGAACATCGGCCCCACGTCGTGTGCTGCACTGAAGCCGACTAACGACAAGAACGTCGATGCTGAAGATAAACCAGCAGCGACGATACCCGTGACAAGAATAACACCAATTGCAGTCGGCATGATGTTGTATGCAGCCCAAATGAATACCTGGGAGTTCGGTTCAATCTCCGGGTTAATCAAATTCACGGCATACGCCGCGAACATGACGAAAAGATAGAAAGATGGGATTATCAGCAGGGTAACAATACCCGCCCGTATAGCAGTGTGACTGGATTTTGCCATCATGTAACGCGAAGCCTGCCACGGGCTCACAGCCGTGACAAAGGCCCACACCAGACCAAAGGTGAATATATAGATGAGGGCTTCCCCTATCGAGTTCAGACGCTCACCTGGTCCTTCAACCTGACCATGCCACAACAAGCCTTCGCGCAGCGTAGGGTCAGCTGCCAGTTTGTTGAAGGTTTCTTTTACACCACCGGCCTCCCGGAAAATCGCTACCGACCCCAGCACGCCTCCGATGATAAAGAAAAAGAACATCATCGTATCGGTAATAATTACGCCCTTGGATCCAGACAACACCGTAAAAATCGTAAATGCCACCCAGGTTATGAACACCGCCCAAAAACCATCGATCCCCAGAATTGCTTCGATAACGACCGCTAGGCCACGAGTAACGGTAACCAGATAGAGCCCCATACCCACTAACACTGAAGCCCCAGCTAGAGCCCGTAACCGAGACGAGTTAAACCGCTTGCCAAAAAATTCCGGGATGGTCAATGCGTCAGAATCGCGGAGATAACGACCAAACAGTACGACCCCGGCCAGGTAGCCCATTTTGGACATGACACCGAGTAATAGGATTGGCCAAGGGAAACCGTCGTAGGCCATACCCGCCTCACCCATGAGCGCCACCGTCGACAGAAAGGAAGCCACGAGCGTACCGACGATGAACAAAACGCCGACGTTGCGACCCGCAACAAAGTAGTCGTTTTTATTATTAATTCCCCGACTAACCCAAATTCCGACTACCAAAAACCCGATAAACGAGAGGATTACAGTGATCGTGAATGTATCCACTATTTCTCAACCTCCCCGTTCTGCTCGGCGGGGTGCTGGGCGTTTTTCAATTCAGAATTCAGCTTCCAAAAGGCCAAACCAAGTCCGACACTAAACACCACAATATGCAATATGCTGGGAAACAGCAGTTCGAGCATTCATCACTCCATTCAACAACTCATCAGAACCAGGGTTCTCAAACAGTGGAATCCTAGCGTACTTTATAGTTATTGTCAGGTTTCTCACGCGCCCCACAGCTTGTGCCAACGCCAGAGTTCCCTGTTAAGTGCGCGAACAGCTTGAATTCAGAGGGGCGTTGCACGCGGAAAACCCACCGCCCCGTTCTCGGGGACAGTGGGTTATAGAATAAGCAATGAAGCAGAGACTCGATACCAGCTAAGCGTCGAAGCCTACACAACACTAAAAGTTATTCATTGCAGCGGAGCGAATTAGCGAGCTTCTTCGTGATCTAACAAGCCTTCTTCGATTTCACGCAAAGACAAAGAGAGAGGTTTTTCGCCTGGCTCTGGGGTGACCAGCGGACCGACGAATTCGAATACGCCCTCGTCTTGCTCCTGGTAATAACTATTAATCTGGCGTGCGCGCTTCGCAGCAAAGATCACCAGAGCATACTTCGACGAGACTTTATTCAGTAGTTCGTCGATCGGTGGATCAGTGATGCCTTCGGGTGTGTCGAAGACGCTGTCAGATTTCGTGGACTCAGTAGCCACTACGAGACCAACCCCTTTTCGCGTTGAGTGTATGAAAATATATTAGCCGTCCAGGTGAAACAAGAGCTAACTGCGCAAGAATTCACTAATGGACTCTACGGCCTGTTTTAGATCATCGTTAACCACAACGTGATCGAATTCGCCCTGTGCATCCAACTCTATACGAGCTGTGTCTAAGCGACGACGGACAACATCGTCTGGTTCGGTACCCCGGTTGCTCAAGCGCTCGCACAGCACCTCCCAAGACGGTGGCGCCAAAAATATCGTGGTTGCTTCCGGCATCTTTGCCTTCACATTTCTTGCACCTTCCAGGTCCACCTCTACAAGCACAGGGCGGCCTTGTTCCAAGGCCTCGGTTACTGGCTGAGCAGGTGTACCTGAACGCTGCAAGCCGGAGTGTACCTCTGCCCATTCAAGCATTTTCCCGCTGTCAATGGTCTCCTGGAAACGCTCGGGGCTAACGAAATAATAGTCGACTCCATCAGCCTCTCCAGGACGCGGTGCCCTGGTGGTCATAGAAACTGAAAAATAGAGATCTGGAACGGTAGTGCGCAGTTGTTTCACGACCGTCGATTTTCCAACGGCCGTCGGCCCAGCTAACACGACCAAACGGCCCCGTGGTATCACGCCGGTCATTAGCTTTAGTTTTCGGAGTATCCGAAACGATCCAGCAATGCACGACGCTGGCGCTCACCCAAGCCGCGAAGGCGACGAGTCTGAGCAATCTCCAGGTCCTCCATGATTTCGCGTGCCTTGACCTTACCAACCTTAGGCAAAGCTTCCAGCAAAGCCGCAACCTTGGTCTTGCCGATGATCTCATCGGTTTCAGCCTTGTCCAGAACTTCTTTTAGATTGGTTCCGCCACGCTTCAGTTCGGCTTTGAGCTCAGCGCGTGCTTTACGTGCCTCAGCAGCCTTTGCCAGAGCTTCTTTACGCTGCTCATCAGTCAACTTTGGAAGGGCCACGTGGATTCCTCCGATTCAATGTGGGTTTATGGTTCTTATCTTCGGCAACTGTATCAGTTGCCTCCCGACTAGGAATTATAGAGCCGAGATCTATAGAGCCGAGACGCGGTCAATTGACGTGAACTAGCCACTTGTGCCACTCACGTTTCTGACAACGTCAGCTTTTCGCATATCTTAACACCGCAACCAGGCAATCCGCGATATTGCACCAGGCACAACGGCATAATTCTGTCATGCCACAGCTTCATCCACGATATTTTCTCGCAGAATATTCAAATGGTACAAACGACTGAATATTAACGCCCAGGAAAATTATTAGCCTCCTTCAGAACCGCTTTCCGCAGGTCAGAAACATCGGGGCCTGCGGAAAGTACACTCCGAGAGACATTAGGAAATGACCATTCTGTCGCATCTGCTGTAATCCGTGCGATGTCAGCCACAGTGCCGCCTTGCGCCCCAACTCCGGGCATGAGTATTGGACCATTGAATCCGCCCAGATCGAGCGGGCTAGACACTGTAGCTCCCACGACAACTCCCAGCACTGCTGCATTACGGTTTTGGTTAAAATCCCGGCAATAGTCCACTACGTGCTGCGCTAAACTGACGCCTGCTTGTTGAAAGCTTTGCAGTTCTACCGCTTCCGGGTTCGAAGTTGCCGCTAGCACGAAAACGCCGGCGCCATTTTGCTCCGCAGCTGCAATTGCTGGTTTTAGTGCCCCCAAACCGAGATATGGAGCCACTGTGACAGCATCAGCGTGTAACGGCGAATCCGGATCGAGCCAAGCAAACGCATATCCTTCCATGGTGGAACCGATATCGCCGCGTTTGGCATCCGCAATTACCAGCGCACCTGCGTCTCGTAGCGCGTCGAGCGTTTCTTCCAGCACCGCATAACCTGCAGCACCGAAGCGTTCATAAAACGCGACCTGCGGCTTGACGACGCATGCAGTATCCGCAAAGGCGTCGACACAACGCCGGGAGAATTCTCGCAACCCAGCAATATCGTTGGCAAGCCCCCAATCCTGTAATAGACCTGCATGCGGATCAATACCGACGCATAGCCGCCCGCGCTCGGCGGCACGCTCGCGAAGACGTTCGCCAAAACTAACAGAATTGTCTCGCGTACTAGTCGCCATGGTTAAGTTCCTGCAAGCTACGGACGGTCAACTCATCTCCGCGGAGAGCTTCGATTCCCTGCACCGCTGCGGTGATTCCTTGGACGGTGGTAACGGCAGGAATTCCTACTGAAATTGCTGCAGTACGAATGTCATAGCCATCATGGCGGGCACCAGCAGAGCCAGCCGGGGTATTCAGGATCAGATCAATATCGCCTTCAGTGATCTGATCAACGATGGATTTTCCTTCGACTTTGCCGGCACGGATTTCCGACGCCTTATGCGCAATCTCACAATCAATGCCGTTACGACGAAGCATCTGTGCAGTGCCTGCGGTCGCTACGAGGTTAAATCCAAGCGAAGCGAGACGCTGAATAGGAACGATCAAAGTACGCTTGTCCCGGTTTGCCACGGAAACAAACACCGTTCCCTGGCGGGGCGGACAGCCAAAAGCTGCGGTTTCCGCTTTGGCATAAGCAGCGCCGAAGTTATCTGCCAAGCCCATTACTTCACCGGTAGATTTCATTTCCGGTGACAGCAAGGTATCTAATGGAGTACCATCCGGACGCCGGAAGCGCTTGAACGGCATCACGGCTTCCTTCACTGCGATTGGGTGATCCAATGGGAGTGACCCGCCATCATAAGTCGTTGGAATCATTCGTTCAGCACGTAAGTCTTGCAACGTCGCACCAAGCATAATCCGCGCTGCAGCCTTGGCCAGTGGCACACCGGTAGCTTTCGAAACAAACGGAACTGTGCGAGAAGCGCGCGGGTTCGCTTCAATGACGTAGAGAATGTCATCTTTGAGCGCAAACTGTACGTTTATCAAGCCTTTTACACCGATGCCGTGCGCCAATGCTTTGGTCGATTCACGTACTTTGTCGATATCTTCCGGCCCCAATGTCATCGGCGGCAATGCACACGACGAATCACCGGAGTGAATGCCCGCTTCCTCAATGTGTTCCATCACGCCAGCAAGATAGACTTCTTCCCCGTCGCACAGAGCGTCAACATCAATTTCAATCGCCGAATCTAAGAAGCGATCCACTAGGACCGGGTGGTCTTCACTAAGCTCCGTAGCGCGTTCAATATAGCTTTCCAGGCTGGCCTCGTCATAGACGATTTCCATGCCGCGTCCACCAAGCACGTAGGAAGGGCGCACAAGCACTGGGTAGCCGACCTGCGCAGCGACTTCGCGCGCTTCAGCATACGTGGTCGCAGTACCAAAATCTGGTGCTGGCAGTTTAGCTTGCGCCAACACTTTACCGAAGACCCCACGATCTTCAGCATTATTAATGGCCTCTGGACTGGTTCCCACCACTGGTACCCCGGCAGCCGCGAGACGTTCGGCCAGGCCGAGTGGTGTTTGTCCGCCGAGCTGCACGATCACGCCAGCGACGTTTCCGGACTGAGATTCAGCGTAGTAGACCTCCATGACATCTTCGAAAGTCAGAGGTTCAAAATATAGGCGGTCAGCCGTGTCATAGTCCGTGGAGACTGTCTCAGGGTTGCAGTTAACCATTACGGTTTCGTAGCCAATACGCGACAGTTCCAACGCGGCATGCACACATGAATAGTCGAACTCGATTCCCTGACCGATGCGGTTTGGCCCAGAGCCCAAGATTATGACTTTGTCCTTGTCAGGCTGCTCAGAAACCTCTGATTCTGCGTTTGGATCATATTCATAGGCCGAATAATGATACGGCGTATGGGCTTCAAATTCTCCAGCGCAGGTATCAACAGTCTTGTAGACAGGGCGGATGCCCAGGCTCCAGCGCAATGAACGCACGCCGTCTTCGCCAGCAAACTCTGGTCGAAGCGCAGCGATCTGTGCATCTGACAGGCCCATAACTTTCGCCTGCCGGAGTAGTTGCTCGTCTAAGACCGGTGCGGTGCGCAGATAATTACCAAATTCCACGAGGTGCGCTAATTCGGCAAGGAACCAGGGATCAATTTCGGAAGCTTCGTGCACTGCATCAATGCTGGCACCCCAACGAATAGCCAATTCAGCATCGTACATACGCCCTGCGGTTGGGCGCCGCAAGCGATCAAGAATCTCAGAAACCTCAGTTGCCTCGCCAGCGATGACCTCATCTGGCACAGTCCAAAGGCCAAACGGTTTGGCTTCCAGCGAGCGCATAACTTTGTTCAAGCCTTGGATATAGTTACGACCAATTCCCATGGCCTCGCCCACCGATTTCATAGTGGTCGTCAGAGTGTCATCTGCACCCGGGAATTTTTCAAAGGCAAAACGGGGTGCTTTTACGATGACATAGTCCAAAGTCGGCTCAAAGGCTGCCGGAGTAGTCCCCGTGATGTCATTGCTAACCTCGTCCAAGGAATATCCGATCGCGAGCTTGGCTGCCAGCTTTGCAATCGGAAATCCAGTGGCCTTGGATGCCAGAGCTGACGAGCGCGACACTCGCGGGTTCATCTCAATAACAATGATGCGCCCGTCGTCCGGGTTGATCGCAAACTGGATATTACATCCGCCGGTATCCACTCCCACTTCGCGAATAATGTCGATACCCAGATCACGCATTCTCTGGAATTCACGGTCGGTTAGCGTCAGGGCAGGCGCTACCGTTACCGAATCACCCGTGTGCACGCCGAGGGCATCGACATTTTCGATGGAGGCAATGACCACGACGTTATCATCACCGTCGCGCATCAACTCCAACTCGAATTCTTTCCAACCTAATATGGATTCTTCAATGAGAACATTCGCATCTGGAGATGCAGCGATACCTCCACCGGCAATTCTTTCCAAATCCTCGTAGGTGTAAGCAAGCCCTGAACCAAGGCCGCCCATGGTAAACGATGGACGCACTACGACCGGAAGCCCTAACCGCTCGACGCACGCATGGACTTCGTCCATCGTGTAGCACACCTCGGAACGTGCTGATTCACCACCGACTTTCTCGACGATGTCTTTAAACTTCTGACGATCTTCGCCACGTTCGATCGCATCGATATCAGCACCGATAAGCTCAATGCCGTGTTTATCCAGAACACCAGCACGGTCTAATTGGATCGCAGCATTCAACGCAGTTTGTCCGCCAAGTGTCGCAAGCACAGCGTCAATCGGATGGCCACCGGCGCGTTCTTTTTCGATGATTTTCTCTATGTACTCAGTCTCGATCGGTTCAACGTAAGTTGCGTCAGCAAACTCCGGATCGGTCATAATCGTAGCTGGATTTGAATTCACCAAGGTTACCCGTAGGCCCTCAGCCTTCAGAACCCGGCATGCCTGTGTACCCGAATAATCGAACTCACAAGCTTGGCCAATAACAATTGGTCCAGATCCAATGACCAGGACGTGTTGAATATCAGGGCGCTTTGGCATAATTAAGCTTTCCTTTCCTGGTCGTGCTGATCAAGCAGAGCGAGAAATTGATCGAAAAGTGGGTGGGCATCGTGTGGCCCCGCAGCTGACTCTGGGTGGTATTGAACCGAATAAGCTAAACCACTACGAAGTGCCACGCCTTCAACAGTGCCATCGTTAAGACAAGTATGAGTGATTAACGCCGGTCCGAAATCAGTGGAAAACGCTCGATCAGTTTCTGGGCTGTCAGCAGTCAAAGTCTTGGTATTACCAGGCGCGGCCAAGGCAAAACCGTGGTTTTGCGAGGTGATGTCGATCTTCCCTGACTCATGGTGCACCACTGGAACATTGATTCCACGGTGCCCAAACTTCATTTTGTACGTCTCTAAACCCAACGCTCGCCCAAGCAGCTGATTACCGAAACAAATACCGAAAAACGGAATTTTTGCAGCCAGAATTTCGCGTAGCGTAGACACCATCTCATCCGCTGTGGCCGGATCTCCCGGGCCGTTAGAGATAAATACTCCATCAGGCTGCAGCTCTTGCACTTCCGCAAAACTAGTACCCGCCGGAACCACGACAGTTTCAATTCCACGACGCGCAAAATTGCGCGGCGTCGCAGTCTTGATACCCATGTCGAAGGCAACTACGCGGTGACGGGTCTGCCCTTCTGCAGGCACCGTGTAGGCTTTATCTACCGACACCTCACTGGCCAAATCCGCACCGGTCATGTCGTTCTGCCCCTGAACTTCTGCAATCAGCTCAGCATGCGGACGTTGTGCTTGCGCACCAGAAAATATTCCGGCCTTCACGGAGCCATGATTACGGAGACGCCGAACTAACGTGCGCGTATCGATACCCGAAATTCCTATGATTCCCTGCTTTTGCATAACTTCGGGTAACGAGCTCGTCGCACGCCAATTGGACACACGATGAGCCAGGTCACGAATAACGAGCCCTGCGACCCAGATTCGCCCATCATGTGACTCATCATCTTCCTCATTCCAGCCGGTATTACCAATGTGCGGAGCCGCGGCCACCACAATCTGACGATGGTACGACGGATCCGTCATCGTCTCTTGGTAACCAGTCATCGCAGTTGTAAATACAGCCTCTCCGAGGTTTTTTCCGGTTGCGCCGAATCCAAACCCCGGATATACACTGCCGTCTCCGAGGACAAGGACTGCAGGTATTGCCTCCGGTGGATAGCTTCTGGCTGCAGGATTATTCACGGTCGTTGCCTTTCGCTTGCTGTGTTCGTGTTCTCGAGTACTCAATGCAATTATTCCCTGTGGGACTACTTTTTGTTCGCCGGTTGTGCAGACTTGGCAAGCTCAAAACTCAAGCCACCACGCAAGATAGTGTGGGTGACTTTCGCCCCAAATTCGAGACCCTCATATGGGTTATTCCTAGATTTAGAGGCAAATTCCTCGGCTTTCGACGTCCAGGGATGAGCCGGATCTACCACCGTAAGGTTGGCGGGTTCTCCCACTGCGATCGGTCGACCGTGATCCGGCAGATGAGTAATTTGCGCAGGGCGTTCGGACATGACCCGCGCGACAAATCTCCAGTCAGCCATTCCTGATTCAACAAAAATCTGCGCTATGACAGCCAGAGATGATTCTAATCCGAGCATTCCGGGTTTCGCGTGTTCAAATTCCACGCATTTGTCTTCGCTACCATGCGGTGCGTGATCGGTTGCCACACAGTCAATTACGCCATCAATCAAAGCTTGGCGCAAAGCCATCGTGTCTGATTCCTCGCGTAGCGGAGGATTCACACGAAAAATTCCATCATACGTGCGCAGCTTCTCATCATGGAGCAATAAATGATGTGGCGTGACTTCCGCGGTGATAGGGATATTATTCTGCTTCGACCAGCGGATAAGCTCAACGGTTCCGGCAGTAGAAGCGTGGCAAATATGCACGCGGTTTCCGTAATCCCGTGCTAATAGCGCATCCCGGACGACGATCGATTCTTCTGCGACCCTCGGCCAGCCCGATAATCCAAGCTGCGCGGCAGTCGCCCCCTCGTGAGCAACCGCTGTTTGGGTCATACGATGGTCTTCTGCGTGTTGCGCGATCAATACGTTCAAGCCTTTGGCATATTCCAGGGCACGGCGCATCAATTGTGGATCGTTGACGCATTTACCGTCGTCAGAGAACATTCGCACTTTCGCGGCGCTGCGTGCAAGCATGCCAAACTCTGTGAGGTTTTTCCCCTCCAGCCCCTGGGAAATCGACCCCACGGGATGCACATCGCAAACCCCATATTGCTGACCCTTGTACCAGACGGACTCTGCGATCACCGGCTGATCAGTAACTGGCTGTGTGTTAGCCATGGTGAAGACTGCAGTAAAACCGCCGCGTGCCGCCGCCTCGGATCCCGTGACGATAGTTTCTGTGTCTTCCCTGCCCGGTTCACGCAAATGCACATGCATGTCTACCAGCCCAGGTAATAAGATATTTCCACCCAAATCCCGCTGGTCATCTGCATTAAGCTTCGCAGCGGCTGGTGAATCGGTAGGCTCTATCGCCTGAATGCGACCGTCGGCAAGTAGCACATCGACTGGGCTGCCCTCTCCGTACGGGCGCACGTTGCGCAACAACAGCGATTGCGGTGCTGCTGGACGCAACTCCCCGGTGGCTGGATATTCTCCGTGAGTCGGGGCATGGTGTGCGTGAGACATGTTCGTCGCTTCCCCTGTGTTATGTGGTTTGTGTGCTGTCATTTTTTGTTCTTTATATATGTTGTCTAACCTGTCTCGCATTACGCCACCCCGGACCCGGCCAACAACGTGAATAACACCGCCATCCGCATATGCACACCGTTATTTACCTGCCCCAATACGACGGTATTGGGGTAATCGGCGACATCATAGTTAATTTCCATGCCACGCAACATGGGGCCTGGGTGCATGATTATAGCTTCATCGCGTAACAGCGCCGCACGATCTTTCGAGAGTCCGTAATAGGTAGCGTACTCACGGTGCGATGGGAAAAACCCACCGTTCATACGTTCTTTTTGTACGCGTAGCATCATGACAGCATCCGCTTCAACTAATTCGGCATCAAAATCATGGCTGGTGCGTACCGGCCAGTTTTCCACACCATGCGGCAACAAAGTCTGTGGAGCCACTAACACTACGTCCGCGCCCATCGTGGCTAGCAAATCAACGTTCGAACGCACAACTCTGGAATGCAAACAATCTCCAACGATTACCACCCGGCGGCCGGCAATTTCGCCGAGGTGTTGGCGCAGGGTCATCGCATCCAACAAAGCTTGGGTAGGATGCTGATGCGCTCCATCACCAGCGTTAATCACTGACGGGCCTGCCCCATCAGTATCCACCCAGTTAGCAAGTAGTTGGGCTGCTCCAGACGATGGGTGCCTGGTAATAATCGCATCTGCGCCAATTGCTGCCAATGTCAATCCTGTATCACGCAGCGATTCCCCTTTGGACACTGATGACGAGGATGCAGACAGATTAATCACATCGGCGCTCATCCACTTCCCCGCAGTTTCGAACGAAGAACGAGTACGCGTCGAGTTTTCATAAAACAAGGTATAAATCGTCCGACCACGCAAGGTGGGAAGTTTCTTCACATCTCGATCGAGCAAGGCTTCCGAAAACCGTTCAGCTTCGTCCAGCAAAGCCGTAATTTCATCCGCGCTCAAGTCCGAGATCGACAACAAATGTTTCACTACTGTTCTCCTTGGCTAGTCTGCTCGCCGACAGATGTCACTAGCGCCTGTGTGGCACGCGAACCGCGCGACAAAATCACTGCGTCTCGACCGTCAATATCTGCGTTTAAAACCGAAATACCCTCAGAACGGGCAGTTGGCAGATTTTTACCGACGAAATCTGCGCGGATCGGAAGTTCACGGTGGCCACGATCAACTAAAACAGCTAACTGAATCGCGCGCGGGCGACCGATATCCGACATCGCATCAAGCGCCGCGCGAATCGTGCGACCAGAAAACAATACGTCGTCGACAAGCACCACAATGGCATCATCGATGCCACCACGCGGAATAGAAGTTGGTTTCAGTGCACGATGTGGCTTCGAACGAAGATCGTCACGGTACAGGGTAATATCCAACGCACCAGTGGCAACAGATTGTCCGGAAAATTCGTCAATTTTTTCCGCTATACGTTCTGCTAAAGGTAGGCCGCCTGATGGGATGCCCAATAAAAGCACCGGCGCTGATTCCGGTGAACCAATAGCATTTTTCTCAATGATCTGGTGCGCGATGCGTGCGATCGTGCGCGAAATTGCAGCTGCACTCAACAACTCAGTTGTCTCTGCTACTCCCGCGGACGGTTCTTCCACTGTCATCGTGCCCTCCTTCCCCGCCTCTCTGTGCGGACTTTAAAGGATGCCGACTGCATTTCTGTTTGAGTCTATGATGGAGACACCGCTTCAGTCTAGCACTAAGGATTACGCGCGTGAGCTTCTCCTCCCAGCACCTCGTTCCGGCCCCACGCCCCCAAGTGTGGGACTGGCATACCCGACCTGGGGCAATCAGTCGTCTCACCCCGCCTTTTATGCCAATGACCCCCCATTCTGAGGCCGAAAATCTTGCCACCGGAACCACAGTTTTCCGCCTGCCTGCCGGCCTGAAATGGGTCTCGCGCCACGATCTGACTCGTTACCAACCAGAAATATCCTTTTCCGATATATGTTTAAATTCGCCGGTGCGGCAACTTGCGCAATGGCGTCACGACCACCATTTCGCTGACGGTACGCAGCCAAACACCACACTAATCACCGACACCGTTCATACCCGTGCACCAGCAAATTTGTTGCGCTCAGTATTTGCCTACCGGCAACAACAACTCATCTCGGATTTGTCTTTCTTAACATCCCTCCGGCTCGTTGACGGTTCGGCGACTACTAAGCCCACGAAATCACTTACTATTGCGATTACCGGTGCGCATGGTTCTGTAGGTCGTAATCTCAAGGCTCAACTAACTACAGCTGGGCATACAGTCATTGAGTTAGTTCGCGGTACTACCACAACCGGTCAGCGCCACTGGAATACCGATTATCCATCAGTACACTTGCTTGCAGGCGTTGACGTGCTCGTGCACTTGGCAGGAGAACCCATTTTTGGTCGTTTCAACGAAGCACATAAAAAAGAGATTCGTGATTCACGAGTAAACCCTACCTACAAGCTATCGCGGTTAGTCGCTGAATCTGCGAGCGTCACCACAATGGTATGCGCTTCTGCAATAGGCATTTACGGGCCAGATCGTAGTGCAGAAAAACTCACGGAAAGTTCTGATCGCGGCGATGGTTTCCTCGCCGACGTCGTCACTGACTGGGAGCACGCATGCCATCCAGCTGCAGACGCTGGAAAACGTGTGGTCAATATTCGTACCGGAGTGGCGCTTTCCGGAAATTCTGGTCTGCTGCCGCTTCTCAAAACATTGTTTTCCACCGGTTTGGGAGGGAGTTTCGGCGATGGCAATTTCTGGTTTAGTTGGATCGCAATGGACGATCTAACCGATATCTATACCCGCGCGATCGTCGACCATCGAATTAGTGGTGCAGTTAATGCCACTGCCCCAGAGCCTGTGCTCAATAAGGACATGGCGAAGGCACTCGGAACTGAACTCAATCGCCCAACCCTGCTGCCTATCCCTACCTTTGGCCCAAAACTTTTACTCGGCAAAGAAGGTGCTCATGAATTAGCTCTAGCTGACCAACGAGTATCAAGTGCGAAAATACGTCAACTGGGCCATAATTTCCGTTTTTCGACCATCGAGGCAGCGCTGGCGCACGAACTAGGAGGTGAACAACTACAGGATAGCAGCGCTTATCTTTAATACAGCCGGAGTAGTGCAAAAATGCATTCGCCGAACCAAGCCGAGGGTCGAAAATACCGATTTCGCCAATGTCTTTGCGTTAACGCAGGCGAGACAACAATGATTTTCGAGAGCATTTCCCGGTACGGTGGCAGTAGTTAGATCAAGTCGAACCCCAGAATGGAAACAACCCATGAGCCAACAGTCCGTACCGAATGAGCAAGAACGTTCGCCAGAAACCGTCGGTGACATCGCAGAAGTAACCTTTGAGCGGATCGGCGAAATCCTCGAAGCGGAAAACCTCATTTACCGTCATGAAGAACAAAACATCCCTGATGGCAGCACGTTGCAGGTGGTACGAACCGGGTTTAGCAACGCAGCAATCGCGATAAGCGTACGACAAAATACTCTCATCGTCGATTCCCTCTGGCGTGGACAGTTGAGCACCAGCCAAGCCGTGGATGTGCTTGCGGTCGTAAACTCTTGGAACCAAGCGCAATTTGCGCCGACGCTGCGTTTTTTCGAACAGGGCGAAGAATTACTCGCAATCTCGGCTGTACGTGAGGCAGATGTCAGCACCGGAATGACGCGTAACCAATTGGGCGCGTTCCTTCTCAGCACGCTGGATGCAGTGCTTGAATCCTTCCAGTCACTCGAGAAACAATTCCCGGATTCAGTCACCTGGGAAAACAATCACGCACACGACAAATAAAAATAGGAGTCCGAGGATGAATCAAGCAACGCAGCTTGCACCTGCCAGCATCGATCGCGTCATTGCAACAATGCGGGAATTCAACGTAGAACTAACAAAAGTGCAAGACAAAGAAATAGCCACGGCCAATCTGAATGACACGTTATGCACATTTGCTGTGCTCGGTTCTGCCATGGTCGTCCGGTCAGAGGTAGCAACAGACACAAAATATGACAGTGCTGACGCGGGCCTGTTTCTAGCCGCTAACCAAATTAACTCCACCTCGATTGGGGCGCGAGCCGTAATCGCAGAGCACGAAGGAAAACTAATCGTTCGTACCGAACGCGACATCGTCGTAGCGGCGGGGATCTCTGATGAACAGCTTCAGGCGACTCTTAAAACGGCCGTGGACGGCGTAGTCCGTGCTCAAGATGCCATGGTCGCGGCCGCAGAAGAAATGCGCAAACTTAACGAGCATCGTGATCAGTAAAGCTACTGGCTTAGGCGCCGCTGCTGCACAGCGACGTCATAGCCAGGATCAGGCCAGTTAAGCCCCATCGCCCGTAACCGGCGAAGTAATAAAAACTTCACGGCTGTGCGGGCATAAAGTTTGTTATCACTCGGGACGATGTACCACGGTGCGTGATCGCTATCGGTACGATCAATCGCAATCTCATAAGCGCGCTGATAATCATCCCATTTAGCGCGGTTCTCAATGTCAGACGGATCGAATTTCCAGCGTTTATCCACCCTGCGCAAACGGCGAAGCAAATTTTTCTTCTGGAAATCAGGAGAGATGTGGAGCATGACTTTTATTATAGTAACGCCTTGCGCAGCCAATTCTGATTCAAAATCGACGATGGCCCCATAGCGTCGCTCGATTTCTTCCGGCGTTGCCATGCTCTCTACTCGTTGAATCAGTACGTCCTCATAGTGAGAACGATCGAAGACAACAATTTCCCCCGGCTGCGGGGCGTGCTTTCGTATCCGCCAGAGAAAGTCGTGGGAAAGTTCCTCTGCATTCGGTGCACCGAAACTGATCGGTTTTAAGCCCTGTGGATCGAAAACTGATAAAGCATTGCGAATCATCCCGCCTTTGCCTGATGTATCCATCCCCTGCAGGATAAGTAGTATTGCTCCAGCTCTATTCGTACCTCTCCCACCCGAGGCAGAATCGTCGGTGCTAGCGCTAATCCGTGCATGGGCGAAGAGCTGCTCCTGTAGAGTCCGCAATTCTTCATCAAACTTATGGAATCGGCGACGCAGTCGTTTTCCGCTAACCTTGCCTACATATCCCGGGGTGGACAGAGGATTAATTGCGGCGAGATCGACAGGAAGGTCTGCCCGCAGTTGCTCTGCATCTTTGGGCTTGAATCGCATTTTGCCTTAATCGCTTCCCGCCGATGATTCATCACTGGCTTCTGCAGTCGCCTCATCCCCCATCGGGTTATCTGCCGATTGGGTCTGCGCAATGTCATCAAGGACTGCATGAATGTATGGGGCGGCCGAATCAGTGGAATACTCGCTGGCTAATTCAACGCCTTCCACCACCGCTACAGCAGCGGGGACCTCCTTATTGAAGAGAATCTCCCACGCGGAGACTCGCATGATTGCGCGATCCACCGCCGGCAAACGCCTCAGTTCCCATTCTTGAGACAAGAAGCGCGCGATCAATTCATCAATTTCATCAAGCTTCTCAGCGGCACCAGCAACAATTTCTTTGGTGTAATCCGCCACTGGTGGAACAGGAGGTTGTTCCCAACTAGCTAACTCCACCCGTTCTTTGACGATTGCCACGGGGTCAAGGTCTCTAGTTTCAGCTTCATAGAGAATATCTGCAGCACGGCGGCGGGCTCGATACCGTTTAGTGTGTAGACGTTGGTCTAGCCTGGTAAATCGAGCACCCGCACTAGGCTGATTCTTCTTTACTGACATACCCTGCGCGTTAATTGTTGCTACGGGACAGGTAGTCGCCGGTACGGGTATCAATCTTCACCACGTTGCCGGTCTCAATAAACAATGGCACCTGAACTTCCGCACCTGTTTCGAGCGTTGCGGGCTTGGTTCCGCCATTGGAACGATCTCCCTGCAAACCTGGTTCGGTGTGCTCTACTTTGAGGTCGACGTTGATGGGAAGTTCAGCGAACAGTGGCTCGTTGTCGTGGAAAGAAACCTGAATCCGCATATTTTCCAACAAGAAGTCAACGGCACGACCAAATTTCTCGGCGTCTAACTCCACCTGGTCAAAGGTCTTATCATCCATAACAACGTAATTAGTGCCGTCATTGTAAAGATACGTCATATCCCGACGGTCAACCGTCGCGAGTTCTGCCTTTGCACCGGCATTCCAGGTCTTATCGGTCACCTTGCCAGTCATGACATCTTTCAGCTTGGTACGCACAAAGGCAGGACCTTTGCCAGGCTTCACGTGCTGGAATTCGACAATTTGCTGCAGCTTGTTGTCAATTTTCAGGACGACGCCGTTTTTAAACGAAGTAGTATCAGCCACGAATCAACTCTCCAATGTGTCTAGTTAGCGGCAGTACGCTGTTTTCCGGCACTGCTTAGTTCAGATTAGCTTGCGCCAGTATAACCCTAACGCTTCTGCACAAACTCCGCTGGTTTACAGTTCACGTAATTGCTTTGTAGGCGTTGACAGATTCTTGGGCTTACCGTCGGTAATCACCAATGTGTCTTCAATGCGAACGCCAAGCTTACCTGGAATATAAATACCAGGTTCAATCGTCAGTGTCATCCCAGCCTCAAGGCTACCTTGACCAGTCTTCGCAGCCGCCGGAGCTTCATGTACATCCAAGCCGATTCCGTGGCCAGTAGAGTGGACAAAATACTCGTCATAGCCTGCTTCTCGGATAATTTCACGACACGCCTCATCGACGTCAGAAAGAGATGTGCCCGGAGTAGCTGCTCGAACCCCTGCTTCCTGTGCTTTGAGCACAAGGTCATAAATTTCCCGGGCAAAATCATCAACGGGACCGATAGCCACGGTGCGGGTCATATCCGAGTTAAACCCGCGCAAATGCGCACCATAGTCGATAGTGACTAGATCCCCTTTTTGCAGCTCTCGATCGTCCGCCCCATGGTGTGGTTTCGCACCGTTCGGGCCACTTGCAACAATAGTGTCAAAACTAGGCCGTTCGGCCCCCAACAGCCTCATACGATATTCCAAATCGGCCGCCACCTGCCGCTCGGTACGGCCTGCTGCAATTTCGCCAGCAGCAATCATGTCTTCCAGTGCTTGCGACGCTAATTCTGCTACCCCAGTCAAACGCTCAATTTCGACGTTATCTTTTACCAGGCGGATCTTCTCAATCATCCCGGAAATAGGTACTAAGGTGACTTCATCCGGGCACTGTTTTTCGAGCTGCTTAAACTGCTCAATGCTCACGAAATCGGATTCAACCCCGACGCGACGCGGTCCTTCCAGTTTCTGCAACAGCTCTTTCGTGATAGCGCTCGTGATCACCGCGTCGATATCCGGTACTTCCTCAGCGATCTGTGTTGCATAGCGACCATCAGTGCTAATAGCAGCTGATTGGTCTTTCGACAGCAGGACTGCACCGTTAGATCCAGAAAATCCAGAAAGGTAGCGCACGTGTATTAAGTGAGTAACCAAAAAGTCATCGAGTCGTTCTTCCGCCATTGCAGTCGCCAACTTACGACGGCGGTTACTGAAACGAGTATCTGCCAGTGCCATTTTTCTCCTCATCGTAAACTAAATCTTATGATCGAATTAAAATCTGCGGTGATTCGCGATTGTTTGCTCTCTTGCTCATAATCTAGAAAAAGAATTACAAATCACGATGTTACGCCAAATTCTTCGCCCAATAATCTACTGCTGCGTAATAACCGGAAACGCCTAACCCGCAAATCACTCCTCGAGCGATAGGAGAAAGGTAGGAATGCGCACGAAACGGTTCGCGGGCATGGATATTGGAGATGTGTACCTCAATGAACCCCTTCCGTTCGGCAACTTCTGCTAGCGCATCACGCAATACTACCGACGTGTGTGTCAGTCCACCCGGATTAATGATCACAGGCCACTGCTTATCCGCAGCTTCATGCACGTATTCCACTAATTCGTGCTCTGCGTTCGACTGTCGACATACTACCTGCAGGCCTCGTGCATGACCTGCGCTAACCAGCTGTTTTTCCAGTTCCGGCAAGGTTACAGCGCCGTAAACATCTGGTTGCCGCTTCCCTAAACGATTCAGGTTTGGACCATTAAGCACCAAAATCGTCGGATGCTTATCACTGGACATTAATTCCTCCTTAACGTTGCACACCTACAGTATTAGCTACTGATCGCTGTGTACGCTGCGCGTAATTCCTCATCTGAGGCATCTGAAATGCGAGTGCACTCACCGATTCTTGTCAGGGCGACAAAGCGCAGATTTCCATCACGATTTTTCTTATCTCGACTCATACCGTCGCGCAGTACAGAAAAATGTCCAGCTTCATACGAAATCGGGAGACCGACAGACTGCAAGATGCTTCGATGACGTCGCAAAAGATCTTCGTCAATCAGTTTGCGGTTGTGCGCGAGATGCGCAACATACATCATGCCGACAGCCACAGCATCGCCGTGGCGCCACTGGAATTCTTCTCGCAATTCCACTGCGTGTGCGAAGGTGTGTCCATAGTTCAACGTCTCACGTAATCCAGACTCACGAAGATCCATCCCGACGACGTTCGCCTTTACTGCAATCGAACGCGCAATTAATTCTGGAAGATAACCATCTGGGTCTAGGCAGTTCTGTGGGTCTGCCTCGTAACGATCGATGATAATGCTGTCACTGATAAATCCAGTCTTAATAATTTCAGCTGATCCAGCAATGATTTCGCTTTGCGGAAGCGTCGTAAGCCGGTCCAGATCGACAAATACGCTATCGGGCTCATGGAACGCTCCCACCAGGTTTTTACCGTGACCAGTATTAATTCCTGTTTTTCCACCAACAGCTGCATCCACCATTGCCAAAAGCGTGGTAGGTACTTGAATGACTTTGATACCGCGCATCCAAGTGGCAGCAACAAACCCGACGAGGTCTGTGACCGCACCACCACCAAATCCAATGACCACGTCGCGGCGAGAAAAATTATGCTGTGCGAGCTTATCCCATAATTCGCCGACAACCTCTAGGCTCTTCGCGGCTTCTGCATCGGGTACTGGAAACAAATGCACTCGTAAGCCACGGTCTTCGATGACAGATGCTAGCTGACGCGCCGGGGCTGCCATCGTCGGCTGGTGAATAATACCCACGGTTTGTGCGCCAGTCTGTTTACTCCGCTCTGCTATCGCATCAGTCAAGCCACGGTCGACAATAACTTGGTAGGGATTAGGGCCGTTAACCTCAATAACCTCCGTGGTACCGCGGGTAAATTGCCGATTATCCGGCGATGGTGAAAACATGTTGAAGTTCATCGTCGTGTACTGCCTTCCAAGCGCTATAAGGTTTCCAAGAATCCCAAAATATCGGCAACAACCTGCTGCGGGCTGCGTTGCTCTGTCCGCGCACGATAATCAGCGACTTCTCGGTACAACGGTCGCCGTTGCGCCATTAATTTTCGGTACCGTTCGTTGGCGTCAGCCCCAGCTAGTAACGGGCGCTGGTCTCTGTTGTGCGGTCGAGTAGTCCGCTCGATACCGGTTTCATCACTGACGTCTACAAAGACTACGGTTTGTTCTCCAAGCAACCCACGAGTGCCTTCGTGTATAACTGCGCCACCGCCGAGTGCAAGAACCCCGGGCTCATGTAATGCTTCAGCAATTATTTCGGCTTCCAGCTCACGGAATGCATCTTCTCCGCTATCAGCGAAAATCTCGGCGCAGGTTTTCCCAGCACGTTGTTCAATTACGGAATCAGAATCGACAAAAGTTTGGTTCAGTACCCGCGCCAAGCGACGCCCAATAGTGGTTTTTCCAGCTCCGGGAGGACCAACGAGTACGACAGAAGGGCGTGGTTGTTCTGCAGAAGTCATTGGTCCCCTTCTTCTACTGGTCCCGTACTTGCCCCTCCTGCCGACTGAGTTCCGAAAAACGAAAACCGCTTGTCGACGCTTTCTTGATAAGCCTGAAAATTGCGACGCGTTTCCGCAACGCTATCGCCACCAAATTTTTCGAGCACCGCCTGTGCAAGTACCAAGGCAACCATAGCTTCTGCGACAACTCCGGCAGCAGGCACCGCGCAGACATCCGAACGCTGGTGAATAGCAGTCGAAGACTTGCCGGTATTCATGTCGAAGGAGCGTAAAGCTCTGGGGACAGTAGAAATTGGTTTCATAGCAGCGCGTAACCGTAGCTGTTCACCATTGGTAGTCCCTCCTTCCAAACCACCTGCGCGATTCGTCGCGCGGGTTAAACCAGATGCTGCATGCATAAATTCGTCGTGTGCTGCTGAGCCTCGTGAACGAGCCTGAGTGAAACCATCACCAATTTCCACGCCTTTAATGGCTTGAATACTCATCAAGGCTGCCGCCAGCTGTGCATCCAGTCGAGTATGACCCGAAACATGAGAACCTAAGCCGATAGGAAGACCATCGACAACGACTTCGACGATGCCGCCAAGCGTGTCACCAGCTTTCTTCGCCGCTTCTATTTCAGAGACCATCGATTCTTCTGCATCTTTGCCAAAAGCACGCACTGGAGAAGCATCGATGCGGTCAATATCATCCGGCGTTGGTGCAGGGCCATCATAGGGTTGCGATGGCCCAATGGAGATTACATGGGAAAGAACTTCCACGCCGAGAACTTGCCGTAAGAAATTACGCGCAACCGTCGCACAGGCTACTCGCGCAGCAGTCTCACGTGCAGACGAACGCTCAAGAATATTACGAGCATCACTATGCTCATATTTCACCATGCCTGAGAAATCTGCATGCCCTGGACGAGGTCTCGTCAACTGCGCACCACGCCCCGAACTCATTGCTTTAGCAATCTCGGGGTCATCTACATCAACCGGATTCGCAGCCATGATAGTTTCCCACTTCGGCCACTCTGTGTTACCAATCATGATCGCGATTGGACTGCCCAGTGTCTTACCATGCCGTATCCCTGCAAGCAGACTTAACTCATCTGCTTCAAATTTCATGCGTGCCCCGCGCCCATAGCCCAGGCGACGGCGTGCGAGTTGGTGCGCAATATCATCTGAAGTGAGTTCAACGTGTGCAGGCATATTCTCTACGACAGCCACAAGTGCTTGGCCGTGTGATTCCCCAGCGGTTGTCCAACGAAGCATAGACACCATTATTCCACAAACACTATTGAAACCATCACAGTGGCCAATATCATAGATGGCCCATGTGCAACGTAGCTGCGCCGTAATAGTGTTGCAGTGCACAAACTCAGTATTGCTGCGGTCATCGATGCAAGTAAAACAGCAAAAACATTGCCGACAGCGGCTGCGGCAACCCCCAAGGGAACGGCGAGTTTGATGTCACCGCCACCAACTCCGCGATTACATCCGTCCCGCCCATTGCAGAAAAAACTTACAACAAGTTGTGCAATATACAAGGCCGGCCAGGTTACTGCAGACCAGAGGATCTGACCTGTGTTCTGCATAAAAAGAGCCCAAACCACCGACAGCAATGCAGCAGGCACGGTAAGTAAATTTGGCAACCGGTGAAAGCGCAAGTCGTAGTAGATCAGAGCGCTAGCCCACACGATTGCAAGAACAACTAATGCATGTAGTGATAATCCCCCCATGCTTATTCACGCTACCGCAAGTCCTTAACGCAACCGGTTATAAGCCACAATTATGCGATGCGAGACGCAAGTACCCCTTCCAATGCTTCCCACATACTTGATTCGGGAGCGGACTTTCCGGTAAAGGCTGTGAACTGGCCAAAAGCCTGATAGGCCAACATAACGTGTCCGCCTACGCTGCGGTGCCCATTAGAAGCAGCTTGGGTGGTCAATGCTGTCGGCCACGGATCATAAATCACATCGAGAACCGGTGCATGAGCAACACGTCGTTCATGACCAAGCAAAGCTGCGGAAGGAACAGTCGATATCACAGCATCACTATCCGGAACTTTGTCTTCCCAACTAATTGTCCGCCAATTAAGTCCGACCGCTTCTGCTAGCGGAGCCCATTCATTACTACGATCCCTTCGGTTTACGACGGTGACAGTAGAAACACCGAGCGTACCCAACGCCCACAAGACAGGCCGGGAAGTTCCCCCAGATCCCAACACCACGACATGCTCCAATTGTTTACTGGTCTGTGGAAACAGCTCTTTTAATGCACCAAGCACTCCATCTCCATCAGTATTATCGGCAAACCAGCCGTTTTCGCGGCGAACCAGGGTGTTCGCCGCACCAATCATTTGGGCACGCCCACTGACGGAATCGGCGACTTGGAGTGCTTCAAATTTTCCCGGCATGGTGACTGAAAACCCCTGAAATGAGGGATCAGCATTAGCCACAAACGATGCTAACTGTCCTTTAGGAACATCGAAGGATAGATAGTGCCACTGGTCAAGCCCCAATGCAGCGTAACCAGCATTATGTAATACCGGTGAGAGCGAATGAGAGACCGGCGACCCCAGCACGGCTGCACGGTGCACGATTTCCGAGCTACTCGCAACGGAACTACTCATGGTGATCCAAGATTCCGGATTCGAGCGCCCGATCTACATCTTCTAAGTGTTTTTCGAAGGTGTCGTTGAATACTGTGGTGCCTTTGTTGTCAATCGTCACGAAAAACAGCCAATTCCCCTCGGCAGGATGTTCCATAGCATGTAATGCATCATCTGAAGGCGCAGCAATCGGGGTTGCCGGCAAGCCATCCATCGCATAAGTATTCCACGGAGTTTGGCGTGCTCGATCTTCATCCGAGGTTGCGAGTTCTACATCATCCAACCCGTAATTTACCGTCGAATCAAATTCTAGACGCATTGGTTCGTCTAAACGATTCAGAATCACACGCGCGACTTTGTCAAAGTCGCCCGCTGGTGCTTCCCTCTCTACCAATGAAGCCGCAATCAATAGCTCATATGGTTCCAAGCCCACTGCTCGCGCACGTTCGACAATTTTTGAATCGTTGTACCGCTTGGTTGTTCGCGTTACCAGATCTGTTAAGATTTCTTCTGCATCCATATTCGGGTCAATGACGTATTGACCTGGAGCAATTAATCCTTCCAGACGTTTTGGATCAGAGCCTTGCGCGCGGACAGGATCCAGCGCCCACTCAGGCGCGCCGAGATCCGCAGGGTCTTTATTAGCGGCTACAGATGCTAGTTCTTCAGCGCTAACACACTGATCCTCTTCATTATCTGCGCAGCTGACATCGGAAATCTGGCTATATATCCCAAGCCGAACATTACCACCTTTGACGTTGACATCCTGCAAAGTAGCGCCGCCGTGAACGTCAAGCAGGTCGACCTGCTTAGCTGGATCCAGCAACGCTGCGACTGCAGCTTGAGCACTCATCTCTTCTTCCAGGCGATAAAATCCAGGCTGTACATTTCCAGCGTCTGGATTACTAGCAGCAGCAGTCTGGAATACGGAATCAGATGCTACAATGCCACGTTCTTCTAGCTCCGGGCCTAATGACGAAATAGAATCGCCCTCTTTAATCTGCACCATGGCAACGACGCCATTGCCGTTCCCGTCGTAGTCATCCACAGATGCACCTCCACGAGCAAAAACGACATTGAACGCAATATAGGCGCTCACACCGATTATCAAGATAAATGACGCAATGAGGACAGCAAGACCCCGCTGCCGACGTTTGACATACTTCGGGTCCATGCTGCGCTTTACGCGCACTCGAGTTTGATTGCTCATCTCTATAATCTCTTCTTAGTTCGGCGAGTCGTTTTCACGCTGGCGGGCGAGTGCAAGGGAATCCAACCACGATTGCAAAATTTCCACAGCTGCGGCTTGATCAATCACCGCTCGCCCGGCTTTTTCAGATACACCCGATGCTCGCAATGCTTGGGATGCGGCCACGGTAGTTAATCGTTCATCAGCGAACACTACGGGGGTTTCGACACCAGCATTACGCAGACGACGTCGGATGCGAAAGGCAATTTCTTTCGCGTGTTTTACACTTTTTGAGCCATGACCTTGTAGATCCCTAGGCAGTCCGACGATAATTTCCACAGCCTCGTACTGTTCGATCAGGCTGAGTAAACGATCGATATCGCTTTGGTCGCGATCTTTGAACCCAGTTTTGCGCTGGACAGTTTCCACAGGAAATGCCATTGTCGCTTCACGGTTCGAAGCAGCAACACCAATACGAACGGTACCGACATCGAGACCGATTCGACGCCCAGCGATTGAAGCATAGTCGCTAGGAGAATCAACGCTTGGCGCGTCTGGCTCGGGCATACTCACGTATACGTTCTACCTTTCTGGTGCCGACAGGTCCGTTGTATTAGGCTTCGTAGGTATTCTATAACTAAACGGTAACAAAATGGCGATCGGCTCGGCTATTACGACCTATAGCCTCTCGAAATACCACGTTAAACCTGAGAAATTTCCTCGCGCACAGCCGCAAAGCCTTGGTTTATACCAGCTGCGAGGTTCCCTGAGCCTTGCGCTAAGTCTGGTTTGCCTCCACCTTTTCCACCAACATAGCCTCCAAACAGAGATACCAATTTGCCAGCTGCGATTCCCTTGTCGACTGCAGCCGAGCTTACGGCAGCAACGAACGGCACTTTACCGTCATTATCTGCAGCCAGAACGACCACAGCTGGGCGGTCTTTAATGCGATTACGGATATCCGCAGCGACCGAACGCAACTGCCCCCCATTAACATCAGATGGCAATTGCGCACAGACAACAGCAATTCCGTTCACATCCACTGCATCGTTTGCGTATTCCGTGGCCTGTGCTGCCATTTGTTGTTGTCGGAGAGCCGCTACCTGTTTTTCGGCATCTTTCAACTTGCGGGTTAGTGCTTCGATTCGTTCCGGGACTTCATTGGGTTTAGCTTTCAACGACTGCGCTACACCATGGGCCAATGCAGCTTCCTTCGAGAAATATCGGAAAGCATCCAATCCAGAGTAGGCCTCAATTCGGCGTGCGCCGGATCCCACGGATGATTCGCCAAGAACTGAAACCGGACCAATCTGCGAAGAATGGCTAACGTGTGTACCGCCACATAGCTCTGTCGAAAACGGGCCAGCAATCTCGACTACCCGAACTCGTTCGCCATAGTTCTCACCGAATAGCGCGAGTGCTCCCATTTCCTTAGCCTGATCAAGCGTAGTTTCCATGGTGTTAACCTGATAATCTGCGTCGACGACTTGGTTGGTGATCGTCGCAATCTGATCCATCTGCTCAGCGCTCAGCTGCTCGGTGTAGTTGAAGTCGAATCGCAAATACCCCGGCCGATTCATCGACCCCGCCTGCACTGCAGTTGGGCCAAGAACGTCTCGCAAAGCACCGTGGATAAGGTGAGTTGCTGTGTGCGCCTGCCGTGCGCCGTGACGCCATTGCTGGTCGTATTCTGCCGTCGCTGCCTGACCGATTTCAATAGAACCGCCTAGCAGCTGACCACGGTGCACCCACAGTTTTTTGGCAATCTTTTGCACATCGGTGACTTCGACGGTGGCGTCCCCCGCGGTAATCGTACCTCGATCTGCCAGTTGGCCTCCGGATTCCGCGTACATCGGGGTTACATCCAGAATAACTTCCACATTCTCGCCGCTGTGGGCAGTTGTGACCGATTGACCGTCGCGAACCAAACCGATGATCGTGGAATTCGTCGCTTGCTCTGAATAGCCCGCAAATTCAGTGGGTTGGTTATCCACCCATTCGCGGTAGACGGATTCGTCAGCATGGGTATTTTTCTTCGCCTTATTATCAGCTTTCGCCCGCGCTTTTTGCTCGGCCATGGCGGTGTGAAAACCGTCCATGTCCACGTCTAAGCCAGCCTCTGCCGCCATTTCCATCGTCAAGTCAATGGGAAAGCCGTAAGTATCGTGCAGCAAAAAGGCGTCTGAGCCAGTGAGTACCTTTTCGCCACGTTGATTAAGCTGTTGTGCGGTCTCATCAAAGCGGCTTGTTCCCGATTCCAGCGTTTTCAAAAAAGCTCGTTCTTCTGCTGAAGATACAGCCAGAATTCGTTCGCGGCTTTCTTGAATTTCTGGGTAGGACGGTTCCATCGTATCCATCACGGTCGACATAAAAGTCTTGATGGTTTCAGCACGGGCACCAAGCAGACGAGCAGAACGAATAATCCGGCGTAGAAGGCGTCGCAAAATATAGCCACGGCCTTCATTCGACGGTGTTACGCCGTCGAGAATTAGCATCATCGCGGTGCGCGAGTGATCAGCAATAACCCGGAACCGTACGTCATCGCCTTGCTTAGCACCATAATCGGCACCAGTGAGCTTCTCCGCTGCAGAAATCACTGGGCGTAACAGATCAGTTTCGTACACATTATCTACGCCCTGAAGCAGACAAGCCAGTCGTTCGATGCCTAAGCCAGTATCGATGTTTTTCGCTGGCAACTCCCCCAGAATTTCGAAATCGCCCTTACCGGAGCCAGTCGATTCACCACGTTCATATTGCATGAATACGAGGTTCCAAATCTCCATATACCGGTGTTCATCGGCTGCGGGGCCGCCTTCAATACCGTACTCTGGTCCGCGGTCATAATAGATCTCGGAGCATGGTCCGCACGGACCTGGTACGCCCATGTGCCAATAGTTGTCTTCAACACCCATTCGCTGGATGCGTTCAGCTGGAATTCCGACAACATTTTGCCAGATTTCGGCGGCCTCATCATCGGTCTCATAGACAGTAACCCAAAGGCGATCCGGGGCAAGCCCTAAACCACCATCAGCCAGCGAGTTGGTCAGCAGAGACCAGGCATTGGTAATGGCGCCTTCTTTGAAATACTGACCAAACGAGAAGTTACCAGCCATTTGGAAGAAAGTATTGTGCCTCGTCGTAATACCTACTTCATCAATATCAAGAGTACGGACGCACTTCTGAATCGAGGTCGCAGTCCCATTCGGGTACGGAGGGTTCTGTTGCCCCAAGAAAAACGGCTTGAATGGAACCATACCCGCGTTCACGAATAGCAAATTCGGATCGTCTAAAACCAATGAAGCGCTCGGCACAACCTCATGTCCACGACGCGCGAAATGCTGAATAAATCGGTCTCTAATCTCATGAGTTTTCACTGCGAAGTCCTTTTCTCTTTGTCAAAATCGTTTTCAGAAGCGAGTCTACTAACTCGCTTCTCGTTCTTATTTCTTACCTCGTACCAACCTACGCAGTCTGCCCAGGTATTCCGAAATACGGCTCTCATTACCGTGGTCAGTAGGCTGGTAATAAACTGCGTCGCCTAACCCATCCGGGATATATTGTTGCTTGACAACACCGCGCGGATCATCATGCGGATAGACATAGTCTTGCGCGTTCCCGAGGCGTTTTGCCCCTTGATAGTGTCCATCACGCAAATGAGCTGGCACCATTCCAGTTTTCCCCGCGCGAACATCCCCCAGTGCTGCAGTAATCGCTTGATATACACTCGCTGACTTCGGTGCAGTTGCAAGGTGAATAACTGCCTGTGCGAGAGTTAATTTTCCTTCAGGCATCCCGATAAGTTGCACCGCTTGGGCTGCTGCAACTGCAACCTGCAGCGACTGCGGATCGGCCATACCAATATCTTCGCTTGCCAAAATCACTAACCTGCGTGCGATGAACCGGGGATCCTCCCCTGCCTCAATCATGCGTGCAAGGTAATGCAGCCCGGCGTCGACATCGGAACCACGGATTGATTTGATCAAGGCACTGGATACGTCATAATGCTGATCACCATCACGGTCATACCGGACCAAAGCCTTGTCGACGCTTTGTGCCACCATGTCTGCGGTAATTTCGGGAGTATCCTGTTCATCGTTCCGATAAACAGCAGTTTGAGTCGCATCTCCATCTACAGCTGATTCTTCAGCCAAAGCAGATTCTGCAGCGGCTTCTAGGTATGTCAAGGCGCGACGAGCGTCCCCTCCTGCCATGCGCACGATGTCCTTGACGGCCGCATCTGAAATCTCCACGCGACGCGCGAGTCCACGATTATCAGAAACTGCCCGACGGACGAGTTCAGCAACAGCAGAATTATCCAGTGGTTGCAGAGTCAGTAACAAAGAACGAGATAACAGAGGAGACACAACCGAAAACGAGGGATTCTCCGTTGTCGCAGCTACCAAAAGCACGGTTTGGTTTTCTACCGCAGCTAAAAGAGCATCCTGCTGTGTTTTCGAGAATCGGTGGACCTCGTCTAGAAATAGCACGGTCTTCTTGCCAAGCTGCGCATCACGACGTGCCACGGTAATGACTTCGCGGACTTGCTTAACCCCCGAATCTAATGCGGACAAACCCACAAAATTATGATTCATTTGCGCAGCTATAAGTGAAGCTATTGTAGTTTTTCCCGTTCCAGGTGGACCATAGAGTATGACTGAACTACGGCCGAAACCTTCCACTAACCTGCGCAGCGGTTTGCCTTCATCTAGGAGGTGCCCCTGCCCCAAAACCTCGTCCAATGCCCTTGGACGCATGCGAGCTGCCAACGGTGCATCGTCCCCAGTTTGGAAGAGCTGTGTTCCGCGAAGGTTTTGCACATCCTCGCTTGGATCGTTTGTATCGGATCCAAGACGGGCAGAACCAAACAATGAATCCTGACTCATTACTTCCAACCAGGCTTTTCGACGCGCTGAGCAATGCTGCGGGCGAACTCTGCAATCTGAATACTAAAAGCTGCACCTCCATACGTGCCATACCTCGACATAGCTTCGAAAGTTTCAAAGATATCGCGGCGCGCGAGTATTTCGTCTTCAGTGAAACTGTCGGCTGCACCAACCCGTAATAGTCTCGCCGCATGTTCGAGATCTGCAGTAATATCGTCGCCTTTTTCTAACATCCCGACGACCCCACTCAAGTTCCCGGCAGCCATCGTCGCGAGTGTCGACAAGCCCCAACCAACAAGCGCAGCTAACACTCTGCCGTGGAGATACTCTGGCTCAGCGAGTTTAGGAAATACACCTTTGATCTCGCGTTTCCAAGCTGAGATGAAGGTCTCAACTTCATCGTCAGTAATAGGATGGGTGAAAACGAACTGTGGAAAGCCCGCAATGACGCAAGCGATGTCAAAAGACACGTCCCGAAATCCAGCCCATTCATAATCCAAAAAATGAGTTCTGTCTGAGACAATAATATTGTCCGGTGACAAATCAAATGGCGTAAATGCTCGGGCCGATCCCCCTAGTACCCGCTTGCGCGCAATCTGCGCGGCGTCGCGAAAAGCTTGTGGTAAAACAAATCCAGAGTGCTCTAAGATCTGCTCACCTAATAGAATCGACTTTTCTAAGGCCGCATCCCGAACGCCTTGGTTTTCACTAAATTGCGGGTGGTGTTTAAGCATGCGCGAAGTCAGAATATCGAATTCCTTTTCGCGCTCTGCAGTACCAGCATGCATGCGCCCAAGCGAACTACCAAGGTTACGTAAAATATGACCCCGTGTGTCCTGCTTAGCGGTTTCTAACAGCTCAGCAAAGGTATCGCCGTCCCCGGAATCTGTCATCACCACTAACCGCTCATCCATATCATAAGCCAAGAGGACCGGGCCAGGACGGACATTCTCTGGAAGAGCCGTTGTGAATTGGTAGGCCACCACTTCGCGCATCAAAGCAGCGTCGTAAAGTACCTCGCCGGTCATTGGAACAAATTTCAATACCACCGTGCGGTGCTGCAAAAATGGTTGGCTGGCAACCTGTGCACGCAACACCGTGGATTCTCCAGATCCTGCAAGCACTTCAACATTTTCAAGGCGTTGGGAACCGCCAAATCGGTGCGATAGCAAATCTTGGGCGATACGTACTAATTGTTCCTTGCTAGGCACTCTACTTACTCCATAATGTGGTAATACCGCACTGCTCATAGTTTTTTGCAGGCTCTCCGCAACTGGAGAGTGAAATAGCTATCAGCCGCGCGGTGGGAAGAAACCGAAAACAGGCACCGAAAAAGACTAAGCCTTCGGATTTTCTGCCTGCGGTTTTCCGGCCTTCGGCTTATAATCCACTCCGGTTTCCTTACGTTGTGCAGCAGAAATTGGTGCTGGTGCATCAGTCAATGGGTCTACACCGCCACCGGACTTCGGGAACGCAATGACATCACGAATGGAGTCAAATCCGCCGAGCAACGAAACAATACGGTCCCATCCAAAGGCGATTCCACCGTGTGGAGGTGCACCGTAGCTCATAGCTTCCAATAGGAAGCCAAACTTCTCTTGGGCATCTTCCTCGCTGATGCCCATAACCTTGAATACCCGTTCCTGCAGATCTTTGTTGTGGATACGGATCGAACCGCCACCGATCTCATTGCCATTGCAGACCAGATCATAAGCGTAGGCAGTAGCCTCACCTGGATTCTCATCAAAAGAGTCGATCCATTCTGGCTTTGGGGAGGTGAAAGCATGATGCACCGCGGTCCATTTCGAGTCGCCCAATGCGACATCGCCGTCAGCTACAGCGGCTTCCGCTGGTTCAAACAATGGGGCATCAACAACCCAAACGAACGACCAGTCGCCATCTTTAATAAGGCCTAGTTTCTGTGCAATCTCATTGCGAGCAGCGCCCAGCAGTGCACGAGAAGACCTGGTATCGCCAGCAGCAAAGAAGATGCAGTCTCCAGGATTCGCTCCAACGTGTGCTGCGATTCCCTCACGTTCTGTCTCGGTGATGTTTTTAGCGACAGGCCCGGATAGCGTGCCGTCTTCACCAACCAAGATATAAGCAAGCCCCTTAGCGCCTCGCTGTTTAGCCCACTCCTGCCAAGCATCTAGCTGTCGCCGTGGCTGGTTGGCTCCTCCGCGCATTACTACTGCGCCGACATATTCGTTCTGAAAGACGCGGAAAGTTGTGTCCTTAAAAAAGTCGGCGCATTCGGTGATCTCAATATCGAAGCGTAGATCTGGCTTATCTGAGCCGTATTTACGCATGGCATCAGCGTAGGTGATGCGTGGAATTGGGCGCGTAATCTCATGTCCGATTAGGTTCCAAAGCTCAGCAGCAATCTCTTCACCCAGGGAAATAACGTCTTCCTGGTCTACGAATGACATTTCGACATCAAGCTGAGTGAACTCTGGCTGCCGATCCGCACGGAAATCTTCATCTCGATAGCAACGCGCGATCTGGTAGTACCGTTCCATGCCTGCAACCATCAACAACTGTTTGAAAAGCTGCGGGGACTGCGGTAGTGCATACCAGGACCCTGGTTTCAGACGTGCTGGCACAACGAAATCCCGTGCGCCTTCAGGCGTGGAACGAGTCAAAGTTGGGGTTTCAATCTCCAAAAAATCATGCTTGTCCAACACGCGGCGGGCAGCCTGATTAGCACGTGAACGCAGTTTCAACGCTTCTGCTTGCTTCTGACGGCGGAGGTCCAGATAGCGGTGACGCAAGCGTGCTTCTTCGCCTACGTCGTTAGACGAAGCATCTTCGACCTGGAATGGCAACGCTTCAGAGGCTGACAAGACCTTGAGCTCAGTGACGTTAACTTCAATCTCACCGGATGACAGGTTTGGGTTTTCCGATCCAGCTGGACGTGGCTCTACTTCTCCGGTGATCGCGATGCAGTATTCCGAACGCAGCGCATGGGCTTGTTCGGCGACCTGTGAATCACGAAATACAGCTTGCACGTATCCAGAATGATCTCGCAGGTCGATAAAGATGACGCCGCCGTGGTCACGGCGACGAGCAACCCATCCGGCAAGGGTTACTGAGTTTCCTGCAAGGTCTTTGCCAAGCTGTCCTGCTGAATGTGTGCGCAGCACGATTATCGAAAATCCTTCCATAGGGTCGAATGGTTCTCACGCATTGCTTGTCTCACCGCACCGCAAACGCGTAAGCGGTAACATTAGCGCAACAAGGGGCGCTGAACCATATTTAGACTGTCCCAATCCTACATTGTTTGATTATTACTCTTCACATGCCGGGGTTAATCTGTCGACGAACGAATTTTTCCATGGAGACAGCCTTGTACGCATATTCACGATTTATATTTCGATCACACAAAATTACGGGAATCTGGCACCTAGATAGTTCGGCTCAAAGGCACGTAGACTAGACCCCTCAAGCTTCGAAAATTGTTAAACAATTTTTCTTACTCGGTTAGTCCAGCGAAAAGCAAGAGTGCACACCCATAAAAGAATCGAGGGCATCTCTATGACCATAAGTGTGACTGATATTTTCTCCATCGGCATCGGACCATCCTCGTCTCATACGGTTGGCCCCATGCGTGCAGCAAAATCATTCATCAATTCTTTAACGGCCATTCCTCACCGAGTCCAAGCCGAACTCCGTGGTTCCTTAGCCGCTACTGGACGTGGCCATGCCACTGACCGTGCAGTTATTCTTGGCCTCGTCGGCTGGGATCCGCTTGATGTACCACTCGACGCCGAACCCCGAGCAGACCAACCCATTCCAACTAAAGGGTCAGCCACCGGCCCTGATAGGGAAATCCACTACGAACTACGGTTCATTAATGAGCCCCTTCCACAACACCCCAACGCCGTGGTATTTAGCGCATGGGACGCCGAAGGAGAATGTCTTGCCAACGGAATCGAATACTTTTCTGTCGGCGGAGGGTTTATCCTCACGCGAGAAGAGCTAGATAAAGAACTCGAAACAGACAACGAAGTACCTGCCGGTATGGCTGCAGCTGATGGGCAGTCAGAAGTACCATACCCATTTAGGACAGGCGCGGAACTACTGCGCATGTGCGAAGAATCGGGCCGGGAAATTTGGGAACTTGTCGAAGCCAATGAAAAGGCTTTACATAAAGACAACGGTGGCCTGGATTCCGTCAATAACCACTTGACCACTGTGTGGGATGTTATGCGTTCATGCGTAACCGAAGGCATCGCTACCCAAGGACATTTACCTGGCGGATTGCATGTACCGCGCCGTGCACACCGAGTCTATGAGCAGCTTCTCGACGCTGTCGATGACACGTCGCACGGTTTTTCCGCTATGGAATGGGTCAATCTCTACGCGTTAGCAGTAAACGAACAAAATGCTGCAGGCGGTCGTGTGATAACTGCACCCACCAACGGTGCCTGCGGAATCATTCCTGCAGTTTTGCACTACGCCCGCGATTTCCAAGCCAATTTCACCAGGGAATCCGCCCGACGCTATCTGCTAACCGCTGGCGCTATCGGCATGATCATCAAGCAAAATGCCTCAATATCGGGTGCAGAAGTTGGTTGTCAAGGCGAAGTGGGCTCTGCTTCAGCCATGGCCGCTGCAGGAATGGCACAACTACTGGGTTGCACGCCGGCACAAATTGAAAATGCCGCGGAAATAGCACTCGAACACAACCTCGGGTTAACGTGCGACCCAGTCGGTGGATTAGTGCAGATTCCGTGCATTGAGCGCAACGCGATTGGCGGAGTGAAAGCAATCAACGCTGCACGTCTAGCCAAGATCGGCGAAGGCACCCACCATGTCACACTGGACAATGCGATCAATACAATGGCTGAAACTGGCCGCGATATGCTCTCTAAATACAAAGAAACATCCATTGGCGGCCTAGCAAAAACCTTAGGCTTTACAGTCAGTCAGGTCGAGTGCTAACGCAGTTTCTCGAGTAGCCACTTCCCTAGTTGTTCGGCTGGGACTTCGGTTTGTTGGTGCGCAGCAAGGTCTTTAACCGCCACCACGCCCTCGGCTAACTCTGCCTCGCCAAGCACCAAGGCATAGGCCGCGCCGGAACGGTTAGCAGCTTTCATGGCCCCTTTCATTCCCTTGCCCCCGTAGGCCATATCCGCAGAAATACCCTCTTGCCTTAAAGAGTTCAGCAACAGTGGCATGCGAGCACCGGCAACTTCGCCCAACGGAACACCAAAAACCTCAACTCTCTGTTCAGTTCCTTTCAGCGTGATACCTTCGGCCTCCAATGCCAGGATCGCGCGGTCAACTCCCAGACCGAAGCCTATACCTGACAGTTCCTGTCCGCCGAGTTGAGCCATCAGCCCGTCGTAACGGCCGCCACCACCAATGCCCGATTGTGCACCCAAACCATCGTGGACGAATTCGAAGCAAGTCTTCGTGTAATAATCCAAACCACGAACCATACGAGGGTTAATCGTGTATTCGATTCCCATCTCATCCAGATAGTTCGTTACCGCATCGAAGTGAGCACGGCACTCGTCGTTAAGGTGATCCAGCATTAGGGGCGCGTCGGCAAGCTGACTTTGCACCGTTTCACGCTTATCATCCAGTACCCGTAAAGGATTGATTTCAGCACGCTTACGAGTCTCCTCATCTAAATCTAGCTGAAACAAGAAATCCTGCAGCTTCTGACGGTATTGCGGACGACAATTGTGGTCACCCAAACTAGTGATTTCCAAACGGTAACCACGGAGACCAAGCGCTTTATATGCCCGATCTGCAATCGCTATTACTTCAGCGTCCAGTGCAGGATCATCTGCACCAATCGCCTCAACGCCAACTTGTTGGAGCTGCCGATAGCGACCTGCTTGTGGCCGTTCATAGCGAAAGAACGGCCCATTGTATACCAATTTCGCTGGCAGAGGACCACGATCGAGACCATGCTGGATGACAGCACGCACCACCCCCGCAGTACCTTCCGGACGTAAAGTCACAGAACGATCACCACGGTCTGCGAAAGTATACATCTCTTTCGATACCACGTCGGTTGATTCACCTACGCCTCGGGCGAAAAGCTGTGTATCTTCAAAAATCGGGAGCTCAATATGCTCGAATCCTGCTAAACGAGCATGATGCACTAACGTGTCACGCACTTTCACAAACGTCGCTGACTGTGGCGGAACATAATCTGGCACACCCTTCGGGGCTGCTGCTTTGAATTTCGAAGTACTCACAGGCAACCAGTTTAGCCCCTATACTCCGCTAAGAATGGATTGGTAGCCTTCTCGTATTTCATTACGGTTGTAGGACCGTGACCAGGCAAGACGGCTAGCTCATCAGGCAAAACTGCGACAACCTCACGCAAAGAAGAAATCATTGCCTGCTGATCTGAAAAAGGCAGATCAGTCCGACCGATAGCTCCCCGAAACAGCACGTCACCAGAGAAAATAACATCTTCGTTTTGCAACATCACACAGCCAGGTGAATGTCCTGGTGCGTGGACCACACGAAAATGATGTCCCAGCAATTCGAGCGATATTGGTTCGTTGCGCGAACCTGGGGTTCCGATAATACGCAAGTCTTTAATCGGGACCATGTTAGCTACGTCGAATAGCGCCTGCATCTGGGAAGGCAGATCGGTCATATCATTCAACCAGAATTCATCAGCAGCATGAATATAAACCGGAATATCGAATTTCGCGGCTAAATCACCGGCGGATCGCGTGTGGTCAAAATGCCCATGGGTCAGAAAAACCGCCTCGAGCTGCAACGATTCAGTTGCTTGCACGACGCGGTCTACAGCATGCATTCCGGGATCAACCACGATCGCACGCCCATTATCTGAAACAATATAACAGTTGGTTTTATACGGCCCTGCAGCAAATCCAGAAATCTCCATGGGCAGATTTTAACGGATTATTGCCGGGCCACCGCACTGTCGTATACAGAGCTATTTCTGTAACGCTTCCAAAGCGGCGTCGTAATTAGGTTCAGAGGTAATTTCCTCTACAAGCTCCACGTGGGTGATGGTGTGCTCCGCATCAGCGACGATCACGGTGCGAGCGAGCAATCCCTTCAGCGGGGATCCCTCGAGTGTGACGCCATAATCCTTGCCAAAGCTGGAGCGGAAGACCGAGCCCGTTTTAACGTTATCGATGCCTTCTGCATCGGTAAACCGACCGTGTGCCATTGGCAAATCCGCGGAAATTCCCAAAACGGCAGCGTCCTCGAGACTGGCAGCTTCTTCATTGAAACGACGCACAGAAGTTGCACAAACACCCGTGTCCAAGGACGGGAAAATATTGAGAACTAGCTTCTTGCCAGAGAAATCCGCCAAAGAAAATTCCTGCAGGTCGGAGCCAACAACGGTAAAGTCAGGCAGCTTGTCACCGACCTTTGGCAGCTCTCCGACGGTAGCAGTTTCTTCATCGTGAAATTTAGTAGTAGCCATGCCCACAATAGTAATCATGGCTAGGAAATCCCGCCACCATTTGGGTGGCCACTGTATTCATTTCTGACTTATCGGCAGCAAGTCGCAGGTGGTCTGTCATGAAATCCTCAGTGCTATTGAAGATATTGCAAAGACTTATGCTCCCCAACTGTCAGCCATATTCGTTAAACTCTTCGCAGATGCCTAGGCTCAGGACAGTAACCGCTAGTAGAAAGTCCAACAGTGGAAAAGAAACAACAAAACAACCAACAACGAGGCGCAGAATCGCTTGACGAACTCGACAAAGCGCTCAAGTCTCGCGAACGTAAAGAAAAATCCCGCCCTTTGGGAATAGCAGCGATCGCAGCACTCGCAATCGTCGTTTTAGTGGGAGGCATTTGGTTATTGGCAACCCGGGACGGTGACGAGGCGGATCTTACTGCAGAAGAAGAAAGCACAACCCCAGACGCTCCAGATGTAGAGCCCCTCGCATTGGAGCGCTCCGAAAAACTTCCCCAAACCGTGACTTGCACCTATGAGAAGCGCGACGCCGAAAATGGGGCTTCCGACGCAGGCATTCCGGATACGGATGAAGTTTCTGCACGGGGGCACGTAAATGTCACGTTGGAAACCTCGCAGGGCGAAATCGGCATGGAGCTTGACCGCGAAGTAGCGCCATGCACGGTGAATGCAATCGAACATTTGACAAACGCGGGGTACTACGATGACACCGTCTGCCACCGCCTGACTACTTCTGGAATCCACGTCTTGCAATGCGGCGATCCAACAGGCCAAGGTTCCGGCGGTCCGGGATTCCAGTTCGCCAACGAATACCCAACTGATGAATTTGGAGATGAAGCCGCGTCAACTCAAGTTGTATACCCCCGTGGATCCATTGCCATGGCTAACGCAGGCGCCGGCACCAATGGTTCACAGTTCTTCCTGAACTATAAAGATTCCCCGCTACAAGCCAATTACACCTACTTCGGACAAATCAACGACGAGGGACTGAAGACATTGGACGCAATTGCGCAAGCCGGCACCGAGGACGGCTCCGGTGACGGTACACCATCTGAAGAAGTCCGAATCAAGAAAGCTGTTGTACAGGAGTCTTAAACAATCTGACATCTCCTAGTGAAAACACTTGCAAGCAGAGAGGAACCTGCGTTATGCTGAGCAAAGTCCAGACACATCTAGTTCTAAGGAATTCAGGCAATATGAAGTTTTCCCCTCGCAAGGCAGTTTTGGCCGGCGCAACTGCCCTCGCACTGTCCACTACTGCCCTGACTGCCGCTCCAGCTATCGCTGTTGAGGGACAGCCTGCTCAGAACAAAACTGCAACATTTAGCTCTAACATCTCTGAGACCTTCGCCGGCTCTTCAAATGATGCAGACACCAAAGAATCCGGAACTGGCGCCAAGGAGACCGGCAACGGCTCTTCAACCGGCGAAGGTGGATTCAACTTTGATAGCTTCAACAAAATCTTGAAGGCCATCTCCGGTGTCGTTGGCGTTGCCAGCACGATCTTCGCTTTCTTGAAGAGCTTGAAGGTAATCTAACCAGAGGCTAACGAGGCATAAGCCCGTTAACAATTCTCGACTTAACGCGTTATTCCGGGCGTTCCCGGATAAAATAAGTCGCAGATCATGGTTGATCTATAACAAAGGGGACTCGTTGAGCAGTTGCACTGCTTAACGAGTCCCCTTTGTCTTGCGATGGTGAATCAATTACGGCCGACGAGAGAAAATCATCGGCCTAATTACTAGGCTGTCACCCGGTAAACGTCGAATACGCCCTCAGTGTTTCGCAGAGTATTCATCAAGGCTCCCAGCTGTTTGCTGCCCGAAACAGTAAAGGTAAACCGGACCGTCGCCACATGGTCTTCCGAACTTTGCGAATTCATCGAAAGCACTGACAACGAAGATTTCTGAAAAATCCCGGTCAGGTCATACAAAAGCCCCTGCCGATCTAGCGCCTCCAACTGCAAGGTGGCACTAAAGGCCCCCTCAGTATCAACGTTATTCGCCCAACTGACTTCAAGCACACGTTCTGGCTCATCGCGCAATTTAGTCGCGTTAGTACAATCAGCACGGTGCACCGATACGCCCCCACCGCGCGTGATAAAACCAAAAATTTCATCGCCGGGAACAGGCTGACAACACTTAGCAATTTTTGCCAGCACATCCGGATTGCCCTCGACCAAAATCCCGCTACGATTGTGATCTTGATGGGCTGCCTGCTGTTTGGATTGCAATAGTTCGCTCAATGGCGTGCGGTCTGCCAGTGCATCCACGGCATCTTCTTGGTCGCCGAACATTGCCATAAGTTGGTTCGCGACGTGCTGTGCCGACACATGACCAGCGCCAATTGCAGTATAAAGGGCATCGATGTCTGGGTAATGCAGCTGAGTAGCTACCTGCTTCATGGAGCTAGTCGTAAAAAGACGATGCATTGGAAGCCCGCCACGTTGGATCTCTGCCGCCAACGCATCCCTACCGGCCTCTAGATGCACCTCACGCATCTCTTTCGCAAACCACTGCCGGATATTTGCTCGAGCCCTCGGCGAAACTACAAAGTTCTGCCAGTCACGAGATGGCCCCGCATTGGGATCTTTTGAGGTAAAAATTTCCACGCGGTCGCCCGATTTTAACGCAGATTCCAAAGCCACCAGTTTTCCGTTAACTTTGGCACCGATGCAACGATGACCGACCTCAGTATGCACCGTATATGCAAAATCAACTGGAGTTGACCCAGCGGGAAGAGTTATAACGTCGCCCTTCGGCGTAAAGGCAAAAATCTGGCTGGAGGTAAGGTCATAACGTAAAGAATCCAAAAATTCGTTTGGATCAGCCGCTTCTTTCTGCCAGTCCAACAGTTGACGCATCCACGCCATTTGATCTACTTCGGCATCTTTGCCGCTGTTTTTTCCTTTAAGCTCTTTGTAACGCCAGTGTGCAGCTACCCCATACTCGGCGTTATGATGCATTTCATGCGTCCGTATTTGCACTTCTAATGGCTTACCTGCACCAGAAATTACCGTAGTGTGCAAAGACTGATAAACCCCGAACCTCGGCTGGGCAATATAATCTTTGAATCTGCCCGGCAAAGCAGAATACAAACCATGAACCACGCCAATCGCCGCGTAGCAACTATTGACGTCGTTGACCAAAATACGAATACCAACCAGATCAAAGATCTCGGCAAATTCGCGACCTCGAACGATCATTTTTTGGTAGACCGACCAGTAATGCTTCGGGCGGCCACGTACTTCGGCTTCGATACCATTGGCCTTCAGCGTCGAAGAAACTTCGTTAGTAATTTCTTTCAATACACGATCGCGCTGGGGAGCTCGATCTGCAATCATTCGGACGATTTCGTCATATTTCTTCGGGTAAAGAATGGCAAAAGCCAGATCTTCTAGTTCCCATTTTACCGAGGCCATACCCAGTCGGTGCGCCAGTGGAGCGATGATTTCTAGGGTTTCACGCGCTTTCTTTGCCTGTTTCTCAGGGGGCAAAAAGCGCATGGTGCGCATATTATGCAGGCGGTCGGAGACTTTAATTACCAGCACACGCGGATCTTTAGACATTGCGACAATCATCTTCCTGATCGTCTCCGCTTCTGCACCACTTCCGAAAGCTAGTTTATCCAGTTTTGTGACGCCATCGACCAGCCGCGTAACCTCAGTTCCAAAATCACGTGTCAGGTCCTCCAACGAATAATCGGTGTCCTCAACCGTATCGTGCAGCAATGCAGCCACCACGGTTGTGGTATCCATGCCAATCTCGGCGGCGATGGTCGCCACAGCTAGCGGATGCGTGATATAAGGATCACCTGAATTACGGGTTACCCCCTCATGCAATCGTTCAGCCGTCTCGTAGGCTCGATTGATAACATCAGCGTCAGCTTTTGGATGAAATTCGCGGTGAATCGACATCAATGGTTCCAGTACAGGTTTGATCTTCACCTTGCCTGAAGTCAATGATCTCGCGAGGCGCGCGGACATGCTGCGCACACTCGGTGACGGCCGTTTCGCTGCTTTGTTGTCAGTCATAGATGGCCTTTCCGGAAATTAGCGTCCTCTGTTGGGATAGATAACTACTAGGTTATCGCCGCCAAGCTGTTCCCGCCCACCCAAACCGGGTATTTCTAAAATCACAACGTTAGCCACTACGTTCGCTCCGCACGTAGCAAGCAGTTTGGCTGCAGCGCCAAGGGTACCCCCTGTCGCTAAGATATCGTCGACAAGTGCAACGTTTTTGTCAGAAAGCTCAATTCCGTTCGCAGGAACTTCCAAAGCAGCCTCGCCATATTCCAGGCTGTATTCTTGGCTGTGCACTGGTGGAGGAAGCTTCCCTTGCTTGCGTATCGCAAGAATTCCTAGTCCCAATTTATATGCAACTGCAGACCCCAACAAGAAACCACGTGCATCCAGACCACCAATGATTTCCGCACCTGCAGCTTGGCACTGTTCTGCGACCGCGTCGACTAGTTGTGCAAAAGATTCGGGGTCCGCGAGCACGGGAGTCAAGTCTTCAAACACGATTCCGGGCTGCGGAAAATCGTGGACCCGACGAATCTTTTTCTCCAGAACGTTCTGGGCTCCGACGAGAGTGTTGGTTCTAGTAAATTCAGTCACAGTCTGTATTCCAATGTTGGCGGTTTAGTAGTCCTCGTTACCAAGCCTGTGTTCAGGGCTAAGCAACAACACGTTTGACGTTAGCGAAGAATGAAACTGGAAGGTGGTTATTCCCAATCTCGCCAGTTGCTTTGCGAGTAATCTAACGCGATATCCACCAGCGATCCATATTCCAGCCTATCGCCGATTCACCAGTATAAGGCACAGCATTAACGACATCTCGGTTGATAACAAATACTCGAGGTTGCGCTGCCAGTGGAATCGTATGCATCTGCTCCCACATTCTTTTCTCCGCATCACGTAGAGCATTAACATCGTCGGTATGTACCGTCGCTCCCACATCGAGATTTGGCGGATAAATCGCACCTAGGTAGGCATCAATCTTCTGTCCGGAGATATTTTCTGCTGCATCTGCAGTATCTTCAGCGTTTTCGGCACTCGAAGCCCCCTCATCGATCACCGAGTTTCCTAGTGCTTCCACACCTTCGGGGTTGTCCCCCTGGGCGGAAGTCGCGTCGGTAAAAGGTCCGTCGCTACGATGCAAATCCTCTGCGGTCGTCTCGGGAACTGATACGTCCACAACCTCGATACCGACTGGCCTACATAATTCGGCTATTTTTTCCACCATTTTGGCGAGCCGTTGATCTTGTCCACGATAGCCTATGCGAATTGTCTCGCCGGCTAATTCTCGAGCCACCTCCATATTTACCGCACGATGCGGATCAGAAATATCCCGCAAATGTTGGCGGGCAGGATCCTCATGTTCAACGCTCTGCCATAAAACAGCACCGACATCCACTCCAGATGCCGCAGAAGATGCGGCTGCAACTGCTTCCTGGTCAATACACGCAGCAAATGCACGACGCTTCGGTGCTTCGGCAAAGATGCCATTATCCGAAAGCAACAACGCGTCGGTGAGCTCGCCGACTTCCGGGAAGACATCGAACTTATTGCCTGCAGCATTACGGTCCAACCAATCCGGTTCAACTTCGCTGACATCGACGATATCCAAGGAATCGCGTTCTAGTAATGCGGCCGTATCAGCTCTTGCGGGCCAGACCGCAAGACTTCCTAGCTGAGCATTATCCCCGTAATAAGTCTCATTCCGAGTCAAGATTGCTGCGCCGTCATCAGTGACGTGATCAATAAGAAACGGCCCAAAAGAAACTTGCAATAACGGGTCGAAATTCGCGAGGTCAAAACCTTCTGACCAAATTTTGGCAGGCTCCAATAATACTTGCGCATCACGATTCTGCAACGCATTATGTAACGCAGCCAAAGGCATCCCCGCCCGCGACGCAATCGCGTGCGCGGGCAGCACCGTGCCCGGAGAGAATAGTTCACGCCACCGCAGTCCGGTCCCTTCAGCTAACTTGACGACGAAGCGTGAAGAATTCGGCTGGCATTCAAACTCCTCGATGTGCTGCATCAATGGTAGTTGCGAATCGAATAATTCCGGCATCACGCCAGCAGTATAAGTGAGCAAGAAATCGGAGCACGTCACAGGCGCACCATCCGAGAATTGAGCGTTCTCAGCAATGGTGTAAATGACCTGTGGCTTTAGACCCGGCAAAAAACGCGTGCTAATCAGATCACTATTTTGAATAAACTGCCCATGTGGTCCCGGAACATGGACTCCTGGGTACAGGCGAGCAGACAACTGTTGCGCAGCTGTTGAACTACCGGTGATCGAACCTGCGTTCGTGGTCGTCAACGGTGATGACGATTGGTAATTAAGCTCCTGTGTTCCGTCGTCAACAGTTGTGATCCACCCTGGGCGGTCCACGGCCTCCGGTGCTGGCTCATCTGCACACGCTGTTAACGTTGCCCCCAGCGCCAACGAAACCGCTAATGCCCCGAAGCGACTTACTCCACGGCGGGGACATAACGTTTCCGAATTTCGAGAATACGTCATAGGGTGGTCGTTCCTCATCATTATCAAGTCTCGCGTTTGCTTACGAGACCTACTCCGGGCGCCAGGTGTTACCACCGCTATTACGAAGGCGACCATCGTCATCTGGCTTTGGGGCAGCGACCGGGGCTACCTCAGGCGGAGCAAAGGTACGATGCTCAATGTTATCCCCGTCGGTATCAGGGTCCATACTGTGATCCTGATGTTTTTCTGCAGCACGATAGTCGGCAACTTCTTGGTTGTGTTTCTTAATTTTCTTGCTCCGATTCACCAGCGATACCAACAACGGTGTTGCTAGGAAAATCGACGAGAAAATTCCCTCGATCACGCCAATAAGCTGTACCAAGGCCAAATCGCGCAGCGTTCCAATTCCCATCAACCATACGGCGACCACGAATAGCGCAATAATCGGCAATGCAGAGATCACCGAGGTGGAAATCGAACGCATCACTGTCTGATTAATTGCTCTATTAGCTTCTTCGCTGTACGTCGCTCGCCGAGAAGCAGTAACACCCTCAGTATTTTCGTTCACTTTATCGAAAACGATGACCGTGTCATAGATGGAGAATGTCAACACGGTGAGCAAGCCAATGATGACTGCAGGCGATACTTCGAAACCGAACAACGAATAAATACCGGCAATCACGATGCCGTCCACAACCAATGCCCCCATAGCAGCAACGGCCATATACTTTTGCAGGCGGAACGCTACATAAATCGTGGCAAACACTAGGAAAACCACCATCGACAGCAACATGCGATGGGTGATCGTATCGCCCCAAGATTCAGAAACCGTAGAATCACCGATCGCATCCGGAGACGGAGCGCCAGTGTGGTCAAGCGGCTCGTGTTTTTCATAGATAGCCAGGCGCGCTTCGTCGATTTGGGCTTGTGAGAGGTGTTCGGAAGTAATCTCGAGAGTTTCGGAATCACCGGATCCAACGATTTGTGTAACCTCTGGTTCGATCCCTGTTGCTTCAACAAAAGTTGCCTCAACCTCTTCCGCAACAAGATCACCGGCCGGCATGGTCATCCTAGTGCCGCCCTGGAAATCAATCGACATTGAAAAACCGCGGAACAGCATTGACCCCAAACTAATGAGGATCAAAGCGACGGTAATAATGTAGAAAATCTTGGTACGCCCGATGAAATCGACGCCGCCGTCACCAGTAGTCAAGCGGTTAACAAGAGATCGTTTAGCCATGGGTTTTCTCCTCGCCCGCTTCTTCAGATTCCGTACGCCGCTCTTCGACGAGGTCATAGACCTTTCCTAGTCCATTAACTTGTGGTTTAGCCCAGAACGGCTTCCGTGCCGCCATGATCATCAATGGTGCCGTCACCAAGAACGACACGACGATATCAAATACAGTTGTGATGCCCAGCGTAAATGCAAAGCCTTTGACGTCGCCTACTGCGAGGAAATAAACCACGACGGAACCAATGAGCGTTACAACGTTTCCTGTGACAATTGTGCGCTTTGCACGATCCCATGCTCGTGGAGCTGCAGATCGGAACGTTCTCCCTTGCAGTAGTTCATCTTTAATGCGCTCATAAAGCACCACGAAAGAATCGGCTGCTGTCGCGATACCGATAATCAGACCCGCGATTCCCGAAAGATCTAGCGAATAACCAATCCAGCGCCCCAAAAGTACAATTGCGGCATACGTAATCAAGCCAGCTGCTGCGAGGGACACCAGAGAAATTAGCGCAAGCAGTCGGTAATAATAGAAAACAAAAACTGCGATTAGAGCAAGACCGACTAGCCCGGCAATCAATCCTGCCTTCAGTGCAGCTTGTCCCAGCGACGGTGGCACTGTTTCCGCAGTACCACCTGGCGTACCGTCTTCACCAACGAAGGAAAGTGGCAGCGCACCATAACGCAAGTTGTTGGCTAATTCTTGAGCTTCCTCCTGGCTGAACTGGCCAGTAATTGACGTGGTAGAGCCATAGGGAGTTACGCCCTGGATCACTGGCGCCGAGATCACGTTCGAGTCCAAAGTGATCGCGATCTGTTGTTGTAGGTATTCTTGTGTCAAATCAGCCCAGGTTTGTGCGCCTGATGGCCCCGAGCCTGTCTTGAACGCAAAAGAAATTTCCATCTGACCGCTGTGCTGATTGAAACCACCATTGATTGGACTATTAGTGTCAATCTCGTTACCCGTTAGCCGGGGTCCGTCTGAGTCAGTTATGCCATTCAGCAAAGGAGCAGGTTGCAGCAAGTATGGATGGCCTTGATCATAGTCACAGGTAACTAGTGGACGTGCGGGATCATCAGCACCAGACAACGGGTCAACATCTGCATCACAGGTCATCAGTGCGCTAGCGGCTGCTTGCGTCGTAGGGTCTTCTGATTGCCGATCTTCAATCAGCATCTCGGTAGTCTTTTCCCTACGTTCTGCTTGTTCTAAGGAGTTCGCAGGCTCCGGTTTGGGTTTCGTAGTAATTTTAGGTTTTTCCGCTAGGTTCACACCCGCAGTTGCTTCACTTTGGCCTTCTTGTTCTTCGAAAGCCGCATAGATACGGTCGATGGTTCCTTCTGCATGCGTCTTGTCTATTAAGTCGTATTCCACCCACCGATTTGCCATATCTCCAAGAATTTCAGCCAATTTTGCTGGGTTTGGAGTTGGCTGTTGGGCAACCGGACGGAACAACAACTGAGAAGTCTGACCAACAGCCCGGGCTTGTGCCGTGTCTTCGCCCGGCACAGTGATAACGAGCGTGTTCCCGTCAGCGACCACCTGGGCTCCAGAGACTCCCATGCCGTTGACGCGTTGTTCCAAAATCGCGCGCGCTTGGTCTAGCTGATCCTGAGTTGGTTCATCACCTTGTGGCACCAGCGTCACGCGGGTGCCACCCTGTAAGTCAATGCCTAAGCGAGGCGCCGCTTGGCGATCCCCAGTAAATAAAATGAGGGAAAACAACGCCACGGTGACGAGGATAAACCAGGCTAAAGCCTTGACAGGCCAGCTACGGGAATTTCCCACGTGTTTGGCCTTATTTGTTAATTCCGGCAAGGGTGTCTCTCCTGAAGAACGATTTGAACCAATGAGGTATTTCTTTAGTTAACGGTCGCGCTCATCATTTTCTGGGTGATGTGCACCATTAGCTGTCGAGGTGTTATCTGCCGGGCTTACCTGATCTGCCGGGCGAAGAATCGCGATCTTCTCCATAGTGACTTCAACGCCGTGAGCCAGTTCTCCAGTCACAGTGGTTTCACCGATGTCGGTCAGCACCAAGTGAATTCCTCCAGCCGAAATCACGCGGTCACCAGGGTTTAAAGCTTGTTGAAAACTACGTAGCTCTTCTTGCTGTTTCCGCTGTTTGCGCATCATGAAAAAGGAAGGGAGTAGGAACAAGGCTAAAAGAGCAATGATCAGAATAATATCCATGCTCCATAGTGTGCCAGACACGGTTAAGGCAATGCTACTTAGCCATGATCGCTGATCATTGTCAGCCTCTACGGAGGTTAGCGAACACAAGAGCCTGCCGTTACCGCACCGAATTTCTGCGCTCGATGGTGAAACGACTTAGTCGTACTGGCCGAGTGCGGTTTCTGGTGGTTCCAATCCAAGATGACGCCACGCACGGGCGGTAGCTACCCTTCCACGGCCAGTTCGCGCTAATAGCCCTGCACGAACTAAGTAGGGCTCACATACTTCTTCGACAGTTGCGGATTCTTCGCCGACAGCAACTGCCAGTGTGTTAACACCGACCGGGCCACCGCCGTGCCCTTTGACCAAGGCGTCTAAAACTGCTCTGTCGAGTCTGTCTAAACCAAGTTCATCAACATCAAACACGTCTAAAGCTCCTCGTGCCGATGCTAAATCAATGCGACCCGAGCCATGCACATCAGCGTAGTCACGGACGCGGCGCAACAGACGGTTAGCAATACGTGGAGTTCCCCGCGAACGTGATCCGATTTCGATTGCAGCGTCATGGTCAATGTCGACCTGCAATATTGTTGCGGTGCGTTCGATCACCTCTGTGAGATCTTCGGTGTCATAGAACTCCATTTGGGCATTAAACCCGAATCGATCTCGCAATGGGCCGGTAAGCATTCCGGCACGAGTTGTGGCGCCGACAAGCGTGAACGGGGGAATTTCTAGTGGAATAGACGTCGCACCCGGCCCCTTGCCGACGATGACATCAATGCGGAAGTCTTCCATGGCCATGTACAACATCTCTTCTGCTGAGCGTGCCATGCGATGTATCTCATCGATGAACAACACATCGCCCTCGATAAGATTCGATAACATCGCTGCCAAGTCACCCGCTCGTTCTAACGCAGGACCAGAGGTCATGCGTAAGCTGGATCCTAGCTCGCCAGCGATGATCATTGCCATGGTAGTTTTTCCCAAACCCGGCGGTCCAGAAAGTAAGACATGGTCAGGAGTAACGTTCCGTCCACGTGCACCATCGAGCACAAGCGAGAGCTGTTCACAGACCTTCGGTTGGCCAATAAATTCGTGCAAGCTCTTCGGGCGTAGTGAACGCTCAATGTCTTGCTCACCGCTATGCCGATGCGGGTCCACTGCAGCATCTTTTGACCGGATGCCCTTTGCAGAAGTCGCAGCGCCACCGCCATGAATCTCGCTATGTGAAGCTAAACCTTGGGGCAATTCAAATTCTGTGCGTTCTATATCTGACATTATTCACCAGCTCATTTCCGGATTATTTTTTCGGCCCCAGCTCGGCAAGTGCGCCGCGTAACGCAGCCGACGAATCCGCGTCTGGTTGTTGTCTCAGAACCCGATCCACAACACCGGCTGCTTGCTTTTCACTGAAGCCCAATCCAACCAGCGCTTCCACAACGTGGTCAGCTATCCCCGCCTGGGCATTCTCTGCAAAATCTGTAGTGGAATCGCTCTTAGCGCTCAATGTTCCTTCGACCTCTGCTGGTTGCCATTGCGCTACTTTATCTTTCAGCTCGACAATTAATCTCTCAGCTACCCGCTTGCCAATTCCCGGGATACGCTGCAGGGTTTTTGCTTCGCCGGTGGAAATTGCGATCGCAAGTTCTTCGGCGTTCAGCACAGCCAATGCTGTCATGGCCAGTTTCGGTCCAAAACCAGACACCGTTTGCAATACGGTGAACATTTCTTGGTCACCGATATCGCTAAAGCCATACAACGTCATTGAATCTTCTCTGACCGCAAGCGTAGTCAAAATTGACGTCTGTTCACCCAGGTTAAGACTGGCGAGAGTCTTCGGTGTAGCTATCACCCGGTAACCGACACCCGCGCACTCTATAACGGCGGCATTCAAGCCAATATCGATTACTGTTCCACGTAAAGAGGCGATCATAGTCAGGTTAGGAATCTTTCTCTAGTGATTTGTGTAACAGCTGGCGTCTCTGGGCTAAGGCTGGCGCACGCCAGCAGTGACAAATAGCCAAGGCGAGGGCATCTGCCGCATCTGCAGGTTTTGGGGCTTCAGACAAGCCCAGAATTCGTTTAACCATGGCCGTCATTTGCTTTTTATCCGCCCGGCCATTTCCTGTAATAGCTTTTTTCACTTCGGAAGGCGTGTACATATCTACCGGCAGTCCACGTTCCGCAGCTGCCAATATCAAGACCCCCACGGCATGTGCTGTGTGCATGACTGTCGAGACGTTGCCGCGCTCAAATAAACGCTCAATGGCGACAACGTCCGGCTGATAATCATCGATCCATTCTCCTACGGCGTTCGAGATGCGGAGGAGACGATCAGTCAACGGAGCGTCGCTGGGGGTACGAATTACACCTACGGACACCGGATAAATAGCTCGGCCTTTACCCGATTGCACAACGGATAGTCCACAGCGCGTTAGCCCTGGGTCAATCCCCATGACGCGTAGCCCTGCCAAATTCATCCGAATTAAGAGTTAAGCTCTTCCATGACTTCATCAGACACAGTCAGATTTGTGTAGACGTCTTGCACATCATCTACATCTTCGAGAGCATCAATCAATTTGAAAACCTTCTTAGCACCTTCGGCATCCAGCGGCACATCGACTGATGCTCGAAAATCCTGATCTGAATCCTCAACTTCGATCCCCGCTTCTTCTAGTGCGCTACGCACGGCAGGTACATCCGTTGGTTGACAGATAACCTCGAATTTCTCGCCTTGGTCCTTAACTTCCTCTGCGCCAGCTTCCAAAACAGCAAGCAAAAGCTCATCTTCGGTCAGGCTAGCCTTTTTATCTACCAGAACATAGCCCGTCCGGCTAAACATATAAGCCACAGATCCGGACTCACCCAGGTTTCCGCCGTTCTTAGTCATTGCAGTACGCACCTCGGTGGCAGCGCGGTTTTTGTTGTCGGTCAGGCATTCAATCAACATTGCCACACCGTTTGGCGCGTAGCCTTCATACATCAAGGACTGCCAATCCGCGCCTCCAGCTTCTTCCCCGGATCCACGTTTCCGTGCACGTTCGATATTGTCAGCAGGAACTGAGGCCTTCTTCGCTTTTTTGATCATGTCGTCAAGCGTTGGGTTAGCCGCAGGGTCACCGCCACCGTTGCGGGCGGCTACTTCAATATTCTTAACGAGCTTCGCGAATTCTTTCCCTCGTTTGGCATCATTGGCAGCCTTTTTGTGTTTGTTGTTTGCCCATTTTGAGTGGCCTGCCATGTCATTCCTTTCAACAGCTTCAACAGCTAAATGTCATAGTTTCTAAGCGTCTTTAACTCCGTTAAGTATACGTGCCACTGCAAGCTCATATATACCGGCCGTTTAGGTTTGCTAATTGGTTCTATCAAAGCAATGAGTCTGCCGATGGTCACACACCATTGCTTCCTGCATCACCATTGCGACAAGTCTGACATAAGTAGGTTCCAACCTTGACGGGCGCCAAGGTGCGTGGAGCCAACGACTTTCCGGAGGTTTCGAGTCACTTTCTAGTCGTTGGCATAATGGAATCTCATCCACACGCAGAACACGACTTACCTCGCTTAATTTCGCTGCCATAGCGCTCCACTCATTCACCGTTAACTTAGTGATAAAGATTATACGACTATCATGAAGTTTTACTCTGCCCCTAAACTAAGCTCCGTGTGTCATATACTCACAGATTGTTGAAGAACTAGAGTTACGATCATGACTCCACAAAAACTCCACCGAACCGCGGCGACCTTGGAAACGATCACCTGGGCGCTATTGCTCTTGGGTATGACCCTAAAATACTCTGGCACCACTGATTCTGTCGTTCCCATCACCGGTAGCATCCACGGCTTTGGATTCTTATGCTTCGTGGTAATGACGACACTGATCTGGGTCAATAATCGATGGACTCCCAACCTGGGCCTCACTGGTTTGTTGGTATCAGTCATACCGTTCGCCGCATGGCCGTTTGCTCGTTGGGCAGAAAAGCAAGGCCACCTCGAAGGCGGTTGGCGGTTCCGAAATACTGAAACAGAGACTCATCCAGAAGGGATTTTTGACTGGGTTTTATACCAAACCGTTCGGTACCCAGCCCGCAGCATCGTTGTGGTGTTAGTAGTGGTATCGACCATATTCAGTCTTCTACTGCTTTTAGGACCACCAGTATCGGTAGAAGACATCATCAACGAATAACCGTACGAAAACCAATACAGTGCAATGCCCCAGAACGGAAAGAAAATTGGGACGCTTAAGAACTCAAATACGAAGTATATTGAAAGAAATCTGGTAGCGGTGCTCTACCACCCAAGCGGAAATTTCTTACCAGCGGGCGCAACCTTAAGCCACGTGTGCTCGCAACTGCTTCGTTGTAAAACCTATGTGCAAGCTCAACGCGTACATCCGCATCGACCAGCTTCGCATAATGGGAACTGAGTTCGTGGGCAACAAGGCTGCCGGTTGCAGAATCATCGACAGATTTGTCCGCCACAAACTCTTTGTTGACCCTGGCGGATAGCTCCCGTTCTGCACCTTCTCTCGGAGCCAAATTGCCGTGCGCGAGACGAATCGATTCCACTTCCCTAGCTTGGGGAGCCAAATGGGTACTCACAACAGCAACCACAGCCACTCTACGATCAAGTGCTGCTTGCAATGATTGCAGTGCCGCATCGAGTCGGATGTGCAAGCGATGTAGGCGCTGAGCAGTAAAATAAATCCATAATAATGCACTAACGACACAAATCAATAGCAATGCGAGAGCAAGATCAAACATCATTTGCCGTATCGCACCTTCGTACCGTTGACTACGGTTTCATACACCGTTTCTACCTGCGTTGCGACGGATTCCCAATCAAAGTTGTGTGCACGCTTGATCCCTGCTTCCACTAAACGCCTTCTATGCTCGAAATTATCAACAAGCATTCGCAATACCCGCATGAGGTCAGCGCTATCACCGGTCCGGAACAATACCCCTGCGGGTGATTCGTTCGCTGCATCGCATACAACTTCAAAAGCCTCAAGGTCACTAGCAACGACGGCACATCCTGCCGCCATCGCTTCGACTAACACGATTCCGAAGCTTTCGCCCCCTAAATTGGGTGCGACGTAAATATCAGCACGGCCCAAAATCGCGGCCTTTTCAGCATCACTCACCCGCCCGACGAAATCTATCCCCGGCACTTCGCGCTTGCGTCCTCCGCCCATGATCGTCACACGCACGTCTCGGTCGAGCTGGTGCAGGGCTTCTAATAGCACGTCCAGACCTTTACGCGATTCGTCTAAGCGTCCGAGAAACACGATCTCAACCGGTGCGGTTTTCTCTTCTAACGGAACACGGTGTTGGGCATAGACTGAAGTATCGACGCCATTCGGAATCAGCACCGGGTCACCACCGAGTTGTTCAACTTGCCAGCGACGCGCCATTTCCGACACTGCAATACCCGCTCGAACCTTGTCCAAAACTGGCCGCAAAATCGGCTTAAAAATATTCAAGAGCAAAGAAGACTCCGCTGAGGCATGATAAGTAGCGACTATCGGCCCCTGCGCCATCCGCAGAACCGCCATCGAATAACTCGGTGAATTCGGTTCATGGATGTGTAGAACATCAAACTGTCCTTCACGAAGAAATCTTTTTACGGTTCGACGAACGTGTAGACCAAAGGACAAACGCGCAACTGAGCCGTTATATCGGATGGGAAACGATCCACCGCCCTTAACAACAAAATCAGGAACGTCGGTTTCTTCAGCAGCTGGACCAAGGACACGAACGGTGTGTCCACGAGTAATCAGTATTGTCGCAAGGTCATAGATATGAGCCTGCACCCCGCCCGGTTCATCAAAAGAGTATGGACAGACTATTCCAATGCGCATCGTGAATCGACCTATTTTTCTTCCTGGGTATGCGCGCGCAAAGCATCGAGTTGTTGTTGGCTCATCCGCTCCGGATCGAGGTCTCGCAACCACACGGGCTGCAGCATATGCCAATCTTGCGGAGTTTTCGCGATATTCTCAGCGAATGCATCGGCTAGACGCTGAGTTGTCGATTGCACATCACTGACCTCAATTTCGTGAGTGGCCGCTAGGCCCCAATTCGGCGATGCACCATCGTCAATTCCTTGGTACCACGAGTGCACAGCAAACAAGGTAGCTCCGGTCTCTCTGGCAAGAGCAGCTGGTCCCGCCGCCATGGAAGCAGGTTCGCCGAAGAAATCAACAATCGCTCCGGTATTCTTCAGGTCACGCTCGCATAATAGCGCAACTACCCCACCGTCATTAAGCACTTGTTTAAGGTACGGAAACGGGGGTTTATCCCCACCAGTGAGAGGGATGACATCAAACCCAATCGAGTTGCGATATTCTACGAAAGCGTCAAACAAAGATTCAGGTTTAACTCGCTCGGCAACTGTAGCAAATTGTCCGTAATGGGCGACAACAAACGCACCAGCCATATCCCAATTGCCGGTGTGCGGCAGCGCGAGCACTACTCCACGCCCGCGACTTAGCGCGGCGTCAAAAGCAGAACGCCCAGATACACCTGCAGCGAGCCGTTGCGGCAGGTTGTGTTCGTACTGCATAGTAGGAAGCCGGAAGGCTTCTAACCAATAACGGAAGTAGCTTCGTATTGAGTCGCGTACCAATTGTCTAGTCACGTTTTCAGGTCCGACGACACGGGTCAGATTCTTCCGTAGCTGTTCAGGACCTTTACCATTTCTGCTAACCGCGTCGGCAATTTTTTCAAAGATCCTGCGTGTTAACCATAAAGGCAAACGCCGCACTAGGGACCATCCTGCAAAATAGCCGTAAGCCACGATATTCTCTTGCCATGGAGGGCGTTTGTGTAATCCGAAATCTTTTTTCATGCAGTGGCCTTCCTCGCAATAGAGTCGAGACGCCGGGCCATAGAAATCCGCTGGTAAACCGTAAACACCGAACCGACCGCTAAAATCCACAATGCGAAATCAATCGCGTACGGCACCCCGAGGCCTTGCAGACCAATTCCGGCTAAAGCAACGATCAAACGTTCCGGTCGTTCTACAAGCCCTCCAACCAGATTCAACCCGGACGCTTCACCGCGAGCCTTGACATAACTGATGACTTGTGAAGACACAAGGACCAATAGTGAAGCTACTATCAAAGGTTTTGGGGCGTCGTAAGAATAAATCAGCCACCAAGTAATTGCCGCAAACAGCGCGCCGTCAGTGATTCGGTCGCATGTAGCATCCAATGTCGCTCCGAAACCAGATGCCCCGCCTTTCAGGCGTGCCATCGTGCCATCTATCATGTCGAACGCGGCAAACAGTCCTGACAAAATCGCCGCCCACAATAGAAAGCCTGCAGGAATCAATACGACGGCAATCGCAGTAGTCACAACTGCCCCAATCACCGTCACCATATTCGGGGTTAAGCCAGCAGCAATTGCCAATTTGGCGAGGGGTTCTACAACCACTGCCGCGGGTTTTCGACCATGAACGCTAAGCATCGGTGGCGTTATTCACTCCCTCATTATCAGTATTTTCTGCGGCAATTTCTGCCCAGCCTTCCGCCAGAATACTGCGTGTATCCGCTAGTAACTCCGGCAACACCTTAATTCCATCAATTATTGTCAAGAAATTGGCGTCACCTTGCCAACGCGGCACCACATGCATGTGTAAGTGGTCGCGAACGCTACCGCCACTAGCCCCGCCGAGATTCATGCCGACATTGACCGCATGTGGACTGGAAACATGCTTTAAAACCCGAATGGCCATCTGGGTGTACTGGAACAATTCCACCGACTCTTCGAAATCCAAGTCTTCCAGATTCGAAACTTTTCTATACGGAACTACCAGCATATGACCTGCATTGTAAGGGTACAGATTCAGCAAAGCATAGACCTTTTCACCTCGTGCAACGATGAGTCCGTCCTCGTCGCTTTTCTTTGGTGCCTCAAGGAAGGGATCTTCGCTTTTTGCTGCAATATAAGCCTTACGATACGGAGCCCACAGGCGCTGCAAACGATCCGCTTCCCCAGCGCCCTGGTCAACCCACTGCTGCTCGTTAATCTCGTTTGCCAAAGGTCTCCTTCGACGGTGCATCGTTACGACGCTGAACGATCCACTCACTAATCAACGTAACCGCCTCAGCGACGGGAACCCCGTTTAACTGTGTGCCGTCGAGGAAACGGAATGATACTGCCCCGGCCTCCACATCACGTCCACCGGCGAGTAACATAAATGGGATTTTCCCGGTGGTGTGGTTACGAATTTTTTTCTGCATCCGGTCGTCGGAAGTATCCACGTCCGCGCGAATGCCCCGTGCTCGCAACTGTGCCGTGATCTCTTCCAAGTGAGGAACAAACTCATCAGCTACCGGGATGCCCATCACTTGCTGCGGCGCAAGCCAGGCCGGAAATACGCCGGCGTAGTGTTCGAGCAAAACCCCAAAGAAACGTTCAATTGATCCGAACAGGGCGCGGTGCACCATGATCGGGCGTTTTTTGCTGCCATCTGGCGCCGTATATTCGAGCTCGAAACGCTCCGGTAAGTTGAAGTCCAGCTGAACGGTCGACATCTGCCAAGTACGACCGATGGCATCGCGCGCCTGGACCGAAATCTTCGGCCCGTAAAATGCAGCACCTTCGGGGTCCGGCACCAAGCTCAGCCCCGAAGAATCAGCGACGCGTTGCAAAATGGCAGTCGAGCGCTCCCAGATCTCATCAGAACCAACGAACTTCTTCGGATCTTTGGTGGAAAGTTCTAGATAGAAATCATCCAACCCATAGTCACGCAGTAGAGAAATGATGAAATCGATGACTTTCCGAAGCTCATCTTCCAGCTGGTCTTCCGTGCAATAAATGTGGGCATCGTCCTGAGTGAAGCCACGTGCACGGGTCAGGCCGTGAACGACTCCTGATTTTTCGTAACGATAAACCGTACCAAATTCAAACAGACGCAAAGGCAATTCGCGATAGGAACGTCCCCGTGACGCGAAAATCAGATTATGCATCGGACAATTCATTGGCTTAGCGTAATAGTCTTGCGGCGGCTTAGTAACGCTGCCTTCCGCATCATATTCACCGTCAAGCTGCATTGGCGGAAACATGCCCTCGGAATAGAAGTCCAGATGGCCAGATTTACGGAACAGATCCCCCTTAGTCAAGTGTGGGGTGTTGACAAAAGAGTATCCAGCTTCAATGTGGCGACGGCGCGAAAATTCTTCCATTTCCATGCGCACGGTGGCACCATTGGGATGGAAGACTGGGAACCCGGAACCAATTTCTTCTGGAAAGGAGAAAAGGTCCAATTCAGCGCCAAGCCGCCGATGGTCACGCTTTTCGGCTTCCTCCATCATCGTCTGATACGCCTCTAAAGCTTCAGACGATTCCCATGCAGTCCCATAAACTCGCTGCAAATCAGCTTGCGACTGGTCACCACGCCAATATGCTGCCGAAGCCCGAGTCAGGCTAAAGGCTGGGATGTACTTCGTCGTCGGAAGATGTGGGCCACGACAGAGGTCCGACCATTCCACGTCACCGGTGCGGGGGTTGAGGTTGTCGTAGTATGTCAGCTCTCCGGCGCCGACTTCCGTCGCCTCATCCGAATCCGGATCCACGTTTCCCTTATCGGCTACCAGCTCAAGCTTAAACGGTTCGTCAGCAAGTGCTAACTCAGCGGCAGCGGAATCAGCGAAAACACCACGGACAAAACGTTGTCCTGTCTTGATGATCTTTTTCATCCGTTTTTCGATCTTTTTCAGATCATCGGGAGTGAATGGTTCTGCGACCTGGAAATCGTAATAGAAGCCGTTGTCGATGGCCGGGCCAATTCCCAACTTCGTGCCAGGAAATTCTTTTTGCACAGCCTGCGCTAGTACGTGCGCACAGGAGTGGCGGATGACTCCACGGCCTTCTACAGAGCCTGCGATAATTGGCCAGAAATCGCCATTGGTTTCGGGAACATGGCTAAGGTCTTTTAGCGCGCCATCGGCGTCTTTGACGCACACGACCGCTTCCGGACCTTTATTAGGAAACCCAAGCTCCTTCATTGCAGCACCAACTGGTGTGCCAGCATTAACGCTAAAAGGCTGTGCGGGGTTCGCCAAAGGCTCGAGTGTGTGGACCATGAAAGTTTGCGCTCCTTTGCGCTCATTGGCTGCGGCATACCTGGCCGCAGCCTGAAGAAAACTAGTTACCGAGCTATTTTAGCGCCTCAGGTTTTACACGTTGCATCCAGGCTAGCCAACACCAGCTCAGAGACATACAGCACTCACGCTTACCCCTTACCATGAGTCTCTAATAAGGATTGCCCCCAATACTCATCTCGTCCCTTACCTTCTACATCGGTTCCGGGAGGGATAGCCCAGACCGAAGATCCAATGTGCGTAATCCACTCGTTAAGTCTGTCGACTTCGTCTAAACGGCTTTGAATCGGAATAAATTGCTCACGCGGGTCCTGCTGGAAACAGATAAATATCAACCCTGAATTCGAAAGCTGACCGTCTCCCGGCTCTGGGGGCAAATCGTAGCTAAACGGACGACGCAAGAGTTTCTGTTGCGGTTTGTCTAGCGGATTGCGCGCACGTGCCATGTGACTGGTGGGATCAATAACAGGTAGTCCAAATTTATCGCGGGCAGCAAAATCTGGATCATCGTGTTCTTCTGTTCCGGTCAATGGAGCCCCGGAATCGAGTTTCCGTCCCATAGCATTTTCGCGGGATGCCCGGTCTAGTTTCTCCCATGTATCCAAGTTCATCCGAATGCGTCGAATAACCATCGCGCTACCACCATGTATCCATGATGGTGCAGGAGAGTCATCTGCGATAAAAACTTGGTTGGCAAATTCTTGCTCTGACCTAGGATTTACAGTTCCATCGAATTGTCCGAAAAGATTACGCGGCGTAGTGGACTTAGCACGGGCGCCATCAGCATGGTTGAATCCTTGTTGCAACCACGCCACATCGACGTAATCTACGCCAGAACGAATCATATGACGCAATGCATAGGCCGCTGTAATTGGCTCATCAGAGCCGATCTGCAGCATTAAATCGGCTTCACCCCACTGGGGATCTAATTGATCACGGTCAAATTTTGGCAACGGCGCCAACCAGTCTGGACGCTGGTCTTCAGCACCGATGACGGTAAACAGCCCTGGACCAAAGCCAACAGTGATGGTCAGGTTTCCAGGAATATTCAACAATTCAGGCTCCAACGTGCCACGGGGTGCGATACCGGCGGTCAATCGCCGTGCGTCCTCGGTCCATAGCTTCAGAAGCCTGGCTACTCCAACGCGGTCCACACCTTCCTTCAGGTTGAAAGCAACTATATTGGCGCGTGCCTGCTGTGCTTCTTTAATTCCTGCCTGATGTTCACCATCGAATTCCACGACGGCGTTTTGCAACCTTACGTCAGCCATGCCATCGCTACCGGGAGCACCGTTTCGGCTTTCCCGGCCTACCGTAGACTGCTGAGCTTGGGAGCATCCCTGCAAAGCCATCGCGGAAGCGCCAGTGCTTAAACCAGCGAGAAAGTGCCTGCGTGAAAAACCAGCCACGAAACTAGCTCCTTTTTAATGCTATTGCCCGTTGTCGTTTAGGTTCTTTCCTCAGCGTTGCGGTCGCTGCCGCGATAGTGTCGCAAGGAATTAACGATTCTTACTTGTGGTCGCCGTGGTCGTGACCTTCATGATCATGGTCGCTATGGCCGTGACTGTCATGGTCATGGCCATAGCGACCTTCTAGATCACCATATTTTTCATCTCCCGCACCGATAGTACGGACCGGAACGGGTTCTAGGTCCACTTCCGTGCCGTCACTAAGCTTGAGTGTGATGACGATTTCGTCGCCAGCAGAGATTTCTTCGTCATACTCCATGATCATCAAGTGACCGCCACCAGGCTGCAGTTTGTGTGACTCCCCGGCAGAAATTTTCAATTCCTCTTCCCGCTCTCGCATGGAACCATTGACAACCTCATGGATTTCGTACCGCGCCTCACCTAAGCTCGTGGTGAAGCTTTCGATGACGATGTCTTCACCGGAGGTGTTTTTCAGTTCACCGAAAATAGCTGTCATCGGTTCACCAGCAGCTTTCGCCTTGACCACGCCATCCTCCAGAATAAGCTCACTGTCGGCTGATTCCGTTGCTTTTGTGGTCGATTCGGCGGTAGAGCTTTCAGAAGTCGCCGGATTAGCACTACTGTCAGCTTCATCATTCGCGCATGCAGCCAAGGTCAAACCTGCTGTCAGAAAAAGAGCGGTCAATGGTAGGGCTTTGTGCTTCATGATTTTCATCCTTTTCGCTTTAGACGACTTACACTAACTAGATTGCATTGTTTTACAGTGTGCCAGATTCCCATTGCACAGGACGGATACCGTGCTCGAGATTTGCACACAATTCCAGTTATTAGTTATCGAACCGCTTACGTTTTTGGATCAACAACACAATAACCGCAAGAGCAGCAGCGACAGCACCGATCGCAATAATGATGCTGGCAGCACCGATGCCATCCGACTCGTCAGCATTGTCAGCAGATTCATCTGTCTCGGTGGATTTGCTATCTGCATTGGACCCCGAGTTGGTAGATCCCTCGGCATCAGATTCATCACCAACGATAAACTCCAGACCACCGCGGGTCGCATGGCCGTCAGATGAGGTGATCTGATAGCCCAGGGAATATGCCCCATCAGGAGTATCGAGACCATCTGGCACCTCGACTGTCAGCATCCTCCCGTCCAGCACTGGCTCAGCATCAAAGACAGTTCGACCATTCGAATCCGTTACCGCAACTGTGTTAAAGCCTTCGCGTGGTTCTCCAGAAAATTCAAGAACAATGGTCTCTGGGAATTCCTCAACGACAGCACCATCAGCAGGGTTACTATCAACGACAACATCATGAGCTGACGCATGTGGCATAGACAACCACAAAGCAGCTGCACTCAAGGCGGTCGCCGCCAAGCCTGCGTTCATACGGCGTAGATGTGTTTTCTGAGCACCATTGCCCATCAAGTTCGGCCTCCGTTTTGTTCACTAGGTGTTGAGCTTCGGACGAGTCTCACATGAGTAGTCGTTACACCTAAACGATTAGTTCCGACAAACACCAGTTTACTAAAGTTATCTCGCCCACAATGCCAAAGTGCAAGCCATTCCATGCAAGCATGCGAAAGCGCCGCTTCTCCATATAAAGAAGCGGCGCTAGCCCTTTTCGGGGAACCAGAGCGGATGACGAGACTCGAACTCGCGACCCTCACCTTGGCAAGGTGATGCGCTACCAACTGCGCTACATCCGCAAAAGAAAACCACAGGCCCGGTTTCCTTGGAGAAATTCGACGTCGTCGAGATTTCTCGTGTGCGCGATACTGGACTTGAACCAGTGACCCCTACCGTGTCGAGGTAGTGCTCTACCAACTGAGCTAATCGCGCCAACAATGACGAGCTTGCCGCCATTGTGACTAGAGGTGGAAACGGGAATCGAACCCGTGTGCACGGTTTTGCAGACCGTTGCCTCACCACTCGGCCATTCCACCGTGGCAATACCGCCTCTAACAGGATACCCAAAAATCGGGAACCAGAGCGGATGACGAGACTCGAACTCGCGACCCTCACCTTGGCAAGGTGATGCGCTACCAACTGCGCTACATCCGCGGGCGAGGACACCGTGAGATGTGCCCTCTGTGCGCGATACTGGACTTGAACCAGTGACCCCTACCGTGTCGAGGTAGTGCTCTACCAACTGAGCTAATCGCGCTAGCCTATGGAGTTTTCACTCGACGCTCAACACCAGGGCCAGCCCATCAAAAATGGAGCCAGAACCGGCGCTTTGCGCTGAGCGGATGACGAGACTCGAACTCGCGACCCTCACCTTGGCAAGGTGATGCGCTACCAACTGCGCTACATCCGCAAGCAGTGCTTCGTGCACTGCTTAAGAGACTCTAGTGGCACCACTGCAGAAATACCAAATCACGAGGTGAGACCCATATCCGAGCCCTTCACCTATACGAGCCTATACCTCAACGAGTCTTTAAAAACACCCCACTTGATCGTCTCCCGAATCTACGACGGTAATGTGAGCGATATGTACAAGTGGCCCAGCATCGATCAACTTATCGGCCCAGAACGGCGAAACCAAGACGATTACTGGGTTCGCGCAGTCTTTGCAAGCACCATCACCGGCTCTACATCTGTCAACGGCAGTTCACAGGATCTGGGCAACCAGCTCGATACGGAATTATTACTAGGGCTTCGCGAATGGGCAGAGGTAATAGTCGTCGGTTCAGGAACTGTTCGTGCAGAAGACTATGCCGGCGTCCAACCAACCGATAAAAAACCCAACCCAGCGCCGCTGGCAGTCATGACTTCATCACTAGATTTCGACTACGATTCACGATTTTTTCACGACTACCATGTCCCGCATTTGTTCATGGTGCCCGAATCTTCGTTGCAGGATCCAACCAACTACACCAAGGTTCAAAAGTTGCAAGCCTTCGGAGAAGTTATTTCCACCGGCAGCGGTACAGTACGGGAATGTATAACGACATTGGTCAATCGTGGCTTTGTACGCATTAGCTGCGAAGGTGGCCCTTCGATCTTGGGCGGCCTAATTTCGGCAAACGCTGTAGATCAGTTCTATCTCACTATCGATCCTACATTGACCAACGCGGTAGAATCACCGATTACTCGCTGCACCAGTGACACAACCGTCAAACACAAAATGCGTTTAGAATCTTCCATGCACTGCCCAGATAGCACACTCTTTCTGCGCTATGGCCACCCGCGGGTAAACTCAATGTGATGAAGGAACTCAAGCTACCGCAGGTGTCTAATCAGCACTTACAGGCTTTTTTATGGCCACTCGCTATCCTGCTTGGGTTGCAGCTGGTGTTGGTCGACAGCTTCAACGGAGCAGTAACCGACGACTTCACAACCGTCTATTCTGCTCTACAACGCTTCCTTGACGGAGAGAATGTTTATCAACAGATCTACCACCACACTGATCCGTTGTACCTTTACAATCCAGGCGCTACGCTTTTGCTGTCCCCACTCGGATTTGTTACCCATGCTGGAATTGCACGAGCATTATTCATCTTCGCTAATTTCGGCGCCATCATAGTCTCGTTGGGCATCTTAATCCGAATGTTCGGATTTTCCCTGCGGAATCCTATTTTTCCACTGACGATCACAGTAGCCACCCTGACCGAATCTGTCCGCAATACCCTTATTTTTTCCAACATCAACGGTCTACTCCTACTTGCACTCGTAAGCTACCTATGGTGCTTGACTGACGATCGCCGTTGGGCCCGTTGGACTGGCGGGATCATCATCGGACTCGCGATTCTCATCAAGCCGCAGTTTGCCCCACTGCTATTTTTACCTTTGGTTATGCGCTGGTGGTTCACGATATTCGTAGGCATCGCGGTGCCCTTAGTTCTCAACTTCGTCGCTTGGCCAATAACCCCTGGTGCTGACAACTACCGCACAGAACTCATCCCGCATCTACGTCAGACTCGAGATTTCGCTAATTCCTCATTACCGGGGCTCGCCGAATATTTCGCCATGCCCAGCTGGCTTTACTACTTATTGTGGATCTTTTTTGCGGGGCTAGCCGTCATTTCAGTACTCACACTGTTATCTCTGCGTAAAAAAGACCATCTGCTCTGGCTTGTCACTACATCTGGAGTATTGTTCTGCGGTGTCTTCTTCTTGTCTTCTTTAGGGCAAATGTATTATTCCATGCTGCTGTTTCCAATGATTTTCAGCGTAGCCAGGCAACGCAGCGTGTTCCATATCTGGCCATCGTGGTTAGCAGCAATTTTGTTCTTACTTCCAGTAAGTTGGGCTACCACATGGACACCGCGTGACTTTCCCCCACTGGGGATATGGCTAAACTATTTCGCTGCAACCGCTGGCTGGGGCCTATTGCTCTTGACCACGGTGTGCTGTTCCGTAGCATGGCATTTACACGACCGACAGCATACGGACTCGCAACTCGGTAGTTAACTGCGGGCCATGCACCGGAAGCCCAGATAAGAGCGTCCGGAAAATGAAACACCTGCGATACTTACTCCCGCTTACGCAGGCGTAGAATATCCCCCATGACAGATTTTTCCTTGATTGCCGATGACCAATGGCGCAAACGCCTCAGCGCGGAAGAATACCGTGTGCTCAGAGAAGGCGGCACGGAAGCTCCACACACTGGTGAATACACAAACACGACCACTGAGGGCATTTATTCCTGTCGAGCGTGCGGTGCAGAATTATTCCGCTCTAACCAAAAATTTTCGTCACATTGCGGCTGGCCATCGTTCTTTTCGCCACTGGCTGGTGATTCCGTCATTGAGCGGGAAGATCGCTCACACGGAATGGTACGTACGGAAGTCCTCTGCGCCAGCTGTCACTCACATTTGGGACACGTATTCGCTGGGGAAGGCTATGACACCCCCACCGATTTACGCTACTGCATTAATTCGGTGGCGATGACGCTCAAAGAATCCTAAGTCTGGCAGGCTTGAGGTGCGAGTAGCACTAGCACCTCAAACGACGAAATACCGGCGGTATTGAATTCGCTAGTCCTTTTCTAGGGCTTAGGGAAGGATCTGCACTAACTCGTCCAAGTTTTCCACCATTCGACCGGTGTAAAACGGCAATTCTTCACGTACGTGCAACCGGGCCTCCGTGTAGCGCATAGTGTGCATCAAATCAACAATGCGCCCCAAGTCTTGGGCTTCAAACGACAACATCCATTCGTAATCACTCAGCACGAAGGCAGCGATGGTATTAGCACGCACATCTGCAAAATCACGCGCTTTCAAGCCATGTTCGCGAAGAATACGGGCACGTTTTTCCTCGTCTATGATGTACCAGTCATATGAGCGAATGAACGGGTAAACGCAGCACCACTTTTCAGGCGATTCTCCCATAATGAAAGCTGGGAGGTGCCGTTTGTTGAATTCTGACGGGCGGTGCACACCATTTCCTGCCCATACCAACGAACTCGCCTTACCCAGAGAAGTCTCACGACGGAATGCGGCAAAAGCCGCTTGCAACTCCTCAAAGTTTTCTGCATGCCACCAGATCATGAAATCAGCATCGGCTTTCATACCCGCAAGATCATAAATACCACGAACGGTCACGAGACCTTCGTCGGCAAGCTTGTCGAAAAACTCTTGCGCCTCAGCTGCCATTCGCTCGCGCGATGTTTTATCGCCAGCAGTAAATCCCTTGTCAAGCTTAAACACCGCGTGCTGGCTGTAACGCTGCAGCTTATTCAGCTCATCGTAATTCAGTTCTTGTTGGGCTTCGTGTTCAGACGCCGACATGAAAACCTCCTGGTTTTGCAAGTTTGGTTCGCAAAATTATCGTGACAAGCAAAGTTTCTGGAGTGGTTTGTGCACAAGGCACAAAGCGAAACCCAAAAGCAGTGCTCACCGAAAAGCGACCACGCAATAGGTGGTACTGCCACCAATCCTACCCCACGGCGCGCCTTCACCACTATGAAGAGTCTCAACATTAGGTTGAACCTTGTGAATGAGACAGATGCGTCGATGAACTTGCAGGGCACCACTGCTTCTAAGTTAGAGCGTGGCCTGACACCCCCGGCTTTTAGCGAAGCCGTGGAATCAATGCACCAGGCTAACCTGCGTCAAGGTATTTCACTCGGGACAATCCGCCCTCCCCAGCGATTAGCACCTTTTAGCCATGCAATAGGCCTGGAAGTAGACCATCTCGATAAAGAAAACACCCCGACCGATTCTGAAGGCGATGCTTTCGGTCGGCTGATTCTCTTGCATGACCCCGGAGCACAGGAATCGTGGGAAGGGGAAATGCGGTTAGTCGCCTACATCCAGGCCGACATGGAGTCAGCAGTTGCTACCGATCCTTTGTTACCCGACGTTGCATGGCAATGGCTCGAAGAAGGTTTAGAAACGCACTCTGCTGGCTACACAAACCTTGGAGGTACCGTCACTTCTACAACCTCAGTCCGCTTTGGCGAAGTCGGTGGCCCTCCTCGCGCTTACCAACTCGAATTGCGGGCATCGTGGACAGCGAAAAACAATCAACTTGCCGATCATGTGGACGCCTTTGCAGAAGTGCTCGCCCATATCGCTGGTCTACCACCAGAAGGGGTAAGTCAGCTACGTCGCTAAAGCTATGCCGCGAAAGCCTTCCCGTTTATAATCTTGCTGACTCATCTATCAGCGTATCGCCTCAAACTGAAAGATCATGACCGAATTCCTTCGTCGCCCAGCCGCGGGTATCCCGCCCGTACTGACAACCCCTCAGGACTTTCACGAAGCGGCGGAGGCAATCGCCGGTGGGCACGGACCAATCGCGATTGATACGGAACGTGCTTCCGCATTTCGCTACAACGATCGCGCTTTTTTAGTCCAGATTAAACGTGCGGGTGCCGGTACCTTTCTTTTCGCACCAGAAGGCGTCCGCCAGCACCTCACCGAAGCCTTATCACCCGTCATCAACAGCCTAACTTGGGTGGTACACGCTGCAGTATCAGATCTTCCCTGTCTTGCCTGGCTTGGGCTGTACCCAGCACAGCTACTTGACACAGAACTCGGCGGTCGTTTAGCTGGCTTATCCCGTGTCAGTCTCGCTGCAATGTATGAGGATTTACTTGGCATACGCGTAGCCAAAGAACACAGCGCGCAAAACTGGTCCTCGACGCCGTTACCCAAACCATGGGTCGCTTATGCTGCTCTCGATGTCGAAAAATTACTCGAGCTGGCTGCCGAGGTAGAGTATCTTTTACGCAGCCAAGGCAAGTGGGAATGGGCACTGGAAGAGTTCGAGTATGTGCGCAACCAACACGCCACAATCACCGGACCAGAACCCCGCGCGTGGCATTTGATGAAAGGGATGCGCGGACTCAAAATACCTCGACAGTTGGCAGTTGCCCGCGAGCTGTGGCTAATTCGGGAGACCACTGCAGCAAACGATGATGTTGCACCAGGCAGTCTACTACCGAATAAGGTCCTACTCGCCTTCGCTAATATCCGCCCCAACACGCTTTCTCAGTTAACACGCGTTCGTGGCTCACAAAATTCACGGTTAGCACCAGAAGTGTGGTTGACCGCAATTCAACAGGCTGAAGCATTAGCAGAGGCGGAGCTTCCAATTCCTGGAAAAGGAGAATTAGCGTATTGGTATTCGTCGGGTGGCATTAATACCCGGAATTGGAAGAAAAACGACCCCGACTCTTGGAATACCTGGCAACTCATTCGGGACGATCTCAATGTCTTCGCCGACGAATTTACTGTGCCTACAGAGAACTTAATCAGCGTTGCCAAGGCAAAAAATCTCACCTGGGATATTACCGTCGCGAAAACCATTCTTTCCGAAGGCGATCTAGAAGCGTCTTTTACAAAACACGGTTTGCGCGAATGGCAAAAAGATATTATCTGGCCTATTTTTGCTGATTTTCTTCCAAGCTAAGCTCTGCAAGCACATTAGCGATGCCGGTCTCGTCAAGCCCGACCTCATGCAGCAATTCGTTACGTGAAGCATGCAATGGAAACACCGATGGGAATCCCAAATGCCGCACAGGCACATCTATCCCTGCTGCAGCGAATTCTTCAGCAATCAGCGATCCAATACCACCGCGGACAATACCATCTTCTACGGTCACAACGACATCGTGATCAGCCGCCAAGCTGAACAAGGATTCCGCTACTGGGACAACCCAACCGGGATCAACGACGGTCACGTTGGAATAGGTTTTTGCCGCAGATACCGCTGCCTCGACCATGGCTCCCATAGCGATCACCAAAACTGAACGAGTTGCCGGAGTAGATTCTTCAGTAACTTTATCGGCGTAATAAACAATATCGACACCATCACGAAGATTCGCCCAAGCTGGAATTTCGGCAGGCAAGTTTCCTTTGGGAAAACGCACAAGCGTAGGCCCGTCGTCGACAAGCAGCGCCTCACGGAACAAACGGCCCAATTGCGCCCCATCTCGCGGTGCAGCGATACGGACTCCTGGTACGACGCTCGCCACAGACATATCCCAAACCCCATTGTGACTTGCGCCATCTGAACCAGTAACGCCTGCGCGGTCCAGGACCAAGGTGACGGGTTGCTTGAGCAACGCTACGTCCATCAAAAGCTGATCAAAGGCGCGGTTTAAAAAGGTGGAATACACTGCAACAACGGGATGCATTCCTGCTAGCGCCAGACCGGAGGCTGAAGCGACCGCGTGTTGTTCCGCGATCCCTACATCGAAAAAACGATCTGGAAAGCGCTGTGCAAATGGCGTCAAACCAGTAGGGCCCGCCATCGCGGCAGTGATCGCAACAATATCTGAGCGTTTCTCAGCAGCCGCAAGCAGTTCTTCAGTAAATACTTGAGTCCAGCCAGGCTGAGATTTCGAGATCGGCAGCCCCGTAGCCGGATCGATCGCACCGGTAGAGTGCATCTGGTCGGCTTCATCGTTAACCGCATGTGCGTAGCCGTGCCCCTTTTCGGTCACAACATGCACGATAAGCGGGCCATGGTGCGTTTTTGCATAGCTAAAAGCTTGTTCCAGAGCATCAAAATCATGACCATCGACAGGGCCAACATATTTCATGCCCAAATCCGGGAACATCTCTGTCGGCAAGACCGTATGCTTCACACCTTCCTTGAAAGCGTGAAGCGCATCAAACGCACGATTGCCAACCCACCCCATAGACTTCAGAGTTTTCTTTCCATGTTCCATCAGGCCGTCGTATGGTCCAGAAATGCGCAGGTTAGCCAGATTTTCAGCGAAGCCACCAATCGTCGGCGAATAACTACGTCCGTTATCATTAACGACGATGACTACGTTTCGGTCTTTTCCTGCGGCGATGTTATTCAGCGCTTCCCAGCACATGCCACCAGTCAACGCACCATCACCGACAACCGCCACTACGTTATGTTGTCCTCGCCCGTCCAGAGCGAATCCCTTTGACAAACCATCCGCATAAGCGAGTGATGCTGAAGCATGTGACGATTCTGTCCAGTCATGCTCGGATTCAGCGCGAGCGGTGTAACCAGACAAACCATCTTTTTGACGCAAAGTAGAAAAAAGGTGTGCACGACCGGTCACTATTTTATGCACGTAAGATTGGTGGGAGGTGTCGAAGATAAAGGGCTCATCCGGGGAATCGAATACTCGGTGCAAAGCCAACGTTAATTCCACCACACCAAGGTTCGGCCCCAAGTGGCCGCCTGTCACCGACACGTTCTCGATGAGAAAGTCACGAACTTCCTCGGCTAATTGCGGGAGTTGTTCTTGGGACAAAGCCTTGAGGTCGGCGGGAGTCTGTATTCCGCGAAGAAGGCTCATTGTCTCTACCTCAACTCCTCGTCTCATCTGCATTCGTCGGTAACTAACGTATCCATCTTACTCGCTACCTCCCTAGAAATCGGAACCGGCGATTTACTAGGAAAAATCTTACTGTTCACGTGCGTGTTAAGCAGATTTTCTTAATAACGCCATAAGTTCGAAGTGATGTGTTCCCGGGAATGCATTTATTAACGTGAGCTTGTCGACCCGATACCCATTATCAGACCAGCTCCTTAAATCACGCGCGCAAGTTGCCGGATCACAACCAATGTGAACCACTGTTTTCGGGTCGGCCGCAGCTATTTCGTCGATTACAGCTGCCCCTGCCCCTTTGCGTGGCGGATCGAGAACTACGCAATCAGGAGCGGCTAACTGAGCAACTGCTTTTTCTACGTGTTGTTTATGCATCGAAACGTTAAGCCCTTGCAGTGCTGGTTGTGTATTCTCCAGAGCTGCTGAAGAAGTATCGACGCTGTGCAGCACTGAATCCGCAGGGTTTTCCGGGCTCAATGCTCGCGCAATTGCAGGTATAAACAGACCAACGCCCCCGTACAGATCCCAGCCGATTTTTCCTGCGGGTTGTCCAGGATCAGCTAGCCATTCCTCAATAATCGCACTATACGCCTGAGGTGCTGCGCGGTGCGCTTGCCAAAATGCGGTGACTGGAAAACGGAATGTTTTGCCATCAACGATCTCGGTGACCTCGCCGCTGCCTTCTAAAACTCTTTCGACTTTCTCCAAGCGCTTCCCACGCCCCGTTTTGCGCGACTCCACGACATGCCGTTGACCAGTTGAATCAATTGCCACAATCAATTCTGCACCCGGCCGGAAACGGCGAGCTCCGGTTCCAACGATGCCTTCGCTAAGACCATCGACGAGCTGACTACAGGGATACTGTGTAACCAGTTCATGACTATGCTTTTTCCGGAGACCAGCTTTCCCATTCTCATCCACACCGAACCGCACCCGGGTGCGCCAACCGCGTACAGGGGCAAGCTCAACGGCGTTGAGTTCTGGCAGCTCTATTTCCGAAAATTTCCCTATTCGCGCGAGCTGATCAAGAAAAACCGAACGCTTCAGTTCCGTTTCCTGGGTGGTATCAAGCGTCGCAAAGTCACAACACCCAGCTCCGGCGGCAGCCGCCTGACAGGTTGGCTTGCCACGATATTTACTGGGGCTGATAACTTCTAGGATCTCACCAGTAACGAAAGATTTCTTTTCTTTCGTAATATCAATTTTTACTCTGTCACCAGGATAAGCAGAAGCAACAAATACCACGCGTCCATCGTCCGCAGTACCAATGCCGACACCACCATGTCCCATCCGGTCAATGGAAAGTTCGAGGTTAGGCACGCTTATCGCTGCTCCTTTTCATTCGTAGGCTGAGCAACGCCTTCATCATCACCGTGCTCACGAGACTTGGTCCCACCAGCAGCCTCCCTAACTGCTTGTTGCGCATCAGCTATGCGGGGCGATTGTTGTTGGCTTTGCGCTTGCCGCTGCTGCATTGCCTGTTGTACCTGCTGCATTAGGCTAGCGGGCATTGTGACCGGTAACGAATTACCTGCCAAAATAGGCTTATCTCCCCGGTAGACGAAAGTCCGCGCAATAACTTCACGTGCCAATTCCGCGAGTTTATCTGCCCGTTGGGCCGGACCGGCCAACGTTACCCGCAACATCCACCGTGGCCGTTCCGCACCAATCACGCGTGTTACAGCCTGTTTGTTTTCACCAACGACCTCTCTACCCCAAGGACCTTGTTCAAAAGTGACCTCGGCACCGCTTTGTTTCATGCTTTGCGCAATCTCATCAGCAGCTTCCTCCCACTGGCCAGCCGATGATGGTGCAGCGAAAGCAATCGGAGTGAGCCGACCATAGTGGGTGACCAAGTGGAGCATCTTCGGACCTTTTTCACCCATTTCAACCTGTACCTGCGAATCTTTCGGTACGGCAAGCTTCAGTGAACCAAGGTCTAACAAACCGGAGGAAAAATCACCAAAGTCGAATTCATTAATGTCAACGGTGTCTCCGTCGAATGGTCCGGTTTCCCCTATCGCTCCAGCTTCCACGGGAATAATCGGTGCATCGTGAGCAGATACTGCAGAATCTGCATTTTCCTGCGCCTCGGCACTAGTTCCCGTCGCCTTCTCGTTGGCAACAGCTGAAGTTTGAGCGCCAGCGCGGTCGCTCTCCAGGTTCATTTGTGCATCCCGCTGAGCCTCCCCACTGGATTTCTCATTCGCGTTCGCCCTAGCTTGTTGCGCTGGTTTTTTCTTTTTCGAAAATCCAAACTTCGAAACTCCAAACAACGCCATAACTAGTGTTGTCCTTTCCCGCAGTAATATGCATACTACGTCTTTAAGCTAAATACCGATTTTGGGTTCAAATGTTTTGCGTGACAGAAACCGAAGCGTGCCCAGCTAATGGGTACCGGTGGAGCCGTAGCCACTAGAACCACGAGCAGTCTCATCCAATTGTTCAACTTCCACAAAGTCCACAAGCTCAACGCGCTGAATCACCAATTGCGCTATCCGCATACCACGAGTGATCTCAATAGGTGAGACTCGATCAAGATTAATCAGACACACTTTGATCTCACCACGATATTGCGCATCAATTGTTCCTGGAGAATTAACGATACTCAAGCCTTGACGTGCAGCTAGTCCAGAGCGTGGATGCACCAAACCTACGGTCCCCTCCGGTAACGCAATAGCAATTCCGGTTCCGACCACAGCCCTTTGGCCTGGTTCCAAAGTAATATCTTCGGTTGCGCACAAATCAGCGCCTGCGTCACCCGCGTGGGCTCGAGTCGGTAAAGCTATTTCCGGATCCAGTAGCTGGATTTTTATCGGACTCAAATCAGACAAGCTCATGTACGCAGACTACCCTGTATGCAAAGTAGTCGTCGGACAAAGGCTGCACTGAACAAGACAATCGCTCCCCATTGCTTTTTACTCAAGCGCCCAGGGTTGAGGTTCTGTAGTTTTCGCGGGCTAAAATATCTCTCATGAGCGAAGTAAAATCTGCCCCGGAAATTCTCTACCACGAGCGCCAATGGGTGCCTTGGCATTGGTGGTTGATTGCATTGGCAGCAGTGACGGTTGGCACCGGGCAATTAGCCCTGAACCGTAATTTGTGGTGGTTTGCCGTGCCCTTTTTGATTTTCGCTGCGCTCGCCATATGGGTTCTTTTCCACCTGTCCTCAACCGTCATCCAGGTAGAAAAAGATTTTGACGGCACTCGCTGGCTAATTACCGGAGATGCACAATTACCCGCGGATATTGTAAGTCGGAGCTTGGCTGTTCCTAAAAGTGCACGGCGGAACGCAATGGGGCCGCAGCTGGACCCTGCAGCTTTTCTTGCCACCCACAGCTGGGTACCGCACTTGGCCATGCTCGTATTGGATGATAAAGACGATCCGACCCCGTACTGGCTAGTTAGCTCGAAAGACCCCCAAGCCTTGCTCGAAGCCTTTTTACCCGATCAAGCACTGGACGCTGTGCGCCAAATGCAGGGCTAGCTCACTTTAGACGGAAACAATGCCACCTCCAGGGTGGCGCTCAGAGACGATGATTCCGGCTGACATATTATAGCCCCGGAGCACGAAAGAATCAGGCACAGTCCAGGCAAATCTTTTGCCCATCTTCTTCATGTGAAAGGCGTTTGTTTCGCTGCACTAAAAAGCAGCTATCGCAGATAAACTCGTCGGCCTGGCGTGGCACGACTTTCACGTTCAGTTCTTCGCCAGATACGTCGACTGTTGGTGGCTCAAATGGCTCGACAATTTCGCCGTCTTCATCCATCGGGTCAGAATCGTTCTCCGCTGCCTTCAGCCCTTCCAGCGAATCTGCTTCCAGTTCATCTTCCGGTCGAGTACGAGCCGCATCGTAATCAGTAGCCATTTATCCACGTCCTATTGGGTAGTTGATCAGCAAACAGCTGATCTTTGTCTATGTGGGACGGATACTAAGGCAAAATAACTATATTGTCATATTTGCAGCTCAAGCGTGGTTTTGAAACCATTATTGGTTTACTGGCAATGATGCTAGCGCACCCGCGCCCCGTAGGATTTCATCCATGGTTTCAGCTATGCCAGGCGCGTACGCCACCAAGACTTCTCCTGCGCTGCCTTCAGTCGAGAGCTTCGGTGCGCAGACCACTGCACCGGCTTCTTGTGCAATCAACATCCCTGCGGCATAGTCCCACTTATTCAACGCTGCCTCATAGAAGGCATCAACTTGGCCACTAGCTACCCGACAGAGATCTAACGCTGCAGACCCCATCCGACGAATATCTCTCACGTCCCCCAGCAATCGCGCCAGAATGCTCGCTTGTTGAAGCCGCCGGTCGCTCAGGTAGGAAAATCCAGTAGCGACCAATGCGGCAGATGAATCAGTTATAGAATTCGTGCGCAATCTTTTCGGCTTTTTGACGAGAGTGAAACCGTCGGACGATTTCACTGTATGAGGGCTTGTAGCGTACGCCCCACCGCCTATATGCGCGGAATACATCACGTCACCAGCGACGTTATAAACCGCTCCGGCAACAGGGACGGATCCCCATACCGCAGCGACTGACACTGCGTATTCTGGAATACCGTACAAAAAATTCACTGTTCCGTCGATCGGATCAATGATCCAATCGATACCGGTCGACCCCTGCTGTCCAGCGCCTTCCTCCCCGACCACGCCATCGTTTGGACGTAATGTCAGCAGCTTTTCAACCAGTGCGCTCTCGGTTGCTTTATCAACGGCCGTGACCGGATCGACCGAACTGCTCTTTGTTTCTACTGTGTCAGCGATGTCAGATATCGTGCCTATTTCATTGGAACTGCGAGAAATAACTTCCCCGCCCAATTCTGCTAGCCCGCACGCAATCTCCTTAAGCCCGGCGGGAGACAAGTCCTGATGCATGCTTTGATGCTCAACAAAAGCGTTTATTACTTGTTCTCGGGACATAGTCATGCTTTTATCTTAGCCATTCCAGTATTTTGTGGACTCTGATCACGAATCATTGCTTGCTCGTGCGCTAGTCTGTCATCCATGCAAGAACAGCAACTCGGTTTTGGCATCGACATCGGCGGCTCCGGCACGAAGGGCGCGCTGGTCGATTTGCAAACAGGCGATTTTATTGGTGAACGCATCAAGTTCGAGACCCCCAGGCCCTCTACTCCAGAGGCAGTCGCGGCCACCGCTGCACGCATTGTTGAATTAGCAGAATGGGACGGACCTATCGGGATCACTCTGCCCGGTGTCGTCCGCGGTTCATCAATGTTGACTGCAGCGAATATCGACGCCTCGTGGCTGCATACCAACATCCATGACGCATTTCAGTCAGTTCTTGGCGCACGTGACATCACTTTCTTGAACGACGCCGACGCCGCCGGTTTGGCAGAAGTCGCCTATGGTAATCCTCAATCGAGAAGTGGCGCTGTCATATTTTTGACTCTTGGCACTGGTATCGGGTCGGCTTTTCTAGTGGATGGCAAGCTGTTTCCAAATACTGAGCTAGGACATCTTTTCGTTGGTGAAGAAGAGGCAGAAAAGATTGCTTCGTCGGGCGTCAAAAAATCGCTTGGGCTAAGCTTCACAGAATGGGCACCACGGCTAGAAAAAGTTCTTGCCGAATACGAACGGCTCTTCAATCCCTCGGCTTTTGTCATTGGTGGCGGTATTTCGCGCAAATCTGCACGCTGGCTACCGCTCTTAGAAATTTCAACACCAATTATCCCTGCGACCCTCCTGAATCGGGCGGGGATAGTCGGCGCAGCCTTAGCCGCACATTCCCCTGATTACCTGGCAGGTTAATGGAAACATCCGTGAACCACAGATTGATGGACCGCGTTGTCACCCCCTGACAACGCAAAACCATACGGTGTCCGTTATACTGGGCGCTCATTCCCTAGCATCTACTATGGTGTTGGTGTGACATGGTCCTCACACCGGCGTCCACAACACGCTGTATACATAGGTAGGCTAGATCATTGATGTCAGCACAATCCGGCGAAAGGGCGTACGTGTCAGCCACTGAATCTTCCGATCAGTCTCTTGCTGAGGGCGCACCCAGTTCTGCTCGCGCGCAAAGCGCGAAAAAAGCAACTAGGAAGTCAACCAGCAAGCCGAAGACCGCAAAGGCAACAACCGACAAGGTCCCGCAAAGCGGTGTGTCCATCGATCCCGAAGAAATCTCGCCTGCAACCGCACCGGTAGCGGATCCACTACTCGATGAACCTGGAGACGACGAAGACACCGACGTTGAGCCGGATCTTGCCGACGCCGATGCATTTGTAGACGAACCCCTAGACGATGATCCAGAACCCGCTGAACCGGAGCTCGGCGAAGAGGATGACGACGAAGATGTCGGCAGTTCCGTCTGGGACGAAGATGAATCTGCAGCTCTCCGCCAAGCCCGCAAGGACGCCGAGCTAACAGCATCAGCGGATTCAGTGCGCGCGTACCTAAAGCAAATTGGTAAAGTCGCGCTGCTCAATGCAGAACAAGAAGTTTCTCTTGCAGAACGTATCGAAGCCGGCCTGTATGCACAGTTCCGCATAGAAGAAATGTCGAAGGCTTTGGAAGCCGGAGACAAACAGGCAAAACTATCGCCTGCGCTCAAGCGTGATCTCCGGTCCATCGCTCGTGATGGCCGAAAAGCTAAGAACCACCTACTTGAAGCCAACCTTCGTCTTGTGGTCTCACTCGCTAAGCGTTACACGGGACGCGGTATGGCGTTCTTGGATTTGATCCAAGAAGGTAACTTGGGATTGATCCGAGCAGTTGAAAAATTCGACTACACCAAGGGTTATAAGTTTTCTACTTACGCCACCTGGTGGATTCGTCAAGCAATTACCCGCGCGATGGCAGACCAAGCCCGGACCATCCGTATTCCAGTACACATGGTTGAGGTCATCAATAAACTGGGCCGTATTCAGCGCGAACTACTGCAGGATCTAGGCCGCGAGCCGACCCCCCAGGAACTCGCGAAAGAAATGGACATCACCGAAGAAAAGGTGATGGAGATCCAACAATATGCCCGCGAACCAATTTCGTTGGATCAAACCATCGGCGACGAGGGAGATAGCCAGCTCGGTGACTTCATTGAAGATTCTGAGGCTGTAATCGCGGTCGACGCAGTTTCCTTCACCCTGTTGCAAGACCAGTTGCAAGATGTCTTAACGACGTTGTCTGAACGGGAGGCTGGAGTGGTCCGGTTACGCTTCGGTTTGACTGACGGCATGCCACGCACCCTGGATGAAATCGGACAGGTGTACGGAGTTACCCGGGAGCGTATTCGCCAGATTGAATCGAAGACAATGTCGAAGTTGCGCCACCCTTCTCGTTCACAAGTATTGCGGGATTACCTCGATTAAGCTTTTAAAGCTGACATCGCAAAATCCTCACCCGCTCATATGCGGGTGAGGATTTTGCGTATTTATTATGCGCTCATGTCCCGAGCGCTGGAAGAGCGGCCGAAACAATGCAAAAGCGAGGCCAAACTAGCTGTCGTAATTCTCCACATTCGTGTTGATGCATTGCTCAATGGCATCCTCATCATCACCGTGTTGGTCAATACAGTCAACAATCCCCGCCTCATCGAAAATATTGTAGACAGCAACCATGATTATTACTCCTACGATCATCGACAGAATCGAAGTCACCAACCCCACCACCGACATCACGGTGCGCCGGTTTTCCGGGCGACGTTTTCGACCGACAACCAGGGCTACAATCGCAAGAATCGTGCCGATAATGCCAAGCAACGAGCCGAATACAACAATTGATCCGAGCAATGACAAAATGCCAACCCCTAGCGCCCACGGCGCAACTGGGTTTTTCGACTCTTGCTGTGTTTCGAATCCGCCGTATTGTGGAGCCGAATATCCTCCAGCGTAGTACGCATCATGTGCAGTGTGATTCTCCACGGACTGATCCTGGTTTACAGAAAAATCATAACCTCCGGATCCATATCCTTCATTGCCAGATTCGAAGCCGGAATTTTTGCCTTCCGCATACTCGCCGTATTGGCCGTCAGAATTGTTTGGATTATTGGGGGTAGTCATCTACTTTGCTATCCCTTCACGCATAGATGTAATTAACTATTTTTACCTTACCTTGCTTAGTCCCACTTATGTAGTGCTTCCGCCTTGAGCGGAGACCTCCACATCGGATTCACAAGGCTAACTAGTACAGGCTATTTTCTTCTACCACTTTCGCAAATAACGAATGCGCTCTTTCAACTGCTGTGCATTGCACAACGCCGTCGGCGGGCCCCCACATGCTTTACGTGCTTCCGTATGTATCGCTCCGTGCGGACGCCCTGATTGTTCAGCTTGGACTGCAACCAGCGTGTTCAGTTCTTGGCGTAATTTGGGAATCTCCACCGCAGCAACATCATTGGTTTCCTTGGAATTTACGCCTTTCACATCGGAATTTATTTTTCGAGGCGCCCCAGATGCTGGTTCGACTAATCCGTTTTTAAGCTTGTGTTGGTATTCGAGTTCGGCTTGCCTCCGAGCTTTCTCCTCGGCTTCCCGAGCATCAAGCTGTTCTTCTTGCCTTTTTCGCAGTAATGCTCTGACCTGCTCTTGGTCAAGCAACCCAGGTAGTCCGAGGAAGTCCGCTTCCTCATCGGATCCGCTAAACGCACCGGTACCGAATGTCGAACCATCGTAGATCAAGGAATCAAGTTCTGCCGATGCACCCACAGATTCAAAAGACGATTCTTCGGTCCGCTCATTTTTTTCTTTGTTCGCTTCAGCGACAGCATCTTCGTCCCAAGCTTCTTCCCTGTGCGGTTTGCCGATCACGTGATCGCGAGAGGTTTCTAGTTTTTCCGCAAGATCTAACAGCGTAGGCACAGAGGGCAAAAACACACTGGCAGTTTCTCCAGGCATGCGGGATCGGACGAATCGCCCAATGGCTTGGGCGAAGAATAATGGCGTTGACGCCGAAGTGGCGTACACTCCTACCGCTAAACGGGGAACATCCACGCCTTCAGATACCATACGCACCGCAACCATCCACTCGTCCGTGGACTCAGAAAAAGCGTTAATGCGCTCAGAAGATCCAGGCTCATCAGACAAAATCACCGATACAGGAGTAGAAGAAATCTTCTCCAGGATCTTAGCGTAAGCACGCGCAGTGGTCGTGTCGGTAGCAATTACCAGCCCACCCGCATCAGGCATATTGGTACGGATTTGTTCCAACCGTGTGTGCGCCGCTTGCAATACAGCCGGAATCCACTCACCTTTCGGATCCAGAGCTGTTCTCCAAGCACGCGCAGTTTCTTCTGCGGTTAATGGAGTTCCTAAACGCGCAGAAATTTCTTCACCCGCACTTGTACGCCAGGTAGCTTCACCTGAATATGCCAAAAAGACGACGGGGCGAACGACACCGTCGGCAAGCGCGTCGCCGTAACCATAAGTGTGGTCAGCCTGGGAAATTTCGTGGCCTTCCCCGTCTTCTTCATAACGTACGAAGGGAATATAAGAATTATCTGAACGAAACGGCGTGCCCGTAAGCGCCAACCGATATTCGGCCTCGTCATATGCTTCACGAACACCATCACCCCAACTTTTTGCGTCACCGGCATGGTGAATTTCGTCAAGAATCACCAAGGTACGTTTCGCCGAGGCCAATGCATGGTGCTTTAATGGGTGCATTCCCACCTGGGCATAGGTGACAACAATGCCGTCGTAAGCCTGGTTAATGACGCCAGCGTTGGTGAAACGATCATCCAGCGAAACTCCCACCCGACCAGCAGCTGCTGCCCACTGCCGTTTCAGATGCTCAGTAGGTACTACAACGATGACGCGATCTACCGACCGATCCTCTAATAATTCAGTCGCGACCCTAATCGCAAAGGTGGTTTTACCTGCACCCGGAGTCGCGACCGCCATGAAATCTCGCGGACGCGACGTCAAAAACTTTTGCAACGCAGCCTGCTGCCACGCACGCAGCCTGGAGTTATTGTTGAATCTGCGCGGTCTCGCCACTAAATACCACCATTGCTAGAAATAGCTTTTGTTGCTTGCCCCAAAATATCGAGTGAATTCTATTTTTTACGCAGGCCAGAGTATATGTCCTGGCATTTCGGGCATACCGGCGAGCCAGGCTTTGCTTGTTTGCGAACCGGAAATTTTTCTCCACACAACGCGACAATCATTTTGCCACTGACCGCTGAATCTACAATCTGATTCTTTTTCACATAGTGGAAGAACTTTGGTGTGTCGTCGTCGGTTCCTGTCTGATCTCGAGTTTCTGGGCGTTCTAGAGTCTGCGTTGATGTAGTCGTCATGGGCATCCATTTTGCCGTATTCATAGGCATTTGGGTAGCCAGGCTCTAGGCTGGGAAGCATGACTACTGGAAGCTCGCGTGGTACTAACGGGCCTCATAGCCCGCGACGCTCACTCCGGCGTCACTTTCGTAACGGTTCTCGCCGGAATAAGCCCGTCCTGATTACCACTGCGCGTATGACCCGCGCGCAAGACCGAAAAAAGCGCGAATGGTGGTACGGATTACTCCAATTCTTAAGAGTTCCGCTAACTCTGGTGTGCGTCGGAATGTATGTGGCTTGGGATTGGGTGCTCATTCCCGTCCTGCTGGCCACGCTTACGTTTCCATTGCCGTGGATAGCTGTAATCATTGCGAACTTAGACGGCGCACCCCAAGACAAACGCCAGCCGCGAGTATATAAACCCGCTATTGTTCGCCAAACCCAGCAGCGTACTAAACAGCAGCTACCTACGTCTGATGCCATGTACGACCCGCCGCGCGAGCTTCCGCCGGGAATCATCGACGCCGAACCTCGCGATTCGCGTGAGTAATAAAGACGATAGGAAACGAATAACCTTCTACAATGATTCATTGATGAGCACTCACCTAGATTCCAGTACCCCTGACCCAGCCGAACGTTTCGGCGAGGCTGCAAGCGATTTAACCGCATACTTCACCGAGGTCGGTTTTGACTCAGCCGGCTTAGCTGCCCACTTGGGGCCAGAATACCTCTCTGCACTACACCGTGGCGATCCCGGGGCCCTGCGTTTTCGCACACAGACAGGAAGCGTCCTAGACAGGCTTATTCAGGCTTTTATACTCCGCGACCCGGTGGAAAAAACCGATTTTGTGCAGCTCCTCGGCACTGAGCTGGCAAATAAAGTCATTGCTGCAAATATTGCGGTTACCCATGGCCCTGCGATTGTGCGCGTAGTCATCGACGTGCGTCCACACATCATTAACGGCATTAGTCGATGGGTGTTTTCTGACCCTGATGCCGCCATGGTGCGTCAAGATGCGGCCGAGGACCATGTACCGGGTGTCGGGGCCGCGTCATTATCGCTAATGCAATTTTGCCCCACGACACCAGTCGGTTCGGTCTTAGATTTAGGAACAGGCTCGGGTGTACAGATTTTAGGGCAGGCACAAGCTGCAGATCAGATCACCGCAACGGATATTTCTACCCGTGCACTCGCCTTGGCAGATGCCACAGTTCGGGGCGCTGGACTTGCGCACAAAGTTACTTTCTCCACTGGGCCCTGGTTTGCACCGGTCGCCGGGCAAAAATTCGACCGAATTGTTGCCAATCCACCATTTGTGGTCGGGTCCACGGACATCACCCACACGTACCGCGATTCAGGTCTGGAATTAGATGGTGCCAGCGAACTAGTCGTTTCGGAAATTTCAGATTATTTAGCCCCGGGTGGCTCTGCTTATTTACTCGGATCATGGGTCCACCAGGGCGATATACCTTGGCAGCATCGGGTAGCCGGTTGGTTGCCGAGTCATGGTGTTGCAGCCTGGATCCTGCAGCGAGATTTCGCAGATCCGGCACATTACGTCAGTACGTGGCTACGTGATGAAGCAATCGATCTGCGTTCCCAAGAAGCCAGCGAACGCAGTGCCGAATGGCTACAACATTTCAATAATGCTGATGTCCATGCCATCGGTTTTGGTTATATCGCGATTCAAGACATCGGCGATCAGCCTTCAGAAATCATCGCTGAAGAAATCCCCCAAGCGTACGACGATCGGCTTGCCGACGAAGTGTCTGAGTATTTTCTACGTGCAGCTTGGCTGCGCGAGCAAACAAAAGACACCATTGCTGAAAGTCAGTTTCAACTGCGGCCACAAGTAGCCCGAGAGATAATCGAGGTTCCTGATACCGACTCCGGGATGGGCTTTCGCCCCTCGGTCTACCGACTCACCCGAATGGATGGCCCACGCTGGTCCCACGAAGTAGATCATCATGTGGCAGCAATCGTAGCCGGTTTACATCCGCAAGGCTTAGCACTAGCAGAAGTCGTCGAGATGTATACCGCCGCGCACGGACTCGAAGGCGAGCTTCTAGACCAAGCAACCCGAGTTATTGCAGACCTGGTCAGGCACGGGGTGGTGATTCCTGCAGAACTTCTCGACGTTTAACAGGCAGATTCAATACCGCAGTAGTTGAACAAGCACAATCCTGGCGGCCGATATAACCTCCCGTGCAGGCCGCTGCCACCCCAGCATCAACAAGGGAGCTATCACGATGAAAGCTGTACTAACCCGTGTATCTTCAGCAAGTGTAACCGTCAACAATCAAGTCGTCGGCCAGATTTCTGCACCAATAACCGGGGGGATTCTTGCCCTTGTTGGAGTGGGGATCGATGACGCCAACCAGGAAAAATCCTGGCAAAAAATGGCCGCGAAGATTGCAGAGTTGCGGATTCTAGACGGGGAAAAGTCGGCGTCGGAAAGCGATGCGCCGATTCTTGTCGTCAGTCAGTTCACTCTCTACGGGCAAACTGCTAAGGGACGGCGCCCGTCCTGGTCAGAAGCTGCCCGCGCCGAGGTTGCGGAACCACTAATAAACAACATTGTCTCAGATCTACGTGAACGAGGATTAGATGTTGCCACCGGGAGCTTCGGTGCGAAAATGGAAGTCTCTTCTGTCAATCAAGGACCGTTTACCGTATTGGTGGAAACCTAGTCACCATAAACCCTATTTTCGCCTTAAATTACCCCCGACAATTACCCCTGCAATGACACCGGGAACAACACATGTCAATGAGTCGTTATTAGCTATGTAAACGGCAACTTGAGGAGGCCATCACTGTGACTACCGCTCCCGTGCAAGAATTCGACGAAGAAGAGCAGGATCGGGGCTCCCGTCGTGGCCACACGAACGACAATCCATCTGCGGATTTAGTTCGGGTTTATTTGAATGGCATCGGTAAAACTGATCTGTTGACCGCTGACGACGAGATTGAACTCGCACAGCAAATCGAGGTTGGCTTGTATGCGCAACATTTGCTTAACGATCCAGAGCAGCATCTAACTCGCGCCAAAAAACGTGATTTGAAGGTCCTTGCGAAACAAGGGAAAAAAGCACGCTCCCACCTCTTGGAGGCTAATCTACGTCTGGTGGTCTCCCTCGCCAAGCGTTATACCGGGCGTGGCATGCCCCTGCTGGACCTTATACAAGAAGGCAACCTCGGGCTGATTCGAGCCATGGAAAAGTTCGACTATGACAAAGGCTTTAAGTTCTCTACGTACGCAACGTGGTGGATACGTCAGGCAATTACACGTGGCATGGCAGATCAGTCACGAACCATCCGCCTTCCAGTTCATCTTGTCGAACAGGTCAACAAACTTTCCCGAATCAAACGGGAAATGTACCAGTCTCTAGGGCGCGAGGCCACCAACGAGGAACTTTCGGAAGAATCCGGCATTCCCGAGGACAAGATAGAGATGCTGCTCCACCAATCGCGTGACCCGGTCTCTCTCGATATGCCTGTCGGCGCCGACGAAGAGGCACCATTGGGAGATTTCATCGAAGATGCTGAAGCGACCGACGCGGAATCTGCAGTCGTGGCTTCGCTTCGACACTCCGATATACGGGATGTCATCGGCACCTTGGAACAACGAGAACAAGATGTCATTCGCTTACGGTACGGTTTAGATGACGGGGTTCCACGCACCCTGGACCAGATCGGTCGGCGATTTGAACTGTCTCGCGAGCGCGTCCGCCAAATCGAGCGAGAAGTGATGGCAAAGCTACGTGACGGCCACCGCGCTGATCGCCTACGCGAATACGCGCAATAGCCAACAGTTATTAACGGTCACGAAGCACCGTGAAGGTCTGGTTAATCCGTACCAGGCCTTCTTTTTGCGATAGAATAGCCAGCAGGCATTAGACGAATTAACAGGAAGGTTTCCCAACGTGAGGGACTTGGTCGATACCACTGAGATGTACCTGCGTACGATCTATGAGCTGGAAGAAGAAGGAATCACTCCACTGCGAGCTCGTATCGCAGAGCGCTTAGAGCAGTCAGGCCCGACGGTCTCACAGACTGTCGCACGCATGGAACGCGACGGCCTGTTGCACGTCCGTCCAGACCGCAGTTTGGATCTGACTGTTCACGGACGTGAATTAGCCACTAAGGTCATGCGCAAACACCGTTTAGCGGAGCTGCTACTTACTGAAGTCCTCGGCGTCGATATCCACGACGTGCACGACGAAGCCTGCCGTTGGGAACACGTAATGAGTGACAACGTTGAGCGTCACGTGGCATCCATCGTGCAGGACTGTTCCCGCTCTCCATTTGGCAACCCGGTTCCGGCTCTAGAAGAGCTCGGCGTCGATGTCGAGTCTCTCCCTAAGGTTGCACGCGCAATTGATCTTCCAGAAGAGCAAGAAATCGACGGAACTGTTGCGCAGATTAATGAAATCTTGCAGTCCGAAAACGACCGGCTACGCGAATTGACCAATGCTGGCATCGTGGTTGGCGCCAAAGTCAATGTTGTTAATTATGGCCATTCCGTAATTTTGACTGCTGGCGATGGGCCGAAAGTTGTTCTTAACGAAACCCTGGGCCACGCGATCCGCATCGCGACTAATTAGTCGCTAGCCATCCCATTTCATAACGTCGAACACAGGAGCCACATAAACATGCACGTGTTGGTCACTGGTGGCGCTGGATACGTCGGAAGCGTTTGCAGTGCTGTTCTCCTCGAATCCGGCCATGACGTGAGCATCATTGATGATTTTTCTACCGGCAACCGCGATGCAGTGCCGGCAGAAGCCCACTTAATCGAAGGTGAGCTCAGCAAGATAATTGATCAGGTCCTTGCAGAGAAATCATTTGACGCCGTCGTGCATTGTGCTGCACGCAGCCTCGTTGGAGAATCCGTGTCTAACCCTGAGTTGTATTGGCACGCAAACGTAGTCACTACACTTCGTTTACTCGACGCTATGCGGGCACACCAGGTTTCCAATCTCGTTTTTTCCTCCACGGCTGCAGCCTACGGCGAACCCGAGTCGGTGCCGATTGAGGAATCCGCGCCTACTAAACCCACCAACCCTTACGGCGCCAGCAAATTAGCGATTGACCATATCATTAGTTCTTACGCTAAAGCTTATGGACTGGCAGCGACATCCTTGCGGTATTTCAATGTCGCTGGAGCCTACGGCAAAATTGGTGAAAATCGCCGTATAGAGACTCACCTTATTCCGCTAATTTTGCAGGTAGCACTCGGTCATCGTGACAAGATCATGGTTTTCGGTGACGATTACCCCACAGCAGATGGCACCGCCGTGCGAGATTACATCCACGTTTACGACTTGGCTCAGGCCCATGTGCTTGCTCTAGAGTCAAATATAGAAAGCTCGCACAGGGTCTACAACCTGGGTTCGGGTAATGGCTATTCAGTGCAGGAAGTGATCTCCCAGGTTCGCGCGACGACTGGCCACCCAATCCCGGCTGATTTGGCCCCACGTCGTGCAGGTGATCCCGCCACCCTCGTTGCTTCTTCTGCCAAGATCACCACCGAACTCGGTTGGAACCCCACGCGCACAAACCTGCCGACTATTGTTGCAGACGCCTGGGAATTCACTCGACAGTTAGGTGCTAACGCTCATTCTCATCCAAGAGCCCGCACTTAACCGCATCGAGAGCCGCATAGTGCATTCCGGAACTTACAGCCGCAAATAATAATTGGCTTAAATTGTGGCTTGGTTGCTCATGTAACGCGACCGTTAATGCCTGGCTTGCAGATAAGACCTGCCCAAGTTCAAGAAAAACCAGTGCGAGTGTTGCCAGGGCATTTGCACGCAACTCCCCGGATAGGCTGCGCACCGCTGCTATCAACAGATTTTTCGCAGCTTCCGGGGCGTCTAGCATCACGCCGATCACTTCATCCCTAAGCACAGTACGCGACATCCAGATCCCGACCGAGTCGATTATTTCTTCCTCGGATAACAACTCCTCTGTCGTTACGTCATTTCTGGCAAGGCCATTCAGCAATGCTGTTGCATCACTACTTGCGTTTGCGTCAACACTCGAGGATCGGTTGACCCGCCGTTGTATCTCACGAGTACGAGCTGTTCGTTGTTCTTCGTCACTGTCGGTGTCATCACCAAGCAAATAAGCAAACGCTTCTTGCCTGGTTAAGCTAGGAAGTTCGTTGCGAAGACTCCATGGGTGCATCGCCGGAGATGCCACAACCGATCCAACTGTGCCAGTCCGCCAGACCGTTGGTGTGATTTCGTCATAAAGCACTTCTACACCAAATAACAAGCGATACCGTGCACCTTCACGGGTTTCATCAACCAACCAACACCCCATGAGCGGAACTTCTCCAGCCGCATCTGCCTGTTGAATAGCTTGAAACCAGGCTTGTTTTTCAATCCACCCTGAATATTCATGGTCATTACCTACGGCACGGTCGCTGACAATAAACCCAACGTGGAATGCGCATTGCGCATTTGCCAGATAACGGGCTATTTCTCCACTAGGAAAATCATCACTCAAATCAACTCGGACTGTCGGCCCAATATAGACGCTACCGTCCGGTTTTGAATAATATCCCTGGACTACAAACGATTCTTCTGGGTAAAAACCTAGCAATCCCGGTAGGTTTGCAATCAATTCGTCCGGCGTCGCAGCTAGGATCCCATTTTCACCACTACTACGGTTCTCGTGCATTGCGCCTTTTCTAGCAGCATTGCCGTGCCGATATCGAGCATGTGATCTTTTCGAATTCCGGTTCCTCATGCCAACCAGTGTCAATGCTTTTACTATGCCTTTCCATGCTATTCGAGCACGAGCAAGCTAATCTGTGGATAACTAAAGTTATCCACACTCGCGCGGGCAACTGGGTTGCCTCCCAGCTATGCACGGAATAAGGTCTCATATTTCGGCGTTACACCATGTAGAAACTGATGCGGAGAAGGACTGAATGTCAGTCGCGCGCAACAGCGCTAGAATGCAACGAGGAGGTGCGCCAATGTACGACGATGCACGTGAAATGTACGAACTGGAATATCCGGCACCCGATATGGGTAACAATTCCAACGACCGCCTGACTTTAGTGGTGGCATTAAACGGTTATGCTGATGCTGGAATGGCTGTGGAGGCGGCTGCCGACCACCTCATTTCGGCGCTAGACCATCGCCCAGTAGCCACATTCGATTCAGATGAACTAGTCGATTACCGTTCTCGGCGCCCGGCGGTAACCATCGCAAACAACGAGCCGGTCGAGATCGAAAACACCGAAATTAGCATCAAGGTTTTGCGAGATAACCAGGGTAAGCCGTTTTTGCTGCTGTCCGGACCAGAACCAGATTTGCGTTGGAATGGATTCACCGAGGCGGTCGCTGACCTCGTCGAAAAACTGGATGTGCAACAGACTATTTGTCTCTACGCCGCCCCCATGACCGTCCCCCACACGAGACCGATGACGATTTCCGGCCACGGCAATTCTCAGGAATTAATCAAGCGCCTAGTTTCGTGGGATCAAAAACTCATGGTGCCAGGCTCCGCTGCTCTCTACCTAGAGCGTGCGTTGCACAAGCGAGGTCGTAATGTCGCTGGTTACACAGCTCATGTTCCACACTATGTAGCCTCCTCGCCTTATCCGCTGGCGACGTACAATTTGCTTAGTTCAGTCGCTAACGCTAGCAATTTGGATTTGCCGCTGGGGAGCTTGGAGCACGACATCCAGCGCACCAGTCAACAGCTAGAAGAACAGATTTATCAAGCCGATGAGGTGCAATCCCTAGTAGCTGGGTTAGAAGAACAATTCGATGAGGGTTTAGAACGTTACCGAGAAAAGAATCCTCAAGCTATCTTGCCAGGTGAGCAAAATATGCCGACTGGTGATGAGATCGGAGCATCGTTCGAACAGTTCTTAAATTCCCTCGACGGTACTGAGCATGGAGAAGCAGACGAAGAAGAGTAGCTTTCATTGATCGACTACGGTGGTGGATGTGAATCTTAACGACGTAGTGCCTGATCTGTCAGAAGTTCCCTCCTCATTGCTTGAGGAATCCATCTGGGAGTCATTTCTTCGCTGGACAAAGGATAAAGGCATATCCCTTTATCCCGCACAAGAAGAAGCTAGTCTCGCTGCTTTAGCCGGGGACAACGTCATTCTGTCGACGCCAACCGGTTCCGGAAAGACTATGGTGGCAACTGCTGCACAATTCTTCTGTCTCGCGGAAGGTAAACGTTCGTTTTACACTGCCCCGATCAAAGCCCTAGTAAGCGAAAAATTCTTTGCGCTTTGTGACGTCTTCGGCCCGGAAAACGTGGGGATGATGACCGGCGATGCCACGGTTAACGGCAATGCTCCTATCATCGCTGCTACTGCGGAAATTGTGGCTAATATTGCTTTGCGTGACGGCAAAGACGCCAGAATCGACCAAGTCGTGATGGACGAATTCCACTTCTATTCGGAACCAGACCGAGGTTGGGCCTGGCAAGTTCCCCTACTCGAGTTGCCCCAAGCGCAATTTGTTCTAATGTCGGCGACTCTCGGCGACGTCAGCTGGCTGCGTGAAGACCTCACTCAACGCACTGGTCGAACAACTACCCTAGTAACGGGTACCACCCGCCCGGTCCCCTTAGCATTCAGCTATGAATACATTGCTGTCGAGGAAATGATCGATACCCTTGTGGACAACCACAAGGCCCCCATTTATGTCGTGCATTTCTCGCAGCGCAAAGCCACTGAACAGGCTCAATCACTAACCGCAACCTCTTTTTTAAATTCCGAAGAAAAACAGCGAATGGTCGAGGAGATTGGTGATTTCCGCTTCAGCACCACTTTCGGCAAGCAACTGTCGAAGATGATTCGCCGTGGTATCGGTTTGCACCATGCAGGAATGCTGCCCAAATACCGGCGACTGGTAGAGAAGCTAGCGCAAACTGGATTGCTGAAGGTCATTTGTGGAACAGATACCCTCGGAGTGGGCATTAATGTCCCGATCCGTACGGTTCTGTTGACTGCCCTCGCAAAATTCGATGGGCGACGAGAACGCATCGTCAAATCCCGTGAATTCCACCAAATTGCCGGCCGTGCGGGTCGTGCTGGCTACGACACGGAAGGCACCGTCGTCGTACTGGCGCCCGAGTTCGAAATTGAGAACGCAAAGATGCGTCGCAAAGCCGGCGATGATCCAAAGCGCTTAAAGAAGCTTAAAAAGAAAGCTCCACGTGATGGCGAAGTCTCTTGGTCAGAAAAGACTTATGAGCGGCTCATCAACTCCGAGCCGGAATCGCTCAGCAGCCAGTTCCAGATGAGCAATTCTATGTTGCTCAATGTGATCGCCCGTCCTGGAGATGTCTATGCGCACATGAAGCATCTGATTCGTTCCAACCACGACACCCGAGCACAACAAAATCAGTCAATTTTGGCCGCGACTTCCCTATTCCGTGGTTTACGAAATGCGGGTATCGTGGACAAGCCCGCCAACGAGACGGGAACGGATTCACAGGGCCGACGCTACCACCTGACTGAAGAATTACAGCGTGATTTCGCGCTAAACCAACCTTTGGCTCCATTTGCTCTGGCGGCGGTTGGTTTATGGGACCCGGACTCTCCCACTTACACATTAGACGTGATTTCCACTTTTGAAGCCATCTTGGATGATCCTCGCCAACTTCTCCAGGCGCAGCAATCGTTCGCACGGGGCGAAGAAATCAATGCACTCAAAGCTGAAGGCGTTGATTACACGGAACGAATGAAAATCGTTGAGGAAATCAACTGGCCAATGCCATGTCGTGAAGAATTAGACGCAGCTTTTGAGACTTATTGCCAGGGACACCCCTGGGCCAGAGAATTTGACATCTCGCCAAAGTCGGTCGTGCGCGATATGTTGGAAAACTCCATGACCTTTTCGGATTTGATCGCAACCTATGGACTGGCCAGGTCCGAAGGGGTCGTACTGAGGTATCTTACCGATGCTTGGCGCACGTTGAACCATTCTGTCCCTGCCGAGGCCAAGACTGATGAGCTTTCGGATATCATCGTTTGGCTCGGAGAGCTGATTCAACAAGTGGATTCTTCGCTTGTCGACGAGTGGGCAACCATGACCGACGAAGATGCACCGGTCTCGCAAGAACGAGTCGACCGCGAGCTGGCATTCGGTGTAGAGGATCCTAGCGCACTAAGCGCGAACCCACGCGCTTTGAAGATCATGGTACGCAACTATATGTTCCGTCTAGTGCAACTTTTTGCCCTAGAACGAGAAGAGCGTCTCGAACAGTTGCTTGATTACCTGGAGAATTATCCAGATATCAGCGATGCTTTGGATGATTATTTTGAGCAATACACCGATCTTGATACTGGCCCCGAAGCACGCGGCCCGGAATATTTTCACCTCGATGCCTCTGCACGCTCGCGCCTCTGGCCCGTCCGACAGATCATTAGAGATCCAGAAGGAAATAATGACTTCCAGTTCGTTGCTACCGTCGACTTAGACGCCAGTGACGATGCTGGTGAAGTTAGGCTTAGGGATCTGCGTATCGAGCGCTAACGAATGCTGCAGGAAGAATGCATGCTATTTCGCCACTGTCCACGGCTGGCATTGCCAGCACAGTCATGCCATGGTCATACCGTGGTTCTGCGCAACCTTATTCCTACTGATTTCCGGTGGCCACTAGTCTCTGCTCACCGTTGATAGCCCCACACTAAAATTTTCGATAAAATCATAACTATGCCTAATAAGGAGTTTAGTCCGACACTGTCACAACTACGCACATTTGCGACTGTCGCCGAGAATCGGCATTTTGGTACCGCCGCAACTAAGTTGGGCATCTCCCAACCCTCACTTTCGCAAGCACTAGTTACTTTAGAGCAGGGGCTAGGCGTCCAGCTTATTGAGCGATCTACGCGCAAGGTGATTGTTACTGCAGCAGGCAAACGGTTACTGCCTTACGCTTTGGCTACGCTGCAAGCTGCGGAGCTGTTCGTTACAGAATCGCGTGGATCTGCGGGAACATTGGAAGGCCCGCTAACGTTAGGCATCATACCGACCGTGGCACCGTATATTTTGCCGGATGTCCTGCGGGCAACGGCAGCTGAATACCCGAACCTGACACTACATATCGTCGAAGAGCAAACTGCCCATTTGTTACAGCAGCTGCGCGACGGGCAAATTGATGTTGCAATGCTAGCACTCCCCACCAATGTCCCTGCGTTCGTGGAGCGGCCATTATATACAGAAAATATGGCTTTAGTTATCCACGACCAGCATGAACTTGCTGACCGTTCCGACCTTACACTCGACGCGTTGCATTCAGTTGAGTTGTTATTGCTTGACGACGGCCATTGTCTCCGGGACCAAATTTTGGAACTATGCCGACTTATTGACCGCCAACCACAATCACAAAATTCGTGGGTTACACGCGCTGCCTCACTAACCACAATCATGCAACTAGTAGTCGCGCACTTCGGAGCAACCCTGGTTCCGGAGTCTGCACTTGATGCAGAATGCCGTAAACCGGGATTGTCTGTATCGCATTTTGCTAGCGCGGTACAAGCTGACCGACGTATTGGGTTGGTTTACCGCGCTTCCAGCTCACGTGGCGACGATTTTGCTGCACTCGGCGATGTGCTAGAAAAAGCATTTCACCAAGCGGTCGAGCGTGCCCGCGATCTACAAACTCGCTCTTCCTAAGCTGCAGGTCGGCTATGCGGTGCTAGGTACCGCCTGGCGGAACATGTGAGCCGTCACAAGCGACCATGCGGGAACAACAACAATTAAGACCAAACCAAAGCTAATCAGCAAAGCGACAGTCACTACCAGATTAGCGACGATCGCAAACAACAATAACTTGGCAAAATTAGTCCAGCCGATCCCCCAGCCGGTTTTCATACTTGCTCCAAAACCGAACTGCCCGCTGACTGCTGCCCAGCTCATAAACATGCTCAACACCGACCACGCAACCATCGCGACGGCTCCAATAAGCATCATGGCGATGCCGGAAGCGCTAAAACTGTTGCTTTCTGGTGCTCCATCGCTGAAAGCTCGTCCTAATGGGGAGACTGCGACAAAATAAAGAATTCCGCTCACAATCGAGACGGCTAACATTACGCCAATAGCCCGAAGCAACGGGGTGTCTTTCCACAAATACCCCCACCCGGTATTTGCATCATCTACTTGAAAGATTGCCAACCGATAAAAATATGGGGTGAGAACCAAGGTGATCAGGACGATGCCAAGCGTGATTACATCAGAAACTGTCCCCGAAAACAGCTCTCCCCCGGTTTCTTCAAGCGTTCCCGGATCAGCAATTGACGCTATGACTGCGATCTGCGCAGCCACTGCTGCAATAATCCCGATAAACACAATCAGACCTAAAACAATCCACAACTTCGCATTTCTAAAGGTCGTAGCAAATCCCCAAGAAATGGCTTCAAGAATGTTGATTTTTCCTGGTTCTTGTTGCGCAGACACTTGCCCGTTGTGTTGAGCAGAGCTTTCCCCAGGATTGCTATAAGCACCATACGCTGCTTGCTCAGACCCCTGGTAGCCGAATTCAGGACGGTCTTCCGGGTGGTTGCTTGGTGGGTAAAACGGTTGTTGCTGTGAACCGCCACCATCTGGGTTTTCTTTGCTATTAGAATTGTCGTCTGCATTATGTCCGCGTGGGGGGTTAGTCATAGCACTCCCTAATCTCGCTGCTCATCCAATCGAAACTCATTTCCGGTATCCATGATACCGAGTTTCTCATCGGATTTAGGTTAGCCAGACTCACGACCGCTAAACTAGCACTATCGTTATGAATAACTCCGAACAAGCAAACCAAAGCCATAAAAATGTGGATCACCAGCGTTCTTCACCTTCTATAAACCCTCTTATGAATTCCTCCTTCGCAAACTCAAGACGCCAAAACCAAACTGACACTGTTCCAAGCAAGCACGAGCTCTACCAGCGTCTTGAGCAGTTACGTTACGCAGACCAGCAACGCTTCCGCCGTAGATTATCGAAAGCCAAAACCGCGAAAGCCTTAAACGCTATTTCCGACGATCTCGACAAAGCTGCGGCAATCATTCCGGCTATTGAACAACACATTCCCACCATTGATTTTCCCGGTACTTTGCCGGTGAGCCAGAGCGTCGACGAAATTGCCGAAGCAATCACTGAAAATCAAGTCGTCGTCATTGCTGGTGAGACCGGTTCGGGAAAAACTACGCAAATCCCCAAAATTTGTTTGCAACTCGGACGTGGCCGCTATGGGTTGATTGGACATACTCAGCCACGTCGGCTTGCAGCACGAACCGTTGCTGAGCGCATTAGTGATGAACTGAACCAAAAGATTGGACAATCGGTTGGCTACGCCATTCGCTTCGATGACCGCGTAGGCAAAAATGCGGCAGTCAAGCTGATGACTGACGGCATTCTGCTGGCAGAATTGCAACGAGATCCGTACCTTTATGCTTACGACACCATCATTATCGACGAGGCTCATGAACGCAGTTTAAATATCGATTTTCTACTAGGGTATCTCAAGCGTCTACTGCCTAAACGGCCAGAACTCAAGGTCATTATTACCTCGGCGACAATTGACCCGCAGAGCTTCGCCGAGCATTTCCGCGATCCGAAGACGCACAAGCCCGCGCCTGTGATTGAAGTGTCCGGCCGTACTTACCCGGTTGAGGTTCGCTATCAACCACTCGAGATTGAGGTTGACGGCAAGACTGTAGCCATCGATCCCCTAGATGGTTTGTGTACTGCAGCAGAACAGCTACTAGCCGAAGGAAACGGCGATATTTTGTGCTTTTTCCCTGGTGAACGTGAAATTCGCGATGCCCAAGAAGCACTCGAGAAAAAGCGCTTTCGCGGTGTCGAAATTGTCCCATTGTTTGGTCGTTTGTCGAACCAAGAACAGCACCGAGTGTTCGCACCTCATTCGAAACGGCGGATTGTCTTGGCCACGAACATCGCTGAAACCTCACTGACAGTGCCCGGGATCCATTATGTAATCGATACTGGAACGGCACGTATTTCCCGATATTCGACGCGGACAAAAGTTCAACGTTTACCGATTGAACCTATCTCACAAGCCAGCGCCAACCAGCGCGCTGGCCGTTGCGGACGCATCGCAGATGGTATCGCGATTCGTTTGTACTCTGAAGAGGATTTCTTTTCTCGCCCAGAATTTACTGACCCGGAAATTCTGCGGACCAACCTAGCGAGCGTCATTTTGCAAATGTCCGCGCTCCGGCTCGGAGCAGTTGCGGATTTTCCGTTTGTGCAATCGCCGGAACATAAAGCAGTCCGCGATGGGTTAGTTCTGCTAAGTGAACTGGACGCAATTGATTCGACCGCAAACTCCGATTCTGCACCACAACTAACCAAAATCGGCAAACAACTCGCACGAATTCCGGTTGACCCGCGCTTGGCCCGTATGTTGGTAGAAGCGGAACGCCTAGAATGTCTGCAACCCGTCATCGTTATCGTTGCGGCCATGACGCTGCAAGATGTCCGTGAACGCCCTCTTGAACAGCAGCAACAAGCGGACCAAGCCCATGCACGTTTCCGCTCTCGCTCCAGTGATTTTTTGGGCTTGTTGTCATTGTGGGGTTATATCACTGAACAACGCGCGGAATTGTCCGGCAATCAATTTCGGAAACGCATGAAAGAAGAATTCTTACATTTCATGCGAATCCGGGAGTGGTTCGATTTGGTCCGTCAGCTCCAAGACATCGCCCTGGATATGAAGTGGACGATCTCAAACAACAAGGATAAACAACACGGTGGCATCTCGATCACCGATGGAAAATTCTCCGGCGACTCATCCGCGATACACCGCGCGCTCCTCACAGGCTTGCTGTCGAATATCGGATCGCGCGTGAGTGATTCTGCGGAATTCCAAGGTGCGCGCGGGACCCGTTTTATGATTTTCCCGGGGTCTGGAGTGGCAAAAAAGCCTCCAGAATTGCTGATGGCATCCGAGCTTGTGGAAACCTCGAAACTTTTCGCACGTGGTGTGGCTGCTATTGAGCCCTCCTGGGTGGAAACCGCTGCCCGCTCATTACTCAAACACCAGTACTCAGACCCGAGCTGGTCCTATAAACGCGGAGCTGCGGTGGCAACCCAACGTTCCACACTTTATGGAGTTCCTATCGTCGCTGATCGAACGATTTCTTATCATCGTGTCGATCCAGAAGCCGCCCGGGCAATGTTTATTCAGCATGCACTCATTGCTGGCGAGTGGAAGACTTCACATAAGTTTTTTCATCAAAACCTAGAGAAGCTTTCTACTGCAGGCGAATATGAAGAAAAAGCCCGTAGACGAGGCATCATCGTTGATGAGGATACCCTCTTCGAATTCTACGACCAGCGAATTCCAAATTCTGTGACCCATTCGAAAGCTTTCGATGGCTGGTGGAAAAAAGCACGCAGAAAACAACCGAACTTGCTGGATTTTGATCCCGACAAGCTGCTCACTGACGGGGCGAGTGCTGTCACTGAACAAGATTTCCCAAATCATTGGCGGCACGGTGGATTAGACCTAGAGCTGACGTATTTATTTGAACCAGGCCACCGCCGTGATGGCATAACGGTAAATATCCCGGTGCCCATGTTGGCCAACGTAGATCCAGAACCATTCGAGTGGTTGGTTCCTGGGCTACGCGAAGAGCTAGTGACAGAGCTGATTCGGAGTTTGCCTAAAGCATTACGCCGCAGCTTGGTTCCAGCACCAGATTTCGCCGCACAAGCCATAGATCATTTACTGCCTTACGAAACAGATTTACTGCAGCAGGTTGCGGAAGCTTTCCACCAAATAGGTGCACGTGGCATTAATGCCAGCGATTTTTCACCGGAGAAACTGCCTCCGCATCTACACATGACTTTTGCTGCTATCGATAAGCGCGGGAAAATTATCGATGACGATAAAGATCTCAGTGCTCTGCAACAGCGCCAAGCAGGCAAAATTAGCGCTTCAATTACCAAAAAAATGGAAAACAGGGTCCAGCAATCGCAAAATTCATCGCAAACAGATGCTAGACCCCGTATGCACACTACCCAGCGCACATACGTCTCTGCTTGGACTAAAGAAAACTTGGGCACCATCCCCGAGCAGATCGAGCACGAAGTCGATAATCATTTGGTCACGGCCTATCCCGCGCTCACGATCAACGAACAAGGGCTATCAGTTCAGTACTACCCAACTCGCGCAGCTGCAGATACTGCGATGATGACCGCCACGCTGACATTGTTGTTGCGAAGTTTGAGCGTGAATACCCAGAAAATGGTTAATGGTCTACCGCTGCAACAACGAGTCGCTGTCGAACACTGCCCTCACGGCGGTGCCGACGGGTTGGTCGCTGATGCCCGCATTGCAGCATTGCGCGATTTACTGATAGCAGAAGGAGGGCCAGTACGGAGCCCCGATGAATTCGAGAAACTGAAAGCCGCTATCGGAGGAAAACTCCCACGCGAAGTACGTCAAGCCGTCGTCACATTGGCACCCGGATTGGTGCGGTATTCTGCACTCGCCGACGAGCTAAGCAACTGGGAAGGTCCAGCGATTGATGATATGAGAGGTCAATTGGATTTCTTATTCCCCAAGCAAGCTATCAGCACCCACGGAATACAACAGCTACGTCATCTGCCTCGGTATTTGCGAGCGATAGAAATTCGTTTATCTGACATGACAACTGCCCCAGACAAGGATGGAGAACGCCAAGACATTATCGATGACTGCCACGCTTATTTAGAAAATCGCCTACGCCGACTTCCTTCCGGAGCGGAAAGATCTTCGGCTGTGGCAAAAATTCGGTGGATGATCGAAGAACTACGAGTGAGCTTATTCGCACAGCGCTTGGGAACTGCACATCCTGTTTCTGCGCGACGGATCCACAAAGCTATCGATGCCGTCGGTAAAAATTCTCCAACTAAATCACAAAAGTAACAGCGTTGCACTGCTGTTACGTAGACCGAATGTAATTAGTCTTCGCGTTCACGGCGGCGCATCAACCGGATTTCTGATTCGAAATCCTGTGCGCTGTCGAACGATTTATAGACCGAGGCAAAACGCAAATAAGCCACTTCGTCGAGTTCACGAAGGGGTTCCAAGATAGCCAGACCGATAGCGTTTGCATCAACCTGAGAGCTGCCGTGCCCACGAACAGTTTCTTCAACCTGCTGTGCCAGTCGTTTCAAAGAATCTTCGGTAACAGGCCGCCCTTGGCAGGCGCGGTGGACACCGCGGATGAGCTTGTCGCGCGAAAACGGCTCGGTCAACCCATTTCTCTTTGTCACCAGCAATACTGATTTTTCTACAGTCGTAAAACGCCCTTGACATTCGGTACATTCCCGACGTCGGCGTATGGCAACACCGGCATCGACTAGGCGCGAATCTACGACTCTGGACTGTTCATGGTGACAGAATGGGCAGTACACAGCCTAGTCATCCTCCTTGTAGCGTAAGCCTTCAACAGATTCACTAAGACAACCGAACGGTTAATAGCAATCACTAACGATCTTAGGCATTTAAGCTGCACCAACGAAAACTCCCAGGGCCATAATCAGCCCTAGCACTACTCCCATCAAATACGGTGCTATACCAACCGAAGATCGCGGCTGTGCCGCCCGAGACAGCTGTAGACTACCTTGCTCCAGATCATCCGGAACCAGCGAAATTGGCTGCAAGGTGTAAATCATTTCACGGGGATGCTCATTCGTGCATTGCTGGGGCTCCCACTGCGCAACAGGGGAAACAACATTGTTAGGTCTATGATTAGAAACCACAACCACGCGCGGGGACGTACCCCGGTCTATGCGAATCATGACGACAGTCCACGCTCCTTCTGAACTCATGCGATGAATTGGACTACTAACTTCGGCTAGCTACCGAATACCAGCTCACCACCGACCGACTATTGCCTAGCCGTTCAATCGGCTTACACTGAATCCTATAAAGTGAGTCTCACACCACCCCTACAAAAACTAGTAATTGTGTTCGATTAGTACTTCGATTAGACTCGGATTCACCACACGGAAGCAATTTTCCATCTACATTCAATATCCAAAATGTGAACTACAGCATTAAGGTTGTTCATATTGGACGATCGTTGACGAGAATTTAAGGAGTTATGCATGCCGCGCCCACGCACTTCATCAGCACCGAAACCTACCTTCGAACAACTCTCCGACCGACAACGCCGCATCCTAGAAGTTATCCGTGATGCTGTCATGCTGCGTGGATACCCTCCGAGCATTCGGGAAATTGGTGATACCGCCGGCCTGCAATCCACATCATCTGTGGCATACCAGTTAAAACAGCTGGAAGAAAAAGGCTTTTTACAGCGCGACCCAAACAAACCGCGCGCCATGATCGTGCGCAATATGCCAGAGACGAAAAAACCAGGTAGGCGCACAAATAACGCAGAACGCAACGTTAATAGCGGGTCACAAGCACCAACAGATGCTTCTGGTTATTGCTACGTCCCCGTATTAGGACGTATCGCTGCCGGTACTCCTATTACCGCAGAAGAGAATATCGACTCGTATTACCCCATGCCGAAAGAAATCGTCGGTGGCGGAGATCTCTTCATGTTGCAAGTCGTTGGTGAGTCCATGAAAGACGCTGGGATCTTAGACGGCGACTGGGTGGTTGTACGCTCACAAAAAGTGGCCGAAGTCGGCGAATTCGTTGCCGCGCTATTAGACGGTGACGAAGCCACTGTCAAAGAATTTCACCGCGATTCGTCCGGAATTTGGCTACTACCCCACAACGATGCATTTAGCCCTATTCCCGGTGATGAAGCCGAAATAATGGGCAAGGTTGTTTCTGTGATGCGCAAACTTTAACCCGAGATTGGCCCACTCCGGCTCAGCAGAAAGGACACTATACAAACATGTACGCCGAGGAACGACGCCGTCATATTGCTTCCCTGGCGGCAGTCGATGGTTGGGTCAAAGTTGGGTCTCTTGCCGAGCGCTTCGCAGTAACCTCGGAGACAATTCGTCGGGATCTTGCGGCTCTCGATGCAATTGGAGCCGTTCACCGTGTACGCGGCGGCGCACGTGCAGCGCACAGCTATCAGACCTCAGAGGTGCCATTGGCCGATCGAAATCGTTCGGCCACAGAAGCGAAGCTCGCTATCGCAACGGCAGCCTTAGACTTTGTTCCGAAATCCGGCACAATTTTTATCGGGGCTGGAACCACCAATAATTCACTGGCGGAATTTTTAGGGCAAACGGAACGCGCAGCCGACCTCAATATCGTCATCAACAGTTTGCCGGGCGCCTTGAGCCTTGCTTCCTACGGTCTCGATAATGTCCAACTACTAGGCGGAACCGTGCGCGGTATGACCCAATCCATAGTCGGTCCCACCGCTTTGCGCTATTTAGCTTTACAAAGAGCCAGCGTCGCTTTCATCGGTACAGATGCCCTGACTGTGGAACATGGATTATCCACTGCAGACACCCAAGAAGCGGCTATCAAAACCGCATTTATGACGAACGCTGAAAAGGTCGTAGTGCTTTGCGATTCCAGCAAGCTTGGTCGAGATTACCTCGTTAGTTTCGCAACCATCCGAGATATCGATGTGTTGATCACTGACTCTGCAGCACCAGATTCTCTCGTTACTGCTGTAAAGAAACAGGGTGTGAACGTCATCGTCGTCCAACGTTAACGTAGCCCTGTCGCATGACGACTTAAGTTGCGTTAGGCCTGCCCTCTCCGATTCGCCCATATAGATAACGCATAATCGGATACAGCACCATGATTCCTACTGACCCCCAGGCGATACCTTCTAGCTCGATTGGGCCAACAGACAGCGTTAAATTACCGATCCCAGCAACCAAAGCAATCGCAGCAGCAGTCAGGTTCACCGGGTTGTTGAAGTTGACCTTATTGTCCATCCAAATGCGTACACCCAACATGCCAATCAAGCCGTAGAGTAACAGCGTGGCGCCTCCCAGCACTCCCACCGGGATACTGAAGATCAAAGCCCCAAATTTCGGGATAAATGCTAGCGCAACCGCTCCCAATGCTGCTACCCAATATGCAGCAGTCGAGTAGACCTTGGTCGCAGCCATGACTCCAATATTTTCTGCATAAGTGGTTGTGCCTGAACCACCTGCACCACCGGCCAAAGTAGTAGCTAACCCATCAGCGAGTAAGGCGTCTCCAGCCAGGTGGTCAACATTGCGACCCGTCATCGCAGACACAGCCTTCACGTGGCCCACGTTTTCTGCGATCAGCACCACCAACACCGGCAGCGTGGTTAGCACGACCGAGAGCTGAAATTCTGGTGTATGGAATTCCGGAATTCCGACCCACGGTGCATTTTCAATCGCCTGTGCAGCTTCGGCATCAACTTCCCCGGTGATAACGGCAAAAATCCACCCTGCAACCACTCCAATGAGGATGCTCAATCTGCTGATCATACCGCGTCCAGCCACCGTAGCGAGTACAATCGCGCCCAGAGTAATACCAGCAACCAGTGGTTGAGCTTGGAAATTTTCTGTCGCAGTCGGCGCTAGATTAAGTCCGATCAAAGCCACAATCGCACCAGTCACCGCAGGAGGTAACACAGCATCAATCACTGAACGGCCGGCAATTTTCACTAGCAGCCCCACCAACATAAGCACGATGCCGGTAACAAAAATTCCGCCCAGCTGCGCGCCGATACCGTGCTGCTGTGAGGCAATCAGCGGTGCGATGAAAGCGAACGAGGAGCCAAGATACGACGGCAACCGGTTGCGGGTAATAAGCAAGAACAGCATCGTGCCCAAACCAGAAAACAACAGTGTGGTGTTGACCGGGAAGCCTGTCAGAGTCGGAACCAACAAAGTCGCCCCAAACATCGCAAAGACATGCTGAATGCCAATGCCTATTGTCCGGGGCCACGAGAGCCGTTCCTCAGGCGCAACAACTGCGCCCTTGTTTATCTTCTTACCGTCACCGTGTAGCGTCCAGCCCATCGAAGTAGTCACGGTTAGTCATTATTGTCGGCGACTTAGCTGGTTTGGTAATCGGATTCGAATTCTGCAAGTTCTTTCGCCATCACCGCTGGTAGACGGACATCAATTACCGTGCCTTCTGCATTGTAGCTTTCGCTGTGGACCGTACCGTACTCGTGAACACGAGAAACAAGGTCACCTCGGGTGTATGGAATTTCCAGCAGCATCCGGGTATCCAGCGAATTCAAAAATAGCTCCACTCTGCCAGAAAGCTCAGCAATCCCTTCCCCCGTTTTCGCAGAGACATACACAACGTTGTCTCTTTCCAGCACATGACGCATCTCGGCTAGCACTAGTGGATCTGCAGCATCAATCTTGTTCATCACAATAATTTCCGGAGGAGCCTGCTGGCCGGTTTCTTCGACAATATCGCTGATGACCTTGTTCACAGCTGTAATTTGTTTCAACGGGAATGGATCTGCAGCATCGACCACGTGCAGCATCACATCGGCCGCAAGCACTTCTTCCAACGTCGATTTGAACGCTTCCACAAGTTGCGTCGGTAGGTGGCGCACGAAACCGACGGTGTCGGTGAAAACGACGCTGCGACCGTCGCCAAGCTGAGCTTTCCGGGTCGTCGGATCAAGAGTCGCAAACAATGCATCTTCGACAAGTACGCCGGCATCAGTCATCGCGTTAATCAAAGAGGACTTTCCGGCGTTCGTATAGCCAGCAATCGCGATTTGTGGCACCAAAGAACCTTGCCGACGAGCACGCTTAACCTCCCGGGCGGTTTTCATCCCGGCTAATGACTTACGCAATCGCGCCATTTCTGCGCGAATCCGGCGACGGTCTGTCTCAATCTTAGTTTCACCCGGACCACGCAAGCCCACACCGCCATTAGAACCGGCACGACCACCAGCCTGGCGGGACAGGCTGCCGCCCCAACCTCGGGTGTGTGTGTAAAGGTATTCAAGTTGTGCGAGCGAGACTTGGGCTTTGCCTTCCTTGGACTTCGCATGCTGGGCAAAAATGTCCAAAATCAGCATCGTTCGGTCAATAACCTTGGTATCAAGCTCGCGTTCCAAAGCCGTGAGCTGACCTGGGTTAAGCTCGCCGTCACAGATAACGGTGTCCGCACCATATTCCTGAACCAGTGATTTCAACTGTTGTACCTTACCCGAGCCAATGAATGTCCCAGAGTCAGGCGAATCACGCTTTTGGTACAAAATTTCGAGTACCTCAGCGCCGGCGGTCTCAGCCAAAGCAGCTAGTTCTTCTAGCGTCGCCTCCAATTCGGCGACAGTTCCTTCTGTCCATACACCAACGAGGATTACTTGCTCGAGACGAAGCTTTCGATATTCGACTTCATAGCCATCAGTGGTGTCCTCCGTGCGAATAGTGGTATCCCGAGTGACGCGACGGAATGCGTTTCGTTCCGCCAAATCCATATCCCCGGTAGTCGGCGCACTATCTCTAGAATTATCTCCAGAGACCAGGTCACTACGAATGGCCTCAGATTTCCCAGCCGCAATTTCACTCAAAGCATCTTGCGCGTCAGTGATTGCGAAAGAATCCTGTGCTTCATTATCTTTGAATGCTGCTTCGAGGAGTTCATCATGCGCAGCTTTAGAGGATTTAGAGGAGTTATGCTTGGCGTCAATATTTTTAGAGCCAGCAGAAAAGCTATGTGAAAAATTCTTTGTCATCTTGTTTCCCATTATGCCAGCCACATCGCTATAAATCGAGGTTTCGCAGCTTTTCCGGTATTCGCTACACTGGGGCGCTATGACGGCGACGAAACAAACCAACTTATCCGCGATCGGCATGCACTTCGATAACTGGCAGGATGCCGTTGAAGCAGCCATCGCCACCAACCAGCTCATGGTCACCGGAGAAGTCCGCGGTGGCCAGTTGGTGCAATTCAACGACTCTTCCGGCGCACAGCTAAACATTCTGGCTGTAGAGCCATTTTCTACTTTCGTTGGTTTCAATTCGTTAAGCCAGACTTATGCTCACGTCGAAATGATCAACGACGTGCTCAGCCTGTGCGAAATTATTGATCCGCAAGGAACGCCCGTAGCAACCGTGACTGCACACCTAGCACAGGGGCCATTGCTTGCCGATGAACCTGCGCAGCCATGGCAGCAAGTCACCATGGCGGTGCTTGCCGACGACGTCGAAGTCATTTCCGATGCCGCCACATGGCAACAGCGCAACCCGGGCGGACAGCTTGGTTCTGTCAGTTCTCGTGGTGCTGCGATTATCGAGTCTGGTTCTGGAGCACAAACCCCAGATGCCGCCACGACTTTTTCCGGTCAAGTAATCCAGTCCACTACGTTGCGCAACCAGCTGACCGGACAGGAATTTCATCATCTCGTATTGGATGCCCAGTTCCCACTGGACGTTTGCATCGCCACCGATGCATTAGCAACAGTTCCAGAAAAGGGGCAGATTGTACACGGTAATGGTACGTTGACCGCTGCAATCCTTGCCCCTAGCGGCGGTTGTGGATCTGGCGGCTGTGGCTGCGGTTCCGGCGGCTGTGGCTGCGGCGGACACTAGTACCCCAGGCACAAGCACAAACACTGTAGTAGATATAGGCTGGTAAGCGGACCCGAGGTATACCAACGATCGACTATCAAGTAGCAGCTTTGTATGTCACGCTAGTTTTTTAGGTTAGGTTATGTCTTCAACTACCCCCGGCGGTTATTCTCGCCAACGCATCGGCATCATCATTGTCGCATTGTTTGCGAGCTTCCTGGTGTGGTGGTGGTTGAAAGCCGCCGGAATCATCCTGGTGTTGGTAATCGGCGTCTTAGCCTGGTATTACGTTTCTTCGCGGCCTTCCTCAAATGAGGTACAAGCACTACGTGCCTCGATAAAGCTTTCACTCGACGAATTAGACGATGTGATCGCCGAATACGACGAGTTCGCTTACTCCCAAGAACCGGATTCTCTGGCTGACCGAACTATTCACCGCCCAGAACTGTTAAATAGCGACAGCGATGAGCCAGAGATCGAACGTTTTCACTACGAATATTCCACTGCACAGCGCTATCGCAACCGCATGCATGCGCATCTAGCTAACCCCCGCTTGGGAGTAAACCAGCTTGAAAGACTATTAAAAATTTCGGACGAACGAGTGTCCAACCTCCGGGAACATTGGTTCGCCGCGCGTCGTGCCGCCCAGCGCAAAGGGCCCGGCTCCACGAGAAGCAACTAACGGTAGCTACTCCGGTCCGAGGGACAGAATCCGTAGTTGCAAAAACTGTTACTGGTCCGCCAGTTCAATGTGGAAGGTACCTTGGGCAACGATGCGCGATGGGCCTGTCAGCGTTGCACCATCCTCACGGATTTCGACAGTTACAGTTCCCCCCGGTACGACGACGGTGACCGTGCCTTCTTGCTTGCCAGCATCCGCAAGGACTGCACAAGCTGTTGCTACAGTTCCAGTTCCGCAGGATTTTGTTTCACCAACCCCACGTTCAAAAACGCGCATATGCGTTGTGCCATCCACTAGTGGAGTCGCGATCTCCACATTGACTCCTGCCGGGAAGAAATCCTCATCAATACGCGGCGTCTGCAGCTGGAGACGAGCAATATCCTCCGAGTTCCATCCTGGAACTACCACCGCAAGGTGTGGGTTCCCCACATCGACCGCAATTCCTGCAAAAGATTCCCGGCCAATATGAGCCGTCGACAAGCCTGTGATTTCAGCCCGCCCCATTTCCACGCTGATAACTGCTTGCTGGCTATCCGGTATCCGCCCCGAATCGTCAACTTCCGCAACCTTGATGGTTTTATCCCCGGCGCGAGTAGCAATGCTGAATTGTGGCACCGTCTCGTAGCCCTGACGATAGAGCCAATGAGCAAAGACTCGAGTTCCATTGCCACACATCTCAGCTATAGAACCATCGGCGTTGCGGTAGTCCATGAACCAAGTGGCATTCGATTCGGATACTTGCGACACGTGTGGTTTTACGTGCTCGGTGCGAACAACACGTAGGATGCCATCGGCGCCTATGCCACCGGTGCGGTCACACAATGCTCGAACCTGTTCCTCCGTGAGGTCTCTCTGATTGCTGGGATCGTCAATGATGACGAAATCATTGTGGGTTCCGTGGCCTTTTGCAAAATCTATCTGGAAGTTCACAGGTTTTAAGTTTACCGGGGTGACAACGAACTGTGAGGATTTTCGATAGTCGCGCTCGAATTACCAATATTGTCCAGGTAGTTAATGGCTTGCCAGTACGGGTCTGCTGTGGCATCGAGCCAGACGATGCGCTTATCACGACGAAACCATGAGCGTTGCCTTCGGGCGTATTGTCGGGTCGCAATCAGTGTTTTTTCTTCGGCTTCTTCTGCGGTGAGCGCGCCGTCCAGCATTGCTAAAACTTGCGCGTATCCAATGGCACGGCCAGCGGTGGAATCAGCCACCAATCCTTGTCCTTGCAGTGCTCGTACTTCTTCTACCAGTCCTTGCTGAAACATATTGCGCGTACGCGTGGCGATGCGCTCGTTGTAGCATTGTGAATCAACATATAAGCCGAAAACCGTGGCGTTCCAACGATAAGCGGAGGTTTTATCTGGTTGGCTGGCTTGGAACGGCTTCCCTGTTAGTTCGATGACCTCCAAGGCACGGACGATGCGGCGTGGGTCGTTTTCTTCGATCACCGCAGCAGCAGCTGGGTCTACCTCCCGCAATTTGCGGTGGAGTGCTGTAGTACCTATTTCTTCCTGTAACTCATAATATTTCTCACGCACGGCGGGTTCGGTGGGAGGGAATTCCCACTGGTCCAGCAAAGCTTGGGCATACATCATAGATCCACCGACGATGATCGGTGTTTTCCCGCGGTCCAGGGTATCGTTAACATCCGCGACTGCGGCACGCTGAAAGGCCGCAACGGAGGCGGTATCGGTGACAGCAAGCACGTCGAGTTGGTGGTGCGGAATTCCCTGACGTTCTATCGGGTGCAGTTTAGCGGTGCCGATATCCATACCACGATAAAGTTGCATGGAATCAACATTGACAACTTCCCCGTCGAAATACTGCGCCAAGGCGAGTCCGAGATCTGATTTTCCCACCCCAGTGGGCCCCACTACTGCTAATGGTCGTGGGGGATGAATTCTATTTGCGCTTGCCATATCCTCTGCAAACCCCTTTGCGAAAACTATTAAAATTCCTGTTGGAAAAATCTATTTAAAACAGCTGCAGGCTCGATTAAACCGGTTGCTATATAGCGTGCCACTCCGTGGGTCGTGTCGAGATCGTGCAAATGCAAAGACGTGATTCCTCCTGCAGCTTTCAGCTGTGCAATTTCCAGCCAAAGCTCTGGTTCCCATACCCCTGCGCGAGATAACTGCTCGCTATTCGGATGTGTAGCGAAGCCAGGCCCGCTAGTGTTGCCACCGAGCAATGCTTGCGACCATTGATGTGCGTGCGACGCGGTCGGTAGTTCGGCCAACGGTGCGCTCTGGCTCAGGCCCGCACTGCCGTCTATCCCCATGAGCACCAGTGTTCCTAACTCGTGTTGGTGAGCGGCGAATTCTTGCAGGCTACCGTAGCTAGCAGTGATTAAAGGCTCCAGTTCATTACACAGGTAGCGTAGGACCAATTCCGCCAAATAGTGTCCGTCGGCAAGCTGAATCTCCGGTGCGCCCCACGCGCGGAAATTACCACGATGTTCGGTGCGCCAACGAGGATCTTGCGAGCCGACTAAAACAATCTCGGTAACAGGTGTGCCCGATTCGCGAGTGGTGTCGACAAGCATCCTCAATATTTCGCGAACGCGGTAGCGAATACGGCCGCTAGCGGTATCTGCTGGCGCTAATTGCGCAACAAGTGCAGGACTGGTCGGCACGATGCACAAAGGAAATGCCAGGGTCGAATGGCATATCGGTAAATCATCTGCATGCTTTTCTGCAGGGGTGATTTCTGCCGACTCAGCTGAAGATACGGAATTCATACTCACGATATCTAGCCTAACGGTTGTACCTTGGGAAAGAACGATATTGTATGAAACGACGAAGAAAGGCGTATGGCAGGTAAATTAGAAGTACTAACTTGCTACCCCCTAACAGACCAGAACAACCCAGACCGCACATAAACAACGCCTAGACAGCACCGGCTTGTTTAAGTTCACGAAACTTCGAGGACAATTAGCGATGACACAGCAGCACACCCCTAACCCAACTCCCGCATCTATTCCTAAACCGGGGCCTCGGCCACACGCTTCCGCACGCTCATCCTCCATGTCTGCCTCCACACCGACACCGGTGCCAGTATCTGCGCCGATTACCTCTAATCCGGAGGACCATGGCTATATCTCCACGGATGGAACCGTCTACCTCACCAGTGTTCTTGCTGGAAGTGAGCGCGTAGTCGGCTATTGGCAAGCTGGCAGCAAGGACGAAGGGCTAGCACACTACGGGGCTAAGTTCGACGAATTAGCCACCCAAGCTGAGGTGCTGGAAACTCGTCTACGCGCGCATCCGCATGATGCTGCAGCAATCGCCCGTTCAGCACAATCACAACGCGAAACCCTCCACGATGCTGCAGTCATCGGTAATCTACCCGCCCTGGACGAGCGGCTCGCCGAGATTAGTAAACGCTGCGACGATGCCGCCGAGCAAGCCAAGCGTGATCAGCAGCACCGTGCAACCGAGGCCAAAATTGCCAAAGACCGTTTGGCAACCGAAGCCGAAGAAATTGCAGACAACTCCACAGAGTGGAAAGCAGCAGGTAACCGGTTGCGTGCGATTCTGCAAGAATGGAAGTCCATTAAAGGCCTCGACAGAGCCACCGATGACGAATTGTGGAAACGTTTTTCCCGAGCTCGAGACGCATTCCACCGGCGAAGAGGTGCACACTTCGCAGATCTAGATAAACAACGCGCGCAAGCACAAAAAAGCAAAGAATTATTGGTAGAAAAAGCCGAGGCTTTACAAAACTCCACAGATTGGTCACGTACGGCTGGAGCTTATCGGGATCTCATGCGCGAATGGAAAGCCTCTGGGCGCGCGCCACGGGGTGCTGACGATGCCTTATGGACCCGATTCCGCGCTGCCCAGGATCACTTCTTCAGCGCACGAGATGCCGAACAAGCAGCCAAAGACGAAGAATTTGCTCAAAATGCAGAGCAAAAAGATGCGTTGCTTGCCCACTACGACGAGCTAATTGATCCGTCGAAAGGTATTTCCAGCGCCCGAGAAAAACTCCGAGAATTGCAAGAGAAATGGGACGCGATTGGCTTCGTCCCGCGCAATCAGGTTCGTACATACGAAGACAAGATCGCCGCTATAGAGGCTCGGGTAGCGGAAGCAGAGGATGCGGAATGGAAGCGCACAGACCCCGAAGCACAAGCCCGTATTGCCCAATTTCAAGCAAAAGTCGATGATTTCACTGCGCAAGCCGATGCAGCGCAGAAGGCCGGGAAACAAGCCAAAGCCGAAAACTTGCGCCACCAGGCCGAACAATGGCGCGAATGGACTCGAATGGCTGAACAGAGCCTAGAGAATCCTGAACAATAAAGGAATTTCTAGATTCTCATGCAGCTCGCGCAATTTTCCACTCCCATCCAGTCTCGGCAAGAACCTTCGGATTTCACGCCGCAAGCGCAAAATCTTCCTGAAAGCCAATTCATCCCCAGCGATGAGATTCGGGATTTTGTGCTTGCTGCTAACGTTGCAGCCCAAGATGCCGCAAAGGACCCTGCAGCTTCAACAGCACCTGAACGAGTTGTCTCCCAATTAGCGGGTTCGGCGGAATCGGCGACCTATCTGTTCGCTCTCTGCGAAAACGCACCCCTGGGTGAAGTCTCAGAGTTGTCCTATCCTCTTATTAGCTCTACCGAGCCCCCGCAACAATCCGGAATTCGCGGGCATGCTTGGCCCGGCGGAGAGCCTAATTTTGCAGGTTTTATTCACCTCACTTTGCCCTTGCTGGAAGATACCACCATCGCCGAAATCGAGTGTGTACTTGACCTGGACCTTCTTCCTTTACCAGGTGAGCGCGCTAGTAAAAAAGCGACAGCAGTAGCAAAATGTTTACTCGCTTATGCCGAAGATATCGCTATCCAGTTCGGCCGCACTCGCGCACAGATCACGCTGCATTATCCAGCAAACCACCCACCAAGCGCCGATCCGTTTTACTTCGCGATCACACACGCCGGTTATCAACAGCATTTAGGGCATGTCCAAGCATTTATTCCAGTCGAGAAACAGGAACAAAAACCCGTTACAGACACCCGAAACAGCAGAGGACCAAGCAGCACAGGACTAAGCAGCAGAGAACTAAACTACGAAATTGTCACGTGGCTAGATTTCGCAATTACGGAAAAATATTCTTCGCAAATACGCGAATTATTGACCATAGCTTCGGTCGATGTCCCTAACGGAGGCTTGGAACTAGAGCCAATCCACTGGACCCCAAGTCGGATGGCCCAAGCCGCTAAGCGCTTGCGGGCACGCGGTGGTACTACCCTGCTGGTCGGAATCGTCGACAAGCACACAGGAAAGATCTGTGCACTCACAGAAATTGCCCGACACTATGGCTCTGATCCCTCGGTAGCGGAATGGACTCTAACGGTCACTGCACGCGAAAATCGGAATCAGGGCCTAGCAAAGTTGGTCAAACGTCACGCAATCGCTGCTGCGCGTGCACACTGGCCAAGTGTGCAACGCATTTATGGTTCGGTCCCTGAGCAGCCCGACCAGATGCGCGCTATTTATCGCGCCCTGGGAGCCTCCGAATTCAGTTGCAGCTCCACCTGGGAAAAATCGCTCGATGCCAACTAATCGTTCTCGCTAGCACGCGAACCTGCCCGACGACGCCTGTCGTCAACAAACAATGGGTTGGAATCATAATCTGTATGCTGCACCGTCATACCGGAGACGCGTTTTAACCGAGTGACCTCGTCAACCGTGGTCGAATCCGCACGCATGCGTGCTGCAGCTCGTTGTTCCGGATTCTTTTTCAAAGCAACCGCACAATACGCGCCAAACGCAAGCACCGCGCCGAGAATGCCAACATACATGCCGATGGAATGCGGCGCGTTCTCAACACCGTGTGGGCCCGTATGACGCACCCACAACGAGAACAAAGAATACGGCAAGGCAACCGCTACGCACATCCAACCGACCAACCCAGCGGGCGCGAATTTGGTGAGCAACACAGAGGTGCTCGCAAGCCCAATACCTATGGTTAACAACACTGCCCAGACTTGTTCAATCACAGTAGTTATGTCACTGCTACCGAACAACATTTCATAGCCGCGAGTATTACCAGCATACGGGAGAATCAAGAACCCCACATACGCGAAAACTGCGCCTCCCAGTGGGTAGACAGCTTTACCTAAAGTCATAGTGCGCGCTGCTCGTTTTTCTACCGCCGCAGATTTTTCCGCGTCCGGTCGAGAATTTGATCTCGCTGGTTGTTGTGATGGCCAAGTAGTCATATTTTCGATGCTATTAGACAGCGTTAATTGCTGCGAGTCGACACCGTCGGCAAGCCCAGGCTTACGCCAACAGGTGCGGTGCTCGGGGTCTTGCCTGCACTCGACATATCACCGGCCTTAGTTCGACGATGTTGGCTAACTCCACCATCAGCAATCAGGAAATACGGTTTTGCGGCAGTGATCGTGGTTGTGACGACATCTCCTGGACGGATCTCACCGTCTAAGTCTCCGCGTGGAGAAAAGTGCACCAAACGGCCGTCGCGGGCACGCCCAGATAACCGGTTGGTTTTCTCATTTTTACGTCCTCCGCTTGCTTGGACAAGTAACTCAACCTCAGTCCCTATCAACGCACGATTGTCTTCCAACATGATCTCATCTTGCAAAGCAACCAACCGCTCGAAGCGATCTTGCACGACTTCTTTAGGCACCTGAGCTTCCATCTCTGCTGCCGGTGTACCAGGACGCGGCGAATACTGGAAAGTGAAGGCCGACGAGAATCGAGCACGCCGAACTATGTCCATTGTGGCCTGAAAATCTTCCTCAGTCTCACCGGGAAAACCGACAATGATATCAGTGGTGATCGCAGCACCAGGAATCTTCTCGCGCGCCTCATCGACAATCTTCATGAATTTCTTGCTGCGATAAGACCGGCGCATGTCTTTGAGGACCTTGTCAGATCCTGATTGCAAAGGCATATGCAACTGCGGGCAGATGACCGGGTATTCGGCCATTACGTCGATAACATCACTGGTGAATTCTGCAGGGTGTGGGCTAGTAAAGCGCAAACGATCGAGCCCCTCGATCTGAGCGCACGCTGCGAGCAGCTTAGAAAACGCACTGCGATCGCGTTTGAGTTCAGGATCAACAAAGTTGACGCCATAAGCATTGACATTCTGTCCCAAAAGGGTAACTTCACTCACCCCCTGCTGTACCAGCGCCTCAACTTCGGCGAGGATATCTCCTGGCCGACGGTCGATTTCTTTACCGCGCAAGGACGGTACGATGCAAAAAGTACAGGTGTTATTGCATCCAACCGAAATGGAGACCCACCCAGAATACGCAGATTCGCGTTTTGCCGGTAAGACTGAAGGAAAATCTTCTAAAGCATCAACAATTTCGACCTGAGCTTGTTCATTATGCCGCGCACGCTCTAACAAGGCAGGCAGCGACCCCATGTTATGAGTGCCGAACACAGCATCCACCCAGGGTGCATTGTCTAAAACTGCATCTTTGTCTTTTTGCGCCAAGCAGCCGCCAACAGCAATCTGCATTCCTGGGTGGTTTTGCTTGGTTTTCTTTAGGTTACCAAGGGTACCGTATAAGCGTTGATCAGCGTTTTCACGCACTGCGCAGGTGTTAAAAACAATAAGATCCGGCTCGACTGGGCCAGAGTTTTTGGATTCCGAATCAGTGCTCTTATCCGAACGGTACTCTGCTGCCGAAACATATCCAGCATCTTCCAGCAATCCGGCTAGGCGTTCAGAATCATGTACATTCATTTGACAGCCAAAAGTACGAACCTCGTACGTCCGAGGGCTCGTTTCCGATTGTTCTGTTTTTATGTCTGCTAAATTTTCAGCTACATCTGCGCAATTCTCTTTGGCAGCCCCGTGACAGACTTTTTCGGTCTTCGCCGGCTCAGCCACGTCAACGGACGGTTGCCACATTTCAGTGCTATTTTCCCTATATTCATTGCGCATGCTCACGGGAGTTCATTGTAGTTACTGGCAGCGCGAGTTCATAACAGCACGCTACCAGCCATCTCTTGCGCCGACATGCCACCATATAGGGATCTAGGTTGGTGCCTCAGTTTCATCGTGTCCGTTCCCTGCAGCAACCGAAATTGGTGAACTACGGTTTTGCGTTCTCGACCAGACCTTGTTCCGCTCTTCCTTTCTGTCGCTGTCGCCGAGCTTTCCGCCACCGTGCTAATAATGACGATGGATAATCACCAGAATTACCTAAGGCCGCTGTTAGCCGATCTAAGAATACAGCCAAAATCACCACAGCAAGACCTGCTTCCAAACCTTGGCCGAGATTAAGCGTCGAGATCGCTGCAACGACTTCTTTACCAAGACCGTCGGCACCCACCATGCCTGCAATAACCGCCATCGACAGCGAAAGCATGATTATTTGGTTTATCCCCGCCATAATCGACGGCATCGCCATGGGAAGTTCGATTCCGCGCAAAATTTGTCGATCAGTAGCACCATAGGCACGTCCCGCTTCCACGACCTCGGGGTCAACATGGCGAATCCCCAGTTCAGTCATACGTACCCCCGGAGCCAGAGCAAAGATGATCGTCGAAAAGGTTCCCGGAACCACACCGATAGAAAAGAACATCACTGCAGGCAACAGATAGACAAAAGCCGGCATTGTCTGCATAAAATCCAAGATAGGGCGCACCACTGCCGAAACCCGATCATTTTTTGCCGCCCAGATCCCGACAGGGAGCGCAATGACCACTGCGACCAGCGTCGCGATTATCACCATCGCCATAGTGTCGAGCATTTGTTCCCACTGCCGTAGCCCCATCACTAACAAGAAGCTCATACACGCGTTAAGCGCTAGCCGCCATGACCGCAGTGCCCAACCTGCGCAAGCAAAAATGGCCAACAACAGGATTGCTGGTATTGCTTTTAACCCATCCGCGAGAGCTTCGACCAGAAATTTTGTGATCTCAGAAAAAACATCAAAGATCACTGAGGCATTCTCCCTCAGCCACATGAGCGCATTATCGCCCCAGGTGCCGAGAGGGATGCGCGGGATAATTTCTTCGCTCAATGCCATTAGCGTCCGCTTTCTTCGAGAAGGTTAGTATCGTTCGCCGCAGCAGCAAGCAAACGTTCTCGAGTAATAATGCCTTCGATCTCACCGATGTCGTTCTTGACCACGAGCGGGGCATCATTGCGAGCAGAATGCGTAAATAAATGCGCGATTGGAGTCCGTGAGTTCACGATGAGCTCACTGCTAAGCGCTGCGCTAACAAATTGCTGCGATTCCGCTTGTGTGCAGATATCTCCGGCCACTAGCACGCGAGCACGGTCAATATCCTGAATAAACTGAGCTACGTAGCTATTTGCGGGTTTGCGCAAAATCTCACCGGCAGTACCAATCTGTTCAATACGACCATCTCGCATGACTGCGATTCGGTCTCCCACACGCATGGCTTCATTCAGGTCGTGAGTAATAAATACCACAGTTTTTCCTAGCTCTGCTTGGAGATTTAGCAGGTAATCTTGCATTTCTTTCCGGATCAACGGATCCAAAGCAGAAAACGCTTCATCCATCAGAAGGATCTCGGCGTCGTTAGCAAGAGCACGAGCGAGGCCGACGCGTTGTTTCATACCACCTGAGAGCTCATCCGGGCGATAATGCGACCAGCCGTCAAGCCCCACCAGTTGTAGGGCTTTGGTTGCTTTTTCTTCGCGCTCAGTTTTGCCTACACCTTTGATTTCTAAGCCATAAGCGGCATTTTCTCCTACACTTCGGTGCGGTAATAGCGCAAAGTTTTGAAATACCATGGAGATATTGTCTCTACGCACTGAACGCAACTCAGCTTCTGACATCTCGGTGATGAGACGACCACCTAAGCTCAGCTCCCCGGCTGTCGCGGGATGCAGTCCATTGACCATGCGCAGCAAGGTTGATTTTCCACTTCCGGATAGCCCCATGACGACGAACACTTCTCCAGGAACCACCTCGAAGCTTGCGTCGATGACTGCAGCTGTCAAACCTTGGTCGCGCAGCTCTGTACGAGTGGTCCCAGTTCTCAGTGCTTGCACCCCCCGAGCAGGATCTTTCCCAAAAATTTTATACAGTCCGTTGGCAATTATTCCGGACATGAATGCTCTCCTCTAATTTTGAAAACCGTATATACACGGCCTAATGCCCGTGCACGAGAGCATGTTCCGAGCCGCAAGTTTTTCTTCTTCGTCAGTTTCACCGTCAAAGTAACAGGTTGCTATGAACATCTCAGTTTCGCCGCTACCCAGGTCCAGTAGATTCTCGGCGCCTTCTCCGTAATATAGCTAACCTGCTACATATATGCGGTTTAAAACATCGACTGAGAACTCTACGTTCTCATCGTGATTTGCTGCCGGTCTGGGCCAAACCCTAGCGAACTTCGGTTCCTAACTCATCACATCGCTTGTCGAGAGCTTGTCGTGCAATGCCGAGTGCCATCCCCTGGCCAAAACCTCGCCGCGCAAGAACCCCGACAATTTTCCGCAGCTCTTTGTCATAATCTGCACGATCTTCCACTCGCTTTACCTTCTTGGCTTTTTTCCTTGCCAAGGTTTCTGCGAGCGCGGCCTCGTCGTCGTCATCGATTTGTTCTAGTGCCTGCGCCCTAATCCCCGGGGCGATGCCCTTGTCCGCCAATTCATGGTCGAGCACCAACCGTGTCTTCCCACGTCGCTGGTGTCGCTGATGGACCCACTCGTGTGCAAATTTCTCGTCATTCAATAATTCAGAATGTTCTAAATCAGCGATGACTTCGTCGATAACCTCTGCTTCGAATTCTGCATCGAGAAGTTTACCGCGCAGCTCCTGCGTGGAGCGTGCACGGTAATTGAGTAGGCCGAGGGCCTTCTTGCGCACCGGTGTTTTTGCTTCTTCTAGCTCGCGATCGATGAAAGCCGAACCATCCGAGTTTTTGGCGGTGTGTGCGGCAATGGCATCCCGCAACTGCGTAATTTTTCGTGCACTCGGCTGCGAATCGCCACGAGATTGATGCGCAGGCTGGTTACTCTTCGGAGTCATCGAAATCTGGCGCACCGTCATTAACGTCTGCGTTATCGCTCAATGGTGTATCTGATCCTGGAACATCGAAGTTTTCGGCATCCTTATTATTCTTGGCTGCGTATTTACCAATTCCAAGCTTCTGGAAAATCTTTTGCTCTAGTTCATCACTCAAATCAGGGTTCGATTTCAGGAACTGACGGACTTTTTCTTTTCCTTGGCCAAGCTGCTCCCCTTCGTAGGTGAACCAGGAACCAGATTTTTTCACGATATTGTTTTCTACGGCCAGATCAATGATCGAAGACTCACGTGAGATACCTTCACCATACATGATGTCAAATTCAGCGACCTTAAACGGTGGCGAAACTTTGTTTTTGACAATCTTGATTTTTGTCCGGTTGCCGATCGCATCTTGGCCGTCTTTTAGAGTTTGGATTCGACGAATATCGCAACGAACTGAAGAATAGAACTTCAAAGCTTTGCCACCAGTGGTGGTTTCTGGTGAGCCAAACATCACACCAATTTTCTCGCGCAGCTGGTTAATGAAGATCGCGGTGGTACCAGAGTTGTACAAAGCGCCAGTCATCTTCCGCAATGCCTGCGACATCAAGCGCGCTTGCAGTCCGACGTGCGAATCTCCCATCTCGCCTTCGATCTCGGCCTTTGGTGTCAAGGCGGCAACCGAGTCCACCACGATGATGTCGATTGCGCCGGAACGAATCAACATATCCGCAATTTCTAATGCTTGCTCTCCAGTATCTGGTTGCGAGACCAGCAAGTTATCGGTGTCGACGCCTAAGAGTCGAGCGTATTCCGGATCGAGCGCGTGCTCAGCATCGATGAACGCCGCAATACCGCCTGCCTTCTGAGCTTCTGCAATCGCATGCAAAGTTACAGTCGTTTTACCCGACGATTCTGGGCCATAGATTTCCACGACTCGACCACGCGGGAATCCTCCAATCCCCAATGCGACGTCGATTGCGGTATTACCGGATGAGATCGCCTGGATTGGAGGACGGTCATCGTCACCCAAACGCATAACCGCACCCTTGCCGTAGTCCTTCTCGATCATCGCCATCGCGGCATCTAAGGCCTTCTGGCGGTCTGCCCCGGCGTTATCGGATTTCTTGCTATTAGTTTTTTTCTTTGTTGCCATTTCCTCTACTTTCACTAGGACTCATGGAGAGTACCTAATCACATCAATTAACCGCGTCGGCATGTACTGTCATGCAACCGCGATCGTCATTTTCCTGTACTGCATATCAATTAGACTGCGTCCGCTTACTTTTGGTTCCACGGATCATCCTGCCCCAGCTAACCGGTTTTGCACCTGGCGACGCGGGATTCATGCGGTAGCAGGACCCTTACCAGCCGGGATTATCTTTACCTAGGCGACGTTCTTCTGGAATACGAAAATCATGCATGATTCCATCCCAAATTTCTGCCGGATCACATCCCGCGTCGATGAGTTCGTCGGCAGTAGCTTCACGGCCTGTTAACACATGTGAATGCGCTATCCATTTCGCCTGAGTTTCGCCAAACTCATCATTGAGCAGGCGACTGAATTCGGTTAACCGCATAACGTCACCGCCTTAAAATCGACATCTTATTGGTGCTGATGTGACTTATTCGCCACGGAGCTCACGCATACGTTTCGCAATCTCATCTTGTGAAACCTGTGGCTGTGAATTCTGCTGCGTCTGGGAGCTGGCTTGCTGTCCAGATTCCACTTGTTTCGGGGCAGTAGATTGCCCTTGCGTGACGGATTGTTGCGCAGAGTTCGAGCCAGCCATCTCCGCACGAATCTGCTCGAGTCGCGAATGCCCTGCCATCTGGATACCGGCCTGCTTGACCTCGTGCATGCGATTCTGAACTGAATTCTCGGACAACTCAGCTTGACCGAGAGCACGAGAATAACGTTGCTCAATCTTGTCGCGCACACTATCGAGTGAAGGAGAAGAATCATTGGTGAGATTGTTCATGGAGTTCAACGACTCCGAAACCTTCTCCTGCATCTTGGCCTGTTCCAGCTGGCTCAACAACTTCGACCGTTGCTGGAACTTTTCTTGCAGTTGCATGTTGTTCCGTTCAACTGCCTGCTTGGCTTGATCCGCCTGTTTTAGCGCCTGATCGTGTAGCTGCTTAGTCTCTTCCACGGATTGTTCTGCAGTCACCAGTTGTGCAGCAAAAGCTTCAGCAGCATTTTCGTATTCAACTGCCTTGCGCTCATCGCCCTCGCGGCGAGCCTTATCTGACAGTTCAAGAGCCTGTTTAGTATTGGACTGAAGTTTTTCGACCTCATTAAGGCGGCGGTTCAACTGCATTTCTAATTGCCGCTGGTTACCAATAACAGCAGCTGCCTGCTGCGATAATTCGTGGTGCTGGCGTTTTGCGTCGCTAATCGCCTGCTCGATCTGAACTTTCGGATCCGCATGTTCGTCGATCTTGGAATCGAACAGAGCCATGAAGTAGTTCCATGCTTTACTGAAAGGATTAGCCATGCTTAATCAAACGCCTTCCTATGTGCGTATCGAGGTCAATAAGTAGGTCTCGCAGTCCCTATAGAACCACAAATCAACGGAATCAATGGACCGACGAACTGCGCGAATTCTACAGCTCCGAGACTGGTTCTGCTGCAGCCGGGGAAGCTTTCGCCAGTTCTTGGTCTACCGAAGTCATTGCCATATTTCCAGCAGCTTCGATGAGCACGTCAGCAACAGTTGCATTCAACGCGTGACAGACAGATGCTAATAGTTCCGACGAGACTTCCTTGCGTCCGCGCTCTAGCTCGGAAATATAGCCCGGCGAAACCCGAGCCGCTTTCGCAAGTTCACGCAACGTGACACCTTTATCGGCGCGAAAAGCACGCAGCGCGAGCCCTAAGGCTTGCCGCAATAACGGTTCCGGCTGCGCCAGACGTTCATGATACGCAGTGCGCTCTCCGGTGATAATCGGAGTATCGAGTACTACTGATTGAGTTGCCATCACTAATTCCAACGATTCGAGTTCATTATTTGTTCCCACTCGAAATGTGGGATCTTCGGCAAGTATACAACGACCTTTCACGCGAAGGACGGACTTTACCGGTTTAAGCAAAAGCATTTTCGAGAGCTGTCTAGCACGAAGGAACAAGAATCTATGGTTAATTTAAGGTGCTCTAGTGCAAAGTGATTTTCTCGTATAAAAGCTGAATTGCAGCATCCACAGCATTACCACGAACCTGCGCACGCGAGACATCCGGCCATTGATAGAAAGCCGATTCGCCGTTTCCCATCTTCGGGCCGGCTACCGCAACATAAACATCACCAGAAGCGTGACCGTCCGCAGCCCCTGGCCCAGCCACACCAGTCAGAGACACAGCCCAATCACTCTCACAAACTATGCGGGCTCCGGCGGCCATTGCCCTCGCACATTCTGCAGAGACAACACCATAATGTGCAATCACTTCGGCATCGACTCTAGCTAAAGAAGTTTTCAGATCCGCAGAATAAGTCACCAACCCACCTCGTAACACTGCCGAAGCCCCCGGGATATCGGCTATCCGTGCTGCCAGCGCACCGGCAGTCAAAGACTCACAGGTAGCTAGAGTCTGCCCCCGTGATTCCAATACCCCAAGCACCGTTCCAGCATTAATAAAGTTTTCGTCTGCTTCACTCACACTAATTCTCCCGTTGAGAATCCCGAAGATAGACGTATCCCGTCCATAAAGTAACTGCAACGGCGGCTAACATTACAAGCAACGTCGGAATATTCATCCAACTTGGCAGTGGACAAAGATATAGGGCAACTGCGAGAGACTGGAGCGCCGTCTTGAGCTTCCCTCCTTGGCTAGCAGGAACCACTTTTCCTTGACGCAGCAAGGCAAAACGCCAAACTGTTATGCCAAATTCGCGAACGAGGATTACAACAGTGATCCAAACTGGCAACTCGCCGATGACATTCAAGCTGACTAAGGCTGCCGTCATGAGTGCTTTATCGGCAATAGGGTCTGCAATTTTGCCGAAGTTCGTCACGAGCCCGCGCGCTCGGGCTATATCTCCATCGAGTTTGTCCGTGACCATAAGAGCCGCAAAAACCAGGAAAGCAGCCCACATCCAAGCGATTTCGGTTCCCCCGCCTGCAAGGACGAGCCATACAAAGACCGGTATAAAAGCGATCCGCATACTCGTGAGAACGTTCGGGAGATTTAGGTTAGACGGCTTCGCAGATGTGGTACTCACACCTAGAACCTTACCCCTTCAGCGTTACGCGTCTGGTCATACCCCCGCGGCTTTGCGGGTATCAACGGCACCTTGAGCTACATCGCGACGAGATTTAATGATCGAGGCAATAACGGTCACAACCAATGTCGCAACAATGAACACTAGCGAACCGACCGTGGATACTTCTGGCACTGCAAGATTCTCGCCACCGTTAATAAAAGGCAGGTTGTTTTCATGCAGTGCATGCAGCAGAAGTTTGATGCCAATAAATCCTAGGATCACGCCTAATCCGTACGCCAGATAGATCAAGCGATCTAGCAACCCGTCGAGAAGGAAATACAGCTGACGCAGTCCCATCAACGAAAAGGCATTTGCAGCAAACACCAGGTAAGCCTCGGTCGTAATACCGTAAATTGCCGGAATTGAATCAAAAGCAAACATGACGTCGATAAACCCAATTGCCAACAGTGCTACCAGAAGCGGTGTGACAGCGGTTTTTCCGGACTTACGAACGACCAATTTATCCCCGTGATAGTCCTTTGTCACTGGCATAATCTTGCGTATTGCTTTGATGATAAACATGTCATTCGGATGGGTTTCTGGCTTATCCCGAAACTCATCAACGACAAGTTTAATCGCGATATACAGCAAAAAGATCGCGAATATATAGAAGATATCGGACCATGCAGAGATCAAGGCAGAACCAGCCAGAATGAATATCAAGCGAAAAACGAGAGCCAAAACAATGCCGATCAACAATACTTTTTGTTGATACTTACGAGGCACTTGGAAAGCTCCGATAATCAATGCAAAGACAAAGAGATTATCGATTGACAAGGCTTTCTCAGTCACATAGCCCGTAAGGTACTCGATTCCATGCTCAGCATCCCAGCCAAACCACACGACCGCACCGAAAAGAAGAGCCAGACCAATATAAAACGCCGACCAAAAGCCAGCTTCTTTTAGTGTCGGCGCGTGTGGCGTGCGCACGTGACTATAGAAATCGAAAATGAAGAACCCTGCGATGACAGCGATCGTAATCAACCAAATAAAAAGTGGTACTCCCACCATGACCTCCGGTCAGCATGTAGATGGACCAGAGGTCTCTCCTACCGCAGTATCCGCATAATTACGAGCTCTTAGGAGCCTCAATGCGCTCATACTGGGCCGACAGAACCGGGTACAGAAGGCTTCGTACCGTGTTGACGATTACTGTCGCGTCGAGGATACTCCCCTCCATGGACTGCACAACAGTCTAGCGCACTGAACCAAAGATGTGGTTATTCAATGCGCTAAAAAGCTTGTGACGTTGGATTATACGTAGCTTTTGTAATATGAGCTGAACCATCCGTGTCACCAGCGGAGTCCTCGACAACGTTATCTGGCTGCCCCTGATTCTGCTGCTCTTGCACTTCTCGCGGGGCGTCGGCCGGATCTGCTCCCTTGATCATCCAAATCGTAGTGTCAAGTTCTTCTGGCTTCGTTAATACTTCGCGCGCCTTCGAGCCCTCCGATGGGCCGACGATTCCGCGGGTTTCCATGAGGTCCATCAGGCGCCCAGCTTTTGCAAAACCGATACGTAGCTTCCTCTGCAACATAGATGTTGAGCCTAATCCGGAAGTCACCACAAGCTCGACGGCTTCCAGCAAGTCGTCCATATCCTTGCCGATATCATCATCGATTGCTTTTTTCGCCTCGGCTTGTTTGTCCTCGGTAACGCCCTCGGTATAGTCCGGTTCCCCTTGCTCCTTCGCTGCCTCGACGACGGCGTACACCTCATCGTCGGACACAAATGCACCCTGCATACGCACTGGCCTTCCACCCTGTGGAATGAATAAACCATCACCCATACCAATAAGCGACTCTGCGCCTGTTTGATCCAGGATCACACGCGAGTCTGTGGAAGACGAAGTCGCGAACGCCAACCGCGACGGCACGTTAGTCTTGATTAGACCAGTAACGACATCTACCGATGGACGTTGCGTAGCAAGGACCAAGTGAATACCAGCTGCACGCGCTTTTTGCGTGATCCGCACGATGGATTCCTCGATCTCCTTCGGGGCCGTCATCATAAGATCTGCTAACTCGTCCACCACGCACACGATGAATGGGTACGGTTCCATCTTCCGTTCGGACCCCGCCGGGGCTTGCACCTCACCGGTGCGCACTTTGTGGTTGAAATCCTTAATATGACGCACGCGCGCCGAGCGCATGTCTTGGTAGCGCTGCTCCATTTCTTCCACCAACCACTGCAACGCCGCTGCGGCTTTCTTCGGTTGCGTGATAATCGGTGTAATCAAATGCGGGATGCCCTCATACGGGGTCAATTCCACCATCTTGGGGTCCACCAGGATCAACCGAACATCATCCGGAGTGGCGCGAGTTAACAGTGAAACCAACATCGCATTAACGAAAGCCGATTTACCAGAACCAGTCGAACCGGCGACCAGCAAATGGGGCATTTTCTGAATCGACGACGAGATGAATTCGCCTTCAATATCTTTACCCAACCCAACCAATGTCGGATCTTCATCTCCCGCGATAACCTCAGATTCCAGGACATCACGCAAGCGAACGATCTCCCGGTCGGAATTCGGCACTTCGATACCGACTGCAGACTTTCCGGGGATCGGAGCGAGAATACGCACACTGCCAGTGGCTACCGCGTAGGCAAGGTTCGATTGCAAGTTCGTAATCTTGCTAACCTTCACACCTGGCCCAAGCTCAACGATATAACGCGTCACTGTTGGCCCACGGGTAAAACCGGTGACCTGCGCATCAACCTTAAATTCCGCAAAACATGCATCGATGGCTTCAATTGTGCGGTCATTTATCTCCGTCCGGGTTTTCGGAGCTCGCCCCGGTTCCAATAGACCTGCAGAAGGAATCGTATATTCAGTGGCCAATTTCGATGCTTGCTGAGTCGCGCCTGCGTCTTCACGCGGTCCATCATTAATCTGCGACGCCAAACCAACCTGGGTTGCTTGTTGCGCCTCAGGCTGACGAGCGCCAGACTGCGGTTTTACTCCGAGCACACGAGTTTGTCGCGCCGTATCCTGGTACTTGGTATCCACGGTGCGCGGGTTTTCTGCAGCTTGCTTTTGTTGCAGCCCGGATTGAGCTTGGTCCACAGCATCTTCTGGCGCTAGAGGCAGCTCTTCTGTCTTCTCTACTTCTGGTTCCGTACGAGCAGACCTGGACCTCGTTGGACTGTCCAAGATCGCAGGAAACTCATCCGTATCACTTGCCGTCGGCGCATTTTCCAAACCAGCAGCAGTCTTCGAAACCTGCTCCTGATGTTCTCGAGAACCATTACTGGAAAGCACCTCAGTGTGCTCTACCTGAGATGGTTGTTCGATGCGAGGAAAAAGTCCGGTGCTCTTCTTAGCATTAGCAACTACATCGTGTGTCCCTGCGGTGCTTGACTGGGTTGTTGTGAAACCTGGCCGCTTAGACTGCGAAGCCACTGGATTCGTCCGCAACGGCGCGCGTCGACGTGGCGTGCGTTGTGCTCCAGATGCAATGGCTGCAATTTCGTCGTTCGCTCGCCCGTAGGCATCCCCGTATTCATTGTGGCCGCCGACCGACTCCCGATCGGGATCAGCATCCAAATTTTTGTTGCTATTTCCAGAAATTACATTACGCAAATACTCAGTAAACTCTTTGACCGTAATTCCGGTGACCTTCAATGCACCATAAATAATGACTAGGAACAACAGAGGAACAGCAACATAGGGACTGAATCCAGCAGCTAATGCTCCGCCTGTCCATGCCCCGAGTGCACCACCAGCGACAAATCGTTCCGGCCATTCTGCTGGTGCTCCGGAAAATAGATGGATCAATCCGAGCATAGAAATAACGATCAACGCAGTCCCCATGGATACACGAACCCTGTGTTCTACAGCCACGCGTCTGCCGGAAAACAACGCCGATGCTGCGAGAATGAGCGCGACGGGGATAATGAAGGCACCGGCCCCCAACACGGCATGGGTGGCCGTCGCGATGGCCCGACCAATAAATCCAGCGATATCAAGCCACACAGAAGCACCCAGAACGATGGCAACACCAATCAGTGTTAAGGCAATCGCATCAGAGCGTGACGAAGGTACGCCCGCCTCCGGCTTCACCGCAGGGAGAGCTGACTCGGAGGCAGCAACCTCACTCCCCCCAGTCTGCTCAGCGTGTGCATCATCACTCTGCTGGTCTAAGCCATCAGCTGACACATGATTATCGGTCGCGCGTTTCTTTTCTCGTGATTGCGCCATCACGCCTGAACTACGTTGTCCCTTTTTTGTCTTAGCCTTCTTGCCCGTCATGTCTGTCGAGTAGAGATCTTCGTCTAATCCTGCAGGTGAATTTTTCCGCTTCTTGTTCCTGCCAGCTGCTTGCCGGCCCATTTCGGTAGCATCGGCATCTGTGTCGACACCATCGGTCAAGTCGTCGTAGTCGGCATATGCCTCGTAATCGTCATCATCCTGGCCAATATTTCCGAACTTTTTGAGCGCACCTGATGTTTTCGAAAATGCAGTGGCAATACCTGAGCCCACAGCACGGAAAGCACTTCCCGTACGTTCATGCGAAGTATTGGCTGCACGTTGCGCAGAACCAAAAACTACAGTTTCTAGGTTTGCAGAATCAGAATTCTCCTCCCTAGATTTCGCGGGATCTCCACCAGTCTTTTCCGGCATTCCAGAACTTAATTTTTTCCCGGCTGTGCGACCAGAGCGGGTGCGCGGAGCCGGGCGAGTCGAGTTGGCGCGGGCTTTGTTACGCTCGCCGCCACCACGATGATTGCGAGGGCTGGTGGACTTTACAGACATGCCCCATACCCTAATGCCTCAATGCCCAATATCCCCAAGCGCCACACCAATTTCGTGCATTAACTTACACAACTGTTAGTCAAGTCTAAAAGCTTGATCGAACGATAGCGCTCTCTTCCCCTGTGATCTCAACGCTGACTGCATTACGTCCAAATCCCCACAAGATCAATTCACCAATATCCCCTGACACACGCACCACATCATCACCCTTATCGACTACGCCCCAGCTTCCACCGAAGGTCAATGGTGGGAAACCAGTCGCAGAGAGAATGATGGGTAGTCGAGATCTCCCCAGCGTTGTTTTAGCAAGCAGGGGCAAGGCTCTGGCTAAGGATTTCTCCCCCTCCAAGCTAATTTCCCGCCGTTGCCAATTCGGTTCCGCACGGCGGACATCTTCATGGTGAACAAAGTTTTCTACTGCATTAACCTTCGCTTCAACCAATCGGAATAAGGAAAACTGCGGAGGCCCCTGCCGCCAATTTTCTACAAGCTGCTCGTAACGCTGTGCCTTTGCCTTTTCTTGCACTTTCCTAAGATGCGACGACAATGACGGGACAAACATACCTAACGCCGCATCCGGACGATGTTCGCGCACCCACAAGTGCGCTGCTAAATCTGCTGTCTTCCAACCCGAACATAAGGTTGGGGCATCAGGACCACGTTTGAGCATTAAGTCTGCCAAGCATTGGCGTTCCGAATCAGAAAAAGACATGTTTCCCAGGGTACCCTGGGAAACATGTCTTACTGAGGAAAGCGAGCTTAGACGGACTCGCGAGAATTATCGACTTCTTCGTCGTCGACGATCTCTATTTCCGAAGCCATTGGTACAACGGTCGGAAGGATAACAGGTTCGCGTTTCCAATTTTGCTCGATGAAGCGAGATACTTTCCGGCGCAACTTCTGCACCATGCGGTAGGTGTCGTTTTCACCTTCCGCAGCAAGATCATTCATCGTATTATCCACGAGCTCGACAACCTGCGGGATCAAGGCACGATCATCTTCTGCAAAGCCCGTTGTCTCCACACGTGGGCGCTCCAAAAGCTGTGAAGTTCGGTTATCGACCACGCACGTAATAGAAACGACGCCACCAGCGCCCAAGCTCGTACGGTCAGCCAAGGTATCCGCATCGACGTTGCCCATATTTAGGCCATCAACGTAGAGGTTTCCAACGGTCTTTTGTCCGACAACCTCTGCTTTACCGTTAGCCATATCAATGACCACGCCATTCTGGGCCAACATGACTCTCTCGCGCGGAACCCCGGTAGAAATGGCAAGCTCTTTGTTGGCACGTAGATGCCGCCATTCACCGTGGACTGGCCATGCATTTTTTGGTCGCGCTGCGTTATAGAGGAATAACAGTTCACCAGCATAACCGTGGCCCGACGAGTGCACCTTAGCATCTGCGTTGGTAATCAGCTCAGCGCCGATCTGCGAAAGCATATTCATCACGCCAAAAACTGCTTCTTCGTTACCAGGGATCAGCGAGGAAGACAGGATAATAAGATCTCCTGCTCGAACGGTGATCTGCCTATGCTCGCGACGAGCCATGCGCGACAATGCAGCCATCGGCTCACCCTGCGTGCCGGTAGTGATGAGCATCGTCTTGTGCGGGGCCATCTTTGAGGCTTCTTCAATCGGGATGATGGTTCCTTTTGGTACACGTAGGTACCCCATCTTTTCCGCGATCTCCATGTTTCGCAGCATCGAGCGTCCGTTAAAAGCGACCTTACGGTGCGCTGCTACCGCGGCATCAATGGCGGCCTGCACACGGTAAACGTTAGATGCAAATGACGCAACGATCACACGGTTTTTCGCAGACGCCACAATCCGCTTCAACGTCGGAGCGATATCTGCCTCGGTAGCAGAAACACCAGGAACGGTTGCATTGGTGGAATCACACAGCATTAGGTCTACGCCTTCGTCACCATAACGTGACAAGGCTGGAAGATCTGTCGGGCGATTGTCCAATGGGGTCTGATCCAGCTTAATATCGCCCGTGTGAATGATTGAACCAGCTGGGGTGTTCAACATGATTCCCAGCGCGTCTGGGATGGAGTGATTGACAGCCCAGAAACGGCAACGGAACGGACCGTAGCTGACATCTGACTTTTCGTTAACTTCCACCATCTTCGGCTTCTGGCGGTGTTCTTTAGTCTTCGCAGCAATCAACGCCAAAGTGAATTTCGAAGCCACAATTGGAATATCTGGCCGCAGCTTCAGCAGCCATGGGATAGCCCCAATGTGGTCTTCGTGCGCGTGTGTCACAACAAGCGCTTCTACCTTATCGATCTTCTTTTCGATCGGGCCGAAGTCAGGCAAGATCAAGTCGACGCCTGGTTCTCCAGACGACGGGAATAACACGCCACAGTCGATGATCAGCAACTTGCCATCGTACTCAAAGACGGTCATGTTGCGACCAATCTCCGAAATTCCACCAAGAGCGTACATACGCAGCGAGCCTTTTTGCAGCTGGGGTGGTTCTGGCAGGCGTTTGGTGAGATCAGCGCCTTGCATCGATTTCGGTACGTTACGGCGACCACGATTGTTGTTGCCGCCCTGGTTGTTACCGCTACCCTGGTTGTTGCCACCACGGCCACGGTTATTTCGCCCACGGGAGCCACGGCCACGACCTTTAGCGGAGTTGCCTCCGTTATTGTCCTTGCCGTCGCCATGGTTGTTTTCGCTGTCTTTAGCGGCGCCTTGTTTATTCGAACCAGAGTCTTCCCGGTTATTAGAGCGGGGATTCTTGCCAGATTTTTTGTTATCCGGCTTATTGGGTTTGCCCTGCTTCTGCGCCCCCTGTTTATTAGGCTTGTTCGACTTCTGTCGGTTTTGGTTGTTACCAGCACCATCGTCGTCGGATCCACCAGACTGTGAATTCGCCTCTGGTGGCTTGAACGAAGGGCTTGGTGCGGTATCAGTGGCACCACTAGATTGTGACAGTGATTGCGCTACGGTTGCAACGTCCTCCGGTGGCCCCGCTTTTCGGGAAACTTTCCGGGAACGGGTGCGAGATTCAGTCATCTATAAGACTCCAGCTTGGTCCAAATCACGGCGTAACCCATCCACCTGCTCGTCGTCTAACGGAGCGAGTGGCAGACGTGGTTCGCCTACTTCAATTCCCTGTTCGCGCAGGGCTGCTTTAGCAAAATTGGCACCTCCCAGACGCTGCTGCGCCTGGATTAACGGTGTTAATACATTTGTGTGGATTTCTCGCGCACGGGCGAGATTTCCCTCGTCATATGAGTCGTACAACTCACGCAAAGCTCGTGGCGCGGCGTGTCCGATAACGGAAATAAAGCCGCTGGCCCCGACGGACAGCCACGGCAAATTGGCCGGGTCGTCACCGGAATACCATGCGAGTCCAGTTTCTTGCATGAGGTTACAAGCAGCATGCAGATCACCTTTGGCGTCTTTGACTGCTTTGATGGTGGGCAACTTAGCAAGTTCGGCAATCGTGTCCGACTCCACTGAGATGCCCGAGCGTCCAGGAATGTCATACAAACTGATGGGCAAATCGGTTGCCTGCGCCACCGCTGTGTAATGAGCGATAAGGCCCGCCTGACTTGGCTTCGAATAATACGGCGTGACCACTAACAAAGAATCGGCTCCCGCTTCAGCGGACTTTTTTGCTAGATCGATCGTAGTTGCCGTGTTATTCGTACCGACACCTGCCATAATCTTGGCACGGTCACCGACCTCATCTTTGACAGCCTTCAGAAGTTCAAGTTTCTCGTCCACCGTCGTAGTCGGTGACTCTCCGGTGGTACCGGATACTACAAGGGCATCCAGGCCGTTATCCACCAAGTGAGCGGCTAGTTTTCGAGCAGCCGGTATATCCAAGGCACCGTCCTTATCGAACGGGGTCACCATGGCAACACTGACGCTGCCGAATGTCTCGACTCCAGTCTTGACTGTCAAACCTGTGCTCATGCTGCTCTAGGTTACCCGTTAACCACGCCCAACCACGAACCGGCGCACCCTTTGGAGCGTATGATTTGGTTTTCGACCGTGTTTAGGCACCCTAGGAATATTCAGTCTGAACGTTGGCTAGGCATAAGGGCTAGCCGCCATATAGGTACCATCCGATAACGCACTGATATAGAAATCTGAAAACAACGATGGCGCTTGTTTCTGAAGCAACCGCAGACACTCGACCGCCAGACTGCGCATTTCCACGTCCGCGTGCTCACTCGCGCGTGCACCAATAAAGTGCCGCCACGTGCGGTAATTTCCCGTCACCACAATGCGCGATTCCGTCGCATTTGGTAACACAGCACGCGCTGCTTGCCGAGCCTGTTTTTTGCGTAACAAGGCATTTGGCTCGCCGGAAAGTCTTTCTTCCAGAGCAGCAAGCAACTCGTTGTAGATAAATCGAGAATCATCTACTGCTTGTTCCACTAAACGAGATAATTCCTCATCCCCCGCAACCGCATCCGGCATAACGAATTGTGCGTCTCCCGAATGCACAAACCGCTGCGAGAGCTGGCTAAAAGAAAAGTGCCGATGCCGAACAAGTTCATGGCTCACTGAGCGCGAAATCCCACGAATATACAGTGTCGCGGTGGCGTGTTCCAGTAGCGCGGTGTGCCCTACTTCCATGATGTGGTGCAAATAAGCATCATTAGCAGCGGTATGTGGGTTTGGCTTCGCGAACGTTTCATAACATGCACGACCAGCGAATTCCACTAGAGATTCAGCATCCGTTGCAGAAGAGTCTGCTTGCCAATTTATCTCTGGATCCTGTGGGGGAAAAAATTGAGTAGCAGCGAGAAGATCTACTTTCAGGTTCTTAGATGTGGCCATGTGCTAATTCAGGCCCAGGAATTTCTCCAGGCCCACAGTCAGACCTGGGTGATCTTTAATCTGACGAACACCAGTAAATACGCCTGGAACGAAGGATGTCCGATCATAGGAATCTTGTCGAATTGTCAACGATTGGCCTTGCGCACCAAAGATCACTTCTTCGTGTGCCACCATCCCACGGGTGCGCACTGCGTGGACTGGAACCCCATCAACGTTTGCTCCACGCGCGCCGTCGAGTGATTGCTCAGTAGCATCCGGCATCTCCGGCATGTTCGCTTGCCGTCTCGCATGAGCAATGCCTTGCGCGGTATGAATCGCGGTACCCGATGGTGCATCAAGTTTTGTTGGGTGGTGGTATTCCACAACTTCAGCGGTCTCAAAAAATTCAGCGGCCTGACGGGCAAAGTGCATCGTCAAAATAGCGGAGATTGCAAAATTCGGTGCAATTAACACGTGGCCAGCCCCATCCGCCTGAGCCCAATGCTTCACCTCTTCCAGACGCTCCTCGTCAAAACCCGTGGTCCCGACAACACAATGGATACCGCGTGCTAGGCAGAATTGTAAGTTCCCCATGACCACAGCTGGCTGGGTAAAATCAACGACGACTTCAGCCTGCTTTTCCACTAAAATGTCCAGACTGTCATCTCTATCGACAGCAGCAACTAGTTCCAGGTCATCGCTTCCGTCAATAGCTTCCACAATCGCACTGCCGACGCGGCCTCGTGCTCCTAATACTCCGACTTTAATGGTCATAAATCTTCCTTAGGTAGAACGCCCCATGATGAGAGCGCATATTTTTTAGCATGGCTTAGTGATCCGACTATCTCGTTACCTAATTGTATCGACTCTGTATTTAGTTTTCGCCGAATATTTGCGAGAGAAACGATAAACTAGAACCATGAAAACTCCTCGGACATTTCTCAGCTTGGCTGCCACCATTATCACTTCCGGATTGGTGTTAAGCGCATGCGCTACCGCTGACAATACGGATAATTCCGCGCAGCGGCCAACCAGCACCGTGACCTCGACCTCCCCACAGCCAGCAGAAACTACCGAAAACAAAACGACAACCAAAACAAACGACGCGCAAGATACATCCCGCACGACCGCTGCGCGTGGTCAAGAATCAGCTCAGCCAACAGGTGCGCAGATGCTTGGCACGCCTTCGATGGAAGACCGGCAGGACCTTCCTGACGGTCTTGGTGATTTAAGCCCCACGGATGTGCGCATCGGTACCCACCAAGGATTTGACCGGGTCGTATTCGAGTTCGCAGGTGTCGGCAAGCCAGGTTGGTTCACACACTACACAGACACCCCGGCACAACCTGGTTCCGGCTTTCCCGTGGAGTATCAAGGCAATACAGCTTTAAATATCGCTATAGAAGGCACCCCTGCCCCAATTGATCCACAAAAGCAAGCGCAATGGATCGATCTCAATGCAAGCTTCCCGGGCGCCGGGTCGGTTGCCGAAGTCAAATTAGCCGGAGCCTTCGAAGCTCAGTCTAAGTTCATCATTGGCTTAGATAAGCCACGACCCTATTCCGTTACCCGCCTGGAAAATCCAACGCGTGTGGTCGTAGATATCCAGAAATAGATATCCAATAACAGTTTTTAGTCCCCGCGCGGGCAAGCTCGGGGTAATAACAAAGGCAGCCTCCGACGGTGTAAATTACCGCTCGGAACGCTGCCTTTATTGTGACCGGTTTATACTGCACCGGCCACGACCGTGTGGAATTTAATCTTCCTCCACCGGCACCAGTGAGATCTTGCCTCGATCATCGATATCAGCGATCTCGACCTGCACCTTGTCTCCGACGTTAATTTCGTCTTCAACCTTTTCGATGCGACGACTACCGCCGATCTTGGAGATATGCATCAGACCATCACGGCCTGGCATTAGCGAAATAAACGCGCCGAAAGCTACAGTCTTCACGACGGTTCCCAAAAAACGCTCCCCAACCTTAGGAAGCTGTGGGTTCGCAATGGCGTTGATCTTTTCCACCGCGGCGTCTGCTTCCTCGCCGGTAGCCGCCGACACATAGACGGTGCCATCGTCTTCGATAGAGATTTCAGCACCAGTCTCGTCGTGGATGGCATTGATCGTCTTGCCCTTAGGGCCGATCAATTCACCAATCTTCGAAGGTGGGATGTTTACGGTGATCACCCGAGGTGCGGTATCAGCCAAGGCATCCGGTGAATCGATAACAACTGTCATCGTTTCTAGGATTGTCAGGCGTGCCTCGCGCGCCTGTTCCAAAGCCTCGGCCAATACGTCAGAAGGAATGCCATCGAGTTTGGTATCCAATTGCAGAGCCGTGATGTAATCCGGCGTACCAGCAACCTTAAAGTCCATGTCACCGAATGCATCTTCCACTCCCAAAATGTCAGTCAAGGTGACAAAGCGATCCTCACCATCGACTTCACCGGACACCAGGCCCATAGCAATACCAGCCACAGGTGCTTTCAAAGGGACACCAGCGTTGTACAGCGACAAGGTAGAAGCGCACACAGATCCCATGGAAGTCGAACCATTTGATCCCAACGCCTCAGAAACCTGGCGAATGGCATACGGAAAATCCTCGCGTGAAGGAATTACCGGCACAACCGCTCGCTCTGCAAGCGCTCCGTGACCAATTTCTCGGCGTTTCGGGGAGCCGACACGGCCGGTCTCACCAGTTGAGAATGGTGGGAAGTTGTAATGGTGCATGTATCGCTTAGATTCACCGGGGGTCAAAGAATCTACCCGCTGAACCATCTCCAGCATGTTCAACGTGGTAACCCCCAGGATCTGAGTTTCGCCACGCTCAAACAACGCAGAACCGTGTGCTCGAGGAATTAACTCGACTTCCACTTCCAAATCACGGATGTCAGTGGTGCGACGTCCATCTACACGGTAGCCATCACGCAAGATCTTTTCGCGGACAATCTCTTTTTGCAAGGCACTGTATGCAGCACGGATTTCCGACAACGCATCGTCATCGTCGATGTCATATTTTTCTTCGATATCGTCGGCGAGGTCTTCGTCCCACTCAGCAATGTAGTCATTGATAGCTTCGTCGCGGGCTTGTTTCTCACCAATCGATAGCAGCTTGTGCAGCTTCTTGCGAGCCTTCTTTGCGACTTCTTCAAAGACTTCGTCGGAATATTCCTTAAACAAGGGGAACTCCGCGGTTTCTTTCGCAACCTGCTTAGCCAATTCTGTTTGTGCCTGGCACAGTAGAGAGATAAAAGGCTTCGCTGCTTCCAGGCCCTGCGCGACAGTGGATTCGGTTGGAGCCGGCGCTCCCGCAGCCACACGGTCGGCTACCTGCACACCCGCGCCAGCTTCCACCATCATGATGGCCACATCATTGTTGGCAACTTTATTGCCTTTAGAATTTCGACGCCCCTTCTTCTGGCCGCCTTCTTTCTTCTCCACGATTCGGCCTGCCACAACCATCTCAAACAGCGCTTCCTGGTGCTGTTGATGGTTCGGGAAGGCAACCCACGCGCCTTCTGGGTGTTCATCGTCGGCCAGCAGAGCCATACGAACCGCTCCGACCGCACCAGAAACCGGTAATCCGGAAATCTGGGTAGCTGCCGAAGCTCCATTGATGGCCAGCACGTCGTAATATTCCCCCGGCGCTATCGACAGTACTGTGTTGACATTTTGTACCTCGTTGCGCAAACCTTTGACGAAAGTCGGACGCAGCGGACGGTCAATCAAGCGACAAGCCAAAATCGCCTCGGTAGATGGTCGACCTTCACGACGGAAGAAACTGCCCGGAATACGGCCCGCAGCATACATACGTTCTTCCACATCGACAGTCAGTGGGAAGAAATTTAGCCCCTCTTTCGGCTTGGAAGAGGCGGTCGTCGTCGACAAGATCATTGTCTCGTCATCCAAGTAGGTGGTCACCGAGCCATCTGCTTGGCGGGCAAGCTGCCCAGTTTCAAATCGGATGGTACGGGTTCCGAAGTCCCCGTTGTCGATGGTGGTTTCTACACCGTTGATTCCGACTTCTTCATCAATAAATTTTTGCACAGCCTGGTTGCTGCTCATACAAACTCCTTGCTCTTAAACGAGCTCGTTCCTGGTGACGATCATCGTAGCCGCCAAAAGATCTTTATCTCTTATAAAAGACCTATACCTATTTCGGAAATATTCCTGGCAGATTTTATAAGCCAGAATCAGTTTAGCATGAGACAGACCCGTGATACGCAAAAACCACCCTGCCCGGGAAGCCGGACGGGTGGTGATAAGCGTGCAGCCTAGGCTGTTTAACGACGAATTATCGACGCAGTCCCAAGCGAGAAATCAGGTCACGGTACCGGTTAATGTCTTTGCTCTGCAGGTACTTCAGCAAACCACGACGACGACCAACCAACAGCAACAGACCACGACGAGAGTGGTGATCGTGCTTGTGATCTTTCAGGTGCTCGGTCAGGTTGGTGATACGGTAGGTCAGCAGCGCGACCTGGGCTTCTGGGGAACCAGAGTCAGTCTCGTGAACGCCGTATTCCTTCAGGATCTCTTGCTTCTTTTCTGTAGAAAGAGCCATGCTTATCTCCTTATTTCAGTCCACACGAAAATTTATTTGCAACCACTGCGGACCATAGTCGCAAACCAGTCACTCATACTAGCCGCCAGGGCCACTAACGAGCAAATGGCGAGGTTGTGTTTGGCCAAACTCATAATCAAGACTGGCTATCGACACTAATCCCGCGAACCTCCTTGTAAAGCACGCTGCAAGAAAAACTCCCCCGCCACTGAATCATGATCAATAACTGAACTATCGCGCATCTCCAGGTCCTGTGCTAAGACCTCACGAACGCTGCAAACATCACGGGAAATAGCTTCCAGGAGTGCATCTAGACTGTCATATTTCTCCATCGATCGAATTCGATCAACGAAATAAACCGTGGCACCATAACCGTACAAATCCGCTTCTCGGTCCAATACAAAAGACTCCACGCTGCGCTCGTCATCGCCAAAAGTCGGGTTTGTGCCCACGGAAATAGCAGCAGCATAAGCCACCCCCGGAACCATATTCCCATTCACCGGGGAATTCGACCCCTCAACCACAAGCCAACCTGCATACACTCCATCAGCAGGAAGGGCTAGGTTTTCCGGAAAATACTGGTTCGCGGTAGGAAATCCAAGTTCTTTACCACCCCGCCCGGCTCCGCGCACAATCGGGCCATAGACGCTAAACGGCCGCCCCAATGCCCGACGTGCAGCAGCCACATTTCCGGCCATAAGATATTTGCGAACGGCTGTCGAACAAACCAAAATCTCACCGTCGGCAAGTGTCTTATCATGCAACAATTGCACCACGTCTACACCAATCCCACGCGCGGCACACAGCTGCCGCATGATTTCCGGCGTGCCAACGGCGTCTTTACCAAAAGTGAAATTCTCTCCGATTATCACGTGGCTGGCGTGCAGTTTGTTGACGAGCAACCGGTCGACGTATTCCTGCGGCGACCAACCCGCCATCTCGACGGTGAAATCAATCACCATCACATTATCGATGCCCATCTTCTCCACGACGGACATACGCTGATCAAAACTACTCAGTGCTAACGGAGCGCGTTCCGGTAAAAATACGCTAACCGGGTGCGGGTCGAAGGTAATCAGAACCGATTGCTGCCCAGTAGCTCGTGCTTTGCGCACCGCAGCAGAAATAAGCTCTTGATGTCCGCGGTGCACCCCATCAAAAACTCCGATGGTGATCACAGAGGATTCCACGCGTTCGGGGATCTCGTCCATACCCTGCCAAATATTCACCCTGCCAGCTTAAGGCATACACTGACTGCTATGAATTCAGCTACGGATTTTTCGCAGCCAGACCCACTAGACGGTTCCGGGTTAGTGGTCGTCGACAAGCCAGCGGGCATGACCTCACACGACGTCGTCGGCAAGTTACGCCGCATCTTCCGCACCAAAAAAGTCGGACACGCGGGAACTTTAGACCCCATGGCAACTGGAGTACTGGTCGCCGGGATTAGGCGTGGCACCAAGTTTCTAGCCCATATGGTGGCCGCGGATAAAACCTACCAAGCAACCATCCGGCTAGGTGCTGCTACCACTACTGACGATGCCGAGGGCGATTTTCTTCCCGCAACGACAATCGAAGACGGGCTGAACCAAGAACAGGTCAGTGTTCGTTTATCCGGCCTATCTGACGACGATATTGCAGCTGCAGTTGCTTCCTGGACCGGCACAGTCGAACAAGTCCCTGCGAAAGTCTCCGCCGTGAAAATTGCTGGTAAACGAGCCCACCAGCGGGTGCGCGAAGGCGAAGACGTAGAAATTCCCGCGCGCACTGTAACGATCAACCAATTTACTGTGCATTCCATACGACGCGGCAGTGACGACGAGATCGGTACTGCTTTTATTGATATTGCATGCACCGTGACATGTTCTTCCGGAACTTATATCCGAAGCCTGGCCAGAGATATCGGTTCAGACCTGGGCGTCGGTGGCCATCTGACGAAGCTACGCCGAACGCACGTTGGCCCTTATGGGCTCAGCGATGCGGCAACCCTCGACGAGCTGGCCGACAATCCACAGCTCAGCTTAAGCCTCGACGACGCTCTGCAACGGAGTTACCCCCACTGGCAGGTCACTGAACAACAAGCAATCGATCTATCCATGGGTAAACGTTTGCCCGCTTGCGGTCTGGACGGTGTAGTTGTGGCCATTGCCCCAAATGGGCGAGCGATAGCACTAGTCACCGAAACCACAGGAGCACGAGCCGAAATTAAAACCGTCTTCGTGGCACGTCCCAGTACTTTATAAGTTGATGACTCAGCAGTCCCGTCGTCTCAGTTTTTAGCGGTCTCATGTTCTCAGAGATGATTCGGTCACGGCTGCTGCAGTAAATACGAAGCCATCGTCAATCATCCACTTCCCAGTTATCAACGGCACCGGGGTCGGGCGTACCAGTAAATAGGCCACGAAGGTGCCGTCTTCGCGAAGATCAATTTCGGCTTGTTCGAAACCTAACCATCGCTGAGTCATCGGAAACCACGTCTTATACACGGTTTCTTTCGCACAAAAGATGATGCGATCCACACACGATATTCCGGTTGCTCGAAAACGCGAAATTTGTGGCTTTTCACTACCCCGTAGAATCAAATCCACAATATCCATTGGTAATTTTTCCGCTGGTTCAATATCGATTCCTAAGCTGTGTAACCGATGAGTCGGCGCCACAGCCGCCGCCCGCATACCAGAGGTATGCGACATGGACCCGCAAAACCCCTCCGGCCATAGCGGCATGCCTCGATTTCCCCGCAAAATAGGCTCGTTTCTGGAATACCCCAACTGCCGGAGCGCTTGATGAGCGCACCATCGAGCATCACCAAACTCAGCTTTGCGTTTTTCCACTGAATGTGAGACTAGCGATTGTTCCAACGGGTGCAACCTGTGAAAATTACTCAAGTCCCCCGCTGCATCGCTACGAACCGTAACGATTCGGGCGGAATCCGGCAACAAAAACTCATAATTTCTGGTCATACCCCATCGCTCCCCTTGCCACGACGTCGCGGCATCCGTAGCTCCGGGTGACTTTCACGGCACTGCTTGAATCCTACCCGCTGCGCAATCTGTCCACCGTTCGGATCAGCAACCAGTTCTAGCACTGGGCAGGGCCAAATTCTATTCTGATCGCTTCGGCCCCATTCCCGGGGATATCCCAACGAGACCTCATGGTGTTCCACGCCATCTAGTTCAAAGATTGCTGGCATATGCAAATGGCCGTAGACCACGGCCTTCGCGTTATAGCGCTGCGGCCAAGTGCGAGTATGCCGACTGCCGCACCACAACGCAAGTTCCGGCAACACCATACGCAACGTCGGTTCCTGTACCAAAGGCCAATGATTGACTAAGACTGTCGGCCCGTTAACACGTGATAGACGCGTAATAGAATAGGCCAACCGATCCCAGCACCATGCCCGGATATCGGCGAATGGTGCAATCGCGATTTCATCAGTCATCACTACGTTTTTCTGTGCAGCAAGCTCCAAAGCCTCTTCTACCCCAGTACCTGCTGGACGAAAACTGTAATCATACAGCGTAAATAGTGGCACAACGGTGGTATCACCGAACACAGGGAAAGTATCTTCCGGAGTCAAAACATCAATACTGCGACATATCTGCACCAAAGCATCATATTTGGCTCTTCCCCTATGCGCGTCCGTCGACCGAGAAAACAGCTCATGATTGCCGGGGACCCAAATCACCTGCGCAAACCGACTGCGCAGCTCGCTCAACACCGTAGAAATCAAATCTAGGCGCTCTGCGACGTCGCCTGCGACCAGCAACCAATCATCCGGATGTCGCGGGCTAATCTCATCGAGCCGCAGTCGGTTCGCACGCACCGCGGCATGCAAATCAGCTACTGCCCACAAAGTAGGCCGGGGATGGTTCATTCCGTCATGGCCCATTTCATCGAGTAGAAACGGTAAACCACCGCAGCTGTGCGAAACACGATAAATGCCAACAAACCGCACCAAATGCCAGCCAGTCCGCCGTCGACAAGGTATGCGATCCACACGCCAGGCAAGAACCCCAATAAGACTGCCCCAATCGTAATCGTGCGTAAAAACGCGACATCACCTGCACCAAGCAGTACGCCATCAATGGCAAATAGCACACCTCCCAGCACGATCATGATGATCAGCAGCCACCACGGAGTCATGATTGTCTCTAGCACTCCGGCATCCTCGGTAAATAATCGAGGTATCCACCCAGAAAACACGGCGAAAACTGTAGCTAGCCCCATCGCAAAAATTGTGGAGTACCAGATAATCTTTAAGCCTGTCCGCCGCGCCAACGCAACCGTGCGTCCGCCCAAAGCAGCACCAATGAGCGCTTGAGCGGCAATTGCTAATGAATCCAGCACCAATGTCAAAAAATTCCACAACTGCAGCATGATCTGGTGGGCTGCCAAAGCATTAGTGCCGAAACGTGCAGCCACACCTGCCGCAGATAAAAAGGCCACTTGAAAAGCCAGCGAACGCAAAATCAGATCGCGACCCAATACCAATTGCCGTGCAATCACTTGACCTCGTGGTGCCCAACTGCCCTTATGTGCACGAATCAAGCACAGCACAAAGCACGAGGCTGTCAGCCCCATGCCAAGCACATTCGCCCATGCTGAGCCCACCAGCCCGAAAGTGGAGACCAAAAATGGCAGGGCAAGTGCCCCCGGGATAACGCCTATTAAGGTGAAATAGAACGGCCACCGCGTGTTGTGGATGCCCCGCATCCAGCCGTTGCCTGCCATGATCACTAGGGTCAGTGGAATCGCACACGCCGATACTCGCAACCAGTTAGCCGTGGCCGCAGCTACCTCCGGATCGCCAGTCAACCACTGCGCAATCGTAGAACCAAATATCCACAATCCAATGGCCAACACCGCTCCCACTGCAAGTGCTACCCAGGTTGCTTGCACGCCTTCAGCTATCGCGGCAGATTTCTTACCCTGCCCGAATAACCGCGACGAGCGGGCGGTAGTGCCATACGACAGAAAAGTCAGCTGTGTTGTCAACATCGATTGCACAGTCGCCCCAGCACCAAGTGCTGCTAATTCGAAGCTGCCTAAACGACCAACAACCGCCGTATCAAGCAGCAAATACAACGGCATCGCGGCCAATACACCAAGCGCTGGGAGTGCGAGACCAAAGATACTGCGTGCAGTAACCTCACGATCTACGTCAGTTCTTTTATGCACGGCGTCGTTAAGTTCGGAACTGTTATTACCAGAAATTTTGGTCATGGACACTCACGTTCAATCACCCGAAAAAGCTGATTTAGTACTGCAAGGTTGGTTCCCCGCGCAGAAAAAGCTGCGGCGGGAACATGCCCTCCACCACCGAGCTGCATGGCAATCTGCGAACAATCAATTTCTCCTGAGCGCAATGAGATATTCCAGTAGCCTGGCGCCATTTCTTTGCACACGACTCCCAGGTTCGTGCCATCGAGCGAACGCACAAAATCAACTAGTTTTTCCACGGCAGATTGACTGTGGCTTGTAATGATGCGGTGTGGAACTTGCAAAATTGCCATGTTTACCGAACCAGCGGCTTTGATCTGCAGATTGGATAAAACCTCACCCGTCATCTGCAAATCGTCCGCAGCAGTAAGATCCACCAAATCTTCCGCTATTTGTTTGGTGTCCAGACCAAACTTCATCAATTCCGCGGCCATGGTATGCATTAAGGCACTGCCCCAACGGAAACTTCCAGTATCCGTCATCAACCCTGCATACAAACCATGCGCGATGGATTGATCAAGTTCTACTCCCAGGTGCGCGAACAACTCATAAAGAACCACGGTCGTTGATTCACGGCTTGCATCCACCAAGTTGATGCTTCCGTATCCGGGGTTTGTTGCGTGGTGATCGATGTTTATGGTGTGCCCAGTGAAATCTTCGAAACTGGAAGCAGCTGTACCTGTCCGGGAAAGCGACCCGCAGTCCACACTGATGAGTATGTCTGCCGGGGGTAACGTATCGACAGCACCGAAGAGCTCGACCCTATTTGCCTGCGGAATCGACAAAAGATTTTCCGGGATGCTTTTTTCTTGACCAACGAACATCCGCGAAGAAATGCCGAGTTGTCTTAATCCCAGGGAAAGCGCACAAGCCGACCCAATGGCATCAGCGTCAGGATTAACGTGAGCCAGGATATTTACCTGTCGAGCTTGCTTAATAAGGCTTGCAACCTGCGAATATATCATTATTCGGCACCTTTATTCTGCGCTATTATTCGGATTCTTTGTAGGGATCCGACTCACCTGCCGGGCGGGCCTGTTCACGCAATCTAGCCAGTTCTTCGTCACGAGCTTTTGCTTTCGCTAACAAGCCTTCCATATGTGCGGAAGCCTGTGGGACTTCGTCGAACTCGAACTCAAGGGTCGGTGTAAACCGTACTGAAAGCACATCACCAACGATTTTGCGCAGTTGTCCCCGGTGTCGGTGCAACGCCTGTGCCGCCTGCTCGAGATCAGGTTCTTCGCTGATATCGCGTCCGCGTACGGTGTAATACACCGTAGCGTTATGCAGGTCACCAGTTACCCGGGTATCCGTAACGGTGATGAGCTCCAACCGCGGGTCCTTAATCTGATGTTCCAAGGCACTTGCCACAATTTCTTGGATTCGCTTCGCAATTCGACCGGTACGCGCATTATCTGCCATGATCTAGCCACCTTTCACATAAATAAGTTTTAACTGCTGATATTTTAGCGCAGACGAAAAACACCCACCCGTTGCCGGTGAGGCAAATCGGGTGGGTGTGCTAGCCAGCATCATAAGTGAGCAATAGCGTGACAGTCAGGTTACTGCCCGCGATCGCTACTTGAACAGGTACTAGTCGCGTGGGACTTCTACCTCTTCGTAAGCCTGGATGATATCGCCAACCGCAATGTCTGGATACGACAGAGTCATACCGCATTCATAACCGGCCTTGATCTCAGTCATATCGTCCTTTTCGTGACGCAAAGACTCGATCGTGGCATTCGGCGCGATGACGTTACCGTCACGCAAGATGCGCGCCTTACCGTTACGCTTGACCGAGCCTTCGTTAACCATACAGCCGGCGATAAGGCCAACCGCGGAAGACTTGAACAGCGCACGGATTTCGGCTTCACCGGTATCGCGTTCTTCGTAAATCGGCTTGAGCATGCCTTTGAGGGCCTGCTCGATCTCTTCGATCGCGCGGTAAATAACGGTGTAGTACCGCACATCGACGCCTTCTTGGTTGGCAGCTTCTGTAGCTTTACCTTCTGCGCGGACATTGAATGCCACGATAACGGCATCCGAAGCAGCAGCCAAAGACACGTTGGTCTGTGTAACAGCACCAACACCACGGTCGATGATGTTCAGCTCGACTTCGTCGTCGATATCGATCTGCAGCAACGCATCTTCCAGGGCCTCGACAGAACCTGCGTTGTCGCCCTTCAAGATCAGGTTCAGCGTGCTGGTTTCCTTCAGCACCTTGTCCAAATCTTCCAGAGAAACGCGCTTCTTCGTCTTTGCCTGGATTGCAGAACGACGGCGGGCATCACGCTGCGCAGCAATCTGGCGCGCAACCCGGTCGTCTTCTACAACCAACAAGGAGTCACCTGCGCCTGGTACGCCATTAAGCCCCTGTACCTGCACCGGACGCGAAGGTCCAGCTTCTTCCACGTCATTTCCAAACTCGTCGACCATACGACGCACGCGGCCGTGAGCATCGCCGACAACGATGGAATCGCCAACATGCAAGGTACCGCGCTGGACAATCACAGTGGCAACAGGGCCACGTCCGCGGTCCAGGTTTGCCTCGATCGCCAGACCCTGTGCGTTCATGTCCGGATTCGCGGTCAGCTCCAGTGCTGCATCTGCAGTCAGAACTACCGCTTCCAGAAGTTCATCGATGTTCGTTCCCTGCCGGGCAGAGATATCGATGAACATGGTGTCTCCACCGTATTCTTCCGGAATAAGACCATATTCAGTCAGCTGACCACGGATCTTATCAGGTTGCGCTTCTGGCTTATCGATCTTATTCACTGCCACAACCACTGGAATGTCAGCGGCCTTGGCGTGGTTAATCGCCTCAATAGTCTGTGGCATCACGCCATCGTCGGCAGCAACCACCAAGATCGCCAGGTCAGTAGCTTTCGCACCACGAGCACGCATTTGAGTAAATGCCTCGTGACCTGGAGTATCCAGGAAGGTCAGAGTACGCTGTTTACCTTCGGCAGTGACCTCGGTCTGATAAGCGCCGATTCCCTGGGTAATACCGCCAGCTTCGCCCTCACCTTCGTTGGTCTTACGGATGGTATCCAACAATCTGGTCTTACCGTGATCGACGTGACCCATAACGGTAATGACTGGAGGGCGTTTCGCGAGATCTTCCTCGCCGCCTTCATCCTCGCCGAACTGCAGGTCAAACGACTCCAACAGCTCACGGTCTTCGTCTTCTGGCGAGACAACTTGCACTTCATAGTTGATCTCGGCAGCCAGCAACTGCAGGGTCTCTTCCGAAACCGTAGCCGTAGCTGTGACCATTTCACCCATGTTGAACAGAGCCTGGACCAAAGCAGCTGGATCGGCATTAATCTTTTCCGCAAAGTCCGATACCGATGCGCCACGGCGTAGGCGGATGGTCTTACCCTTACCGTCTGGCAAGCGCACACCACCAACTACGTTTGGTGCGTGCAGCTCCTCGTACTCCGCCTTCTTCTGGCGCTTAGACTTCTTACCACGACGTGGAGGACCACCTGGGCGACCGAATGCACCAGCGGTGCCGCCACGGCGACCACCACGACCACCGCGGAATCCACTTGGTGGACCACCACGACCCGGGCCACCACCTGGCGCGGCTTTTCCGCGTCCACGCCCGCCACCAGATTGCTTGTTCGGCATCGCCGCCGGACTTGGAGTTGCCGGCATCATAGCTGGGGTCGGACGACGTCCACCACCGCTACGTTCATTCGAAGAGCCGGAACGATTATCACGTGGCTTGGAACCGCCATCACGAGCGGGTTTGCCCTGCCCTTGTCCCGGCTTCGGGCCCTTCGACCCTCCAGGACGTGGCCCTGGTTTCGCACGGTCATCGCCAGCACCCGACGAGAATGGGTTGTTCGCCATCTTCGGCCGGCCACCTGGCTTCGGCATTGGCCGTGGCATCGAGTTTCCTGGGCTCGGCGCACCGGGTTTAGCCTGTCCCGGTTTTGGTTGACCTGGTTTAGCTTGCCCTGGTTTAGCGGCGCCTGGCTTAGGCGCATTGGCACCTGGCCGTGGTGCTGGACGCTTATCTGCACCCACGGAAGTTTGTTTCGATGAAGGTTGTGCTGCCGCCTGCTGGTTCTTCGCAAGCTTCGTAGGCCGCTGCTGCCCTGGCTTCGGTGCACGAGCAGCCTGTGCGCCAGACTTTGCTGGACGTTCTTGGCCTGGTTTTGGTGCTCCTGCGGTGCCTTGTGCAGGTTTCGGTTGCCCCGGTTTCGCAGCGCCAGGTTTCGGTGCAGCCGAAGGCGCTTTTTGGCCTGCACCAGGCTTGGCCTGGTTTTGTGGCTTCTGCGTAGCAGCTTGTGCTGCCTCGCCAGTTTCGTTAGATGCATTCTGCTCGTAGTGAGCGCGCATCTTCTTCACGACAGGCGGTTCAATTGTCGACGACGCTGTTTTGACAAATTCGCCTTTTTCTTTCAGCGTCGCTAGTAGTTCTTTACTGGTAATGCCGAGCTGTTTAGCAAGCTCATGCACTCGTAACTTTCCGGGCACTTGACTCCTCTGTTGTTTACTAGAGGCCCAAGAAACCCTTGTGACCCCTAGTGTGTGCTAGTGACTTTCATCGCTGATGCAACTTCATGGTTGAGCGCTCATCAGTGTCGGTCTTCCTTACATTCTCTAGTCGGTGAAGCGGCGCGGGCTTCCAGGTACGTCCGTACATGACCAGCATCCAGTTTCCTGGATGTTTTGAACGCACGCGCGAAAGCGCGACGTTGCAGCGCCTTTTCGAGTGCAGATAACTCCGGCGTGATCCATGCTCCGCGGCCAGGTAGACCGCGGCCAGGGTCCGCGAGAATGCGGTGGTGATCATTGGGGTCAATCACCATACGAAGCAGGTGAGCGTCGTCAAAGCGTTTGTGAGTAGCGATGCAGGTTCGAACTGGGTTCATACCTTTGCTCATCGCATCCCTTCGCTATATTGACACACGTACTCGCCTGCAGTCGCTCTGCACGCAATAGCCCAGTCTAATAGAAAGCAGGCAAAAGGTGAACTTGGCGAAGTAGTTAGCTATCTGTTCCCTCAGCCAAAGCGCTTGGAAATTCCGCTCCGCGGTATTCCACACCGTCACTGCTGACTACAGCTGCCGGAGTGCTGCCTACCTTTTCTTCGGGCAATCCTCCGACAAGTTCCTCGGCCTCTTGGGCATCCGCAGCAGCCTGCTGCACCCGGGCTCGAACCTGTTCCAGTGGCTCCAATTGTTCCTTATCGGAGTGAATATCAATTTTCCAGCCGGTCAAACGCGCAGCCAGGCGCGCATTTTGCCCCTCTTTACCGATGGCTAGCGACAGTTGATAATCCGGAACTACCACACGAGCTTGCTGCTCATGTTCGTCAAGCACCTCGGATTTCACAACTTTCGACGGCGCCAACGCGTTACCTACATACACGGCTGGATCTTCGGAATAACCGATAATGTCGATCTTTTCTCCACCCAACTCGCGCATGACATTATTCACACGCTGTCCACGCGGACCAATACATGCACCTTTCGGGTTTAAACCCTTGGCATTACCACGCACCGCAATTTTTGTCCGATGCCCAGCTTCGCGAGCAATAGAAAGGATCTCCACACTTCCATCGGCGACTTCCGGAACCTCAAGTTCAAACAGGCCGCGCACCAAATCAGGGTGGGTACGCGACAAGTTCACCTGCACATTGGTGTTTTGCCGGTTCACGCCAACGACATAGGCCTTGACGCGGTCACCGTGCTTTAGTTTTTCGCCGGGTACTTGTTCCGCAGGAAGCAAGATTCCGTCCTGGGCATCGATCTCAGTTCCTAGCTCAACGACGACAATGCCGCGCTCGTTTGCTCGTGCATCCGCCTGCACTACTCCAGAAACCACACGTCCTTCGGTCTCGGAATAAGTTTCAAAAGTGCGCCCGGCTTCCGCTTCTCGCAATTTCCGGACAATTGCGTTACGAACGGCAGGAGCACCGATACGAGAGAAATTAATTGGAGTGTCATCATATTCTGATTCCACTTCACCTGCAGCGTCAATCTCTTGCACGATCACCGTGGCCATACCTGTATTCGTGTCAATGTCGATGCGTGCACGGTCGGTCGGCCCGTCTACTCCTGCGGCCGCCGCCCGCGCACGATTGGCTTTACCGACTCCGGATAGATCTTCTTCCATTCCGCGGTATTCACGGTATGCGCCAAGCAATGCTCGGGCGATAGTTTCCAGCAATTCCTCAAACGGAATGCCTTTTTCAGTTTCAATGCTGCGTAATGCGTTGAGATCAATATTCACTTGTGATCGTCCTAGTCTGTGCTGTCCATCTCGGCTGTGCTTTGGTTATTGCTGCTGATCGTTTCATCATCTGCGTTCGGGTTTATCGCGAGCCGCTCCGATATTTCTACCCCACCAAAGGGTTGTCGCGTCAGTTCCAACTCTGCATGCGGCGGCTGCGAGAACTCAATTTCTACCACCGCGTGCACCGTTGGCGCTAATTCCAGGGCGACCGGGGTACGGCACGTTTTAGCGCTTGCCTGTCCGCCCCCTTTCTTAGCCCCAGAACCAGCTGGCCCAACACCCGATTGTTTTGTGGGCACCAGAATTACCGCAGTCTCGTCGTCGGCAAGCGCACCAATACGCCAGACCTCGGCCGTACCCTGCCCACTAAGCTGAATCGCTACCAAACGGTGCCGGTTGCGTCGCCAATGCCGCGGATGAGTCAGCGGCATATCCAACCCAGGAGTAGAAACCTCCAGAGTGTAGCCAGGGCCAAAGCTCATTTCTCCGGCTTCTTCGCGGGCATCGAGCTCCTCCCCAATTTGCTGTGAAAGTTGCTCCAACATATCTGAACCAGGCCGCTGATCTCCATCAAGGTAGACCCCAACCTGTGATTTTTTACCCGCGCGGGTAATTTTAATGTGCTCAATATCTAGTTGCTGCGCATGAGCAATCGGGCTAAGAACATCTTCTAATTGTCGCGTCGACGGGAATGCCATGCCCACTAGCCTAACCGTCAGCGGTAACCTATTTGCTGTGAACCCCAACAACCATCTCCGCAGCACCGGCATCGCAGCTTCGATTATCGCTGTGGGCCTAGCCCTGAGCGGTTGTAACTTCTCGCTCGATTCCATCGCAGAGAATTTTGGCCCCGAACCTGACTCTGCACTGGTCAAAATGGCATTCAGCGCCGAAGATGAAGCTGCGAACTTTGCCGAATCCCACCCGGGACTATCGGAATTACGCGCCGGTCAGGCTGGGGCGATATTCGAAGAAATTGCACGTATCTGTGGCCATTATCCCGATGGTACCTCCCCAACCACCTGCGAAATTGATCGTGCGCAACGCAGCAACTACGACGGAGAGCATGCCGTAGCAACCACCCCTGAACAGGCTTTGGACCAGTTTTTAGCAGCACTTGCCGACGCCCCGCAGCAGTCATATCCTCTGCTGATTGAACAAGCTGTCGCGCTCGCCGAAACCATAGGCGACCACGAAGCTACGGTGGAGTTGACCGCAGAAAAGCTGCCACTAGAACCGCCCTCTACTCCTGCCAACTGGGATGCGCTAGTGGATTGGGAATATCGTCTCGGTTATGGCTTGGAAATGGCGCGCGCCTTTAGCTCAGGTGAAGATGCACAACGCATCGACGAGGCTGCAGCGCAATCAGATGCTCGCTTAGCACTTTTGCGCCAGCATGGCATTGCCAAACCTGAACGTGCTCTGGCCTACAACACCGGAAATTTTCCTGAGGGGCTCAACGATACAAACACTCAGCAGTTCGTCACTCATGCACTGGAAGAGACCTCTCAACGCTGGAAACAGCAGGCTGTCGAGGCCACTGATGCTTCATGGCAGAAACTCGCCGTACTTTTTGCCGCCGAAACTAAAAGCAATCATGGTTAGACTGGCGGCATGAGTACCCATGATTTTCTGCAATTAGATGTATTTAACACTAGCGCTTTCACCGGGAACCCCTTGGCTGTAGTCAACAACGCCGATGAGCTTAGCGCCGAACAAATGCAAGACATAGCCAGGTGGACAGGGCTTTCTGAGACCGCTTTTTTATGCGCCGCCGACGATGACGCACACGCAGATTACCAGGTACGCATTTTCACGCCTGACCGGGAGCTACCATTCGCTGGACATCCAACGCTCGGCGCAGCATTTGCTTGGCGAGAGTTTGGCGGCAGCGACAAAACCGAAATCTCGCAGCAATGCCGAGCCGGCACCGTTTGCGTGCGCGAAGAGGCTGGCAAGTGGTACTTCGCTGCCCCCGAATTGCGGCGCACCGGGCCACTTGATGACAACACTATTGGAACCATCGTGCGCGCCCTGGGAATCTCCCATTACGACATTATCGACCACTCCTGGGGCGACAACGGACCAGGCTGGGCGTTGATCCAGCTGAAGAACGCCGACGCGGTACGCCGCATCAAGGCCCGCACCCACGGTGACGTGAACATGGCAATTTTTGGTTTCGAAGAATCCGTCACCCACCAACACGCGCAACCGATCGTTGGCGCAATAGATGAAGAATTCGTTGCTGATTCCGGCGATGCCTCGGAAGGCGACGCCATTCTCGAGGTGCGCGCGGTGCACGGCTCGCACGAAGACCCTGTAACAGGATCTGCCAATGCAGCCATCGCGCAGTTTCTACAGGCAAAAAACGCTGTTCCGAAGCGCTACCGCGCGAAGCAGGGTTCACGCATCGGATTCAACGGTGAGATTGATATCAAGATTGATTCCGAAATCTGGGTTGGCGGAAAAGTTGCCCCGATCATCCGCGGCACTATCAACGTTTAGCTGCTATAGCTGGGAAGGTTGGCGTCGCTGGGAAAGTCGGCATTATTAAACGCCGCTCCCAGTGAAGCTTTTAAACCATTGGCTGAACTTGACGGTCATGCCCGAGCAGCTCAATGATCTTGGCGACGATTTCTTCCTCAGTCACTTGCAAGGTTTCGCCGCCGCGAATACGCAATTCGATTTTTCCTTCGGCATATGCGCGCCCGACGACGGCGATTAACGGCATTCCTAACAACTCGGCATCTTTAAAGCGCACGCCAGGGCTGACTTTCGGGCGATCATCGTAAAGAACGTCCATTCCGTGGTCAGACAGGCTGGTGACCAACCGATCGCCGGCCTGCTGCGCCTCCTCGCCCTTTGCAGCCACCGTCACATGTACCTGGTACGGCGCTGCAGCGGCAGGCCAGATCAAGCCTTTATCATCGTGGTTTTGCTCCGCCAGCACTGCCAACATGCGGGAAACACCAATTCCGTATGAGCCCATGGTAGGCACCACTTGCTTGCCATTTTCATCGAGGATAGTGGCTTTAAACGCTTCGGTGTATTTGCGACCAAGCTGGAAAATATGTCCTAGCTCAATGCCTCGCTGAATACTAAGTACTTCGCCATTCGGTGCAATGTCTCCATCCTTAACTTCCGCGGCTTCGATAGTTTCCGAGACTTCAAAATCACGTCCAGCCACCAAGCCCACCACATGGTGGTCTTTCTTATCAGCCCCGGCAATCCAGCTGGTACCACGCACCACGCGCGGATCCGCCAATATGCGGATTCCCGCGCTTGCTAACCCGCGTGGGCCAAGGTAACCGCGGACCAAGCCGTGTGCAGCAAAGTCTTTGGCATCTGCCAGCTCTGCCGTTGCTGGTTCCAGAGTGGCCTCCAAGCGCTTCATATCCACCCCACGATCACCCGGAATTAACAGGCCAACCAACTCGGACTCTGGTTCTCCCGGCGTGCCATCAGTGTCACCAGCATCAGAAACATGAGAAGCGTCAGTAGCCACGGGCGCTGGCTGCTGAATTTTCACCAACACCGTCTTCAACGTATCAGCAGCAGTGACCTCGTGCTCGGCAATGCGGATTCCTTGCTTATTTGCCCACTCCACCAAAGCATCGATGGTCTCAGCATCCGGGGTCTCATGTTCTTCCGCAGCTGGACGGGCCAGAGGATCAGATTCTGCGCAAGGTTGGGTGGTTACGGCCTCTACGTTTGCCGTGTAATCGCCCGCACTGACAAACGTATCCTCACCGCTCGGGGAAATTGCCAAGAACTCTTCTGAAGCCGAACCCCCCATGGCTCCGGAAGTAGCTTGGCAAATGGCATAGTCGATGCCCACCCGATCGAAAATACGCTGATACGCGTCGCGATGGCGCTGATAAGCAGCGTCGAGCCCCTCATCGGTGAGGTCAAAGGAATAAGAATCCTTCATGAGAAATTCCCGGCCCCGCAAAATTCCCGCACGCGGGCGTTCCTCATCCCGATATTTGGTTTGGATTTGGTACAGAGTTACCGGAAAATCCTTGTAGGAGCCGAACATGTCTTTAACTGCGGTGGCAAACATTTCTTCGTGGGTAGGGCCCAGAAGCAAGTCGGCATTCTTACGGTCCTGTAGGCGGAATAAGTTGTCGCCATATTCCCGCCAACGGTTGGTAGCATCATAAGGCTCACGCGGTAGCAATGCAGGAAACAGCAATTCTTGGCCACCGATCGCGTCCATTTCTTCCCGCACGATACTTTCCAACCTGCGTAGTGCTTTTAATCCCAACGGTAGCCAGGTGTAGATTCCTGGAGCGACTCGTCGAATATAGCCGGCACGCACAAGCAGCTTGTGGGAAACAAACTCGGCATCTGCAGGGTCTTCACGCAAAGTGCGTAAAAACAGTGTGGACATACGTGTGATCATGGCCCTTAGCTTACATTCTGTTACTACTGCCTAGTATGGGGGCATGCTGATAGTTCTTCCTCCTTCTGAAACCAAAGCGTTTGGCGGCGATGGCGCCCCACTGAACTGGGACACTTTGCCCAACTTATCGTTCCCGAGCTTGCACGAGGTCCGACGAGATATCGCACAAGACCTCGGCGCATTACCCATAGAAGAAGCGTTTGCGGTCCTTGGAGTTTCAGAAAAAATGCGGCCGGAACTAGAAGCCAACCAGCAGCTTGACCAAGCCCCAACTATGCCAGCAATTTTGCGTTACACCGGTGTGCTTTACGACGCCTTGGATCCGGGAACTCTTCCAGATGCTGCCCTAGATTCGCTTGCAATCGGCTCTGCACTTTTTGGTGTTGTGTCCTCTAGTGATCCGATTCCTTACTACCGCCTTTCCGGCAGCAGCAAGCTACCGCGACGTAGCGGCGATGACACCCCCACGATGAAGAAGCGTTGGGGCTCGGCTATTTCCACGGCGTTAAAACAACGAGATGAGCTCATAGTGGACTTGCGCTCTGGCACCTACCAACAACTCGGCCGTGTCCCCGCGGTTACGGTAAGAGTAGAAACCCTGCGTGAAGATGGTTCGCGGAAAGTAGTTTCGCACTTTAACAAACATTACAAGGGGGAGCTAGCTAGAGTCTTAGCTCTGGCGGCAGCTGCGGGTGCAAGACCGGGCTCAGCAGACGAAATAGCAGATATCGCGCGGGTCGCCGGTATGCACGTTGAAGGCCCCGTCGACAAGCAGAATTGCCACGAGCTCACGCTGGTAGTTTCCTCTACGCACTAAGGCGCTGCACAATAAATTGTGGAACAAAAACTTGTTGAACGAATTACAACCCGCCGACCGTTTTTCCCACTAGACTGAATGAACGTGACCCCTGCTACACTTTGGGAGCCTCCACTTTGGTGGCAGCGAAGCCAAGCAGCTCGGGGCAAACCGTGTCCATATAGCACCGTGTCCATATAGCAAGGAGATTCGTTCATGACCCAAGATTTCTTCCACATCGGCGCAGAAAAACTGCGCGAATTAATGAGTCCAAAAAACGCGGCTGATGCCCTAAGGCAAACGATTCTGGATGGATTCGACCCTGCCGATGATTTCGATAAAACCCGCGCGGTCGTCGACAAGGAAGATAATGCGAAATTCCTCCTCCTGCCAGCGATCAACCCGGATTATTTCGGGGCCAAGCTGATCACGGTCGCCCACATCAACCCATCCCGCGGCCGCGACACTGTACAAGGCACCTACGTACTGTTTTCCAACACCACCTACGGTCCGTTGTTCTCTATTGATGGTGCGGAACTGACCAACCTACGAACCCCGGCCGTAACGATGGCCGCTTTCAAAGATTTTATTGAGGCCCGGGATGAAGACCTCAAGGTCGCCATCTTCGGCTCCGGCGTGCAGGCACGAGCGCATAAGGAAGCCATCGACGATAATTTTGGGCAGCGCAACCCGAGCTATACTTTCATTTCCCGTAACAATCCGGGCGACCTGGACAACTGGGTAGAGATTGGTTCCGAAGAAGCGAAAAAAGCTACCAAGGAAGCCGAGGTCGTGGTGTGCTCCACCTCTGCACACGAGGCCTACCTGGATATCGACGAAGTCCGCAGCGATGCACTGGTCGTTGCTTTAGGTGCCGGAAACCCCAACGACCGCGAGTTGACCACCAATTTCATGGAAAAAGCCCAGATCATCTTGGAAGGTGGCGATGTCACTCTGCAGTACGGCGGTGATGCCGCTCGTGCATTACAAGAAGGTGCGGACCTCTCCCACGCAGTCACCCTGCGCGACATCATCACCGGTGACAAGTCATTGCACCGCGAATCCCCGATTGTCTTTAAGACCACCGGTATGCCTTGGTTAGACTTGGCTGTTGCTGGTCGTATTGCAACCCAATTAGGAATTAAATAAACATTGCAGCATCTGCAACACGACTTCGCTGATCATTTCCCAGATCTGTGCCTCGACTGGCGGGCTGCAAAGGCCCCAGCGCCTCAGATTGTGTGCCTCAATGAGCCGCTCGCCCACGAGCTGGGGCTAGATCCAAGCTGGTTGCGCAGCCCGGAAGGAATCGGCTTTTTATGTGGGACTCATCTGCCAGAAGGCGCACAGCCGGTAGCAATGGGCTATGCAGGTCATCAGTTTGGCCAGTTCTCACCCAGATTAGGTGATGGGCGCGCCCTCCTGCTGGGAGAAGTGAGAGATGGCGCGGGCAAACTACGTGATATTCATCTTAAGGGCTCCGGACCAACGGCATTCTCTCGCGGCGGTGACGGATGGGGCGCATTCGGGCCAATGCTGCGCGAATACTTGGTCTCGGAAGCTATGCACGCACTAGGTGTACCGACGACTCGTTCGTTGGCGGTAATTTCTACCGGCAGAGCAATTGCTCGCGAACGCGTAGTCCCGGGCGCATTGTTGGTGCGCGTTGCAAACTCACATATCCGCATAGGCAGCTTTCAATACGCGCAACTAACCGGCGGCGAAGAGCTTGTGTGCAAACTCGCAGAATACACCCGTAATCGTCACTACCCGGACGCCGCTGATGCCCGCGAAGTTTTTCACCACGCCCTCGATGCACAATTAGCCACCGTCGCACAATGGATGCGCTTAGGTTTCATCCACGGCGTGCTGAATACCGATAACACCACGTTATCCGGCGAGACTATCGATTACGGCCCCTGCGCATTCATGGATGAATTTAACGAGCATGCAGTGTTTTCTTCCATTGATCACAGTGGCCGATACCGCTACCACAATCAACCACACATCATCGGATGGAACTTTGCCCGATTAGCCGAAGCGATGTTGCCAACCTTTGCCGCTGATCCAGACGAGGCAGTGGGCTTCGCACAACAAACCATGAATACATTTCAAGAACGTTGGCGTAAGGCACACAATTCCGAGCGGTGCCGTGCAATCGGCGTGGAATACAGCGAAGATAACGCCAAGCTTGCCGACGAATTCTACGAATTAATCGGCAAAGCGAACCCAGACTTAACCTCGGCACACCGGGCTCTAGTAGACGCGGCAGTCAGGGATAGGCACACAATCGCGGCTCCCGGAGTCGACACCGCAAGATCGCCGGTTAACGTGCTCGCTCGCCAGCTTGGTGATACGGCACCAGCTCGGGAATGGATTGCTCGCTGGCTCAATCACGCGCCTAGCCCCCATGCACTCGCACGATTACATCCGATGATTATTCCGCGCAACCATCTGGTGGAAGACGCGCTAAGCTCGGCGACCGATGGCGATCTGGAGCCCTTCCACCAGCTACTCCACGCCGTAACGCATCCATTCGGCAAGAAGCATCCACCGGAATTCCTGAAGCCAGCGCCCCGAGAATTCAGCGCAACGTATCAAACCTTCTGCGGTACTTAGGCCACACAGGTTTTCAGAAGATGAAGGGCTCGCACCATTAGGTGCGAGCCCTTCATGCCATCAACCACCTCGGGCAAGACTGCCCGCTGGAGTTGCTCGAATGATTCTGCTTTCCAGCTTGTTTTCTTTGCCCTAGTCTTCCAGCTTCAGGGTCTTCTGCGTGAACTCCCACAATTCGTGGTACATCTTCTCATCCTTGAACAGCTTCGTTCCGTAGGACGGAATCATTTCATAAATCTTGTCTGCCCACTCAATCATCTTCTCGCCGAAGCAACGTTCCAACAGCTCTAGCATTGCGGCAGGCGCGATAGAAGCTCCTGGGGATGCACCAAGCAGGCCGGCGATCGATCCCTCAGTGTTGTTAATCAGAGCAGTACCAAATTCCAAGGATCCGAAACGCGGTGGAGCTGCTGGCTTAATAACCTGCACGCGCTGGCCGGCCGTAACGATCTCCCAGTCCTCGTTCTTTGCGTCTGGGACGTAATTACGCAAGTTTTCCATCCGCTTATCAAAGTCCTGCATCACCTCCGTGATCAGGTACTTGGTCAAGTTAAATTCTTGAACCGAAACTCCCAGGTAAGAAGGGATATTATCTGGGCGGATCGACTTGAACAGATCCAGATAAGAGCCCTTCTTTAGGAACTTCGGCGACCAACCACCGTACGGACCAAACATCAGGCCCTTCTTGCCGTCGATCACGCGGGTGTCCAAGTGCGGAACCGACATTGGCGGGGCATTTTTGGTCATGGCTTGCCCATAGACCTTGGCGTAGTGATTTTCGATCAGCTCTGGGTTCGTCGAGCGTAGCCACAGACCAGAGACCGGGAAGCCCGCGTAGCCATGTACCTCAGACAAACCTGCTTTACGCAACAGGTCGAGTGCGTAACCACCAGCACCCACGAACACGAAGTTGGCTTTCACTACACTGGTATCGCCAGTGTGTAGATTTTTGACGGTTACTTTCCACTTGTTTCCGTCCTTATGGAGTTTTTTAACCTCGTGCCCATAGCGCATTTCAGTGCCAGCGGCCTTCGCTGCGGTAAAGAACTGCTTGGTCAAGGCACCAAAGTTGATGTCAGTGCCTTTGTCCGTCCAAGAGATCGCAACTTTTTCGTTGTCATTCCGGCCGCTCGCCATCACAGGCAGCTTCTCCGCAAATTCATCACGGTCGTCGGTGAACTTCATGTCTGGGAACATGTGGTTACCGCGCAGTGCTGCAAACCGGCGCTCGATATAGCCAACCTGGTCGGTTCCCTTACCAAAAGACACGTGTGGAACTTTGTTAATAAATTCCTTGGGATCCGACAAGATTCCGTTATTAAGCTGGTGCGCCCAGAATTGACGAGAAATCTGAAATTTCTCGTTCACCCCCACAGCCTTAGACAGGTCAATGGTGCCGTTCTTTTCTGGGGTGTAATTCAGTTCGCAAAGTGCGGAGTGACCAGTGCCCGCGTTATTCCACGGCGACGAAGATTCCATGGCCGGAGCATCCAGACGCTCAATAACCATTTGTGACCAACTAGGTTCCAGTTCACGGAGCATGGCACCGAGCGTGGCGCTCATGATTCCTCCGCCGACAAGAACAATGTCTACATCATCGGTGGGTTTCGGGTTTGGGTTTTTGGACACCTGACTACCTCTTCGTATTCGATTGCACCACTTCCGCCACGCGCAAACGGCTACGCCCGAAAAGTTGAGCGCTTCGCGATACGCACAGCGAAAATTTACTCGCCTTTTACCATACGCCCCGTGTGAGCTAATACGCGAATAACTGTGGCATGTTTATCCCCTGCATCATTTTCTGCAGCACAAAACGGATTTCCTTGCGCAACAAACACTGCCCGCTCCACGCCTGTACCTAACACGAAAGCAAACCTTGCACCTAGACTGTTGCCATGCATAACTCTTGGGAGACCGACAGCCTGCTCGGAGCCCCGTTCGAGCAGTTCACTTTTAATTTCGGAATCGAGCCAACAGAAAACACCACGGCTTATGCGACACTCGTGCGTTACCCAGGGCCCCATCACCCCGCCGCGCACGAGCGGGATACCGCTGTGCCTGCTTCTGAACCCCTTGCCGACGATTGGGCGAGCCGGCCGGCAATCTTATGGATTCATGGGCTCACTGATTACTTTTTTCACCAGCACGTGGCACACTACTTCCACGAGCACGGATTCGCCTTCTACGCGCTTGATTTACGTAAATGCGGTCGCTCTCTGCGCGCAGACCAAACACCACACCACTGCCTGAATGTCGCAGAGTACTACGAAGAGCTTGATGCAGCAGCCGAACTTATCGCACAAGCACACAACCAGGCGCCGAACAAACGAATCATCCCATTAGCCCACTCGACTGGCGGATTAATCGCGCCACTCTGGCTTGACTACCTACGTCGGGAAAAACCACAGCTGCATGCACATTGTGCTGCCTTGGTTCTGAATAGCCCCTGGATGGAGCTACCAGTCGCCGATATTTTGGCAAAAATCGCGCGCCCAGTGCTGGCAGGCGTCGGCAAGATGTTTCCTGGTCTCCCGTTTCCAGGTGGTGTCATGGACTTGTATGGTCGCTCACTGCACAAAAACTACGACGGCGAATGGGACATTGATTTAAGATTTAAGCCATTGCACAGCTTCGAAAAGCATATGGGCTGGATCCGCGCAATCATCAAAGCACAAGGCCGCATCCACCGCGATGAAATAAATACCGGAGTTCCGGTGTTGACATTGTCGTCAGCACAATCAGCGGTAGGAACTTCCACCATGGATAAAGCTCACCAGGCCGATATCATCTTGGCCGTTGAACACATGTGGACATGGACGCCACACTTGGCGCCAGACGTCACGCTTGCCCCTATACAAGGAGCAATGCACGATGTATTTCTTTCCCGCCTGTCTGTGCGTGAACAAGCATTCGAGACTACCCTGAAGTGGCTACACCGAAACGGAGCAATCGCAAACTAATGAGCATAGAATCTTCAATGACATCATCCGCAACGAATAATTCTGCACAGCCTAAGCACTCCAAGCATTATGACCTGGTGATCATCGGTACCGGCTCAGCAAATTCGATTCCAGACGAGAATTTTGCACATAAATCAATCGCGATTATCGAAAAGGGTCGATTCGGCGGAACCTGCCTAAACGTCGGATGTATTCCAACGAAAATGTATGTCTACGCTGCGGATATCGCATTAGCAGCACGCACATCACAAGACCTGGGCATCCACGGTGAAATCACCAAAGTTGATTGGAATTCCATCGTGGAACGCGTATTCGCCAACCGGATTGACCTCATCGCGCAGGGCGGCGAAGAATATCGCCGTGGCAACGAATGCCCAAATATTGACGTTTACGCCGGCCATGCAGCTTTTAACGGACCAAAATCGCTTACCGTGACAGGTGCCGGTGCTGATGGTTCTGATTGCATCGTTACCGGCGATGAAATCGTGATTGCTACTGGCTCCCGTCCAATGATTCCAAGGCCAATCGCCGAATCTGGTGCACAGTTCTATACCAACGAAGACATCATGCGTTTGGACAAGCAACCAGAATCGATGATTATTGTTGGTGCCGGATTTATCGCTATGGAATTCGCACATGTCTTCCACGGTCTGGGCACGAACGTCACTGTTGCAGTTCGCGGCCAAGAGTTACTGAAACACTTGGATCACGACATCAAGTCCCGCTTCAACAAGGCGATGACTGATGCCGTCGATGTTCGCTTTGGCTTGAACATCACGGATGTGGAAAATACCGATCATGGTGTCCGCGTAACCTACGACGACGGAAGCACCCAGGAAGCAGATGCCCTGCTGGTCGCCACCGGACGCGTGCCTAACGGCGATCAAATGCATCTGGATACCGCGGGCATCGAAATGCGCGAAGACGGACGTGTGAAAGTCGACGACTACGGCCGCACGACTGCAGATGGAGTCTGGGCACTCGGCGATGTATCCTCGCCGTACATGCTGAAGCACGTCGCTAATGCAGAAACCCGAGCCCTCAAGCACAATATGCTGCACCCAGAAGATCTGCGCCCGATGCCGCACGACCACGTGCCATCAGCGATTTTCACGCATCCGCAGATCGCCACCGTCGGCATGACCGAGGACGAAGCCAAAGAGGCTGGTTTCGATATCACCGTGAAGGTACAAAACTACGGTGACGTCGCTTATGGCTGGGCCATGAATGATTCACAAGGCATATGCAAACTGATTGCTGATCGCAAAACCGGGCGACTACTCGGAGCGCACTACTTCGGTGCGCAAGCATCCACTCTGATCCAACAAATGGTACAGGTGATGGCCTTTGACCAAGACGTGCGTGATGTAGCAACCAAGCAGTACTGGATTCACCCAGCGCTGCCAGAACTCACGGAAAACGCGCTCCTCGGCCTAGAATTCTAGGCTGGAATTTTCAATATATTCCTGAGCAAAATCAAGGCGCTGCCGACGTTGCAAGCACAGTCGGCAGCGCCATTAGCTGATTCTTTAAAAGGCCGGTTTTAAATGGTCGGCTTTGTCAGAATCTCGTTACCGTCGTCAGTGATGACGATTGTGTGCTCAAATTGAGCTGTGAATTTGCCATCAGAGTTTTGGATAGTCCAATCATCATCCCAAACGTCATAATCTAGCGATCCCAGGTTGATCATTGGCTCAATAGTCAACGTCATGCCCGGCTCTAGGACATCCCGGTAGTGGTCAGAATCGTAGTGTAAGACGACCAGACCATTGTGGAAAGTCGGCCCAACGCCGTGACCCGTGAAATCACGCACCACGTTGTAGCCGAAACGGTTAGCATAGGATTCAATCACACGTCCAATGACATTGACTTCCCTGCCTGGCTTCGCCACCTTAATCGCGCGCATCATGGCTTCTTCCGTGCGTTCTACGAGCAACCGGTGTTCTTCTGATACCTCACCAGCCAAAAACGTACGATTGGTATCGCCATGGACGCCGTTTTTGTATGCGGTGACGTCGATATTGACGATGTCACCTTCCTGAATCACGGTGGTATCCGGGATCCCGTGGCAGACGATCTCATTGAGTGAAGTACAGCAGGATTTCGGGTAACTCATATAGCCAAGGGTCGACGGATAAGCGCCATGGTCACACATGTATTCATGAGCAATGCGGTCAAGTTCATCGGTGGTCACACCCGGGGCTACGGCACGGCCTGCTTCTTCGAGTGCGTTCGCCGCAATCTCGCAAGATTCGCGCATAGCCTCAATGGTTTCTGGTTTTTGAATGAACGGCTCACCGATATTTTCTTGGACGGTGTCCTTCCATACGTATTCTGGGCGCTCGATGTTATCCGGAACAATACGGAGAGGAGTTGGCTTGCCTGGGGAGAGCTTTCCACGTTGAGTCATGACTCCCCATGGTAGTAGCTAGGTAGCTTTCTTGGTGAACCAGGCACCAGCAGCAACGCCACGATTCCGAGTGACAAGACACAACCCAGTCCAACGCTGCACATCCTTCTATCCAAGGCCGGGGCGTTATTTGCTGTCTCAGACGGCCTAGGGTCGGTTGTTGCTGCCGGGATGTCTATAGATTCACTGCCTGACATGAATTAAGCAAAACGCAGATCACAGACCGCTGTGCTTTACCTCGTTTCATTATTCTTCAAGCGGACCAGGTTCCGCGTAAGCACCCGTCCCTGCCCGGAGTTCATCAAGACGTTGGAAGAAACGGTCAGAGACATTGACCGCCGTTGTCGAACCTCCCCCGTCAACGATCAGCGTCGCGAAGGCAATGTCGTCGTCCCGGAACCCGGTAAACCAAGCATGCGAACCCCCGGAATATTCCGCTTCACCAGTCTTTCCGTGAATCGTGCCACCGGCTTGCATACCCGCAGCAGTTCCCGAAACAACGACTTCCCGCATCATCGAGCGCAAACCATCAATGGCTGCCGGGGAAGGACCAGGAAGTTCTTCACTCGGTTTAGTTTCGTGCCCTTCGATCAGCGTCGGCACAGGACGATACCCCGCAGCCACCGTCGACGACACCAAAGCAAAGCCGAATGGGCTAGCTAGATCCAGGCCCTGGCCATAACCGGCTTCCGTACGTTCAAACGCAGTTTCTCCTTCCGGGATTTCCCCAGTGATGGTCAGCAATCCCGGAATATCGTAATCAATTCCCAGGCCAAATTTCTTGCCAGTCTGTTCCAATTCACCCGGCGCAAGGTTCGTCGACATCTCAGCAAAGGTCGTGTTACACGATGCCGCGAATGCGCGCTGCAACGGGACTGTGCCTAGCGAAAATTGGTTGTAGTTGACCACGGTACGGCCCTGAATATTCATTACTCCAGGACAGCCCACGGAGTTTTGTGGGTTAAGCCCTTGATGCTCGATCCCGGCTGCCGCGGTAATAATCTTGAACACAGAACCAGGCGGGTAATGCCCATTAAGCGCAATATCGCCGTCTTTATCCGCTGCTGGCGTTTGAGCGACTGCAAGAATTTCACCAGTCGATGGCCTCATGGCAACCAACATTGTCTGTTTGTCCTGCCGCAGAGCAACGGCATCTTGTGCAGCCCGCTGGACGTTGTAATCGATCGCGATTTTTAGTGCCGGGGCCGGATCTGCTTCATGCACGCTCACGTCGGAAAGCGCAGCACCGTGGGGATTAACCACACTAACTTTCCAACCGTTCGCACCTTCCAGGTCATCGCCGACGATGCGAGTCACGCGCGACATAATGTCCGGAGCAAAGTCTTTTTCCAGAGGAACCATCGCGGGTTCTTCGTTCAATCGAACTCCGGGAATATCAGAAAGATCGTCGACAATCGTTGGGCCTGCATCAGCAGAATACACCCCCACCGAATAGATCCCGTCGATGCTTTCTAATGATGACGCTAGTTCTCCGGCATCTAAGGGCGATATCGTCGTATCACGCCCACTAGCAGCATTGACTGCGCTAGCGATGCGCGCTGCAGCCGCACGCGGATCTTCCAGCTGCGCAGCATCAACCAACAACCGGTGCGATACTCCCGGCGATAGGAGCTCCACCCCGTCTGACGAAACCACGCTGGCACGAGCTGCCTCTACTGCGCGGAGTTCCAAGTGCTGGTTAGCTCCAAGATCCGGGTGAATAATAGTGGGCTTATAACGGACCGTCCACTCATCGGAGGCCTTAGTCAGCGTCATCTCTGTTTCATAAACCAATTCGCGATCACGCGGAAGATTCCAATGCATGGAATAACGTGCAGTTGCGATGGAGTCGTTGACGTCAACGTCGGCAAGCGTTGTGGTTAAGCCTTCTGCTTGCAAGCCGGTGAAAGTTTCATCGATTGCTTGCACAGCACTCTGAGGATTATCGATTACCTCAGATAAAGCCTCCGCATCACGCTCAGCCATCGCATCCAAAAAATCTTGGGCGACTGGATCTGCAGAGGCAGGCTTCGGGGTACACGCCACCAGCGTAGAGCCGCTAATAACGGCAGAAACCAGCAGCGCAACCGTCTTTTTCATAGCGAGAAGACTAACACGCCAAAGGCATGGTTTTAGGAAGTGACGCGCACATCAGCCTTTGCGCCTTCTTGCGCTTCCAAACCTTGCTCCTCAGCGATGATGTTTGCCTGCTCAATCAGCGTTTCTACGATCTGCGATTCTGGGACGGTTTTGACGACTTGCCCCTTCACAAAAATCTGGCCTTTTCCGTTGCCGGATGCCACACCAAGGTCTGCATCGCGGGCCTCGCCAGGGCCATTAACGACGCATCCCATCACGGCCACCCGCAACGGGAATTCCAAACCATCGAGGCCTTCAGTAACTTCTTCCGCCAATTTGTAGACATTCACTTGGGCACGACCACAGGACGGGCACGAGACGATCTCCAATTTGCGTTCCTTCAGGTTCATTGCCTGCAGGATCTGTTCACCGACCTTGATCTCTTCCACCGGGTCCGCAGACAAAGAAACGCGAATTGTATCGCCAATTCCCTGTGATAGCAGAGCACCAAAGGCAACCGAGGATTTAATGGTTCCCATCATCAACGGACCAGCTTCGGTCACACCTAAATGCAAGGGGTAATCCGTTTTTGCAGCTAATTGACGGTAAGCCTCCACCATGAGCACCGGATCGGAGTGCTTCACCGAAATGGCAATGTCCCCGAAACCGTGCTCTTCAAACAGAGAAGCCTCCCAAATGGCGGATTCGACCAGGGCCTCTGGGGTGGCTTTGCCGTATTTCTCCAACAACCGCTTATCCAGTGAGCCACCATTGACGCCGATACGGATGGGAATGCCCGCATCGCCTGCCGCCTTGGCGACTTCTTTCACGCGGCCATCGAATTCTTTAATATTGCCGGGATTAACGCGCACCGCAGCGCAACCAGCATCAATGGCCTGGAAAATGTATTTCGGCTGGAAGTGAATATCCGCAATGACCGGAATCGGAGACTTCTTAGCAATCGCCGGCAAAGCTTCAGCATCGACAGGCTTCGGGCACGCAACCCGGACGATATCGCAGCCCGTCGCCGTAAGCTGGGCAATCTGCTGCAGCGTAGCGTTAATATCGTGGGTTTTCGTTGTCGTCATCGACTGCACAGAAACCGGATAATCCGATCCGACTCCCACATCACCGACCATAATCTGACGTGTTTTCCGCCGCGGAGCCAGAGTTGGCGGCGGACCTTCCGGCATTCCGAGTCCAATCGGAGTTGGCATGTACTCTCCTTGCAAATTGCGAATGTGCTGGCAATATTCTAGCACTGCCTGCTGGTGCTACCCATTGCTAAAACAGTGCGATTGGATTCACGATATCCGCGATAATTACGATGACGCCCACCGTCAACAGCATCGCAGCCATGCCGTACGTCAACGGCAGCAATTTCTCGTAGTTTGCTGGGCCGCCAGGTTCTTGTCCCCGTAGTCGGCGAAGCAGGTTGCGGATCTTTTCCCACAGCACTACCGCAATGTGACCGCCATCGAAAGGCGGTAATGGAATCATGTTAAACAGTGCGAGAAAAAAATTAAGTGTTGCCAGCATCATCCAAAACATTGGCCATAATTCACGCTCGACGAGCTCACCACCCGCACGCGAGGCACCTACCACACTTATTGGGCTATCCTGCTCCCGTTCGGCCCCGAATATAGAAGCGGCGACTGCGGGGATCTTGCTTGGGAACGCAATGATGCCCTCAACCGTCGCTTGCAACATAAACCAGGAATATTCAAAACTAGCTGGAATTGCCCCGGCAACGCTGTAATCCCGATGCACGTCCAAAGGAGCACTTGCTAAACCTACCGATCCCACGGTTCGTGGTTGCCCCTCGGCGTCATAACGCACCACCGAATCTAGTTTTACATCCAACTGTAGTTCACGGCCGTTACGCTCGATATCCAGCGTGATGGTTTCCCCTGGCCGGGATTGCACCTCATCGCGGAACTGCATGAAATTATCAAGCTTTTCGCCGTTAAAACCGGTGATAATATCTCCGGACTGCACCCCGGCCTGACCGCCAGCTCCCTGCCCTGTGCAATTTTCTAGCTCAGCAGGCGCATCAGACTGGGTGGGCGCTTTTTGGTCTGCAGAGCACGTAACCTCACCAACGGTGGCGCGAACATCAGCGTGCGGATCTGGCAGCCCAGCACTAGCAGCAACTAAGAATAAGATCAGCAAACCGAGCACAATATTGACGAACGGACCGGCTGCCAAGACCACGATTCGTTGCCAAGCTGGCTTGGAATACATGGCGTGGGGTTTTTCGTCCTCGGTCATCTCATCCATCGCGGTCATGCCCGCGATATCGCAAAAACCGCCAAGAGGCAGTGCTGCCAGGCCGTACCGCGTATGTCCCTTAGTAAAAGAGAACACCGAAGGGCCAAACCCAACGTAGAAACGACGCACGCGCATCCCAAATGCCCGGGCAGAAACCATATGTCCTGCTTCATGCAAGGCAATAGTGACCGCAATGCCCAGCGCAAACAAGAAAATGCCAAGAATAAAAGCCATCGCGAAAACTCTACCTCAACTGCACGCTAATTCAGACGGATATGTTCTAGATCTCTACTGCCGAGCCACTAGTGCAGCGCTGCAATATGCTCACGGGCGATACGCCGGGCTGCAGTTTCGAGTTCATAAACATCATCCAAACTGCTAGCAAGTGGCCCTGGTCTTCCTGCAAAAATATCCATCACCGCTCCAACGAGGCCAACAATCTGCGGAAAATGGATTTGCTCGCGCAAAAATGCCCCGGCGGCTTCTTCATTAGCCGCGTTGAATACGGCCGGCATTCCGTCGGTGGCTAGAGCAGTACGCGCCAAATTTAAAGCGGGAAACGCCTCATTATCCACGGGCAGAAAATCCCAAGACTGTGCATCCTGCCAGTTCAAAGACGGTTGCGCATGTGGCACCCGGTCGGGCCAAGCTAAAGCGAGTGCTATGGGCAGCTTCATTGAAGGCGGTGAGGCCTGTGCGAGCGTCGAGCCATCATAAAAGGTCGCTGCAGAATGCACAATCGACTGCGGATGCACAACCACATCGATACTGCTAGCAGGGAAATCGAATAAATAACTAGCCTCAATCAGTTCCAGGCCTTTATTTACCAAAGTGGCCGAATTAAGCGTATTCATCTGCCCCATCGACCAGGTTGGGTGTGCTGCCGCTTGTTGCGGAGTCACCTCCCACATACGGCTACGGTTCCAACCGCGAAAGGGCCCTCCAGAAGCTGTTAGTACCAAACGCGAGACCTCTTCACGACGACCAGAGCGCAGAGCTTGTGCCATGGCAGAATGCTCGGAATCAACGGGGACAATCTGACCCTCCTTAGCTTTTTCGAGCACCCATCGACCGCCAGCTACCAATGATTCTTTATTCGCCAACGCCAACGTCGAGCCCGCTTCGAGAGCCGCAAGAGTAACCGGCAACCCTCGCGAGCCATCCATGGCATTGAGTACGACATCAGCCTGCGTGGCTGCACACAATGCAGCAGCAGCATCTGGACCTCCCATGATGTTTGCGCCGAGCTCCTGGGAAACTTTTCTCGCAACATCGTTATCAGCGATGGCGAGGCAATCTGCGGGAATCGAAAAATCTCGTGCCTGCTGACAAAAAAGCTCTATGCGCGAGCCTCCTGCCGCAAGGCCAACTAACTGGAACTTGTCTGGGTTGTCAGCGATCAATTCCAGAGCTTGCGTGCCAATCGAACCTGTCGAGCCCACTACTAGAACAGTGCGGGGGGATGCAGATTTCCGGGACGAAGACTGGTGGTCTAGTTGTGCGAGATTCACAGCCGTTACTTTATCGTCTAGCGACATTAATCGCTTTATGCCCGCCGATATGCGAGAATAATGGCAGCTATATTTTAGGTTCGGTAACTACCGCCACAGTGAGTTCTCCGGGTTCTCCTCGGCGGTGTGCCGTACACAGGTTTTAACTGACGTTGATGTGAAGGAGTATCCGCTGTGGCTTCCCATGAACCCGCACCGCAGGTACATAATGGTGTATCTACCCTCGATGTTCCCTCGGCTGCCTGGGGTTACAGCGCCGTTAAGCGCACCACCATCCAGGTAACTGGCTGGCTTTCCGTTCTGTGGCTCTTGGGCTTGAACTTCGGCAACCACGAAGGCCATGTCGAGACCATTTACTTATTCCTCTTCGCGATCTTGATCGCAGTCGGCCTGCTCATTCACCTGTTTGAGCCAAAGCTATCGCAAGTACGCACCATTACTGGCCGAAACAAGGGTGAAAACCACAAAGAACCAGAATGGGCCTATCAACAGGCAACTTTGACCGGTGTCTATGCTGACCTGACTGATTCCCAGTTGCGCTCTATGAACATCGACCCTGCTCGTGTTGCTCAGCTGCGTGCCGGCCAGCGCAACGAAGCGATCGAAGGCTAAGCACCTTCCCGGCCTGATTTCCACGGCCAGCTACAGTATGCCGGCCAGCAAATTGCCGTATCAGACTAATAGCCACCCCGAAACTGGGGTGGCTATTAGTCTGTCTGGGGTCATAAATCGAGGGGAATCAAAACTCACACAAAAAGCTAAGCGAAGGCTTTCTAAGCGCGGGCCTCGGCCTCCATTTTCCTACCAGCTTCTTCTTCAGCAGCCAACTGACCACAAGCCGCCGCGATTTCTTGCCCCTTAGTATCACGAACAGTACACGGCACCCACTGAGAAACTCTGCGAACAAACTCGTCTTGCCTATCTTTTGGCGAGGCATCCCATTCCGATCCCGGAGTTGGATTCAGTGGAATAACGTTCACGTGCACCTTGGTGCCCAAAGCATTCCACAATTTCTCGCCAAGTAAATCCGCCCGCCAGTCCTGGTCATTCTTATCGCGGATTAAGGCATATTCAATTGATACGCGACGCGAAGTTTTCTCCACATAATACTTCGCCGCAGCAAGCACTTCTTCCACGGACCAACGATTATTTACTGGTACTAAGGTGTCACGGAATTCATCGTCTGGGGTATGCAAAGATACTGCGAGCGTAACGTTCATTTGTTCGTCGGCAAGCTTGCGAATAGCCGGAGCCAACCCCACAGTGGAAACCGTCACGTTGCGTGCAGAAATCCCAAACCCCTTGGGGCCGGGAGCAATAATTTGGGCAACAGTTTCCTTAACACGTTTATAGTTCGCCAGAGGCTCCCCCATCCCCATGAATACGATATTCGACAAACGAGAACCTTCGGCGGCCAAGGTTTTAGCCGCATGGCGGACCTGCTCTGTCATTTCTGCAACTGAAAGGTTTCGATCCAATCCGCCTTGGCCAGTTGCACAAAACGGACAGTTCATACCGCAGCCCGCTTGCGAAGATATGCAAAGCGTAGCGCGATTCGGATAACGCATCACCACCGATTCCAGCAGTGTCCCGTCGTGCAAGCGCCACAACGACTTTGATGTGTGGCCGTCATCTGTTTCCTTGGAATACAGGTGCGTCATCAGTTGTGGGAACAACGCTTCGGCAACTTTGTCACGGGCATCGGCCGGGAGATCTGTCATCGTCGATGGATCTGCTTCATAACGCTCGTAATAATGACGAGCAATCTGGTTAGCCCGGAATTTTGGTAGCCCCAACTCGGCCAACGCAGCAATGCGCTGTTCGTCACTCAAATCCGCAAAATGCTTCGGCGGAAGGCCCCGCTTCGGGGAGGAAAAATCGAGTTTTACAGGTTGTGGCATGACGACCATACTGCCTTGTTCGGCGGGCAGGAACAAATCACTATGAACTATATTGCACCAGTGCGTTGATCAATAGCCACGTTGCCATAGCAGCGGGCAACATGCCGTCAATTCGATCCATGACCCCACCATGGGCAGGAAGTATCGCAGACATGTCTTTGATGCCAAATTCGCGTTTGAATTGCGACTCCACAAGATCACCGAGAGTGGCACAGATGACCAGCCCCAGCCCTAAGACGATGCCGATTCGCCAGTCATCATGTAATAAGAAATGTACAGTTAATGCGCCCGTGGTAATGCCAAATAGAACTGAGCCTGCGAAGCCCTCCCAAGACTTCTTTGGACTCACTGCAGGAGCCATCGGGTGTGCGCCAAACATTACGCCAGCAGCATAACCACCGACGTCAGAAGCAACGACACACAACATGAAAGTTGCGATCGAAGCACTCCCCGACGCCCAAGGGGTAGACAAATGCGAGAGCATAGCCGCGAACGAGGCAAACAATGGGATCCACATCAGCACGAAAACGCCGACGGACATATCCCGCAAGTAATTCTGCGGAGCAGAATGCCGACCGTTATGGAACAACCGCCCGAACATCAAAATGAGAACGGACGCGACAAAAGCCGTTACCAATCCTGTGAGCTCAAATGGCCAGGAAAGCCATACCATCGCCTGGCCCATGAATATCATTTGATAAAACGGCAGGCTATAGGAATTCTCACGCAGTCGGGACAATACTTCCCACATTGCGACGGCCACTCCGACCGAGACCACTGGGTACCAAGCAACCGGACCGATCAATAGCGCACCGATTACTAGCGCTCCCAGCAGCACACCAACCAGGATCGCGACCCTAAGATCACGGCCAGCATCGTTTTTAGGGTATGGAAGATGGCCACGTAGTGACCAAGTAGATCTAGATTCTTTCATACCCCTCCTCAAGGCTATTGTTGCGGAATGCATGGCACAGCAGGCGGAAACACCGTTGTAGGTATCTTCTCGCTTCCCGCCTAGGTACCTGGGAATTACTTGCTCGTTGTAGAAAGACGTCGCACTGCGAGTAAACCGCGCTCACAGTGCGACGTAAGCAGAATTGAGGAGGTAGTTTAAACTTCCATCAATTCGGATTCCTTGTTGTTTACGACGTCGTCGATTGACTCGACGTATTTCGCAGTAACTTTTTCCATCTCTGCTTCAGCAGCCTTAACTTCGTCTTCGCCGCTGTCTCCGTCTTTTTGTAGTTTCTTAAGCTGCTCCATCGCTTTACGGCGCACATTACGGATAGCGATCTTGCCATCCTCGCCCTTGGAGCGAGCAAGCTTCACCATGTCTTTACGACGTTCTTCAGTGAGCTGTGGGATAGTGACCCGCAAGACATGACCATCATTGGTGGGGTTAACCCCCAGATCAGAATTCCGGATGGCATTTTCAATCTCACCGATCATGGACTGCTCATAAGGCTTAATCAGCAGCATACGAGGCTCCGGAACCGAAACCGTCGCCATCTGCGTAATTGGGGTGGGAGCACCGTAGTACTCCGCAACCAGACCGTTAAACATGGATGGGTTCGCCCGACCAGTACGAATAGTGGTGAGGTCTTCGCGTGTGTGCTCAACAGAAGCCGCCATACGCTCTTCTGCTTCCAGCAAAATATCGTCAATCATGAATAGATCCTGTACTTAATCGTGTATTACAGATTTGAAAAGTGTCTAGCCCAGCCAGCTAGCCACTGTTTCTAGCTTTCCTGTGAGGATACCAGGGTGCCAATTCGCTCCCCTGCGACAGCACGTGCGATGTTGCCTTCAGTCAGCAGGTTAAACACCAAAATCGGCATATCGTTGTCCATACAAAGGCTGAAAGCAGTGGCATCTGCGACCTTCAGACCTTTTTCGATGACTTCCCGTGGGCTGATTTCACTGTACAGCTCAGCATCCGGGTTATGCCGTGGATCGTCGGAATAGACGCCGTCAACCCCTTTAGCCAAAAACAGTACCTCTGCCCCAATTTCCAAAGCCCGTTGTGCGGCAGTGGTATCTGTGGAGAAATACGGCATGCCCATACCTGCGCCGAAAATGACAACCCGACCCTTTTCTAAGTGCCTATCAGCACGCAATGGTAGGTATGGTTCGGCGATCTGGGCCATATTGATGGAAGTCTGTACACGGCAATCGACTCCCAGTTGTTTTAGAAAATCTTGCAGCGCCAACGAGTTCATCACTGTACCGAGCATGCCCATGTAATCCGACCGTGCTCGGTCCATCCCTCTCTGGGACAACTCGGCACCACGGAAGAAATTTCCCCCGCCGATAACTACCGCGATTTCTGCGCCGGTTTTGGCTACCTCTGCAATTTGGCGGGCGACATTTTCCACCACATCCGGATCAATGCCAACGGTTCCACCGCCGAACATTTCACCGCCGAGTTTCAGCATGACGCGTTTATAACGGGCTCTTTGGGCACTTTCGGTGTCAGTCACCGTTGTTCTCTCCTTGGCTGTGCAGACATTGGATTCTATGCTACCTTCTCGGTTCACTAGCCTAGCAATTGGACACTAAGGTCGGCAGTTTTTCTTTCCTAGCTTCGTTAACCACCCTTAAATTACAACAAAGCCCTCGCCAGAAAATGGCAAGGGCTTTGTGAGACACGCATTGTGCGCGATTGTTAATTCAGGTTATTACGCCTGACCAACCTCGAAGCGACGGAATCCAGTCAGCTTCACGCCTGCTTCCTCAGTTACCTGAGCGACGGTCTTCTTGCTGTCCTCTAACGATGGCTGCTCCAATAGAACGACATCCTTGTAGAAACCATTCAGACGGCCTTCTACGATCTTTGGAATTGCCTTCTCTGGCTTGCCCTCTTCGCGAGTGATCTGCTCAGCAATAGCCTTTTCCTTCTCAACAACGTCGGAAGGGACGTCCTCGCGGGTCAGATACTTTGCCTTCAACGCAGCAACCTGCATTGCAGCAGCACGTGCTACGTTTTCAGCGTTGTCAGCATCAGACTCGTAGGAAACCATGACACCAACAGATGGTGGCAAGTCACCAGAGCGCTTGTGCAGGTAGAGAGCAACCTTGTCGCTGTCTACGGTTGCGGCACGCTTCAGTTCCAACTTCTCACCGATCTTGGCTGACTGCTCTTGGATCAGCTCACCGGCGGTGGAGCCATCAACTTCAACTGCTTGCAACTGTTCCTGGGAGTTAGCCTTAGCGGAAGCAGCAGCTTCAGCGATCTTCTGGGCAAAGTTGATGAAGTCCTGGTTCTTCGCAACGAAGTCAGTCTCACAGTTAACTTCGACCATGGTGTTTCCGGAAACTGCAATTAGGCCTTCGGAAGCGTCGCGGTCTGCACGCTTGCCGACGTCCTTGGCGCCCTGGATACGCAGGGTTTCGACAGCTTTGTCGAAGTCGCCGTCGTTTTCTGCCAGAGCCTTCTTGCAGTCCATCATGCCGGAACCGGTCATGTCACGGAGCTTTTTAACGTCTGCAGCGGTGTAATTCGCCATAGTGTGGACGATCCTCCTTATGTAGGAACGATGTGGGAACGGGAAACGTTTTCTTAGTACGTCTCGTTATCGCGATTAAGCGTTCTCGGAAGAAGCGCCTTCTGCCGATGCTGGGTCAGCAGCAGCCGCTGCTTCTGCAGCATCGCGCTGTTCCTTATCTGCGGAATCGCCGGCGGATTCCTTAGCAGCAGCGAGCTTACGCTCTTCACGTGCCTTCTTGCCTTCTTCAACTGCGTGGCCGACGATGCGGGACAGCAGCTTAGTGGCGCCGATGGCGTCATCGTTGCCTGGAATTGGGAAGTCAACATCGTCCGGATCACAGTTGGTATCCAGGATAGCGACGATCGGAATGTTGAGCTTGTGAGCCTCGGAAACTGCGATGTGCTCTTTGTTGGTGTCAACGATCCACAAGGCCGATGGCGCCTTGGTCATCTCGGAAATACCACCCAGAACGCGCTCCAGTTTTTCGCGCTCGCGGGTCAGAGTTAGAACTTCTTTCTTGGTACGACCCTTGTAGCCATCCTCAGCAGCGTCCATAGCCTGCAGTTCTTTCATGCGGCCAAGACGCTTAGTGACAGTCTGGAAGTTGGTGAGCATACCGCCGAGCCAACGGTGGTTCACGTATGGCATGCCAACGCGCTTTGCTTCTTCTTCAACAGCTTCCTGAGCCTGCTTCTTGGTACCAACGAAGAGGATGGTGCCGCCGTGAGCAACGGTTTCTTTCACGAATTCGTATGCTTCATCGATGAAAGTCAGAGTCTGCTGCAGATCGATGATATAGATGCCGTTGCGATCGGTGAAGATGTGGCGACGCATCTTTGGGTTCCAGCGACGCGTCTGGTGACCGAAGTGGACACCCGCGTCGAGGAGCTCGCGCATGGTTACAACTGCCATGGTTAGCTTCCTTCTCGGTAGATAGTTTTGGTTTTCAAGGACATCGCAGGGCTTACACCCTACTTTTGTGCTGCAAGGGTTTTTATCCCTTGCCCTAGCAATGAAGTCCGCCGCTAACACTCCACGGTAAACTTTCGTGATTCACATAGAATCGAATACCACGCGGAGACCACGTCAGCGCCGGTTTTTCACCACCCTCTATATTGTTATGGAATGGTGAAAAACTTCATCGCGCGTAGTCAGTGCGCATAACACACACTGCTGGGCCGTATTCTAGGTTAATTCTTCAGATAACACCAATTTATTTGCTGAGTTATCCACAGCTCAATTGCGTTATGTCACTAAGATGTTCAAGCGCCACACTATTCACACTCTTTTCATTCCCACCACACTATTTACACGCTCTTCCTAGAGACTTGGTTTATGAAAAGTGTGCATTATCTGGCTCTACCGACTGTTCGCCAGCACGATGAAACAACCGGGTGGATAGCTCTCCCACGCAAGTTATCCAGCATCGCGTGCGTGCTCGCACTAGCGGTCTTTACCGCAATTCCACACGCACTTGCTGTCGACCAGCTAAGCCTGGACGATAGGTCTGCCAATTCCGAGGCGTTTTCAGGCGTTTATGTTGATCCCGGCACCCGTACCGCTACCCCATCGCCAGTCTTGCGTGGTTTTGATCCACCAGAAAAAGATTGGTTGCCAGGGCATCGAGGAGTGGATCTGGATGTAGCGATTGGTGCTCCGGTTGCTTCTGCAGGAGCAGGTACTGTGCATTTTGCCGGAAACGTAGCCGGAACACCGACCGTATCCATCAATCACGCTGGAGGGCTACGTACGACATATCAGCCGGTCTTTCCACGAGTCAAAGCTGGCGACCACGTAACTGTCGGGGAAATCATTGGGACCTTAGCCTCCCCCACCGACGGAACCCCGGGCCTGCACTGGGGTGCTCGCACCGGCCCTAAGACATACATCAACCCGCTAGATCTATTGGGCGAAGCGATTATCCGTTTAAAACCATGGGATTGAGATAAACCGTCAGCTTACCTGGCAATTTATTAGGCCCTTGGGTGAGCCTGCGAATGCACCTGTTTTAAACGCTCAGCAGTGACGTGTGTATAACGCTGAGTTGTTTGCAGCGAAGCATGCCCCAAAATTTCTTGCACCACACGAAGATCTGCTCCCCCTTCTAACAAATGTGTTGCTGCGGAATGCCGCAATCCATGTGGACTCAAGCCCGTAATTCCTTGCTGTAGCCCGGCGCGTTCTACTATTCGCCGTACCTGGCGTTGGTCGATTCTCTTCCCGCGGGCGCCGATAAATAGTGCGGGTTCCGTGGAATCATTCCTGGTTTTGGTTTGTATTACGACACGGCCGTCGGCGATCCAGGTTGCCAGGGCATTCGCAGCTGCTCTCCCGAATGGCACGATGCGTTGTTTATTTCCTTTGCCAGTAACTTTGATGGTTTGTTGTTGGGTGTCTAGATCATTCCGGTTGAGGGAAACGAGTTCGGCAACGCGCATTCCTGAGGCATAGAGCAATTCGAGGATTGCAGTATCACGTTGGCTTATGGGGTCACGTTTATTGGGTTTGGTTTGGTCTTGATTGTGTTGTGCTACGACGTCGGCAGCTTCGTTGACCGCAAGTACCGTGGGTAACGTTGAGGTAGCACTTGGATTATGTAGTCGTGCTGCTATGTCGGCTTCAAGATGTCCTTGGCGTTGTGCCCATGTAGAAAAAGCGCGAGTCGCAGAGGCCCTGCGCGCTATTGTTGCTCGGGATTTTCTCTCACGTACCGCCTGTGCAAGCCATGCCCGTAAGTTGGGCAGGGTGAATTCGGCGAAGGTCGGTACAAGGGTGGCCAGGTCATATAAATCGCTGCGATAGCTGCGTACGGTGGCCGGTGAGCGTCCTTGCACGTAATGCTGGTAATCGGCGAAGTCGTCTATGGCTTCGTGTAATTGGCTTCGCCGAGCCCCTTGTGAACTGGATGTATGGGTGCCGGTCTCCATATCGTTTGATTATAGGCCGGCTCGCTATGTCATGGTCCTGCGTTGTCATGGCACAGCATTTTCTGCTCACGGTATTTGCTAATCATTTTGCTGTGTTCGTGTGAACCGTCCGTTCTTTCGTGCAATGAATCCGTTTTTGTGTAAATCGAGTAGCAAATGAACAGTCAGCCCTAGTGGCATTCCGGCCTCGGTAGCTATTTGCTCTGCTTGCTTACCGGGAAAACCATGAGCCGGTGTGCAGTCGTAAATTTGAAGTTCATTGCGTGAGAGTTTTTGTATAGGATCCGGGCCGAACTGCATCTCGTATTGGCCGGTAGCATCAATTTCACCGATACCACCGAGTAGTTCACGCACGTCATCGGCACTCGTAACCAGCTGTGCGCGACCGTCTTTGACTAGCTGGTGACAGCCGAGCGAACCCACGGTAGTGATAGGCCCTGGTACTGCCATGGTGGTTTTACCGAAGCCTTCTGCCCAGTGCACAGTGTTCAATGCGCCAGAACGCCATGCTGCTTCCACTACGACTGTGCCTTCAGTCAAGGCCGCTACTAGGCGATTGCGAGTGAGGAATCGGTGTCGTTGTGGTGGTGTTTCTGGTGGGTATTCAGTGACCAGGGCTCCGTGGCTACCTGAGGCAATAGTGTTGAAGAGTTTTGTGTTGACGCGGGGGTAAGTTCTATCCACCCCGCAGGCAGATATAGCCATGGTTGTACCTCCTGCTGCGAGAGCCGCAGAATGTGCCACAGTATCAATACCGATCGCGCCGCCAGCGACAATAGTCCATTGCGCTGGACATAGGCCTCGCACAAGGTGTTCGGTGGCTGCTTTGCCATAAGAACTTATGGACCGCGTCCCCACGACAGCAACGGCTTGGGCGACGAGCTCCCGCAGATCGTTGCCACGCACCCACAGGCTATGCGGTGGGGAGCTGGCCCCAGTGTGCTTGCTAGCTAAGCCGCTTCCACGTTCAGCACCCAGTTGAGCAAAACCAAAAGCCGCATTGAAGGTCTCTGCCGGATACTCCTCATCATCTGGAGTCACCAGGCGCGCCCCATAGTCCGCAGCTATTTCTAGATCTTTTTCCCAGCGGCACCAATCATGTCGGGCTTCAGTCTGTCCCAATACCCCCTTCAACCAGCTCGCTCGTGCGCGAATACCACGGGCAATTTCTGTGCAGTCTCTGCCGGAGCGCAGTAATTGCCACAATGCCTGAGAAGGTCCTTCGATCACCCGATTGAGATAAGCCCACGCATAGCGCTCTGCATCAATTTTGTTGCTACCTGAGGTCATAGCACGACCTCCTGGTGTACCTGAGTCATGTCACCACGGATTTCTATGGCTTGCGCGACTTCTTCCAAGCCAGGTTGCGCGCTGCCAACAAGATCACACAGCGTCCAAGCAAGTTTTAAAATCTTATCCACTGCCCGCTGGCTAATATCCCCATTTGCTAAGTGCGCCTGCACCAAAGCCATGCCCGCCGAATCAGCCGCAAATTCCCGGCGCAGCAAGGTAGTGGGCACCGTTGCATTTGTCCGTGCCGCAATACCAGCTTGTGCCCAGCGGAAATTACCGCGCTGCCGTGCTTCTGCGACAGATTCAGCAATGTCTGCCGACGTCCGTGCCCGATCACTGACTAACGTCGCTGCCTGCGAATGCGTCCGCACGGTCATATCAAGCCTATCGCGCATCGGCCCAGACAGATTATTCAAATAGCGCATGCGCTCATGCGGCCGACACCGACATTTCGTGGCATCTTCAGCAGCACAACGACAGGGATTAGCTGCTAAAACCAGCTGACAGCGCGCCGGGAAAATAATCTCGCGGCGGTTGCGCACTAACCGTACTTCGCCTTGCTCCAACGGGGTGCGCAAACTATCAACCACTGCGGCCGGCATTTCTGAAATTTCGTCGAGAAACAACACCCCATGGTGGGCCAGACTGACTGCACCAGGACGGGGATTACCGGATCCTCCTCCCAATAACCCGGCGCGAGTAATGGAGTGGTGCGGGGCTATATAGGGGGCTTTCGTGATTACAGATCGCGGGGCACTACCAGTTCCTAAGACGGAATGTACTGCGCTAACTTCCAAGGATTGCGATGTTGATAGTTCAGGCATAATTCCGGGCAGCCGTGCGGCCAGCATGGATTTACCTGAACCCGGCGGGCCTATTAGCAACATATGGTGTCCACCAGTAGCGGCGATTTCTGCAGCTCTAACGGCATCTTCCTGGCCCGCAATGTCTGCAAAATCCAGACTCGGAGGCCCGGAGGTATCTGAATGGCGGGCATAGCTGTGGGCGTCGGCAAGTTCTGTCTCACCACATATCCAGCGATAAGCTGCCGTCAACGTGGGCGCTACCAACACGTGCATGTCCTCCAGCAGCGCTGCCTCGGGCGCATTGGCTGGTGGAATGATCACAGTTTCAAAGCCGTAGCGGCGAGCCGCTAACAAGGCAGGCACAATTCCAGCGACAGCATGTACCCGCCCATCTAGACCTAGTTCGCCGAGCACCAGGACTGAACTCAAATCACGTTGTTGACGTCGTCCAGTGTGCCCCGCGGCTTCCAAAATTGCCAAAGCAGTAGGGAGATCGAAATGTGATCCTGATTTGGGCAAGCCCGCAGGCGACATAGAAACCACAATCTTGGTTTTCGGCCAGCCTAGTTGTGCATTTGCGACTGCTGTACGGATACGATCACGTGATTCATTGACGGCTGTATCGCCCAGCCCCACGACATGAATCCCTGGCAGCCCTGGCCCAATATTTGCTTCGACGGTGACAATATCGGCGTGGACACCAGACAGTGCGACAGTATGGGTTTTAGCAAGCACCACGCTCAACCCCTTCAAAGACCTCTACGGCAACGCCTTTGCTTGGGTCCGTGTCCGCGCTGACGACGATTACATCAAAACGAATCTGCCCCAGAAAAGCAGCACCGTCACAGTGCTGCTGTTCGCTGAGCCACCGGGAGGCAGCATGCCGCATACGGTGAAGTTTCTTCGTGGTCACCGCCTCAGCCCCTCCGAAGGCCCTACTGGTGCGGGTTTTAACTTCCACGAACACGATTGACCCCGGCGGCCCATCACCGGGCCGGACAATCAGGTCTATCTCTCCACCGCGATAATAAACGTTACGAGCGATAACTTCGTAACCGCGGTTTCGGTAAAAGTCTTGGGCAATAGACTCACCGCGTTGGCCTAGTTGCCGTGCATGAGTTGGCATCACAGATTCCCCCAACAAAAACTGTTAATCATCTGAAGCTTTTTCAGATATCACTAGTTTTCGTCGGTACGTCGTCTGCTACAAGAAGCAACCACCGAGCTACCGCTTAATCTGTGGACAATGGGGGTTATTCACAGCCTGGCGTAAACAGATTTGACAGAATCCAACTATTCCGAAAGTCAGGTTTGTCGGACGCCAGATTTGTCGGTAGTGCAGGCACTATTCCGGCATAATCATATCTGGTTTATCGAGTTCTTCGATGTTGACATCTTTGTAGGTAATCACTCGAACATAGCGAACGAAACGCGCCGCGCGATACATGTCCCAAACCCAAGCATCAGACATGCGCACCTCGTAATATACGTCACCACCACCAGAGGTATGCGGAATGAGTTCTACCGCATTGGCTAAATAAAAACGACGTTCAGTTTCGATCACGTAGGAAAACTGGCTGACGACGTCGCGATATTCACGATACAGAGACAGCTCGACTTCAGCTTCGTAGTTGTCCAGTTCTTCTGCGCTCATCTGCGATTACTCCTTACGCGGCCGGCTAAGGATCCGGTGTCTGCGAACAATGTGAAAACCAGTCTAACTGGCAATCGCCCCTGCACGGCTGCGGCGCACCGGGGCACAAACGCCTAGCCAGAATTATGGCTGCGTGGCTTCCCAGTACGCATGAGCAGCCGCCACATTTGCGTAACTGCGACGGTGCTCCGGGCAAGCTCCCCGCTGTTCTATCGCTTGACTATGCGCTTTGGTGCCATATCCTTTATGCCCGGCAAGCCCATAGCCGGGATAACGCTGATCTAACTCCACCATCAGACGATCACGGCTTACCTTTGCCAGCACACTTGCCGCAGAAATGCACCGGGCTGCAGCATCACCACCAATGATCGGAAGCTGTGGCACAGTCAAACCGGGAATTTTCATCGCATCGCTAAGCACGTAGCCAACGGGGTACGCCAAACCAACCACAGCGCGACGCATCCCGGAAAGGTTTGCATGCTGAATTCCCCGAGCATCAATTTGTGCCGCCGGGATATGCACAACGTTAAAATCCACCGCCTGATCGACGATGACATTATAGAGCTTCTCTCTCTTAGCAGGAGTTAATTTTTTCGAATCGGTCAACGCTGCCAATTTCGGCAATGATGCAGCAGGCAACACACACGCGGCTATGGTCACTGGCCCACAGCAGGCACCTCGGCCAGCCTCATCTACTCCCGCGATTGGCCCAAACCCACTACTTTCCAGCTGCAGTTCCATCCAGCTTGGGCTTCCATATAGCTTCGTGCCAGCCGTATCTTTGTGCGCTTTCTGCGCGTTTCGTGTTACCGCCATGGATTTACTCCAGTCCGCCAAAGCGATCCAGAGGCAGAAAAATTCCGCGGACCTTCCCAATGAAATTATCCACCGGAACCGTGCCCTGCTGCAGATCGCCCAGGTAAGCCCGCGAATCGAGGGAATTTGTACGGTTATCCCCCATCACCCAAACATGGCCCTGGGGCACAGTCACGGGGCCGAAATAGTCCCCACCACACTCTTGTGCACCACCGGGTCCGTCGACACGATGCGCAGGCGGGTCAGCAAGATATGGTTCTGCGATAACTCGTCCGTCGACAAGCACCCCAGGGTCACCGGGCATACACTGCACGGTCTGGCCCTCAATAGCGATGACCCGTTTAACGAAGCTATTCGCATCCGGGGCGACCACACCAATCGCAGAGCCTACGTTCTGTACACCACGCAGAAAACGATTGTTGCTGCGCGGGGAAGAAAAACCCGAGCGCCACGACTCAGTACCATCAAATACTGCTACATCGCCCGGCTGTGGATCACCAAAACGATAGGCTAACTTGTCGACGACGATGCGATCATTACTCTCCGGACAGTCTGTACACCCCTGCAAGGTTGGCTCCATCGACGACGAAGGCACCACATAAAACCTGCCGACGAAAGCCTGCACCCCAGCAAGAACACCAAAACTCACGACAGCGGTGACGAGCATGATCCGCCAACGCCACGCCTGCGGAGCATTTCGGCGCACAGTGGTCGGGGCAGAACTACTGCTGGATGTCCGGGTCATCGATACCGCCAAAGCGGTTAAACGGGTAAAAGACAAATTTTGCTTTGCCGCGAATATTTTCCGCCGGGATAGTGCCCTGACGATCATCAAACATGTGCGCCCGAGAATCTGCGGAATTAGTCCGGTTGTCCCCCATCATGAAATAGGAATTTTCCGGAACCTCAACCGGGCCAAAATACGGGCCGCCGCAAGCCTCCGAACCTATAGACTCATCGACCGCATACTGTGATGGGCTTTGCACATAGGACTGATCAATCGGCTGACCGTCTACCATCACAGCCGTGTCGTCTTCCTGGCAGGACACTGTTTGCCCGCCAGTAGCAATGATGCGCTTCACCAAAGTATTTTCATCTGGCGCGGCCAAACCAACCAACGATAAGCCATCCTGGATACGAGCAAAGACAGCATTATCGGAACGCGGTGACTGATACATGCCGTCCCAGGATGGGGTGCCTTCGAACACCACGACGTCGCCAGGCTGCGGTTCAGAAAAGTAGTAGCTGACCTTTTCCACAAAAATCCGGTCATCCGTGCACTCCGGGCAACCATGCAAAGTCGGTTCCATGGACGCCGAAGGGATCACGTATTGGCGGCCGACGAAATTCTGAAACAGCCCGACGACCACCAAAACCACCAAAACCGTCAGTATGGTCTCGGCCCAAGCTGGCATCCGCGGTTTTTCTTCGGCGGCATCACTATCGGCAGCTTCACTGCCCCTAGTCGCTTGAGTTTCCTCGCCGGCCGCAGCCGCTGTTGCAGCCTCGGTCTTAGCCACAGACTCAGGCACAGCCTCATCTCGAAGGCGCCGACTTTTGGCTAGATCATCTCCAGTGCGCTTTTCTTCGCTAGTCACGGATTACACCTTAGCAGTGGATAAATGTACAGGCGGCAGATCAGCAACTTGCTAAGCAGCACTAGAGGTATTCAGAGCAACAAAAAACCCAGGCAGAATAATTCAGCCTGGGTGATTGCAGCATCTATGAAAAACTTAGCGCTTTTCCTTGATGCGAGCCTTCTTGCCGCGCAGGTTGCGCAGGTAGTACAGCTTCGCGCGACGGACTTTACCGCGGCGAGTAACCTTGATCGAGTCGATGTTTGGAGAGTGTACCGGGAAAGTACGCTCAATTCCGATACCGAAGGAGATCTTACGTACAGTGAAGGTCTCACGAATACCGGAACCTTGACGACGGATGCAGACGCCCGAGAAAAGCTGGGTACGCTGGGTGGTTCCCTCGATAACCTTGACTTCTACGTCCAGGGTATCGCCGGCACGAAATTCTGGGATGTCGTCGCGCAGCTGCGCAGCATCGACTTTGTCGAGAATGTGGTTCATAGCAGTGTCCTTAATACGTCGGGAAAGAGGAGCCTAGCAATCACAAAGAATCATCAGCATGACAGTTACGATTCTGCGTGATGTGACCGGTTCGTATCCTTAACAATCAACCGCTCTAGTCTGGCACAATAGTTAAACAGATTTCAAATCTATCCCAGCAATACAAACGGTGGTTTCATGTCTGCACCTTTCCCTACTCGTGCCCATAGCGCCCGGGAGCACCTGGATTTCCGTTGCTACTTTGTCACCGGATCAGGAAGCCACGACGAGATTGTTGCTCGTGCGGTTGCTGCTGCTCGCGGTGGCGCCGGCATCATCCAAGTGCGCTCCAAACCAATCACGGAGGCAGATCTCTATCGGCTCGCCGCCGATGTCTCGGTGGCTGTTACACAGGTCAACCCGAATTGTGCGGTTCTGGTCGACGATGTCGTGGAACTCGTCGCCAAGCTCAAAACCGATGGCTACCCCATTGCCGGAGTCCATGTCGGTCAAGATGACATGAACGTCGCTAAGGTTCGCGAAATCCTTGGCCCCGGCGCGGTCATCGGCTTGACCACGGGCACAGTTGAACTAGCGCGAGCTGCGAATGCCTACGCCGAAGAGCTGGATTACATCGGTTGCGGTCCGTTTCGGGCAACTCCGACGAAAGATTCCGGACGTAGCCCGCTGGGCATTTCTGGTTATCCACGAATCGTCGCAGCCAGCGCAGTGCCGGTCGTTGCCATTGGCGATGTCACTATCGACGATGCCCAGGACTTAGCCGCCACCGGAGTTGCCGGCGTCGCGATCGTACGCGGGATTATGCATGCTGCGAACCCAGAAGAATATGTAGCTGGCGTCGTCAAGAATGTTACCGCTGGGAAGGCGGTCTCCCACGGAGCCGAGCAGGTCGAGGTCAATATTATCGGTGCTGGAATGGTGGGTTTGGCTACCGCAGTGGAGTTAGCACACCACGGTCATAGCGTCCGGGTGTTAGATCCGAGCCCTGCATCGGGTGCCACACATCATGCCGGTGGCATGCTCGCACCTGCCGCGGAGGTCGTCTATCAACAAGACCCACTCTTCCCGCTGATGCAGTATTCCGGCCAGTGGTATCCCAAGCTTATGGAGATCGTTGCCGAACACACGGATCTTCCAACTGGCTATCGCACCGAGGGCACGTTAGTGGTCGCTGCCGACCGCGCAGATTCTCAACATCTGACGGAGTTGATGGATTATCAGAATGCGCATGGTATGGATGTGGCGAAACTTTCGGTGCGCCAAGCTCGCAAACTCGAACCGGCACTTTCTCCGGCGGTGGCGGGAGCCGTCGAGATTCCGGGGGACCACCAAATTTTTCCTCGCCAGACTGCCCTTGCGCTGCTCGATGCACTCAAGAACATGGGCGTGGAGATAATCCGAGAACAAGCCACGAAGCTCGAAGATGGTGCGGTGCTTACTGCCCAGGGACGATATCCTGCGAAACAAACTGTACTGTCCAATGGTTTGGGCGCCCGCGATATCGCGGGAGTCTTGCCGGAAACCGGCACCAACCCAGCAAGCCCAAAGGAGGCGTTCCAGCTTCGCCCGGTCTATGGCGAGGTGTTACAACTCCAGTGCCCCGAGCACTTGCAGCCATTGTGCGATCGAGTAATCCGCGGTTTTGTGGAAGACCGCCCGATCTACATCATCCCGCGTTCCGACGGCCGCATCACAATCGGTGCAACCAGTCGCGAAGATCACCGCTCTGGCCCCCCAGCGTCGTCAGTCTACGATCTTCTGCGCGATGCCATCCGCCTCGTGCCCGGAATTGAAGAATGTGAATTTCTCGAAGCTACCACCGGCGCACGCCCTGGCACCCCCAATGATCTACCTTATCTGGGGCGAGTCAGTGCTAATCTGGTGATATCTACCGGCTATTTTCGACACGGGATTTTGCTTTCCGCACTGGCTGCGCGCGTTAGCCGTGAACTCATTGAAGGCGCAACACCTGATCAGCTCAGCGTGGATATCAGCGCTTGCGCCCCGTTTCGCGACGCCCGCTAACAATCCGTTATTCTGCGCTAAAACTACTCCAGAACCGATTATCTGACCCCAGCACCCAGCCTATAGCTGTTGAAAGGATCCACATGACAGATCGCTCTACCGATACTGCTAAGACCGTTGAAATCACGGTTAACGACCAACCGCACACGACTTCGGCTATTGATGTCACCGCGCTGGTTAAAGAAATCACCGGTAAAGATCTCACAGCGGGCATTGCCGTTGCTATCGACGGTGAAGTAGTGCCGGCTTCGCAATGGTGTCGCGCACTAAACGACGGTGAAACCGTCGATATCCTCAACGCACGGCAAGGAGGCTAGTGACCACATGCTCACTATTGCAGATCGTTCTTATGAATCCCGCTTGATCATGGGCACAGGTGGCTCTTCCTCACAGGAAATGCTGGAAAAAGCACTAATTGCTTCCGGCACACAGCTCACAACGGTCGCGATGCGGCGCTACTCGGCAGCTACCGGCGGAGGCGAATCTGTCTTTGAGTTAATGCAGCGCTTGGGTATCGACCCGTTACCCAACACCGCCGGCTGTCGCACCGCCCGCGATGCTGTAATTACCGCGAAATTGGCCCGCGAAGCACTCGACACCAACTGGGTGAAACTCGAAGTAATCGCCGATGAACACACATTGTTACCCGACGTCACCGAAACCTTGGACGCCTGCGAGCTGCTGATCGACGAAGGCTTTACCGTCTTAGCCTATACCTCTGATGATCCGGTGGTAGCTCGCAAACTCGAAGATGCCGGCGCTGCTGCAGTAATGCCATTGGGCTCACCGATCGGCACGGGCTTAGGAATTTTGAATCCGCATAATATTGAGCTGATCTGTTCTCGCGCGCAAGTACCAGTGCTGATCGATGCCGGTATCGGAACTGCCTCGGATGCCGCCTTTGCCATGGAATTGGGATGCTCCGGTGTCTTGCTTGCCAGTGCCATCAATCGGTGCCAAAACCCGGTAGCGATGGCTGAGGCGATGCGTCACGCCGTCACCAGCGGACATCTTTCACGTAGCGCAGGACGCATCCCGCGCCGGGAACATGCCCAAGCCTCCAGTACTTTTTCTGGTCTCGCCTCGTGGCCCGATCAAGTGCTATAGATGTGGAGCATGACCACTAATTCTGTCGCGCAAGCACACGATTTCCTCACCCAACTACCCGACCGCGAGATCCAGCGCACTGCGCGGCAAATGAATTTGCCGGGTTTTGGACCGCGCCAACAGGCACGTTTACATGCCAGCCATGTGCTTATCGTTGGTGCCGGTGGCTTGGGGTGCCCAGCGTTACAGCAGCTGGCGGCCGCTGGCGTCGGCAAGATTACGCTGCTGGACGACGACACAGTGGATTTAAGCAATATTCACCGGCAAATTTTGTTTGGCGCCGGTGATGTTGGCAAACCCAAAGTCGAGGTTGCTGCCGCGCGCGCTCGGGAATTGCAACCTGATATTCAAGTTATTGCCCTGGCGGAACGCATACGGGTCGATAATGTCTTGCAACTTTTCGACGGCGTCGACCTGGTGCTGGATGGCTCAGATACTTTTGCTACAAAATATTTAGTCGCTGATGCCTGCGAGATTCTGGGAATCCCACTGGTGTGGGGCACGGTCTTGCAGTATTCCGGTGAGGTTGCACTATGGCACTCAGGCCCAGACGTACAAGAGAAACAACGCGACGGCTCCCAGCAAGCGAAGCAACGTGGTGTTGGATTGCGGGACCTATTTCCCGAACAACCCGATGCCACAAGCGCACCAGATTGCGCAACCGCCGGAGTGTTGGGCGTGACGACGTCCGTGATTGCTGGACTGATGTCTACCGAAGCCATCGCCTATCTCACCGAAATGCGCTACGAACCGGGCCGGGTTTTGCGTTATCAGGCTATGCCAGCTGCACTGACCAGCTTCCGTGTCCGTACTGATCCGCAACGCCCATTAACCACACAATTAGCAGAGTTTTATGGCGCCAGTTGCGCGGCGACTGCCACTGAACCGAAACGCCTTTCAGATCAAAATGGACAAAAAGACCACGCCACACAAGCACGCAAGCTTTTGCAACGAGTGGCTGGGGGCACAGCAGTAGCGCTTGATGTACGAGAAGCGCACGAGAAATACCTGGCAGACCTTCCAGAGCATTACCAGCCACTGCGACTACCGCTTAGTACGATCACCAGCAGCGCAGACATCGAGACCACAATTGGATCCGCTACAGAAGTCGTGGTTTTTTGTGCTTCCGGGCTGCGCAGCCAACGCGTCATCGACGAATATGGCCCTGCGCTACCGCAAGTGCAGTTATGCAGCCTACCCGGCGGGCTCAATGCGCTCGGTACCGACCACCGGAAACCCTAGAATCCAAGCCCGTTGCTCGCACGCAAAAAGCCCGACTCCCGAGAAGGGAGCGGGCAAATAAGAACGGGAAAGCTTTAGAGGTATTCCAAAGCGTTGAAACCGCCGATGACCAGACCAAGGCCAACTGCCATCACAACGAAGAAACCAATGAACGGCAGATAAACCTCAGACATATTCGACGGCTGATCATCACCGGTTTTAATGTCCCGGGCCTCTTCTTGCCGGTCCTGCTTGGTACTCATGCTTTGCCCCTTTGAATAGCTTTCTAAACTCGCACCCGGGCATAACTTGTAGCACGTGCGCTACACCCGGGCATCGTCTCCTACAGTATACTGCCTGCTTCCAACAGAATCCAACAGCCGTGCGTTAAAGACGCACGAAACTAACCAAGAGTTAGGCACCGAAACCGGCGTTGCGCAAGGCATCAGCCATAGAACCAGCTGGTTTATTCTTCGCCGTGGCAGCAGAATTTTTGGTCCCACGCCCCTTTCCAGCACGAGTCTCAGCACGGTCACCACCCGACCGCCCGGATCGACCACCCTGATTCGAGGACTTCCGGGAAGACCCACCGCCTGGCTTGTTGCCACCCGATTTATTGCTGCCAGCGCCAGGCTCATCGTCTAAACGTAAACTCAATCCAATGCGCTGACGGTCAACATCAACATCAATGACCTTCACCTTCACAATCTCACCCGAACGCACCACTGTGTGCGGATCAGACACGAATTTGTTGCTCATCGCAGAAATATGCACCAAGCCATCTTGGTGTACCCCAACGTCTATAAACGCTCCGAAAGCAGCAACATTGGTAACCGTGCCTTCTAAGATCATGCCCGGTTGCAAATCCGCTACCTTCGTCACGCCTTCTTTAAAACTCGCTGTTCGGAATTCCGGACGCGGATCGCGGCCGGGCTTCTCCAGTTCAGCAATAATATCGGCGATGGTCAGCTCACCAAACTCCTCGTCTGCAAACTCAGCAGGCTGCAACTTCGCCAGACGAGCAGAATCACCGATTAACTCTTCCACGCCTGCTCCAACCGCAGCCGCAATTTTTTGCACTACCGGATAAGCCTCGGGGTGTACCGCAGAGGAATCCAAAGGATTATCCCCGCCATTGATACGCAAAAACCCTGCCGCTTGTTCGAACGCTTTGGGCCCTAAACGTGGTACTTCTACCAACTCTTTGCGCGTAGCAAACCGGCCATTCTGATGCCGGTAAGTCACCAAATTCTCCGCAACGGTCGCGTTTAACCCGGCCACTCGTTCTAATAGCGGAACCGAAGCCGTGTTGACATCCACTCCCACGCTGTTTACTGCATCCTCGACGACGTCGTCCAGCGCCCGGGCTAGGTTGGTCTGATTCACATCGTGCTGGTATTGCCCCACACCGATGGACTTCGGATCGATTTTCACTAGCTCAGCCAACGGGTCTTGCAAACGCCGGGCAATCGAAACTGCTCCACGTAGAGAAACGTCCATATCCGGCAATTCGGCCGCCGCTTGTGCCGAGGCGGAATACACCGATGCACCAGATTCCGACACCACAACAACTTGCGGGCGTGTTTCCAACGTGCCGACAACTTCCGCTGCTAACTCTTCCGACTCCCGGGAGGCCGTTCCATTACCCACGGCGACGAGCTCTACGGCGTGCTTAGCGCACAAACCGCGCAACACCTCCACCGCCTGCGCCCACTGCTTTTGTGGCTGGTGCGGATATACCACTGTGGTATCCACGACTTTTCCGGTGGCATCGACCACCGCGCACTTCACACCGTTGCGGTAGCCCGGATCCATACCCAACATGGCTTTTTGCCCAGCGGGTGCAGCCAGTAAAACATCACGCAAGTTCGTCGAAAAAACCTGTAGGGCTTCATCTTCTGCATAGCTACGCAGACGGTTGCGCGCATCCAACCCAGCAGAGACCATCAACTTGGTTCGCCACCCCCAACGCACAGCCTGTGCCAACCAACTCGAGGCCGCGGTATCTAGTTCGAAACGCTGAGCAATCAAATGCTCGTAGCCTGCGTCATCACCACCATCGAATTCCAGCTGGATAATGCCTTCCGATTCCGCGCGTAACAACGCCAAAATGCGATGTGAAGGCAATGCGGTCAACGGCTCCAAAAAATCGAAATAATCACGGAATTTCGCACCTTCAGTTTCTTTCCCAGCCACGACCTGAGCGCCCAGAGTGCCATCACGGAAAAATTGCTCACGAACCTCCCCGACCAGGTCCGCGTCCAAAGCGAGCCTATCGACCAAAATCGCTCGGGCGCCATCCAGGGCCGCTTTGGCATCAGCATAGCCGTCGACAAGATAATCCTGCGCAGCGGTCTCCGGATCCACCGACGGATTCTCAATCAACGTGTCCGTCAACGGCTCCAGGCCAGCTTCCCGAGCTTTGTCCGCCTTGGTCTTCCTGCGTTTTTTATACGGAAGGTAGAGATCTTCTAAACGAGCCTTGGAATCGCATTCGTTAATCTCCGCGCGCAGGTTATCGGTGAGCTTGCCTTGCTCGTCGATTGCAGCGAGTATCGTCTCCTTGCGCGCTGCGAGTTCTTCCAGGTAGTCCGCACGCTGTTGGATGTGCCGCAACTGGGTATCATCCAGCGCGCCGGTAGCTTCCTTGCGGTAACGGGCGATAAACGGAACGGTGTTTCCTTCGGCAAGCAGGGACAATGCTGCCTGCACGCGGTTGCTGAAAACACCTAATTCTTCGGCAATAACACTGGCGATCATTGGGCCAAGCCTAGTTATTCGCCACTGTCTCCACCACCTTTAGGCGAGCTTCTAGCAGAAGGCTAGTCCGCGGACCGCCTGATATCCCCGCTAATTTTCGCCGATACCTGCTGCTTCTTCCCGGATAGTGGCGAGAATTTTTCGGTCCGCTGTGCTCAGCTCCACATTTTCCAATAGATCTGGGCGCCGTGACTGCGTGCGCAGCAACGCTTGTTGCCGCCGCCACTGCGCCACTTTGCCATGATGCCCGGAAGTTAGTACTTCCGGAATTTCTAAACCGCGCCACACGCGTGGCTTGGTGTATGACGGCGCTTCCAACAAGCCGTCGGAAAACGAGTCTTCCTGGTGCGAACGTTGGTTGCCCAAAACCCCGGGGATTAACCGAACGATAGCTTCGGCAATCACCAAAGCCGCAACCTCGCCGCCAATCAAGACGTAATCACCGATCGAAACCTCACGCACACGGTAGCGGTGGGCCGCGTCATCAATAACGCGTTGATCAATACCTTCGTAGCGCCCACACGCGAAAACAATGTGGTCTTCATTGGACCAGGCTTGTGCCTTATTTTGACTAAACACTGCGCCAGCAGGGCTAGGCACAAGCAGCAACGGTGCATTCGGGTCCTCGCCTGCCAAGACATCCCGATCATCGTAGCGTTGCGGAACAGTACCGGACAGTTCATCGTGAGTAGCACCGTGGATGTGCTGCACTGCGGAATCTAACTGTTCAGCCCCTCCTGCACGTTTTCCCGCGGCAATCTCGTCGAGCGCAGGGCCCCATACCTCGGGTTTCATTACCATTCCTGGCCCGCCTCCATAAGGCGAATCGTCGACGGACTTGTGCACCCCCGTGGCCCAGTCGCGGAGGTCATACACACCGACACTGATCAGACCACGCTCGATTGCGCGCCCAAGCAACGCGTGACGTAATGGCTGCAAATATTCTGGGAATATTGAGACAACATCAAGTCTCACAGGTCCAACAACCCTTCCGGCGGAGTGATCGTCATCGTTCCAGCTTCCAAATCTACTTCGGCAATGAACTCGTCGACGAATGGGACTAAAACGGTGCGACCGTCGTCGGTCAGCGTGATTTCCAGCAAACTACGGTTGATGGTTTCGACGACACCGCTAATTGCGCCAATCTCCGTGCCATCGTGCCACACGCGCAAACCTTCCAAGTCATGGTCATAATAACCATCCTCGTCCGAATCATCAGCCGGCGCATAAAACTCCATGCCCCGCAACGATTCCGCCGTAGTGCGGTCCGTGATTTCCTTCAATGCAAGTAATAAACGCCCTTTATGCGGACGCGCACTGCGGACCTGTAATGATTGCGTGCGACCTGACTGACGGCCCTCGATAACAGTATCCGGGGCAAAGCGGCCTTCCGGGTCATCGGTAGTAGTTTCCACCACGACTTCGCCACGGATGCCATGGGTCTTAACGACCCGACCAATTCGTACGTCCATATCCCCTAATTTAGCGTGTCCGTCATACAAAAACCGCGCGGGTTCCCGGTTCGGGAACGCCACGCGGTGTTGCAAAGCCTGCGGAATCTTTCAGACCGACTGCAGACTTTTAGTCGTTGGATTCAGCTTCGGCTTCGCCTTCAGCAGCAGCAGCCTTCTCAGCTTCTGCCTTTTCCTTAGCAGCTTTAGCGTCGGCTTCTTCCTTAGCCTTCTTCTTCTTTTCGGTGATGGCTTCGATAGATGGGCCGTTGTTGGCTTCTTCCAGGGCCTTGTTGAACAGCTCCAGCTTGGAAGGCTTCGGCTCAGCGGTCTTCAGAGTACCCTCTGCACCAGGCAAGCCCTTGAACTTCTGCCAGTCACCGGTGACCTTCAGCAAAGCGAGAACCGGCTCGGTAGGCTGTGCACCAACAGACAACCAGTACTGAGCGCGCTCGGAATCAATATCGATCAGGGAAGGCTCCTGCTTAGGCTGGTATCGACCGATAACCTCGATCTCTTTACCATCACGGCGGGTGCGAGAATCGGCGATGACCACACGGTACTGTGGAGTGCGGATCTTGCCGAGGCGTTGCAGCTTAATTTTGACAGCCATTATTGGCTCCTTTTCTTTGTAGAGATTCACTGGGTAGTTCTGACACCTGCGAATACAGGCCGGTTCAACCCTTGGATTAGTCTGCGCGTGATCCCAACCGCGACGACCGTAGACGACCGCGATGTTACGCAGATACACAGACAGCCCTCGAGTATAGCCCGGAAACTTGTTGTTGGCCAACCACGGTTTTCTTGCCGCACATTCGCACAGCAGCGGTTTAGTCAACAGCAAGTTAATCAGCAAGGGCTTAAGCCAAGTTGACCAGCAGCGGCTTAAGCAAAGCACCTGCAGGGTGAGTCAAATAGGGCGAACAAGAAAAAGACGTTAAACTACCCAAGTATCCATAATCGATATCGCTATTCGCTCCCGTTTCGCAACAGTCTTATCACCGATTGATTATTTGACCCCGCTTTGACTCCTACACCAAATAAACCCTCCTACCGCTATGACTTGGACGGCCTACGCGGCCTTGCCATCGCCCTAGTGGTAGTTTTCCATGTCTTTGTTGGCAGGGTATCCGGTGGCGTGGATGTGTTCTTACTGTTGTCCGGTTATTTCTTTCTTGGTTCACAGCTCCGCTATGCCTCTGGTGATAACGCCTCGCTGAATCCATGGTGGCCCATCTGGCGCACAATTCGACGGATAGTCCCCGCACTCGCATTAGTTGTGGGCATCACCGTGATTTTAGTGCTGACCACCACCCCGTGGCTGATGAATATCGAACTGGCACAGCAGATAACCGCCAGCCTAGCCTATTACCAAAACTGGGAGTTGACCAGGCAAGACGCGGCTTATGCTGCGGCGGCAGCGGAAATCTCCCCACTGCAACATCTGTGGTCGATGGCAGTGCAAGGGCAGTTTTATGTGCTGGGCATCGGATTCGCATTGTTGCTGGCGTGGGCGCTACAGAACCGTAGGCACCTGGTACAGCGGGTTGCGGGGCCGATACTTGCCATCGTCACGGCCATTTCATTTGCTTATGCTTCCCGCTTCGGCCTTTACGGCATGTCAGATAATTATTATTCCACCTGGTCACGGATGTGGGAATTAAGCCTCGGGGCAGTTTTGGTGATTTACGGCAGCAAACTAGCCCTGAACCGTTGGCTTTCCGACATTGCTGGCGTCACCGGGTTGGTGTTGCTGTTTATCACAGGCATCATCGTCGAAGATTCCACGGCCTATCCCGGGCCATTGTCGCTGCTTCCAATTGGTGGCGCCGTACTGTTGATCATAGGTGGCAACGGCTACATCGCACAGTTTTTAGCCACTCGCTCGATGCGTTGGCTCGGTGAAATCGCCTACTCGCTGTACCTTTGGCACTGGCCCCTACTCATTATTGCTACGAATTACTGGAAGCAATCCGAACCCAGCGCGATACTGGGCATCAGTATCATCGCTATTTCCGTGCTGTTGGCGTGGATCACAAATAGGTTCATAGAAAAACCGCTGCGGGAAAAATCTTCCCGCCGGATGAGCAAGTCTCCACAGATCACCTGGAAGGAACTGCGCCAGAACATTAGCTCGCACCGTGCACGCGCCACCGGAGCCACTGTTACGGTTGCCGCCTTGCTCGCGTTGTTCTGCATCCAACCATGGTGGACGCAGCGTCTACACAATGAACGCAGCCTGCCGTTACCGCAGGAAATGTATCCTGGCGTGCTGGCCCAATCTGGGCACGACGTCCCAAAGAATGTAGACGTCGCACCAGATCCACATCTCGTTTCTAGCCTCGCCCCTGTCGTGTCCGAGGTCCACTGCTTTATCCCGGCCGATCATCCTTCTTCGACCGTGCAATTCGAGGAATCCCGCTATGGGGAACCCTGCGTTTTCGGTGACCGTGATGCAAACAAGACCGTTTACTTAGTAGGAGGCTCACACGCCGAACAGTGGGCTGGACCGTTAGATGCGCTGGGAAAAAGATACGGTTTCCGCTTAGAGGTGATGCTGCGCGCGGGCTGCCCGATTGTCACGGGACCAAATGATTTGATCGTCGGCACTCATCAAATTGATCAGCGCTGCTATAACTGGAGTCAGCGCGTAATTGAGAAATTGCTCGAAGAAAAACCTGACCTCGTGATTTCAAATTCGACCCGACCGGTAGGCGAATTTGGTCATGGCCCAGATTATGTCCCGTATGGCTACGCAGCTTTTTGGCAAGAGCTTGCCGACGCTGACATCGATTTTGTCGGGATACGCGATAACCCTTGGGGCTTTCGGCCCAACGGCGAGCCTTTCAACTTCAGTAACTGCCTAGTGGACGGTGGCGGGCTGTGTTCAGTCGCACGGAAGCAGGTGTATCAAGAAGTCGACCCCGCCGAATCCGTGTTGAATGAGCTGGGAATGAAGGCCGTAGACACAGCAGATTGGTTCTGCGACCAGCGACGCTGTGAAGTTGTTATCGGTAATATCGCTGTCTATCGCGATATGCACCATATTTCGAATGCATATGCAAAATCGGCCCAGCCTTTGCTGGAGCCGATTATCAAACCTTACGTCAAATAGCTTACTTGTTACCGAAGTTGAGCTTGCTCAAATCGATATTTTCCATTCCCGGAGGCATCTGCTGCTGCATTTGCTGTAGATCTTTCATCGATGGCATTCCGCCTCCCATTCCAGGCATACCTGGCATGTTTGGCATGCCTCCGCCACCGCCCCCGCTTTTCTTCCGTTTGCCCTTCTTGTTCTTCCGGCCCTTTGGTTTCTTCTTCGTCGCCGAACGTTTCGATCCGCCCATTCCAGGCATACCGAACTGCCCAGCCATCTTGCTCATCATCTTTTTCGCTTCGAAGAAGCGCTCCACCAGTTGATTAACTTCGGAGACTTCCACACCGGAACCGGCCGCAATACGCTTGCGGCGAGAAGCGTTCAAGATCTTCGGATCGTCGCGCTCAGCAGGGGTCATGCCGCGAATAATGGCCTGGATGCGATCCAGTTGTTTTTCGTCGACCATGTCGGCCATCTTCGACATTTGGCTACCGCCTGGCATCATCTTCAATAGATTGCCGATGGGGCCCATCTTACGCACCATCATGAGCTGGTCGAGGAAGTCATTCAGCGTCATCTCGCCCGAGCCGAGCTTATGCGCAGCCTCTTCGGCCTTTTTCTGGTCGAGGTTAGCCTCAGCCTGCTCAATCAAAGTGAGCATGTCGCCCATGCCCAAGATACGGCTGGCCATGCGCTCAGGATGGAATACATCAAAATCGGTGAGTTTCTCGCCGGTCGAAGCGTACAGGATCGGCTTGCCGGTTACCTCACGAATAGACAGCGCTGCACCACCACGAGCATCACCGTCCAACTTCGTCAGAACAACGCCAGTAAAATCGACGCCATCCCGGAAAGCCTCGGCGGTATGAACGGCATCCTGACCGATCATCGAGTCTATGACAAACAAGACTTCGTCGGGGTTAACCGCGTTCCGAATATCCCGGGCCTGGTTCATCAAAGTCTCGTCAATACCAAGGCGACCAGCAGTATCGATAATAACGACGTCATGTTGGGCCTTGCGGGCTTCTTCAATGCCGTTACGTGCGACCTCGACTGGGTCTCCGTGCGAGGTTCCCATTTCATGTTGGGAATCCATGGAGGTGCCAGGGTCCGGAGCGAAGGTTTTGACTCCCGCGCGCTCACCAACAATGCGCAGCTGATCAACAGCGCCTGGGCGCTGCAAGTCACAAGCTACCAGCATTGGGGTGTGACCACGGCTTTCCAGGTGTTTGGCGAGCTTACCCGCCAGAGTGGTTTTACCAGCACCTTGCAAACCAGCCAACATGATGACTGTCGGCGGGGTTTTCGCCAAGTTCAAACGCCGTGTCTCGCCGCCGAGGATATCTTGGAGTTCCTCATTGACGATTTTTACAACCTGTTGAGCCGGGTTCAGGGCTTCGGAAACTTCCGCGCCAATGGCGCGATCTTTGATGCGTTTAATGAAACCGCGCACGACGGTGAGCGAAACGTCGGCTTCCAACAACGCCAACCGGATTTCCCGGGCGGTGGCATTGATATCCGCCTCCGTCAGTTTGCCCTTGCCGCGAAGGCCTTTCAGGGCAGACTGTAGCCTGTCGGACAATGACTCAAACACGTCGTGTAACTCCCTACCGTTGGCATATACTAGCCCCACTAGCCTAGCCGGTCTTGCCCGCGCAGGTCATATCAGACTCCCCCAAATGCCGGGGCCACGAAAACACAGGATTTAGATTGCTTTTCCGCCGCTTTCCCGAGTACGGACTCGGATAACGTCTTCGGCCGGGGTAACTCAAAATGACAGCCACAGTAGCAGCGGTAGTGCTTACTCAGTCCGGCCTTGCTAAACCAATCGCAAGATAGTTAGGGGTTAAGTAGCAAAAAGCCCCAGGCCACAAGGCCTAGGGCATATAATCAAATCGAATTAGTCGCGTTTGCGCGCTTGTCCGGTCTCTTGTTTGTACTGGAAATCGTCGGGAGAGACGAATTCACCTTCCCAAACGTTTGCTTCGTTAAATTGCACATCGACGATCGCGACGTGACGCAGAATGGACGAACGTGAAATCAGTATCGAGCCGATTGCCGAAGTGCCCAGCAGTAAGATGATCGCCCCGATGCCAACGATTGCGGTAGACCAACGGGGCTCCAACAAAAAGACACCGATAATAATCATCGACACACCAAAGCCTGATGCTGTCGACAGAACTGACATACGCGCGTAAACATCTCGGAAAGTAAGCATGCCTGCACCGCAGATTACGAAGTTGGCAGCGCCTATAAGGATGAATACCGAGGAAACAATTTCCATAACGTCCATTAACGAGCACCCCTCAATAGAGCACGGGATAGCGAGACTGCCGACAAAAAGCCGACCAGTGACGCGACGAGCATCAGGTCAAAGGTATAACCGGATCCTTTCAAGAATCCGCTGAGCCCGAGAAGCGCAACCAGTACGAACAATAAGAAGTCCGCGGCGGAAACCCGGTCCGAACGGGTCGGCCCCACCAACATACGATACGCTGCGGGAAGCGCCGACAGTGCGATCATAACGATTGCGATAGCGATTACGGTTGTCATTATTTAGCGTCCTCATTCAATCGCGGACGGAACATGATGCCCTTCAGCATGCGTTCTTCCATGTCCCGGAGATCTTCGCGTAATTCGTCGGCAGATTTGTTATACATACCGTGCACATACATGATGCGTACACCGTTCTTCGTCTCCCCTGCACCGACTACCAAAGTACCTGGGGTGATGGTCACCAACGCCGCGAACAGCGTGTAATGGCCGGCTTTAAAACTGCGAGATTCATAACAAGCTACGCCTGGCGTCGAATCATGGCCCCGGGAAATAATGTCGCGAATAACGGACATATTCGCAACAACGAATTCTTTCAGGTACCAGAGCCAAAAGCCCAACATACGAAGTGGCCAAGTCACAATATACATTAGTTTTTCACCGCCTCAACATAGCTGGAGGTATCCATCAGGTTGTTAGCGGCTACCTCGGAATACTGCATCAAATATTCGCCACCGACACCAAGCACCAAGGTAATGACGGCAGTTATTACTGCTGGAGCAGCGAGCCAAAAACCAATACGCGATTTCGGTTTCTTCGTGGTTTTGTCCTCAGTCATCGTCTGAGAATCGCTACGCGTATATGTGGCAACGCCGCCTCCCAAGGTTGCATGAGGGCCGTCTGGGTCTTGTCCGTGCGCGGGATCCGGCAGTGGGGGTTTTCGGGTTACCCCAGAAAACGCCTCCCCAGATCTTCAGCATCGACAATAGCGTGAGCAAAGAGACGACCACCATGACTGCCAACGGGTAGATCCAGTTAACCTCCCAAGTAGCTATCATCAGCGAGAATTTGGCTACGAAGCCGGAGAATGGCGGGATACCGGCCAGAGACAAAGCTGCGACGAAGAACGCAACGGCCATGATTGGTTCGCGTTTCGCCATCGCGGTCACCTTGCCCAATTCGCCGGTTCCGTATTGCACCTCGATTGCGCCGGTCGACATAAACAGAGAGGCTTTCACAATCATGTGGTGTACAAGATAGAAAATGCCTGCTGCCAAACCGAGTTCCGTAAACAACGCGACGCCCATCATGATGTAGCCGAGCTGGGAAACCATGTGGAATGCCAGAATCGAACGCGTAGTTTTCTCACCCACTGCTCCCAGGACACCAACGACCATGGTTAGGCTGAACAGCGCGACCATGATCCAGAGGAAGCGGTCATCGCCATCGAAGAGCACCGCGTAGATGCGGTAAATCATGTAAACGCCGACTTTGGTGTGCAAGCCGGAAAACAGTGCGGTAATCGCAGGGCTGGTATACGGGTAGGTCTGCGCCAACCAGGAGTGAACCGGCACGATCGACGCCTTGATGAACATAGCCAGCAAGCACACAGCACCTGCCAGGGCGACGGCTGGGTCTTCTTTGGCGGCACCGGCTAGCTCAGCGAGGTTAATGCTTCCGGCTGTGCCGTAAACCAGACCTACACCGACCATGTACAACGTAGAGCCAAGAAGGTTCGACGCAATGAATAGGCGCATGCCACCTACTAGTAGTGATCCACCGCGCTGGTGAATCGTTAATGCATACAACCCGTAGGACGGCAAGAGCATGATCTCAAGACAAACGAAAAAGTTAAAGAGATCGCCAGTCAAGATCGCACCAAAGACGCCGGCCATCAAAATGAGGATCAATGGTGCGGCAAAGCGCTGCTTGGTTAAACCCGAAGCAGCAGCAAACCAGGCGCAGACTAGGCCCAGTACGGCCGTGGTCACGAGCATCAGCACAGCGAACATATCGGCCACGAATGGGATCGAATATCCAAAGCCCCACATACCAATGTTGTGAGCGATGGTTTGCCCGTCAGAAACCAGTGGGAACAGCGCGGCAGATGCTGCGATAGAGCCAGTCAGCGTTGCGAAGAGCACAATGTCTTGTAACAACTGGAAACGGTGTCCGACGACCAGGACGCCACCAAGCACTAGGGGCAGCGCAGTAAAGAGTGGTAATAGTGCAGCAATATCCATTACAGAACCACATCCTGCTCGCGTGCAAGGTTAACTTCTGGGCGGGTGGCGTCGTCTTTCTTACCGACGGCTGCCGTGACAAACATCAAAACCGAAATTGAGAAGGAAATCACGATTGCGGTGAGAACTAATGCCTGCGGCAGTGGGTCGGCTGCTTCCGCGACGGCCGCGGTGTCGTGGCTTCCGAATGGCTCGTTACGCGAAGCAGTGCCGCCGGCTGCAATCAGGATTAGGTTTGCTCCGTGCGAGAGCAGGGTAAAGCCGAGCGCAATGCGTAGCATGTCGCGGCGCATCATTAAATACACCGCACAGCCTACGAGCAGGCCGGCAGAAATGGCGAGTGTCATAAATTAGTTCCTTTCTGCCTGTGGTTCGGCTTCCAGGGACCGGTCCGCAAGGTCGGCATCCGCTCCTGGTTCGCGGGCATCGGCTTCGTCAGAATTCAGTCGAGGCATTCCCAGAAGGTTGAAAGCAGCCAGAATCATGCCAATCACGGCCAGATATACGCCGAGATCGAACAGCAGGGCCGTCGACAAGTGCAAACCAAAAATGTGGGTGTCCAGTGGCCTGAGGAAAGAGCCTTCGACAAAGCCCAATAGACCCGTAGCTACAGCCACTGTGATGCCGCCACCAATCAGTGCCATGTATGGCAAGCGGATCTTGGCTTCGGCGTTCGATGGCGCGGACAGGTAGACCAACGCGAATCCAGCCGAAGCAATCAACGCAGCTACGAATCCGCCGCCTGCTTCGTTGTGCCCGCGGAAAAACAGCAAGATCGACAAAGCGACGATGATTGGCCCCACCAGCTTGCTGGTCGAACGCAAGAACACAGAGTTTGCGCGTGCATCAATCAGCGGAGAGTGCTTGTCCATGTGGGTATCGTGCACCGCAAGCAAGCGGTTATTGGACAGGAGCACGGCAATCGCGATACCAGCAACGCCAAGGACCGTTAGCTCACCCAAGGTATCGAAGGCACGGAACTCGACCAGAATGACGTTGACAATATTGGAGCCGCCCGTCAGTTCTTCCGTTTCACGCAAGAAGTATTCGGAAACATCCGAAATCTCGCGGCGTCCGGTTAGAGCCAACACTGCCAGCATGGTGGAGATACCTACGGCAACCGAGAGAACAATAGACCAGAAATGCGAACGACGTGTATCTGGAGTGAAATGGTCCGGTAGACGGTGCAGAATCAGCACCAGAACACAAACTGTCAGGATCTCCACCGTCAACTGGGTATTCGCCACGTCAGCGGCACCAAGGACGTAGAACCACAGAGTCATGCCAAAGCCCGCGATCGATACGACCACAACCACTGTCAAGCGTGACTTAGCCATCACGGTGGCCATACAACCCATCGCGACGAGTAGAACAAAAATCCAGTCGATGGCCCAAGCCCGTTCCCCAACTACCTCAGGAAGATCGTTCAGGGTAAAGATGCCGATCACCGCCAAGGTGATGACGCCAAGCAGTGGTAACACGAGGTGACGCCGCATCGACGTCGTGCCAGTAGCGGCTGTGAAGTACTTGCCGCCCGTATTGATGATGCCTTGGCGCAAAAATTCCACCACATATAGACCAGTGAGCGGAGCACCAAAAACAGACATCGCCCGGAACAACTGATCACGATTCAGAACTAGCACGATGCCAACGAGCACGATGAGCACCGACATTCCGAGTGCCATGTTGAAACCGTGCCAAATGGCGAGGTGCACATGTTGGTCTGCACCGGTAACAGCGAGCGCGGCGTCATCAACCAGGTTATCGACCGCACCCGGGTATAGGCCCAATGCAAGCGTCAGCAAAGCCAACAACGCTGGGATGACCCAGAAAGTGAATGCAGCTTCTGGGACGGTCTTGTTTACGTCGGTTTCTGCAACACTGCCCCGTGCTCCGAAGACACCGATGATGTATTTGAAGGAATACACAAAGGTAAACATCGACGTCACGACCACACCGGCGGTGATTAGAACGTTCATGTTGTCACCGAACGGCGCATCCAACGCAGCCTCAATCAGACCTTCCTTGGATACGAAACCGAACAGCAATGGAATGCCTGCCATCGAGGTTGCGGCGATGACCACCAAGGTCTTGGTTACCGGCATTTTGGTACGGACATAATGCAGCTCAGAGTACAAACGCGTACCAGATTCATGTTCGACGATGCCTACAGACATGAACAACGCAGCCTTGAAACACGCGTGCGCAATGGTGTGCACAATGGCCGCCGTCAGTGCTGCATCCGTGCCGATGCCAACCGTGGCCACCAAAAGTCCAAGCTGCGACATGGTGGAATAAGCAAGCAGTTCCTTCAAGTCGTCGCGGGTCACGGCGGTCATGGCGCCAAAAGCAGCGGTGAACAAACCACACACAATAAGCAAAATATTCCAGATGGCTACTTCTCCAAATAGCGGAGAATAGCGCAGAATCAAGTAGATTCCTGCTTTAACCATTGCTGCCGCGTGGAGATAAGCAGAAACCGGCGCGATAGCTACCATAGAATCAGGCAACCAAGCTTGGAATGGGAACTGCGCAGACTTTGTAAACGCGGCCCCGGCGATCAACATCGCTACCACAGTCAAGGTTCCAGGATTGTCAGCCCAATAGTCTGACGCAATGACCTCACTAAGCTGCAATGTAGCCGTCGACACAGACATGATGATGGTTGCTGTCAGCAGCAACAGACCACCAAGGACAGTGACCAACAGGGTTCGGATAGCTGGCTGTTGCCCCTTTTCACCGGAGTTCCCGATGAGGAAGAACGAACACAGCGTCGTCATTTCCCATGCAACATAGAAAACAAACAGGTTATCAGTGGTCACCAACAGAGCCATTGCCGCCGCGAAGCCGGTGATAAAGAAGTAGAACGCCGAATCCTTGTGGTGCAGGTAGCGGGTGGAATACATCAGCACCCCGGCGCCAATCACTAGGACCAGCAACAGGAATACGAATGATAGACCGTCCAGGCGAACGTTGAAGTCCACGCCCAACGAAGGAATCCACGGTACAGATTCCGTGTGTATCCCATCGTAGACGGCAACCCCCATGATGGTTGCAACGATCAGCGGTAGAGCCAACACCCAACCCGCATTTCGGCCTAGTAGGCGCGAAAGCAGCGGGGCGCTGGCCACCGTCACCCCGAGTAGCGCTAATAAGGAAAAAATCATCGTCGTTTAGATTATCACGTAGAGCTAACGCTCATTACCCAGAAGCGCATCGACAAATGATTCGATTTCAAACGGAGCCAGATCGTCCGCGCCTTCGCCCAAGCCCACGAGCTTGACCGGCACTCCCAGTTCTTCTTGTACTTGGAACACAATGCCGCCCTTTGCCGTGCCATCAAGCTTGGTCAAAACGACACCAGTGATGTCGACGACCTCACGGAAGATCCGCGCCTGGGCCAAACCATTCTGGCCGACGGTGGAGTCGATAACCAGGAGAACCTCGTCGACTTCCGCCTTCTTCTCGATGACACGCTTAACCTTGCCCAACTGGTCCATCAGGTTATTCGAAGTATGCAAACGGCCTGCGGTATCAACCAGCACCACATCAACGCCCTCGTTGACTCCCGTAGCCACGGCATCAAAAGCGACAGAAGCAGGATCTGCTCCTTCGGCACCGCGGACGGTGGTCGCCCCAACGCGACGACCCCATGTTTCCAGCTGGTCGGCTGCTGCAGCACGGAAGGTATCGGCAGCGCCGAAAACCACATCATGCCCCATTGCTACTAACACGCGACCAAGTTTGCCGGTGGTGGTTGTCTTACCGGTGCCGTTGACGCCAACAATCATGGCAACGGCCGGTTTACCGTCATGTGGCATCGCTTTGATGGAACGATCCATCTCTGGCTTGCCTACTTCAATAAGCGCCTCACGCAGCATCGCGCGGGCCTCGGCTTCGCTCGATACACCGCGCTCAGAGATTTTCTCACGCAGCAAATCGGTGACTTTCATGGTGGCATTCGTTCCCAAATCCGCCATGATCAAGGTATCTTCAATTTCTTCCCATGCGTCCTCATCCAGATCGCCTGCTGTGAGAAGCCCCAACACTCCTTGCCCGATGGCATTTTGCGACTTGGATAACCGACCCCGCAATTTAGACAAACGTCCCGTAGCCGGAGCGATATCGTCTTGGGGCTTCGGCTCCGGTTGAGGTACTGCCTCCGGTTCTGGTTCTGATTCCGGTGCCGGTTCTGGTTCTGATTCCGGTGCCGGTTCTGGTTCTGATTCCGGTGCCGGTTCTGGTTCCGGCTCTACCTCCGGTTCTGCCTCTGTTTCTGGAGCTTCCTCTGGAGTTGTCTCTACTTCTGGAGCTGCCGGTGAAGTTGCCTCTACCCTTCCGTCAACAGAGTCTTCCGCAGCAGACTCTTCGGCTTCTGGCTGCGCTGAAGCTTCTTGCTCGGCTGACTCAGCAGCCTCCGCATTCCTAATGGATTCTTCATCTGCCGCATCAGCCGACTCAGAAGCGATTGGTTCCTGCTTAAATTCAGGCTCAGGCTTAGCAGCAGGTTGTTTTTCCCCTGCCCCACCCGGGGCAAAATTAAAGCCTCCAGTGGCTTGGTAATTACCGGATTTTTGCTCTTGGGTCAGCTGTTTCGGCTCTTCGGAATCCTCACCACCGAAACTAACCATCTTCGACTTTTTGCGCTTCGCGCCAACGATTAGCGCAATAATGATGATTAGTGCCAACGCAACAGCGGCAACAATCACCCAAAACGCGACGGCATTGTTCGTCGCAAAGTCCATGAGACTATCCCACCATGATTCTGAAGTATCCATGGTCTCCATTCTGGCAGCCTTCCTCGTTTTTTACATGCGCATCCCCAAAATTGGCATACGCTGTTGTTTCGTGGTTTTTAGTTGTCTTTTCGTTATCTACTCAGTAGGCCAGGCCGGTAAAGAATCGCCGTAATTTTCGATCCACTCTGCGATAGCCTCTTGCTCTTCGCCTTCGTCATATTTGTTCAGCAATAAGTCTTCGAGCGCACCATATTCCTCATCCGACAGTGAAATTTCAGAAATCCATTGCGCCAGCTCTGGGTGCTCAGCGGAAAAATCAGGGCGAGCCAGCGTATGCAAGCCTTCTGGCTCTCCCAAAGCACCTTTCGGATCCGCCAAGTCCTTCACTGGGTACGTATTATTTGCCCAATACGGACGCCACAGTGTCACCACAACATCGCGTTTATCGGAAATCGCGTCGTCCAACTCCGCCAACATCGCCGGAGTCGACGAAGTTTTCAGCGTGTAGCCATCCAAACCATATTCCGGGATCACCTCGTTTTCAACGACGTTCACCGCTCCAGAACCCGCCTCAATTCCGATGATGTCGCCGTCGAAGCGCGCTTCTGCACCAACCAGATCCGCAATAGAATCCAGTTCACTGTATTCCGGTACAGCAAGAGTCAATCGTGCATTCGGGAAGAAAACCCCAATGTCTTCAATATTGTTTTTGAATCGCTCCCACTGATCCTTATTGGTACGCTCCGGCCAGCTGGACGGCACAATGTCAATATCACCATTAGACACGGCTGTATAAACAGCAGCAACGTCATTAACGTCGGTGTGCTCGAAGCTATAGCCGTGGTCAGAGGCGACGTATTCAATTAAGTTCGCCATGAGCAGCATGTCACTCCACGCTGTCATATATCCGAAAGTCAGTTCTTTGTCATCGCCGTCGTTGGGATCACTCGCGCACGCACCCAGGGCCAACGAGGCACTCACCAGCATGGACACAAAAGTCATTTTCTTTTTCACAGACGCTAGTCTACGTGCCTTAAACGTCGCTGACCGCAACCTGCAAACATGCCACTTTTACCGGCACATCGCGGGCATCGGTGGCTGCGCCTAAGCTTCAGCCGCACCCACTTGGCGGACCTACTATCCACGCGCCAACCGCTGCGAAAGCACATGCGTCACACCATCTGAGCGCATCGTCACGCCATAAAGTACATTCGCGATATCCATCGTCGGTTTCTGGTGCGTGATCACAATCAATTGCGAATCCCTGCGCAATTCCTCGAACAAGGCCAATAACCTGCGCAGGTTCACATCATCCAAGGCGGCTTCTACCTCATCCATCACGTAAAACGGCGACGGACGCGCACGGAAAATCGCCACCAGCATTGCCAATGCAGTCAGTGATTTTTCCCCACCCGACAGCAGAGACAAACGCTTCACCTTCTTCCCCGGCGGCCGGGCTTCCACCTCAATGCCGGTGCTCAGCAGGTCTTCTGGCTCGGTCAAAAGCAACCGGGCTTCGCCACCAGGAAACAACGTGGCAAATACGCGCGGGAACTCCGCCTCCACATCTTTCCAGGCTTGCGTAAACAGTTCTAAGATTTGCTGGTCGACCTCTGTGATCATGGTTTGCAGATCGCGCCGGGTCTGGATGACGTCGTCAAGCTGTTGCGATAAGTAGTTGTAACGCTCCTCCATCGCTTTGTATTCTTCCAGTGCCAATGGATTGACTTTTCCCAACGCCCCCAGGTCCTTTTCGGCGCGCTTGAGCCGCTTCGTTTCTGCCGCGCGGTCGAAATCTTCCCCCGGACTATATTCGCGCACCAGATCCTCGATCGCGATACCCAGCTGCTCACCGACTTTATTTTCGGCTTCTTCGACGCGTACGGCGGACTGTGAAGCCTCCATGTCAGCTTGATGAAATTCCTTCGTCACCGCGTCCAACGATCGCCGCGCTGCCGAAACTTCCGCGCGTACTGTGTTTAAGCCCGTATTTGTTTCGTTCCGTCGAGCAGTAAGCTCATCACGACGGCGTCCGGCCCGCTCGGTCGCAGCTTCCGCCCGTTCTGCAATTTCTTGGGCATGGCCCAGCACTGCCTCGGCCAACTCAGCCTGTTGTTTGCGGCGAGCCATGGCTTGCTCATGCCTACGCTTAGCTACTCTCTCGTGTTCTGCTTGCCGACGCAGCGCGTCACCTTTTCCATGCGCTTGCCCGGCCCGATCTTGAGCGCTACGTGCGGCCACAGCGGCATCCATTTCCCGCGCCTTAGCTTGGGATAATGCTGCCTGCGCTGCCTGTCGTTGCTGCTCTAAAGCCGCAGCTTCTTCCTTGGCATCACCGGCTTCTCCGGTGTCGTTGTGCTTATCGACGCGCGCCAGCCGGTCGCTAACTTCCCTGTGCTGCGATTCCAGCTCCTCGCTGCGTGCGCGCGCCTGCTGTGCTCTCTCAGCAGCAGTTTCATGCTCTCTGGCGTAGCGCTCCACCTGTTGGTGCACGCGCTGTTCTTCGCGTTCTGCTGCTTGAATGTCTTTATCGTGTTCCCGCAGTGCGGATCCGTGATGGGCGGATTCTAAACGGGCTTCTTCCGCCGACTGCTTCGCACCTGCGATCGTGCCAGCCAACTGTTCCAATTCCGCTTGTGCAACGCGCAGTCCCTGTTGCGCCTGCGCAATCTCCGAACTGCGCTCCACCGCAGAACCTGCGTGTGAGCCAACCTCGACCCAGCCTTCACCAATCAGCAGTCCGTCTCGGGTAACCGCGCGCAGGCGTGGATCCTCACGAACCAGTTCTCGTGCGGTGGCGTAGTCTTTCGCGACGACGACATCGGCAAGCATCCGGCCAACTGCCACTGCCACGGAATCATTGACAGTCACGTGGTCAAGTAGCCACTCGGCGTTGACCGCAGTATCCACATGCCAGGCAGTCGCGCTTCGACTCGTATCCACCAATACCGCGCGTGTGGAATCAACCGCCTCAGCAAGCAACTCGGAGGAAACGGGACCAGCCAATGCTTTCGCATAGTCGCCTAACGCGGCAGAAAGCGCCGCCTCCCATCCGGCATCTGCTCGCACAAGATCAACCAGATCACGCCAAGAATCATCCAGATGTTCTCGGATGTCTTGTTTCGGTGCTTGTGCCTGCAAAGTGTCGATACGCGATTGCAAGGTATAAACCACGCGCTCTCGTTCTCGTTGAGTTTCGCGTAGGTCATCGAGGCGCTGCTCGGCAGCCGTCGATTCGGAACTAGCTTGTTGTGCACGCGCGGCCAAGGTTTCGCGCTGCCCACGCAGTTCCTTAGTCTTTTGCGCCCATTCACGGGCTTCTTTGCGCACCTCTTGCAGGCGTGTGCGAGCTTCCTGCCCTGTTTCTTCTGCACGCTCCAGGTTTTCACGGGCGCTGTTCAGCTGCTGCGAGACGGATTCTTCTTCCGCCACCAGGCGCACCACGCCTTCGCGTCGGTCGGATTCTGCGCGCAATCGTGCCAGGTGCTCCGCCTCAGCTTCTTGTACCGTTTCATTGAGCTCAGCGACTTCTTCTCGAATCTCTTCTAGCTCTTCTGCAGCCGCTTCAGCGGCTTCTACGAGTTCTTCATGCTCTTCATCTGCGCGTAACGCCCGGGATTCCAATTCGTCGGGGTCTTGGCCAGAATAGGCAGCGATGTTCCCGGAATTGCGTGCTCTGTCGGCAGCAATGCGCACAGTGGCAGCGATGCGTTCGCTCAACGCGGACAGACGGAACCATAGGTTTTGAGCTTCTTGTTCTGCTGGGGTGACCTGGGAAAGCTCGGCTTCAGCTTCCGTCTGCCGAAACTCCGCTTCTTCCAGGTGTTCCTGGTTGGTCTCCAGCCGCCCACGCAGCTCTTCCGCTTTTACCCCCGCTTGTTCTTTATGCCCACGCAAGCGCACAATTTTTTCACCCGCCAGAACCAGCCGCGCCTCGCGCACCTCTGCTTGCACAGTTGCAGCCCTACGCGCGGTTTCGGCCTGCCTCGCCAGTGGTTTGAGCTGTTTTGATAACTCGTCAGTAAGATCTTGCAGCCGATCCAAGTTCGCCTGCATACCGTTGAGTTTACGCTGAGCTTTTTCTCGCCGACGACGGTGTTTAAGCACGCCTGCAGCTTCTTCGATATAAGCACGGCGTTCTTCCGGCTTCGACTCCAGGATCTCAGACAGTTTTCCCTGCCCAACGATAACGTGCATCTCTCGCCCGATGCCGGAATCTGACAATAGTTCCTGAATATCGGCCAGTCGGGCCTTAGCACCGTTGATTTCATATTCACTGGCACCGTCACGGAACATGCGCCGTGTCAGGCTGACCTCGGTGTACTCGATCGGCAGCTGGCCATCGGCATTGTCAATCGTCAGAGTAACTTCGGCGCGTCCGAGCGGTTTGCGCCCTCCTGCTCCGGCGAAGATGACATCTTGCATTTTGCCGCCGCGCAGCGTTTTCGCGCTGCCTTCCCCCATGACCCAGGCCAGCGCATCCACGACATTGGATTTTCCAGAGCCATTTGGCCCGACAACTGCACAGATGCCGGGTTCAAATTTCATTGTCGTCGCCGAAGCGAATGACTTAAACCCTTTGAGGGTTAATGCTTTTAGGTGCATAGACTATGTGGACTATGTCTGGAACCAGCCCAGGCTGGTTTATTTCAGCGCGTCTTCTTCGCTGCGGCGGGTTACTGGATCGGACCCATCCCAGGCTTCAACGTTTTTCAGGCCCGGCAGCATATCGCGGTGGAAAACCGGATCCTGGCCGCGGCGCTTTTGCTGGTTGTAGTTCTTCAGCAGTTTGAGCGCAACTCCACCCAGCGGAACAATCGCAATCAGGTTAAGGACCACCATTGTCGCAGCGAAGGTATCTGCCAGCGCGAAGACCACAGGGATGCTGGTGACGGAACCGATAACGATGAAGGCCAGCACGCCTACTCGGAAACCATTGAGGACCTTCGGAGATTCCGTCAGGTATTGCAGGTTAGTCTGTGCCAGATAGTAGTTACCCAGTACGGAAGAGAAAGCCAGGCAGAAGATGATAAAGGTGACGATGTGGATGCCCCAGTTGCCGACCTCGTTTGCCAGCGCAGTTTGGGTCAGTGCAGCGCCTTCAATGTTATCGAGGCCGTACTTGTGGTCGCCGCCGAGCAAAATGATGAAAGCGGTAATAGAGCAAACCAGGAGGGTGTCGAAGTAAACGCCCAAGGTCTGCACTAAGCCCTGCTTAACCGGGTGAGACACGGTAGCAGTGGCAGCAGCGTTCGGAGCGGAACCTTGGCCGGCCTCATTAGAGAACAAACCGCGGCGCATACCGTGGGAAAACGCCGCACCGACAGTGGCACCGACAACCTCGGTAACACCGAAAGCATGACCGATGATGTGGCCGATCATTCCTGGAACTTCGTTGATGTTGATGATGATGACTACCAAGCCAATGATCACATACAGGCCAGCCATGAATGGGACAATGACCTGGGTGAAGTTCGCAATGCGCTGCACACCACCGAAGATGACAACCGAAGAAATAGCCGCCAAGGCAATGCCGATGATGAGGTTAAACACCCAACCTTCCAGGCCTAAAGAGGTGGACATGGTATCGACAATGGCGTTCGATTGGAAAGCGTTATAAACGAAGCCAAAGGTGAAGGCCAAAGCCACCGAGAACACCGCTGCCAGCGGTTTGAAGCCCAGGCCACGGGTCATGTAGTAGGCCGGACCACCACGGTAGTTTCCGCTAGCTTCTTTGGTTTTCCACAGCTGTGCCAAGGTCGCCTCAATGAATGCGGTCGCGCCACCGACCAGCGCGATAATCCACATCCAAAACACTGCACCAGGGCCACCGATAGTGATGGCTACCGCGACACCAGCGATATTGCCGGTGCCCACGCGGGAGGCTGCAGAGATAGTGAAAGCCTTGAATGCGGAGATACCGCCATATTCGGGGTCCAGGTTCTTGCCTTTACCTTTCGGCCCTTCACCCAACGAACGGAACATGTCGCCGAGCTTGGTGACCTGTACACCACTTGTCCGCACGGCAAAGTACACACCAGATGCAATCAGCAGCCACGGGATGATTGCCCAAATGCCGTCATTAAACTTAACGATGACGGCTTCAACGCTTTCCAGGAAGTTCATAGCTTGTCACTTTATAGTGTCATTGGCACACTGCACAAAAGTGACTCGAGCGTTTGTTAATCACAATTCGGGTGATCTCATTTCCGCAGCGTAGACATGGTTTTCCGGTTTGCCCGTAAGCATTTAATGAGCGTTCAAAATACCCGCTCCCACCATTAACGTTGACGTAAAGTGCATCGAAGCTGGTACCTCCGGCATCTACGGCGCGGGACATCACATCGTGAGCCGCTTCCAGCAAGGCCACCGCCTGGCGTTGCAAGAGTTTGTTCGCGGGCGTCGCCGGATGGATTTGTGCCGCCCACAGTGCTTCGTCGGCATAAATATTGCCAATACCGGAAACAATTTCTTGGTTTAAAAGCACGGATTTAACCGCAGAACGGCGCTTTCGCACTGCGCGGGCGGCAGCTAACAAATCAAAATCTGGACTAAACGGGTCCGGGGCGATATGCGCTGCTGGTTCTGGCAGATCCGGCTTCTCTTCCGAAAATTCGCAGACCAACCACCTGCCAAAAGTGCGTTGATCAACGAAGGCGAGTTCACGCTTGTCGACGCCGGCCGCACGATGACCGGTAATACCAGCAGCACCGCTGTCTTTTGCATCAGCAGCGTCACCGCTGGCGCTCGGGACTTCCAGCTCTGCCCGAATGCGCAGGTGTTTGGAAGTCACCCGCCCGGGCTTGCTGACGAGCATCTGCCCGCTCATCCCCAGATGCACGTACAGGGCCTGGCCGTCGGTAAGTTCAGCCCACAGGAATTTGCCACGCCGACACCACTGCTTGATCACCGCCCCGTGTAGCAAACCGGGCAACGGAAACTCCTGCCCGCGGTTCGCCCTTGGGTGTAACACCTCGACATTGCGGAACCGCGCTCCGGTGGTGTGCTGGGCAAGACCGGAGCGGACTACTTCAACTTCGGGTAATTCCGGCACGGTGGCTATACCTTAATCGCACCTGGGTTCGATTGCACCAATTCGCATGCCTGACGTGCGGCTTGCTGTTCAGCAGATTTTTTGTTCGGGCCTTGCCCATAACCAACCTCGGTTTTGCCTACTGTCGCCGTGACATAGAACGTCAAGTCGTGATCAGGGCCGGTACGTTCGTCCGAATAGACGGCCATCGGTAGTTTTGCGACCGCAAGTGCTTCTTGCAGGGTGGTCTTCCAATCCAGCGTGCGATTGCGTGCAGAAGCACCATCGATTTTGGTAGCAAAAAGCCGCAGGATTACCTCTCGAGCAATTTCGAAACCGTACTGCCGGTAGATTGCCCCCAGCAAGGCCTCAGTCGTATCGGCGAGGATGGAATCTTTATCTCCACCATCAGTGAGTTTTTCGCCTTTCCCCAACAGAATGTGCGGACCAAGGTTGATCTCTCGGGCTACGTCGGCCAGGCCGTAGCGAGAAACGATGGATGCACGCATCTTCGAAATATCTGATTCAGGGCGGTCCGGGTGGAGCTCGTACAGTTTCGCGGCAATGGACAAACCAAGAACCGCATCGCCGAGAAACTCCAAGCGCTCATTGTTCGGCAGCGCGCCGTTTTCATTAGCAAAAGAACGGTGCGTTAATGCCAGGCAAAGATACTCATCAGATAAATCCACCCCCAATCTGTCGAGCAGCGGGGTGTGATCAGTCGATTCAAAAGCCTGCTTTAAGGCTTGTTCGCCAGTCAGCCGGGTTTTCTTATTCGACCTAGTCACGGAACTTCTCCAGCCCTGCCCAACGCGGATCTACGCGTTCTTCAGTTTCTTCGCCCGATACCCCGTCAGGTGCTGGAGTGGGCGCATCGTCTGGGCAGCCGTCTTCACAGACCGGGTTAAACGGCAACGCGACTACTAGCTCATCAGTGACGGTTTGCAACAAGTCAATCGTGTCCTCGTGGCTGACTTGTGGAATCTCATCGCCGGAGCCAGCGTCTTCGTCGTCTTCCGCGTCGCCGCTAATAAACTCATCGTCGGCAGCAAAAACTTGACTAATCCGGAACTCGGTCGGACGCTCGAGCGGGCTTAAACAGCGAGAACATTCTCCCCGCAGCACTGCGCTGACGTCGGCATCTGCCATGACGCCGGAACCGAGCGAGTGCAGCACGGCATCGACGGTGACTTCCGCTCCCTCTTCAATCGCGAGCATTTCTGCGCCGATGCGTCGTGGCGCTGGTCCGGTATGCGTGATCTGCTCTGGGCCTTGCTGCTGTGTCAGCAGCGCTTTGACGTCGAAAACAAATGGTGATGTCATAACTCGTCCTAGCATACCGGGCTAGCCCGAACTAGTAGTCGTAACCTTCATCGCGTTCATCCCAGCGGCGGGCACCGCGCCCGTTCGCACTGACTGCCCCACCTGCGCCAGCCCCACGACGCAGGGCAGCGCGATCGCGGGTCACCGTGCGCAAGACGCCATTGAGGTTTTCTTCGAATTCACCGAGACGGGCATCGATATAGTCATCGCACTCGGTGCGTAGCTGCTGCGAGTCGGCATGTGCTGTAGACACGATGCGCTGGGCTTCTTCCTCTGAACGGCGCACAACTTCCGCCTCGGAGACTAAACGCTGTTGCTCCGCCATGCCTTCGTCAACGCTGCGCTGATAGGAGGCGTTACCGTCTGCGACCAGGCGCTCTGCTTCATCGCGAGCACGAGTTACGGTGGTTTCGGCTTCTTCCCGAGCACGTGTAGTCACGGCTTCAGCATCTGCCTCTGCACGGTCAACCATGTCGGTAGCACGAGTCTGGGCGTCGGCAAGAATGTCTTCAGCATCTGCCTGGGCGTCATCCACAATCTGGCGAGCGCGCTCTTCTGCACCAGTAAGAATCTCATTGCGGTTATCTAACACGTCTTGCGCATCATCAATCTCCGTAGGCAGGGCGTTACGAAGATCATCCAACAAGGCCAGCATGTCATTACGCGGGACCATGCAGTTGGAGGTCATTGGCACGCCGTAGCCTTGCTCGACATGTTGGACTAGTTCATCAAGCGCTTCAAAGACACGATACATAACCGACATCCTAAACTAGCGGGATACAAAAACGGGTCTGCCACGTCGGTGCAGACATGACAGACCCGCAACTTGGCAGATTACTAAGCAGTTTTAGATGACACCCTGTGCCAGCATGGCGTCGGCAACCTTCTTGAAACCGGCAATGTTAGCACCGGCGACATAGTCACCCTCGCGGCCGTAGGTCTTTGCCGTCTTCGAAATCGACTGGAAGATGTTCGCCATGATCTGCTGCAGCCGTTCATCGGTGTAGTCGAAAGACCAGGAATCACGGGTGGCGTTTTGCTGCATTTCCAGTGCGGAGGTAGCGACGCCACCGGCATTGGCGGCTTTGCCTGGGATGAAAGCAACATCCTTGGACTGGAAGTAATGCGCAGCCTCCGGGGTACACGGCATATTCGCGCCTTCGGCAACATACCTCACGCCATTTTCCACGAGGCGCTTCGCATCGTCCTCATCCAGCTCGTTCTGGGTGGCACATGGCAGTGCAATATCGCCGGATTCTTCCCAAATATTGCCACCTTCATGGAAGGTAACACCGTCGACCTCTTCAGCGTAAACGTTAATGCGCTCGCGACGGTTTTCCTTAACGTCGCGGAGTTTCTCTACATCCACACCTTCTGGGGTGGAGATGTAGCCGGAAGAATCGGACATAGCGATGACAGTGCCGCCAAGCTCCTGGGCTTTTTGGGCGGCATAGATGGCGACGTTTCCGGAGCCGGAGATAATAACCTTGAAACCTTCGAAGCTGTCACCGAAGTGATTCATAGCTTCTTTGGTGATGTAGGCGACGCCATAACCGGTGGCTTCAGTACGCACCAGCGAGCCGCCCCAGGTCAGCCCCTTGCCGGTCAGGGTGCCGGATTCGTGCTGATTAGCCAGACGACGGTATTGGCCGAACAGGTAGCCGATCTCGCGCCCGCCAACCCCGATATCACCAGCTGGAACATCACGGTATTCACCGATGTGGCGGTGCAGCTCAGTCATGAATGACTGGCAAAAACGCATAATTTCAACGTCGGAACGCCCCTTTGGGTCGAAGTCGGAACCACCCTTGCCACCACCGATAGGCAGGCCGGTCAGAGAGTTTTTGAAGATCTGTTCAAACCCCAGAAACTTAATGATCGAGAGGTTCACCGAAGGGTGGAAACGCAGACCGCCCTTGTATGGGCCCAGAGCAGAGTTGAACTGCACACGGAAGCCACGGTTAACCTGCACCTCACCATTGTCGTCGGTCCACGGCACACGGAACATGAGCTGGCGTTCCGGCTCGCAAAGACGTTCAATGAGACCGTAGTTGGCGTATTCCGGATCTTTTTCCAGAACAATCTTGAGGGAGTCCATTACTTCTGCCAAAGCCTGGTGGAATTCAGGCTCTCCGGCATTGCGCTCGAGCAGGCGGTCGTAGTAGCTGTTGACTTGCTTTTCGACGTTCACGTCTATGGCCTTTCTAGTGGATTGCACCAAAGTGGCTTGCACCAATAATTTTTAAGTTTTCTCGCATCGCGTGGATTTCGCAAACAAAAACACTCCAACTTCAGGAACATACCGGTCATCCTATCGGAACCTACCCCCATAAGTGTGCACTGCATCATTATTCGACAGTGCGTCACCGCGTTAGCCTGTCGTTTTTCAACGGCCATTCGACAGGTATCCAAGAACTAATCAACAGCCGATTGGCCGACTCGACTACCCTGACGGCTATGAATATCGTTATCGCTCCGGATTCTTACAAAGGTTTCGCTACTTCCGAGCAAGCTGCAGCCTGGCTTGCCGACGGAGTCGCCGAGGTTTTTCCGAATGCCACTATCACCACCGCCGGTATGGCCGATGGAGGCGAAGGCACAGCGGAGCGGTTTTCCGGTGAGACCATCACCCTGCCAACGACTGACGCCGCCGGGCGCCTAACCGAGGCGAGCTACCGCTACGACCGTGCCACGAAGACTGCTTATATCGATATCGCAGCTGCTTCTGGGCTACCTGCGGTGACCGACAACCTCGACGCGTTAAGTGCTGACACTTACGGCACCGGCGTGCTCATCGCGGATGCACAGACACGCGGAGCGCAACGAGTCGTGCTGGGTTTGGGTGGCTCGGCCACCACTGATGGCGGTATGGGAATTCTGGTGGCTTTGGGGGCGGCACCAGACGATAAACGTGGTTATCCTTTGCCGAAAGGTGGCGGGCCGTTGGATCGCCTAGAACACATTGACACTGCGAACTTAAATGTCGCCGCTGCGGGTATGGAGTTCGTGTTGTTGGCCGATACGACTGCCCCCGCCTGTGGCCTGAATGGCAGCGCAGAGGTTTTCTCGCGACAAAAAGGGGCCGATGATGAGCAAGTCGCCCATTTAGATGCTGCCTTGCGCAATTTGTGTGAGGTAGCTGGAGTAGATCCAGACGCAGAATTCATGGGCGCAGCCGGTGCCACTCCAGTGGGACTAATCTGGTTGTCGCGTTTAATCTATGGCACCGATGATCACGTACACCTGTTGCCTGGTGCCACCGTTGTGGCCCGGGAATTAGGGCTTCCCGCGGCTATCGCGCAAGCCGATCTAGTGATTACCGGTGAGGGCCGTTTTGACGAGCAATCCAGCCGCGGAAAGGTAATCAGCCAGATCGCGGAATTGGTGCAGCAAGCCGAAAGCACTCCCCCTGTATTAGCGATTGCTGCTGCCGAATTCACTACGGAGCCTGTAAACGATGCGCTAAGTGTGCAGCTGGCGCCGGGTAAAGATGTGGCAGATCAACTACGCGCGGCAGGGGCGGAAATCGCCCGAAAATTTCAGCAAACCCACTTATAGTCGCTAGGCCTATTGCTCGCAATATCTAGCGAAAGATGTTTACCGTCCATGGGTAGGTTGCGGGTTGCTCATAGGCTTTCTCGTTTTCCAGCAGCACGCGGTCATTCGGCAGTGGCGCTTCCGGTGTTAAAAACCGCGACAGTGCCATGGTCAGCTGGTTGACCGAGCCTTTTACCCCGTCGACTTCGAAGCGGTAGCGGTGCATGACACCGTCTTCGAGTTCCGCGTCGTTGTGTTCGTCCTCGTAGATACGGTGCAGTTGCTCTACGACGTCTTCGGCTACTTTAGGCTTGTCGTCGAAGGACAGCTTCGCCGATTTCAGCATCTCGGATTTCACGAGTTTATCGCAGGCAAGCTCGTAGTTTTCGCGCAGGCGTTGTGCGGGTTCTACGGGGATGAGAACGTCAAACTGAATAGTTGGCATAGCGATAAGCCTACCCTCATTATTCTCTGTTGCCTAGGGGCGTTCGTGTGCCGTTATTCACGGTTTTCTTGCCGATGCGACGCTGCCGATGCACGTTCTCCACCCGACGTTCCCGGCACCGTGTACACATGATGAAAACCGCCACCCCGAGCGGAATGGCGGCAGTCTAGGAGGGAACGATTTAGCGTTACACGCAGTTACAGCTGCACGCTACTACGGAGCAGTGCTTACTTCGCAGCCTTGTTCAGCTTCTCTGCAGTGTGGAAAGCAGCTTCGACTTCGAATACCTGCTTGGCGGCGAGGATCTTGTTGCGGGCTTCCTTCTTCTGCTCGTGGGTCAAGTGCTCGAAGCCGTCCAGCTTTTCCAGTGCCAGGTGCTTGGTGCGAGCAATCGCCTTAGCCAGGAAACCAGAAGCTTTCTTCGCTTCTTCGTTAACTTGGTTCTTGGCGACACCAGCTTCGTAAGCATCTTCAACCTCGTAAACGTGCTCAGCGTCGTTGACCATCTTCTCGAAGAAAGCCTTCTGCTGCGGGGTCAGGTTAGATAGGCCACGCAGTTTCTCCAGAGCTTCGGCTTTGGTGTAGTCCAAAGCCTTTTCGACGTCGGTGTCTGGGACCTCAGATGGGGTTTCCTGGCCTGGTACCGGAGCAAAAGGAGCGACTGGGTTCTTGTCCTCAGCTTCGGCTGCTTGCAACACAGTTTTTACCTCTTTTACTGAGGTTGCATCTTCGATCTGCTTTTTGAAGATGCTGCGCTGCAATGGGTTCAGTTTTTCAAGCTCCTGAAGTTTAACCAGCGACTCTTGACGCTCTTCATTCAATTCTAGATTTGGCTGCTGAAGCTTCTTCTTTGCCTGTTGAAAGGTGTCATTCAACTGGTCGTCTGTAAGCGTAGAAATCTCTTCGTCCGTAAACCCAGCCGCCTTGAACCCGTTCCTGAGGATTTCTTTTATCTCAGCATCGCTTTTACCTTCGCGGATTGCTTTCGCAACATTCTTTGCCGCAACATCTGCTATTTGGCCTTTCCAGGTTCCACCAAACTCAGCTTCCAGGCGCTGTGGAGAGTACTTACCCGCTGGTGCTGGAGTTGCCCAGTCGGCCGGGTTTTGGGCTGGGGCTTGTGGAGCTGGAACTGCAGGAGCAGTTGGCTGCTCGCCCTCCGATGCACTCTTCTTTGCCAAAGTCTGCTTTGCGGAATCTACGACGCCTTGCAGCTCACCGTTCAACTGGGATTCTTCAAAGTTTTGAAGTTCTTGCTGCGTAAAGTCTGCGCCACCCTTGCCAGCCGCATTCTTCAAACCAGTCTTCAAAATTTGCTGTACATCAGTTTCCGAAGCTCCACCTTTGAGCGCTGCCGCGGCCTCCTTAGCGGTCTCAACGGCGACCTCAGCGGCTTCAGTTCCAGAGAATTCGGCGTGAAGTTCTTCCCAGGTTGGTTCATTTACCTCTACCGCCATTGCATAGTTAGCAGTAGCGAGGCTGCCTCCGGCGACAGCCACAGCCGCCGCAATAGCAATTCCGCGACGCTTCACGGTTCCGGCAACAAGCTTAAGGTTGGACACGATTGTCCCCTTTCAAATACGTACTCAGGGGCATCAGCGGTCGCTGATGCTTTTCTACGCATTAACTTAAATCTGTTTTATGTGTAGCTGAACAAAAATAACTATGAGTTCGTTAGCGAAAGGATAAAAGTAGGCTGGCAGAAAAATGGCATCTGACCAGCTGTAATTCATATCTCTGCGTGTAGTGATCATGGAAACAATGGGCACGAAAAAGCCGCTGCTTCAGTGGAAGCAGCGGCTTTCAGCGATCGAGGATCAAACTGAAACTAGCGATCCGTTTTCTTTAGAAACGAATGCCAATCTTAGCTAGAGCATCGCGAACCTGAGCTTGGACGTTGCCAGCTCCGGTGAAATAGTTGACGATTTGCAATAGTCCGCCGAAGAGCAGTCCCAATGCACCTACGCCGGCAGCAACACCGAAAATTCCTTTAGCAGAATCCGATGCACCGCTTGGATTCCACCAGTTAGACGATCCATCGAGCAGACCTGGCTTAGGTTGTTCCTTGTTATCGGCGTTGTCCTGGTTGGTCTTATCCAGTTCTTTCTTCAGCTGCTCAAGTCGCTGCAGATCGGATGCTAATTTTCCGGCCTTGGCAGTCAGCTCGTCACGCTGTTGTTTCAGCTTAGCTTCCTGAGCATTGAGTTCAGACTCTTTAGCACTCTGGGCCTGTGCCTTCTGCTCCAACTCGTTGTTCGCCTTCTGCAACTTGTCAAGTTGTGGCTGCAGTTCCTTCGATTTCGTAACCAGTGCTTCTTCTTGTTTTTGCAGCTTTTCAGCCAGCGCTTTCAGCTCAGACTCTTTAGCATTCTGATCCTGAGCCTTCTGCTCCAGCTCATTGTTCAGCTTGTTCAGCTTTTCAATCTCCGGCTGAAGCTGCTTCATTTCCTCAACAAACTCAGCTTGCTGCTTCTTCAGCTCGGCAGCCTTAGCATCCAGCTCTGCATCGCGGCCTGCGAGTCCAGACTCTTTTTGTTCAAGCTCAGCTTGGCGTGCCGCTTGTTCTTCAGCCTGCTTCTGCAAGTCATTGTTGAGCTTGTCCAGCTCTTCAATCCGAGGGAGGAGCCCCTTCGCAGCAGCATCCAATTGTTCACGCTGTTGTTTTACAGAAGCTTCGCGCTCATCCAACGTAGATGCTTTGTCGTTGAGGTCTGCTTCTTTCTTATCAAGCTCAGCTTGGCGCGCATCCTGATCTTTAGCCTTCTGCTCCAAGTCATTGTTGAGCTTGTCCAGCTTTTCGATCTCGGGCTGAAGTTTCTTCAATTCCTCAGCAAACTCAGCTTGCTGCTTCTTCAGCTCGGCAGCCTTAGCATCCAACTCGGAGTCACGCGCATCCTGATCCTGAGCCTTCTGCTCCAGATCCTCG
>NZ_KI515715.1:953107-1538776 GCF_000477935.1 Corynebacterium sp. KPL1995 | reverse complement strand
TTCAGCTTGTCAAGCTCTTCAATCTGAGGCAAAAGCTCCTTCGCAGCAGCCACCAACTCCTCACGCTGCTGCTTCAAACCAGCTTCACGCTCATCCAATTCAGATTCACGAGCATTCTGATTCTCAGCCTGCTTCTGCAGATCGTTATTCAGCTGATCCAACTCTTCAATCTGAGGCAAAAGCTCCTTCGCAGCAGCCACCAAATCAGACTGTTGCTTTTGCAGCTTTTCAGCCAGCTTATTCAACTCAGACTCTTTAACGTTCTGATCCTGAGCCTTCTGCTCCAACTCGTCATTCAGCTTGTCAAGCTCTTCAATCTGAGGCAAAAGCTCCCTCGCAGCAGCCACCAACTCCTCACGCTGCTGCTTCAAACCAGCTTCACGCTTATCCAATTCAGATTCACGAGCATTCTGATTCTCAGCCTGCTTCTGTAGATCGTTATTCAGCTTGTCAAGCTCTTCAATCTGAGGCAAAAGCTCCTTGGCAGCAGCAACCAGCTCTTCGCGCTGTTGCTTCAACTCGGCGGACCGTGCAGCCAGCTCAAGTCTGTCTTTCTTTACTTCAACCAAGGGGCGGAAGCCATCTTTCCACGCTGCCTTGCCCTCTTCACCTTGCAAATTAGAGCCAGGCTGTTGGTACACAAGCTCAGCGTGCCTATTGACTACTTCTTCAACATTCTCGACGATGGCACCGTCCGGTGTACGCAGTTCAGCTTCAATAAGCTTTTCGCGTGATTCAAAATAGTCTTTAGGCGATGGCGTCGTAAAATCAGCGTCTAGTTCAACCTCGCCATCAGCAACGAGGGTGCTGAAATATTTTTTCGTCTCCTGCTCGATCTCGTATTCGAACTTGTTGTACCCATCCTCGTTGAACCCATCAGCACGCTCAAAGCTGCCGCGGTACTGGTTAGCAATTTCCTTGCCTACCTGCTCCGGATCCTGCGATCGAATCAACTGCTCTTTGAATTTCTCCTTAAATTTTTCAAAGGCTTTCTCAGCAGTCTCCGGCAGTTTGTACTGCTCCCCTAGTTCGATTTCATTTTTCTGTACACGCTCAGTAAAATGATCCTTCACTTTGCGCTCAAGCTGAAATTCAAACTGCCCGAAGGCTTCTGGGGTATCTACAAAGCGCTCTTTATACTTTGCTGCAACCTCGTTACCGATTTTTACAGGATCTTCATGATTATCCAACCGTGCGTCGATGTCAGTCTTATGCTCATCGAATGCCTCTTGGACAGTTGGAAGTCCGTTTGAGGCTTCGCTGACCGCTGTCGCTCCCTGCGCCTCACCGTTTGCGTCCTGTGCAGATGCATAGTTTACACCCACGATGCCGCTACCTGCCACAGCAACTGCAGTTGCGATTGCGAGACCACGACGCTTGACCGTCCGGTTAACTGATTTTGGAATTGACAACGCTTTCCCCTAACGAAAGTCTCAACCGAACGACGACGCTCAGCTGCTGATAACACTTACAGCCAGAATGTTATAGCTTCGCTACATTCCGCACAAGAAAAACTCAGATAGAGTTCTCGAGGTTGGTTGCCAGGAATTCTGTTTCGAAGAAAAATCTCCGCTCAGCAAAACTGATATCTTCCTAAGCTGCAGAAATCACCACTGCCAACTAAAAATGTCATTTTTCTCTACGCACCCCAATACCGGACTGGCTGCACGTTCGGGGGTAACTGCTTAATTTTTCATTGGCTTGGGTTGGCCGTAACACAACGGCTAGTAACGTTTGAGTTCTCGACTCAATAACTACATCAACGTGTGCTTTAGCTATTTAGCTAGCATTATTTGCATGTCTCAGCACTCAAAATCTTCGCAAACCTGCCTCAGTCCACAACACATTGCTGACCTACTCAATAACCACACCGCGGATCTTTCCTGGCAACAAGCCTTTTACGACGACCTCCACGAACACCCCGAGCTTTCCCATCAGGAAGAACGCACAGCCGCGGCGATCCAGGCCGCACTACAGCGTTTCGACGTCGAGGTGACCACCGGAATTGGGGGCCACGGCATCACCGCCGTTATGCGCAACCAAGCTACAGAGCAAACTCCCACTGCCCTCATGCGCGCGGACTTCGACGCGTTGTTCGTCGATGGCAAAAACCTGCACGCCTGCGGGCACGATATGCACACCACTGCCCTGCTCGGGGCGCTGGCAATCTTGGATGATCTCCGTGAGCACTGGGCCGGCACAGTGATTGCCTTGTTCCAACCAGCCGAAGAATCCTCCATCGGTGCCAAGCTCATGATCGAGGACGGCCTCGTCGACAAGCTCCCCGCCCCAGATGTTTGCCTAGGACAACACGTCATGCCCGGACGCGCAGGCGAAGTACAAACCCGGCGCGGTCCTCTGATGGCGGGCTGCGATTCCATCAAGGTCACTGTCTTTGGCAAGTCCGCCCATGCATCGATGCCGCACAAGTCGATTGACCCAACGTATACGGCTGCGATGATCGTCACCCGTTTGCAGGCAATTGTAGGCCGTGAGGTTGCTCCTGATGAGTTTTTCGTGATTTCGGTAGGTACTCTGCGCTCGGGCAATACGAACAACATCATTCCGGATAGCGCGTAGCTGGTGCTGAACACCCGCTATTACGATGAAGAGCTAGCAGAACGTGTGTATGCTGCGCTCAAGCGCGTGGTGCAAGCAGAAGTGGATGCTTCTGGCTCTACACAAGAACCTGTTTATCATTTCTATGCCCACGGCGAGGTGGTAGATAACAACGACGCAGTTTTTAACCGTGTGCGCCGGACTTTCGACGCCACTTTTGGTGAGCAGAGCGTAACAGCGCAGCGTTCCACTGTCTCGGAAGATTTCACCTATTTGCCGAAGGCATGGAACGCGCCTTATTTGTTCTGGTTCGTGGGTTCGACGCCACGCCAGCTATGGGATGAGGCCGCCGCACGCGGCACCATAGACACGGATGTGCCGGTCAACCACCAGGCAAACTTTGTGCCCGAATATAAACCAACAGTGCACGCCACCACCCTTGCGGGCGCGGGTGCACTGTTGAGCTTCGTGGCGGTTTAGAGCAATTGCCCTGGCTGTTGCGCGCTCCTATTTTCGCCTATTAGTCTTTGGGCGTAATGCGCACGTCTTCGCCGATCGCGTGGACGTGCACCATGTTGGTATTGCCTTCGACCCCCGGTGGAGTACCAGCAACCAGCACGATTACGTCGTCGCGGTGATAGCCATCGACCTTAACCAACTGGCGGTCGAGCACGTGCAGCATTTCGTCGGTAGAGGCAACCTCTGGGCACAAGAAGGTTTCCACACCCCAGGTTAGTGACAACTGGGAGCGCACATTTTCGTGTGGCGTGAACACCAACAGCGGCAACTGGGAGCGCAGACGCGACAAACGCTTGGCCGTATCGCCCGAGGTAGTAAAAGCCACGAGAGCTTTGGAGTTCAAACGCTCGGCGATGTCGCGGGCAGAATACGCAATCACACCGCGTTTGGTGCGTGGGATATGCCCCAAATCAGGCAGCTCACCAATGGTTTCGGCTTCCAGCACAATGCGCGCCATAGTACGGACCACGTTGTGCGGATCTACGCCCACGGAAGTTTCTCCCGACAGCATCACCGCATCAGCACCGTCGAGCACCGCATTGGCCACGTCGGAGGCTTCTGCTCGGGTTGGGCGTGAATTCTCGATCATGGAATCCAACATCTGGGTGGCCACAATCACCGGCTTCGCATTCTCGCGAGCGATCTGAATCGCGCGCTTCTGCACCAGTGGAACCTGTTCCAAAGGAACTTCTACGCCCAAATCGCCACGGGCAACCATAACCGCATCGAAAGCCAAGATGATGGACTCCAAAGCGTCGACAGCCTCAGGCTTCTCCAACTTCGCAATCACTGGTACGCGGCGGCCTTCTTCATCCATGATCGCGTGAACCAAGTCCACATCCGATGGCGAGCGCACAAACGACAACGCAATAAAGTCCACGCCTAGGCGTAGCGCGAAGCGTAAGTCTTCAATATCCTTTTCCGACAGCGCCGGCACGGAAATATTCATTCCGGGCAAGGAAACACCCTTGTTATTGGATACCGGGCCACCCTCAGTCACACGACAGACCACATCGGTGCCGTCGACTTCAACGCATTCTACGGCGACTTTGCCGTCATCAATCAATAGTCGATCGCCCGGGCGGGCGTCGTCGGCAAGATTTTTATAAGTGGTCGACACCCGATCATGGGTGCCTTCCACATCATCGACGGTGATACGCACCGTTTCGCCGGTTGCCCAATAGGTTTCATTCTCAGTAAACCGGCCCAGGCGAATCTTCGGGCCTTGTAGATCAGCCAACACACCAACAGCCTTGCCACTTTTCGCGGCGGCCTGGCGCACCCATTCATAGTTGCGCTGGTGATCTTCGTGTTCACCATGCGAAAAGTTCAGGCGAGCAACGTTCATCCCGTCAGCAACCAAGCCCGAAATGGCTTCCTGGCTGGCGACGGCTGGTCCAAGTGTGCATACAATCTTTGTTCGTCTGTCCACGTCGCCTAAGTTTACCCGCTTAGCGCACCGCTAGTCAGAGTTTTTCGGTTTCGCAGGAGCCGCCGGATCCACCAAGCCCTCCTGAACTTGGCGCCGAAAGCGCTTGCCCAGGACATCCAAGGCAACGATCGCAAGAACACAAGCGACCACAGAAACCACCGCGTTCACACGCACTACATCAAATAGCAACGTGGCTTCGTCGGAACGCATCAGCTCAATCCAGAACCGACCTGCGGTATAACCCACCACATACAACGCGAAGACTTGCCCGCCGCCCAAACGGAAGCGCTTGTGCACCCACAACAAAAAGACAAAGATTGCTACGTTCCACAACAGCTCATACAGGAAGGTCGGATGTACCGTCGCGATGACCTCACCCGTGGACGTTCCAGCAACCGGAGCATAATTGCCGTTTTCATCCACGCGCTGGTAAATCTCCAACGCCCACGGAACATCAGTAGCTCGACCGTACAACTCCTGGTTAAACCAGTTACCCAAACGCCCAATACCCTGCGCCAGCACGATGGCCGGAGCCGCAGCATCGGCGAATGGGGCCAGGCGAATTCCACGAATTTTAAACATCACCGCCACAGCAATAGTGCCCAATGCAATCGCACCCCAAATACCCAAACCACCATTAGTGATCCGCAAAGCATCCACCGGGTCACAATCCGCACAAAAATACTTGTGGTGATCCGTAATCACGTGATAAACACGGCCGCCAATCACCCCAGCAGGAATCGCCAGAATCGCCGCGTCCCACACCACGTTGGAATCGCCACCAACCCGCACATAGCGAGCCTGCGTGATATACAGCGCGACGATAATGCCTGCAATGATGCACAAGGCATAAGCACGCAAAGGCAGTGGCCCCAACTGCCACACCCCCTGCGGTGGAGACGGAATATTCGCCAAAAAATCTGTAACCATGACTTAGGATTCTGCCATAAGCCCCCAAAGCATAATCCAGCGCGCTAAGTCAGGCCGATACTAGGGATAGGTAGGCGGGGTGCTACCGCAGCTAGCAATGGCAAAATGAGGCGCTCAACTACGCCATACAGGGCATGCTGGGTGCAGGCCGGCAGCCACCAGATCACGGGCCAGCACCGCCGGGCGCGGCGCAGCCATGAGAGCTTCCCCCACCAACACCGCATCCGCTCCCCAACCGGCGTAACGCCAAACTTCGCGGGCACTCACTACCCCACCCAAGCCAATACGCACCACATCGCTGGGCAAGTGAGGCACGATAGCGGAAAATCGATGCGGATTTAAGTGCCGCGAATGCAAGCCTCGGGCATTAATACCGACGACTTTTACCCCAGCGGCAACCGCACGTTGGGCTTGTTCCGGGCTACGCACTTCTGCCAATACCGTCATCCCCAGGCTTTCAATGCGATCAACTAATGCCACCAGACGTGCTTGCGCTAATAGCTCTACCTGCAACGGAACCATATCGGCACCAAAAAAGCGGGCTTCATGCACTTGGTAGGGGTCCACTATGATGTCCCGACACAGCATAGGGACGGAACTAGCTGCCCGGGCAGTAGCCATATCTTCCAGGGATCCCCGAAATCGCAGTTGCTCTGTCTGGCAGGCGACCGCCGCCACCCCGGCTTGCGCGAACCCTTGCGCCAAGCCGGTGACGTCGGCAAGCGAAGACACAGCATCGAAATCAAGCAAACGCGGCGCATCTGCGTGAACTACACAATCATTGCCACCGTGCACATGCGGCACAGGATTGGCACGTTTAATTTCCGCAATGATGCTACAACCAGGGCGAAGCAACTCTGATACTACCGGGCGCGGGCTGGGCACAGACCGCGAAAGCGCTTTGATATCCGCAAACGATACGCGGGCTTCACGGGCGGCGACGTCGGCAAGTATTTCAGCCACGATGGCATCGGCTGCCAGCACGGTTGTCACCAGCTACCACCCCTTCGTGTACGCGCACCCATCGTGCGCAGAATCATGCTTTGAGTATCCCACAGCACTACAAAGAACACCACTGCAAAGCACATTAAGGCCAGCCTAGCATCACCCAAGTGGGGCTGTACGGCGGCTGGTAGCCTTGCAAAACAGCAATCAGCGGTCGTCTAACCTACGCTTATCAGAAGATGTCTCACCGCTTGGGCGTTCGCTCGGATCGATATCGGCATCCAGCGCATCCCACAACACGCGTCCAGAATCTGGGCTTTCTGCCAACTCACGCTCAAGCTTTTCCTCACGCGCAGCTTTCCGCTCATATTTGTTCACCGCAGCCGGATCTACTCCCGGCCGCATAGCCAAAAGCACCGAGGCAAACAACGCCACAGCACAGGCCAGCAAGCTCAACACCGGGCCAACAACATTTGGCTCCACTGCCACCACCTGGGCCCATTCGCTAATGCCTTCCGCATTCACCGCGGTTTCATTCGTGGCGGCCGCGCGCAGCACATTGCGAGCACGCTCCGGATCCGGGGTCCCCGCCAACATCGTCAAGCCAGCCCAACTAGCACCAATGGCAGCCAGAGCAGAAATAACACCGACCACACGACGCCCCAAGCGCCGCAACGCCAAGCCAGCAACACACCCAGCCAACATAACCAAAGCAAGCGCGGTGGTTTCCATGGACCACTGCCCGCCACTAATCGCAATTGCGCGATCCCCCGCCAAATCATCGGCGGTTTCAGCAACCACCCAATCCATCCGGGACGCTCCCCACAGACCAGCAGCGCCCAAACCCAATAACAGCGCAGAAACCCGATGCGAAAACATTATTTTAGGCTAGCAAAACGTCAGCATCGAAACATGTGCGATCACCCGTGTGGCAAGCCCCACCACTTTGCCCAACGCGCAACAGCACCGTGTCGCCATCACAATCCAGCGCCACCGACTCCACCTGCTGGGTATTGCCGGAAGTCAAACCTTTAATCCAGTATTCCTGGCGAGAGCGCGAGTAATAGGTGCCACGGCGTGTCGCCAGCGTGTATGCCAACGCATGAGTATCCATCCACGCCAGCATGAGCACTTCCCCGGTATCGGCTGCCTGCACCACCACCGGAAGCAAACCGGCAGCATTGAGCTTAAGCCGCTTGCCGACGGCCGGATCCAACTCATAATCAGCGGGGTTATCTTGTGTACTCATCGTCGCACCGTCAATCCCGCAGTCACCATGGTGGCTTTAACCTGATCGATAGTGACCTCCCCGAAGTGGAAAATCGACGCCGCGAGCACCGCATCGGCACCAGCCGCGATCGCTGGTGGGAAATGTTCGGCGGCCCCGGCCCCGCCCGAAGCGATTACCGGTAAATTCGTGTGCTTCCGCACCGCGGTGATCAGCTCGAGATCAAAACCAGCTTTCGTACCATCGCCATCCATGGAATTCAGCAAAATCTCGCCGACCCCAAGTTCTTGGCCCGTGCGCACCCATTCAACGGCATCGAGGCCTGCGGATTTCGAACCACCATGGGTGGTGACTTCAAAACCCGAAGGCATATCAGCTACTGGATTTCCAGCTACCCTACGCGCATCCACCGAAAGCACAATGCACTGCGAACCAAAACGACGCGACAACTCGCGGAGCAACTCTGGACGATGAATAGCCGCGGTGTTGATCGAGACTTTATCTGCACCGGCACGCAATAATTCATCCACGTCCGCAGCGCTACGCACCCCACCGCCCACGGTCAAAGGAATAAACACTTGCTCAGCAGTTGCACGCACAACTTCCAACATGGTGCCGCGCCCCTGCTGAGAAGCAGAAACATCCAAGAAGGTCAGCTCGTCTGCCCCCTCAGCCTCATAGCGACGAGCGAGTTCCACGGGGTCACCGGCATCACGCAGGCCGGTAAAATTTACGCCTTTGACCACACGGCCATCTTTTACATCCAAGCACGGGATCACCCGCGTTGCCAGGCTCATGAGCACTGCCCCTTTTCTAGTATTTCCAACCGAATTTTCTGGCCGGTGTTTATGACCGAGATTTCCAACCGAGTTTTCTGACCGTTATTTCCGACCGGTGTTTATGACCGTATTTACCGTATTTCAAGACCTGAGCTGAGCCGCTAGTTCTCTCTCACCAAACGGTGCAAGCGATGATGAATATCGGCGCTGCCGGCAATGATGCCATGCGAACGGGTCGTCCACGGCCGACCTTCCAGGTCAGTGACCACCAACCCGGCCTCAGCGTTCAACAACGCCCCCGCAGCATTATCCCAGGGGAACGGTGAAAAATTCATAATGCCATCAAAAATTCCTTCGGCAGCAAAAGCCAAATCGAGGCCCACCGAACCAGTAATACGGGTGGATAGGCCCTGCGAAACAATATCTTCCAGCATTTGTGCACGACGGTGTGCGGAAACCTGATCCACCGCAGCCGAACCCACGTTGGACGCCCCAATGTGCCCATGTGGTCGATGACGCACAAAATGCTCTCCGTTTCGCAACACTCCCCCACCGGCTACTGCGCTAATGCGCTTGTGCAGCAACGGCAATGCAATCATGCCGACCACCGGCCGGTAATTCGCCACCAAGGCAACATTAATCGCACACATCGGATTACCCGCCGCGAAGTTCGCGGTGCCATCAATCGGATCAATTACCCACGCAGGTTCTGCGCCAATCTCCCCGCCGTGCTCCTCACCACAGACCGTAGCGCCAGCGATGCCCCGCAATGTGTCCCGCAAATATTCTTCAATACTGAAATCGACAGTGGTCACCGGCGATCCCCCGGACTTCCTGCGAGCGGGCGCAGTGCCGAAGCCAGCACGAAACATCTCCTCGGCCTTGCCTAGGAGTTCTTCCAACTGTGCTAGGTACTGCAGCGATTCTTGCGTACTCGTCTCATATGCTCTCGACTCACGTGCAGTGCTCTCGGATGCATCCATTAAAACCCGATCTTAGCCACGTGTGGTCTTGCTTACTAGTCCATCCACCAATTCGAGTGCCGCTGACAAACTAAAACGGTCCTCATACAACGCTTTCCCAATAATCACGGAATCGATTCCTTCATTGGCATGCTTGGCGACGGCGGCCACATCGTCCAAGCTAGAAATCCCACCCGAAGCCGTAATATTTGCTTCAGTAGCTGCACTAACTTCCCGCAACAGATCGATATTGGGGCCGGTCAGCGTGCCGTCTTTCGACACATCGGTGACAACGAAGCGCCGGCAGCCAGCCGCGTCTAGACGTTCCAGCGCCTCCCACAAGTCCCCGCCGTCGGTTTCCCAACCGCGACCGCGAGTACGCCATCCGCCCGATTCATCGCGCAACACCGCGAGGTCCACCGCGACGACATCGGCATGTTCGGCCAAAACTCGCTCGATCCATGCCGGTTTCTCCAGCGCGGCAGTACCAATATTCACGCGACGCGCACCGGTAGCTAGAGCTCGCTGCAAAGATGCATCATCACGAATACCACCGGTTAGCTCAATGTTAACCCCCACCTCGGCCACAATCTGCGCCAACAGCTCGTGGTTGGAACCACGCCCGAAGGCCGCATCCAAATCAACGCAGTGGATCCACTGTGCACCCTGCTGTTGCCATCGGCGAGCAGCAGCAATCGGATCACCATATGATTTTTCTGTGCCAGCAGCGCCTTGATCCAAGCGAACAGCTTGGCCATCGACAACATCAACAGCGGGGAGAAGACTAAAATTCATGACAGCTTCTTTCTTGTTCCTTTAGCACGGTGTGCAGCCTGTTATAGCGTGTTAATCCAGTTCCGCAGCAACTGCGAACCAGCCGCACCAGATTTTTCTGGATGGAATTGTGTCGCCCACAACGCACCGTTGTCGACTGCAGCCACAAAACGATCGCCATCATGCTCGGACCAAGCAACGCGCGGCGGGGCTGCAAAATCAGTGCCATCTAATTGCCAGGTGCGCACCCCATAAGAGTGCACGAAATAGAAGCGTTCGTCGTCGGAAAGCTCAGCAAACATGGGCGAATCAGGCTGCTGCACGGTATTCCACCCCATGTGCGGCAATACCCGCGCCTGCAATCGTTCAACAGTGCCCGGCCATTCACCGCAACCATCGGCGGCTTCGTCATGTTCCACACCGTGTTCAAACAACACCTGCATGCCCACGCAAATCCCCAACACCGGACGCTCACCGGCTAGGCGCTGGCCGATGATCCGGGGGCCGTGAACCTCACGTAGCCCACGCATGCACGCAGCAAACGCGCCCACCCCCGGCACGAGTAGGCCATCTGCATTCAGACAAATTTGCGGATCTTTGGTAATTTCTACGTCCGCACCGACGTGCTCAAGGGCGCGGTAAGCACTACGGATATTTCCGGAACCATAATCAAGCAGGGCAACAGTCGGGCTCATGCCTGACAGTTTAGGCTATGACTTCTTACCAAACCGCAAACGGGAAGCCCCCCTGCGGGAGACACGCCACGCACGACCCGCCGTGCGAGCTCCCGGCACCTGCCGCAAACGCCCACGGATATGGTGATATTCGGTGGTCCGATGCTTACCGATGAAAGCATCCAGGCTGGTCAGAATCATTAATAAGAAAACGATTCCCGCAGCGGCAAGGTAAGTTCCGGCATAACCATAACCTGCAACCAGAGCACCGAGAGCCAAAGAGCCTAGCCCAGTGCCAGCGTCATAAAAAATATTCCAGACGGCCGAAGCCTCGGAGAATTTGTGTCGCGGTAGGCGATCAAACATAGACAGCAACGCGTCGTTTTGCATAGCACCGAAGGCGGCGCCGAAAAGCAGTGCGGCCAAAACCAGCCACCAGATCGACCAGCCGGCATACGTCGCAATGGCCATCAACAACATGCTGAACAATCCAAGAATCTGCATGGGGATCATCAACATGCCCGGCTTTCCGGTGCGGTCGGCAACCGTACCGGAAACCAAACGGAAGATGAAGGTCATCGCCCCGATTAACGAGAGCATGAAACCAGCCAGTACAGCACCAGTAGCCGGGTCCGCTTCACGAACCGAAGCTGGCAAGAACGACGAGACCACACCATAGCTCATCGAGATACTAGTCATCGCCAGCGCAGGCACAAGCACTAATTTCCACATAGATACGTGCACAACACCGGTGTTGTCTTCATCCGCGGTGGCTGGGAATAGCTTCGGCAACCGAACAATCATGGCAACCGCAATCAAAGCGGTGATCGCTGCCAGGTAATACACCGTGTGATAACCCCAGGCGTCGCCCATCATCAAGCCCACAGGCATGAACACCATTTGCGCACCACCAACGAATACGCCCAAAATTCCAGTGGCTTTACCCAACAGGCGAATAGGCACTAATTCTGCGATCAAGGCGGACTGCGCAACGGTCAAGGCACCGAATCCGGTACCGCGCAAAGCAGAAAACAGCAGCACCACCCACGGTTCCATCCCTAACAAATGCCCCAGTGCGGGTACTCCCAGCATGAAGGCAGCAACCATCATCACCGGGTTATAGCCAAACTTGCGCACCAACTGCGGGGTAAAGATCTGGATGGCGACGGTCGCAGCCATGAACGAACCGGTAGCACCACCGGCAAGAGTGGCAGAACCTCCCGAATCAAGCACTGCCAGGGGCAACACGGGTAGCAGCAAAGAAAACGCGCCGAAAGCAGCGCCGATCGCCACCATTGTGGAGCTAAAACCAGGAACTTTCCAGATCGAGCCCGCCGGCGACTGGACTACCCGCGGTTGCTCATCACCAGTAGCCTGCTCACGCTGGTCCTTGTTGTCACCACCATGCTGCTGACTCATCGTCGGCATCGCCTCCTCGCTTTACGCAGTGCTGTCGCTCACCTACTTTTCGCAGCTTACGGCATCTGCATAGTCATCATCCATATGGCCAGCACTATCACTGACACCGCAGCAACGGCAGCAATAATCGTCCAGGCTTTGGCACCGGCACGATAGGCACTGACGGCGCCACCAGCGAGCAAACCGGCGAACAAAAATGTGATTAATACCGATAGATTCGCCATTACAGCGCACCTTTAGTAGATGGGATATGGCCAGCTTGCTTCGGATCAATCTGCACCGCGGCACGCAAGGCTCGGGCCACCGCCTTGAATTCTGCTTCGGTGATGTGATGCGGGTCGCGACCATAATGGCAGCGAACATGCAAAGTCAGCCCTGCGTGCTTGGCAAAAGTATCAAAAAAATGCTCGTTCATAACCGTTGCGTAGTGGCCGCCAATGATCTGGTGCACCAAGTGCTCCGGTTCTCCCCGAAACACGCAATACGGCCTACCGGAAATATCCACCACGGCTTCTACCAGCGCTTCATCCATTGGCAACTGTTGCTGGCCAAAACGGGTAATTCCGGCTTTATCTCCGAGCGCCTTCGCAAAAGCTTCGCCTAAAACAATCGCGGTATCTTCCACAGTGTGATGAGCGTCGACTTCAATATCGCCACGAGCCGCAACCTGCAACCCAAAGCCACCGTGCACGGCAAAAGCAGTAAGCATATGGTCAAAAAACGGCAGACCAGTGGAAATATCGGATGTTGCTGGGCCGTCCACGTTGATTTCTACCGAGATATCAGATTCACTCGTGACCCGTTGATGCGTGCCAATGCGTGCGCTCATCGCTGCACCTCCCGTGCTGCTTGCAAAAAGGATTCGTTTTCTTCTGGTGTACCGATCGTCGCCCGCAAATATCCGGCAACGCCGACGTCACGGATCAACACCCCACGATCCAAAAACTGCTGCCAGACTTCGTGTTGTTCAGCGAATTTTCCGAAAAACACAAAATTGGATTCGCTAGGCATCACGGTATAACCGAATTTCTCCAGCCCGGCAACCACATGATTGCGCCCTTCGATTAGCTTGCCGACGTCGGCCAGCGTCTCATCAGCATGGCGCAAAGCAGCGCGGGCAGCAGCTTGTGTCAACACCGAAAGGTGATACGGCAAACGTACTAACTGCACGGCCTCCACGAAGGCGGGATCGGCAACAAAATAGCCCAGCCGCACCCCCGCAAAATCGAAGGCTTTGGACATGGTGCGCGAGACCACCAGTGTGGCAGGATACTTCGCGATCAGCGTTGTGGCCGACGGGCTGGCAGAAAATTCTGCGTAAGCTTCGTCGACAATCACAATGCCGTTGGCAGCATGGGCAGCCTGACACAGCTGCTCAATTTCGTCCAAACTAGTGGGCGTACCAGTCGGGTTATTGGGCGTCGTAATAAACACGACCGACGGTCGGTGTTCGGCGATTGTAGCCAGTGCGGAATCAATATCGACGGTGAAATCTGCCCGCCGCGGGACGTTAAGAAATTCTGTGTGTGTACCAGCAGCCAAAATTGGATGCATAGAATACGACGGCTGGAAACCCAACACGCTACGGCCAGGACCACCAAATGCCTGCAACAATTGCTGCAAAATCTCATTCGATCCGTTGGCTGCCCACACGTTTTCCCCAGTAACCTCTACCCCGGTCCGACGTGTCACATAGTCCGCCAAGTCCGCACGTAACTGCACCGCATCGCGGTCCGGATACCGGTTAAGTTGGGAAGACAATTGCCTGATCTCCTCCAACAACGTTTCCACTAGTGCCGGTGACGGCGGGTATGGATTTTCGTTAGTATTCAGCGCAACTGGTACCGCAAGCTGTGGGGCTCCATAAGCGCGTTGGCCACGCAGCTCCTCGCGCAAAGGCAAATGGGAAATATCGACCATGCGCTAGCCCTCCGCGTTTTCCGCACGCTCAGCAAAACGCGCCCGGATCGCCTCACCGTGGGCAGGCAGCTGTTCGGCCTGCGAAAATGCAATCACGTGCTCTGCGACCGAACGCAAACCTACACGATCATAGTCAATCAAGTTCACCGGACGCAGGAAGGTATGCGTCGACAACCCTGCCGAGAAGCGAGCTGTGCCTCCCGTAGGCAACACGTGGTTAGAACCGGCCACGTAATCACCCAACGGCACGGGAGAATATTCCCCCACAAAAATCGCTCCCGCATGGCGAACGCGTTCGGCAATCTCGCGGGCATTTTCCGTATGCACTTCCAAATGTTCAGCCGCATAGGCATCTGCCACACGTACGGCTTGCTCAAGGTCGTCGACAAGCACAATGCCGGACTGTTGACCGCGCAAGGCTTGTTCGACACGAGCGTGGTTGGCAGTCACGCCATAGCGCTTTGCAACCTCATGGTTCACACGAGTGGCAAACTCTTCATCAGCAGTGATCAGGACACTCGCTGCCATCTCATCGTGTTCTGCCTGGGAGATCAGGTCATACGCGACCCAAATCGGGTTCGCAGTGTGATCGGCGATAATCGCAATCTCCGTGGGGCCGGCCTCCGAATCAATACCAACCACGCCTTGTACCAAACGCTTGGCGGCAGCGACATAAATATTGCCCGGGCCGGTGACCATATCCACCGGCTCACACAACTCGTCATCGCCATAAGCCAGCAGCGCCACCGCTTGCGCGCCGCCAACCGCCCAGACTTCATCAACACCGAGCAAACGGCAAACAGCCAAAATAGTCGGATGCGGCCAACCACCACAATCTTCCTGTGGCGGGCTCGCGACTACGAGTGATTCTGTGCCGGCCTCCTGTGCCGGCACGGCATTCATGATTACCGACGACGGATACACCGCCTGTCCACCAGGTACATACAAGCCGACGCGTTCCACCGGACGGAAAACCTCAGTCACGCGGGCGCCGTCGGCAAGCTCGGTCGTATGCGATTGTGGTTTTTGCTCACTATGTACCTTGCGGGTCCGAGCAATGGCTTCCTCAATCGCCGCGCGCACATCCGGCTGCAACTCACCGACGGCACGGTCCATAATTTCTGCTGGCACGCGCACAGAGTCCGGCCGCACGCGATCGAAACGTGCACCAAATTCCAATGCCGCTTGCGCCCCACCCGTTTTCACCGCTTCAATAATGGGCGTGACCGTCGGCAAAACCGACGTAATATCTGTACCGCCCCGTGGCAGGCTACGGCGCAATTGGGCAGTGGTGGGCACTTGGCCTCGCAGGTCGATCGTGCTTAACACCGTAGTGGCTCCTTAATGCTGGCTAGGCGTCTTCTGTTTGTTTCACGACAGGGTTTTTCGTGGTTTCCGTCGCAGGACTAAGAACCTGTAACGACCAATACACCAGCATAGCCACGAATGGCGAGACCAGGTAACCCGAAATACCGGGTTTGGCGGCAGCTATCGTCGTGATCGTAGTCCCCGGCGCAAGCTGATCAGCAGCCCCTATGCCATGCACACTCATGCCAACGACGTCGCCAATGGCCAGAAATGACACTGCCCCTGCTAAAGCAACCACGCCAATCCACAACAAATCCACGAATTTGCGGGAACCTTGCAGAAGATAGGCGAAAATCGCCAATGCCACGGACATCGCGGCAGTGGCGATCACATACGTCGCAAACGCTATGAAATGGCTGGAATCAGAATAATCTGGGATCAGACTCTCGGTACTGACAACCTGCGCTGAAAACGTCGGGCGCAACAACCCCCAAATTGCGCCGCCAACGGAATACACGATCAGCCAGAGACCAATCAGCCCAGCCCGGTCCCCCAGCCAGCGCGGAATACTGCGAGCCATAAATTACTTACAGAACTTCCACTGGCCGTCTTCGATCTGGTAGCGCTGGATGGATTCATCCTTGCCCTGCGGGGTGTTCACCGTAACGGTTGCCGAAGCACGGTCGCCGTTGCGCTGCACGTTGGTGACAGACTCAATGTACGAGCGGTTTGGCATAAGTTCATATGCCCGGTCGAATTGCGCACGAGTTGCCGGATCTAATTCATCCATATTGAAGGCATTAGCGCCACCAATTTCATCCAAAGCCGCGCGGCAAGTGTTATTCGGGATGTACTGCATGAATTTCGTCAGGGTCTCCTGCTGGTACGCGCCATCCAACAACTGACGAATCTCACCGATGGTTTGCTCGTCGGCAGGCTGACCGCCCTCGACAGGAGCCACGTTCAAACGCTGTTGGTCGAGCTGCTGATCGAATGGGTTGACAGGCTGACCATTGTGGCCACCCTGTGCTGGGGCACCGCCCGCTGCCGCTTGGTTACCAGGCTTCGGCTGCTGCCCCTCAGGGTGCTGATCCTCTTCTTTCTTGTCGTGCTCGTCCTTATGCTCTGGGTCTTCGGTTGGGCTTGCCGAAGGGGTTTCCGACGTGCTGGTGACAGTGGAAGTGTTTTTCGCAGCGGTTTCCTCGTCAGCCGACGAGCACCCAGCCACAATCAGTGGGGCCAGTGCAGCGAGAGCCACAATGGCTTTTTTGGGTGTCAGGGACAAAGACATGGATGCTCCTTGAATATTTGGGGTAGCGCCACGGAGGCGAATACTTGAACTCTTTGGCGTAACGTCACGTAATCCTAACAGCCTGCCCCGCGTGCGAACATGAAAACTTCCTCGGAACTTGCTGTGAGCTTCAGGCTAGGCGCTGCGAATCGCGGTGCTTGCCATCACGTACTACACACAAAACAGACTGCCGTAAACTATGCAATTGTGCAGCTACACCGCGAAACCATCATCTCCCAGGCCCTGGAGCTTCTTGACACCTATGGGCTGGCGGATATGACGATGCGACGGGTAGCAAACTCCCTCGGCGTTGCCGCAGGAGCCCTCTATTGGCATATCGCCAACAAACAAGAATTGATTACAGCGGTAGCAAAAAAGATTCTGCAGCCGGTTTTTGCGCTTGTCGACGCACCACCGGGCAGTACGTACGCTAGCCCCCAGGATTTTTGCACCACGCTGCACTCCACACTGCTTGCCCACCGTGATGGAGCCGAGCTAGTGCACGCAGCGGTCTCACAACCATATTCTCCCTTGTGGTCTCACCTATGTGACAGCCTTGTGGCTAGCATTCACCACGAGCTTGGACACAATGCTCCGAAAAAAGGTCACGTTGCGGCCATCCACGCCGCAGACCACGCCGAGGCCGACGTCATCGCTACCGCGACCTCGGCTCTACACCTAGTGTTCGGCGCAAGCATAATGGAACAATCAGCTCAGCAATTGCTCGCTGCCAGTAAATCGGCTGCCACTAAATCCGCTAGCTCTAATACCGATGGTTCTAACGCAAACGATTGCAACGGGGCTGGCAACACCGATGTCGAGCGAGGCATTACCGTGTTACTAGCAGGGCTGCAATCCCGGTGCCATGAGCAGAGTTAACCCAGCGTCATGAGCAGGGTTATCCCGGTGCCATTAACAGAACTGCCAGCCCCACAGCCGCCCAACCAGGAAGGATCACTGCCGTGACGCAAGCCCATAACGCCACGCTGACCGTCTCCAATGACACGATCACCATGATGCGTAGCGAATTATCCGCAGCGCTATACCGCGGCGACGAATCACGCACGGTCTCAACCATCAATATTGCTGACATCACCGGCATTTCCGCCACTGAACCCACCGCGCTAGAGTGCGGCTCCGTTGTGCTCCACGGCACTGATATGTCAGTCACCTTCCCACCTGGCCAAGCGAGCACCAAAGCACTACAAGCATTCATCACCGATATTCGTGACGCCCAACAAGGAAAAGCTCCAGCCGAAGGTGCGGTAGCTGGACTAAATTTCCTAGCCATTGCTATCGAGTCAACGGGAAACGTCGAGAAGAATACAGAAGACAACACAGACGGCGAAGGCAAAGCAAAGGTCAATACCAACGGCACAGCCTCATACAACAACGTACTGCGCATCCACACCGTGGAGTACACCGACGGCCAGGCCAACACAGAAAAAACGTGGAGCATAGAAGAATTCGCGCACCATTTGCAGAATTCGCCAGCGCTTGTCGACGGCTCGACCCCGATCGTCGCCCACAACGGTTTTTATCAGGCAGCACAGCTGCATCGGGCGCTGGCTGCCACTCACGCTACATTCACCTACGCGTGCACACTAGCCCTAGCCCGCAACGCCAGCACGCACGCCACCATCAAAGTTCGCGACCATGAATTAGACACGATCGCCCAAGCACTGGAAGTCGCAACAGACAAACCCGCTTCCACAGAAAGCGCGGCCGCTGCCGCCTACGTCACCGGTGAGATACTCGTAGAGCTAGCCTTGCGCGAACATCACCGCGGCAGCGTTGCCGAGTTATATGCCGCCAGTAATTTTGCACTGGGCAAAGTTCACGGCGACACCCACCTTCCCGTACTGCGCACTGATCTCAGCGAATTAGCCGGTGGCGGAGCACAAAGCACCGGCAGCAACGCGCAAGCCGGCCAAAGCAGCCAGCAGGCGTCGACAAGCGAAAAAGCCGGGAAATCCTCGGCGAAATCCGGTAGTGGCCAGCCCGCCCCGTGGCAAGCCGTCGCCACCCCAGATACCGTGCCGGAAGCGAACCACAATGCAGACTCAGACCATCCGTTATTCGGCGAACACGTCACGCTAACCGGGGAATTCGAGCCTTACGACAAAGGTCGGTTGTGGTCAGACATTGCGGAACGCGGCGCGCAAATCGGCAAAAATGTCACGAAGAAAACCACCATTTTGGTGGTTGGCGAATGGGCGAAAAAGACCTCGAAAGAAAAGCGAGCGGAGGAACTCAACGAAAAAGGTCAAGGGATCGCCATTTGGCCGGCATCCAAGCTCCTGCACGTCTTGGGGCCAGACGAAGAGCCTCCGTTCTAGGAATCCTCCGCCCCAGTGCCGGGACAAAAATCTCCCCAGCCAAGGTCAGGCTCAGTATAATCCCTGCTAGAACTTTGTAACCTAGCTGGCAGGAAAAATATGACGCCACCTTCTACATCATCAACCGGGTCCGCACCCACTAAGCGCAGATTCCGGCTCCAAACTGACCCCTTCGTCTTTTTCACCGCCACCATTTTCGTGGCGGTTTTCGTGGCCGGAACGATCGCCTTCGGTTCCCGGGCTCGCGATCTCTACAGCGATGCTTCCGACACACTGCTGCGGAATTTCGCATGGCTTTATATCGGTGGTTTTTCCGTCATCTTCGTGTTCCTGATCGGAATCTTCGTCTCCAAATTCGGAAAACTGCGCTTGGGCGACGACGAAGACGAACCTGAATTTTCCTTGCCCGTTTGGTTCGCTATGCTTTTCGCGGCCGGGCTAGGCGCTACCCTGCTGTTTTGGGGTGCCGCTGAACCAATCCACCACGCGTACAATCCACCACGTGGCGAGCTGGAACCGATGAGCCAAGAGGCCATCACCCAGGCATTCGAATACACCTACTACCACTTCGCTGCCCACATGTGGGTAATTTTCGTGCTGCCGGGCTTGGCAATGGGCTATTTCATTTACAAGCGCAAAATGCCTGCACGCATCTCTTCGGTATTCTCACCATTTCTGGGCGGAATGGTCTACCGCTGGCCGGGCAAACTAATTGATGCAATGGCCATCATCGGCACCATCTTTGGTCTTGCGGTTTCTGTCGGCTTGGGCGTACTACAAATCAACGCCGGACTAAACATCATGTGGGGTGTGCCGCTAGTCGGCTGGGTGGAAGTGCTGATCATCGTCGGGATTACCGTGACTGCTTCTATTTCTGTGGCCACCGGCCTGGATAAGGGCGTGAAAATCCTATCCAACCTGAACATTCTCGGTGCCGTACTACTGATGATCTTCGTGGCCGTCATGGGTCCAACGCTGAAAGTTATTAACCACACGACGGAAGCGTTCGGAATTTATGCCAGCAGCCTGCCAGAACTGATGTTTTGGGTAGACTCCTACAACGAAAACCCAGGGTGGCTAAATTCCTGGACGGCCTTCTACTGGGCGTGGACAATATGCTGGTCGCCGTTCGTCGGCATGTTCATCGCACGTATCTCACGTGGGCGCACCGTACGTGAATTCATCGGTGGTGTGCTCGCCTTGCCGACGATTTTCGTCATCGTATGGTTCTCCATCTTTGGCCGCTCCGCCATCGAAATGGAGCTGGAAGATCCCGGTGTGCTGACCGGACCAGTCGTTGAAGAAGGCAACACCCCGGTTGCCTTGTTCGCGCTCCTGGGGCAATACCCGCTGTATGCCGTATCCGGCACGCTGGCCTTGGCTGTCATCACGATTTTCTTCATCACCTCAATTGACTCCGCTGCCCTGGTGATGGATACATTCGCCACCGGTGAAGAGGCCAAATCCCCTACCTACTACCGCGTCGCGTGGGCGATTGCTGTCGGTGTAGTAACCGCTGCCTTATTGTTCATCAACGAATCCGGAATCCAAGCGATCCAGGAAGTGGTGACCATCGTCGCGCTGCCATTCTTCATCATGCAAGGGTTCATCATGATCTCATTGCTGAAGGGTATGGGCGACGACTACGCGGCTTCGACACGCGTGCGCACCCGGCGCTGGGAAAAGACTGATACTCCGGAAAAACTGGAGAAAGCCGAAAACAAGCCAGCGCCAGGTTATGACAAAGATGGCAACGAAGTCGAAGCCCCGGAATTCGAATACGAAGAAGGCGACGGGTGGAAGCTCACCGGTAATGTCACGGTCGAAACGGACGACAAAAAATAGACGAAAAACCGTCAGGCAGCAGGCAAGAGAACTGTGTTAGAAATTCGCAGTGTCTCCTGTAGTCGCCAGTTTCTCCGCGATCCATTCTTTTTGCGCCGCAATATCAGCGAGGTTCAGTGGCACGCCGTTGCCAGAGATTGCCGAGGCCACACCCGCTAGCTTTCCATCAATAAAGAGCGGCCCGCCAGAATCACCTGGTTTGGAATAGGCACCATCTTGATGGTGCACAACAAACATCTTGCCGTTGCTATAACTGCCGTCTTGGTAGCTACCTTGCACCTCAGCGGTCGATTGCTGCAAGTAATTATGTGCGCGATTATCCCAACCGTAGAAGGTTCCGGTCTGTCCAGCCTGAGGCGATTCGGAAGCCAATTGTGGGTAGCTGTCGAAATCGAAGGCAGAATACATGGACATCCGCACAAGCGAAATGTCACCGCTTGGGGCATAGAAAGTTTCCTGCGAGCCTTTGCGGCCGCCCTTTTTGTCGATGCCAGTAGTGATCGGCATCGGGTGGTTACCTTCTCGGAAGCAGTGTTTTGCGGCGAGGACCCAGTGTGGGCTGATGACCGTACCCGTGCAGCCGCCGACAATGACGATATTCTGTGCCTTTTTGTCATCGGGAGAGACGTCATGGCCTCCCCGAACGGCATTGGCTTGCGGCGCTACCGCGCCGGTGACAGCAACAGCAATGGCGCTCAGAAGGAACGCAATCTTCTTCAATCTCATACCCAAGAGACTAACAAGATTCTTTTATGATCCCAAATAGTGTTAACTATCACTCATTTTTCGCACAAAACCCGCAGAGCCTGCTGAGATTCTCCGGGCTAATCCCCTAGTAGCGACGGCACTGCGCTTAGTAATTCGCGCGTGTATTCATGCTGCGGGTTGCCGAAAATTTCCTCGGTCGTGTTTTCTTCCACGATTTCCCCACCGAGCATCACGCAAATCCGGTCGGATACGTAACGCACAGTATTGATGTCGTGAGAAATGAACACCAAGCCCAAGCCCATTTCACGTTTGAGGTCCAATAACAAGTTAAGCACCTGCGCACGCACTGACACATCAAGTGCAGAGGTAGGTTCATCGGCAATGATCACGTCCGGCTCGAGCACGAGTGCACGAGCAATAGCGACACGCTGACGTTGACCACCAGAAATCTGCCGCGGTAACACGTTGAGTGCTGATTGTGGCAGGCCAACTAGTGACAACAGCTCACGGACACGACTGAGACGATCGTTATGCGAGCCCACCCCATGCACATTCAACGGATCCAGCAATTGCTGCTGCACGCTCATGCGTGGGTTCAATGAGGTGGCTGGATCCTGGAAGACCACAGAAACTGACTTCCCCATTTGTTTGCGTGCAGATCTCCCCCAACCCAACTGCTCGCCTTTAAACAGCACCTCGCCAGAGGTAGGTTTCTGCAGCCCCACCATGACTTTGGCCAGGGTAGATTTACCGCAGCCAGATTCGCCAACAATGCCGACAATGTCGTTGCGGTAGATCTGGAAGTTAATGCCTTTATTCGCTTGCACCTTATTCGGGCTAAACAGACTACCGGTACGGGTTTTGAACACCACGCTGGTATCCCGCAGCTCCAGCACAGGCTGGCCTAGGTCTGATTTCTTAGCCGACAGGCTTTTATCCAATTCGGTCATGGCGACTAGCCTTCCTGCTTCGAACTATCAGCTGCCGCGTTAGCGCCACGGCGAACTGCCTCTAGCTCATCGGTGCTCGCGTAATAGTGGGTAGAGGTTGCTTCATCGCCGAGCAAACGCAGCGTTGGTTTTTCCTCCAACCCCAGCTCTGGGTATGACGAGCGCGGCGCGAAACGATCCCCGTTGACGAATTCCGTCGGTGACGGCACTGTTCCTGGAATCTGGTACAAACGTTGTGCGTTAGCTTCGACAGACAAAACCGCACCGAGCAACCCACGGGTGTATTCGTGAGTCGGAGCATGCAGGATCTCGGCAGTGCTGCCTTGCTCGACCACCTGCCCCGCGTACATCACGGTAATTTTATCCGCCATGCGAGCCACCAAGGCCAGGTCATGCGAGACAAAGATCATCGCGAAGCCAAGTTTCTTTTGCAGATCATTAAGCAATTCGACGACTTGCTTTTGCACCGTCACATCCAGTGCAGTAGTCGGTTCATCGGCAATCAACAAGCGCGGATTCCGTGTCAGCGCCATTGCAATCAGCACGCGTTGACGCTGACCTCCCGAAAGCTCATGCGGGTAGGACTTCAGCGTGCGATCTGGATCCAAACCAACCAGCTCTAGGAGTTCCCGAGCTCCGCGCTTTCCGCCTCGCTTAATCAATTGCGTCATCTGCGCCTTGATGAGCATCGAGGGATTCAGTGAGGACAAAGCATCCTGATAAATCATCGCGATTTCATGCCCGCGCAATGCGTTGTGCTGTTTTTCGCTCAGATCCAGCACGTTCTTTCCGTCGTAAAGAACTTCGCCCGTTTTCACCGCCGAATTCGGCAACAAGCCCATGATGGACATGGCCGAAATGGACTTGCCACAGCCAGACTCACCCACCAATCCCAAGGTTTCTCCGGGGGCGACAGAAAAGTTTACGCCGTCGATAATATCGACCGACCCATGTGCATCCGGAAAGCTAATGCGGAGATTTTTGACTTCCAGCAGCGGGGTTTTCTTTGCAGAAGCCCCGGCCTCTGCCTTCCCAGCCTCGCGTCGTTGAGTCACCATGGACGAACCACGCAGAGCATTCAGCGATTGTTCCAGCGCAGCCTGGGATTCCTCCCGGGAAGTCGCACCGAGAGTCTTCACAGCAGCTTTCTCAGCTTGCTCGGCAGCTTTCGCATCATCGGCGATTGGCTTGCGTGCAGGCGGCGAAGCCAGTGCGTCGGTCATGCCCTCGGACATGATGTTCAAACACAACACGGTAATCAACAGCATCAAACCAGCGAAGAAAGTAGGCCACCAGGCACCGGTGAGCAAAATGCCCTGTCCATCGGACAGAATATTGCCCCACGATGGGTTCGGCGGCGCAACACCGGCGTTGATGAAGGACAACGAGGCTTCCAGCACAATCGCGTCAGCAACCAAAACCGTGGCAAAAACTAATACCGGCGCAATGCAGTTGCGCGCAACCTGTTTGAGCAAGATATGCGCTGTTGATGCACCCATGACCCGGGAGGCTGATACGTAGTCTTCACCGAACTGCCCCAAAACATTCGCACGAATAATACGGGACAGCTGCGGGGTATAAACGAAACCGATCGCGATGATCAAAATAGCTACGTTATTACCCCACACCGCAACGAAGACCGCGGCCAGCGCGATGGCGGGGAAGGACATGACGATGTCCAAAATACGCATCAAAATTTCTGAAACGACTTTATTCGATGTCGCGGCGATTGAGCCCAACACAGCCGCGGCCAGCAAAGCCAGCCCTGTTGCCAACAAACCAATGAGCAGCGAGGAACGTGCACCGTAAATAACCCGCGATAAAATGTCACGACCAACGGAATCCGTGCCGAATAAGTGCTCACCAGACGGTGCCTGAATCGGAGTTCCCGTAGACAATGGGTCATGCGGTGCGATAAGCGGCGCAAAGACAGCGGCCAGCACCACGAGGCCGAGGACCACCATGGAAATCTTTGATTTCAACGGCAGGTTTTTTAGGCCAGTAAATCGTGCGCCAGCTTTATTCTCCAGCTTTTGCGTGGTTTTTGCTCGTAGCATTAGATGCTCCTAATCCGTGGATTCACCAGCACGTAGAGAATATCGACGATGATGTTGATAACGATGAACGCGATCGCGACCACCAATGTCACGCCTTGGACCAAGTAAACGTCGTTACGCACAACGCCATCGAGAATTAGCTGGCCCATCGCCTGGATATTAAAGATGATCTCAATGACGGCCGCACCACCCATGAGGTAGCCCACCCGAAGACCAAGCACTGTAATGGGGGTAATCAAAGCATTACGCAAGACATTTCGTCCGATGACGGTGCCACGCGGCACACCTGCACCGATGGCCATGCGGACGTAATCTTTGTCGAGTTCTTCCACCATCGAGGTACGCACGACACGGGTTAACGAACCTGCCACCGGCACAGCAAGTGCCACAGCAGGGAGGAAAATATTATTCGCCCAGGTCGCAGGATCTTGGCTAAACGGCACCCACCGGGCCACGACGGCTGGGAACGCTCCCCAACCACCAGGAATGGTTCCCAGCCACTGGATCAGCAAAATAGCCAACCAGAACGACGGGGTCGCTAGCGCGGCAATCGAAAGCACACGAATAACCTGGTCTACCCATTTTTCTCGGTAGATAGCAGCTAATACACCCAAGATCACGGAAACGATGACCGCTAACAGCAACCCTGTAAAAGTCAACTGCAGCGTGATGGGAAACGCGTGCGCGATGCGCTCGGTAACCGGCACGCCGCCGGATGACAAGCCCAGGTCGCCTTGCACCATGTTGACCAGAAACTGGCCATAGCGCACGAGTAATGGATCATTCAGACCGTGTTCTTCGCGGTAAGCCTCCAGGGCAGCGGGCGAAGCAGTCTCGCCGAGGGCGAGGCGTGCCGGGTCCGCTGGCGAGAACGACATGATGAAAAACACCAAGAACGTTACGCCCAGGACCATGATCGGCAGCGCCAGCAGCCTGCGTCCGACGAGGCGGATCAGATTAGACATTCAGTCTTGCCTTATTTTTCGGTGGTTCCTGCACCCAAGAAGTACAGTCCGGTGACCGGAATTGGCTCAAAGTCGACGAGGGTGTTGTTATCCCAAGCGCTTGGCGACTTCCGGTGGAACAGTGGGTACAGCGGAACCTCATCGGAAAGCACGTCGAAGGTTTCGTTCCAGATTTCTTGCTGCTTGGCTTCATCGGTTTCTTGCAGACCCTTATCCAACAAGTCCTGGATCTTCTCGTAGCCTTCGTCATTCCAGTGCATACGAGTCTGGGTCCAGGTGTCGTTGCCGTACCACCAACGCATCAGCAAGTTTGGATCATTACCAAAGACCGATGGGTCGCCTGGGGCCAGAACGACGTCGTAAGCTTCGGGCTTACCATCGATGGTGTTGTAAACATCGGAAGATTTCTTCTCCGTGAATTCAACTTCCACGCCAGCTTCTTTCAGGCTTTCCTGCACGATCGGCGAGACCAGCTTTACCCAGTCGTGGTCGGTAGCCAACAGACGCAGCTTAGACACGCCTGCTTTTTCGAACAGTTCTTTCGCCTTGGCCGTGTCGTGTTCATAGACGTTTGCAGCTTCATGGAAGTTCGGGTGCTCAGTATCCAGGAAGGACTTCGCGGCGGTGGCCTGCCCCTGCATCGCGTTTTCGATGACCTTGTCCATATCAATCGCGTACAAGAATGCCTGGCGAGCGTCCTTGTTCGAGAATTGGTTTGACGGGTCGTTGTTGAACATGGAGAACAACAGGCCGAATCCCTGCTCAGATTCAAGCTCGTTAGTGGCAGCAACCGTATCTACGTTCAGATATGGCACGGCGTCAATCGCCTGTACTTGCTGAGATTGCAAGGCGTTAATGCGCGTCGAGGCATCCGGAATGATGTCCCATTCCATCTTTGCGGACCGCGCCGGACGATCACCATTATAGTGCTCGTTGCGTTCGAACTTGATGGTGTTCGTGGCGCCACCGTTGTCGGTCATAACGTATGGACCAGAACCAACCGGGTTGTTATCGAAAGCCTTTGGATCTTCCTCCACAACATCCTTCGGAACGATCTTTACCGTCGACAAGCGCTCGGCCAAGACGCCAGTTGGGTGCTTCAGCGTGAATTTCACGCTAGTATCGTCGACTTTTTCTACTGAGTCGATGAAGTCGATGAAGGAAGCGTAGAGCGACTCATTGGATTCATCCATGACGCGCTCAAAGGAGAAAACAACGTCGTCGGCTGTAATGTCCGAGCCATTAGAGAATTTCGCGCCTTCACGCAGCTGCACTGTAGCTTCGGTGCTATCGCCAGAATCCGGCAACTCCGACGCCAGGGCTGCATAGGTGGTGCCGTCGGTCTGGTCTAGTTCGGTCAGACCTTCCAGGGTGTGCCAGTTAGCAGCCACAGTCAGTGCAGCGGTGGTGGTCATTGGGTCATAACCATTGGTGCCAAGCTCATAGGAAATAGCAGCCCGGATGGTACCTTCTTCGTTCACCTCACCAGAGGATGCAGAATCAGAAGAATCAGAAGCACTAGAGCCATTCGCGTTGGTGTCTTGTGCACCATTGGACGAGCTGTTGTCAGGAGCACACGCCGCAAGCGCAATGCTCATACTGGCCGCGGCAGCAACCATGCCAATCCGGCGGATAATGGAGATATTCATAGACATGTGGTCTTGATCCTTCCTTGTCAGGCCTGCTCACCCAGTGCACGGTGCACCCCGGCGAGTACGTGACACGTCACGTTGCGACCCAATGGTGTGAATGTGATCATATAATATGTCAGACATCTGACTTCCGACAAGCAAGCTGGCACTAAACATGCCATACAAAGCAGTCACAATTGTCATTTTCCAAGGTCACCAACTATCGTCGCCAGGCGACCGGGGGTAACCGCTCCCAACACCTCGGCCAACGAGCCTGACAACGAGGTCGACAAACGAGGCTGACGATGAGACTGACAACGACACATCGCCGCCAGCAAAGGCCCCGTCCCCGAATTTTCAGCCCGGCCCGAAAGGACCAATTGTGAGCCAACGCACTAACGCCGCGACACTTGCCGCCAACGGGATCACCGAGTACATCAAACGCAACCAGCTGCGCCCAGGCGACCCTTTGCCCACAGAAGCCAATTTGTGTGAGGCGCTGAATCTTTCTCGCTCCTCTGTCCGCGAGGCAGTACGCACGCTGTCCAGCTTGGACATCGTGGAGGTACGCCACGGACACGGCACTTTTGTGGGCTCGCTATCCCTTTCCCCCTTAATCCAAGGCTTAGTCCTGCGCACCATCATTGATTCCGAAAATTCTTTCCAACATCTACGCGATGTCGTGGAGGTGCGTATCGGGCTTGATTTATCCATGGCCGATGAATTGTGCGCAGCCTTTACTGCCGACGACGCCACCCACCTATTGGAATTGGTTCAGGCCATGCACGAAAAACACTCGGCCGGACAATCTTTTGCGGAAGAAGACCACGCCTACCACCGTCGTCTGCATTCGTTAATTGCCAATAACCTGATCCGAGAGCTGTCCGATGCTTTTTGGCAAATTCATATGGACGTATTGCCATTAATGAAAGTGCAGATGCCCGGTGACATTGAAAAAACCATCGAGGCCCACGCGGCGATAGTGCACGCTTTAGCAGCCGGTGACGCGCAACTCTACCGTGAAAAAGTGCTTGCGCATTATGCCCCATTGCAGCGCGCGATCGCCGCAGTACAAACACGCTAATGGGGCACGGTGGCCGCCTGCACGGAGGCCACCGTGCAGGCGAAAACTAATCTAGCTCTCGCAAGGGGGCAGAAAAAGCCGCGGTAATCCAGCCCGGATCGGTAATCGCGGTTCCGGCAATGATCGCATCAGCGCCCCGCTCAATACCTTGCGCGACTGCCGCTGGGCTATGGAACCGCCCTTCCCCAATCACGAATGCATCTGCCCCCACCAGTGCACGCCCTTGTGCAAGGCAGGCGAAATCCGGACCCACAGTTTTCTCCCGGTGTTCGGTGTAACCAGCCAGCGTCGTCGAGATGATATCCGCACCATCGCTATGCGCCGCCGCCATTTCTTCTGGGGTCGCGCAATCGGCCATAATCACCGCACCCAGTTCGTGCGCTAATTTCACCAACTCAGCAAAACTAGAACCGTCAGGACGCTCACGCAAGGTGGCATCGGCGCAAACCACCGCTGCCCCCGCAGCAACCACATTGCGCACAGACTCACGCGTTGGCGTGATGTAGACGCCAGTATCGCCTTCTTTGGTCAAGCCAAACACAGGCACGTCGACTGCACTGGCGATAGACGCAATGTCTTCTACCCCACCATATCCACCGCAGCGAATCGCTGGTGCTCCACCATCGACGCAGGCACGCGCCACGTGAGTCAGCGTATGAGTATCGCGCATCGCATGCCCATCAGGAGCTTGTACCGAAACCACGAGTTTGCCACGCACGGCGGTAATGATTTCTTGCCGACGACCGGCGATATCACTGGCCTGAAAATTAAAAGGCATAGCTTTTGCACCCTTTCTGGTGTGAGGTGTTTAGGTCTGTGGGGTAACTAAGGTCTTGAGGTGACTCAAGCGTTGGGGTAACTGAGCCGGTGAAAACTGCTCCTGTGAGAAAACCAAACGGTCTTCTCATCACAACTATTCCGCATACTCGCGGGCATAAGCAGCTGCACCTATCAATGGTGCGAGTCTGCCTAGCTCAGAATCCACGATTGGTAGTCGTTGCGCAGAATCCACCGTCCATTGCGCGAACCCAGCGCGCAGCGCCCCTAAAATCGGTTCACCGAGCCCACCAACCCCGCCGCCGATGATGATGCCATCGATATCGAGCGCAAAAGCGAGCCCGGCCAGCGCACGCCCAAAACCGCGCATATTGCCATCAATCACGTCAAATGCCAGGCGATCTCCGGCATGATAGCGCTTCATGATCTCTGGAAGGCTCAGGTCATCGGGCCCAGCAGGGTGGTCCCAAGCGATACGCCCGGCATAGTCTGCATCAGCCGCGAGCACGTTGTAATAGCGCGCTAGGGAGTTTCCGGAGCAAGTGTTTTCTACCCTTTCGGCCATGCCCCGCAGATCTGCCACGAGCAACTCCGAAAATTCACCGGTGGAACCGGAGGTTCCGGTTTGTAATTCTCCGTTGTCGACGATGGCTCCGCCGACGCCTGTGCCCAGCGAAAGATAGATCACGCGGCCAGTAATACCGCGCCCGGCACCGAAGTTGTGCTCACCGAACGCCCAAATGCGCACGTCGTTGTGACATGCTACGGGCACATTCGTGTGACGAGCGATAATGTCTTCGATGATGGTTCCTTGCCAACCAGGAACCGTGGGGCCGGAACGGAGTATGGTTCCACTCGGCCCGCGAACAATGCCCGGCGCGCCGACGCCGATGCGGTCTGGCTCGATCCCCGCTTCACGAGCTGCTGCCAATGCGATGCCGACAGCTTTGTCGAACTCCGCTGCTAGCGAAGAACCTTGTGGTTGTGCAGGTACGGATCCGGCAGCAATGGTTTCAGTTGGGCTGTTGTCGTGGACGATGCCGTAGGCGATTTTCGTACCACCGATATCGAAGCACAGAGTGCTCGGTGCGCTCGGCGCACTCAGTGCGCTCTGTGTCGGGATGCTGTTTTGCACCTGCACCGTTACACACCGTGGCTGAATTCATCAACGATGGCTGCGACCCGCGCATGTTCGTCGTCGTTAAGCGGCATGTGCGTAGGTGCCATGCGGGGGGAAGCAAAGATACCCAGATGGTGCAGTGCAGATTTGAATCCACCCAGCCCTGCCGCCGAGCCGCCCATCCGCGAGCCGTCGCCGACAAATGCTACGGCCATGAGCTTGTTGATGCGTTCTTGGATTTCGACGGCTTGTTCCCAGTTTTTCGCCCGGCACGTCTCGTGCAGTTGTACGTAGGCGTAGGGGTCAACGTTGCCCAGGCCTGGCACGACGCCATCGCAGCCGCCCAAGTAGGCGTAGTCCACGGTCATTTCCGAGCCGGTGAGTACGACGAAGTTTTCTAGCTGGGCTGTTTTGCGCGCGGCAACAACGGCGCGGGTGTAGTCATCCTTACCGCCGGAGTCTTTGATGCCTGCCAGCACTCCTTCTTGGGCCAGACGAATCAGCATAGGAATCTCCAGCACCACATTGACGGAGACCGGCAGGTTGTAGGCGAATAGCTTCAAGTCAGGTGCTGCAGCGTGTAGCTGGCGGAAGTGTTCTTCGATTTCGTTTGCGTGGGTGCGTACGTAAAACGGTGCGGTAGCTACCAGGGCGTCGACGCCTCGTTCGCGCGCATCAGCGACATGTTCCAGGCAGCGTGGGGTGGTCATGTCGATGACGCCAGCAGCGACGGGCAGGCGACCAGCGTTTTGGTCGATGATGGTGTCCAGGACGATCTGCCGGTTTTCTCGGGTCAAAAAAGCGACCTCGGCCGAAGAGCCGAGTGCAAACAAGCCATGAATGCCGGCTTTGATCATCCGCTCTACTTGTGCGCGCAGCGAATCCGTATCAATGGAGAAATCCTCATTAAACGGGGTGACGATTGGGGGCACTACGCCGTGAAATGGCGCGATGGATTCTGACATTTCTTCTGCTCCTGACAATCCAGACAATTGGTGCACAATCTTTTCAGTAAACATCATACGTCTTATGTCTGCATGGGGTAGAATTCACAATTAAACGTTTCTCCGGTCAATATCTCAACCGGTCACTAGCTAAAGAGAATACTCAGGAGAATGATGCCCCCCTCTCCCACCGCCGCCGACCACGGCTTTCCGCGCCACCTAGAAGGTCGCCTTGTCACCGCACACGCTGTCTGGGATAACACCCGCATTACTATCGATGAAGCCGGCGTCGTCAGCACTGTCGAACAAACACCGGGCATTGGCGACATCACCTGGGTGCCGGGCTTTGTCGATTTGCACAATCACGGCGGAGATTCCGGCGCTTTCCCTTCTGGAACCACCGAAGATTGCCGTCGCGCAGCACGGTACCACCGCACACACGGCACCACGACATTGCTGGCCAGCTTGGTTTCTGCCACCGGCGATGAATTGGCCCGGCAAGCACACCGCCTCCACCCACTAGTGGGAGAAGGCCTGATTCACGGCATCCACATGGAAGGCCCGTTCGTCAATCCGGGTAAATGCGGCGCCCAAAACCCAGCCAAAATCATGCCTGGTAATCCTGATGTCTTCGCCCGCGTCATCGATGCCTCAAACAACGCAGTCCGGTCAATCACCTTTGCGCCAGAAACCGATCACGTCGACGAACTGCTCCAGCTGTGCGCAAACCACAACATCATCGCCTCCTTGGGGCACACCAACGCGGATTACGCCACCACCTCTGCCGTAATAACTCGAGCTAGAGAACTTGGCGTAACCGTTACCGCCACCCACCTGTTTAATGCGATGCCTCCGATTCACCACCGCGAGCCTGGTGCGGCAGCCGCCTGCATCACCGCTGCACGACACGGGCAGGCGCACCTGGAAATCATCGGTGACGGAGTGCACTTAGCCGATGGAACCGTCGACATGATCATGGCCGGTGGTAATCCCTCTGCCTTTGCCATCACCGATGCCATGGAAGCAGCCGGACTTGCCGACGGCAGCTATAAGCTCGGCGGACTTGACGTGACAGTCAAGGCTGCAGTAGCCCGTCTGACCACCACAGATGGCAGCACCGGCAGCATTGCTGGCGGCACCACCACTTTGCTGGAACAGTTCACCCGCTTCGCCGCGCGTCACAGCCTGCCAGAAGCTGTGGCTTTTACTTCGAGCAATGCCCACGCGGTCCTGGGCCAACCCACAACTCTGCAAGACTCCACCAAGCCCGAAGACCCCACAGCGATCGTCGGCAAGCCAATCGACCTCGTCGGAATCGCCCCAAACCACACCATCCATGCGGTGCATTCAGCCCGCTGAATTTACTGCTTATAACGAAAGACTGCCAGGAACCCCATCATGGAAATACTCATTCGCGCCACCCCAGACGCTGTTGCCAAACAAGCAGCTGACATCATCGCAGGCTATGCCCGGAATGGTTCGGTGCTAGGCCTAGCAACCGGATCTACACCAATCGCGACCTACCAAGAACTCATCCGCCGACACCAACGCGAAGGGCTAAGCTTCGCTGGCTGCAAAGTTTTCATGCTCGATGAATACTTGGGCCTCGATCCACAACACGAGCAATCCTATGCCCGTACTATCCGCCGCGAGTTCACCGAGCACATCGACATCAACGATGCCGACGTCTTCTCCCCATCCGGCAACAGCGAAGACCCACTAGCCGCCGCTGCCGCATACGAGCAGCACATCACCAGTGAGCACGTGGCCATCCAACTCCTCGGCATCGGCACCAACGGACACATTGGTTTTAACGAGCCCACGTCGTCACTGAATTCCGTGACCCGAATGAAAACCCTGCACCCACAAACCATTCAAGACAACGCACGTTTTTTCGATGACGCCGAAGAAGTACCCACCCACGTGCTTACCCAAGGTTTGGCCACTATCCGCCGCGCCGGGCACCTATTGTTGGTTGCTACCGGCGCTAGCAAGGCAGCCGCGGTTGCGGCAACAGTGGAAGGACCACTGTCGTCGATGTGCCCGGCCTCCACGTTGCAGCTACACCCGCACGCGACAGTGCTGATCGACGAAGAAGCTGCCGCACAGTTGACCTTCCGCGAGTATTACCAGTACGCAGACCAAAATAAGCCGGCGTTCCAGGGATATTAAACCCCACCGTGATTGCGCACACATCACCGAACGCAACCATATAAGGTATGAGCTATGAAAAAGCTCCTCACGCCCAATCCACAAAGTTACGGTCAGCCCGAGAATTCGGCGCCGCAGAGTGATGCCATGCCCGCCAGCCATCTGCACACCGATAAACAGCAGCTTGTCGACGACTTGCGCGCGATCGTCGGTCCGGAAAACGTGCACGCACGTATTAGCGACATAGTCCGCTTTGCTTCCGACGGCGGCCCGTACCGCTTGCTCCCGCAGGTCATCGTCGCACCGCGCAATACGAAGGATCTCTCGCGCGTGATGCGCTATGCCACCGATCATGGCCGAAATATCACTTTCCGCTCTGCTGGCACTTCACTCAACGGCCAGGCTCAGGGCGATGATCTGTTGGTGGATCTAAAAACCCACTTCACTGGCATGGAAGTTCGCGAAGGCGGCAAGGTGTTGTGGTCGCGCCCAGGCGTGGTTTTGGGAGATGCCCAGGCAGTACTCGGCCGCGATGGTTTTATGCTCGGGCCAGACCCAGGGTCAACGTCGGTGTGCACCATCGGTGGTGTGCTCGCCAACAACGCCGGTGGCATGCGCTGTCGGTTGGAAAACGACAGCTACCACAGCATCCGGCAGGCGGAATTCGTGTTACCATCCGGCACAATCGTGAACACGCGCGCCGGTGACGCGAAATTCCGCTCCCAAGAACCAGAACTACACGCTGGCCTGTTACAACTGCGTGACAAGATCCGCAGCGACGAGCAGTTGGTTACACACTTGCGCGAGAAATTCTCCATCCGCAATACCAACGGTCTGCGCCTTGATGCTTTCTTGGATGAGGATGAACCAGTTCGCATCCTGATGCGTTTATTAGTTGGTTCCGAAGGCATTTTCGGTGCTTTTACCGAATGTGAGCTCGACACTGTTGCCTTACCGAAGAAGAAAGCTGTCTCCTGGGTCCAACTTCCGGACCTTTACCAGGCCGCTAATTACGTGGCACCGCTCATGGAAACTGGCGCCTGGGCCTGCGAATTGATGGTCGCGCCGGTGATGAAAAAATCCGTGGAGAACTTCGACCAAGCGCCAGCTGGCCGGGCCGATATCTCCGACGAATCCGCCGCCCTGCTGCTCGAAGTCGGTGGCGCCGATGACGCCGAGCTGGCCGATGCCATGGATCGTGTCAAAGATGTGCTTGCCGACGCCGAGCTGGGCGCTGAACTGGAATTCCTCACCAGTGATTCAGACATTCGCGGTGCCTGGGCTATCCGTAATGGGCTGTTCGGGCTACTAGGTGCCGACCGGCCGCAAGGATCCGCACTGATCACCGAGGATGTTTGTTTCCCACCAGCACAAATCGGTGCGGCTGCAGCTGATTTGCTGCATTTACTCTCCCGCTACGGTTACCCGGAGATGGTCATGGGCCATGCCGCCTTCGGTAACCTGCATTTCTTCCTCATCCCGGAATTTGATGATCCGAAAGAAAAAGAGAAATACGCCGAATTCCTGCGCGAGCTCGCGGATCTAGTCATCGATAAATACAACGGTTCGCTGAAAGCCGAGCACGGCACGGGCATCAACATGGCACCGTTCGTGCGCCAAGAATGGGGCGATGCCGCCTGGAATCTGATGTGGGAGGCCAAACAACTGATCGACCCCACCGCGATGCTGGCCCCAGATGTGAAGCTAACCCACCGCACGGATAACCACCTGCATAACTTCAAATCTTTCCCACGCGTGGAAGCAGAGATCAACCCATGCGTGGAATGCGGTTTCTGCGAGCCTGTGTGTCCATCACGGCACGCAACAGTTACTCCACGCCAGCGCATCGTACTGCGCCGAGAGATGGCCCGGCAAGCTCCAGGGGCCCCGGTGCTGCAGCAGTTGCAGAAAGAATACCAGTATGATGCCGTCGATATGTGCGCTGCCGACGGCACCTGTGCTATCCCCTGCCCCATCAGCATTGATACCGGTGCAGTGATGAAAAACCTGCGCGCGCGACAAGTCACTCCGCGTGCAGAAAAAGTGGCGCTCACTACCGCAGAAAAATGGGATGTCGTGGAAAAGCTCGCACGCGCTGGAATTATCAGTGCTAATAAGGTTGGGGAAAAAGCCGCTGGTTGGGCAGCAAACATGGCCCGCACGGTGATCAACCCAGACTTAGTGCCTGCGGTACCGGGCGCATTGCCCCAGGCAGCTAGCCGTTTGCCCGCGACCGAACGAGCCGCTGCCAACGCGGTGTATTTCCCGGCATGTGTGAACCGAATTTTTGGGCGCCCAGCTGGCTCAGACCCAGATGCCGTCGATTTGCCACGTGCCATGGTGGAGCTTGCCCGCCGCAGCGGCCAGTCGTTGTGGATTCCAGACGACGTCACCGGTTTCTGCTGCGGCACACCGTGGTCGTCGAAGGGTTACCAGGATGGCTTCAGCCACCAGGCGCATGCAATCGTGCGCAAGTTCCACGAATGGTCCGATGGGGGCAGGTTGCCGATCATCATCGATGCCTCGAGCTGCACCCACGGCTTGCTTTCTGGTGTGCCCGAAGTACTAGACGCAAACACGCAACAGCTTTACGACGAACTACACATCATCGACATCGTGGAATGGTTGCATAAAGACGTCATCGACTACCTTCCAATCCATCACGACATGGGCACCATCGCAGTTCATCCGGCCTGTTCCACGCAACACATGGGCCAGACGGAGGCACTGGTAGCTGTGGCTAATCACGCCGGCCAAGCCAGCGTACCGTTTGGTGCAATGTGTTGCGGCACCGCCGGTGACCGTGGCCTGTTGCACCCTGAATTGGTGGAATCCGCCACCCGCGAGGAACGCACTGGGCTGGATGCCCGGCATTATGACGCGTTTGTATCCTCAAACCGCACGTGTGAGATGGGCTTGGATGTAGTCGCCGGCTATCAGTTCGATTCCGTTGCCGTACTGCTCGAAAAAGCTTCCCGTCCGGTGGTTACGCCGTAACTTTCTGTCGTTCTGGCGCTGGTACCAACCAGACTGATTGACGACGCCGGAAAAGACAGGGAACCACCGCTGGCCTGCGACAGTCCAATGTTGCTGTAACCATGAAACGCAGATGCTGCCAATTAACGCAGCAAGCCAGCGAAAGGATTCCCGTGACGGCACCAACTATTGCCCCAGCAGCGCCTTTAACCACCACAATCGGCACCACCGAGACCGGCACCACTGCGGCCAGGACCCCACAAGCGCTAGCCAAATGCGTTCCTATTATGCGACCGGGTACCTGGCTGGACCAGCGCGGTTTAAGCGACGATGGGTTCTGTGATTCTCTAGCCCACCTACCTTTGTCCCGCACCACTGCAGTGACACTCAGCGTCGATGATATGACCTTGAGCCACCGAGCGTTATCTGAATTCAACCTGCCAATGCGTCAGGCGTGGGATTTAGCCGCGGACAACGTCTTGCGAGCCGCCCACACACCGGAAGGCACCCAGTTCTGGACCCGTCCTGCCACACGACTCTTAGGTGGCAGCGCCCCACCAGGGCTACAGCTTCGCTCCTCCCCCGTTCCAGCTACCAGCTGGTTGGCTCACCCGCTTTTGCTGTCCGTGATGCACGACCACGTAGCACGGTTGTTGGGAAGCAGCGCTTTGATTTTCCTGGCTCCCAACACCGATACGCTGGTTGCGCTCACCGGTTGCTCGATTTCTACAGCAACTTCCTGGTTGCGGGTTGCAGCCGAACATACCCAGCCCGCATCGCAATTTTTCGGCTCCACAGATTTGCTCTGCGCTTCGCCACTGGTGGCAGCGCACGGGTTCCCCACAGAGTTGTGCTGACTAGGTTTCGCCGATTTGGTTGTGCTGATTAACTTGTGCTCATTAAGTTGTGCTGATTAGCCTCGACGTTTCCCGGTGAATTTCTCCATCTCACGGCGGTCTTTTTTCGTCGGGCGCCCAGCACCTGGGTCCCGCTTAGGCACGCTGGGCTGCAGCGGCTTCGGTGGCGCCGGCGGTGAATAATCGATATAACAATGCTCCGCAATCTTCGCCCCGACGCGTTTGGATACGGTCGCGTTAATCTCCAAACGGAATTCACGATCGTCTTTCCACACCGTGATCCGCAAACCTGGAACCACCGGTGTGGAGGGTTTAGCTACCTTGTCGCCGATCAGCACATGGCCTGCTTTCACAGCTTTGGTGGCTTCTGCCCGCGTTTTAAAAAAGCGTGTCGACCACAGCCAGGCGTCAATACGCACTGGTGCCGCCGAGGGTTCATTCGCCTTCGCAGTCATAAAAAACTCTAGTAATGGTCCTTATGGTTAACGATCTTGCGCACCTTGTTGTAGTTGTACACGCCACCGACCACAGCAACGATAAAGCCCAAAATCAACCAAAATGACGAGCTAGAAAACAAGAACGCGAACAATACGCCACCACCAATTCCGGCACCGACGCTAATCAGTCCGTTCTTGGAGTACTTGCGTACAGCCGCCTTGCGCCTGTCAATAGGGTTATGCGAAGTTGGTTGCATGCTCATGGACGTCTAGTCTACCGGCTTTTCCACCCACGCCGTACCAGCTTCCACTAGCTGCGCCGTTCCAGAAGTAAGCGCAGCCAATTGCGATTCAAGCTGCTCCACCGCGTCGGGATCCACCGCCAAGGTGTAGGTGACATCCGCTCCGTACTGGGTATCTGTGATCATGATGTTTTTCGCACGCAGCTCGGCCTCGTATTTCTGTGCCGCAGCATGCGAGAAACTCACCTCATACAAATTACGCATGCACCGCAACCGTCGCTGTACCTGCGCTAAAGCATCCCCTGCCGTCTGCGAATACGCATGCACCAAACCACCTGCGCCGAGTTTGATACCACCAAAATAACGCACTACCACGCACGCAAGATCCTGCATTCCGGAGCCATTCAGCACATCCAATATCGGTTTGCCTGCAGTTCCACCCGGCTCACCATCATCTGAAGAACGTTCCACAGGGTTAGCCTGATCCACCCGGTAAACATATGCCGAACAGTGATGCCGTGCATCGGGAAATTCTGCACGCACCCGATCAATAAACCCGCGTGCTTGTTCGTCGTCGGACACGCGCTCGATGATTCCAATGAACCGCGAGCGTTTTATCTCAATCTCTGCACGAAACGATTCGCCCGCCACAGGCAGTTGATAACAATGCTCCATTCCCCGCTCAGTTCTACTTCACCAGATAGTCATATTCCGGAGTTCCCGGCAACAAACGCTGACATTCAATCGACGACGCAGCCATACGCTCAAGCAAAGGATCTAAGTCTGTAGCCGAACCCAATTCCAAGCCCACTAGTGCAGCCCCGGTTTCCCGGTTGTTTCGCTTGAGATATTCAAACAGCGTGATGTCATCGTCTGGGCCTAATATTTCCATCAAGAAATGACGCAGCTGGCCTGGTTCTTGCAAGAAATTCACAAGAAAATAGTGTTTCAGCCCACGATCAACCAAGCTGCGTTCCATGATTTCTGCATAACGCAGCACATCGTTGTTGCCACCAGAAATAATGCACACCACTACTGAACCCGGCGCGATATCTATTTTTTCCAGAGCAGCCACTGAAAGTGCACCTGCGGGTTCAGCAATGATGCCTTCATCTTGGTAAAGGCTCAGCTGGGCAGTACATACAGCGCCTTCGGCTACCTGCAGGTTCTGAATACGTTCCCGGTTGGCATTGATGATGTGAAACGGTTTAGCTCCGATGCGTTTGACCGCGGCCCCGTCAACGAAAGCATCCACAGTCTCCAGAGTCACCGGTTCACCGGCTGTCAGCGCAGCATCGAGCGAGGCTGCACCGAGTGGTTCTGCAGCCACCAGAGCAGCGTTTGGTGCCATGTCTGCAAAATAACTTGTGATGCCTGACAACAGACCACCGCCACCGACGGGAACCACAACAGTATCCAAGCTGTGTCCGCGCGCGGATAACTGCGACAGAATCTCGGCGGCTACGGTGCCTTGGCCGACGATGGTATCGCGAGCATCGAAAGGTTCGATAACGGTCGATCCGTGCTTCGTGGCTTCTTCCCGGGCGGCAGCTGCTGCCTCGTCGAAGTTGGAACCGGTGACCACGAGTTCGATGGCATCTCCGCCGTGGACTTTGATGCGGTTACGTTTTTGTTTCGGGGTTTTCGTCGGCACAAAAATCCGACCTTTGATGCCCATGGTGCGGCAAGCATAAGCCACACCCTGTGCGTGGTTGCCCGCCGAAGCAGCGACGATTCCAGCTTCACGTTCTTCTTGGCTGAGCTTCGCGATGGAATAGTACGCCCCACGAATTTTATAGGAGCGGACGTCTTGCAGGTCCTCGCGTTTCAAGAAGATTTCGGCACCGGTTTCCTGGGAAAGCCGAGGGCAATACTGCAATGGGGTAGGCGCAATTACACTGGAAATTCGCGACTGCGCAAGCTGAATATCGGCGGCCCGTACGGGCTCGAAATTGTCTGGGGACGCTGGCGCAATCTGCGGGGTAGTCATAGCAACTCATTGTAACCACCCCAGTGCAGATCACATAGCTAGCTATCACGGATAATTCCCAAAAATTATCCGTCGCCATGCTGGCTTAGGTCTGCGCCATGACGATGCCCGGGCCCATCGTGGCTTTCAAGTCCCCCATCAAGCTATTTGAACGATCGACCGTCAGATGATCACCGAGCACGAGCACTTCTTCAGCCTCGCCGTGGCTAAGGGTTAGGTAGACTTCTGTATCGCCTGGGTGGTCCAATAACACGGATTTCAGCGCGGCGATGGCTTCCATCGAGCACTGTTGCGTCGTCAAGTGCAAACGCAACGGCAGCCCTGCTCCCCCGCCGCGCCCTAACTCGGGAACGCGCATGTCACTACCAATAACCTTCTGATCGCCGTCACCCCAGACTTGGATCTGGGCTTTAAACAGCACGATATTATCTTCCACAATATCTTCCGCCACCAGCGAATAAGCCTTGCTGAAGACCCATACGTCGACCTGCGCACCATGATGGTCCTCAATGGTGACGATCGCCCACGGCGAACCATCCTTTTTGGAAAAGCGCCGGTCTACGTTCGAAATAATGCCGCCGATGACCACATTTTGCTTCGGCTTTAACTCACCGGAAACCACCGTCGTCAGTGCGGTATCGATATACGAAGCCAGCGCTTGTTCGTATCCGTCCAGTGGGTGGCCAGAAACATACAGCCCAAGCATTTCGCGTTCAAGAGCCAACTCGTGTTTCCGCTCCCAGGATTCATCCGGAACAGTGATGGTGAATGCGTTTTGTTCGGAATCATCACCGCCCATGCCGGCAAACAAGTCGAATTGGCCCTTATCCGCGGCCTTCTTCGTTGATTGTACCGAGTCAACGGCATCTTCCTGGATCAGCATCAAACCCTTGCGCGGATGCCCCAGCGAATCGAAAGCGCCGGCTTTAATCAAGGCTTCCGTAATCCGCTTTGAGCACGGCAACAGCTCGATCTTGTCTAGGTAATCGCCGAACGAACGGTAGGCACCTTTTTGCTTGCGCGTTTTAATAATCGAATTGACAACTTCAGTACCGACGTTGCGCACAGCCCCCATGCCGTAACGAATGTCTTTGCCGACAGCCATGAACTCGACATCCGACTCGTTGACATCTGGCGGCATCACCTTGATGCCCAGGTGTCGGCAGTCAGCCAGATAGATCGCAGACTTATCTTTTTTATCTCCCACCGAGGTCAGCAAGGCGGCCATATATTCCGCGGTGTAATAGGCCTTCAGGTACCCAGTCCAGAAAGACACCAGCCCGTACCCCGCCGCGTGTGATTTGTTGAACGCATAAGACGCAAACGGCTCGATAACGCCCCACAAGGTATCGCAAGCTTCCTTGGAATAGCCATTTTCTGCCATGCCCGAAGAGAACTTCTCGTATTGCTGGGCCAACACTTCCGGTTTCTTCTTACCCATGGCTTTTCGGAAACCATCCGCCTCACCAGCGGTATAGTTCGCGAGCTTCTGCGAAATACGCATGATCTGCTCCTGGTACACGATCAGACCATAGGTTTCCGCCAGGATCTCTTCCAACGGCTCTGCCAGCTCCGGGTGGATCGGAGTAATCGGTTTCCGCCCGTTTTTGCGATCGGCATAATCCAAGTGGGCATTCACGCCCATCGGGCCTGGCCGATACAGCGCAAGCGCGGCGACGATGTCTTTGAACCCAGTCGGGTTCATGCGTTTCAGCAACTCCTGCATACCCGTGGAGTCCAGCTGGAACACACCCAAGGTTTCGCCACGCGACAACAGCCGGTACACCTCGGAAACCGATTCGTCGTCAGGCGTGAGTGTTTCCAGATCAATTTCTTCGCCGCGGTTTTGCCGGATATTGCGTAACGCATCACCGATCACCGTCAGGTTACGCAGGCCCAGAAAGTCCATCTTCAGCAGGCCTATGGCCTCACAAGCGGGGTAATCCCAACCGGTAATGATCGCACCGTCGGCGTTGCGCTTCCACATCGGAATGTGCTCCATCAGCGGCACCGAAGCCATAATCACCGCACACGCATGCACGCCCGGTTGGCGCACCACGCCTTCCAAACCGCGGGCGGTGTCGTAAATCTTTTTCACGTCCGGGTCAGATTCGATGAGGTTACGCACCTCGGTGGCCTCGGAATAGCGCTCGTGTTCCGGGTCCATGATGCCGGAAAGCGGAATGTCTTTGGCCATAATCGGCGCTGGCAGCGCGCCATTGATGCGGTCAGCCATCTGGAAACCGGGTTGGCCGAAATGCACCTTCGCCGCATCTTTAATCGCCTGTTTAGTCTTCACTGTGCCGAAAGTGATCACCTGCGCGATCTTGTCCTCGCCCCAGCGTTCTGCGGCATAAGTGATCATTTCACCACGCCGACGGTCATCGAAGTCAATATCGATATCAGGCGCCGACGGGCGTTCTGGGTTCAAGAAACGCTCGAACAACAGGCCGTGCTCAATCGGGTCGATATTGGTAATCGTCAACGCATATGCCACCAGTGCGCCCGCGGCTGATCCGCGCCCCGGACCGACCCAAATGCCCACCGAACGAGCATATTTAATGATCTCCGCGACGATCAGAAAGTACGACGGATACCCTTTGCCATCAATGACCTCGATTTCGTATTCCGCACGCTCGATATATTCGCGGGGAACTTCCTGGCCGGGGAAACGTTCTGCCAGGCCCTCCATCACCTCGTGGTGCAGCCACGTCGTCGGCGTATACCCCTCTGGCACATCCGCAACCGGCATGCGATCATGCGAGTGTTCTTCCCACATGGAGGAATAATCACCAACGCGCTCGGCAATCCATAACGTGTTATCGCAACCATCTGGAACGGTGTGGTCCCAGTTCTCACGCATTTCCGCTGCAGATTTGATGTAGTAGCCGTCGCCATCAAACTTAAAGCGATCCGGGTCTTGGAAAGTTTTGCCCGTCTGCACGCACAGCATTGCCTCGTGGGCTTTAGCTTGCGATTGCAACACGTAATGGCAGTCGTTGGTCACCAGCGGCGGCAAGTCCAGGCGCTTGCCGATCTCTAGCAATTGATCCCTGGTGCGCTTTTCGATGTCCAGCCCATGGTCCATCAACTCCAGGAAATAATTTTCCTTGCCGTAGATGTCTTGCCACATGGCTGCGGCTTCTAAAGCCTGGTTGAATTGCCCCAACCGCAGACGCGTCTGTACATCTCCCGACGGACAACCAGTAGTTGCGATGATGCCGTCGGCATGCTCGGCGATCAGCTCAGCGTCCATGCGCGGCCACTTACCAAGCTGGCCTTCGTAGGATGCCAGCGATGAAAGCTTAAACAGATTTTTCAAACCCGTAGCATTTTCCGCGAGCATCGTCTGGTGCAAGTACGCACCCGAGGCTGAGACGTCGTCCCGTTTTTGGTCCGGTGTACCCCAGCGCACGCGGTTTTTATTGAAGCGAGATTCCGGGGCCATATAGGCCTCGATACCAATGATCGGTTTGATGCCTTTCGACGTCATGCGACGATAAAACGCATCCGCACCAAACATATTGCCGTGGTCAGTCATGCCGACGGCAGGCATTTCTTGCCGGTTCACCTCTTCCGAAAGCAGATCCACCTTGGCCATACCATCCAACATGGAAAATTCGGTGTGGTTATGCAGATGAACGAAAGAGGATTTTTTAGCCATGGAGTTATTCTAGCGCCTGGCGGCTAAGACTCCAGTGCCTCTTGTGCACGCGCATGAGCACGCAAAACATAAAACGCTACGAAGGCACCCACGATCGCAGCAAACAATCCTGGCCAGGCGAAAGAACCATTGAATACGCCAATGACCAAGCTGAAACAGCCCACAAAAATCGCCAAAAGCGCGGCGGTAAAAGTGATCGATTCTCGCTTCTTCATAGCCAGAATTCTAGCGGAAGCGCGGGTTCTCGCCGCGGGCAACCTGCGGTGGACTGATGCCAAACTGTCCCCACACCGCATCCGGGGGCAGCACTTCGACAGCGTCAACACGTGGATCGTGGGTGAAAGCTTCCAGCTTCCGTGGGGTGTCATAAGCGATGACGGCAATGATGCCAGACGATTCTGTCTCCCTAGGAGACTCCACTATCTGCGAAGGCTTCATCCCAGAAGCAGCTGCTATGGTGCTGGTGAAAATCTGCGTCCGCGCGGCCGCAATTTCACTATCAGAGGGAATGCCAGTTCGGTCAGGGATCGCGGTTGGTTCTGGGATCGCGGCTGGTTCTGGCAAGGCCAGAATCTGCGCATCTTGCGTAATCAAGCTCCCTACTCGACGGAGATCAGCAACCAAGCTACCTGCGTCAGCACTAGACAGCGGAGCAGCGAAAGAGAGCATCGCGAACGCTGGCTGTTCCGGTGCTCGCTGTAGAGCTGCTGCCAAGGAGGCGTCGGCAAGCGCTGTGTAGTCTGCACGACTCTGCTGAACATGTGGGCCCAGATGATCTCCAGCAAAAGGACGCGGGCGCGCGTTGTCGTCGCCGCCAGCCCACCACACAAGTGCTGTAACCAGAACAACGAGAAGCACCCGCTCGCCCACGCCGCGACCAGGTATTCTCTGTGAGGGATTGCCCTGCAACTTTTACCTCGGTAACTCTGTTTCTGCCTCGGCAACTCTGTTATTGCCGAAGTTTGCCGAGGGCGTCGGCAAGATCATCCGGGTACGGAGCTTCAATTTCCATCCAGTGACCGTCACCGGGATGGTGGAATCCCACCTTGACCGCATGTAACCACTGGCGCTGCAAGCCCAACCGCTGCGCCAAATTCGGATCTGAACCATACATTGGGTCCCCGCAGCACGGGTGCCCCAGCGCAGACATGTGCACGCGAATCTGGTGCGTACGCCCGGTTTCCAGGGAAATCTCCAACAAACTAGCCTCGCGGAAAGCTTCCAACAAACGATAGTGCGTGATAGCGCGCTTACCATCGTCGGTGACTGCAAATTTCCAACCGGCGCTGGGATGGCGCCCGATAGAACCGTCCACGGTGCCCTCGATAGGATCCGGCAACCCCTGCACCACTGCATGGTAGGTTTTGGACACATTGCGCTCGCGAAACGCGTTTTTCAAGCTGCTATAACCACGCTCCGAAGCCGCCACCACCATCACCCCCGAAGTACCGACGTCTAGGCGCTGCACAATGCCCTTGCGCTCCGGCGGGCCAGACGTCGAGATGCGGAATCCAGCCGCAGCCAGACCACCCACCACAGTGGGGCCTTCCCAACCAACAGTAGGATGCGCGACCACGCCCACAGGCTTGTGCACCGCGATCAAATCGTCGTCGAAGTACAAAATGTCCATACCTTCAACGAGTTCTTCTTTTGGCACCAGTGGCTTTGCAGGTTCTGGCAGTGTGACCTCCAACCAGGCACCTTCATGTAAGCGTTCCGACTTGCCGACGGCGGTGCCGTCAACCAGCACGTCCCCGTCCGCACTCAGGTTCGCCGCAACTGTGCGCGACAGCCCCAGCAATTTCGCCAACGCAGCATCGACACGCATACCTGCCAGCCCTTCCGGCACCGGCAACGAACGGGTCTCACGTGGGTTAGTGCTCATCGTCGACCTCCTTGGCTGGGCGTGCTGGTTGCTCAATGCTGTTTTGTGGCGTGTCTGTTACTGCTTTGCGTGCTCGATGCTCTTCCGTGAACACCGCGGCCAGGAACAACACGACACCGACGGTGATAAACGAGTCTGCGACATTGAAAATGGCAAAATCGCCCACCGAAATGAAATCCACCACGTGGCCGAACCAAAAACCCGGCTCGCGGAACAGTCGATCCACTAAATTTCCGCCTGCGCCACCAGCAACCATCGCCAGAGCGATTGCTTGGAAACGGTCGTCGATGCGTGGCGACGCTAGCAGCACCCCGACGAGGAAAACCAGCTGAAAGGTAGTAAACAGCCACGTAGAAGATTCACTACCTAGGGAAAACGCCGCTCCTGGGTTGTAGACCAGTAAAAAGCGGAACCAGTCACCGAGAATTGGGAAGGCTTGACCGGGTTGCAGTGCAGCCTCGATAGCGATTTTGCTGGCTTGGTCGAACCCTACGACGCCTGCGATTACCAGCAACATGAGCCGCAGGTAGGGTGCGCGTCGTCGAGTTGGCAACGTTTTTAACCTAGTCACGGCCTTTATTGTTCCTGAAAGTAGGGTTTTACGTGAAATCGCCGCGCTGGCTAAACTGGCAAGCGTGATTTCTGCTGCTGCTTTTTCCCATTTTGCTTCTCGTGGCTCGACGGGTTCTCGCCGCTCAGCCAATTCTCGCCGCTCAGCTAATTCGCGGCACTCTGCCCGTTCGCGGCGCGACGCCAAATCCCGACGCCTTGCTGTGGCTTCGCTCTTAACGACGTCGGCCCTGCTACTAGCTGCCTGTGGGGAAGAAGGCTCGGCAAGCGATGAGACCAGCAACAGCGCGGGCGCCAGTGCCGGTAGCGCGGGTGAACGTCGTGGCGAAGCCCCTGCTACAGAGCAAGCCGTCGGGCTTCCGCTAGACCCACCACGCATCCAGGTGCTGTCTACCGGTACGGGCGAGCGCAAGCTCCTGTCCTACAACGACGTGAGTTCCGAGCAAGCAGTCGATATTCAAGTATCAGAAGGGTTCCAGCAGCTGGTCATGAAAAATGATCAACTGGTGACCGAGGCCCCGGAACTGGGAGATTTGGTGACCACTACTCTGCCGGTGGCTGGTTCCGTGCTGGTTCCAGAAGGTTTTACTGACTCGACTCCCGGTGCAGATTCTGCGCGACATGTCGATTTCCGGGTGCGCGACCCACATATTTCCGGAACCAAAACTAGCAATGGCTCTGCTGATGATGCCGGTTTAAATGCGGCAGGTTTAGCAGAGGAGATCGCTTCTGCCGACGGTTTTGGTTTTGGTTGGTTGGCTGAAAATAATGGCCAGTTAAATACGTTGCTGTTGGCCGCACCGCAACAGGCTAGCGATCAGGCGCGTGCTGTTGTGGAACAGTCGCTGACGAAGTTGGTGTCCACACCCGTGATTTTCCCGGACGAGCCAGTGGGCATTGGCGCGCAATGGTCGGTGGATTCTCGTGTCACTGGCGAAGCAACCATGCTGCAAACCACGACGTTTACGGTGACAGATATTTCTGGCGATGAGGTGAAACTTGATATCTCCGTCGAGCAACGTCCCGCACTTGGAGCGTTGTCCTTAGAGGGGCATGCTGGCGCGGAAGGTTTTGCCGACGACACTTTGAATGTGACTAGCACCGATACTCGCTCGCGTGGTTCTTTGACCGTGGATATGAAACAGCCACTGCCGGTTGCTGGCGAGCTCGATTTCACCACGCGCGTGGTCTACGGCAACGACGACGGTGCAGCCAGCGTCGTGCAGGATTCTTCCACGCGAATGCGTTTTAGCAGCGCGCAATAGCAGCACATGCCACTAAGGTTCTCTGCATAATGTCGACGGGTTAACCAACCGCTGCATTGGCGCGGGTTTCGTCGGCAAACGCCCGCTGCTTCTAAGAATCCCGTACCGAAGACTCCTCCAGAAACTGTGTTTTGCAGGTAATTCAATTTCGTGAATTGGGCTGTGTTAACGTCATTTTCGTGACTCATGTTACCGGTTTGTGCCCCAATTTTCCGGGTGCCTGAATCGATTTAGCTACGTGCTGCATTCTCAATGCATCAGCGCGATGGATGCACCAGCACCAGCGCGGCGGATGCTACGCAGTCGGCTAAGTATCTTCTCGTAACGCCTCATTACGAAGCTTTTTATCCACCTCACAGTTCGGAGTCTCCCGTGAACCAATTTATGGTTAATACCGAAGCTATCGGAGGAAGTCTCGGGCTCACCGCCCTCATTTCCGCCGTTCCACTGGTGACCTTCTTCGTCATGCTGTTGTTCGTGAAAGCACGCGCACACACCTCAGGCGCCGCGGCCCTACTAGCAGCACTGCTGATTGCCATTTTCGGCATGAGCATGCCAGTCGACGCTGCGCTTTCGTCAGCTTTCCGCGGTGGTCTATTCGGCCTATTGCCGATCGTCTGGGTCATCATGATGGCGATCTGGTTCTACCAGGTCACCGTCGTTTCCGGCCGATTCCAAGACCTGCGCCGCACATTCGATGCCCTCGGTAACGGCGATATTCGTATTCAAGCCATCCTTATTGCCTTCTGTTTCGGTGGATTGCTGGAAGCACTCGCTGGATTCGGTGCACCAGTGGCAATTACCGCAACGATGATCCTGGCCCTGGGCGTAAAGCCACTGAAGGCCGCCACCACAGTTTTGCTGGCTAATACCGCCCCGGTAGCCTTCGGCGCCGTCGCAATCCCAATTACCACCGCAGGTAACGTCGGCGGACGTACCGTCGAACAGACCGAAAACATCGCAGCCATCGTCGGACACCAGGCTCCATTTTTCGCCTTCTTAGTGCCGTTTATCTTGCTGTTTATCCTCGACGGATTCCGCGGTGTGCGCGAAGCCGCTCCGGCAGCAGCAATCATTGGTGGTTCCTTCGCAATCGCACAATGGTGGGCATCGAACTTCTTCGCCTATCAGCTCACCGACATCGTCGCCTGCCTGGCTTCCCTGGGCGCTGCTTTCGCCTTCTTGCGTGTGTGGCAACCCAAGGGCGTTGCCGCCATGCGTAAGCGTCTTGACATCCCAGAACGCGAAGACGATGGCGAGGTATTGACCAAGTCTCGTGTCTGGATGGCCATGATGCCGTACGCCATCGTTACCGTCATCTTTGGTCTGGCAAACCTCGGCGAAACCATCCCGGGCATCCTAGATAAGGCAAAAATTTCTTTCGCCTGGCCGTTACTCACCGACCGTCTGGTTAACGCCTCTGGCGATGTCATCGACACTTCGTACACCTTCAAGATCATCAATAACCCAGGTACGCTGCTGTTGATCTCCGGAATCATCGTTGCGGTTATCTACGGAATCTACAACCACAACGGTAAGTTCCGCGTCAAAGGTAGCGACGTCGTCAGTGAGCTAACCAGCACCGCATACAAGATGCGCTGGACTGCATTGACCATCGTCATGGTTCTGGCGCTGGCCTATGTCATGAACTACTCCGGCCAAACCGTCGCCATGGGCACCTACGTCGCCTCGCTCGGTGCTGTCTACGGCTTCCTGGCACCAGTTCTGGGCTGGGTCGGCACCGCGATTACTGGCTCCGACACATCCGCCAACGCACTGTTCGCGAACCTACAAGTCACCGCCGCTAATAACATCGGCCTCAACCCAGACCTGTTGCTGGCAGCTAATACCACCGGTGGTGTCGTCGGCAAGATGATCTCACCACAATCGCTGGCTATTGCGGCCACCGCCGTCAGCATGGAAGGCAAGGAAAGCTCGATTTTCAAGTCGGTGGTTGGTTACTCCATCATCCTGCTGATCGGGCTCTGCACCTTAGTCTTCTTGCAAACAAACATCCTGTCCTGGATGGCTCCGGTTGTGAACTAAGTTCGAGCACCCGATACAAACAAAAGACCGCCTGCACCAATCTCATCTGGTGCAGGCGGTCTTTGTCTATCGCGAGTCTAAGAACTCGTGGCCCATAATTATTTACTGCGCAGGAATTATTTACTGCGCAGGAGCCGGGTGCTCTCCGTGCTCGTTGTGTGCCTCCGGCAATTCCTGGTGGCCTTCGTCGATAACTTCAGCCTCGTTCGGTGGTACCTCAACGCCGCCATCCATACAGACCGCTGGAACCTGCTCTGGTTCCACAGTATTGGTAACCAAGACGCAGGCCCATTCACGTGAAAGCTTCCAGTGGCCATCTTGGTGGATGAACTCGACGTTATCGGCAGGCTGCACCTCACGCTCTGGCAAAGAGTAGGCGACGGTCGCCAACGCTGATCCCTCGGTGTAACCCGGCAAAACGGGATCGACGACGTTGAATTCAGCTCCCGATTCCATCTTTGCGGCAGCCATGGTGTCGAACAGCTCTGGGAATTCCTCGCCGCCTTCGACGGTGAGTACACGCTCTTCTGCAGGCAGGTTCGGGTCTGCAGCGCGCTGCAAAACGTCGTTCAGCACTTCTTTGGTAGGCAGCTCAACTGGCGCGGCCTTGGCCGAAGTGCTCGATTCTGCTTTCTTCGTGCTTTCGGCGGCGGTACCCGCGTTGTCGGCGTCGTCAGAGCAAGCCGCCAGGGTCAGCGCCAAACCGACAGTCGCGGCGGCGATGCTCGTTTTCGTGAATTTCACGGTTAATCCTCCAAAATAGACATCTGCGTAAGCAAATTCGAAGCCACAGCTTTGATACTCGTAGCGCTCGAAGAAATCTTACCCGTGTGCCTTTTATACTTGAATTCATGACTCGCCAGATTTCCGTCATCTGCACCGGAGGCACCATCGCATGTACCACCAATGAATCCGGCGCGCTCGTGCCCACGGTCAGCGGCCAACAGCTTGTCGACGCCGCGCAACAACAACTTCGCCAGCAACCAACCGGGCACAACAGGCTTGTCGACGAGCTCACCTTCTGCGTCCACGACGCACTGCAGTTAGATTCCTCCTCGATCGGCCTACCAGAGCTGGACACGCTGCTGGCTGCCATCACCGAACAAGCTACCGATCCCGCGGTGGACGCGGTCGTCGTCACGCATGGCACAGATTCTATGGAGGAATCTGCCTTCGCCACTGCCCTGCTGGTACACGGCGCGCCAGTGGTGTTCACAGGGGCACAACGCTCCTTCGATCATCCAGAGACCGACGGGCCGGGCAACCTGGCGGGCGCAATCAGACGCGCTGTGGAATTGCTCCCAACCAACGCAGTGGAAGTGCACTTCGGCGGGCAGAATCTGCCTGCTACCGCGGTACACAAACGCCACACTGCAGAGCTCACTGCTTTCATCGCACACGGTAGTGCGGCAACGGTACCAAAATTCGCCACGCTGCCATCTTTATCCGGCTTCCGGGTGCCCGTGCTCGCAGGATATCCCGGCGCCACCGCGGACTTGCTAGATTACGCCGTGGATACAGGCGTCGACGGGGTGGTCATCGAAGCACTGGGGTCCGGGAATATGTCCGCAGAACTCGGGCAGGCCGCACAGCGTGCACTACGACACGGAATCCCAGTTATCGTGGCCACACGTGTGCCCCACGGCGCAGTGCAGCTGGCCTACGGTGGTGGCGGCGGCGGGGCCACCTTAGCTGAACACGGTGCGATTTCCGCACGCACGGTGCATCCAGGCCAAGCGCGGCTAGCCTTGATTATTGCCTTGGCCACCGGCACAGCCCCGGAAGAGTTATTCCGCTGCTTCGATTAATGCAACTTTTCGGCTAACCAGTCTTGCCACGCCAAAGAATCCAGCGGGTCCGCCGGCACCAATTGCGAGTCATCGGCAGGGAAAGTCCGGGTCTTGCCAGGCCCGGTGGCTCGGGTTTCGAATCGCACAGACACCACCCCGTGCCCACTGCCTTGGATCCAGCCGTGACCGAAATCTGGGTGGAACACATCCTGGGTTGCGCGCCAGTGGCTGCCGGGAAGCTCAGGAGCACTGGGCTGTTCGGCCGCCGCGTCTTCTACAGGCCCCGGAACCACTACCCCATCCGCGCCCGGAATACCGGTGACCATCGTTGGTTCTTCCATGCTCACCCCACCGCTAGCACTCGCGGCAACCTGCCGCTGCGCTGCGCGGTCCAACTCCGGAAACAACACGTCTTGCCGGGCGGTTTCCAAACCGGAATAGCCGACGCCGACTAACCGCACGGGACCGGTTTCTGCTGGGTAACGGACAATAGTGTCGGCGACTGCACGCAAGGTTTCGGCGTTATCGGTGGCATACGGCAGGGTAGCTGAGCGGGTTTCGGTGCGAAAATCCGCCATTTTTAGCTTCACTGTGACCGTGCGCGCGCCCCGGCCGTCGGCAAGCAAGCGTTTATGTGCGGATTCCGCAGCCCAGCCAAGCGCCTCATCCACCTCTGCGGCGGTGGTCAGGTCCTTAGCAAAGGTTTGTTCCGCCGAATGTGACTTCGCCTCTGCGCGCGGGGCCACCGGCCGCTCATCGATGCCACGCGCCAGGTGCCACAAATCCATGCCGAGGGTGCCGCCCAACGAGATTTTTACCTCCCGCTCGCTCATATTCGCCAGATCACCGATCGTCGTCACGCCAATGGCCTGGAGCTTTGACGCCGTTACTGGGCCCACGCCCCACAGCTTGCCGACGGGCAACGGGTGCAGAAATTCCAGTTCATCGTCAACAGGAATGATCTTGGAGCCATCCGGTTTCGCCTGGCCCGAGCCGATTTTTGCAAATTGTTTTCCAGAGCCCGCGCCAATCGAAGACGGCAAACCGGTGATGTCTTTGATCTCTGCGCGCAGGTTATCCGCCCAGTCCTTGACCTCTGCCGCGGTGGCTCCGATGAGTTCGGCAGGTTCCATGAAGGCTTCGTCGATAGAGAGTTGTTCCACCAGGTCCACGCGCTGGTGAATCAGCTCAAACACGCGTTTGCTGGCAGCCGAGTACACAGCTTTACGCGGCTGGATTTGTACCGCGCCAAAGCCGATGAGTTGCAACGCGCGGTACGTAGGCATCGCAGACGACACCCCGAATTTGCGGGCTTCATAGGAAGCCCCGGCGACAACTCCCCGGCCATTCATGCCGCCAACGATGACGGGGCGGCCACGCAGAGTGGGCCGGGTCAGCTGTTCGACGGAAGCGAAAAACGCGTCCATGTCGATGTGAATGACCCAGCGCTGCATGCCTTCCAGTTTAGTGGCTGTGCTCGAGTACGGCTGACCGTGCGGGGATTTCTCCTAGCTTCTCACTAGTGGCTTCTAACTAGCGCTGCGTCTGCCGACGGACCAACTCGAATGGGCGCAGTTTGTCCATCCATTCTGCACGGCTTCGTGCTGCAGGCACCATGGTCTGTGCCGGTGCGGCTGCCTGCCCCAGTGCGTGTTGGTAGAGCTTCACCGAAACTTTTCCATGCTCTTCTCCGCGCATGCGAGGTAATGCCAAGTCGCTGGCAGTAGAACACGTCAAGCATGTCTCTTCTCCACGAATGCGGAGAGCTAATACCTGTGCTTGCAGCTTGTCGAATGCTTCCTTGAGCGTCTCGACATGCTTTTGAGTCCCGTCGGAGCTGCTGCAACGGAGCATTGAGACATCAACGCCAAATGCTTGAGCGCTCTGGACTCGCTTTCCCGCAGCTGAAGCTTGTGGTTTTCGAGGTCGTCCTCGGCATGTGCATCCGAGTTATCTGCGGTGGTGGTTGCCGTATCCATTGGTGATTCCACCCAGGAATTCTTGGTGTGGGTATAACAAAACCCGGCGCGATGATGATCGAACCGGGTTGGTGGTAAATGTTGCGAGTTAGGCGCTTGCCTTTGCGTGATGGGCGCGTACACGCTTGTCGTATTCGATAAAATCCGACTCCCAGTAGTCTGGGATATGAACCGCCAATTCGATCGCTTTAAGCCATTGCTCACTAACGAAAATGTCCTCATCAATCAAACTACGAACCGCGCGTTCAAAGGCCAGCTCATATTCACCGTCCTCTGGCGCTAATTCAATAATGTCAGGCTGGCTGAATTGTTGTAGATGGTCAGTGAGAAATTCCTCCCGAAACTGTATAAAAAGCGCATCGTCATATTGAGTCTCTTCTACATCGATTCCATATATCTTTAGGCCCATCATCTCTCCTTAACTGGAGTGAAAGAATGATCTTGTTGAGCAAGGTTTTGTAACCTTTACCGTTTTACCCCGGCAGCTTTCTAACTCCGTGTCCATGCACTGGGAAAGCGGTTTCGACTCTGCCTCTTTTCCCCTTATGCAAAGCCACTTCTAACGGTGGATCTCAGACACCCCAGGAAATACAACGGCGAATGACGTCCACGATTCAGTGACAACCCAATCAGATCATCACCCAGGTGAGGCAAACCATAAAAAATTGAGATTGGCGAACCTGGTCATGGATTAACCTGAATAATATGAACTCTCACTTTCTATTCCACGCACCCCGCATACGCAACGGTGGTTTCTCCCGGAGCACAGCATCACTTTCCGCCGCCGTGCTCACCCTCGCCCTTGCAGCTAGCACGCTTGCTCCCGGCACTCCCGAGATCACTCCCAGCGCCCACGCCGCCACACCGGTGATTCCGGACGACCTACCTATTTTCCCGAAAATTACTGAAAATCCACAGATTTCCGTGACTTTCGAAGACGGCACCCCCGTCGAAGGCGCGACCGTCCACCACGGCGACGTGCTGCTCGTGCATGGCATCGGATTCTCCCCCAAGGCTAACCAAGGTGGCTTTCCCCTCCCTGTCCCGCCGGGTGTGCCCAATGGCCTCTACGCCCTATACGGAGCCTTCCCCGCACACTGGAAACCCAGCGAGGGCGCAGATCCATCTACCCGCACCCACCCACACGATCGCATGGCGTGGGTCATGCCAGAAGGCACCTTGGACAGTATTCCTGCCGGAGCCATTGACATGCGCCGTTCCATCGCAAGGCAGGAGCAGCGAATGAATGCTGACGGCTCTTTCACCGCCCGTATCGTGGTAGATCCACCCGAAACCACCCCTGGTGATAATTGGGGTGTATACGTCTACCCCGGCGCAGGTTCCATCAATGCGGCCGAGGAGTTTTATATTCCACTGAATTATTCGCCAGAACCTGGCCCAAACACCCCTGCACCACCCCAACCTGATCTTCTTCTCGACGCCGACCTGGCCTTCCGTTTCGCGGAGATCACCAAGGGCGGGGTAAACGCCAAGAATGGAGCCACCAAGGTAGATGCACACCGCGTGGCATTCACCCGAGATGCGGCCGCAGAAAACGGCGATGGCGTGCGCAAATACAAAGGCACCGTGATCACCACCGCGCGTTTTACCCTGGCGGAGGTCGCGGTGGCCGATCCGTGGCTTATACCGCAGCCAGACGGCAGCTACCTGATTACGGGGCTTATCTCACGCTCTTATAATGTGGGTGCCGATGAAATGGTGCGCGTGCCACTGGGGCTGATCACTGCCGCCCAGGCCGCCGATCAGGTACGCGGCTAGCGTTGGGCTAGTTCTCAGACAAGAACTTCTGCAACTGTTCAACACCATCGATTGCCAGTGGTGATGGTGGTTCAGCGCATGGAGTCTTTACCATAAGCGTAGGTGCTTGCCCCCTCAATGCCTGGGTACAGCACAGCCACGGTCTTGCCTTTTCCGGCGTCCGAGCCGATCTTCTCCAGATCCGCAGCAACCTCGTCTTTGATTTTCTGGGCTTCGTCTTCCTTGGCAAACAGCGTACCGTACAGGTCGATGTGATCATACACATCGTCGAAGGACGCGTTCTTCACCTCACCACAGAAGCCTGGCTCTTGCACGAGTGCAGTCTCGATGGTGGTTTCTGGGTTCACGGTCTCACTCTGGCCAATGATCAGGTCTGGTTCTTCGGCCATGATGGATTCTTTCGACAGCTCCAGATGGCCGCTTGAATCCATGCGACTAGTCAGCGACGGGATTTTCTCCAGTGCCGCATTAGTCTCGTCGTCAAAGTACTCGTCCGGATATTCACCGGCCTTTGCTACAACCCGGTCAAGCACGCCCAGGCGTTGCAAAGTTGGTACTGAAGTGGGCCCTTGCAAAACGACGCGCTCTGGAGGGGCATCCAGAGTGACGGTGCGTCCGCAGTTTTGCAGCGAGATCGCGGTGTCCTCAGTTTCTGCGCTGCTGCAGCCTGCCAGGATGAGCGGTACGGTCAGGAGCGGGGCGATTTTTTTGCGCTGGTTTTTCATTTTCGAACCTTTCGAAGTGTAAATGGTGCTCTGCTCGCACCACGCGAACGTTATAAATGGGCTCGAGGATTTCCGGGACCAGTACCTCGCCAGGTGGTCCTGATTCCACCAGCCGGCCTTCTTCCAGCAAGTGGACCCAATCGCAGTACTCCAGCGCCATGTTCAGGTCGTGCAACACGACCGTGGCATTGGCGCGGTAGTCCTTGATCAGTTTGAAGACCTCCAACTGGTAGTGAATATCCAAGTGGTTCGTCGGCTCGTCGAGCAAGATATGCGAGGCGTCCTGAATAAAGGCGCGGGCAATCATCACACGCTGCCGCTCACCGCCGGAACGATGTGTCAAAGGCGCTTGTGCTTTGTGCAACATACCGACGCTTTTTAAAGCATCGATGATGCCGTCGTCAGAATTGTCTTTATGCGGCAGTCGGCCTAAACGAACTACTTCTGCGACGGTCATTTGCGGTGGTTCCCCACTGTCTTGCGCCACCACGGAAAGCTCGTGAGCGATTTTGCGCGCCCGCATCGAGGCCAGAGGTGCCCCATTCAGGAGCACCCTGCCTTCGGTCGGTTGCAGCGCACCAAAGAGCGTGCGCAGCAGCGTGGTTTTGCCCGAACCATTCGGCCCCACAAGGCCGACAACACCGTGGTCGGGAATTTCGAAGGAAATATCCTTGATGATCTCCTGATAAAGAACGCTCTCAGCAGTAATCATTTCAAAACTCCCATCCAGCGAACCAGCAAAATCAAAAATGGTGCGCCGACCAGGGAGGTCAAGATGCCGATGGGGATTTCTTGCGGTGCCAGCAGCGTGCGCGCCCCAATATCCGCGGCGATCAGCAAACTAGCGCCCAGTAATGCGGCGACCGGAATCATGTGGCGGTGTGAACCACCCACCAAACGGCGGGCAGCGTGCGGAATCACCAAACCGACGAAACCAATCGAGCCAGCCATGGCCACGACAGAGCCGACGAGAATACAGGTCAACACCACCAGGATGACGCGCATGCGGTCTGGAGTTACGCCCATAGTCAATGCTGCGTCGTCGCCAACGCTCAAGGCATCAATGCGGCGCCCCATGGACCAGAAAACGATTGTCACAGCCAGCACAAGCGGCGCGCTGCCGAGGAGCAAAAGCCCCCCCCCCCCCAACGGCGCCAAGCCCGAGAGGTCCGAGGAGCCAGAACATCACAGAGCGAGAGCCTTCCGCGGAATCGGAGGCAAAAATTAAAAATGAGGTCAGAGCAGACAAGGCATAGCCTACGGCGATACCTGCCATGAGAAGTCGCACGGAGGTCAACCGACCCGCTGATCGCGCAATAAAGAACATTACGGCCGACGCTGCGAGCGCGCCGATGAAGGCTGCGCCCTGCAACGCGTATTCACCGAAGCCTGCGCTTACACCAAAGAGGATGGCCAGCGCTGCACCGGTACTGGCACCAGAGTTAATACCCAAAATATATGGGTCTGCCAGAGCGTTTCGCACCACCGCCTGCAAGATCGCACCTGCGACGGCGAGACCCGCCCCTACTGCTGCCCCCAAAATCAGACGAGGAATACGAATGTCCCAAATCACGGCATTCGCGGAAGATGCGGAGGCGGGTGCTTCCGCACCGAAGATATTGTGCGCTAAGGCAATGCGCACATCTGACAGACTAATTGGTGTCGGATCGATAATTATGCCGGAAGCAAAGACAACGATAAGCAGGAGCACGAGCAGGATCGACCAAATTATGGTGCGGCGAGCCTGTGCACTGAAGCCGAGAACGTCTCAGTCGGCACTACCTACGCTGCTAGTACTGTCAGGTTCAGCATTCTCACGTTGCACTTCTTCTTGTGAAGCGAGCTGAGCTTCAGAATGACCGGTTTTCACAGGTTTGATCTATCAACCATTCAATTGAATAAGAAATTATCTGCAGTTAGCGCTAAGCTGAAATACGGAGTACACAAAATATTCTCAGGAGCAGGAATGTCCGAACTCGAAAAAAACCTGGACCGCGCCGAAAACTGGTGCACCACTTTCCGCATTCTCGGGGATATCACACGCTTGAAAATACTAACGGCCCTGCATTTCGCAGGACCGTATGTTCTCACCGTCAGTGAGCTTGCGGAAACGACAGGAGTGCGCGTAGCTACCTGCTCTGCCGCACTGCGCGCCATGGAGCTCAACGGCACAGTCGCCTACAGACGCGAGGGACGTTCAATGTTTTATGCGATCAAAGATGAAAATGCACATAAGCTACTGCATTTCATGGGCAGCGAGCACGAAGGCTAACCCCGCCCATGAAAACTGCTGGGCACCGATCGCTGGCGCAAGACCTCGCGATCACTGCTCAGCAAGCAACTAGTATTGACGCAGATTAATCGGGCCTTGGCCGCGGGTAGCGCGAACTACCCCAGCAACCGCCAGAACCAATGACAAGAGCTCTTCTGTTCGTTTGCCGATTGCACGCAAAACAAAACCCGGGCGTTCAGTGGCGGTGATCGCTGCTTCCATGGAGTCGTCCGCGTCGGCGTGCTCTGCCACCACTTTACGAACGGCAGCCAGTAAATCATCGTCAACGGCAGGGTCGAAGCAAATGGCGGTCGCAACGTGGGTTCGCCCGCCCATGGCAAAATCGAGATTTTCGTCAAACTCTGTTTCCTGCGGACATAGCCTGAGGTTATCGATCAGAGCGGTCTCGCCGTCAATTTCCACGACATTACGCAGATGTGCCTGGGTGTACTGGAATTGTCCCCCGTCAGGCGACCATCCAGGGGTAACGATATCCGACATGAACAAACTGCCGGTGGGGTGCACTTTAGCAGTGATGTGCTGGCGGAAATCCGCGTCCCGGTACAGAATAAGCTGATCCGGAATGTATTCCAATACCGCGCCTTCTGCAACGGAGAAGGACATATTTTGTACCACATACTCATCAGGTGTGCGGTACACCTTCGCCGCCGACTGATCGGTGATCAACATAGACGCATTCTTGTCGACATCCAGATCGATGCGGTACGCATCACCACCGACGTATCCTCCACCCGGGTTCACGATGATGTAATAAACCTGCCCGGAATCATCTAGATAATGCGGGCGGATCACTTTCAGAGCCCGGGTGTGGTATTGCTTGGTTGCTACCGATTTGCCATCGCTTAAGGCTATGCCGAGTTCCAGCTCGCCCATTTCTTTGCGTGGCGGATCATGCAAAAAACGGTCTTGCGGGAGCTTCCACATACTAATCAGCCAGATCCTGCATCAACACGTCATGGCGAATCCATTCGACGAGCTTATCCAGGCCTTCGTCAGATTTGAGGTTCGTCAGGACAAATGGCTTATCGCCGCGGAAGACCTTGGAATCATCCGTCATCACTTGCAGATCAGCGCCCACGTGTGGGGCCAAGTCAGTCTTGTTGATCACGAACATGTCGGATTTAATCATGCCCTGGCCAGCCTTGCGAGGAATCTTCTCACCTTGCGCCACGTCAATAATGTAGATCGAGAAATCGACCAGTTCTGGCGAGAACGTCGCAGAGAGATTATCTCCGCCGGATTCCACGAACACCAACTCTAGATCCGAGTGACGGTTCATTAGTTCTTCGATGGCATCTTCGTTCATGGAGGTGTCTTCACGAATTGCGGTATGTGGGCAACCACCGGTCTCCACACCAATGATGCGATCTACGGGTAGCAGACCGTCGCGAGCGAGGATCTTTGCATCTTCCGTCGTGTAAATATCATTGGTGATCGCAGCCATTGACACTTCGCCGTCTAGGGCGCGGGTAATGCGTTCGATTAGCGCGGTTTTACCCGAACCAACTGGGCCACCAACTCCGATTTTAATAATGCTCACGGAACAAGTTCCTTTCGTTTGTGTACTACTGGTGTAGCGCTACACGCTACACCGCTTCTCGGCAACAGATTAGTTAGAGATCTAGGACATGAACATTCGAGAGATCAAGCTCTCGTGAGCCATCTGCGCAACCTCGAGACGTGGTGCCACGACCCCAAGATCGCTGACGTCATGCTCCATCGTCATTTCCGCAGCCTGCGTGATCGCTGGGTACGCCTGTACAAGCACGCGCTGGCCCGCATCTTGTCCCAATGGGATAGCACGGATCGCGTTTTGCGTCATTGAGTTCGCCATCTGCATGAGGTAGGCGGTGACAGCTTCCCGCGCGCCGACCCCAACGGAACCAAGGACGAGCCCCGCGGCGATCCCTGGATTTCCGTGCAAGCTGCGGTCGGTGAGGCTCTTTTTATAGTGCGATACCAGCGCGTCCTCCGGGGCGATGATTGCAGCGACTCGGGACATCCGCTTGCCCATCGAGTTCATCGAAGTACGGACCTGCTTGGGGGTCTGACAGGCATGCACCAACTGATCTAGAGAATGCAATTGTTCTTGCTTCTCTTCGACGCTGAGGTCAGCTTGCTGCAGTTCGACAGCGAAGCGGACAGCGAGAGCTTCAGAATAGCTTGCCTGTCGCAGATAGCCGTGGAGCCACTTGCCGTAGGTGTCCGGGGAATCGATCTCACCGGATTGCACCGAGACCTCCATACCCGCAGAGTGGGCAAAGCCACCGGTGGGTAACGCGGAGTCAGTCAGGTGCCACAGCACTAGTTGTGCATAGCCACGGTTGCTTATATCAGCAGAGTTCACGGCCTTAGTGGGTGTGTTCGGCATGGCGGAACGCCTCCGGCATTACGTGTTCGGTGCGCTCGTAGGACACACCGACATGGTCCAGGTGATGCTCAACCGTATGGTCGTAGCGCACCACCATCACCTCGGCACCGAACTGGCTATCAGTACCGAAGAACTGTGCCTGTAGGTGACGATTCCCGAGGGTATGTGCAACTCGCAGTGCTTCTTGCACAGATGCTGGCGTGATAACCAAAACATCAGTCGGCTTGATCTTGACGACGAACAGCTTCTCGCCGTCGTCGTAAAGAACGTCCCCGTCTTTCAGCTCCGTGAAGTCACTGGAAAAACGCAGGGCAACTTCTGCACCGGAATTAGCGCGAGCGCGCTGTACACGCTTCAAGCGGGTTTCGTTGTCGAATTCCACCCAGTCGATGGTGCGCTCAGAGCCACCATCTGGCAAATTCTCCAGGTTCCCGGGAATTTCGGTGATAATCATATCTACCTTTCTTGCAGTAGTCGGGCTGAAAACAGGGGCCTGTTGTGATTAGAACAAGAAGTAACGCTGCGTCATCGGCAGTTCCGTTGCTGGCTCTGCAGTGATGATTTCACCATCGACGGACAACTCGTAGGTCTCTGGATCCACCTTAATCTCTGGCGTAGCGTCGTTCAGGCGCATGTCCTTCTTCGAAATCTCGCGCATATTCTTGGCTTCGACGAAACGACGAGCAATGCGCAATGTTTCTGGCACGCCAGCTTCCATGGCAGCCGTCGACAAGAAGGTGACCGAGTTACGGCGTGATGCATGGCCCAAAGCACCGTAGGAATAGCGCATGGTGCGAGGCTGTGGAGTCGGGATAGACGCGTTAGCATCACCCATGATCGAACGTACTACGTAGCCAGACTTCAGAACCATGCTTGGCTTCACGCCAAAGTTCTTCGGATCCCAGATGACGAGGTCCGCCAGTTTGCCTTCTTCTACCGATCCAACGGAGTGCGAGATACCAGAAGCAATAGCTGGGTTGATCGTGTACTTCGCGATGTAACGCTTGATGCGCTCGTTATCGTTGTTTTCCGAGTCGCCAGCCAAAGAACCAAATTGTTCCTTCATACGGTGTGCGACCTGCCAGGTACGCAAAACGACTTCGCCGACGCGGCCCATTGCCTGCGAGTCAGAGGACGTGATGGACAAAATTCCGCGGTCATGCAAAACATCTTCTGCGGCAATCGTTTCTTTGCGGATACGCGAATCAGCGAACGCAACGTCTTCTGGAAGATCTGGGTTCAAGTGGTGACACACCATGATCATGTCCAGGTGCTCATCCATCGTGTTGACGGTATAAGGCAGTGTCGGGTTGGTAGACGCAGGCAAAACGTTATCCAGGCCAGCGACCTTCAAGATGTCTGGGGCGTGCCCACCGCCAGCACCTTCCGTGTGGAAAGTATGGATTACACGGTCCTTGAAAGCAGCGATGGTGTTATCGGCAAAGCCACCTTCGTTCAGAGTGTCTGTATGGATAGCGACTTGGATATCCATCTCATCGGCGACCGTAAGTGCCTGGTCGATGGTGTTGGCAGTAGCGCCCCAGTCCTCGTGAATCTTCAGGCCAATGGCTCCGGCCTTGATTTGCTCACGCAGCGGGTTAGCATCCGAAGCGTGGCCTTTACCCAAGAAACCCACGTTGACGGAGAAGTTTTCCGTCGCACGAATCATGTGGGTGATGTTGTCGGCGCCAGCGGTAACCGTGGTTGCGTTCGTGGAATCGACCGGGCCGGTTCCGCCGCCAATCAGCGTGGTGGTGCCGTTGTCGAGAGCTGCTTCTACCTGCTCTGGTGAGATGAAGTGCACGTGGGTGTCAATAGCACCAGCGGTAATGATCTTTCCTTCACCGCCAATAACTTCGGTGCCCACACCGATCATGACGTCGACATCATCCATGATGTCTGGGTTACCGGCGTTGCCGATCTTCATGATCTTGCCGTCTTTTATCGCGATATCAGCGGTGAAGATGCCTGTGTGGTCAATGACCGTTCCGTTGGTAATGACGAGGTCCGGAACCATATCGTTACCGCGCATGCGCGAGTTCTGCCCCATACCATCGCGAATTACCTTGCCGCCGCCGAAGGATACTTCCTCGCCGTATTTAGTGAAATCTTTTTCCACACGGGCAATAAGGTTGGTATCGGCGAGACGAATGCCGTCGCCTGTCGTTGGGCCATGAAGCTCAATATATTGGCGTCGATCCATCTGAAAAGACATGGTGTATTACTCCTCTAGCTGGGTGTTTTAGGTATTGCGACGAGAGTTTGGGACTAGTCGAGCTTGCCGTTGACTTTGCCGTTGAAGCCGTGAATCTCACGGTCGCCTGCGAAATCGATCAGGTTAACAGTGCGGGAATCGCCGGGTTCTAGACGGATTGCGGTTCCTGCCGGAATATCGAGGCGCTTACCATGGGCAGCCTCACGGTCGAAGTCCAGCTCTGCATTGGCTTCAGCGAAGTGGAAGTGCGAGCCAACCTGGACGGGACGGTCACCGGAGTTGGTGACTTCCAGAGTTATCGCCTCACGGCCTTCATTCAATGTGATGGGACCATCTTCTGAGATAAAGAATTCACCAGGAATCAAGGTTTTTCTCCTTTGTAGTTATGCAATCAGTTCGGGGACGATGGTCTAGCGGATTGGGCGGTGCACGGTGACCAGTTTGGTTCCGTCGCGGAAGGTCGCTTCAACCTGCACATCGGAAATCATTTCCGGGACGCCTTCCATGACATCTTCGCGGCTGAGGTAGGTGACACCTTCACTCATCAGGTCCGCTACGGATTTACCGTCGCGTGCCCCCTCGAGTAGTTCGGCGGTGATATAGGCGACTGCTTCTGGTCGATTCAGCTTGAGACCGCGTTCTTTACGTCGGCGAGCTAGGTCGCCTGCGACGACAATCATCAGTTTGTCTTGTTCACGCTCTGTCAAGTGCATTGATTTCCTCCAAGAACTAGTTAGTGATTAAGGCATTGAGACCGGATATGGTCGAGGGCGCCGAGGGTAACAGCCTCCTTCGGCGCCACTGAGTGTGTGGTTAAGCTGGTCGCCACGGGCCTTCGCCCGGATCTTTCACCGGCTCAGGCTCATCCTTCAGGCCTTTTCCGCCCATACCGATGTCGACAAGCTCATTTGGATCATCTTTACCTGCCTTACCTTTCGGCGGTTTATTCTTCTTGCCTATGAATTTATCGAACAGCCCATTTTGATACATCACCGTTCCGAGGATCATCAAGATACCGAGGAACTGCAAGGCGGATGGAACTTCACCGAACAGTGGCCAGGCAATGACAACCGAGGACACTGGCGAGAGCAGCAGGATACCAGCGGACAGAGTTGGATCCAGCCAGACCGAACCCCACTGAACGAACGTCCAAGCAACAGCTTGACCAAGGGTGGCCAGCATCAGCAGCATCAGCCAGTTGGTCGCGGTCAGTGGATCACCCAAGGCGGTTTCTGGGTTTTCCAGAGGCAGCTGGCCGTCGACAAGCACACCATGGGTGAAGTCGAATCCACCGCGAGAAGAACCAGTGTGAGCCCAGACGAACGGAGCAACCATCTGCGCGGCCGCGGTGTACATCATTGGCTGTACATACAGGTCCTTACGAGGAGCGGTAGTACCAGCTTTACGCGAGAAGTACAGGTAGAACGAGTAGCAGATACCGGAGGTCAAGCCAAGCAGGGTTCCCAACAATGGGGTACTAACGCCATAGATTGAGGATGGGCCTGTGGATTCTGATGGCTCGAAGACGCCACCGGTCAACGCAACACCGACGATCATGATCGGCACCAGAATCAGGAACACCGGTGGGATCTTATATTTATCGAAGATCGCTGTCAGCATCGGAACGATGATGACCTGAAGGTTCAGCAGAATTGCTGCAATACCGGCACCAACGTAGAAAATTGAGTAGTTCCATGCGGTGAAGTCCACACCCAGGAACAGGCCCGCCACAACGGACATGATGATGCCCTTCCGCGGCAACGAACCTTTATTTTTGATTTCGCGGAGACCAATCGGCAGCAGAGCTAGGAAACCGATGGACACACGCAGGAATGCCTGAGTTGCCGGGTCCATATTGGAAGCCTTGACCCAGATTGGGGTGAAGGCCAACAGGGCGGTACCAATGGCGAGAATCAGGACGGCTTTGCCTTGTTTTACAGGCTTAACCGGAGCATGTTTCCGGCTTGTAGCCTTTGTCGTCTGTGTCGCGTTCATGAAGCCTATTCTATTCAAGTAATAAGTTTTTGTTAACTCACAGCTTGCCGAAAAAATTTTCTATTTAACTCCTCCATAACTGGCACCTAACTAGCTGGATCTATAGAGCAGGCTTATATATCACCCACACATTAGCTAACCACTAACGGGGGTAGAAACATTGCAATAACTTTAATTTATTCCATAAGAAATCCTGGAAATAGCTGAGATTTTCCCAAAAAAGTACGTTCAACTGCAGATTTGAATAATGACAGATCAACATATTCCTGGGAATAACCTGGACCACAAAAATCCATCTAAGACATCGAAATATTGTCAACCCTGCCACAACGCCGCAAGGGACCAACATCACCATCGGTGAAATATCGCGATTTTTCGAACCTTGTTTCTATACAATTTGAGACTTAGGACACGAGCCATTGCAGTGGCACTGTTCAGAACTCGAAAGCAGCTGCCAAAACTCAGGCCGGTTCTGATTTTTCATATTTTCTGCCTAGAGACGAGAAGACCGGAGCAAACCGGTCGCACGATGAATAATCATGCTTACTCGGTTTGCTCCGGTCTTACGGAATTACGCTCTATACAAGCCTGCCCAGGATTTTAGTTCAGTGGTCCCAGCCCCACCCCGCGCTTTAACCAAACAGGTTCGATGAACTAGAACTCAACAATCCTCCGTTGCCCAGGCCTGGGCGCTGCGGAGGCTTTGGGGCCTCGTCCGGTTTGGCATCCTCAGGACTCTGGCCTGGGGCTGGCCTGCGGCCATCTTCAGTACCCGGTTTGTGATCTGGCATCTTCTCGGGTGCACCACCCGGCGCGGGCGCATCAGCCTCTCCGACCCGAATTTGTTGGAATGTCTCCGGCTTACCGGCGATGCCCACCGTAATGGTCTCGCCCACACGCAGCTGATACAGCGTCGGGATGGCGTACTCGAAAGATACGAGATCCGAGCCAAAAGCTTCTTGGCGGGAAGCAAGCACTGTCTGTTGGTGGGCACGGTCGTTAAACAAAATAGAAACGTACTGCGCTTTACGTCCCGCCTCCAGCAATACCTTGCCAGTGAGCTTCGTGTCTCCGACTTTCACCGGATTAACAATGACCTGCTTCGTCGCATCAGACGCCTGGTTCTGTACAGATGCCACAGGTTGCGCCTGTGCTTCGGCAGTCACCGAAGCCGCCACCGGAACAGCAAGAGACACTGAAACTACTGCCGCTGCGAATACGCGCTGGTTAATCATGCAGAATTCCTTTCTGGAGAATCGCGAAACCGAAGTTAAAACTTGATGTTGAACTGCGCCAAGAAACCACGCAGTGGTTGTAGGAAGTGTGCACCACTGAAACCTTGGGTGAAGAGCTTAACGACGCCAGAGACAACTCCAACTACTCCACCGATGGCTGCGAGGGTCCTGAAGAAGTCACCAATATTCGAGCTTCCCTGCAACGCACCTTTGTCAATCTCTGGTTTTTTACTATCTTCACCAGGAAGTTTTGGACTCTCTGGTTTCTTTTCTGGTGCCTTCGGAGCCTCTGGCTTCTTTTCTTCACTAGGCTTTGGACCTTCTGGCTTCTTGTCGCCAGGTTTCATGCCTTCGTTTTCGGGAGTCTTAGGCTCTGTCGGCTTTTGTTCATCAGCCTCTGGTTTCTTCTCTGTTTCAGGATTCGGGGCTTGCTGTTCGCCCTCTGGCTTAGCCTCACCCTCTGGCTGCTCGCGTTCTGGCTTAGCCTCACCTTCCGGTTTTTTCTCATCTTCCGGCATCGGGGACTGCTGGTTCTCCCCTTGCTTGTTCCCGCCCTCCGGCTGCTGTTCTTTATCCTGCGGTTGTGGCGTCGGTTGCTCTACTTCTGGCTTGTGCTCATTCCCCGGATCCGGAACTGGTGCCGGGCTCGTTTCTGGTGTCAGAGCTTTTTGCACGGTGACGGTTTGGAAGGTGTTTTGATTCCCAGGAATTCCTACGGTGATTGCCTCGCCTTCCTGCAGAGGGCGCGACGTCGGAACAGTATATTCAAAGGAAACCAGATCTGCGCCCATGGTGGTGTCTCGAGTTACTTGAATTTCGTCACGGTGCACATTTGAAACAAACAAAACCGCAACTTTTTGAGAATTCTCACCGTCTACAATAAGTACTTTACCCGTGATCTTGGCATCACCAACTCTGGGCTGGTCTACGACAATTTGTTTCGAAGCGTCGTTGACGTCAGCCGCAGCCGGCACGACCTGCGCCTGAGCAACTGGGGTAATAACGGAAACGGCAGGAACGGCCAGCGTTCCCATGACTGCAATAGCAACGACTACGCGCTTGTTAAGCATAGTAAAAAGCCTTTCAGAAGACGGCGGGAACAAAATACTTGGTTTTATCTTTAACCAAAATTTGTAATAACTGCTTGAAAAAGGGTGGGAGAATTCTGGGGTTAACGTCCCAATATGGTTCTCGACCGCTGGCGTGCTTAGCTGACTGCTCCGACACCGCCAACGGCCTTGCCTTCCGACAATCAGGCGAATTTTTAACTTAAGCCTTCACCACGACGGTTTGGACTTCCGCCAACTTGCCGACCGGTCCGATCTTGACTTGCTCGCCTACCTGTAGGTTCAGGCTCTCCGGCACCGCAATCTCGAAATTCACAAAACCTTGCGCATCTTTCTGTGCGTTCTGCACACTCACCTGCGCAAACAGCGACCGGGGGAAGAAGGCTGCAATCTTCTGCTCCGAAACACCCTCGGGCAGTTTCACTTTCCCGGTTATTGTCTGAGCTCCAGCAGCAATCTCGTCGACAAGAATCTGTGTCTGCTGCGTTTGTGCACCATTATCTGCGCCATCCGCGCTACCTTCCCCGCCACCTGAGCCTTCCGCTTCCACCAGCAACATAGCACCACCGTTACGTATGCGCTGTGGCGTCGGTGCGCCCTCCCCCGTGTATACAAACACCTGGTGGTGTTCCCGCAGTTGCAGGCCGTCCGGAACCGGGATTTCGAATTTCACCAATTCAGCTTTGCCCGGGTTTTTCTTCTTCGCAGTAACCGTGACAAAGTTACGGCGCGGAAGTGCTGCGCTAATTTTCTGCTCGTCCTGGTCTGCCTGGAGATACACCGTACCGGTCACGGTCCGGGCCCCAGCTTTGATGCGGTCTACGCTCACGCCGGTCTGGTAGTTACGATCCAGGTCGCCCGTTCCTCCACCGTTTCCTGGCTTATCAGTGTTTTGGTCAATGGTGCCAGCTGCAGCTCGCACCAAAGCTAGGTTGAGCCCGGCTTTGGAGATACCTAATTCTTCGATAACCTGCGTCAAGTCGCTATCCGACAGTTGAGCAATTTGCTGGACCGACAACCCACACGAGACCTTCAAATGCTTGGCGACGACAATCGAGACGTCCCCCTTGAAACCTGCGTCTTCGACGACCTGCTTGCCGCATCCCAGGTGCGACGGCGCTGCCTGGGCAATTGGCGAAAGAGTGGAGACAGTGGGTGCCACGATGGACAGGGACAAGATAGCTGTAGCCAGAACGCGCTTGTTAAGCATGAGAGGGCCTTTCACAGTAAACAACAAAACGGAAACTGATCGTCAAAGTTCGATTCCGCTAGCGCGAGCACTGGACTCAGATATTCCCAGGCTTCTGCCAGAAGGCATTGTCATCGAATCACTTGGTTGATCGATCGCAGAAAACTAGTCCATTATTTGTTTGGTTGTCAAAACAAGGTCACCACCAGTGCTTTTGCTGCTAAAAATAATCTGAATGGTTCATTAAAACTCCATCGTTAAGCTTGGGGTTTACTGAACCGTCGGAGAAGTTAAGCAACCATACAAAATAGGACACCCCGGCGCACCCTCCCCAAAAAACACAAAACCGGAGCGCCCCATTCAATGAGGCGCTCCGGGAAGTTTCACCGTCTACGGTAAACCACTAGCACTCAGACCCAATTTACCGGGAAGGTAACCAGGACTATCTCAGTATGGCAACCTTTTGCGAGCTCGTTGTTTACCTAAGCAAGCTGGACAGCAACGCTCACGCCATCGAGTACGCGGTAGACATTGTCGCCTTCCTGTGGTTCGGTGACCACCTGCAGGTCCATTGCCAATACCTCAGCTGCAATGTGTTCGCGATGGCGCTTCGCCCACTCTTCTTTGTCCGCGGGGACCGACAACGTGGCGGTAATGCGATCACTCACCGCAAAATCAGCCGCCTTACGCGCATCCTGGATACCGCGGATCACATCAGCTGCCCAGCCTTTGGCTTCCAGCTCCTCGGTCACCGTCATATCCAGCACTACCAAGCCCTCTCGGCCAGCAATCTGTGCAGTGGAATCTGCATCCGCAGCGACCAAACGTTCGGTGTATTCGCCTTCACGCAGCTCGACACCGTCGGCAAGCACCAGGCCGCCTGAGCGCTCGTAATTACCGGACTTCACAGCCTTGATTGCGCGTTGCACGTCCTTACCCAAACGAGGGCCTGCCACCTTCGCGTTGACGACGACCTCGAAACGCCCCACAGAATCCACATCATCTGTCAGCTCAACTTCGTTGACGTTCACCTCATCACGAATGATGTCCGCAAAATCTGCCAGTTGTGCAGACTCCGGCATAGCCACCAGCAGCTTCGGCAATGGCAAACGGTTACGCAGCTTATTCGCCTTGCGTACCGACGATGCAGCCGAACACACCGCACGGGTGTAGTCCATGGCGTGCACCAGCTCGTCGTCGGCAGGCAGATCACTGGCAGCCGGGAAATCAGCCAGGTGCACCGAACGCTCACCAGTCAGACCGCGGTAAATGACCTCCGCAACATGCGGCAAAAGCGGGGCTACCGTGCGGGAAACGATCTCCAACACCGTGTACAAGGTGTTGAAAGCTTCCGGGTTCGCCTCGTCGCCCTCCCAAAAACGTTCGCGAGAACGGCGCACATACCAGTTGGTCAGCGCATCGGCGTAGACACGCACGGCCTCGGTGGCATCGGCAATGTTGGTATTAGCCAATGCCGTGTCGACGGCGTCGACAAGATCGTGGGTCTTAGCCAAGATGTAGCGGTCCCGCACATCGGTAGAATCCACCGACCACTGCGCTGGCTTGCTGGAATACAGCTGCAAGAAGGTATACGCATTCCAGATTGGCAAGATTGCCTGCCGCACACCATCGCGAATGCCTTGCTCAGTGACAATGAGGTTGCCGCCACGCAGGATCGGGCTGGACATCAAGAACCAACGCATCGCATCCGAGCCGTCGCGGTCAAAGACCTCATTAACGTCCGGGTAGTTGCCCTTGGACTTCGACATCTTCAGCCCATCATCGCCCAGCACGATGCCGTGCGCAACCACCTTCTTAAACGCCGGGCGATCAAACAGCGCCGTAGACAGTACATGCAACAGATAGAACCAACCACGGGTCTGGCCGGAATACTCAACGATGAAGTCCGCTGGGTTGTGCGATTCAAACCAGTCCTTGTTCTCGAATGGGTAATGCTTCTGCGCAAACGGCATGGAGCCGGACTCAAACCAGCAGTCCAGCACGTCCGGAACACGACGCATGGTGGACTGACCAGTTGGATCATCAGGGTTCGGACGCGTCAACTCGTCAATATCCGGGCGGTGCAGCGAGGTAGGACGCACCCCGAAGTCTCGCTCCAGCTCGTCCAGCGAACCGTAGACGTCGATACGCGGGTATTCCTCATTGTCAGAGATCCACACCGGAATCGGCGCACCCCAGTAACGGGACCGCGAAATATTCCAGTCCCGAGCGCCTTCTAGCCACTTGCCAAACTGGCCATCACGGATATGCTCAGGAATCCACTCAATCTCGTTGTGGTTCAGCTCCACCATGCGATCACGAATCTTGGTCACAGCGACGAACCACGCTGGCATCGCGCGATAAATCAGTGGTTGGCCAGAACGCCAAGAGTGGGGATAGGAGTGGACAATAACTTGGTGCCGCAGAACCCGGCCCGTCTGTTTCAGGTCACGGATGATGTTCTTGTTGGCATCAAAAACCAACTGGCCTTGATAATCCGGGACATCCGCGGTGAATTCACCATCGGCATCCACCGGAATAACCAGCTCAATATCGGCTTCCTGGCAGGTAGCCATATCGTCTTCACCAAAAGCAGGCGCTTGGTGAACCACGCCAGTACCGCCGTCGGTGGTGACGTAATCAGCAGCCAAGATCTGGTAGCCGTTTTTCAATTCCGGGAAGTAGCCAAAGATTGGCTCATAGGTGAAGCCCACCAAGTCAGCGCCCGGCAGAGACAGCACCACCTCGTGGTCTTTGCCCAGCTCCTTGAGATAAGCATCGCGGAGGTCGTCGGCAAGCAACAACAGCTTGCCCGCAAAACCATCAGCACCACTCTCTCCTACCCGCACAACCGTGTAGGTGACCTTCGGGTTTACCGCTAACGCCGAGTTCGAGGGCAACGTCCACGGCGTCGTCGTCCAGGCAACGGCCTCAACATCGCCGAAGAGCGGGTTTTCTTGCAGAGTTTTTTCTGCAGCCGAGCCCGAGCGCGCACCAGTCAGCGGGAAAGAAACCGTCAACGACGGATCCTGGCGCTCCTTATAAGAATCATCCAAGCGTGTCTCTTGGTTAGACAACGAAGTGTGCTCAGCCCAGGAATACGGCAAGACACGGAAGCCCTGATAAATCAAGCCCTTGTCATACAGTTCCTTGAACGCCCACATGACAGATTCCATGAACTCGATGTCCATAGTCTTGTAGCCGTTCTCGAAATCGACCCAACGAGCCTGCCGGTTAACGTAGGCTTCCCACTCATCGGCGTATTTCAACACAGACGTAGCGCAAACCTCATTGAACTTCTCCAGCCCCATTTCCTCAACCTCATGGCGCTGGTTAATGCCCAACTGCTTTTCAGCTTCCAGCTCGGCAGGCAAGCCATGGCAATCCCAGCCAAAAACGCGAGGGACATAATTACCAGCCATGGTGCGGTACCGCGGGACGATATCTTTCACATAGCCGGTGAGCAGGTGCCCGTAATGCGGTAGACCATTGGCAAACGGAGGACCATCATAAAAAATATATTCCGGAGCGTCTTTACGCTGGTCCAGCGAAGCCTGGAAAGTCTGGTCCTTATTCCAATAATCCTGAACGATGGATTCCATCGCCGGGAAACTATTAGTGCCATCGGTCATGTCGACCTTCGGGTAGACGCTACCGACAGCGGTGTGGTCATTAGCAGGAATTGCCTCTGTCTGTCTCTCTACAGCTCGGCCTTTTGCATCCTGGTTTCTCGCAGCCACGGTTAATCTCCTTCACACACGAATGTTCGCGACGCAGGGACGCTGATAGCGCGGTACCACCCTGCTTGGAGGCGGAGCTGATCAACACCAACTACGCTTCCCACTTCATTGTGGTGAAGGTTTCACCTTGTGGCCCGGTTCTAATGAGCGCCCGTATCTTCTATAAGAAAAACAAGCGCCGTTCTTCCGGAAAGCTCCCCGGTGATGGCCGGATCATAGCAACGAAAACTAAGCCTACTATTTTTTACGGACAACGTCGACAAGCAACAGCACCAACGCCACACCGGCTCCCCCAAACAGCAATGTCAACCAGCCAGCCGCGCCCGTCGACAAAAACAATACGAGCCCCAGGAAAGCAAGAAACGCCAATATAAGCACCGCGAGCATCATGGTGTCTGTAACCCCGACCTTCCTGCTTACTAAGCATTACCTGTGTGACTTTTTTAGCAATAACTCCATTATGCCACCGAGACGTTGTTATGGCACCGTGTAATTACACGCGCACCATCGCAGCGCTCTAGACCAGACCAGCAGTTTTGCAGAAATCGCCCCGGCGGTCCGATAATTTTATACGATCTTATTTTTGCGTCACTGCGTCACTAAGGACAATTCCCATGAAAATTGCATTATTTGCTACTTGCATCGTCGACGCGATGTATCCGCGAGTGGCACTAGCGACGGCAAACATCTTGGAACGACTCGGCCACGAGGTTATTTTCCCCGAAGGCCAAGCATGCTGCTCCCAGATGCACGTCAATAGTGGCTATCTCAAAGACGCTCTGCCCGTGGTCCGTAACCACGTCTCTGCGTTCAGCAAGGCAGACTACGACGTCGCCGTGGCTCCATCCGGTTCCTGCGTAGCCTCCCTGCGGCACCAACAGCCCATGGTTGCGCAGAAAAATGGTGACCCGAAACTCGCGAAGCACGCTAGCGAAATCGCCGGCAACACTTACGAGCTCTCGCAGTTCCTACGCGATATCGAAGGCATCACCAACGCTGCCGAACAACTCGGCTCCTATTTCCCACACACCGTGACTTACCACCCGTCTTGCCACGGCATGCGCCTACTACGCTTGGGCACCCGCCAACCCGACCTGCTCGAAACCGTCGGCGGCATCAACATGGTAGAGCTACCGGATAAAGAAGAATGCTGCGGCTTCGGAGGTACATTCTCCATTAAAGACCCCGGTGTTTCCGGTGCCATGGGTGAACAAAAAGTACGCAATATCGAGTCCACTGGCGCGGAAATGTGCACCGGCGGCGACGCATCTTGCCTCATGCACCTCGGTGGCATCTTGCACCGCCAAGGTTCGAAGACTCGCACGCTGCACTTAGCGGAAATTCTGGCATCTACCCGCGAAAATCCGTGGAATCCAGAAACTGCCGACGAACTTTCCATCCCGCAGGAGGCGAAATAATGAGCACCGTCGCTTTGGGAATGCCCGCCTATGGCCAGGGCAATATCAACCTATCCACCCCATTCCCGGCCTCTGCTAAGCAGCAAATGCAAAACAAGCAGATGCGCAAAAACATTCACCATGCCACCCACGCGATTCGCGCCAAACGCAATAACGTCGTCGGCGAAGTTCCAGATTGGGAACAGCTGCGCAACGCCGGTTCCGCGATCAAATCCAACGTCATGGCGAACCTTCCGGAACTGCTGGAGCAATTTGCGCATAACTTCGAAGCAGCGGGCGGCCACGTGCACTGGGCACGGGATGCTAAGGAAGCAAATAAAATAGTCACGGAGCTCATTCGTGAGACCGGTGAAACCGAAGTAAACAAGATCAAATCCATGGCTACCCAGGAAATCGGCCTGGATGAGTACTTGGAAGAACAAGGAATCACCGCTACAGAAACCGACTTAGCTGAACTGATCGTGCAGCTTGGCGAGGACAAACCTTCGCACATTCTGGTTCCTGCAATCCACCGCAACCGCGATGAGATTCGCGAGATTTTCAAAAAGACTATGCCAGAAGCCGGCGATGACCTCACCTCTGAGCCAGCCGTGCTAGCTGAAGCTGCCCGTCGTCACCTGCGCACGCGCTTCCTATCACGCAAAGTCGCGGTCTCTGGCGCCAACTTCGGTGTCGCCGATACCGGGACGCTGTCTGTCGTAGAATCCGAAGGCAATGGTCGCATGTGCCTAAGCCTGCCGGAAACTCTCATCACCGTGATGGGTATCGAAAAACTCATCCCGACGTTCTCCGACCTCGAAGTCTTTTTACAATTGCTTCCCCGTTCTTCCACCGGAGAACGCATGAACCCGTACACCTCTTTGTGGACCGGCGCATTTGAGGGCGACGGGCCCAAAAACGTGCATGTAGTGTTGCTAGACAATGGTCGCTCCGCGGTATTAGACGACGAAGATGGCCGTTCTGCGCTGCACTGCATCCGTTGTTCTGCTTGTTTGAACGTCTGCCCTGTTTACGAGCAAGCCGGCGGCCACTCCTATGGCTCGGTCTATCCAGGACCTATTGGCGCCATCCTGTCACCACAGCTCACCGGTATCACTTCAGAACAAAACGCGACCCTGCCTTTCGCTTCTTCCCTGTGCAACGCCTGCTACGACGTCTGCCCTGTGAAAATCAATATTCCTGACATCTTGGTGCATTTGCGTTCCAAGGCTGTAGACGAACAATCTGGGCCTTCACAGATGGCCGCGCTGATGAAAGCCGCTAGCTTTGTCATGGGGTCGGGTCAAGTTATGAAGCTCGTAGAGCGCGGATTGCCGCTGAGCCGGATTGTCGCCGGCCGTTCCGGAACCATCGGTTGGCTACCAGGCATCGCGGGCGCATGGACCTCACAACGCGATATTCCGAAACCACCGAAGCAAGCCTTCCGTCATTGGTGGGCGAAAAACCGCGGAAACACTACAAAGGCGGATTCCTAATGGACCAGAAATATCAATACGATGACGCGAAGACAGAAATCTTCGCACGCCTGCGCAATTCATTGAGCGACCACCCCACCCCGCCCGCCGTGCCGCGTGAATACCGACGTGTCGGCGGACGAACCGGAGCGGAAGTCGTTGACGTACTGATTGACCGCTTGGAAGACTACAAAGCCAACGTCTACCGTGAAAACCTAGACTCCTTGCCAGAACGCATCGGCGCTCTGTTGGAAGAGCGCAGCTGTGTTATCCCATCCGGGCTTTATGAAAAATGGTTACCGGATCGCGACTTCATTGTGGATCTCGATGATCAACCCCTAACCATCTCTGACCTCGATTCCATCGATGCAGTTCTTACTGGTTCCACCGTCGCTTGCGCAGATACCGGAACCATATTCCTATCTGCACAACCAAACGAGGGCCGCCGCGCGATCACATTGGTCCCGGACCACCACGTGTGCGTCGTCTTCGAAAAGGACGTTGTGGATTTGGTGCCGCAGGCGCTCGAAGCTATTGAAAGTACCCAGCCCATCACCATGATCTCCGGCCCGTCAGCGACATCAGATATCGAGCTTGAGCGCGTCGAAGGCGTCCATGGACCGCGGCGTTTAGACATCATCATCGTCGCCACATAACCCCAGCAGACAACTTTCCCAACCAATTATTAGCCCTTCACAGGCGCTTCCTAACTGCGGGTTAGGCTGGTATGTGGTCTGCATCGCTAGTAGATCACATACCAGCCTAACCCCTTTTTCGTGTGGCAGATTCAGACGAAAAATCCCCAGCACCTGCTAGCCCTAATACAGCACGCTCTCTGAAAACCAGTCCAAAGACGAAAACGCCTGCAGGAACTACTCCTGCAGGCGTTTTCTGGACTTAACTTTCACTGCGCTGCATCAGCGCAGAACGCTAAACAACGCGGCAGATGGTGTCCTTCGAACTATTTGTTAGTGCCTTTAATATCGCCGCTCGGGGCAGCGGAACCACGTGCTTCCAGCTCTTCCAACTGGGATTCCAGCATGGTGCGCAAGCGGGTACGGTACTCACGCTCGTAAGTACGAAGATCTTCGATCCGTGCTTCCAGCGCTGCCTGCTGTTGCTTCACGGTGTTCATAACTTCGGTGTGCTTCTTCTCAGCGTCAGCGCGCAGCGAAGCTGCCTTTTCGTTGGCCTGTCGCACCTGAGCTTCCGCGCGGGATTCCGCATCCGAAGTGGTCTGTGCAGCCTTCTTCTCTGCATCCTGAATCATGGTGCGCGAACGAGTCTCAGCATCCTGCAATTGCTTCGAAGACTTCTGTTCAGCGTCATCGACCAGACGTTTAGCTTCGGATTGTGCATCGCTAAGCTGCTTTTCCGAAGTGGACCGGGCATCATCCAACATAGCCTTGGATTCTGCCTGTGCGTCGGCGGTCAAACGGTCCGCCATCTCCTGGGCCAAGCCCAGGACCTTAGCTGCTTGCATGTGGGTGGCAGGGGTAGCCATGCCACTGGCATCTGCGGTGGCCTGAGCTGGAGCATTAGCAGCAGGAGCCGCCGTGGCGGCTGCCGAGCCTGCGGACTTGCTAGTGTCTGCCTTCTTCGCGCTCGATTCCGCAGACTGACGAGCCTGTGCCAGTTCTTTCTTGGTCGACTCGTGCTCAGCTTTAGCCTGGTTTGCCTCGCTCTGTGCCTTGGAAGCGGCCTTGCGGGACTCATTAAGCTTTTCGTCGTATTCTGCGCGAATTTCTTTTTCAATCTTCGCGCGCAGATCAGATTCGATTTCCGAACGGAGCTTAGATTCATCCACCGAAGCAGACTGCGCGGAAGCACCAGTTGCGCTGGAGGTGTTCGCCGAAGACCCCTGGGTCTCGGCTTCATCTAGAAGAGCACGCAACTCATCGTTTTCATCTTGCAGCTGTGCAAGAGTGTCTTCAACTAAGTCGAGGAACTGATCCACCTCGTCCTCGTTATAGCCCCGTTTACCAATAGGAGGCTTGTTAAACGCGACGTTATGGACGTCTGCTGGTGAAAGTGGCATTGGCACTCCCCTTCTTAGTCAAGTGACGGCCCCGCGTATGCGGGCGAGACCTGTTAGTTACGAAAATCTCACGCGTTGTATTAACGGTATTAAATTTATCTGACTTGCAGTCTTCTATCAATCTTTGCCCACAGTCACCTATAGCCACCGATTAGCCTCGGGGGCGATTAAGCCCCGCGAGCCAGTCGCTTCGATGGGAGCGGCGACTATAGGAAAACCGCACGGACCAACATGCCGGCCACCATGAGCAGCAAAAACAGCACCAGTACGGACATATCAACAGCCACACCGCCGGTCCGCAGCGGCGGGATAACCCGGCGCAGCGCTTTCACTGGCGGATCTGTCAACATGAACAGCACTTCGGCGATCATGATGAACCACCGCGGAGGCTGGAAGGTACGGCCAAAGGACTGAATCATCTCAATAATGATCCGCCCCACAAGTACGAGAGTGTACAAGCGAATGGCAACGAGAAGAATTACTCCGAGCATACTCACGGGCGTCTACCTTACCTGATCCCCACAACCGTGGTTAGCGCAAACCTGCTGCACGTTCCAGATCAATGCTAGTAACTTGAGCATGTTCGGGAACAATCGCGAAAATCTTACGGTCCGTATCGATTTTAGCGGTCACATTTTTCATCTGCCCACGAAGGGCAAAGCACAGCCCCGCAGAGAAATCAATAATGCGCTTGGCCACGCTCCGCTCTGCATCGGTGATTTCAAAAACCACAACATCGCCGTCGCGGAAAGCCTCACCCATTTTGCGGGCCTCGTCATAGCTGACCAGAGACAAAGCTACCACCGTAGGATTCGGGTTCACTGCAGGTGCCGAGGCTACCTGTGGAGCGACTGCAGCCTGATAGCCGTCGTACTCACGCCCACGGGCTCCGCCAGTCTCACGCAGTGGCTCACGATCATAGCCGTAATCGCGGGCCGCAACAGCTTCGCGACGTGGCGGGAGATCCCGGTACCCCCCATCGCGAACGTCATCACGCGCGCCTGGTTCACGGTAACCTTCGCGACGGTCGTAGTCCGAGGCCTCGTCGTATTCGTAATATGCCTCGTCATCTGGCCCAAAGAAAAATTCTCTGGCAGAACGCATGATAGACATTGGCTTCCCCTTGAATTAGTTGTAATTGGTATAAAACTTCAGCACTAAGTAGTTGTTTAAAAAGCTACTGGTCGCGGGCCCATTATATCGGTACCGACACGCACGATATCACTGCCTGCGGCGATGGCTTTCTCCAGGTCAGCTGACATTCCGGCCGACAGCTGCAGCCGTCTACCTACACGTTCGGCAAGGGAATCGCACATCATACGAGCATGCCGAAACACCGGCTCCGCTGCAGAATCCAAAGGAGGCACAACCATCACCCCGGCCAAGGTTACGTTCTTCAGCGTTTCGACGTGATCGGCAAGTTGCATCAGTGCATCGTCCTGGATTCCGCCACGCGAGGTATCTCCATCGGCGGAATACTGCAGGAACACCGGCAGCGCATAGCCTTCGGTTCGTTGTTCACGCTCAATTGCCAGTGCGATCCCTCGGTCGAGGGCGTCGGCAAGCTTACGCGAATCCACCGAATGCACACTCGATGCCCAACGAGCTACCGCGTTGGCTTTCTTCGTTTGCACCTGCCCAATCATGTGGAACCGCATTCCCGGAAGTTTCTCCGCTTTATCGTGTGCTTCCTGTGCTCTATTTTCGGCCACATCTGTCACACCAAGGTCGGCCAGGCTGGAGATCGACTCTACTGGATGAAACTTGGTCACCGGGAGCAATGTAATTTCTTCAGGATCACGCCCAGCGGCCCTGGCAGCTGTCGCTATACGCTGTGTGGTTTTCTGAAGATTCCGGCGCAAAACATGCACGGACTCGTCTTCGCTTAATCCGGAACCATCGCGTTTGGATACCCCGGCCTGCGAAGGAAGTTTTTGCGAATCCTCCTGGTGCGCAGAAGGTTTATTGTCAGCCATACTCCCTGCCCTGTTATTGCCCGGTCAACCAGATAACGCCTGCTTGACGTCCGGTAGTACCTTCTCGGCGGTAGGAAAAAAATTCTTCATCATCGATCGTGCACCGCGGGTCGGCTTCAATTGCGGTTACTCCCAACGCCATAAGTTGGCGAACTAGCCCGGCCCGAATATCCAGGCCCGCAGTGCCATTCGCAGTTTTGGTTCGGGAACCTGGAAGGTGCCGCTCGACGTCCATCGCCATGGCGTCAGGTACCTCATAATTTTTTCCACTAGCTGCCGGCCCCAGCAGTGCCTGTATCTTATTAGGCTGCGCACCGAGTTCGACCATGGCTTTGACGGTTCGCGAGACGATCCCGTTGCGTGCCCCGATGCGGCCGGCGTGTACCGCTGCACAGACCCCGGCACTGGTATCAGCTAACAAAACCGGTACGCAATCTGCCACTAGGACCCCTAGTGCCAGGCCTGGCAACGTAGTCACTAAAGCATCGGTAGCTTCAACCGGACTTTCGCTGGGGGCAGTCACTACGGTGACCGTATTCGTATGGAGCTGTTCCATCCACTGAATTTTTTGCAACCCCAACACGCGCTCCAACCGCTCTCGGTTGTGCGCGACCGCTAGCGAGTCATCACCAACGTGGTTCGCCAAGTTAAAGGAATCATACGGTGCTTGCGATTCCCCACCTTTGCGCGTGGTAAACACCATGCGCACACGGCGCTTGTCGACGTTGCTGCCGCCCGCAGCTCCGGTCCCGACCGATGAATGCGGAGATTCTGTAGAAGCCATATTCAGGCCTTAGCGCATGAAATCTGGCACGTCGAGGTCATCATCCGGATCCGTATCGCGGTGCGGCTGACGTGGTTCTGGTGCCTCCTGGAACCTGTCCGAGGTAGTAAACAAACCACCAGAGCGACTGCTAGGAGTACGAGGTTTTTCGCGCTCGCTAAACAACGATCCGCGTTCAGTGCGTGGGGCACGAGGCTCAGCTCGCTGGGTGCGCCCTGCACTTTCTGCGGCAGGACCGCGCTGTGCTGACTGTGCAGACTGCCCCTGCCCTTCGGTTTGCGCGGCATGTGAGCCGTATTCGTCTTGCAAGTTAGCTTGCGCATCGAAACCAGTTGCAATGATAGTCACGCGCACTTCATCACCGAGGTTGTCGTCGATGATCGTGCCGAAGATGATGTTGGCGTCAGGATCAGCTTTTTCTTCCACCATGGTCGAAGCCTGGTAAACCTCTTGCAGTCCAAGATCAGAACCACCGGCAATCGACAACAGCACGCCCTTTGCGCCTTCCATCGTCGATTCAAGCAATGGCGAATTTATGGCTTGCTCAGCAGCGGACATGACGCGGTCATCGCCACGCGCAGAGCCAACGCCCATCAATGCTGAACCCGCTTCTGCCATAACCGAGCGAACGTCAGCAAAGTCGACATTGATCATGCCCGGAATGGTGATCAGGTTAGTGATACCCTGCACACCATTGTGCAGAACCTCGTCGGCTGCCCGGAATGCCTCCATCATGGATAGATTTGCATCACCCAGCTGCAAGAGACGGTCGTTGGGAATGACAATCAAGGTATCGCAGACTTCCCGCAGCTCTGCGATGCCTGCTTCTGCCTGGCGGGAGCGACGTGCGCCTTCGAACTTGAACGGACGGGTGACAACACCGACGGTCAGTGCACCCATCTTTTTAGCGATATTGGCTACCACTGGAGCTGCCCCGGTACCTGTCCCGCCGCCCTCTCCAGCGGTGACAAATACCATGTCGGCACCACGAAGGGTTTCTTCCAACTCTGACTTGGAATCTTCGGCGGAAGTGCGGCCAACTTCCGGGTTGGCTCCGGCACCCAGGCCACGGGTCGCTTCACGGCCGATGTCATGTTTGACGTCAGCGTCCGAAAACAGCAGTGCCTGCGAGTCCGTGTTAATCGCAACGAATTGGACCCCCTTAAGGCCCTCTTCGATCATGCGGTTCACTGCGTTGACGCCGCCGCCGCCAACGCCAACGACCTTGATATCAGCAAGGTGATTGTTAGGTGAGGTCATAAGAGGAATTCCGGCCTTTCAGGTTCTGCTTGTTTTGCTTGTCGACTTTCGCGGGCGCGTTACTCGACTATCTTGAGTGACACTTGTGTAATTTTGGCGCATATCCGCGCGCGTGTCGAACACCTAAACCTTTACTTTAGGGTATTGAACTGGGCTTTTAACCCAAACGTTCAGGTGATCACCCCCGGGATTACCCCCGAGTTAGCGGACGGTAACCAGCCCTGGATTCGAAATATCCCAATGCTCCCCGTCTCGGTGGAGAACATGCTCCAACGCGGCAGCTTTCTGTTCATTGATTTCGTCAACGCCCCAGTAAATCGTGCGCCCATCATGCAAGTGTAACTCCATCGCATGAGACGCTTTCACCTCGACGGATGCAATGTCACGTCGCATTTCGGCAGGTATGGTCGCAATCGCCGATACGGCTGCATTCACAGCCCCTTCATCTTCGATTGCACCGGAGATTTCTACGGCTTCGTCCGGCGGAGTGTCAATAAAAAAGGCATGCCCCTGGTGATCAATCAAATGTGGGCCATCATCATGCTCAATAAAGCCGACAACTTCCCGCTCCGTGATCTCAATTTCCACAGTCGACGGCAGATGCCGGGAAACAGTAACCCCACGTACCCAAGGCTGCTTCGCTATACGAGCGGCGGCCCCAGAAGCGTCTATTCGTAACAGGTTGTCGCCCTCCTGAATAGCACTGTCGTCCAAGATACTCGCCTCTGCAACACGTTCGGTACCACTAATTTCGACCGAACTGACGCGCAGTACAGGAATAAACCAAAAAACAGCTGCCGTGAGGGCGAGTACCACGACGATCGCGGCTGTAGTAATCGTGATCGGTTTCTTTGCCACGGTTAGCGCCCAGCCTGATCCTCGACAGCGTGGGGCTTGAGCTCTTCACCATGAGGTTCCACAGCCTCGCCAGCGTTAACCAACCGCAAATGCTGCAAAATCTCAGGAGCAAGTACGGTCACGGAACCGGCACCCATTGTCAACACCAGATCATGAGGCCCAGCCAACGATGCGACTGTCGCCGGTGCAGCCGCCATGTCTGGTTCATAACGCACCGTGACCGATTCTTCCATGGCGTTGGTAATGATCCTTGAGGTCAACCCTTCCACCGGAGTTTCACGCGCACCGAAGATATCGAGAACCACGCATGCGTCGGCCAGCGAGAGCGCCTGTGCAAATTCTTGATAAAACTCTTTAGTACGCGAATACAAGTGAGGCTGGAAACAAGCAATAACTTTCCCGCCATTAGCCTCCGCTAAGACCTGTTCACGAGCAGCTGTCAGCACCGCCATAACCTCGGTCGGATGATGCGCATAATCGTCGTACACCTTCGCACCATGCAACGCACCGGAAGACACATCGCCATGGTATTCGAAACGACGACGGACGCCTGCGAAACTAGCAACGCCTTCTGCCAATTTTTGCGGGTCCGCACCTGCAGCGGCACCAGCCAACACCGCTGCAACCGAATTCAACACCATGTGATATCCGGGTGTCTGCACTAAATAATCCAACACAATATCCCGTTGCGCTGCTACAAACTGGTTGTTCTGAAGTGCTACAGCGTCGGGGACACGCACCTGCACCCACACGCGAGTACCGGCGGCCAAAACTTGTGTTCCGGTTACCTCTGCCACCAGCAAATCTGCCACTTCTGGCGCTCTGGTTTGTGAGGAAGTTCCGTACCCCAAAACCGTGATTCCACGACGCGCGCATGCTACTGCCAGGTCGGCGGTGTGCTTATCGTCCAGGCAAGCCACTAACACTCCGTCGTTTTCGATGAGCTCAGCAAAGTCTTGAAAGACCTGGAAATAATTTTCCGGGCTGCCAAAATAATCCAAATGATCCGGCTCTATGTTGGTTACTACCGCGATAGACGGGCGGTAACGAAGTAGCGAGGCGTCGGATTCATCCGCTTCCGCGACAAAAATGTCTCCACTACCGTGATGGGCGTTGGTGCCGGCACGATTAAGCTGGCCACCGATCGCAAAGGAAGGGTCAGCACCGGCACCCTGCAAAGCAGTAACAGCCATCGACGTAGTCGAAGTCTTACCGTGTGTGCCCGCGATCAGTACCTGGGTATAGCCTTCCATAAGCTCGGCTAGCAGATCTGAACGCCGGATGACTGGGATTCCATGTTCGGATGCAGCCTGCAACTCCGGGTTTTCTTTCGGAATTGCAGCGAATGAGGTAACCACCACCGTCGGCAAGCTACCCGTTAACTGTAAATTTTCGGCCTTGTGGCCTACTGCGATCTCAGCCCCCATTGAGCGCAGCGCACGCACTGGGCGCGAGTCTTTCACATCGGAACCAGACACTTTCGCCCCACGCGCCAAGAGGATTCGAGCCACACCCGACATTCCCGCGCCGCCGATACCGACTAAGTGCACTCGCGACAAATCAACCGTATCCGGATCAGTATTCAATTCAGCGTGCTGTTCTGACACGACAGTCTCCTAGCTCTGAGATTCTTATGTGCTGCTGGCTTCGTGGCTAGTACCTTCCGCGGAGGTAAAAGGAGAAGGATTAACCGAATTATCGAAAATGATACGCTCAGCTAGTCGCCACGCAGCATCACCTTGTTGGCTGGCAGCAGCCGCAGTGCGCATCCGCTGGTAGGTGCCACTATCACCCAGAATGGAAGACACCTCGTTGTACATCGTATCTGGAGAGAATTTAGCGTCGTCAATCTTACGCGCTGCACCTTCTGCTACCACGGCTTCGCAATTCAAGCCTTGTTCGCCATTACCATGCGGCAGCGGAACATAGACAGCAGGTAAACCGCTAGCGGAGACTTCGGCGACGGTCATCGCACCAGAACGACATACGACCAAGTCCGCTACAGCCAACGCAGCAGCCATGTCTTCGATATACGGCAGAGACACATAGTGCGGGTGTTCATGCGGTGGCTGGTTTTTCTTTCCATAGGCGTGCAAAATCTGGTAGCCCGCGTCGACAAGCCTGTCGACGCTCCCAGCTACCGCAGCATTTATCGAAGCAGCTCCCTGGGAGCCCCCGGTAACCAAAATGGTCGGCCGGTCTTCGACAAGACCAAAAATCTCCCGGGCCCGGGCGGTTTTTTCGCCACTCGGATCTCCCCCAGCCAGCTGTGGACGCACGGGAACACCGACGATATCGCCTGGCATCCCAGACCCAGCAATCGCGTTGAAACCGGTTCCGCCCAGCCGCACCCCCATTTTGTTGGCCATGCCCGCCAAAGCATTGGTCTCTAGGACATAAAACGGAATACCAAGCGATTTCGCAGCTAAATAAGCTGATGCAGAAACGTAACCACCAGTGCCAAACACAGCATCCGCACGGTTTTTCTTCAAAATCTTTCGGGCTTGCCGGATGGAACGCACTACCTTAAACGGCAGTGCAAACAAGTCGGCGTTAATCCGGCGCGGCACCGGCACGGGCGTAATCAATTCCAGATCAAAACCGCGCGCCGGAATGATATCGCTTTCTAGCCCCCGCGAGGTACCTAATGCCAGAACCTGCGCGCCGTAACGGTTTCGCAACACCTCACCAACGGCCAAGGCCGGCTCAATGTGCCCGGCGGTTCCCCCTCCAGCGAGGACAATGGTCAGTGCCGAATCGGTGGTTGACGCCATGTTCCTGATTGGCCTTTCTGGTTCGGGTACGAATTTAGATTATCGTGCATACCGTGTTTCGAGCTTACGGCCGTGTGCGCTGCACGTGTCACACTCCGCGAACGCGACGTTACTGCAGCGCCGAAGCGCTGTTCTGTACGACGCTGCTCCGTCCGTCGACGTTCCGGGCGCGATTTTTCCGGTCCGCGTGCGGGCTGGCGCCGGCCGGCGCGCTCACGCGAACGTTGGCCACCAGCTGCGGCGCGAGAAGATCGAACGTCGACAGTTGGTTCTGGAATCATAAACACGCGATCAAACAACGGTCGCCCATAGCTTTGCATATACGACACTGCTTCCGGCTCATGCCGCGCCACAGAAGCAAGCAGCCCCATGGCACCGAGCGTAACGACGGTTGAGGTACCGCCGGAAGAAATCAGTGGCAGCTGCACACCAGTCATCGGCATCAAGCCAATGACATAGGAGACGTTATAAAACGCCTGTGAGACGACGGTAGCCGTCAACGTTGCTGCCAGCAGCGACTGAAACTGATTTTGGGCACGCATGGCGGTGCGCAGGCCAAAAATTCCCAGCAATACGAACATCACGATGACCAAAACTCCGCCAAACAATCCGAGTTCTTCGCCGATAATGGCAAACACGAAGTCATTTTTGGCTTCCGGCAAATAGAACCACTTAGCGCGCGACTGGCCGATTCCAACACCTGTCATAGAGCCGTCGGCAAGCGACAAGAAGCCCTGGTAAGTCTGAAACGCTGAGCCCCGAGTGTCTGAGAAGTTACCCGTGAATGCCCCGAAGAACGTCGTAAAGCGATCACTTCGGTAGCCCCCACCAAGGAAGACGAAAACTAGCCCAACCACAAGGCCGAGGACCGCCAGAGCAATCACCCGCCAGTTAATTCCCGCAAAAAACAGAGTGAAACCGACGATGACGGCGAACGTCATCGCTACGCCCAGGTTTCCTTCAGCAAGCATGGCCCCGAAAAACAACACAGAGACCAAGATGTAAATCACAAACGGGTTAGTGAGCTTCACTTCGTTCAGAGTGCGCGGTGGTCGTTTGTTCGCCAGACTCAACGCGCCAAACATTGCTACGGCAATACGAGCAATCTCCGACGGTTGCAGGCGAATCGGTCCCAACACGATCCAAGACTGCGAGCCAACCTCATTACGTCCAACGCCAATGCCGGGAACGAAGACCAACATGGTCAAAATGGCTGCGAAAGCTAGAAACCATGGCGTGAGCTTCTTCACCTTAGCAAAAGGCGTGCGCAATGCAGCCCAGAAAACCGCCAGCCCCAACACCACATAAAAGGTTTGCCTTATCGCTTGCGCCCAGACAGTATTGCCTTCAATGACAGACCAGGTCATGGTCGCAGAGAACGCCATGACGACTCCGATGCCCACCAACACGAAAATGGAAATACGCAGCATTAAATAATCCAAGCCTGGATGCTTAGGCATGCTGAATTTCCAGTTACGCAATAAACGTCGACGGCGTTGCGGGGTCTGTGTGGCCATAGTTAACCAGAGTAGTCGGATGTGGCACGAGCAAACAGATCGCCACGCTGTGCCATCCCAGAAAACATGTCGAGGGAGGCTGCGGCTGGAGCAAGCAGTACAGTATCCCCAGCACTCGCCTGCTTATGCGCTGCGGCAACAGCCAAATCCATACAACGTTGCGGATCCTGCTCAGAAATTAGCTCTACCGGAATACCCGGCGCTTGCCTGTGCAATGTCTCAGCGATGGCGTGCCTATCAACACCAATGAGCACCACTGCTTTCAGCCGGTGCGCTTCTGCACGCACGAGCTCCTCCACACTGGCTCCTTTTAACTGGCCGCCAGCAACCCAGATAATAGACTCCAACCCAGCCATGGCAGCTTGGGCTGCATGCGGATTCGTAGCTTTGGAGTTATCGATATAGTCGACTCCTGCAATAGTGGCGACCACAGCTCCGCGGTGGGCAGCCACCCGGTATCGTGCCAGTCCAGCCGCAATATCGTGCGGTGCCACTCCATAGTCATACGCCGCTGCTGCAGCAGCTCCAGCGTCCAAGATTCCGGCAGCCCCTGGTGGTTGCAAACCTTCGATTTGGGCTAATTCCGTCATGGTGGATTCTTGAGCGTTCTCGCTATCTAGGCCTTCTCCGACTAAAGCCTCTTCTGCCAGAACTAAAGCGCGGTCCCGTACTCCTACCTGCCCAGTTATCGGCGCATATTGGGTGAAACCACGGGTGGTCCCAGTCCCGCCGTCCTCGGCTGCAGCATCTCGCTCATCGGAAATGCGGCGCGCTACCGTGTCATCAATGCCCACCACGCGCTTGGCAGCACGCAAAACGGTAGCTTTGTCTGCAGCATAAGCGGCGAAACTGCCATGCCAATCAATGTGGTCATCTGCAATATTCAGCAACACCCCCACATCTGGAATCAGGGTTGGCGCCCAATGGAGCTGGAAACTAGACGCTTCCAGCACCAAGATGTCTACGCGCGGGCGAGCTGCCAGTGCTTCGAAAACAGAAGCACCAATATTGCCGGTGGCCATCGCGCGCTTACCGACGCGCGCACCATGAGCATCCATGATGGAGCTCAGCATCCCAGTAGTAGTTGTCTTGCCATTGGTCCCGGTGACCACTAACCAATCACGGCAGGGCCCATAAACTCCGGCTCGGTCCAACCGGAAACCAAGTTCGACGTCGCCAATGACCTCTAAGCCCGCCCGTTTCGCAGCAATCAATAGCGGCGCATGTGGGGGCCAACCAGGGCTAGTGACGACGAGATCTAAAGCAGCAAGTTCGCGATCATCTTCGAAATCTACTGCAGTAGCTGCAACCGGTATCACCCGTGGTGCGCGGTCTGCAGAGCCATGTACCCCTTTGTCAGGGGTGAGAAATTGTTTCAACTCCTCAGCAAGCGCAGAAGCTGCAGCCAGATTGTTATCGGCGATGATCACGTCTGCGCCGAGTTGCACCAGGGCACGTGCACAACCAGCACCCGAGACACCTGCACCCGCGACGAGCACGCGCTTGAGTTGCGTTTTCATTAGCGTCCTAACCTGTCAGAAGCAGCCATTCGCCGTAGAACAGCGAGGTACCAAAAATCACTGCCATGGCGGAGAGCAACCAGAATCGGATAACCACCGAGGTTTCGGCCCAGCCACCATTTTCGAAGTGGTGATGGATTGGTGCCATACGGAAGAAACGTTTGCCGGTGGTACGGAAGACCACGATCTGGATAACCACCGATGCTGCTTCGATGACGAAAATAGAACCGATGATAATCATCAACAATTCAGTCCGCGTGGTGACCGAAATGCCAGCCACCAATCCACCCAGGGCGAGCGATCCAGTATCCCCCATGAAAATCTTCGCCGGGGCTGCATTCCACCACAAAAAGCCCAAACTCGCGCCTAATCCTGCAGCGGCCAAAATCGCAATATCGAGTGGATCACGCACCTGGTAACAAGCGGCGTCGACCGCATGGGCGCAAGAATTTCGGAATTGCCAGAAGGTAATCAGCGTGTATCCGCCCATCACCAGTGCGGTGGAACCCGCAGCCAGCCCGTCCAAACCATCAGTGAAGTTCACTGCGTTGGACCACGCAGAGATCAGGATATACATGAAGATCACAAAAGCAATCGTTCCGATGATGATCCCGCCGGCTGCGATGTCGAAAGTCTCAATATCGCGGATAAATGACAGATTGGTGGTGCCTGGAGTCAGCCCCTCATCGTTCGGAAACTGCAGCACCAAAACAGCGAAGGCGATCGCTAAAAATAACTGCCCGACGAGCTTGCCGGTCTTATTTAGCCCTAAATTCCGCGACTTAAACAGCTTGATTGAGTCGTCCATAAAGCCAAGACCGGCGAGGCCAAGCATCAAGCCAAGAACTAATAAACCGGATGCAGTGAAGGAGCCCGCATTAGTCAGCCAGCCGTATATGTTGACCAAGACATAAGCAATCGTGATCCCCAGCACGATCGCGATACCGCCCATGGTGGGCGTACCACGTTTACGCATATGCGAACGTGGCCCATCTTCGCGGATCTCCTGGCCCCGGCCCACGTTGGTGAAATACCGAACCAGCACCGGAGTCGTGAAGATTGCGACCAGGAAGCTGATAACGCCGGAGAGAATAATCTGAGTCACTGGTTACTATTCCTTATGCTTTTTCTCAATACTTTTAATCGAAAGCGCTTCGGTTTACTGCGAGCATCTGCACACTACAGCTCAGAATTCACGAGCTGATCAGCGACTCGCCACAGCCTCCACGCGTTCGAGGCTTTCACCAAGACAACCACGCGGCGCTGTGCCGAACCTAGGATCTCTTCCACTGTACGCGTCGCACCAGTCACATCCGCAACATGGTGGGTAAGAACGCCTACTTCCTGGGCACCTTCCGTGAGCGCAGCAATATTGTCAGTCTTGCCGACGGCCACAAGCGTATGTACGCCATAGGCTGCCAATTGCGTGCCCAACTCCCGATGCGCAGCAACAGCGTCGGTGCCTAATTCACTCATCTCGCCTAGCACCGCGACGGCCTGTCCGGAATCTTCCAGCTGCGTGTCTTCCAACTGCGTGGTAGTGCCGGCGCTCGCGGCTAAAGCCGCAAGACCTGCGCGCATCGATTCTGGATTCGCGTTATACGCGTCGTTGATGATGGTGACATTCGCACCACGCTGCCTTATATCCATCCGATGCGCGGACACTGCAACGTAATCACAAAGCGTCGTTCCAATGGTTTCCAATGGCACACCGGCAGCAGCAGCCACCGCTGCAGCAGCCAAGGCATTAGCGATCTGATGTTTGCCCGCCACCTGCAACCGAACCTGAACTGGCTGCGCTTCCGGGCTATGGAGCAGGAATGACGCGCGTGCAAGCTCGTCAAGTCTGACATCAGTCGCATAATAATCAGCCTGAGTGTCCCCATTCGCCGAAAACGTCACGACCTTGCCCTGCGTACGCGTGGCCATCTGCACAACAGCGGGGTCATCGGCATTAAGCACCGCGACACCACCTGCGCTAGCTTCCGGCACAGCTTCTATTAGCTCACCTTTCGCTTGGGCGATGGTGTCTTTTGAGCCGAACTCACCCAGGTGCGCAGTGCCCACGTTAAGCACCGCACCGATTTGCGGAGGCGCGATCTCCGCCAACTGTGCGATATGTCCAAGGCCGCGAGCTGAAAGTTCGGTCACCAAGAATTGCGTATCTTCGTGGCAACGAAGCGCGGTGTAAGGATGGCCAATTTCATTGTTAAACGACCCCGGGGGTGCAACTGTCGGCCCTGCCGTCGACAAAAGCGCCGCCAACATATCCTTCGTTGAGGTCTTGCCGGCTGAACCAGTCACCCCAACCACGCTGAGCCCCCACCTGCTGGTCAGCCTCGTGACCACAGCGCGTGCAAGTTTCGCGAGCGCAGTTAACAGCGCACGTACGGAACCATCTTCGTCGTGCGCGAACACATAGGCTTGCGAACCAGCTTCAGCTTTGGCCTGGCTAGGCACGATAATCGCCGGGGTCCCTACCGGGCGGGCTGCAAGTGTAACCACTGCCCCTGCTGCATGGGCTTTTTCTGCAAAGTCATGGCCATCGACCTTGGCGCCCGGCAACGCGAGAAACAGACTTCCAGGGCTAATCTGTCGGGAATCAAATTCGACGGTGCCGATAACCTTGGCTTGCGGGTTTGCAACGTTGTCTAGCCGCCCCCCGACAATCTCAGCAATCTCTGCGATAGTCAGTTGAATCATTATTTCGCCCCTTTTCCAGCGAGTGCTTCGGCAAGAACTTTCCGGTCATCAAACTCGTACACCGTATCCCCTACTATTTGCCCAGTTTCATGCCCTTTTCCAGCCACAACGATGGCATCGCCAGGGCGTGCCCACTCGACCAAAAGCTTGATAGCCTGCGCACGATCACCTTCCTCCACCAAATGGGCAGATTCATCCGCTAGGCCAGCCTCCCCGGCTGCTTTTAGCAACTCCGCACGCGCACCCTCCATCATTGCTGCGCGGATCGGTGCTGGATCTTCCGTACGCGGGTTGTCATCCGTGATGACGACATAATCGGCTTGTTCGGCTGCAATCCGCCCCATAATGGCACGTTTCGAAGAATCACGATCACCGCCGCAGCCAACGACCACACCGACTCTTCCGCTGACCTGGCCACGCAGTGTTGCGAGTACCGCCTCCAGCGCACCAGGCTTGTGCGCGTAGTCAACCACAGCCACAAAATCCTGGCCTTGTGCCAACGATTCCATCCGGCCTGGCACAGCAACTTTTTCCACGCCGCGTATAAATGCGCTCAGTTCCACACCAGCGAGCTTCGCCATTGCACAGGCTAGGGCTGCGTTTGCGACATTGAAGCTGCCCGGTAACGGCAAATCTATCTCTACTTTTTCTCCAGTTATCTGCACATTCACCTGCTGGTTACCGCTCGGCGCAAGTTGCGCAGCAGTGACGACAACTTCGGCGTCAGTGGCCTTATCCACGGCGCTGGCTTGCTGGGAAGAGCTGTCAACGTCGGCAAGATGCGTACGGACTCGCCAGCATTCCTGCGTATTACCTTCTGCAATATCGGCCATCTCTTGGCCCCAGTGATCATCGATAACAACTGCTGCATTGCGCGCAGCTAGCTCTCCCCGGAATAACCGTGCCTTCGCCTGGAAATAATCTTGCATGGTCGGATGGAAGTCCAAATGATCCTGGGATAAGTTGCTAAAACCTGCGACCGCAAAACGCGTACCTGTAACCCGTCCTAGTTCCAGAGCATGGGAGGAGACTTCCATGACGACGTGGCTGACTCCTTGTTCCACCATCATCGCGAAAAGCTCTTGCAGCTTTGGTGCTTCTGGGGTGGTCAAACTGGTGGGAACCTTGGTCCCGTTGATCCGCGTACCGGTGGTACCGATGATGCCGACTTTGGCACCGGTTTCGCGCAGGCCAGCTTCTAAAATATAACTCGTCGTAGTTTTCCCGGAAGTGCCAGTTATGCCAATAACCTGCATTTTCTGCGAAGGGTGATCGTAGATTTCTGCGGCAATCAGCCCCAACACGCTTCGCAAGTTGTCTATCACCCAGACGGGACGCTGCTCGCCACGGTCCTTGAGAATGCTTGCACCGGCGGTATCCGTCAGGATCGCTGTGGCTACAGTCTTTTCGGCAAATTCCGCTCCATGCGCCCTATTGCCTGGCAATGCGGCAAAGATTTCTCCCGGCTTTATGTGCTGAGAATCTAACCCAATTCCGGAGATCGTGATACCGCTTGTCGAGCTGCTCATAGCGCCAGCAAGCTCACCACCAAATTCTTCCAGCAGTGTGGCCAGTGTTGTGCTCATAGGAACATGCTCCTTGTCTAAAGGTCGGTGGCAAAGTGTTGGTCGGCTAATGGTCGGTGGCAAAGGGTCTACGGCAAAGAATCAGCACCAGTAGTTGGCGTCGAAAAGGCAGACACCATGGTTACGGTGCTTGCAAAGTTAGCTCAGGTGCAGGCGGCGATGGCGGCACATTATCCCGGTCCAGCAACCACGATGCGATCTGGTGGAACAGTGGCCCGGCGCTACCGCCTCCGCCACCACCGTCAAGGACGCCACGCTCTGGTTCGTCTAACATAATGGCGACGACAAAACGTGGATCGTCGACGGGGGCGATACCTGCGAAGGTAATCCAATACGCTGAATTGGAGTACGCCCCGGTATTCGGATCCACTTTCTGGGCGGTGCCAGTCTTACCGCTGATGTTGTAGCCTTCGATGTTCGCATCCGGTGCGGTACCGTTATTCACTCCCACCGGGTCTGCTTGCACGGTGGCACGGAACATGTCGACGACGGTCTTGGCAGTTTCTTTACTTACCACCCGCGTTTTTTCTGGTTCATCGTCGCTAGCTCCAGCCCCATCCGCGTCGTGGCTGTCTTTGACTTTATTGTCGTTGGCTCCGTTACCCTCACCAGCGTTCTTCTTCGCATCGTCTTCCGCGCTGGATTTGATGATGCGTGGTTCTACGCGCTCTCCACCATTAGCCAGCGTCTGGAAAACTGAAGCCATCTGCAACGTCGTCCACGACATGCCCTGCCCGATTGGCAGATTGGCAAACGTCGAGCCTGACCACTGCGAGCGTGCCGGACGTAGCCCCGAAGATTCGTTAGGCAACTCGATTCCAGTTGTGGCGCCGATACCGAATTTATTCAGATATTCGTCAAACTTGTCTTGCCCCAGTTTTTCCGCCAATTGCAGCGTACCGACGTTGGAAGACTTGCCGAAAATACCAGCAGTGGTATACGGCAACGGACCGTGCGGCCATGCATCATTAACGGTGACATCAGCGATTTGAATGCTGCCAGGCACTGTATGTACCTCATCTGCGGTGGTAATGCCTTCTTCAATCGCCGCAGCTGCGGTAATGATCTTGGCTACAGAACCTGGTTCATAAGGAAACGAGATGGAGCGGTTGTCAAAGTGTTTGCCGTCCTCTAATTGTTTTGCGATGTCTCCGTTTGGGTCAATCGTATCGGTATTTGCCATAGCCAACACTTCCCCCGTGGTGGCGTCGAGCACTACGGCCTCAGCAGACTCTGCTCGCGAATTGTTTTTGGCTTGTTCAAGTTGCTGCTGCACGAAAGTCTGCAAGTCCAAATCCAGAGTCAACTGGATATCTTTGCCATCGACAGCCGGGGTTTCATCGCGCAACGTCCCAGGGATAACTTGACCATTAGTAGAAACATCTTCAGTGGAGCGACCATTGATTCCCGAAAGGGTGGAGTCGCGAGAAGCTTCCAGGCCGAACTGCCCTGTGCCATCCATCGACACGCGACCAACAACATTTTCGCCGATCGCCCCGTTGGGATATTGGCGGATGTCCTGGTGGTCGGCTGCAACGCCGTGGAACCGTTCAGAAATTTCTGCGGCAATATCAGGATCGACGTTCCGCACCAGCACCTCGTATTGTGTATCGGCACGTAGCTTATCTAGCAGATCCTTCGATTTTAGGTCCTGTTTGTCTTCCGAAGCTTCCTCGATCATCTTCGGGATTTCTCGCGACATCTTCAACAATGTGGCATCGACGTATTCGTCTTTTTGCTCGTCGTCCAGCCGTTCATCTGATTCCAGCTGTGCCTGTTCACGAAGTTCTTTTCGTAGGGTTGTGGGCGATACTGTCAACGATCGTGCTTGCATCGTGTAGGCGATCTGTTTGCCTTCACGGTCCACTACACCGCCCCGCCGGGCTGGATCAACATAAATGCGGGCGCGCTGGTCTTCTGCACGTGCGGAGAGATCTGGCCCCCACACCACTTGCACCCATGCAAGCCGTCCTGCGAGCACCACCGAAAAAACTAGCAGCAGCGCAGCGATAAGCCGGAGGCGTTTATGCATCAACATTCGCTGTTCCTGGTGTGGCGTGCGTGGAGTCTGCGGTCGTGCCGAACCACGTGGACCGCGCTGAGCAGAAGATGTCACGGTGGGAATGTCACCTTCCTAATTAGCGAAGATTGGGCTGGTACGGCGCCTGTAACGGGACTTGGTTATTTTGCGGGGCCACCGCGTCCGGGTTGGCATCCGGACCGGCTGGTTCAGAGTCCACGAATCCTGGCTCGCCGGCGTGCGGTGCAGGGCTACCCGCAGCACCTTCCGGAGCCGAAGCAGGTCGTTCACCGACCTCAGAAGCTGCGCTTTCTGGAGCCTGTGGTCCGCCAGCATGCGGATACGGAATACCTCGGCGACCTTCCGGAATCGATTCCAGACGATGGCGCAGCTCACCGATACCATCTGGGTCACTGGAGGCCTGCCCCGGGCGAACAGGCTCTCCGTTCACATCAATAATAGGCCGCGTTTCTGACGAAGCTGGGCGATCTTCCACGATGTCGCCATTTTCTTCACGCCGAAGAATTCCCGGTTCCACCGGAATTTGCATACCTTCAGCAACCGCATGGCCTGCTACTTCCGCAGCTGAGCGCACGTTTTCCAAATCGCGGTGTAGCGTTTCCAGCTCATTATTCAACTGGCTTTCTTCCGCCGTCAGCACCTGTACTCGAAAGGTCTGTTGGGTAGCAATACCCGACAGCCAGATGGCAAACACGATACCGCCAATCATCATCATGATCGCGAGAACAGACAATCGTGCCCGGGTTGTCACCCGCTTAACCGGGTTAACCCGGCGACCGCGCACGCTGACCACCTGTTGCGATCCCAAACGGTGCGGGCCTTTTCCAGCGTGTGTTGCCTTGTAGCCACCACTGCGCCGCGAGGGGGCAGCGTAGCCGTGGGTACCGTCACCTGGGTGCTGGCGCTCACGGAAGTTATGGGGAACAGAAGATTGCCGTACTCCACCACCGGCACCCGGTTGATTTCCCGAACGGGTGTATTCGGCGCGCCGCGGTAGCGTTGTGGTGCCATTGCTGGTGGTGTTGGCCTGGCTGAAATTCGTGGTACGGCGCTGGCGCTCATCAGTGCTGGTGTACATCTCTAGCTACGACCTTCCGAGTCCACCGCACATGCGGTCTTTTCTTCTTGCAACTTTTCAACGGCGCGCACTCGCACCGATGCGGCACGAGGATTTTCCACGATCTCTTCTTCGCTCGCTTGTTCCGCGCCACGGGTGATAACGCGAAATTTGGCAGCAGTACCAGGCAAATCCATTGGCAGACCCGCCGGTGTTTTCGACTGTGAAATATCGCGGAAGTGCTTTTTTACCAGCCGGTCTTCCAAGGACTGATAGCTCATGAACACCGCTCGTCCACCGTCACGCAGCATGTTCGTGATCATCGGCAACGCATTCTCTATCGCAGCGAGTTCTTGATTAACCTCAATGCGCAGCGCTTGAAATGTGCGCTTCGCTGGGTGTCCGCCACTACGACGCGCTGGAGCCGGAATGGTGGCATACAAAAGCTCTACTAACCGCTGCGAAGTAGAAAAAGGTTGCTTTTCACGTTCGCGCAGCACCGCCGAAGCAATTTTTCCAGCGAATTTCTCATCACCATAAGTCTTCAAAACTCGCGCAAGATCCCCGTGGGAATAGGTGTTCAGGATATCTGCCGCTGTGATCGGTGCTGCACTATCCATGCGCATATCCAACGGAGCATCTGCCTTGTACGCAAAACCACGCTCAAGTTGGTCCAGCTGCATCGAAGACACCCCAAGATCAAACAACGCGCCACTTATACCGGCATGAAAAGCGTCGGCAAGAATCTCAGTGTTTCCAAAATACGCAACGGTCTGGGATTCTGCATTCCAGGTCTCAGCATCGACAAGTTGGGACTTCGGGACATCGACACCATCGGCATCCGCACTAGACACTGCCGCAGTTGCAACACTGGTAGCCAGTTTGTCTGCGAATTCATCAAACCGGCACTGCACTGCGCAAAACCGATCTCGATACGGGGCTAAACGTTTAGTCGCGGACCGCAGTGCGTTGCTATCTCGATCGAGACCGATCACGCGGACGTCAGGAAAGCGTTGCAAAAAATACTCGGTGTGCCCGCCAGCACCCAGGGTGCCGTCGACAAGAATTCCGTGTGCCCCCGCTGCTTCTACAGCTGGCGCCAAAAGCTCAGCCATCCGATCGCGCATCACTGGGACGTGCCCGTGCTGCGACTGTTCCGAAGTGGATTGTGCTGCGTCCACTGGTTCTGTCGGGTTTGCCATGGCGACTGTCCTCCCCTCGCGCAAAAAGCTCTGTGGTGATGGGGTGTATATAGGGCTCTGTTTGAGGCAGGTTTCTGATGTCGGGGAAGTACACCAGAGGCATCCGCCTCAAACAGAGTCCTTATGCACACTCCGTGCGCTGCCTTAGAGAAGGCCAGCCAGCACTTCATCAGCGTCGGCTGCAGAGTATGCAGCTTCGGTCTGTTCTTGGTATGCGGCCCAGGACTCTTTGTCCCAGATTTCGAGAAAATCCACGGAACCAACGACGACGCATTCCTTCGAAAGGTTTGCGTACTCGCGGTGCGCCACTGACAAGGTAATACGACCGTTACCATCTGGCCGCTGCTCATCTGCACTTGCTGCCAAGTTGCGAATGAATGCACGGGCTTCCGGATTGGTACGTGAGACCGCCGCCGCTTTGCGAGCGCGCGCAGCGAACTCCTCCCGGGGATAGACCGCCAAAGAGTGATCCTGCCCCTTCGTTACCATCAACCCACCAGCAAGTTCATCGCGAAACTTCGCCGGTAGTGTCAGGCGCCCTTTGTCGTCGAGCTTGGGAGTGTACGTGCCGAGAAACATTCTCGGTGACCTCCTGTCGCTCAACTCCTCCGGTACACGGGTTTTCTCTGTGCCACCACGTCAGCCTTGCGGATACACAAGACCTGTCATGTCGGCTAAGCCCACTCTACCCCACTTTGCCCCACAATCAACCCCAAACATCACACCAGAAAGCAACACACCACCACAGATAGAACATTCATGCAGGTGAAACACATAAAAACGGGTGGGAGATTTTTCCAGAGAGCTCAGATTTCCAACACTAAAATCAACCTATCGTGACGTCATTCCACTACCTGCCAGCCTATTTCCCGGCCCTCAACTCGAATTTGCCTATCGGAATACCTGGAAAATTAACCTTTCTAGGCGATTGCACCCAAAGGTGGGGCAAAGTGGGGGATACACAATGCAAGAAACCCCATGGTGATCACAAGGACCACCATGGGGTTAATAGAGCTATTTACGGGCGAACACCCCCAGGACTAATTCTCATCGAAGCGCGAGCGGAATCGCTCCTCCATCTTGTCCCCCAATGTGCGCTTGCCATCGTTACCACGAGAGGACTTGAAAGCATTAGAAGATTTCCCGCGTGCAGAGGGTGAGGCAACAGTGTTCGTAAGCGAAGCCGACGAAAGCTGACCACTGGAATTTCCACCACCCCGGAGCATCCAAACACCGGCGCCAAACATAACCAAGAAACCGACAATGCTGATAGCGATATACCAAAGACTGAATTGCGCAGCCGCGGCGCCGCCGATAACCGCCACCAACCCAACTACTGCTAGCGCGACTCCACGCAAGGTGATTCCCCCACCTTCACCGAAACCAGTGAAAGACGAGTCATCTTCGGAAACTGAAGAGCCAAACTTAGGGTCTTCAGCAAGCAGCGACTCCTCAATCTGACGGAGTGCTTGCTGCTCTTGCTCAGACAGCGACACGGTGATTCCTCCTGGTGGGGCAATTGGCATCCCACACGGCCCGCCAACAGCACGCATGGACAATTCTCACTTGTTTTCTATCTAATCAACGCCCAGAGTATCGCTATTGTTCCCGGAATTTCTACTTTTGTCTTCGCCCAACAAACAAGTCGCCCTAGACGTAAGCCCTCAGAAACAGTTAAGCCGCGCTGCGCGAGCAGTTAAGCCGCACTGCGCGCAACCAGAGCAACAGAAGACACTTCAGCCAAAAATTCCGAAACTAGTTTTATTAGAGAAATGACCTGCAATTGGGAAACCTCCACTGCCTGACCGAGGTCTATATCTCGGCGGATTCCAGAAAATTGCTGAAACCGCTGCGCCCAACGCTCGGCCTCAGCATCAACAAGCGCCAACTGACCCCAAGCACTAGATGGTTTACGCCTCTTGCGCTCCACGGGAGAAAGCGCCACCCGAGCTCCAGCCAGACGCAAACCAGCCATATAAGCAAGCTCAAAAGCGCGCACATCTTCCCCCGTGCGGAATTGTTCACGCGCCTGCTCTACAAGCAACACAGCACTATCCAACAGCTTCTGATGACGCGCACGCGAGACATCAGCCGTGTGGTTAAATTTAGTTGTTGCAGAAATAACCTGTGACGTCATCATCTACCTCGTTTTCGTTTCCGATTGTTTCGTTTCCGATTGCCTCGTTTATCCAATTACCTCACTGCCCCACAGCACCTTTGCGGACTGTCATCGCTTTGCGTTTTCGCCGCTTTTAGCACTGCATTCAGCGTGTGGAATTTGAAACTACGCCTGGAAACTCACACCCACTCCAGATCAAACGAAAATTAGTTCGAAAGAATGGCGGTGACCTGCATGAAGATCGAATACCGACGCCTATCGCCACAGGAATTTTCCCTTTTGGCACCCGATCTAGTGAGCATCTACTTGCGCGCTATGGACTACCCAGCGAACATTGCCAACAGTCGAATAAACTCCTGGCGACGCGATATTTTTCATCCAGGTTTCAGCGCTATCATTGCAGTAGTCGGAGACACCATCATTGGGGTTGCGTACGGCTTTTTGGGGCACCGCGGATATTGGTGGGACAACCATTTACGCGCTTTTCTAGAACAGGCCGGAACCACTGCCGAACATCACGAAAAGCTCGCCAGCTATGTAGAGCTGGCTGAACTGCATGTCTTGCCACAGATGCAAGGACACGGCGTCGGCAAGCATCTGCTCACCCAACTGGCATGGAACCTACCTGCTGATTATTTATTGCTTTCCACCCCCGAAGTTGCTGGTGAAGCCAATCGTGCTTTTGGTCTGTACCGTTCCTTAGGGTTCCGCGATGTCGCCAGGCACGTCCACTACCCTGGCGATCGTCGCGATTATGCGATTTTGGCAGCCCCACTACCGCTACCTGGAACCGAAACCCAGTAGGCTCACAGGTACTACAAGCTTCCCAACCACCCATGCAAGGACTTTTCCGTGGCATTCGAATTGCGTGATCACAACGAGCCATTGCTACCCCTCGAGGAACTTCCCGGCGCCGTACAGCGTGCACTAGAAGAATTTTTTGCTTCTCGACGTAGTGAGCTCAACAGTATTGGCACCCCCGTGACGGAAGCCGCCGAATACCTGGAACGCTTCGTCCTCGAAGGTGGCAAGCGCATCCGCCCGCTCTACTTGTGGGCAGGTTTTTGTGGGGCCACCGCAGAATCAACCTCCCTCGAAGATCATGCTGCCGTCATTCGGGCCGCTGCCTCTTTGGAACTCATCCAAGCCTGCGCTCTGATACACGACGACATTCTCGATGCTTCAGAAACCCGACGCGGCAAGCCTGCTGTACACCGGCAGGTCGCACAACGCCACCAAGTGCAGGACTTGCTCGGCGACGGGCAACATTTCGGGACTTCCGTCGCGATTTTGCTGGGCGATATGGCATTGGCTTGGGCCGATGATATGTTCCACGAATCAGGAATCAGCACGCACGCTTTACTACGATCGCAAAAACCTTGGCACCATATGCGCCAAGAAGTCATCGGTGGACAGATGCTTGATATTTCCATCGAAGCTCATGCCGACGAATCCCGCGCTTTGGCCGCCAATGTAAACCGCTTCAAAACTGCCGCCTATACAATTGAGCGTCCACTGCATTTGGGGGCAGCTATCGGTGGCGGTTCCGAGGAACTCATTTCAGCTTTCCGCGGATATGGACACGATATTGGTATCGCTTTCCAGTTGCGCGACGATCTACTCGGAGTCTTCGGCGATCCGGCGATCACAGGCAAACCCGCTGGCGACGACCTCCGCGAAGGCAAACGCACCGAGCTTATCGCCCTTACGCTCACCCGCACTGATAAACATGATCAATCAGCAGCGGCCGATCTTCGGAAGCTGCTGGGTAATACTGCCGACCCAGACGAGATCAATCACATGCGAGAAATAATCACCAAGTCTGGTGCAGTTGAAGAAATAGAAAGCACCATCGACAATCTGTATGAGTCTGGGTTAGCACACCTCCATGCGGTACCCCTTGCCGACGACGTGCGGAACAGTTTGGAAGCACTTGCGCTCAAAGCCACGAGGCGTCATAGCTGATGACGGTTCAACTGCACGCCCCTCGCCCGTTATGGCTCGGACTAGCCGCAACTGTGCTACTGACTCTCTCGTCCTTCGGTGCGGGTGCTGTCCGAAACCGCGGCGGAATATTACATGACCTCGGGTTGAGTTTTCTCAGCTTCGGCCACGCACGCGGACTCGCAAGCGTAATCTACTGGATAGCGCTATTCTTGCTGGTAACAGCCTGGGCGCTTCTGGGGCGTCAGCTCGTCGAAAAGCAGAAGAGTGATCTTTCACAAACCGGAAGTTCCGTCGGCAAGCACATTGTGGTTTGGGCCGCGCCTCTGTTATTCGCAGGGCCGCTGGCATCACGGGATGTGTATTCCTATTTGATGCAGGGCGCGATGCTTCGCGATGGCTTCGACCCTTACAACGACGGTGCGGCAGTCAACCCAGGACCGTATTTGCTGGAAGTTTCCCATGACTGGCGCAATACCACTACCCCGTATGGCCCGCTGCATTTATGGACAGGGGAAATCATTACTGGTCTCGTGGGCGATAACGTCACAGCGGGCATCGTTGTTTACAAGTTGCTATCGGTGTTGGGTTTCGCCGGCATCATCTATGCGGTACCGCGGATCGCTCAGTACCTGGGTGGCAACCCCGAACTTGCGCTATGGATTAGTGCCGCGAATCCGGTGTTGATTTTGCATCTGATTGGGGGCATGCACAACGAATCGGTGATGGTCGGCCTGGTTTCGCTGGGCCTGCTGTTGTCTCTACGCAAACGCTTTGTTTCTGGAATTGCCCTGATCGCGGTCGCAGTATCGCTAAAAGCAACGGCGGGAATCGCGCTGCCATTCGTTGTTTGGATGATGCTGCGTCACTACACCGCGCTGCACGATCCAGTGTGGCGGCGCCAGGTGGCTTTGCTGGTGCTGGGCATCAGTGCGGTTGCAGAAACGATCCTAGTGATTGCAGCGGTCACGCTAGCGTCTGGCTCTTCCTGGGGCTGGCTGACAGAGATAACCGGCAATTCGAAGGTGGTAAACCCTTTGGCATTGCCAACGCTGGTAACCGACGTGCTCGTCAGTGGGGTTTTGGGGCTCGCCGATATCGACCTCACCTATAACCAAGTTTTGACACTAACTCGAACAATTGGCTCAGTGCTCATGCTGGCTGGGTTGGCGGTTACCTGGTTGGTATTCCGAAAAACACAACGAGCCGCTGTACACGGAATTGCCGCGGCGTACTCCGTCGCGTTTGTCGCGAACTCAGTCACCCTGCCCTGGTACTACGCCTCACTCATCTCGTTAGTTGGGGTGGGGCGCCCGCCAATGTGGGTATGGAAACTAGCGACGGGCGGTTCGGTGTTTATCGCGCTCGGCTTTGCAGCAGGGGGAAACCACCAATTTTACAACCTGGTATGGGTATTGGCGACGGGCGCTGTTGCCTGGGCACTGACCATCCTGGTATTCCCACTCGGAACCCGAGTTAGCTACCCTGGTAATACCCCCGGCGGGGCAAGCGCTAACGAAAACGCACCCCAGAAAGCCCGAGCACAGTGCTAAAACGCTAGAGCCTGCGCGCGGCGAATAACCTCCCGCGCCAGGTGCCCGTGCAGCGCGTCAATCGGACGGCCCGGCAGAGTCTCATCAGCGGTAAACAGGTGTGCGAAAATCTCGCTGTTACTAAACCCTCCGTCGGCAAGCACGGTAATCACGCCAGAGACGTGTTTGCTGATCGCGCCCTTGTCATTAAAAAAGGCTGCTGGGACATAGCGGTGACCTTCGAGCTCTACCGCGATGATCTGCTTTGCAGACAATAAGTCATGCACACGCGTGATGCGCAGCCCGAGTTTTTCTGCAACCTGCGGTAGCGTTAGCAGCTCATCGTCGGCAAGCAACTGGGCTAGTGCTCTTTCACTCAACTGTTCTTCATTATCCAACACGCCACCACTCTACTACCCAGGCCGACGATCGAAGCGCGTAGCTAAGAGTTTCAGTTGAGAGTTTCACTGACAAGATTTTCCCGCGCCTTGTACACACTTATTCCGGGTCATCAGTCATACTGGAAACCATGACTAGGCTGGAACCAGGTGAGGTACTTGAGGACCGCTACCGCATAGACCGCACGATTGCTCGTGGCGGCATGTCCACCGTCTACCGCTGCCTAGACCTCCGGCTTGGGCGCGCAGTCGCAGCAAAAGTCATGGATGGCGATTACCTCGACGATCCTATTTCCAGGGAACGTTTCACCCGCGAAGCTCGCGCAATGGCACAACTGCGCCATCCCAATATCCTGGGCGTTTATGATTTTTCGTCCGCGGGCGAACACATCTTCTTAATCACCGAGCTGATAACCGGCGGTACTTTAGGTGAGCTCTTAGCAGAAACTGGCCCCCTGGATCCGGCCACCGCCACGGTTTTGCTGCGCTCCGTGTTGCAGGGGCTGGTGGTGGCGCACGACAAAGGCTTGGTGCATCGTGATATCAAGCCCCACAACGTGCTTATCGACGCTGATGGTGGCATCAAACTCGCCGATTTTGGTTTGGTGCGGGCGATGAACAACCCACAGAAAACCTCTAACCAAATCGTCGGCACTGTCTCGTATATTTCCCCAGAACAAGTCGACGGTGGCCGCATCACACCGGCAACCGACGTGTACTCCGCCGGAATCGTATTGTTTGAGCTATTAACCGGCAAGGTTCCCTTTGAGGGGGAAACTTCCCTCGGCCGGGCGCTCGCTCGCCTGCATAATGATGTTCCAGCGCCATCAGATCTGATCGATGGTATCCCGCCACTATTTGATGCATTGGTAGCCTCGGCAACCACCCGCAATCCCGACGAGCGCTTCCGCGATGCACAAGAATTTTTGGATGCTCTGGACGACGTCGCCAGTGAGCTCCTACTGCCGCACATCGCCGTGCCCGTGCCCGAGAATGCTGCCGCGCACCGGGCTGCAGTACTAGCACCATTCGCAGAATCTCCACTCCCCGAAGCTACTGCCCATTTACCTGTGATGGACGAAGCTTCCGGGGCACCGGCAGCTAGCGATTCCGAACGCGAAGAAGCACCGGAAACACTTGCCGACGGCACCATTGCTGACTCCGCCGACATCGCCATTCCGTCTGCATCCGCTAACCCGGGGGCCGTTGAACCAGCAATCGCACTGCCTACACCAGCAGCGCCTTCAGCACCTATTGCACCAGTTACTGGGCCAAGACCGCCCGCAGCCCCGGCGATGCAACCACCTGCGTCGGCAAGCCCTGCACCAAAGGAAAAACCGCTCAGCAACCGCTCTCGAGTAAAGCTGTTTCTGGTGGTTTTCTTGATGGCATTGGCAACCGGAGCCGTCGCTGTAGCCAGCTGGTGGTTTGGTTCGGGTGGCTACGGTTATATGCCGCAATTATGGCTCTGACGGTCCGCGTGGTGCGCTGTGCTCCGCCATGGAGGCTCAAATACACACATTCCTGCTTTTAGCTGCCGAATACGGAGCACGGCAGCAGTATCACGTCGCGCTCCTACAGCACGCACGCAGGGAGACATCCCAACCAGATCTAATGTTGGTTGGGATCGGCTTGTACTAATTACGAAGCATTTCAGCGACCAGAAACGCCAGCTCTAAAGACTGTTGCGTATTCAGACGTGGATCAACCTTTGATTCATAACGTCCAGGCAAATCGACATCCGTAATATCCTCTGCACCACCGAGACACTCGGTGACATCTTCGCCGGTCAGCTCAATGTGAATACCGCCCGGGTGAGTCCCCAGCGCGCGGTGTACTTCGAAAAATCCCTGCACTTCGTCAATGATTTTGTCAAAATGGCGGGTTTTATAGCCATTGGAAGAAGTAAATGTGTTGCCATGCATCGGATCTGACTGCCAAACAACCTTGTGTCCAGCTTCCTCCACTGCCTTAATCACACCCGGCAAAACGCTGCGAATCTTGTCATGCCCCATGCGTGCGACGAAAGTCAGCCGACCTGGTTCCTTATTCGGATCCAGTTTCTCGGCATAAGCTAGTGCCTCTTCTGGGGTAACCGATGGGCCGATCTTGATTCCCACTGGGTTCGCAATCAACGAGCAGAAATTAACGTGGAAATCGTCCAAGCCACGTGTGCGCTCACCGATCCAAACCTGATGCGCCGATAAATCGTACAGCTTGGTTTCGCCATTTTCGTCTTGCCCCAAACGCAGCATGCCACGTTCATAGTCAACAAGCAGAGCCTCGTGCGAACAGTAGATATCGGCAGTCTTCAGCACACTGTCATTGACGCCGCACGCATCCATGAAACGCAGACCACGCGAAATCTCGTTTGCCAAAGCCTGGTAACGTGCACCGGCGGAAGACGTGGCGACAAACTTACGGTTCCATTCATTCAATCGGTGCAGATCGGCGGTCCCCGATGAAGTAAGTGAACGAACGAGGTTCATCGCGGCTGAGGAGTTAGCATAAGCGCGAATCATACGAGCCGGGTCGTGCCTACGAGCTTCTTCGGTCGGCTCGACGCCATTCACGATGTCACCGCGATAATTCAGCAGACCATTGCCGTCTCGATCTGATGAACGCGGTTTGGCGTACTGGCCGGCTATACGAGCAAGCTTGACGACGGGCGTCGAGGCCCCATAAGTCAGCACCACTGCCATTTGCAGCAAAGTCTTGATATTGCCCCGGATATGCGGTTCGGTATTGGTTTCAAACGATTCCGCACAGTCTCCACCCTGCAGTAAGAAAGCTTCGCCGTTAGCAACCTGAGCCAACTGCGACTTCAGGTTGTAAACCTCTGGTGGCAGAACAATCGGTGGGACCGATTCCAAAATTTTGCGTACGTTATCGGCTTGCGCACGGTCCCACGTGGGCTGCTGAAAGGCTGGACGAGCAATGACATCTTCAAACCGCTCACGGATGCCATCCGGAAGCGGTGGAAGATCAGGTAGCGCGTCTTTGGGGATATCTACTGTCCAACTCACACTTCCATTAAAGCAGAAGTAATTGAAGAGAGCTAAGATAGCATTCTTTGCCCTCGATTATCCCGGTCTAAACGGGCCAGTTTTTGGCAAACCTTGAATTTTTCCAGGTTGTGCCGGGCGTCGACAAGCGCGTCATGGTTACCTTTCGGCACATCCGGTAATTTCGGCCTTCCGACCATTTCCCACAACTGTTTCAGCTCATGGGTAAACCTCGGAATTGCTTGTGGTAATCCACTCATATCACCCCATAACTGCACAAGCACCACATGGTCATACGCACCGACCCACGCCCAAAGGTCTGGGCGCCCCTCCGCGGTAAGGAATTGAAGAACCTCCCGACGAATCTGCGAATTGGTTTTCCAGACACTGGCGTTGCGGGGTGGCAACTTACTCAGAACATTTTTACGCACCCAAGAATTTGCACGTTGCGGTTCAAAATCTGTAGACACGGCATAGTATTCTTCACCGCGTTCTGAGACAATGCCGATCGAGACCAGCTGAATGGTGGTGCCGTCTTCGATGAATTCGGTGTCATAAAAATAGCGCACGAAATGCTTGCTTCTTCCTAAATCAATATCGACGGCAGCCTAGTCAACGGCGGCGTAGCGGAACGAACAACAGCAGGAGAATCAACACCACCGAGATGGGACCGACGATGGTGGCGTCTACACCAATCGATGCTAAAACGACGTAGCCAACGATACTGGCAGTGACCGCAACCAGTCGAAAAATGGTGAGTTTATCCACGAAAAGCTTCTTTCTGCTTAGCGTCCTGCGCATTCGGCACTGATCTTACTCGCGCCTACCTAGGGCTGACAACGGGGGCGGGTATAACAACCACCGCAAAGATTTGACGCGTGTGAGATATTTCAGCACCGCACCCGTAGCTAAAGCACCGAGCAGACCGCAAAATGCCCAGAACAGGGAGTTTTCAAACGGAAAACGGCCAAAGCGGGTGATATCTTCCAATTCGACATCCACCACCCACAAGCGCTGATAGTGAAACAGCGCCATGATGCCGAAGTGGTGGCCGATATACAGTGGCAAAGTATTCCGACCAAGTTTTAATAACACGGTGCTAACTCGCGGAAGATAGGTCAGTAATACCGACAACACTATCGCGGCAGGCAAAGAAAACGCATGCTGGATAATGCGGAAGAATAAATCCAACTCAAAAGGTCCAAACTCAATAGACCCCGGACCACTCCAGTAAGCCTGTTCACCGCGTACGCTTTCCCACAACTGTGCCCCGGCATAACCGAGCAAATAAGCCACCAGAGCACTGATTACCACCGGAATTCGCTTCGCATGAGCGGTAAAGCGGTGGATGGAGGATGCAAAATATGCGGCAAAAACGAATACCGGCAGATATATAACCGACTTAGCGATCATATGCCAGTGCTCGTGAAACGGAAGCAATAACACCGGCACGATGAAAGACACTAGAACTGCTACCCAGCCTGGCAATGCGCGAAGTGCCCACAAAGCGATGTTAAAAAGCACCAACGCGTACAAAAACCAGATCAAAGTTGAACCTGTGATTACCTGTTTGAGAAAGTATTGTGCAGGTGGCCACTCCGCGCCATAATCATTAACGAGTACGACCTGGTATGCCGCTAGTTCGAGTGGCACCCAAAAGATATAAGGGACCAGGAGAAACCACAGTCTACGCGTGAAAAGTTGTTGAAAACTAAACCGGAATACTTTCGCCGAGAACAACCCGCTGACTAAAAAGAATAGCGGCATGCGCAGTGGATCCAGAAATTCATTTGCTTGAGAAAGCCAGGTATCACGTGCCTCAGGAACTGCCAGCGATACGTGCAGAATGATCACGCCTAGAATCGATACACCCCGGGCGATATCGGGCCACTTGAGTCTTTGCTGCGCCACGATACTCCTGCAATTATGTCTGGTTTGGCTCGGCACCTTCCGGGTATCCATTTCCGGCAGCTAGCGACTCTTTCACCTCAGAGGCATAATGATCGACGTATTCAACTCCGGTTAATTCCGCAAGCTCATGCATGATGAAGTCCGTAAACTCACGCATCGTTTGGTGTTCTTTCGGGTCTAAGCCACGGTTCCGCGCCCATTCGTGGGGAGAAACAGGTGTGCCAAAGCGAACTCCGACCTTAACTGGGCGCGGAATCCAGGTACCGATGGGGTTCGCTTTGGCGACATTAATCATCGCGACAGGGATAACAGGCACGTCAGTTTCCATAGCAATGCGTGCCATGCCAGTGCGGCCCCGGTAAACCCGGCCATCAGGACTACGGGTACCTTCTGGGTAAATACCTAGTAGATCTCCCCTTGCGAAGACGCTCTTTGCAGTGTCTACGAGCGCTCCACCCGCGCCTTTCGCCTTACGGTCAATAGGGACCTGACCGACAGAGGTGAAAAAGAAACACTGCAGAGAACCGACAATTCCTTTACCTGTGAAGTACTCTTTTTTCGCCGGAAATGTAAATTGTCGAGAGCAAACCAAAGGCAAATAGAATGAATCCATCACCGCTTGGTGATTCGAGACGATCATCGCAGCCCCTTGCTCCGGAACATTGCCTAAACCTTCCGTAAAAGGGCGATTCCACAACCGTAACCATGGGCCAATCAAAACGTATTTGAAAAAGTGGTACCAGCCGTTGTTCATGCTCTTGGTTTCTACGTGTGCCACAGCCCTTAACCAGCCTTCCTAGCTTGATTTATGGAGACGCCTAATTAGGAAAATTCTCAGCATAACGCGATAAATGTGCAACTCCGACCATACCTGCCGCAGAACCTAGTTTCGCGACAGAAACCTCTGGGTGTGGCCGATGTGTCGCAGCCACCATTGATTGTCTGAGCACCCGGTCTGCAGCTGGCAAAAATAAATCGTGATTACCAACTACCCCACCTCCGAGGACAATTAATTCCGGGTCAATGACATCCGCAACGAACGACAGGCCGATCCCAAGCCAACGTGCAAACTCACCAACCACCGCCTGCCCAAGCGCATCACCATCACGCGCGGCGTTCATGATCTCTTCGCCTGTTGACGCGGTATGCAGCAAAGGACTTCTGCGATACTCCGGGCAGTCGTCAGCAAGTTCCAGGACTGTGTCCGCCAATGCCGTACCGGACGCATAACGCTCCAGACATCCCCGTTTTCCACATGAGCATTGCCTACCACCAGGCACTACCGTGACGTGACCGAATTCTGGCGCCATACCAAAAGAACCACGGAAGATTTCTCCGCGGTGCATAATTGTTGCCCCGATACCGGTACCTACCGAAAAATACACCCAGGTTCCAGCTTCCCGTGCTTGGCCGAAAACGTACTCTCCCCATGCTGCAGAATTGGCATCGTGTTCTAAGCGCACGGGAAGTTGCAAACGATCAGTCATGATCTCTCGAACAGGGGCATCGCGCCAAGGCAAATGCGGTGCGAAGCGAACGGTAGTGCAGTCAGGGTCCAAAAAGCCCGCGACTGCCAGTCCGACAGCTGCAATTTCATGACGGTCCCGAAGAGTGTTGACAAGTGCGACCAATTTGTCGACCAGAACGTCTTCACTGTTTGGTGTGAGTGTGGCTGCACGATCGAGGATTTCACCGTGCGCGTCAACGACCGCCGCACGCATATTGGTGCCGCCAATATCCACACCGATCGTCAAGGCATTAGGGGCAATAGACATAACGTAGTTACTATACTCCATCCACTCGCCTATGCTACGGTGCGTTCCGAAATGCTTTACCGCCACCTGAATTATGGTCGCCGAACTAAATATCGCTTTGGTTGTTAGGCATGGCACCAGTAAACCCGCGGCTCGTATTGAGACGCGGGTTGGGTTCCGTGTGGTAGGCGGCTATTTAATACCGAGAAGCACCAGTGATAGGCATCGAATCATAAGGGACAACCTGCACGGGCACGCCATAGGTCGAAGCATGGACTACTTTGCCATCACCGATGTACATACCTACGTGAGTGGTGCCAGGGTAATAACCAATAATATCTCCGGGCTGCAAAGCATTCAGGGAAACCGGAGTGCCACCGGCTAGCTGCGCTTGTGAAGTGCGAGGGATGCTCTTCCCTTGCTGCTGATAAGCCCAGTGCATAAGACCCGAGCAGTCGAAGGAATCCGGCCCCGCAGCCCCCCAGTTATAAGGCATACCCAGCCGAGTTAAGGCCGCACCGGAAGCGCCTGAACCCGCTGCGCTAAGCAAGGCATCGCCGATTTTAGCAAAGTCCGCAGGAGCACCGCCCGCCAAAGAAATGCGCTCCTCATCGCTTAGCGCTTCGACGCGGGCTTCAAGGTCGCCGATTTTTGCCTCAAGTGCGTCACGTTCTTCCTGCAGTTTAGTGCGCTGAATTTCCAAATCGGTTTTGTGGAAGATCGCCTCTTGCAACGACGCATTCGCCTTGCTGGCTGCACGAGCGGACTCGCGGACCTCCTGCTGCAGACGGGCGATATCAGCCTCGGCATCACGAGAAAGCGCCCCCATGAACGATTGCCGGTCGATAAGCTCCTGTGGGCTTCCCGACGACATGACAGAGGCGGCTTTATCCAAGCCCGTTCCGGTGTACTGAGCTTTCGCTAATTGGTCCACGGTGGCTTGCAGCTGCGCGCGTGCTTCAGCTGCGTTAGCAGCCTTCTGGTTGGCATCAGTGCTGAGGACGTCGAGATGCGCAACGTTCTGGGCGCGTTTATTCAGCTTCTCCTCGATATTCTTCAGCTCTTCGTGTTTACGGGACAGCTCAAAGCCAGACTCTTGAATCTGCTGAGTAGCGATCTCAACATCATCTGCCGAGGCAATGGAGGGGTTGACACCAATCGCACCAAAAACAAGTGCGCTGGAGGTGACGATAGCTAGGAAGCGGTGGCGCGACCGAAAAGCGGCGGAAGACATGCGTGGAAATGACTTTCTGGATGAAGCGAGTAGACCAACGGCAATACTAGCGCCCTACACAGTCAATTGGCTAGTCCTGCCCCAAAAAAGCTAAAAACGGACTGCAGAATGGATTGGCTGGAAATGCAGTGGGCGCTCACCGACAGGGCTACCGGCGTTTAGGGCGTCAATGATAGTGCCATGACCAGTGTAGATTCCGACGTGAGATGCACCGCCGTAGTAGGCAATAATATCGCCTGGTTGCAAGGCGTCGAGCGACACACGCGTACCGCCAGCTGCCTGAGCTTGTGACGTGCGCGGGATGTTCACGCCAGCCTGCTGGTAAGCCCAACTCGTCAAACCAGAGCAATCAAAAGAGCCTGGCCCTGCCGCTCCCCATGCGTAAGGGCTGCCGATTGCTGAACGAGCGGCATCTACGATCTGCTGTCCCTTCGATACCAAGGGAGCGTGAGCCACCTGTACTGGGTTTGCATGAGGTGCGGGCGCCTGGGAGCTACCGAGTAGTTGGTCCGCCCCAGGGATGTTTTCCACGCCAGGAACGTCAACGGTGAAGTTTGTGTTTGGAATTGTGAATTGGGCTGCGGACGCCATGCCCGGGGCCATCATCGTCGAACCAACAACAGCAGCGGAGGCTGCAGCGACGCGGCGCTTGGTGGACACATTCTGCTTACGGTGTTTAGCCACGAAATCTTCTCCAAATCAGATTGAGTATGCACTACAGTTTTCGTAGTTTGCCCCGTACCGATCGAGTCCGCCTGAACTCATGCAACTGGTGCGACGCAATGTCTCAAATAGGTTACGAAATGACAACAAACGTTGTCGAATCAAGGCCTGTGATTACTTCCGTTATCTACCCGTTATCTTGCTGTTGTCAGATATACATCAACGACTTGTTCGCAAGCCGCCGACACTATGAAGATCACTACAGCACCCAAGAAACCGTCTCTTGCCTGGCGTTTCATAGGGAAGGATGCCCGTTACAGTGGAAGCGCAAGCGCCTAGGAGTCGAGCAGAGACTGAAAAAACTAGTCATATGTGAAATCAAACACAGGAACCAGGTGGTTGCTAAATTCCCGCCCATAAACCACAGGGCTGGGAAAGCTCAACGCTAAAACTAAGCCGGGACAGAAACGATCATGAATCCTTAATCGGGGCCCACTTAGACAACGGACCTACTCTAGATGTGCTCGATGATAGGCAGGAACCAGAAATCGACTTGGGCCTACGTAGCCAATGATCTCCTAGCGGCCAGAAGATTACACCTTGAAATGCCAAAGGCTCGGTACTGGTTTATCCAATACCGAGCCTTTGCTACTTGATTAAGGCGTCGCATCTAGCTTTCGAGGCCAGATTGTGCGCTCACTTGGTCTAAGTGTCTTTTGCCTTAGTCTAAGTGGCCTTTGCGACGGTCAGCCTCGCGATTGGCCTCATTGAGGCGACGCAGCATTTCAGCCTCTTCAGCATGGTTGTCATGTTCGATCTGACGTCGACGAGATGCTACGTCATCTGAATCCGGACTAAAGACGCCGGACGCATTCTGATCGGCATAACCCAAGTTATTCAGCTGTTTCGGCACGGCCGCGCCGGCGTACTCCAGCGGAATAGGATGACCATGATCGTCGACCGGTCCAAGTGGCTGGTGTACTTCGATGAATGCACCATTCGGCAGCTGCTTGATTGTGCCGGTTTCGATGCCGTGTTCCAGCACCTCGCGGTCAGAGCGCTGCAACGAGACACAAATGCGGTAGGTCAAGAAGTAAACCAACGGTGGGAGCACAACCAAGCCGATGCGGCCGAACCAGGTCATGGCATTCAACGAGATGTTGAAGAAGTGGGCGATGTGGTCGTTACCACCGGAAATTGTTACCAGCAGGAAGAACGTGATCGCCATTGCGCCGATCGCGGTTCGCGCTGGAACGTCGCGTGGACGTTGCAGCAGGTTATGGTGCGCGTCGTCGCCAGTTGCCTTCTTTTCCAAGGCAGGGTAAGCGAAGAGCAGCATTACCATCACACCACACATCAACGCGACCCAGAATGCTGATGGGATCGTGTAGCCAGCGATGTACAGTTCCCAAGCTGGCATAATGCGGGCAACGCCGTCGGTCCACAACATATAAACGTCAGGCTGCGAACCTGCGGACACCTGAGATGGGTTGTAAGGTCCAATAGTCCAGAAACCGTTGATGGTCAGTAGCCCCGCCATCAATGCGAGAACACCGGCAACGATCAAACCCATGCCAATCGCCTTAGTAGCGAATACTGGCATAATGCGGACGCCTACAACATTGTTTTCAGTGCGGGCCGGCCCAGGTAATTGGGTGTGCTTTTGGTACCAAACTAGCATCAGGTGGGCAGCGATTAGCGCAAGAATAATTCCTGGGATGATTAGGACGTGCAGCACGTAGAAACGGTCTAGCATCAGGTCCGATGGGAAGTCCCCGTCGAAGATGGCCCAGTGGATCCAAGTTCCGATGATAGGCACACCGAGGATGATGGCCGACATAATGCGCAACCCGACACCGGAGAGCAGGTCATCCGGCAAAGAGTAACCCATGAAGCCTTCAACCATGCCGAGCATGATCAATGCGCAACCGATGATCCAGTTAGCTTCACGAGGGCGGCGGAATGCACCAGTGAAGAACACGCGGAGCATGTGAGCAACCATCGACATCATGAACATAAGCGCTGCCCAGTGGTGCATCTGACGCACGAACAGGCCACCGCGAACCTCGAAAGAAATATCAAGTGCGGTTGCGTATGCGCGTGACATCTCGACGCCATTCAACGGCAGATATCCGCCGTCGTAGATCACTTTGGTGATTGATGGGTCGAAAAACAGGGTTAGGTACACGCCTGTAAGCAACAAGATAATGAAGCTGTACAAGGCAATCTCACCCAACATGAAGGACCAGTGGGTTGGGAAGACTTTGTTGATCTGGGTGCGCACCATCCCCGAGATGGTGTAACGCGAATCAACATTGTCTGCTATTTGTCCGAGTTTATTGCTCATTAGGATTCACGCTCCCAGAAAGCCGGGCCAACTGGCTCGATGAAGTTACCGCGAGCGATGAGGTACCCCTCTTCGTCAACGGTGATGGGCAACTGTGGCAACGCACGGGCCGCAGGTCCGAAAACAGGCTTTGCGTATTGCATAGCGTCGAACTGCGATTGGTGGCACGGGCACAGGATGCGGTTAGTCTGTGCCTCAAATAGAGAGGTTGGACAACCAACGTGCGTACAGATCTTGGAGTACGCGTAGTAATCGCCGTAGTGGAAATCTTCCTGGTTTTCGCGCTCGACGACAGCTTTGGCATCGTCATGGCGCAAGCGAATGAGCATAACGGCGTTACGTGGTCCGTGGATAGAGTGCATATGGTTTTCGTATACGTCGCGCTGTGGATCGTAACGATCTCCATCGTTCACATCGTCTTCTGCCAATGGGAAAACGGTTTCCATCGCGGCTGCAGACAGGTCTTCGGGCCGAACGCGGACTAGGCGGGTAACGCCTTTAGTCTCCCAGTGGTTCCCGGCCTGCCCTTCGTGGTATTCGGCAATCGCTCCGGTATCCCGGGCAAGGTAAAGTTTTACACCTTTATCGTGAAGCGTCCACCCTGATGTCCACAGAGTTCCGTCTCCGTTGTAGTTGAGCTCGTGGCGTGGCTTCCAAGGATTGCGGATAGCTCCGCCCAGTGGTGCAATCACTACAAGACCTGCAAGAATACCCGCGCCGCCAAGCAGCCCCTGCAGTGCTTTACGACGACCGAGGGTGGAAGTCTGCCAAGCGTCATTCAGCAACGCGGTAACGGTCTGGCGGTCAACCTCATCAGAACGTCCGTCGTGACGATTCTGTACGGCAATTTCTTCCGGCACCATCTTTTTGACGATCATGACCACACCGATGCCCAAGCAAAGGATGGCCAAACCGGAGGTAAGACCTAATAACGGGGTGTATACCGCGTGCAACCACTGTCCGTCTTCCCCATGCCCTTTATAGCCCCATGGCCAGAAAAGGTACACGCCTAAAAACGCGATGGCGGCGGCGACTGCAATTGCAAAAAAGATGCCAACGGAAATGGAGGCACGTTTTTCAGCAGGATCGTTCTCTACCGGGAAGCGCTCTTTCCGATAAGCAACTGTCACTTCATCGAGCTCGGTACCAAGTTGAGCCAATTCATCCTGGCTCATGCCCCGAAGCTCTTGTTCCGTGTAATTTTTTTTCTCGTTCGACATTAGGTACGCGATCCAATCCACATAGCTGCACCAACCAAAGCGGTGATGCCGATGATCCACATGGCCAAGCCTTCAGCGACAGGGCCCAATCCGCCTACAGACCAACCGCCTGAGGATGGAGACTCTTTCGCGTCCTTAATAAACGCGATGATGTCTGCTTTCTCGTCGTGGGTAAGTTGACGTTCAGAGAACTTCGGCATGTTCTGCGGGCCAGTCAACATGGCTTGATAAATCTCTTGCTCGTTCGCCGGATCCAGTGGAGGCGCATACTTACCTGACGACAGAGCGCCACCACGACCGGTGAAGTTATGGCAAGAAGCACAGTTCATACGGAACAATTCCGAACCACGGGCGATATCTTCTGGATGGATTTTTCCATCGTAGGAAGAACCGCGCAGCTCTTCCATTGCGATGGTGCCATCGTCGTTATACACCAGTTCGGGTCCCCCGCCGTTGGCTGCAACGTAAGCAGCCAACGCAAGAGTTTGTTGTTCCGTATAGCGAGGAGTTTTACGTTCCGCCTGGGCGTCGTTAGACATCATCGGCATGCGGCCAGAGTGAACCTGGAAGTAAACGGAACCTTCACCGACACCAATCAGTGATGGCCCACGGTCAGGTACGCCTTGCAGGTTTGTGCCGTGACAAGTAATGCAAGCAACTTCATAAATGTCCTTACCCTCTTGAATAAGGGCTTGGTCATCACGCTGTGCGGTTGCTACCTGAGCGTCTGGAGTCAATGCGCTGGCCAAGATGCCTGCACCGGTAAGTCCCACAGACAAAGCAGCTGCACCGGCGAGCGTCCGGCGCATCTTGCGTTTGCGGCGCGAAGCGCTCGCGTTGGCAGCAGTAGGGTTCTCCGACTGCGGCTCTGTGTTCGGGTTGGAATCCATCATTTCCCTTAAATATGTCGAGAACGGAAAGTGAAGGGCTGTAGGCCGGATTACGGCGAGCTACGGCCTACTGAACGAGATAAATAACAATGAAGACGCCGATCCAGATGACGTCAACGAAGTGCCAGTAATACGAGACTGCCATCGCAGCAGTTGCCTGTGCGGGGGTGAATTTAGACTTCCAAATTCGCCCAAGCACGATGGCGAATGCGATAAGGCCCGCCGTCACGTGCAGCATATGGAAGCCGGTGATGATAAAGAACACCGAGCCAAACACACTGGCTTGAATGGTTACGCCGTGCGAGATCATCTCGTAATACTCGAATGCGACCATGCCCAAGAAAACAACACCAAGGGCAATAGTGATTACGTACCACAAGCGAAGCTTGAAGACGTCACCTTTCTCGGCCGCGAAAACACCGAACTGCGAGGTCACAGACGAAGTAATAAGGATAGCTGTAATGATGAGACCGTAGATCACGTTAAGGTGCTCGGTCTGTTCAGTCCAGTCCCCTGCCTGTCCGTTTGCGCGCGAGGTAAACCACATCGCGAACAGTCCGGCGAAGAACATTAATTCCTGCGACAGGAACACAATCGTGCCTACGCTGACCATGTTTGGTCGGTTCAGCGACACAACACGTTGTGGTGCTGTCATTCCTGGGTTAGTTACTGCGCTCGTCACGCTCATAAGTATGCACCGTCCTTTCTCGAATTTCATCTCAATTCTTAGCCGTTTTCCCAGGTCACCATAAGGCCAAAAGCGACACTCACACCATACGGGGGTAGCTAAAGTATCTATACCTACCTTGGAACTTTTTGCCGCAAATTCCGACTAACTTAATTAGCAGGTCAACCGGCAATTACACCCCCGATAGCCTCGATCATTAGCGAGAGTAGATTGCTGCCTTAACTCAAATCGGGGGTATTACTTTTCGCACCCCACCCGCCAAAGTGCCCTAACTCACAAGGCAAAACTGCCATTTTCCGATGATTGCAACTTTTGATTGCCCCTAAAATTGCGCCAACTAATTCATGATTCGAACAGCTTGGAACTCAATCATTTTTTTCGTCACTAGTCGATATTCGGTCAGAGTCTTTACACTCTCATTTACCCTTCCCACCCTCGCCCCGCGGCACAACAAAACCCCCAATTGCTCAAACAAAGAACAATTAGGGGTTGAAGGTTGCGTCGAAACCAGATCAGGGATTGAAACTAGTGCTTTTCCTTAGGCAATCCGTATTGCAGGCTCAGCATCGTACATGCCCAAATGAGCATTACGCCACCAACCAGGATCAGCCAGTAGTACAGGAAGATAACACCAAGGCCGAATACAAAGATGGAGATCGACATCCAGAATGGCCACATGGATCCCGGGGAGAAAAATCCGAGGACTCCCGCGGAGTCAGAGATTTCCGCTTCCTCCCAGTCCTCTGGAAGGACATCGGATCGGGATTCGGTTATATGCAGGTAGGCACCGAGCATAATCGCCATAAGGGACGACAAGAGCAACGGGATGCCACCAGCCCAGTCGTAGCGGTACTTCCAACCGTCATCTTCAATCCATACGGTACCGAAGACGTAGACAACACCGGAGATTCCGAGGAAGACGGCGATTGCGTAAAAGAGTTTCGCACTGGCGCGCATGTCTGTATTCTCCTTTGGCTTTACAGAGCGGTGTTCGGATCTGCCGCGTTATCGCCATCGGCGGTCTCGCGAGCGGAGTTGAATGGCTTGGTGGAGGTTGCATATGGGGCTTCACCGATGGATGCCAGTGCCTCTGAGTTAGGGGCATCCGGGTTAGCCATACGGAATTCCATATACTGAGCGAACTTCTCCGGGGAAACCGCGCGGATCTCAAAGTTCATCATCGCGTGGTAAGTACCGCACATTTCAGCACAGCGACCTACAAAGGCACCCTCTTCTTGGATTTCCTCGATCTGGAATGCGCGCTCCTGCTGGTTGTTTTCTGGGTGAGAATAAACGTCACGCTTGAACAAGAATTCAGGGACCCAGAAGGAGTGAGAAACGTCGCCGGAAGCAAGACGGAATTCGATTGCGGTGTTGGTAGGCAGAACCAAAACAGGAATCTCATCTGTGGTTCCCAGCGTCTCGATCTCGTTGTAATTCAAATACGAGTTGTCACCGCTGGAACGTCCGTGAACAGGGTTAGCGTTCTTAACGTCTTCAGGGTCATGCTTGGACTTCTCGGCGATAGCGGTACGCTCTTCGTCTTCGCCTAGATAATCCTGACCATTAGGGGTGAAGTTTCCGCCAACCTCTGCGTAACCAAACTTCCAGTTCCACTGGAAGGCAGTGACGTCTACGGCAACCTCAGGCTCTTTGTCGTTCGCGACAACTTTCTGCTGGACTTGAACGGTAAAGAAGAATAGCGCCATGACGATAATGACGGGAATAATCGTCAAAACCAACTCAACGGGCACGTTGTACTGGAGCTGACGAGGGAATTCTCCTCGACCATTCTTTTTTGCACGCTTGGCACTCCAGCGGAAAATGGCCGTCAGGAACAGCGCCCACATGATAATGCCGATAAACCAGGCAAGGACCCAAATCCAGATCCAGAAATTAAACATTGAGTTCGCCTCAGGGGTAACTCCCTCAGGCCAACCCATGTGCAGGAATTTCGATGCCGCTGCTGGTGGCTCGACCTCACAAGCGGCCAGACCGACCGTTGCGAGGCCCAAGACGCCACCAAGGCCCAGCTTCCGGCTCAAGCTGCGTTCTTTACGCTGTCCCACGTGTGTTCTGCCTTTCTTTGCACACAATTGTCTGCCTACTTTTATAAGCATTCCTATTCAAGCAGCATAACTCAAATACGCCATCTTCTTATCAGGGTTGCATGAACCTATTTCCAGGCAAATAAAGGCTTGCACATTAAGAAGCACCGCGACGCTCCAGCCACCCCGATACGCGCTGGACAATGGGCAACCATTTGGCCCACCGACGAAAATTGACCACACACGAAATGCCAAAAGTATTAGCCATCTCACACTGGATATCGACCCTATCATCCCAAAGTTTCACTCACATTGAGGTAAACGGATAAGCCCATGGGATTGAAGTCCAATCTGCGCGAAACTCTCCGTTAAATGATTAACCGCTGACGAATACTTGGCCGTAAAGTAGTCGTGGCAGATCACCACCCTGAGGAGAAATAAACAATGTGCGGACTTCTCGCTATGTTGAGCGCCCAAAGCGATGCCCCTTCTTACGTTACCGCTATGGAAGAAGCGCTCCCTTGCATGCGCCATCGTGGCCCTGACGCCGCTGGCACCTGGAACGATGAACACGCAGTTTTTGGATTCAACCGGCTGTCAATCATCGACCTGGAGCATTCTCATCAGCCTTTACGCTGGGGTCCAGAGGACGATCCTGAACGCTACGCGATGACGTTCAATGGGGAAATTTATAACTACGTTGAACTTCGTGCCGAGCTCAAAGAGGCGGGATATCACTTTCAGACATCCGGCGATGGTGAACCAATTGTTGTCGGTTTCCACCATTGGGGACCTTCCGTCGTCGAGCATCTTCGTGGAATGTTCGCCATCGCCATCTGGGACACCCGCCGGAAACAGATGTTCGTCGCCCGCGATCAGTTTGGGATCAAGCCGCTGTTTTATGCCACAACCTCGGCAGGAACCGTTTTTGCATCCGAAAAAAAATCCATTCTCGAGCTTGCCGACGCTATCGATCTAGGGCTAGGCCTTGACCGCAGAGCCATCGAACATTATGTGGACCTGCAATATGTCCCAGAGCCGGAATCTTTACACGCAGACATTCGTCGCCTGGAATCGGGTTGCACTGCAATTCTTTCGCCAGGCGGTCAGGTCAAAGCGGAACGTTATTTCCAGCCTCGCTTTCGGACCAAAGCCGTTCCGGCAGGCCAGGAACAACAGCTTTTTGACCGAATCGCCCATGCCCTCGAGGATTCCGTCGAAAAGCACATGCGCGCAGACGTCACTGTTGGGTCATTCTTGTCGGGTGGTATTGATTCCACCGCGATCGCTGCATTGGCGAAACGACACAACCCAAATCTTTTAACATTTACCACCGGTTTCGAACGCGAAGGTTATTCTGAGGTCGACGTCGCAGCAGAGTCGGCAGAAGCGATTGGCGCTGAGCATATAGTTAAGATTGTCAGCCCAGAAGAATATGCCGACGCCATTCCGAAAATCATGTGGTATCTGGACGACCCTGTGGCAGACCCCTCCCTCGTTCCGCTGCATTTTGTTGCAGCAGAAGCTCGGAAACACGTCAAGGTCGTGCTTTCTGGTGAGGGCGCCGACGAGCTCTTTGGCGGTTACACTATTTACAAAGAGCCCCTCTCCCTCGCGCCATTCGAAAAAATTCCAAGCCCTTTACGTCGGGGCCTAGGCGTTCTTTCCCGTATCTTGCCTGATGGCATGAAGGGGAAATCTCTTCTCGAACGCGGATCGATGTCCATGGAAGAGCGCTATTACGGTAATGCTCGCTCTTTCAATTTCGAGCAAATGCAACGCGTGATCCCTTGGGCCCGTAAAGATTGGGATCACCGTGATGTGACCAAAGATATTTATGCGCGTTCTGAAGACATGGACCCCGTTGCGCGTATGCAGCATTTAGACTTGTTTACCTGGATGCGCGGCGACATCCTCGTGAAAGCGGACAAGATCAATATGGCGAACTCCTTAGAACTCCGCGTGCCATTCCTCGACAAGGAAGTTTTCCGGGTTGCCGAAACCATCCCGCACGAACTGAAGATCTCCCACGGAACCACGAAATATGCCTTACGTAAGGCTATGGAACAAATCGTTCCCCCACATGTGCTGCACCGAAAGAAATTGGGCTTCCCAGTACCAATGCGGCACTGGTTAGCAGGAGATGAACTACACGGATGGGCACAAGAGCAAATTAACGCCTCCCAAACAGAAGACATCTTCAACAAGAAAGCTGTCCTGGAGATGTTGCAAGAACACCGTGCAGGCCAATCAGATCACTCACGTCGTCTGTGGACAGTGCTGGCCTTCATGGTCTGGCACGGAATTTTTGTGGAGAAACGTATCGACCCAAATATCGAGCACCGGGATTACCCAGTCCGACTATAACTGCATACTGACACGGCCGGGGACAGCACTATTGATGTAGCCCGGCCGCACGCAATGCGAAAGCCCCTGGCTCTCTGTACTGATTAGTAACGAGAACCAGGGGCTTTTAATATCCGTCGAGCTGTTTGGAATCCTAACTATAGTTTTAGTTGAAAGAATCGCCGCAAGCGCAGGATCCACCGGCATTCGGATTATCGATAGTAAAACCTTGCTGTTCAATGGTGTCAGCGAAGTCAATCTTCGCACCCATCAGGTACGGCACCGACATCTTGTCGACGACCAAGGTAACGCCGCCGATCTCATCGCTTTTGTCACCATCGAGCTCGCGGTCGTCAAAGTACAGTTGATAGCGCAAACCTGCACAACCACCTGGCTGAACGGCAATACGCAGAGACAGGTCCGTACGGCCTTCCTGCTCTAGCAAAGACTTAGCTTTCTCAGCTGCAGCGTCAGTCAAAATTACGCCGGTCGACGAAGTTGGGGCGGTCATAATAGTTCTCCTTCGTGGTGAACGCGTCGTTTGCGTCCAGAGTACTCGCCTTTCGTGCGAGACGAAACCCCTGGATCCGCAGTCCGTTCGACAGTTAATTTAACCGCCCCAAGGCTGTTTGCGCCACCTACGCCGGACATACCCGACAAGTACTTATTCTTGTTACCGGCATACAAAGTTGTACCCTGTAGAACTGTGAAACTACCGTGGCAAAAACCTCAAAACACCAAAGCAGATAATTCCGACAACTCCACTACCAGTGCGGACAATAAGAGCTCATCTGCACCATCAAACTCGGCACAATCTAGCCCTGCACAGGCCAATTCCGCTTCCCCAGAGCAAACAGATTTACCGAAGGGCTATACCCCTAAGAAAAATAAACCTACTCCTTCGCGCAAAGAGCAAGAGATTCGTCGCGGTGTACGACGCGATCCTAACGGTGCATCCCCCGCCCAGGCCCGGGAGCGTCGTAAAGAGCTCAAGAAATCCATGTCCAAGCAAGAATGGAAAGAATACAAACGCGAAGAACGCCAAGAAAACATGCGTCGCCGTAAGGAACAGCAAGAACGCATGGATGCTGGCGATGAGCGCTACCTCTTGGCTCGCGATATTGGACCGGAGCGACGCTACGCACGGGACTGGGTGGATTCCCGCGCTTTCTTGACCAACTGGGTGATGCTTATTGCCCTTATGATTCTTGGTGCTACCTTGCTCGGCGGAATTAACCCTCACGCAGCGAATATCATTTCACTCATCGGCATGGCGATTATTGTTATTCTCGCAATCGAAGGGGTTATCCTGGGCAAACGTTGCAATAACGCGGTGCGCAAGAAATTCCCAGACTCCACCGAAGCTGGATTCCGCTTGGGCTTTTACGCTTATTCTCGTGCCACTCAGCCGCGTAAGTGGCGTTCACCAAAGCCCCAGGTGCAACGCGGTGCCAAGGTCTAACCGCCCCTATTCTTCATTCTTCTAGGCCCTAGATAGTTACAGTTTAGGTTTTCACAATGCCAATGCCGCACGAGCCCGAATCCTTCCCTCAGCCCGAGCCTGATTCCGCACCCAAGCAGAGTGCTGACGCTGCCGCTAACGCGGATTCCAATGCCCAAGCCGACAGTGCTGAGTTTGCTGATCTTGGGGCTCCCGCGGAGATTGATACTGAGGCTGCCGCCGCGGTGGTTGCAGCTATGTCGTCGACACAGCGGGGCCGGAGTTTTGGTCGGCTTACTGATGCAGCAGCTTTCATGGCCGCGTGCCAAGGGAAAGTTCCCGCGGAGCCGTTGCGGCAGCCCCGAGTCGTCATTTTCCATTCTGCCCTCGCCAGCCCTGCCCCCGGCAGTTCTGACCCCAGCGTTTCTGTCCCCCGGAGCTCTGCAACTAGTAGCAATGGTGCGTCATCTTTGCGCACGCCCGAGTCCCAGACTGCAGCCGACGATATTGCCGCTGGTTCTGCCCCCGTGACGACACTGGCCCGTACCCATGGTGCTGGCGTTCGCCTAGAGGAGATCCCTACCGACGGAGCCGCGCTAGAATTTGGCCGCTCTATCGCTGATTCTGAAATCGATGCTGGCGCAGATCTACTGATCCCAGGCGAGCTCACTGAGGGATTCTCCGTCGAGGCTGCTGCCTTGTTTGGCGCAATAACGAAGACAGAACCGGTAGCACTAGCTAGCTTGGAAGCTTCGCTTACGACGAAACAATGGCAAGCCGACGTCACGGCTATCCGGGATCACATGTTCCGCTTCCGACGATATCCCGCTAATTTGTTGGACCTTGTGCGCGAATGCCAAATGCCGACGGTACAGTCATTGGTTGGTTTTATTCTGCAAGCAACTTCCCGACGCACTCCAGTGCTTGTCGACGGCTGCCTTGCCACTGTGTGTGGCCTGATAGCAGAAAAAATTGTTCCAGGAACCCAGCCATGGCTGCGCTCGGCACAGCTGTCCCCGGAGCCTGCGCATATCCAAGCCGTCCAACAATTGGGATTAACGCCCCTACTTGCCTTCGATCTCACAACCGGGCAAGGAACCGGTGGCGTACTAGCATTATCTGCACTCAACGCAGCGATTGAGCTAGTAGCCGATGAGGTTTATGCGATCACTGATGCGATCAACGCGCATAACCACGGCGCGTGATCATCAGGCGAGCTTTTGTAGCCAGCCGTGCGTGTCGGCAACTTCTCCCCGTTGGATTCCGGTTAGTTTCTCACGCAGTTGCATCGTGATTTCGCCGGGGTGACCGCCACCGATGCTAAACGTGCCACTGGTAGTTTTCACGGTGCCGATTGGCGTGATTACCGCTGCCGTCCCGCACGCAAAGGCCTCACTCATGGCACCGGATTCGGCGGCTTCCCGCCATTGCTCCAGAGTGATGCTTTCTTCCACCACTTCAATGCCCATCTCACGCGCTAGTTGCAACAGTGAATTTCGCGTCACACCAGGCAAAATAGTGCCGGTCAGTTCGGGAGTGACCAGCTTGCCCTGGATGACAAACATGACGTTCATGCCGCCCATCTCTTCGACTTTTTGGCGTTTTGCAGCATCTAAAAAGACCACTTGGTCGCAGCCATGTGCGATGGATTCTTGCTGAGCAACTAGCGAAGCAGCGTAGTTACCGGCGAATTTGGCGGCCCCGGTTCCGCCCGGAGCGGCGCGCACATAGTCTTCGGAAATCCACACAGATACCGGTTTCACGCCACCCTGAAAATACGCACCGACTGGCGAGGCAATAACCAAGAATCGATAAGACTGCGATGGCGCGACGCCGAGCCCTATTTCCGTTGCAATCAGGAATGGACGAAGATACAAGGATCCCTCTCCCCCGGCTGCTGGGACCCAATCCTTGTCGACAGCAACTAATTCTTTCAATGCTTGGATAAATAATTGTTCTGGGATTTCCGGCATTGCCATGCGCTGCGCGGAGCTCGCTATACGTTGCGCATTCTTCTCAGGACGGAAAGTAACGATTGAATCATCACTCTGCCTATATGCCTTGATGCCTTCAAAAATTGCTTGCCCGTAATGAAAAACGGTCGTCGCCGGATCTAAGGTCAATGGCGCGTATGGCTGCACCGATAGATTGTGCCAGCCTTGTTCTGCATTCCAGTCGGCAACCACCATGTGATCCGTGAATTTTTTACCGAAAGCTGGATTCGCCAGGATTTCCTCGCGTTCAGCTGCGGGCGTCGGAGTGTCATTGCGGGTCACGGAAAATTTGAAGTCGCTCATGGTAGCTAATGTACCCTTTCCACCTTTTAATAGAGACTTAGGGCACACCCTTACACGGCGTTCTGCGGTAAATCTCGCTAGGCTGGGAAGGCCTAGAGCGAATTTCAACTAAATTGCGCGACCATTGTCATGTGACAAGAAAGGATATTATGGCTGCCCCAAAGTTCGAACTTCCAGCCCGCGGCAAGATTAGCCCAGTGGAGTTGCAGAAAAAGTTGCCTAAAAACGCCGATGCTCTCGTCGTCAGCGTGTTCCGCACGAAGGATTCAGCTAACGAGAACGGCATAGAAATCCTCGACACAGATTGGCTCTCCGGTGGCCAACTACGCGAAGTGGTCGAGGGCTTGCAAACAGTCAAAGCCACGGGCAAAGCAAACGAAATCACCCGCTTGCCGGCTCCAAAGAAGCTGGGCGTCGACGTAGTCATCGCGGTGGGTTTGGGTGCGCAGGACAAGCTTGACGACGAGGTTCTGCGTCGCGCGGCTGGTACTGTTTCCCGCGCGGTCAAGGATCTAAATTCGGTCGCCGTTGCTCTTTCCGGTGACCGTGATCGCCTCGCCGCTATCGTAGAAGGCTTGATCTTAGGCGGATATGCCTACCCGGGCATCCGTGGAAGCAAAGACGAGGGTGCCACCCAGCCGGACGAGAAAAAGAATCACGCTGATAAAGATCCCGCCGAATTTACTGTGCTCGGCGATCCAAAGAAGGATTCTGACGTCTTCCGTCTCGCACAAGTTGGTGCAGAATCGGTGTGCCTAGCACGGGACTTTGTCAACGTTCCTTCCAGCCATAAATTCCCAGAATCCTATGCTGAGTTTATCCGTGGCTTTGCCGAAGATGCAGGCCTGAAGGTGGAGATTCTCGACGAAAAGCAACTGGAGAAGGAGGGCTTCGGTGGTATTTTGGCGGTCGGCCAGGGTTCGGTCCGCCCACCGCGTCTGGTCCGCCTGCACCATAGTCCACGCAAGGCCAAGAAGAAGGTTGCTCTCGTAGGCAAGGGCATTACCTTTGACACCGGCGGTATCTCTTTGAAGCCAGGCGCAGGCATGGGCGAGATGATCATGGACATGGGTGGCTCAGCAGCCGTCGTGGCTGCCACTGTCGCTGCTGCAAAGCTCGACCTCAACGTGGAGTTGACCACCACTGTGCCGCTGGCAGAAAACATGCCTTCCGGTAACGCTATTCGCCCAGGCGACGTCATCACTCACTATGGCGGCATTACTTCAGAAATTCTGAATACCGATGCTGAAGGCCGTATCGTGCTTGCCGACGCCATCGCGCGCGCGAGCGAAGACAAGCCAGATTATTTGGTAGAGACGGCAACGTTGACCGGCCACCAGATGCTCGCGTTGGGCAAGAAAACCTACGGTGTTATGGGTAGCGATGAGCTACGTGATCGCATCGCTGAGCTGGGACGCCGTGTAGGCGAAAAAGCTTGGGCCATGGCTTTGCTGGAAGAGCACGAAGAAGCGATTAAAACCCCTGCGGCGGATATCCGCAATATCTCCGAGGACCGTTGGGGTGGCATGCAGTTTGCGGGTACCTACCTGTCGCAATTCGTCGGCGAGGGCATTGAGTGGGCACATCTCGATATCGCCGGCCCTGCCTGGGCAGCAAGCGCTTCCGGATACACTGCGCAGCGAGCAACCGGTGTTCCGGTACGCACACTAGTTGCTTGGTTGGACGAAATCGCCAGCTAAGCATCTCCGTGGCGCCGCTCCCACTGTTTGCGGCGCTCCACTTGTTCTTGGCGCTTGCGTAGGATTCGTTCGCGTTTCATACGCTCGCGCATACGCTGTGGATACCCGGTTTCTTCAACGTCATAGATTGGCACATCTAGTACCCGGGCCACGGCGTCTATTCCTTTCGGCCCGCCAATACGGCGGCGGATATAGTCGCCGGAGTCGTCGACAAGCACGATCGACATTTCATTAACCACGGTTTCCGGCTCCACGAAGCCTTCTATGAAACCGCGGCCATCGATCCATGCAACTAGATCTGCCTGGTCTTGCTCGCGTATCGTATCGCCAGGCGCGCGGGGTGGCCTGAGCTGTGATTTCGTGGAGTTACGACGGAATAGGTTGAACACAGTTCACAATTCTAGGGGTAGTGCGCAATATTGCGCATTGACTCATTACACGTAGCAGCGGCGATGGCGGTAGGCTGGAATGCCGTAGCTTCTATTTACTAACGACTTTAGAGGAGTCTCTCACACATGTCGCACTCCGTAGAGATGCCCGAGCTGGGCGAATCGGTTACCGAAGGCACCATCACCCAGTGGCTGAAGTCCGTCGGCGATACCGTCGAAGCCGACGAGCCTTTGCTCGAAGTTTCCACTGACAAAGTGGACACTGAAGTCCCTTCCCCGGTCTCGGGTACGCTTCTGGAGATCAAAGCCGAAGAAGACGACACCGTAGAAGTTGGCGACGTCATTGCCATCATCGGCGACGAGGGCGAGAGCGCAGACTCGCAGGACTCTGCTGATGCTGCTAGCGCCGATGATTCTGACGACGCTGATGACGCTGAAGACAACGCAGGCTCCGAGGATTCCGCTTCTGAGGAAAAGGAAGACAACAAAGAATCCAAGAACGACAAGAAGTCTTCCGGTGGCTCATCCCAAGCTACCGACGTAGAAATGCCAGAACTCGGCGAATCAGTAACCGAAGGCACCATCACCCAGTGGCTGAAGTCCGTCGGCGATACCGTCGAAGTCGACGAACCACTGCTTGAGGTATCCACCGACAAGGTCGATACCGAAGTTCCTTCCCCAGTTGCCGGTACCATCATCGAAATCCTCGCCGAAGAAGACGACACCGTCGAGGTCGGAGAAGTCATCGTCCGCGTTGGCGACGAAAACGCCGCAGCAGACGAATCCAACGAATCAGACGATTCGAAGGATGCAGACAAGAAATCCGCAGACAAGAAGTCCGAGGATAAAAAAGCCGAGTCTGCGAAGAACGATTCTGCGAAGAAGGATTCTGCGGACAAGAAGCAAGACTCCGACCAAGAAACCAAGAAGGCTAACGAGGGAGCCGCGAAGGATTCAGCGAAGAAGAATTCCGGAAAGGTTCCTTACGTCACCCCGCTGGTACGCAAACTGGCAGATAAGCACGGCGTTGACCTGAGCTCACTGGAAGGTACTGGCGTCGGTGGTCGCATCCGTAAGCAGGATGTTATGGCTGCTGTTGAAGGTAGCTCGGCTGATTCTTCTGCCCAGGACTCTGCGCAGTCTTCCGAAAAGGATGCGAAGAAGGCGGGCTCGAACTGGTCCACCAAGTCGGTGGATCCAGAAAAGGCTGAGCTGCGCGGCACCACGCAAAAGGTTAACCGCATCCGCCAGATCACCGCAGAAAAGATGGTGGAAGCGCTACAGATTTCCGCTCAGCTGACCCATGTGCAGGAAATCGACATGACTGCTGTGTCCAACCTGCGCAAGGCCAACAAGCAGGCTTTCGCGGACAAGCACGGTTCGAAGTTGACCTTCCTGCCATTCTTCGTCAAGGCCACCGTCGAAGCCCTAGTATCCCATCCGAACGTCAACGCCTCCTACAACGCTGAAAAGAAGGAGATGACCTACCACGCCGACGTCAACGTCGCCATCGCGGTGGATACTCCTAAGGGCTTGTTGACTCCAGTGATCAAGAAGGCACAAGACAAGTCCTTGCCTGAGATCGCCGCTGAGATCATCGACTTGGCTGACCGCGCACGCAACAACAAGTTGAAGCCAAATGACCTCACTGGCGCTACCTTCACGGTCACCAATATCGGTTCCGAAGGTGCGTTGCTGGATACCCCGATTCTGGTTCCGCCACAGGCCGGCATCCTGGGAACGGCAGTCATCGAAAAGCGCCCAGTCGTCGTTACCGAAGACGGCCAGGACGCTATCGCGATCCGCCAGATGTGCTACTTGCCTTTCACCTACGACCACCAGGTCGTCGACGGTGCCGACGCAGGTCGTTTCATCACCACCATCAAGGATCGTCTCGAAACTGCCGACTTCGAGGCTGATTTGGACCTATAAATCGGTCCCCATTCTCTGGATAAACTCCGGAGGACCAATCGCCTAGCCCTGCTAAGCAGCTAGCTGGCGCGCATACCGGGCCTTCCCTCTGTTAGCTCCTGTTCTCGTTACAGGACGCAGAGTAGGAAGGCCCGGTTTTCGTGTTATGAGCTGAATCACGTAACATAACGGTCATCATGTTAAGCACAGTCACATGACCGCACAAGGTAATGAAAGATCACAAACACCGCCGGTCTTGTCGACGGTCATCGACACACGATCTCCAGTAGCCAAAAGAGGAACACATGCGTATCAGCGATTGGTTAAGAGTTGGCTTAGGTATGTTCGTCGTCGCATTCGGCGCCAACGCCTTTGCTCCACTGATGGTTTCCTACCGCCTGGAAGCAGGGCTTAGCGACGGCCAGGTGACAGCTTTCCTCGCCATCTACATCGTGGGCCTTATCCCCGCTCTGATCATTGGTGGCCCGCTATCAGATACCTACGGTCGCCGTGCGCTGATTCGCCCCGCACTGGTGCTCTCCTTTTTCGGTTCCGCAGTTTTGGCACTCGGTGCTTTCGGCCCGGCATTTTTCATCGGCGCTGGCCGCTTCATCACAGGTTTAGCTACCGGCCTGGTTATGGCCTCCGGCGCAGCCTGGCTGAAGCAGCTATCAGCTGGACCATCAATCCAGGGTGCGCGCCGAGCGACCATCGCTCTTACTTCCGGTTTTGCTGGCGGACCTCTGGTGGCGGGTCTAGTTGCTGAGTTTTTACCAAAGCCTGATTTGTTCCCCTACCTGCTGCACCTAGTACTAGTAACTCTCATTACTCCGCTGGTATGGAACACCCCGACGGTTACTACTGGTAGTTCCGGCAAGGGCAAACTGTTTGCCAGCCAGGTAGCCACCAAGCGTTTTTGGCTTACCCTAGGCTTGTCCGGTCCGTGGGTATTCGGTGCGGCTTCAACAGCCTTCGCAGTCAACACCCGTTTACTAGAAGCACAGATGGACCACCCGGTCGTCTACACCGGCTCGATCGCTTGTTTGGCTATGGTCTTCGGCAATCTGATTCAGCGGTTCGTTGGCACCTCGCGCACCTACCCGCCAGCGGTCTATGGTCTGTCACTGATCATCGTTGGCATGCTGTGTTCAATCTGCGTTGCCCTCTGGCAAGATTCCATCGTTGGTGTCATCTTCGGGTTGCTAGCGACTATCCCGCTGGGGTTCGCCTACGGCATCCTCATGTCGTCGGGACTACAGGAAGCACAGCGTCAAGCCCCAGACGAAGAACTGGGTGCCGCCAGCGCGTCGTTCTATTCGTTGACCTATATCGGCTTCGTCTTCCCGTTTGTCATCTCTATTTTGGGGCCAGCAATTGGTTACATCATGTGCTTCGCATTTGGTATCGCAATGGCATTGTTCACCATCTTCATGGTGTTACGCTTCGACGGTCGGTTTTTCAAAAAATCCCGGCGGCGGGCACAGAAAGCCCCAGAAACCACGAATATAGCCCGCAGCTAGGTGCACGCGCGGCTTGCTCTGACAGGCCGCGTTAAAATGAGCACTATGACTGCCCCGCGTGCTCCGTTTTTCCCCGCTGACCGTTCCATTCGTGCCGAAGAAGCCCTAGAGATTCAAAAGCTAGGAACCGTGGATTACCAAGAAGCTTGGGAGCTGCAAGCGAAATTAGCCAGGCAACGTGCCGACGGAGAGATTCCGGATCAACTGTTATTTCTCGAGCACCCGGATGTCTACACCGCTGGCAAAAGAACCCAACCTTCCGATATGCCCACTAATGGCTTGCCGACGATCAAGGTCGACCGCGGTGGCCGCATAACGTGGCACGGTCGCGGGCAATTAGTCGTCTACCCCATCATCAAGCTCGCAGAACCGGTCGATGTAGTCGATTACGTGCGTCGCTTAGAAGAAGCCATCATCGACGCGCTGACTACGTTCGGCACCCAAAAAGTGGGCCGAATTGCAGGCCGCTCCGGCGTTTGGGTTCCGCACAGCGTGTCCGCCGTCGACAAGAATGCTTCCAGCAGGGACCGCAAGATCGCGGCACTGGGCATCCGCGTCACTCGTGGCGTCACCATGCATGGGCTGTCGCTGAACTGCAATAACTCGCTGGAATTTTATGAGCACATCGTCGCTTGTGGCATTGACGACGCGGATGTCACCACCTTGTCCTTGGAACATGGACGGGAGGTTACTACTGAAGAAATGATCCCACTACTACACAAGTCATTGGTGCGTGCACTGGCCGGTGACTTAGCCGTTAGCGATCACAGTTTGGATAGTTCGCGAGTCGGCCCATCCCCGCAATAAGGCACAGCGAACCCTGTTCGTCAGAAGCTACAACAAGGCGTAGGCTGGGGCATTATGAGTGTCACCCCCGAAGGGCGCAAACTGCTGCGCATTGAGAAGCGGAACGCAGAAAATCCTATCGAGAAGAAGCCACGCTGGATCCGTAACCAGGTCCGCAACGGCCCGGAATATAAAGACATGAAGGCCAAGGTCGCCGGCGCAGGCTTGCATACCGTGTGCCAAGAGGCTGGCTGCCCGAATATTCACGAGTGCTGGGAGTCGCGTGAGGCCACCTTCTTGATCGGCGGCGATTTGTGTACTCGCAGGTGCGACTTCTGCGATATTAAAACCGGTAAACCTGGTTTGTTAGATACCGACGAACCACGCCGCGTAGCGGAAAATATCCGCGAAATGGATCTGAACTACACCACTGTCACTGGTGTTACTCGTGATGATCTGAAGGATGAAGGCGCCTGGTTGTACGCAGAGATTGTGCGGAAGATCCGGGAGTTAAACCCGAATACCGGTATTGAAAACCTAACTCCTGATTTTTCTGGCAAACCGGATCTGCTGCAAGAGGTTTTCGAAGCCGAACCAGAGGTTTTCGCGCATAACCTGGAAACAGTGCCACGCATCTTCAAGCGCATTCGTCCGGCGTTTCGTTATGATCGCTCGCTCGATGTTATTCGTCAGGCACACGATTATGGCTTAATTACCAAGTCCAACCTGATCTTGGGCATGGGCGAGACCGAGCAGGAAGTTCTCGATACCTTGCAGGATCTGCGTGATGCGGGAACCGACATCATCACCATCACGCAGTACCTACGCCCAGGGCCTCTGTTCCACCCAATTGACCGCTGGGTTCGACCAGAAGAATTTGTGGAACATTCCAAGGCCGCCCGCGAAATGGGCTACGGCGCTGTCATGGCTGGTCCGCTGGTGCGTTCCTCCTACCGCGCTGGCAAATTGTATGTGCAGGCGATGCAGGCTCGCGGCCGTGAACTGCCAGAGCGATTGTCTCACTTGCAGGAGACTTCGCAAGGCCCAACCGCGCAGGAAGCTTCTTCCCTGTTAAGCAAATATGGCGCTTCCCAGGAGACCCCGGTAACCACCCGCTAAGGGGCCGTGGATACTAGCTCTTCTACGGAGGAGCCCCCCGGATAGCAGCGCAGGGGTGTGCTGCTATTCTGCAACGCGCTTCGGGTCTTGCCCGGGGCGCGTTTTCTCGTGGACACTTACTAGTGCGAGTGCTGATTAGTATGAGTGCTGGCAGCGTTTTCTAAATTGATTGACTACCCCCTAAAGTGAGAGACATGGCAAAAGACGACAAGGCGAAGCTGAAAGCCCAAAAGCGCGAGGCAAAACAGGCTAAAAAGGCGCAACGCAAACAAACACGCTCGCAAATGTGGCAAGCGTTTAATATGCAGCGTAAGGAAGATAAAGCGCTGATCCCGCTGATGTTGCTGGCGGTAGTTGGCATCGCCGTGGCGTTTTTCTTCATCGGCATGTTGTGGGGCGGCCAGTGGTTTACCTTGCCTTTCGGCATCGTATTAGGTGCTGTCGTGGCCATGTGGATCTTCACCCGTCGTCTGCAGTCCTCGATGTACAAGCGCGTAGAGGATCAACCGGGTGCTGCCGGCTGGACCTTGGATAACCTTCGAAACACCTTTGGCATCGTCTGGTTTAGCAAGCAAGGTGTAGGCATGACGCGTCAGCAGGATTTGCTGCACCGCGTTGTCGGCAACCCGGGCGTGGTTTTTGTCGGTGAGGGCAACCCGAAGCGCTTGGAGAAGATCGTCGACAAGGAACGTCGCCGTATTGATCGCATCGCTGGTGGAGTTCCGGTACATGTGATTTACACCGGCACCGGTGAAGACCAGGTTCCACTCAGCAAACTGCAGCGTAAACTGCTGAAGTTGCCACGTAACTACAGCAAAACTGAGGTCTATGACATCAACGCCCGCATCGAAGCCATGGATGCTGCAGCTGGCCCCGGTGCCGGTATGCCCAAAGGCCCGCTGCCCAGCCAGGCACAGAACCCTTCGGGCATGAACCGCCGCATGCGTCGTATGAACGCGAAAAAGGGAAAATAACTCCAGCTAGTTCGTGCGAATAACGGTGGTTCCTGTCGCACGGTCGTGCATGCCACGGCCGTCGGAATCCACCATCACAGCCGGGAAAAAACATGCGGTAAGCAAGGTGCGCACCACTGCCCGCCATAGGCCGACACGTTCTTCTGCATCAACCCGCGCAACCCCCATGCCGAGCAACATCATGCCTGGGGTGCGGGCAAACAACCAGCCGCACACAATTCCCATAACAATCCAGAGCACATAATTCCACGTGGTGGTTGCTCCTTGGCTCACGTCGCCAAGTCCCAGGCCATAGCGCAAACCAAAAGCCAGCGCCAAGGCAACAAACCAGTCAATAAGCACCGCTAGCGCACGTTTACCCACCGGTGCCATAGATCCGCGACCATGCTGCGGCATGCCAAGTTTTTCGCCTGGCCACCGACTTGGCGCATTGGGATCTTCATTTTCACCGGGAATGGCCGGCCCATCGAGCCAGCTTCGCTTTCTTTCCGCCATGGTCTCTAATCTACAAGCCAGGTTTAGGGCAGCGAAACCAGACAGAACATTCCTCGACTGTCGCTGCCGCTTTCCTCGCCTGTCACTGCCGCTAACGATGCTTGCACCCGCTGCAGTGCTATCGGGCAATCCCGCTACCGCAGCGTTGCAACCCGCTGGTGAATTTCCCGGCCCATGGCCGCTTGGCCCGCCGCAGTGGGGTGAAATGGGAACGACCCGGTTTCAATACCAGTCAGATCCACCCAGCGTTGTTGTGGTTGTGCACACACGGTGTGCTTGTCGACGTCATCAGGCAACACAAATTCCGCACCATTGCGGTGGGCGGCTTCTGCAAGTGCGTGGTTGAGCTGGTGAGTCACGCTTTGCAACCACGTGCGGTCGGTTCCCGAAATCGCGGCGATTTCTGCACAGTCATCCCAAGCTGCAAGCAAAGGCAAATAGCCTGTCATTATCACCCGCGCCTGTGGGGCCTCGTTTTCGAGGGTCTGAAAAACCTGGTCCAAGCGATCAGAAACCACACCGATTTCGTGCGCTACCTTGCGGTCCAAGAAAGTATTGCAATTGGACGGCTCACCGGTGTGCATCGCTGTCTGAGCACACCACACGAGTTCCCCGAAGCCAATATCATTGCCCCCAATCGTCAGGGTAACGAGCTCTACCGGCTGTTCGGTTTCACGCAAAGCATTTAATTGTGCGGGTACTTCTACCCCGCCGGCTTCGCGGGTTTCTGAAAGATTATCAATAATCGCGCCCTGGCAGCTGCGGTCAATAGCAGTATCCGTTCCCAGCAACTCCGCAACTATTGCTGGGTAATTATCTGGCGAGCGCCGGCAAAAATCAGCAACCGGATCATCTGGGCGTTGCGCACCAGCACGCGAGGCCATGGAAGCAAAAGAATCGCCAAGGGCCACATACGTTCCAATTCCATTGGCACCTAAGTGTTCCGCTGGATTTGTCTGCTCGTGGGCAGGCGGTTGGCTTTCGGAAGAGGTGATGCTGCATGCAGTCAGCGCTAATGCACTAACCATAAGCCCGGCCCAGGTGCCACCAAGCCGGGTATTAGCCATTCCGCTTTGTGAATCCTAAGCGTGGGCGAAAACGAGCCGGGTTTTTCATATGCGCTACTGCATCAGCGATAACCAGCCTGTGGCGGGCCGATACAGACTGTGGCAACTGGGCTACGGAACACCATTGCACAGCAACGGATTCATCGTCAGCTACCACCGGCTGCTGATCGTAGTCTCCGAGCAACCTAGCAGATATCGCGGTGTCCATGAACTGGCACACGTCGCCATTGGGGTAGGTTACTGGCCCCACCGCGCCGGTGCCGAGCAAGGCAACTGGTTCGATGTCCAACCCAGTTTCTTCTTTTACCTCCCGCACAGCAGTAGCGTGCGGTTGTTCACCGGGTTCGCATATGCCACCAATCGGCGTCCAATCGCCAGTATCGGCACGCTTAACCAACAGCACCGTCGGAACCTCCCAAATGGGAGCATCGGCAGGCACTTCGCGTATCACGACCGTGGTAGTGGCTGGAACCCACAAGGGTGCATTGCCGATATGTTCACGCAGTTGGGTAATAAATTCCGGGGTTGCCATATCCGTATTCTAGCTGGCTTACCAGGTTTCTGTATTAGCCGCAGCCTCGGGCACCACAGCGTTAATGATGCGCTGAAATTCAGTGGCCGGTGTATACGAGACGCTAATGCCTTCCCCGGCACTATTCCCGACATTATGCCCGGATTCTTCCAGGTGACACTGGTGTGTGGCCTGCTGCGTAGTGGTGCCGGAAACCAGCCCGACAATGACTTTTTCGCCATTTATTTCGGTATATACCGGCCCACCGGAATCACCAGTGGTCGCACACAAGGCCGCCCGCGCCGAACGCGCATTCAACACCGCGCCATCATGTGTGTTCAGCTTGCCTAGCGCCTGAGACGCCGTGGTGTGCCCGCACGTGGTGCCCGTGATCCTGCCATTCTTGCACACCTGTTCTGGCAGAAAATCAAGCCGTTCCGCGATTGCAGTCGGCATTGGGTGCACCGCAGCATCGGCCCCGCCGGCCAAACTGGCATCGTATGCATTAGCGTTGAGTTCGATAATCGCAACGTCTAAATCTGAAGAATTCAGGGTATACAAATCGGAATAGACAAAAGTACCGATCGGCTCTGCAGGCCAGCGGAATTTATTGTTGCCTTGGCCTGCCCACACCAAGTCGCCTTCGCGCCCACAGTGTGAGGCAGTAACGGCATAACCGGTGCCATTAGCATCAGTAAACGAATACGCAACGGTGCAAATGTTGTAATTAAATTGCTCACCCGGTGCGGGCACATGGGTAGAAATATCAATGGGCGCCCCCGGTGCCAGCGGCGCACTCACTGGATGAATAATCCGAGTTTGCGATTCTGGTTCTCGGGGTAGGCGTTGGTTGTCCGCACCATTGAGTGCGTCGACTCGCGGCGGAGGCGCCAGCCGGGGCTGTGCCGCCGCTTGGTCATAATTACCTGGGGCTTCCTGGACTCCAGATCCCCCCGTAGCACCGCCGTTGCTGCCTGCTTGGTTTAGTTCGCCCGCACCAAAATAGGCAGTGCTGCAAGCCGTGGCGAACAGCGCTGGAATGGCTAAAGCTGCCACAACACTGCCCCGCTGTGCGGCAGGGCGCGCTGCGTAACTGTGCTGTTCATGCCCGGTCATAGCTACAGAGTATAACCCGGCGAATACTAATTAACGGACTTCTGTTTGCTCAATCGAAGTACGAATGTAGTCCTTAGCCTTCTCGGCATCGTTCGCTAAATCAACAACCTTCCGGCCACCATCCATAATGCCAGCGAAACGCTGTGGCATCGGCGGCGTAGTACCGAGAGCTTCTTCAATAGTTTCGGCGAATTTCACCGGAAGCGCAGTTTCTAAACACACCACGGGGCTGGTGATCTCGTGTTCGGCCACGGCGTCCCACGCGACCTTAATGCCGTCGGCAGTGTGCGGATCGACGACAATGTTGTGGTTCTGCTGTACCTGTGCAATCGTCGCCAAGCGATCCGAGTGCAGCGACCGTCCGGACACAAAACCAAATTCTTCACGCACGCGAGTGAGCAGATCGTCGGAAAGTGCAAAACCTCCGTCCTTAATGCGCTGGCCAAACAACTCTGCCACCTGGGCGGCATCACGATCCAACAGGTCCGCGATGAAGCGCTCGAAGTTTGAGGCCCGGGAAATATCCATCGACGGCGAGGAAGTCTCGTGCGTATCCGCGGCAGAGCGAGGCCGATACTGACCTGTACGGAAGAACTCATCAAGCACGTCGTTTTCATTCGTGGCGACGATCAGCCGGTCGATCGGCAGCCCCATCTGGCGGGCGATGTGGCCTGCGCAAATATCACCAAAGTTGCCCGTCGGCACGCTAAACGACACTTTCTGTGCGTAATCACCGGTTGCTTCAGTGACTTTAATCCAGCAAGAGACGTAATAAACGATCTGTGCTAACAACCGCGCCCAGTTGATGGAATTAACCGCGCCGATGCGGTATTCGCGTTTGAAAGCCTCATCCGCGCTAACGGCCTTGACCACGTCCTGGCAATCGTCAAAAACTCCATCCAGCGCAATATTGAAAATATTCTCATCATCCAGCCCGAACATCTGGGCCTGCTGGAACGGGCTCATCCGGCCTTTCGGGGTCAACATGAATACACGGATGCCTTGACGTCCACGCATAGCGTATTCCGCCGAGGATCCAGTATCGCCCGAGGTCGCCCCCAGAATATTCAGCGTGGTTTCCCGCCTCGCTAACTCATACTCAAACAGCTCTCCAAGCAGCTGCATAGCCATGTCTTTAAACGCCGCGGTTGGGCCTTCAGACAAATGGCCGATATAAAACTGCTCATCTAGTTTGGTCACCGGCACAATTTCTTCGTGCGCAAACTTTTCTGTGCTGTAGGCCCGGCGCGCCATGGCTTCGAGTTCGGCGGCAGGAATGTCGTCGACGAATAACTGCAAAATTTCTGCTGCAAGCCCTGCGTATCCACTACTGCGGGAAACTTCCCGCAGATTCGCTAAGGTTTCTGCATCCAGCTGAGGGTACTGCGTAGGTAAGTAAAGCCCGCCGTCGGCTGCGAGGCCACCGAGCAAAATATCGGTAAATTGAGCGGGTTGTGCCTGGGTGTCACGAGTTGAAATATAATCCACGAGTTCATCTTAGCGTCTACCTACAATGACTTGTATGGAAAATCACGCTTCACCGGCTTCTCATTCAGGAGCTTCACGCTCAGGGTCTTCTCGCCCGGAAGCTAGCCGCCCTCAAGCCTCCACCACAGAAGCTGTCCCACCTGGTTCTGCCTTAAGCGGTACCTCCCGCGCCAAGATATCCCGGACTGGTGGCTCGGCACCGCACCCCCGCGAGGTAGTCACTGGCCGGGCATTGGTGGTCTGGGTAGCTGGCGTGGCGTGTTACATAGTCGCGATCACAGGTCGCACCTCCTTTGGCGTAGCCGGTGTAGAAGCCATTGCGCGTTTCGATGTGGATGCCTCACGCATCGCGGTTTTCGCGGCAGTGCAATTAGGTGTGTACGCCTTAGCGCAAATTCCCACTGGGATGGGTATCGATAGGTTTGGCCCGCGTGCGATGGTTATGTTTGGTGCGGTAGTCATGGGGTTGGGGCAGTTTCTGTTGGCCTTGACGACGTCCTACCCGCTGGCGATTGTTGCTCGCGTATTGATCGGCGCCGGTGATGCCTCGGCGTTTTTGGCTGTCATGCGGTTGCTTCCCTATTGGTTCCCTTTGCGCAAGACGCCGTTGTTTACGCAGTTGACCGGCGCGATTGGGCAGACAGGCCAGTTTATTTCCGCTGTGCCATTTTTGGCTTTGCTCGGTAGCGCTGGTTGGACGGGCGCTTTTGTGACCTTGGGTGCGACCAGCATTTTGCTCGCTGGCTTGGCGGGCTTGGCCATTAAAGATCTTCCCGACGTTGATCGGCGCGCAGCGGATGCGCCGGAATCCGGTACGGCTGCTAGCGGACGCGATTCGTTGCGCACCCGCATGCGTACGCTGCTTCGCACACCAGTTGCCTGGCAGGGTTTTTTCATGCACTATTCCTGCCTAATGTTTCAGCTGGTGTTTTTGATGATGTGGGGTTTCCCATTGATGACACTCGGAATGGGGCTCAGCGCACAACAGGCCGGTGCGGTCTTGGCAATTAACACCGTCGTCACCGTGTTTTCTGGGCCGTTGCATGGCATCTTCTCTGCCCGTATCGGCGCTGCCAGGCACTGGGCAGTTGTGGGTTTTCTGTCACGATCGTGCTCACCTGGGTGGTGTTTTTCGCCAGCGCTACGCCGCGGGGGGCTAGCCGCCATCGTGGTGGTTAACGTGATTGTGGCTTTGTGCGCGTCTTCAGCTAATTATGGTTTCGATAACGTGCGCGAGGGAGTATCCCGCGAAGTTGTAGCTACTGCTACTGGTTTAGCGAATATGGGTGGTTTCCTAGCCGGAATGGCGGCATCGCAGGGGATCGGCGTTGTTTTGGATATTTCTTCTGCTGGTGGTGAATACACCTGGGGTGATTTTCAGGTTGCGGCCTTAGCCGCTGGTGTGGTGTGGGCCGTCGGCGTTATTGGGTTGTTGGTTGCTTCGGCATGGCGGAAGTATCCGGGGCCTGCGCATCGGATTCTGCCCCACCGATTACGTGCTCTGCGATCGCACTAGTGGGCGCATCGATCAAACCCAGGTCAAAGGTATAAAGCACTCGGTCTCGGTCCACATAGGAAATTTCGCTGCGCTCTACCGCTTGGTTCAGAATATTTTCGAGAACGATTCGCATGGCAGCACGGTTTTCGTTGTGCACGGTGATGGTGATGTCCGGCCGGTCAGAAGACGTGGCAAGTTCCATGGGCAGCCCCAATGCAGAGGCAAGCTCAGAAAGCCGGTTGGTATAGATTTCTGCCGATATTTCCCCGTTCGGGGTGGCCGCGAAACTGCTGCCAGCAGTTGCATCATCGTCGAACGGGTGTGGTTGATCAGTTAGCATCGCACCGACGGTACGCCCGCTGCGTTGCTCGTCGTTGTGTAAAGCGAATTGCCATGCAAAGACGCCAGCGACGACGGTCACTAGACCGATTACACCCCAGACCCAACGCGTGCTTGTTTTGGGCTTCTGTGTAGGTGCTTGTTGTTGTGGCATTTGGGTAATCTTCCTTGATGCATTTTCACCAATAACGATTCGACATCGTTTAGTCTAACCAGGTTATGTGACCGCAACAGTAGATATTCCTGTCAGTTTGCTAGGTATATCACATTATTTAGCCACCGGAAACAGCTATCTCCAGCTGCACTGGTGGCAGCACCTAGTTACAGGTTTGCTGGGATGCAGTTTTTTGATAGACGCAGGGCCTATTCGTATTCATAAGAGTCTGGTTCACCCCAGAAAACTTGGTCAACGACCCGGCGCGCGTGTCTGGTTGCCTTCAGATAAGCCTCGAGGAATTCTTGGTTTTCTTCCGGCGCCCATCCGGCAACACCAGCAACTTGGGCCAGGTGGTTGCCGGGTTGTGGCAATTGGTCGACGCGTTTGCCACGCACCAACACCAGCGCGTTGCGGGCATTCGTAGCCATCAACCACGCTTCCCGTAGTTGTGTGACTTCCTTAGCGCTTAAGATTGCGCAATCGCGCAAAGCATCGAGTGCGTCTAACGTTGAGGGGGTGCGTAGTTCGTGGTGTTCTGCGCCGTGCATCATGATCAGTAATTGCACAGTCCATTCCACGTCCGTTAATCCACCTCGGCCGAGCTTGGTGTGAGTATTACGGTCGGCTCCGCGCGGCAGGCGTTCATTATCCACGCGAGCTTTGATTCGGCGAATCTCGCGAATTGTGGCATCAGAAATTCCGCTTGCCGGGTAGCGGAAATCGTTAATCATCTCGATAAATTCCGCCCCGACTTCGGGGTCTCCAGCCACCACATTTGCTCGTAGCAGGGCTTGGATTTCCCAGGCTTCACCCCACTGCGAATAATAGCGTCGGTACGAAGAAATGCTGCGCACCACCGCCCCGCTGCGACCTTCTGGGCGCAGCCCAAGGTCTACCTCCAACGGTGGATCCCCGGAGGGTTTCGCCAGCCGGGCACGCAGCTTGTCGACGATTTTTTTCGCCCAGGCCATCGCCTCGGTCTCATCCTCGCCTTCGGCTGGCTCGGCCACCATGAGGACATCTGCGTCTGAGCCAAAACCAAGTTCTTGGCCTCCCAACCGGCCCATGCCGATCACTGCAATGCGCGCAGGTGGTTCTTCTCGGCCCATCTCACGCAGGCTGGCGCGAACTTCCGCGCGGATTGCTGCTTCTAGTACCGCGTCCCAAATCAAGGAAAGTTCCCGGCACACGCGTTCTACCGGCATGAATCCAAGCTGATCTGCTGCAGCAATACGCGCTAGCTCAACACGCCTTAAGGATCGCGCCACCGCGACCGCCTTGTCTGGGTCCGCGTGGCGTTTCGACGAGTTTACTAGCGATTTCGACACCTGCTGGGGGTTAGTGTCTAAGAACTTCGGTCCGTTCGCACCGTCGGAAAGCAGCTTCACGGTATCCGGCGAGTTGATAATGAGTTCTGCCGTGTATGGCGAATTTCCGAGGATCGACATCAAGCGCTTGCCGACGATTCCTTCATCGCGCAACATGCGCAAAAACCAAGCCCTATCGAATGCCGCATCCGATAGTTTGCGGTAGTTCAACAACCCGGCATCAGGATCGGCGGTTTCTCCGAGCCACTCCATCAGCCCAGGCAGTAAAATCGACTGGATGCGGGCTTTTCGGGAGCTACCTGATGCCAGCTTGGTGAGGTGGTCAAATGCGCGCCCTGGGTGTCGGTAACCGAGGGCAGAAAGTTGCAGCTTCGCCGCTGCCGGGGACAGCCGCAGTTCTTCGGCGGACATGGAGGCGACGGCATCCAGCAGCGGCCGGTAAAACAGGCGCGAATGCAGTTCGGAAATGCGCAGGCGGACTTTGCGCAGGTGGTTCACCATTAAGTCATAGGATGATTTCGCGCCGTGGGCATCGAAGCCGGCCGCGCGTGCCAGCCAACGCAAAGCCTCTGTGTCGTCATCGGCAGGCATCGTGTGCGTGCGACGAAAGCGCTGTAATTGCAGGCGGTGTTCCAGCAGCCGCAAAAATTCGTAGGCCTCGATGAGTTGCCAGGAATCTTCGCGCCCAATATAGCCGGCGTTTTTCAGAGCATCTAAAGCTTCCACTGTGGATAAAACCCGCAAACGCTCGTCAGAGCGTCCGTGCACCAGCTGCAGAAGTTGCACCGCAAACTCCACGTCGCGCATGCCGCCGGTGCCAAGTTTCAGCTCACGGTTGCGCATGTCTTTCGGCACGTTGGCTAGGACCCGACGACGCATTGCTTGCACGTCTTCGACGAAGGAATCACGCTCCGAGGCAGTCCAGACCATCGGCCGGATGGCGTCCTCGTAGCGACGCCCCAGTGGTAGGTACCCTGTTTGTGCACGGGCTTTCAGCAATGCTTGAAATTCCCAGGTTTCTGCCCAGCGGCGATAATAAGAAATATGTGAATCTAAAGTGCGTACGAGCGCGCCTGATTTGCCCTCCGGGCGCAAGTTGGGGTCGACTTCGAAAAACGCGGCTGAGCCAATGCGGTTAAATTCTGCCGCCAGCCGGGTGGCTTTATTGCTCGCAGGCTCGGCGACGAAGATGACGTCGACATCTGAGATGTAATTCAGCTCCTGCGCACCGCACTTCCCCATCGCGATCACAGCCAAGCGGGCGTCGACGGGTGTAGCCTTTTTTGCGGTGGTTTTCCTTGCCCCCGGCCCTGTTCCGGCCGCTGTCCGGGCCGCCGTCTGCGTCGTCTCCGTCGTCGAATGGCTTCCGGATGTTTTGTCATCTGCATTTTCCGTTGGGTCCGTGGGGTACGGCCCATAGACTTCCGCGACTGCAACCGCAAGTGCAGCAGTCAAAGCCGCATCCGCCAAACGCGACAGCGCACCGGTAACCGTGCTAAATAACAGTTTTGGTTGCGGCTCGGATTGCCCTTTGCGTGCGAAATAACTGCCAGCGAGATCATGCGCGGCGATCCGAAGCATCAGTGTGCGATACGCATCGCGTAGCGCAGAAACCGCCTCACTGCCAGTCACCGACGCCCGGTAAGTTCCTGGCGTCGTGAGATCTTTACTGGCTGGGTCATCTTCCACTGATTCAAGCTCAGCAAAATCTGCGACGTGTGCGCCCACCGACCCCAACATCTGCTGGAACATTTCGTGTTCTTCCGGCAATGGTTTCGTCAACTCTTGCCAAGTCTCCGGGTGTGCGGCAAGGTGATCGCCTAACAAAGTGGATCCACCTAGCAAAGCGAAAAACCGCACGCGCAATGCTTCATCTTCGCACAGGCGTGCTGTCAGTTCGGCGCCATCGTCGGCAAGGTTGCCTGCCATGCGCATGAGTGTATTCAGCGCAAGGTCTTGGTCGGACGCTGCAGCCAAACACCATAAAAGCGTGGTGTGGTCGGGATCGTTCCACCCCAGCCATGCAATATCTTCGCTAGCTTTCGGGCTGGAAAGACCCAGTGTGGCAATCGAGGGAATGGATGGGCGGTTCGAAGTCACAGTATCGCTCAGATCTTCGGGGTTAAATGTTGAGGTTGTTGTGGAGCTCGAAAGGAGTGATGTGTTCCTGATACGCGCGGAATTCTTGCCACTTGGACCGCAAGAAGAACTCGAAGACGTTCTCGCCTAACACTTCTGCCATGAAATCAGACTTTTCGAGTTTGCGCAGAGCATGGTCCAAAGAATTCGGCAAATCAATATAGCCCATCGCCCGGCGTTCGCGGCGCGTGAGCTCTTGCACGTTATCTTCGGCTGGGTCTCCCAGTTCATAGCCTTCCCTGATGCCGCGCAACCCAGCAGCCAGCAACACGGAATAGGCCAAATAAGGGTTTGCCGAAGAATCCAGGCTGCGGATCTCTACCCGACGTGACTCCGGCTTGTTCAACCGGTACGTGGGCACGCGCACCATTGCAGAACGGTTAGACACACCCCAGGTTGCTGCGCCAGGGGCTTCTTTGCCGAACATCAGCCGCTTATAGGAATTCACCCATTGGTTGGTCACCGCGGTGAGCTCTGGCGCGTGGTGCAAAATACCAGCGATGAACTGCTTGGCCGTCGTCGACAAGCAGAATTCATCATCAGGATCGTGGAAAGCGTTGCTATCGCCTTCAAACAAGGACATGTGGGTATGCATGCCCGAGCCGGTCCAGTCTTTGTGCGGTTTGGGCATAAACGTCGCTCGTGCGCCCTGCTGTTGGGCTACCTTCTTGATCAGATAACGGAAGGTCATGATGTTATCCGACATGGTCAGCGCGTCGGTGTGGCGTAGGTCGATTTCTTGCTGCCCCGGGCTGGTTTCGTGGTGCGAAAATTCAGTAACGATGCCAAGGTTTTCCAGCATCTGAATAGCAGTGCGCCGGAATTCTGGTGCCAGGTTCATCGTCGACTGGTCGAAATAACCACCGTTGTCGGTCGGCTGCAGATCAGCTGGATCATCGGTCTGTTGCAGCAGATAAAACTCAATCTCCGGGCCTACCATGCAGGTAAAACCGTCATCCGCGGCCTCCTGCACTTGGCGACGCAAAATATAGCGCGGATCCACCAGCGACGGGCTGCCATCGGGCTGGACGATATCGCAGAACATGCGCGCTGTCAGCAACGATTCATTTTCGCTTTCCGAAGACATGATCTTGAACGTCGAAGGATCAGGCATCGCAATAGTGTCGGATTCGGCCACACGCGAAAACCCTTCCACGGAGGAGCCATCGAAGCCGACGCCCTCCTCAAACGCATTTTCCAGCTCGGCCGGTGACATATCCACGGATTTCAGTGCGCCGGTGATATCGGTAAACCACAGGCGGATAAAACGAACATCGCGTTCTTCAACCGTGCGCAAGACGTAATCGTGTTGACTGTTCATGAGTCCTAGTCTAGGCAACCGCGGTCACATTGGGCGGGGCGAAAGTCTCTTCTGAGAATTATTTCTCCCAAGCTGCAGGCTGGCCCCAGTCGTCATCGTCTTCTTCTGCCTCATCAGCAGCGTCGTTTCGCTTCCGCGCAATCTCGAACGCATTTTCGGCCAATTCTTTACTGTCATACGGGCCCATGCGATCATTCCACCCAGCGACTTTACCTTCGGTCACCTCCCCAGTAGAGGGGTTGAAAAACCATTGTTCATCTGCGTGCGCCATGTTTTAGTGCTGCTCCTTCATTCGAGTTCCCGGCCATTAGCTTTGCTGCGTAGACAAAAGCCAGAACCATGCCTATTCAGTATAAATCTGACTACCCACCGACACAGCTAAACAGGTAAAATCGCCCGAGATTGCCGAAAACGGATGTGTCCATATCGATATTCTCGATCGGTATTTTCGATTTTTCGGTTCGCTATTCCCGATTTCCAAGGAGTTTTCTTCCCCCATGCCACATGCGCCCCAGACGAACGGTTCACCTGACGCTTCACTGACCGTTTCTGCAGCCGCATGGCACACAGAACTCCATGGTTGTGCCCCAACCTGGCAAGCCGACGCCCCCGCCACCTGGTCACTGATCGGAGAACACGTCGATCACGCAGGCGGCGTCGTACTCATGAGTCTGGCCGCGCAGCGCGCCGCAGTTGCGGTATCTGCCCGCGAGGACCAGCAATTCGTGGTGAACTTTCGCCGCTCCTCGCTTACCGACGGCTCCACCACGCAGGCGTCCACAACCATGGATGAGGTCGCCGAACTGTATTCCCAACAACAACCGGGCATTGATGAATCCGGTAAGCCCACTACCCCACCGCTGCCGCGCGGCGGATTGGCCGAGCGCTTAGGCGGGATCGTCTGGATGATGGTGCAGCGCCAACTACTTTCTCGCGAAACCAACGGCATGAATATCACGGTGTTGTCTGAAATCACCCCAGATTCGGGCTTAGGTGAATACGCTGCTATTGATTCCGCTTTAGCGCTGGCATTGCAAGCAGAAACAGCTGATATTGACGAAGCCCCGCTGCGAGCGCGGTTGGCGGAAATCTGCGGGCAGGCCGGCGAGGTGTTTTCCAGCACCGCCACCTTACGTGCACGGTATTCCACGGCCTTGCGTGGAGCTGCTGCACAAATCTCTGTGCTGGATTATGCCGATGGTTCACTCACCAAAGCAGTGCACCCGGTGACGCGAGAATTAGCAGCCTTTGCGGTGACAGTCCCACAGGATGCCGAGTCGCCCGACCAGTCCGACGAAATCCGTTCCCGCCACCGGTTTGTGGAGTCCGCCCAGCATGCATTTGGTGCACAGTCGCTGCGGCTGCTTCCCGACGCCCCGGCGCGCGTTACGCAATGGTTGTCCGCGGTGCACAAAGTACATGGCACCGACGGTGTCCCGGAGCTACATGAGTCGCGCACCTGGCTGGATTTCCACGAAACGGAAACTGAGCGTGCTCAACAGTTTGCACACGCGCTTCGTTCGCAGCGTTCCCGGGACATTTGGCCATTGCTGCACAGCTCACAGCAGGCTTTACAAGATGATTACACGCTCGATGCTGCCATGGAACTGGCGCAGTTGTGTCAGGTTCGTGGCGCAATCGCCGCGCGGGCGGCTGCTGCGGGAACCTCCAAGGCCGTGATCGCCTACGTCGACAAGAAAAAAGCCGACAACTTCGCTCATGATCTCAGCGCTGATGGCTTGGTGGTCACGCGCTTGTTGCCGGGCGAAGTCGCCAAAATAGTGAGTGAATGAGCCAGCCTATAAGCCGGATTCTGTCCCGCACCGTGGTGGTGCGTGGGCGATCATCCATCTGGGCCGACCATTGCTGGTGACCTCAAGCAGCTACCTTCGAATATCGGGCGAGCAGCCCTCAAGCATTCGAGCAGGCACGCACCGTGGCGCGCCGTGATGCCTTGCTCCCAATGGGGTTTACCTAGCCACGCCAGTCACCTGGCATGCTGGTGCGCTCTTACCGCACCCTTTCACCCTCACCGCCGGAAGCGTCGCGAGTGCTCGCAGCGTTCCCGGTGGCGGTCTACTTTCTGTTGCACTTGCCCGCAGGTTGCCCTGGGTTGCTGTTAGCAACCATCGTGCTCTGTGGAGTCCGGACTTTCCTCGACTTTCACTCACGCCACACGGTTGTCAGCGTAGTTTGTCAGCCGCGATCGCCCGGCCAGCTCATTCACGCACCCTATCTTCGTTGATAGTCACGCACCCGTGCAAATACGCTGCAAATGCGCCGTGTCGTTCACGCTAAGCACCGCGGATGCCACTGGCGAGTTTTCGTCATAGAACTTCACCACAGCAATGCTGGCCAAATCCAAAAACAGGTGGCTAAACGTCGCCGGCCCAGCATTCAACCCTTGCCGGATCAGTGATTTGATCGGGTTTACGTGGCTGACCACCGCAATAGTTTTGCCCGGATGCTGGGCGACGAGCTGTTTGCGAAACTCGCGTACCCGGCGATGCACCTGCGCAAGCGACTCCCCTTCTGGCGGTGTTAACGACGCATCTGTAATCCAGGCATCGTGTAGCTCAGCATCGTCGTCTTGGGCTTGCTGAAAAGTCAGGCCTTCCCAGTTTCCGAAGTTCGCCTCAATCAACGCATCATGCGTTTCTAATTGCGCACCGGTTTTTTCGGCAATCATTTTCGCCGTCACCTGGCACCGCTGCAGTGGCGAGGACACCACCAGGTCAATCTCACCGCGCTCAACCACCGCTGCAGCAGAGGCCTCGGCTTGCTGCTCGCCAACCTCGGTCAAAGCAATATCGCTGTGCCCGCAGTACCGGTGTTCAGCGGAGTAGGTTGTTTGCCCGTGCCGCACCAGAATCAACGTGGTCGGCTGGCAGGTCGCGCCTGTCCAGGAAGCATGCGTGCCCGTTGTCGCCGGGGACTTTTCTGCATCGGGCCCATCGCCAACATTATCGGGCTCGTCGCCAACGTTATCTGGCCCGTCGCCACGGTCCACCACACCCGGCGCGTGTCCTTTGGCCGCAGCATCCATGGCCTCGTTAGACAAGGCATCGGCAACCTTATTGTCGTTACGACGCACCCAACTAAGATGCACCGCACCTAACTGTTGCATGAGTTTTTGCGCTTGCAACCCGAGCTGTTTCATATCCGGGTGCTTGATCTTCCACCGGCCATTCATCTGCTCGACGACCAGCCGGGAGTCCATATAAAAATCGACGTCATCCGCCCCCAGCTCCACAGCTGCTTCCAGCCCGCGCAACAAGCCGTGATATTCGGCAACGTTGTTGCTGGCTTTCTTGCCGACGACATAGACGATCTCACGCAGCACGGTTGTGCCATCAGCGGCGTAGACCACGGTGCCAGAACCGGCGATGCCGGGATTGCCGCGCGAGCCACCGTCTGCATAAATGATCAGCTTCATCGCTGCCTACTCCTTATTTTGCCTGCAACTTATTCTGCCTGGCCGGTACCAGGAAGGTGCCACAATCTGGGCATTCTGGAACGACATCTGGCTTGGCTCCACGTACCGCGGACTGGTCTGCTGGTGGCAGCTGGATGTAGCAGCCGCCGCAACCACGTCCGGTAAAGCGGGCTACGCCCACACCATTTTCGCCCCGGACTTCGTCATAGGCCGCCAACGCTTCAGGGGCTTGTTCTTGCAGTTCTGCGCGTAGTTTCGTGATGTTTTCTAGCGGGTCCGGTTCTTCAGTCTTGACAGCATCCGCAGCATCGGCGGCGCGCTCAGCAGCTTCCAGCTCGTTTTTGGCTTGGTCTACCTTTGCTCCGTGCACGTCACGGTTTTGCCGTAACGCGTGGATCTCGTTGTGGGCTTCTTGCAGTTCACTCATCAAATCCGCGATGCGGGATTTTGTGGTGTACTTGTCGTGTTCTAGGTCTTTCCGGATTTCCGGGTCTTGCTCGGTGGCTAGCTGCTTTTTGTTGTCGATATTGCGACGCTTCAGCTTGCGTTCGTCTTGTTGGATGCGCAAGATCTCAGCTTCCATATCGTCCACTGCCATTTGCGCGGCCGCGGCGGCATCCCGCGCGCGTTTGAGCTTGCTGGCTGCTTTATCGGCTTCGGCGCGTTCTGGCGTGACAGACTTGCGCGTAGCTGCGTCACCAGACCCAGCCTGCGCACCAGCGCTGGCTTGCGCGCGTTCCAGGTTGGCCAGTTCCAGTAACTGTTGTTGCTGTTTCGGGGCTAGCTTCATCATCGTGAGTCTCCGTTAATTTCCGTATTTTCTTTAATCGCGTTTCTTAGCATTTATCGGCTGTTGCATTCGCTGCGCTCGCCGCACCCGCTGTGCTGGTACCGTCCACTGCGTCCACGGCGCCCGCTGAGCTCGTTATGCTCTCATGCTCTTATGCTTTTAGCCCTTATGCACAGACATCGTCCAAGGATCAGTACGCACCTGCAAAATTGTGGTCTTAACACCAGCTTCCCGGCGCACAATTTCTTCAGCTTGCGCAGTCCACGGAAATTCCGAGGCCCAATGCGCGGTATCAATAATTGCCATATCGCTGGTGCGCAGGTGCTCATCGACGGGGTGATGCCGCAAATCTGAGGTAACAAACACATCAGCGCCCAGTTTCGCAGCCGTCGCGATAAAACCATCGCCAGCTCCTGAGGCCACCGCCACCGTCTGTACTTGTTTGTTCGGGTCTCCTGCCGCACGCACTCCCCAAGATGTGGCAGGTAAAACATCAGCGACTTGCTGGCTAAATTCCCGCAAGCTCATTGGTTCTGGCAACTTACCTATCCGTCCCAAGCCATAGGCACTTTCCAGCGGGGTGGCGTCGGCAAGCTCGGTGATATCAAAGGCGGGTTCTTCATACGGATGGTGGGCGTACAAGGCGTTGAGAAGCACCTGCTTATCGCCTGGCTTGGCGACGAACTGAATGCGCAGCTCATCGTCACGGTAAGTATGCCCGACCTCACCGTCTGTGGGATCCGCACCTGGTTCTGGCTTGAACTGCCCGGTGCCTGCGATCTCGTAGACGCACTCGGAATAATTACCAATCCGCCCCGCTCCCGCGGCAAACAAGGCCTGCTTCAGCGGCTCGGCGTGTGCCGCTGGCACGTGTACGCCCCACAAGTGCCGCCCCGGCCCTGGCTTCGGTGCCAACGGGCGCCCTGGGGTGATGCCGACGAGTTCAGCCAGCTTATCGTTCACTCCCGGGCGTGCAGAATCAGCGTTGGTGTGCGCAGCAAACAACGCGATGCCCGCCTCAATCAGCGAGTGCAAAATCCGCCCCTTCGGGGTATCCGCAGCCACGCTATCCACCCCGCGCAGCAGCAACGGGTGATGCACGATCAACATGTCCACACCGGCCGCTACCGCCGCGTCTGCCACCTCGCCGGTGCAGTCCAGAGCAAAAGCCACCTGGCGCACCGGGGCTTCGCGACGCCCACAAATAAGCCCGACGCTATCCCAGCTTTCCGCCAAATGCGGTGGATAGGCGCGGTCCATAATCTGGCAAATTTCGCCTACCGTGGTCTCGGTGCTCATGTGCTGCTCCTTTAACTCCGTCATACGCTCCTACAATTATGGCACGCAGCAGGCACCTGAGACGATAAAATACAGCAGCATGACTGCTACCTATTCCATTAATTTTGTATGCACCGGAAATATCTGTCGCTCGCCAATGGCAGAAGTCATGGCACGCGAGGCCATTCAGGAGGCGGGTCTGGGCGAGCTCGTCAAAGTCGCTTCCTGTGGTGTAGACAGCTGGCACGTCGGGGAAGGTGCGGATGAGCGCACCGTGGCAGAATTACACGAGATCGGCCTGGACGGTACCGAACACATAGCGCAACAGTTTGGCCCACAGGCTGGTGATACGGACTTGTTCATTGCCATGGATACCGGCCACCGCTCCCAGCTCATCGCCCGCGGTGTCGACGAAAACCGCGTGGCCCTGATGCGCAGTTTCGATCCAACAGCAGAAGAAGAACCCTCCGTCGCTGACCCTTATTACGGGGGCAGCGACGGCTTCACGCGCGTGCGCAAAGAGATCGAAGCCAGCTTGCCTGGGCTGCTCGAGTACGTCCAAGACCAGCTGCGCTAGCAACCGGGCTGTGCTGCTACCAGCTGCGCTAGTAACCGGCGTGCAGGTCTATCATGGTCGGTGTGAGTGCCCGACCCCAGCAGCCTGAACAATCTGGACTACCAGAAGCTCCAGCTCAACCGAATCAGCCGCGCAATACCGACGTGCCACAAACCAACCGCAGCGCCAACAACGGCGCACCAACCTCCTGGTGGAAAGTCTTTGCCAAGCCCAGTTGGATTATCCTGGCACTGTCGCTCATCGCTTTTTCCATCCTGGCTTTCACGGTGCTCGCACCCTGGCAGCTGAACAAGGATGATGAGATCGTCGACCGCAACGAGCGCATTCAGCAAGCCTATGAGCAGGATCCGGTGCCGTTTGCAGAGCTTGTCGACGCCTCCGGCGGAATTACCATCGACGAGGAATGGCACCGTGTCATCCTGCGCGGCCACTACCTGCCAGAACACGAGATGTTGCTGCGCTTGCGCCCGTTGGAGGGCTCGCAGGTGTTTCAATCGTTGGTGCCTTTCCAATTGGATTCGGGCCAGACAGTATTGGTTAACCGCGGTTTTGCGGTGGCTAATCGTGACGGTTCTGTTCCAGAAATCACCCCGCCTTCTGGAACGCACATCACTACCGAGGCCATGCTGCGTTTCGGGGAAGCACCCCACGAGGCCCCGCCGATTGACGACGCTGGCTATACCCAGGTGCGCTCGGTCAGCCCGGAACAGGTCGAAGAGCTGACGGGCCTGGAGCTTGCCGACGCCATCGTGAACGTAACCGCGGCTGAGCAACCAGAAGCACTGGAACCAATTCCGGTGCCGAAGCTGGATCGTGGTTCGCACTTATCGTATGGCTTCCAGTGGATCGCTTTCGGCATTATGGCCCCTGCTGGCCTGGCATATTTTGTGTATGCCGAGCTGCGCGAGCGACGCCGGGAGCGCGCAGAACACACGACAGAAGGGCAGTCTCAGATCGCAGACGTCAACGAGCAAGTCGACGTCGGCGAACAAGCAGACGCCAACGAGCAACCAGATGCCGACAAGACTGCCGCGCAGGCGAATTCCCCGGCAGGCGCCAGTGCCCCAGCGGGTTCTGCGCGGCCCGCGGCAGCCACGCGTTCGCGTGGTTTACAGGATCGCTACGGCGGGGATAGCGCGAATCAACTCGCGAAGTTCCGTGGCAGGCGGCGTCGATAAGCCACGGTTTGCGTCGTCAAGTAAGCATCCGCCACATGGCGTCGTTAAGCAACCATCCGAGGCGCGGCGTCGTTAAGCATCTCGAGAAAAACCATCGGTTCTAAAACAGATTCGCCAAAGTGCTATCACTTATCCGAAAAAGGCCAAAAATTAGGCTCTGAGCTGTGCAAGTGCCTAAAAGCGGTGCTAGCGTTCTACGGGTGAGTATTAGTTGGAAGGTCTTTCGCGAGGACTTAGCCCGGTTGTGGCGCACCCGGAAAGTGTGGGTGATTCTGGTCGGATTGATGATCACCCCAGCTTTATATTCCTGGGTTAATATCGCGGCGTTTTGGGATCCGTATGAAAACACCGGCAATATCAAAGTTGCTGTGGTTAACGAGGATGAGGGCGCTAGTTCGGATCTCACGGGCGATCTTGACGTCGGCGCGGAGTTAGTAAAGCAGCTCAAAGACAACGACCGCCTGGGCTGGCAGTTTATTAACCGCGACGAGGCCAACCACGCGGTGCACACGGGTGATGTTTTCGCTTCTATCACGGTGCCCAAAACCTTCTCGCAGGACTTCGTCAGCTTGTTCCAGGGCACATATTCCCAGCCGACGCTGGAATATGCGGTGAACGAGAAACTCAACGCGATTGCCCCGAAAATCACGGATCAGGGCGCTTCCACCATTGATTCAACGATCAGCGCTGCGTTTAACGAGCAGGTCGCACAATCGGTGGCCGCGGAATTGCGGAAGTCAGGCCACGACCTGGATTTCCGCATCGGCGACACTGCCAGTCGGGCTTCGGATTCTTTTATCCGCACTGCAGAGACGGTGGCGCAATCTCGCGACAGGCTCGCTGCGGTGCAATCCAGCCTGGATAATTCCCGCCCAGCCATCGCCGAGGCCCGCGAAGCACTGGTTACGGTGGAACGCACCATCGACGACGCCCAAATTGCCCTAGGCCAGGTGGAGTCCATCACCAACGAGGTGCAGCGCCAGCTGACCACGTTTGCCGATGAGGCCACCGCTGCTTATGTGCAGGGCACCACCGCGCTTGCCGACGGCGCTGCTTCCGCGCACGCCAGCGTGAACTCCGTATCTGGCCAGTTGACCGGCGCACTCAACCGCGTGGGGGCGGCCACCGATGGTGCCAGCGGCATCGTCGACCAAGCAGAACAAGCCATCGACCGTTTAGGTGGGTTAGCGCGACTGCCGGCCCTACCGCCGCAAATTTCCGGACAGATCCAGCAAACCGTGGATGATCTGCACGCCCGCAATTCGCAAAACCGCGCCGTGCTCGGTGAGCTTTCCGTATTGAACGATAGCGCACAAAATACGTTGAATTCTTTGAACGACACTGCCGCTGCACTCGACCGCGCCACGGACGCAGTGCGTGCAGATTCCGTGGGACTGCGTGATTCCATCAACAACACCGTGCCACAGCTGAATTCGGCCATCTCGCGGGTATCTGCTACCGCCGCGAATCTGTCCGCCACCCTGGGTGCACAGAAGAGTTTGCTCGGCGAGACCGATGGTTTGCTCGACGGCGTCGACACGCAGCTGGGGCGCGCGAAAGACGTCATCGGTAATTTCCGGGAAGATCTCGACGGCATCGAAAATGGGCTCAACACTGCACGCACGGACATCCTGGCACTGGCCAATCTTGCCCAAGATAATCCTGCTTTGCGCTCGGTCAATGCACTGAATGCCGACGAGATTTCGTCTTTTTTGGCCTCCCCGGCAGAGATGGAATCGCACGCGGTCTTCCCAGTTTCGCACTACGGTTCTGGCATGTCCTCGCTGTTTATCAACCTGACGCTGTGGATCGGCGCATTCATGTTGATGATCATTTTCCGCACAGAAGTCGATTCCCGCGGGCGGGAAGGCCTCACCGTGCAGCGCGCATATCAGGCGCGCTACCTGCTCATGGGTGTATTTGGCATTATGCAAGCGCTGATCGTGTCCATCGGCAACCTGGTCATTGGCGTCGAGCACGTCTCCGCAATCGGTTATGTCCTCACCGCCACTATCTTGAGCCTGTGTTACTTAGCGATTATTTACGGCTTGGTCTCTGCCTTCGGCCACATCGGACGCATCATCGCGGTGGTCTACGCTTTTGTGCAAATCCCCGGAGCTTCTGGGCTCTATCCCATTGAGATGACCCCCGATTTCTTCCGCGCGATACACCCTTTCCTGCCGTTTACTTACGGCATTGGTGCGATGCGAGAAACCGTCGGCGGGTTCTATGGCAACCATTACTGGAGCAACCTGGCCACAATCATCGCGATGGCAGCGGTGGCCTTCCTGGTGGGCATGTTGGCACGCCGCGGCCTTTCACATGTCAATATTTTGGTCAACGACCAGCTGGAAAAAGGTGGCCTGGTAATCAACGAGAAGGTGCATTTGACCGGCAGCCCGTACCGCATCACCGACGTCGTCGCTGCTTTGCGGGACCGTGAAGGCTACCAAGAGAGTTTGGATTCCAAGTGGCGTTCCGCGCGCCGCAATTATTCGCAATGGATGGGTATCACCATTGGTGTGGGTGCGTTGCTCGTGCTGATCTTAGGCATCGTTTCCCGCTTCAACCCGGATGAGAAAGCTGTCTTTTTCGGTTTGGCGTGCCTAGTGGTGATGATCGCGGTAGTCATTATTTGCGCGTTGGAATACATTAAACAGTCCGTCGCACGCGATAACAGCTTGGCGGATCTCAGCGATGACGAGCTGCAAGAACAACTGGCCAAGCAAGGTAAGAAGTCATGAACAACATCCTGAGTATTCTCCGCAATGATCTGCGTGCAATCCGCGGCAATGTCATGACGGGTGTGATTGTTTTCGGTCTGGTCATCATCCCGTTGCTGTTTACTGGCTTCAATATTTTGGCTAGCTGGGATCCCTTCAGCAATACCGACCGCTTGAAAATCGCCGTGGCTAGCAAGGATGAGGGCCACGAGTCCGATCTGGCTTCGTTGCGGTTGAATCTTGGCGACGAAGTGCTGTCCCAGCTTTCCCGAAATGAGCAGGTCGATTGGGTTCTGACCAATGCCGACGATGCTTTAGAGGGCACCAAGTCCGGCGAATACTACGCCGGCATCGTGTTGCCAGAAAACTTCAGCCGGGAATTGCTGACCTTCTATATCGAAGGCACCGAGCCGGCAAAGTTGGATCTGTATACCAACGAGAAGAAAAACGCCTTGTCAACGACCATCACCGAGCGCAGTGCCAGCGGTGTGATTGAGCGTATCGACGAATCTTTCACCCGCGTGGTCACCACCATTGGGCTGGGTGTTGTCGAATCGTTGGATAATTATCTAGAGGAGGAAGAAACCCAGGCGGCTTTGGATAATGTCGCCAACCGTGTTGAAAACATCGGTACACGGTTGAATTCTTCTGCCGCCACGGTGCGTAGTTTGGCAAACCTTGTCGATTCCGCAATCCCGCTGGCGCAGGCCGCTGATAATATTTTGCGTGCTGCCGGGAGCCACACTGCCTCGGGTACTGATGCTGGCGCTAGCTCTGGCGCCGGAGCTGGGGCCGGCGGTGGAGCTAGCGTCGGGGCTGGGGCTGATGGCTCTTCCCCCATTGATGCGCTTTCGGCAACCCTAAATGATTCCACCAGCGCGCTAGAAAATTCCTTGGGCGCGACCTCGCAAGCTTATGCGGCATTATCAGATCAATTCGACGAGTTATTGAATAATGCGCAGGCTGCCACGGCGCAGACGGCGCAAACTTACCGCACGGCGGCAGAACGGGTAGCGCAGCAAACAGCAGCGTTCCAAGGCGTACGCGATGCACTCGAACGGGAAATCGGCAACTTGCCGCTGCCAGACCCGGTTTCTGCTGGCTACCAGCAGGTCCGCGCGCAATTGGATGCGTCTATCGCCCAGTCGAATGCCCTGCATGCTTCTTTGACGACGACCGCCGATCGCGTCGAATCGGGCACCGGTAATGCACGGCAATCCCGGCAACAAACCCAGGAAGCGATTGCGGCAGCCCGCCAGGCTGTCGATAATGCACGCACTGCCTACCGCGAGAATTTGCAGCCCCAGTTGAATACGCTGCGCGGGAGCGTAAACACCGTCGTTAATGATATCGCTGCGGTGCGCGCGGAAATCGCCGATGTGCGCAATACGCTATCGAGCACCTCGGGTGGTCCGGAGTCCAGTTTGTTGCGCGCCCGGGATGGCGCCGACCGGTTGGCCGATACTCTCTATCAGCAAGCACGTCGCTTTGCTGATCTGGAACGCCAATTTGCAGAGGTGCGCGAAGGTGGTGACCTGAGCAAATTAGCTGACATCATCGGCTCGGATCCAGAATTGCTTGCCTCCCGGATTTCCGCGCCAGTGGCTGTGGAACGCAAACCAGTGTTCGCAGTGGCGTCGTTTGGTGTAGGTATGACGCCGTTCTACCTGGCACTCGCACTGTGGGTGGGTGCGTTGTTGACGTGCGTTTTGATGCGCAGCAACGCTGAACACACATACCTCAGCGACGACGGCGAGTTCACGCGCAACCAGATTTATCTGGGCCGGGTGGCTACGTTCTTGGCGATCGGTATTGCCCAGGCAACCTTCGCCGTGGGCGGTTTGATCTTCTTCGTGCAGATTCAACCAGAGCACCCATTCTTACTCTGGTTGAGTGCTGTGCTTGCCTCATCGGTATTCATGTTGATCGTGCATGCACTGGTGATCGCCTTCGATAGTGCCGGTAAGGCACTCGCTGTGCTGCTATTGATCGTGCAGGTTTCCGGCTCCGGCGGTGCTTATCCGCTACCGCTGCTGCCTCATTGGTTCCAGTCTGTGAGTCCGTGGCTGCCTGCCACCTATGCCATTGATGCGTTCCGCAGCGCAATCGCTGGTGTGTACCAAGGGGATATTTTCCGCGACCTGGGCATGCTGCTGTTATTCGCCATCCCGGCTTTGGTGCTGGGATTGTGGCTGCGTCGCGCGATGGATAGCTACCACCAGCGGCTGCAGAAAGGCATCCGGGAAACCCGAGTCATGCAATAGCGCTAGTACTACTAGTAGGAGGACGCCCGCGCTTGGCTGACTTTGCTCGCCAACACTGCTATTACTGGGTGTTATGAGTGGTGGTTGGCGTGAGTAAAAATTCCCCGGACAATATCCTGCTCTATCTGCCGGAAAAACAAGAGCAGCGCATCCGCGAGATTTTCGCTGGCTTGGCTGCCCGGGGCTTTCCGGTGCAAAACCAGCGCCCACATATTACGGTGACGTTTTCCGCGGCGATGGATCCCAGCGTCGTCGAGTTGGCAGCCGAGTTATTACCCGCGGTGATCCCGGCTCAATTCCGGCGGGTGGGCAACGTCATCTTCGGTACTAAGAGCAAACAGACCGTGGCGTGGTTGTTGCAGACCACCCGGGAATTAGAAATTGCCGCCAGCACAATCAGCGCAGCCAACCCCGATGGCCACGGCCCATTGTGGACGCCCCACCTGACCATGGGTTTGCGCCTGCCCCGCAAACACATCCCCGGCTATTTACAGGCCATGGATGAGCTGACCTCGTCGCATTTCAAAGAACTCACCGCAGTGGAAGCCGCGTACTGGCGCCCGAAGACGCAAGAAAAACGCTTGCTCGCGGGTGGTTAGCATTATTTTCCAGCACGGATTAGCGTTTCAAAACCGCGCCGACTATTTGAATCCACGATATCCAAAGTCGTCGTAGCAATATGCTGAATTCATAAAGTCCATGGTGTCCCCAGCATCAACCCCGTATCGGACATAAAACGCCGTGGCTACGTCGAGAAGATTCGGCCTGTCTTCTTTGGGGCGAGAAAAATCAACTGAATAAGCAAGATCTACATCCCCCGCACTGTGCGCATCAGTACGTGCGCTTCCGAATAAAACCAGCAGGTCAATACCCAGTTCTAAGCAAAACGATTCCAGCGAGCCATCTTCGACTTCGCTGCGCAACCTGGCGACGATTTCTGTGGGGGTACTCATAATGCAACTCTAGCAAGCAACGTCTCTGGTTTTTACGGCGCAGTCTTCGTGATAAAAAACATACGCCAGTCACACGCCACTGCTTATATGATGGGGACCATAAGGTTCCGGAATTTTATAGCACATCATTCTTCGACATTCATCCGATTTGCAGCCTGGCCACGCTACCGCCGCAGGCTGTCTATACACACGCCGTGACCTGAGGAGGCACCATGAAAGCTGCACGTTTTTATGATCGCAATGACATCCGTATCGAAGACATCGAGCAACAAGAATTACAACCAGGCACCGCCCGCGTTGATGTTGCCTGGTGTGGCATCTGTGGCACTGACCTGCATGAATACCTCGATGGCCCGATCTTCTGCCCTTCACACGGCAACCCACACCCCATCAGCGGCGAAGAACCACCAGTGACGATGGGCCACGAATTCTGTGGCGTGATCTCCGAAGTAGCCGATGATATCGATGACCTGGCCGTGGGCGATCACGTCGTTGTCGAGCCCTACATCATCAGTGAAGACGTTAATACCGGACCAGAATCCAAGACTTACCACCTGTCGGAAAACATGAACTTCATCGGGCTGGGTGGCCGCGGCGGCGGGTTGGCGGAAAATGTCGTCGTCAAGCGTCGGTGGATCCACAAGATCAGCGATAAAGTTTCCCTCGATCACGCCGCGCTCATTGAACCACTGACCGTGGGTTACCACGCCGTGGAACGCGCTGGCGTGGGCGAGGATTCCACGGGTCAGGTCGCACTCATCGGTGGTGCGGGCCCAATCGGTTTGCTCACCGCGGCTGTGTTGAAGGCGTTTGGCGTGACCGTCGTCGTCTCCGAGCTGTCCAAAGCGCGCCGCGAGAAGGCCCTGGAAACCGGGGTTGCTGATCATGCGCTGACCCCAGAAGAAGTCGACGTCGTCGCCAAGGTCAAGGAGCTTACCGACGGTGCCGGCGCCGATGTGGCTTTTGAATGCACCTCTGTTCCGGTGGTTTTCGACACGCTCATGGATGCGCTGCGCCCACGCGGGGTTTTGCAGATCGTCTCAATTTGGGGCAAGCCTGCCGAGGTGGACCTGAACAAGATCGTGCTCAAGGAACTGGACGTGCGCGGCACCATTGGTTATGTCAACAACCACCCGGCTGCAATCAAATTGGTCGAAGATGGACGCGTGGACCTCACGCCGTTTGTCACCGCGCGCATTGGTTTGGACGAACTGATCGACGAAGGTTTCGACACACTCATTCACCGCAACGAAACCGCCGTGAAGATCCTCGTTTCGCCATCTGGCAAGGGCTTGGATAAGTAGCACTTTCTGGTTAACTCTTCCCCCCGTTTTTCTCTGCGCTATACTCCATCGTGAGCTATAGCTTGTGAGGACAATCGGGGGATTTTTATGGATCCGGCAGAAATAGTTCTGCAAGCAGCACAGTTAGTTGTTGCATTAGCAGGCCTTATAGGGCTAGTTGTCACCATTCAACAGCGAACGAACAGCGATAATCGTTCGGAATGGTGGAAACGTTATACTTGGTCAATCGAAAATATCGCTAATGACAATGAACGAGTTCGTAGCGCCGCCTGGCAAAATACAAAAGCCTTATACCAAAGCTCACTCATTACAAAAACCGAAAAAGCACTAATTGCTGGTCTTGCCTTAGAAACATTGAACGACGATAATCGGAAGCAGGACGATACAGGAGGTAGCGATGCCCCAAGAAACCAATCCTCGGGTACGCCAAACGATTGCTGAAGTCGCAGTAGAAGGCACGAAGTTCACTGGCGAAATTCTCCCTCGCTATGTTTACGAGCTCGCCGGTGCGCCGGTGCCTCCAGAAGCTACCGATGAACTCCAACGGGGCACAAGCACTCCAGCCGACACCAGTATTGGTACAAAGCTTAAACAATGGTGGCGCCGAAATTGGAACACCCACCTCATCTTCGACGACTAACTTATTTCACCACTACTTCCCCGCCCGCGCCGATGCTTACCTGTGCATTCCAGGCGCGGGCTAGATTAATTCGCTGCCAGTCCCCTTTGTCTGGGTCGCGATCATCCAGTGGGTAGCCGGACGGCAAGGCGGTGTGGCGCAGTACTTCAGCACGCTGCTCGTAGCTGAGTTCCGGGAAGCGGGTTTCCAGTAACGCTGGTGCCGCTGTGGGGACGTTCACCGGTTCATCGGTCGCGAAAATTGGTGTGAAGCCGTAGGTCATGCGTCGTGTGTAATCAGCTTCTGCTTGCTGGTCGCTGAGCGCATGCGAGTCTTCGGCAATCATCTCGGCGAAAGGCTTGGCCGCGCGCCATTCCATTTCTGCGACGATCTCTTCACGCGCCTGCAGCAGCGCATCGCGCATTTTCGGATCATTCCAACGATCCGCCGCGGCCGCCTGCCCGGTCATGCGCCCGCCGATGACATCCAACGGGAAGTGCACGCCCATCACCAGTCGCGATTCCCCAGCCTCAGAACCGCGCGCCAGCAATTGCGTACCCACCTCCGGCAGCATCATGGCCAGCAGCGTGGTAATCCAGGTCGCCTGGTTAGTGTGCCCGGACGGGAAGGATTTGCTCGAGCCGTCGTAGAGCTCACGTTCCGGTGACTCATGGCGCTGAATGCGTTCCGGGGCTTGCACGAATGGGCGGTCGTTATTGAACAGCAGCTTTTCCGCGCGACCCCAGCTAGCGATTCCACCGGCGCGAGCGGCATAGCCGTTGCCCAGTAGGAACTCAGTTTTCGGCAGCCGCTTTTCGTGTAACGCAGCCAGAAAATGCTGGCCGAATTCGTCGCCAAGAGCCTCAGCTGCGGTAAAAAGCACGCCGTCTTTATCTGCCAGGGCATCACGAATGGCCTTGTCGACGCGCTGTTGGTGCGCATTATTGTTGTACTCAGCGACGATGTCCAGGTTTTTCTGCATCACCTCCGGGTGGTTACTGCGCAGGTTTTTAAATTCTCGCACCACCTCGTAATAGATGCCGTACTGGTAAGAAGACACATCGGAGACGTAACCGGTGAGGTAGCTGACATCGAAAGGCCGCGGCACCGGGGCGCCCGCGTGGTGTTGTGGGTTCGCGCCGATCGAGCTCAGCGGGCTGTACTCTGGCCCCGCGCCGTGCTCGCTGGAAAGTTTCGGGGCAGGCAGCTGCAACTGTGGGATCTCGAATGGGAGTGCCAGGTGCGTGGTGTTCGCGTTAAGTGGGGCTTGCAATGAGGCTTCTGCTGCCATGGAGTGCGCAGTGCCGCCGTGCTGTTCCACAAGGCTAGGAGTCCCAGCCACAACTGCCAGGGCTCCGGCGGCAGTTAACAGCGAAGTAGCACAGCGTCGGGATGTAAGAAACATTTTCACAATGAATTATCCCAGAGCATCTAATGAGATTGAAGGGTTCACTGCTGCGGTTGGATTACGTCTTCGAAAAATACCGAGAGTGGGATTGCCGCAGATGTTCTTCGCTCTCACTGGCAACGGCAACAACTTCGAGATCAGGGTCATCATTGGTCTCATCCAATTCGAGGCGCCTCAATGTTGCCTCTGGCAGCGAGTCAAATTCATGGATGTCTAGTTCCCCTGAACGACGGTGGTACTGAATTAGATATGACGCCATAACATTAGCCTTCCATTTCAGTCTTAGATTCGCTGCTGCCGCAATTCAGCTTGGATACGTGAAAGTTTATCATCGATTTGTCTGCGGAAATTACGAACATGGTCACGACTGTAGTGCGAATCGCTGTCTGTGCGTTGTTCAAACTCAGCAATTTCCGTCGACGCTTCAAGTAGCTGCATCACAACGCCTTGTGCCTTCGGAGGCATCGTTGCTCCTTCGTGCAGGTAACGAATTTCTCTTCCGAAAATATCAGCAGCTTCTTCGTAATAGTTCGCCCATTTAGATTGCCAAGCCGTCCGGATCTGCATCTCGCTTCTACCAGCATTACCTCGGATATGGAGGTGAATGGCGCGATATCCCGAGTGGGGTTCGTCCCGACAGTCCCTGATATCTACACGTTTCGCACCACTATTTTCGAATCCGCGCTTAAAAACTTCTGCAACCTCTGTTTGCTCAGTCAGCGACAGATCGCAATCAAACCTAATGCCAGCTACATCTTGAATGTTCATTAACGGCGTGGTCTGCAACCTCTGCAGTTTTTCAAGCAAGGTGTCTTTAGTCTTTACTCGTGCAGATAATAAGTACGAACCCGAGTCTGGAGTCACGGCATCACCTGCAGGACTGATGTTCATCATGAATCCAGACGTAATTTGCTCTGTAATCGAGAGTAATTCTTCAACATACACTGCATTAAATGCGATGTATTCATTAATCACTTTGACTTCAAAGTCTTGACCATCACGCCAAAGACTTCCTTGTTTATTTACTCGGCTTTTAGAAAACGGCGGATTTTCGCCCAGAAAATTCGCGCTTTTTCGGCTTGAATTCATCCCACCCCCACAGAGACGTAATTCGTCAAAAAATTGAGCAGCTTGCGATAGCTGAATTCTAACAACTATGTATATTATTCGCTTATAGAACATATTGATTGCTAGTACTAAGATAAAGGTATGCGGAAAATAGCCGTCCTTGCTGCAGCAAGTTTTCTCAGTGTCTTCGGAACAGCAACAGCCACCGGGCTGACGAACGGAACCGATGTTGCCACCACCGACACCGCTGCCGAAGGCGTGGTTCAAGTGGCCAGCTGCACTGGCACCGTGGTTGCTCCTCAGTGGGTGCTGACCGCCCAGCATTGCGTCGAGGTTCCCAATTTGCAGCGATCGGTCTACGTTGGCACCACCCGCGAGCAGCAACACCGGGAAGAAAATCGGTTCACCTCGGATTACGCAGTGTGGGCGCCGCACGGCGATGTGGCGTTGGTGCATGTCACCGATGCGTTGCCACAGCATCTGATCCGCGAGGTTCGCCACACACCGGTGAGCTTTGGTGAGCAGGGACGCGTGTACGGCTGGGGTGCTGGCACCGGCAAGACCTTGCAGTATGCCCGCGCTGCTGTTGGTAAAACTTCTTCCGGGGTTCGGCCGCAGGAAAGCCAGCATGATGCATTCCTCGTGCAGTATTTGGACGAGGCCACAGCCGGGCGCGGCGATTCCGGCGGGCCGCTTTTTGTCAACGGTGAGGTCGCCGGGGTGACCTCGTTTAAAGCTCCCCAAGGTGGTGGGCGTTTCTCGCTGTTTGCTTCGCTGCATGGGCTAGGCGATTGGATTGCGCAGACCACCGCTACCCCAGCACAGCCGAGCACTAACGAGACGCCCTCCGACGCCGAAGCCAAACGCCCGGATACAACTGCCCCAGACAATCACCAGGGAGCCGCGCACCAGAATGGCCCCGTCGCCAAGCCCGAGCAGCCAAACACTAAGCCCGCGCCTCCCATCGCCAAGCCCGAAAATCCGAATTCCAAGAATCCCCAGCCCTTGCCACCACGCGGGCCGCTAGCCACCCCAGGTGGTGGTGCTGGCGGCTCCAGCTTGGGGTTGTCGTCTTCTTAGCACGCCTGCATCTACGATCGCCTAGGAAATCCTTAAGCAAATCCCCCGCTCAGCGCCCCTGCAGCTTCGGCGCCGCAGAAACCTGCCGGATGGTGATGTTGATCCGGCCTTCTGCCAGCCCGCAGCCGTCGGGAAGCGTGGCATCATTCACGCGCACTACCCCGTGATAAGCAAAACGCTTCGGCCCGCCGAAAACCACCAGGTCGCCGGAGCACAGCGTCACATCGTCCCAGGGTTGGGTTCGCGATTCGGTATGCCCCATGCGGAACAGCGCTTCGTCGCCAATGGAGAGCGAAATGACCGGTGCCCGGGATTCTTCAAATTCGTCGACGTGCATGCCCATCCCGGAACCCGGCGGATAGTAGTTGACCAGCACCATCTCTGGCACGAAGGTCTCTACCCACGGGGCCAGTTCCTCGGCAACCCCTGCTGCCGCGCGCAACGCTACCGGCGCCAACGCCACCAGGCTGTCTGGCACTGGCGGGACGGTGGTGCCAGCAATCTTATCGACATACCGGTAACTCGGATAGTGCCAGTACCTGCCTAAATGCAGCTGGTACACGCTCATTTGCCCGCCGGATTTTAACGTCGGGCGCAGCATCGCCATTGGAGTATCCGCGTATGTGCGGGCGATCTCGCGAACCTCGCGCACTAGCTTTGCTTGTTTGTCGACGCCCAACCACCCCGGCAGGTGCGCCACGCCCGGCGCGATGCGCTCACTCGGGCGCGGTAGAGAATCAAACAACATGCTCTCACCGTATCGGCTGCTGTTGGCTGTGTCGACGGGTGGCAACCCACAGCGAGCGGCACTCCGTTTATAGGCGAATCCCGATTCCTTTTAGCATCTCCATGACGTTGTGTTTCAGTTGTGCAAAGCCTGGATCGTTATTCAACAAATGAATAATGCCCCCAAATACTGCTGCCATTACTCCGAGCCCGGTGATGACCTTGAAGATTTTACCGAGCGTGTTATCCGACTGTTCCGTTGCTGGTTGGTCATCGACAACGATGAAGGTTGTGACCTCATCCGTCGAGCCGTCTGGGTAGGTCACGACAATTGTGCCGGTCTGTATTCCCGGCCGGGAGGTATCAAGCGGTGTTTTCCAAGCATAGGTGGTGTCTGCTGGCAATTGCGCAGTATTTATCAGGGCATCTTGTGCCTGGACGGCTACGCCAGGGGCAACTGTGACTGAGCTGTGTGGTTCGGGCGAATATTCTTCCGCCATGGTCTTTCCAGGTTTCGCGTCCGGGGTTGCGGAGTCCTGGTTATCTCCATGATCACTGCCTGCTGGCACATCCGCGACTGGGATTTTGGCAGTCAGTTTGATCGGTGCGGGTGCTTTATCCGCATCCAGGCTGGCGCCCGTGGTGTACCACCATGCCCGGGTGTCCGGGGAAAGATAATCGATGAATTCTTTCGGCCACGAGTTGGGATATTGCTTCTCTTCTCCCTGGTAGGCATGTCCGTAGAATTCTGGTGTTGCTTCGAAGGTGATGTCTCCACCGGCAATGTCTATTGTCGAAGAGCTAAACGTGGCGACCGTGACGCGTTTATAACCGTCGCTCTTTTTATCTTCGTAGACTGACCAGGCAACGTCCATTGTCAAGGCACCGGAGCCGTCTGCATTGACCTGTAGCTCGGGATTACCCATCGTCGTAATTACGTGCGGGGCGAGCGTGGGGTAATGCTTGATGCGGAAACCGTTGCCAAAAGACAAGTACATTTGTTTAGTGGTTGTATCGAACCATCCTTGGGCGCGAGTGAAGCTTGGCAGGTAGTTGTCCACTGTCACTGCTTCGCCTAGGGCTTCTACTGACCACGCCTTCAGATATTCGTTGATTCCCCAGCGCAAATTGGCCTCTTTTACGTCGATGGCGCTAGCCGGTTTGTTGACTGCCGCGTCCTGGGGTTGTTCGGGGCCGTTCCAGCCTGTGCTGTCGGCGTCGACTGGTGGTTTCTGGTTCTCGTCGGCAGGCTGCAAGGGGGTAATCGCCGGTGTTGGCCCGATTCGGTGCAGCTGGCTTACTCGGGAACGTTCTTTATAGGGGTGTGAAACGTAGGCGACATCGCCCGTAGCGTTTCCGGTAACGACAGCGAGGTTGGCTTCGCCTGTACCGTAGCCGCTCGTGACGCCAAGCTCAGTGAAATCGATCTTTTCGGCGACAGTCCAGGTTTCTGGGCTCACGACTGACACACGGTTGTCGTCCGCTGCTGCCGCATAAATTTCGTGTGTGCGCGGGTTAACGTGTAGCGAGTTAACCTTGGTTCCAACCTCGATCGGCATGCCGAGGAATTTGCCGGTCGCTGCATCGAGTGTGAGTATCTTGCTTTCTGTGAACTCGTCTTGCAAAGTTGGCTTGACGACGACGTACAGGTGCCCGAGTTCTGAGTCAAAAGCTAACTCGTATGGGCGCCCTCCTACTGCGGCCCCCTGAAAACTGGTTTCCGCGACGGGAATAGCCAGGTCTTGTACCCATTGCTTGGCTGCGGTGTTGTATCCAGTGATGACGTTTTCGCGGCCTGCGCTGATCCACAGCATCTTGCGGGTTGCATCGTAGACTAGGCCATTAATCGACGGGTATTTTTCCGTACTAACGGGGATCGGCGCACTCACGGTTGCGTTCGTGGGATCTACATGAACCAGGGATTTCGAATCGTAAATGTAGATTGCACCGGTATCTGTGTCTTCCACCATGCCCTTTGGAAACTTCGGGGTCCCAAAAATCTGGCGTACCACGGTTCCGTCATCTGCATTAAAGACGGTGAGTTTTCCTTCTCGTTGGTGCAGAGCGTAGATGTATTTTCCGTCGTTGCTCAGAGAAATCTGTACTAGCGCTTCTTTGCTTGGCGCCCAGTACACGGTCTCAGATGGTTTCTGGGTTTCCAGGTCGAACCACGTTATTCCGCTGGGGCTCTCCCCTAGCTTGTCGACGGCTACCCAGCCGCGTCCGCGCTTTTCGTCGATGAGGATGTCTCTGGTGACTTCCCCGGCAGCAAACGTCGCGGTGACTTGATAGTTTTTGCTTTGTTGCTGTTTTTGCGGCGTTGACGCGGTTTCACTGTGTGGCACTTCACCGCGTGGTACTTCGCCGAGCGCTTTTTCACTATCCGGCGTTGTGCCACGTGCTGCTTCTTGCGTCGCAGGTTGGGCAAAAGCTGGTTGTACAACGCTAAGGTGTATGCCGGTAACAGACATGCTTATTGCGGCCGCAATCCATATTTTGCGGAGGTTATGAGTTTTTTGCATCGCATTAGCTTACCCTAAACAAACATTATGGAACAAGCCTATACGCTTCGGTTTGTATGCGCCCGGCCCGCAGCCGGGCGCCACCCCACAGCGGGCAACTACCTGCGACGGGCGGCGCCCGGCGACGAGCACATCCCCCGATATGTTTACGCAATCGACATTAGACATGTTTAATGTCGATTTTTCGCCTGAAAATCGACATTACTTTTAATCGAATAATCCAATCAATCTTCTGATCAGCGCAAATACTCACACGCTGCCGAGACCAACGCCCGGGTTCCGGTTTCTAGAGTCGGCTGCAGAACCGGCGCGAATTTCGGGCTGTGGTTCGGGATGCTCACACCTTCTGGCGCCCCACCCAATAGCCAGAAGCAGTACGGTGCGCCGAAGGCGTCGGCAAGCACGGAGAAATCTTCCGATGCCGTCAGTGGTTCGATGCGGTGCACGTTCTTCTCGCCCAGCTCACGTCTGAAGCTCGCGGTTAACCGGCTGGCCACCACGTTGTCGTTGTCTGTGACCGGGAAGGACTCGTAATAGCGGAACTCCGGCTCCCGCGGCGCACCGGCAGCTACGGCCTCCCCGCGAGTGATCCGCTCGATCGCCGCGAGGATCCGTGCGCGCACTGCTTCGTCGTAGGCGCGCACGTTCAGCTTCAGCCGCGCGGTTTCCGGGATGACATTCGGGCGCGTGCCAGCTTCCACGACGCCGACGGTGACCACCCCGAATTCGTGCGGGCTCAGCTCACGCGCCACGATCGTCTGCAAGCGCTGCACCACGTGCGCTGCCAGAACAATCGGGTCGACGCCCAGGTGTGGCATCGAACCGTGCGAGCCGCGCCCGTGCAGCGTGATGTCCACGTTCACCGCCGTCGACATGAACGGCCCTGGCACCACGCCCACCTGACCGGCTGGCACTGGGCCGCAGAAAACATGCTGGCCCAGCACCACATCTGGCTTGTCGACGCGTTCCACTAGCCCGTCGGCAACCATCGACTTCGAGCCCTCGCCGGTCTCTTCCCCCGGCTGGAATAGCAGTTGCAACCGGCCGGACCACTGCTCACGGTGGCGCATCATCAGCGCCCCCATCGCCAGCAACGATGCCACGTGGCAATCGTGCCCGCAGGCGTGCATGACGGGGACGGTCTTTCCTTCTGGGTTCACCGCCGTTGCCGTCGAGGCATAGTCCAGCCCGGTTTCCTCGCGCACCGGCAGTGCATCAAAATCTGCACGCAACATGACCGTCGCCCCTGGCCCATTGTCCAGCGTGCCGACGAGCCCGCCACCAATCTTGTCGACGCGATACCCCAGCGTCTCCAGTTCGCGGGCGATCACCCCGCGCGTGCGTACCTCCTGCATGCTCAGCTCCGGGTTGCGGTGCAGATCCAGGTAAATCTCGGTTTGCCACTGCTCCACCGAGGCGTAGTCGCCCATGATCGTAGTAACCGCGCTACTAGCATCCATGAAGTTTGCTCCTTACAACAACACATTCGCAATCGCAGCGGATCCCACGAAGGTTCCGGTGAACACCAGCAGGGCGATCACGGCAATCTGCACACCGGATTTTTTGAAGATCGAGACTTCCGTGCGCGAGATCGCCAATCCGGAATACGTTAACGCCGGGGTCAGCAGTGCCAGCATATTCAGCTGATCCGTCGCGGCAATGAATGCTTCCGACCATGGCAAAAACGGCAGCGCTGCCAGGATCGCCACCACGGAAATCCACGCCACGTTGGGCACGCCGATGCGCACGTATTTCGTAATCAGCAGCCCGCCAATGCAGCAGACGTAGAGGATCACCATGCCCGGTGCGGCAGCCAGCGGGTTCACCCCGGAATTTACCCAGTTCACTACCAGCGCGAGCACGCAAACCCACACGAGCGCAGCCAGTACTGTGCGGATCGGCAGCTCGGTGTCGCCTTCTTGGCCGGATTCCCATTCTTCATCGGTGTATGCGCTGAAGTTGCTTGCCGACGCCTTCTGCCGTCGCATTTTCGCCAGCACCGTGAACAGGCGTTCTGCTAGCGGTAGCGCGATGAACGCGGAGACGAATAACCCGGTGCCGTAGGTGAGCAGGTTGCTGGTGGCCGCGAAGGCGCTGATCTCGTTGGCGGCATCCGGCACGGTTTCTGCCAAGGCCGTGGAGCACGCGCCCATCATGCTGCCGGAGCCCACGCCACAGGCCATGGCCAGCGAGCGAATATCGAATACCTCCCAGGAAGCGAATAGCCCGGCCACCAGCGAGAAGTACACGCCGCCGAAGACGGTGCCCATGACGTAGACGCCCATCACGCCGATGCCTTCGGAGGATTTCAGACCGTATCTATCCGCAACCAGCGCGATGTTTGGTTCCCGTGCGATGGAGTGTGTTGCACCGATGGTTTCGCGCCCCATGTTGAACAGCAGCACAGCCACGGGCATGGCGATCAGCAGCGTGGCAACGTTGCCGAGTTCTTGCAGGATCAACGCGGGCCCGGCTGCGATGATGTCACCGATTTGCGGGCCAATGCCGATGGCGAATTTCGCCATGAACGGCATCATGCAGATGAGAATCCACCGCGGCGCAATTCCTGCGCCCTGCTTACCGACGACGTTGCCCAGACCAGAAACAATATTCGGGTTGAACAACAGTGAGAAGAAAAACGCGTACAGCAGCGGCAGCAGAACCACCGTGCCGATGCCGATGTCGATCTGGATGATGCCGATGACCTCTGCCAGGCATGCGAGCACCAACACGACTAGGTGCAGGCGCCAATGCATCAGGCGTGCGATAGTTTCAGCCATATAAGAAATTAAACTAGATGGATAACACCGCACAAAATACTGTATTCACGCTGTGTAGTCACAGCGTGAACTGCAAAGAAAGGTAAGTGCGGCAAATATCCACTGCCCGTTTTGTCGTTTACGCCACATAGCACAGCCCCCCCCTCTCATTTTAGCTGTTCTTAATGAGAAGCTTGGAGGGGGTTTCTGTTGATTCTTAGTGTACTGCAGGCATTGAAAAATTCACGAATGCACATACATAGCCACTAATAACCCGAAATATCAATAACCCCGGCGATTTACTCCTACTTACGTAGTGCAGGGATCGTTCCGGGGCTTTCGAGTTAAAGACTAACATGTCCATTATGAATAATTCAAAGTCACCCCTAGTAACGCTATCTCAGTGGTTTTCCTCTGCACGAATGACACGATACGCCGACCATCCATCACCAGAAGCGCTATACCTTTGGAATACTCACCTCACGAAGACCTATCTTGCCGACATCGAGCATCTCGAGGTGCTTCTCCGAAATTGTATCCACGATGCCCTAACCAGAAGATACAACGAACGATGGTTTGACGACGACAGAATAGCTTTCAGCAAGGAAGCAGAGAAAAGTATCCGCAAGGCGAAAAGACGAGCCGGAGGTGAGAAGGCGCCACCAGGGAAAATCATCGCTGAGCTCAGCTTTGACTTCTGGCGCTTCCTGTTAAGTAGTCGCTATCAGGCCAGCATCTGGCCTCAGGTAGAGAAAGCTTTGCAGGAAAAACCCAACAGCAGACAGCAATTCGAAGATTTTGTATCCATTGTCTACAAAATGAGAAACAGATGCTCTCACCACGAATCAATCGTCCAACAACACGATGCACCCCGTGAAGCAGCACATCTCGACTCCGTTGATAACGCCATACACGTGGTGGCAAACTTCATTGATCCCTATGCCGCGGCATGGATCAAACGCCATTCCCGCGTCGTCGTTATCCGAGCACAACGCCCTTAGGCATGTCCCTCAGAATTATGGCAAGAAATTAAAATTGTCATCAAAATTGGTGGCCCCGGGAAGTGGACACGCAGGAGATGAACCCCATTCTGACCATGCGATCGGTTGGGCGAAGGATCGAAAGGACTACAACCGAAGTCGCTTACACTCGTCACTCGGCATGTGCCCCATGGACTTCGAGAAAACAGTCACCAATACCCCGACCGAACCCAAGTCCGTTACCAACAAAGCCATTTAGTCAACGGTCGACATCTTGCGGGAAATCCCAAGATCGCATCGACCTGACCAAAATAGGCACAATCCTTAGTACCAGTGAGTCGCGAGCGCACGATGATTCCGTAGTTTCCGGCCCGAAATGTGCATGACCGCCATAAGAATCTCGCAATTGACCAGATCGTAGAAGTTCTCATCCCTGCTGAGAACTTCTAGGTTGAAGCACTCAACGCAGCAAATCAGCACGAGATTCAGGGACGCATTGGCCTTATGTAGCCAAACGGCATCGCCCCAAAATACCAAACGGAATGACCTAATCTCTTCTATTCGGTCATTCCGTTACGCTCAGATACCCACTTATCCTGAGCCTACATATTATCCGTTAAAAAATTAGGTATGCGATAGGCACTGTCAGCAGAACCGTGAATACAACTCGATAGAACCAGATGACTACCATCTTCCAAATTGCCAGTGGAATATCTGTCGCCAGGACTGCAGGGACCATCGAAGAGAAGAAAAATACCTGGCTAATCGATGTCACAGCGACTGTAAACCGCAAGACCTCAGAACCATCACCAGCGACAAGTGTTGCTGGCAAGAATAACTCTGCAAGCCCAATGGCAACTGCTTCCGAAGCAAACCAGGGGTCTGGTAAACGCAACACCCACATCAATGGATAAAAGATAGCTCCCAGCACAGTAAACGTTGGTGTGTAAAAGGCCAGGGTTAGCCCGATGACACCGACTGCCATAATTCCTGGGAGCACCTGAATCGTCATAACAACGCCATCTGCGAAATTCTTCCACAGCGTCTTAGGCAATGAGTCAGCATATTTCAGGAAGTATTTTCCTTGACGCCACGCTTCAGGAAGTAGCTTTCCTTGAACTTGAGCTTCTGGCTCAGGTTCAGATCCCGGGTAATAATCGTCAGGGATCGTGGAAAGAGGAGGCAATCTTACGACAATTGCAGTAACTGCAAAGCAAACCACCAAAGTTACCGCGAAGTAGATGCCCCAAATGTGCATAAGATCTAGCGTACGGGCAACAACAACCATGAACGTCGCAGACGCAGTAGAAAAACCTGCAGCAACAATCGATGCCTCTTTTGCCGTATAAGCACCTGCCCTGTACATCCGGTTAGTAATAAGCAGGCCAAGTGAATACGAACCCAAAAATGATGCGACCGCGTCAACCGCACTCTTACCTGGTGTATGGAACACAGGTCGCATGAATTTCTGCAACAAGACTCCGATAAATTCCATAAGGCCGAAACCAACCAGTAGGCCAAGGAAAATTGCACCGACTGGGATTAACAGCCCTACTGGCACGACGAGCTTGTCCAGGATGAATGGCCCAAGTTTATCCTCGAATAAAAATTCAGGACCAAAGCCGAAAGTCAGCATCGCGCACAAGATGACAGCCAGCACGCTTAGGGCAGCAAAAATCGCTCGTGCGATGCCCAATTTCCACTTACCTGTGGCAATTTGGAAGACAGCACCGGCGGTAATGAGCACTAGCACTACGTACCGTGTTCCCGATCCAAGACCATCTTGGATCCAACCAACGATGTGATCAAGAAGGATGGTGTTTTTCTCACCGATTTGGAAAGGCACGAAGAAAGCGAAAATGCCTATCCCGCTATATACAAAGAATCGCCAAACAGCTTTCGGTTGCGGATCAGTTTCCTTTTGAACCTCCGAGGCCGCGTTGCTGACCACGTCGTGGGAGTTAGTCATTGGCTTGCCCTTCATCCTTTACCGGTTCTGAAAGCCAACTCTCGATATCATCATTAAACTCGCCCAATCCCGAGGCTGGCACCGGGCCGGTCATTCCTGAGAGTTTTAGCGGAGATGCGAGAGTCGCGAAACCGTCTGATTCTGTAGCTACTACGCCTCGCTCTTGCGCAAGTGGGCTCTTCAAAGCATCATCAAGTTCATAGACGCGGGCTGTCGGGACGCCATGCTCCTCGAAAAGTGCGATTGCTTCGCCCATGGTTAAATCCGACAGCCGTGCTTCAAGCTCCTCACGAAGGTCGTCCCTATAGTCAGAACGGTTTTCAGCAGTCGCAAAGCGCTGATCTTCGGCAAGGTGCTGCAGGTCTAATGCCTCGCAGAGACGATCAAACAAACGGTTCGTTGTGATGGCGATGACGATATCGCCGTCTTTTGTCGCATACGTGCTGAATGGTGCTGAAAGACCGTGGTCATTGCCAATTCGTGATGGCGGGGTATCGCCGTGTAGGGCGCGCATGCCCACTGATTCCATCACCGAAATCAGGGAATCATACATCGCAAGGTCAATGTGCTGACCTTTCCCAGTATTTACACGCTGGTACAGCGCAGACACCGTACCAATTGCCGCATAGAGACCAGGGACAATATCGCCTAAGCTGATTCCTACTCGCGTCGGTTTGCCTTCGGGCCAACCAGTAATTGACATCAATCCACTCATCGCCTGGGCAACCAGGTCATAGGCAGGTTCCTTTGCCAAGGAGCCAGTCTGGCCAAAGCCACTGATGCTCGTGACAATGAGTCCAGGGTTCACAGCCATTAATTGTTCGGCTGAAAGTCCCAACTTAGAAAGCACTCCAGGCCGAAAGTTTTCGACGACTACATCAGAACGCTTCGCTAATTCCTTCAGCGTCTGTTTGCCGTCTTCACTCTTGAAATCCAGGGTGATGGATTTCTTTGACCGGTTAAATAACCGGTAGTACGTCGATTCACCTTCGTAGTACGGACCGAACTGGCGCGTATCGTCTCCCCAGGGCGATTCAACTTTGATGACCTCCGCACCCAAGTCAGCCAGAATCATCGCACAAAAAGGGCCAGCGAGCACGCGCGAACAGTCCAAGACTCTCACACCAGCCAATGGCGCTGGATCGTGTTGCTTATTTAATGATGCATCAGTAGCCATAGTGGCCTCCTACAAAATTGGATTACGAAATTCCGTGGTTAGACGAATGCGGATTCACCAGTGATAGCGCGGCCTGTGACCAGCTGGTTGATGTCGTAGCTTCCTTCGTATGAGTAAATAGCTTCTGCATCGTTAAAGATCTTCGCCATTCGGTATTCCGTCATCAGACCGTTCCCACCAAGCAGCTCACGCCCTAACGCAACACTTTCCCGCATCAGTTTCGAGGTGAAAGCTTTAGCCAGCGCAGACTGTTCGTTTCGTGCAGAACCACGATCTTCCATGCGTGCTAACTGCGCCATCATGGATTCACTAGCAACGAGATTGCCTTGGATCGTGGCCAATTTGTTCTGGTTGAGTTGGAAAGATGAGATCTTCTTGCCAAACTGCTTACGCTTGTCGACGTAATCCAGCGCCACATCCAACGCACCCATCTGCGTACCGACTGCCTGCCAGCCCACAGTTGAACGGGCGCTTTTGAATACTTTGTTCAGGTCTTTGAAAGAATTCGCGTGCTCCAGCTTGCAGTCGTCAGGAACGTATACGTTGTCGAGAACAATATCTGCATTTTGCACCGCACGGATCGCAATGCGGTTTTTCATCAGAGTCGCGCTGTACCCCTCGGTTGAAGTATCAACGATAAATCCTTTGACTTGCTCATCTTCTGGGTCACGCGCGTATACCGCTACATAGTCCGAGAAGGTGGCGTTTCCGATCCACCGCTTCGCACCGTTCAGCACCCATCCGCCATCCACTTTCTTGGCAGTCGTCCGCATACCTTGTGCTACGTCGGATCCAGCCTCTGGCTCTGTAATGGCAAGCACTCCAGTTTTCCGGACCGCATAGAGGTCATCGAGCCAGCGTTCTTTCTGCTCCTCGGATCCGAGCAGTTCAATGCTTCCTGTAAACAAACCGTCTTGGCCGCTGAAGAAGGTTCCCACAGAACCATCAGCACGGTGGATCTCGGCCGCGACCAGACCGGCAAGCAGACGTGAGCGCCCTTGGCCACGAACGAGGCTGATGATATTCAGATCCTGGATTTCTGGAATCAGTTCGTGCGGGAATTCTTCGCGGTTCCAGTAATCAACTGCGATTGGAAGGACCGATTCGCGAGCCCATTCCCGAACTTTGTAAAGAATTTGCTTTTCTTCTTGTGGAAGTTCGCTCTCGAAATCAAAGAAATCACCTTGTGGGTAACGGCCAGCCATGTTGAGACTCCAATCCAAATATCAAGTGAATATGAACTGAGTTACAGGCTATTGTGACGCGACCGGTTTGGATAGCAACATTTACCGCACCCTGTCTGAAATTCGAGACCAGGAGAGAAAAACTTCCAGTATACCATCATTGTTGAACAATAAGCATTATCCGCATACGCCACGGCACTGTTAACACAACATGGGCCCACTCACGTTTACAAGCGTGCGACAATGAGGTCATTGGCGATCGTGTTGGTTTTTACACAAAATTTTCACGAGAAATTGCGACTCCATCAAGACTTATAGCCCTGATAAAAAAACTTGCTCGAGCTTCCATCCGTTGGGCATTTTCCGCCCGATACATAGTCCGCCGGGTGGCATTGCAGATTTTCCAATACCGCACGACGCGACGCTCCCTGATTCCCAGGGCCCACCACACTTGCTTATAAGTAATATTCATAAGGCGCCAAGTTCCCCAATAACAATCAGGCGCTACCCAAAATTCATCAATTCAGCACAATTATGAGGATATATTCCTGGGTAATCGTTCATCTCACTCTCGACAGCCGCTTAATCAACTGTCCGCAACTGACGTGCAAAACCCCTCTCTCATTTGAGCTGTGCAGGTGAGAAGCTTGGAGAGGGGTTTACTGCGACGTAACCAACCGCGTCTGCAACCGCTGGGCGATCCGCACGCCAGCTACCGGTACCGCTTCGGGACTTCTGCTTGACCTAACGTCAGCATCAATCGGTTGGCCCAGTTGAAGAACGCCGAGGAATAGATCAGGTCCAGAATCGACTGTTCATCAAAGCCAAACTCGCGAAGCTCCGCACACTGTGCAGTGTCGAAGGCAAACGGTGTGCTCGTCAGGGCAACCGCCGTTCGGCGAATCAGATCCCATTTCTTTGAGCCAAGGTCCGCCGCAATGCCCTCATCAAGTAGCCGTTGCACCGCTGCTGATTCACCGCCCTCGTCGATGCAGCGTGCTTGGTGCACAGTGGCGCAATATTCGCAGCCGTTGTAACGCGAAACCACGGTTGCTGCGAGCTCCCGGTCGGCACGCGACAGCCCACCTTCGGTGTTGTAGAAAATATCCAGGTCAGTGAGTGTGCGGGCTTTCAACGCGTCTGGGTCACGGGCAAGCAACCGAAAATACGCGATACCGGCACGCTCGGGCTTAATGAGCGCATCAATATGCTCATCGTTAAGTTCTTCTTTTTCCAGCGGGGCGATCCACGGCAGCCAGCCCAAGGGGTGATTCACAAAATGGCTAGGCGCAACAGAGTCATGCTCGAGGATATTCGAGGTGGTTTCCCAGCCCGTGTTCTTCGTCCCTGGAGCACGATCGACTGTAGGCGTGTGCGGGTTCTGCCCCGCCATCACCCGCAGCCCATGCACTACGCGCACCTGGAACGCGAGGAACGCCACCAACTGCGAAAGGCTAACTATTTCAGTTGCGCTCCAACCGGCAGCATCCAGGTTTCCCAACGCCTGTGGGGACGCATCCTTCGGATGGAATGCCACCAGGTGTACCCAGGAAAAGGCTGCTGCCAAGCGGGTACCAAGCGCTGCTTCCACACCGTCGGCGTCACCATCGCCCGCCGTAACGTCACCGGTGCCGCTGGTGTCACTAGTGCCACCGAACACGACGAATCCACCATCGTGGTACGGTCCGGTCGACGCCCCACGGGCACTGGCGGCGCGCACTACCGCAATCAACTCTTCGTCGGCTTCGTCAGCAAGCAAATCGAAATAAAAGTCCGTGGCTTTTTCTTCCCCGAATAACGTGGCCGTAAACGCAGCAACGGCATAGCGCTCTGCGTAGGAAAAATTGCCTGGATCTTCCGGCTCCAGGAGTGCCGAAAAGCTCGCTTGCGCATTGTGCAACGCATCAGGACGAGCATTGCGTAGCTCCTCGATTTCCGGTGCTGCCGCAGCCAGGTTGTTAATGATGTCCGCCATAGTGTTTCTCCTTTTCCAATCCCTGATTTCCGCTAATTTTTCAGCACTTTCGGCTCTACAAGCCCAAGTTCAAATCTCCCGCACGGTAGCGCGAGCCTGGGATGGCGTCGATAAGCGTCCGGGTGTAATCCGTGCTCGGCTGGGTAAATACTTTTTCAGTTGCACCGCATTCCACCTGTGTACCGCGTGAAAGCACGGATACAGAATCTGAAATTTGGTTCACAACCGCAAGATCATGCGAGATGAAGATATAAGTCAACCCGAGTTCTTTCTGGAGCTCATCGAGCAACCGAAGGATTTGCGCCTGCACAGTAACGTCCAGCGCCGATACGGCCTCGTCCAAGACGATGAGCTCTGGCTCAATGATAATCGCCCGCGCGATCGCCACCCGCTGGCGCTGACCACCGGAAAGCTCGGTGGGTTTACGGGCAGCCATCGACGAATCTAACGAGACCTGGTCAAGCACCTTTGCCGCTTTCGCCCGAGCACTCCGCCGGGAATCACCGAGAAAATTCCGCACCGGCTCAGCGATACTGTCTCCGATGCTCAGTCGCGGATCCAGCGAACCAAACGGGTTTTGGTAGACCATCTGAATGCTGCGACGCAGCTCGCGTTGGCGCTTTCCGCGGGCACGTGTAATTTCCTCCCCATGCAACTCAATGCTTCCAGCAGTTGGGCGGCTAAACAGTGATATTGCCCGGCCTGTGGTGGTTTTACCAGAGCCAGACTCACCCACGAGCGCATGCGTGGTACCTGGTGCGACGCTAAAGCTCACGTCATTGACTGCGGTAAAGTCCCCAAATTGTTGGGTTAGCCCGGAAACCGTGAGCAATGGCTCCTGTACCTGCGGCGCTTCTTGCCCACGCCGGGAGGTGCCCAGGTGTGGCGAGCTCAAAGACGGCGCATCGGCAAGCAGCCGCTTTGAGTACTCATGCTGCGGCTTCGTCAACACTCGAGCTGCAACACCTGATTCACGCACCATACCCTTTTCCATGACGACAATTTTGTTTGCTCTATCGCCAGCCACGGCCAGATCATGGGTGATAAACAGGATGCCCATATTGAGTTCGCGACACATGCTGTCTAGGAGGTCCAAGATGATCTTCTGCACGGTTACGTCCAATGCAGACGTCGGCTCATCGGCAATAATCAGTTCGGGTTCCAGCGCCACTGCCGCGGCAATCAAGACGCGTTGTTTCATGCCACCGGAGAGTTCGTGGGGGTATTGCTCGTAACGACGCTGTGGATCGTCAATTCCGACTCGCTCTAACAGCTCTATCGCGCGCTGCTTGCGGGTGGCTTTATCGCCGAAGGAATGGATGTTGAGGCCTTCTTCGACAGAAGCGCCAATGGTCTTGAGTGGGTTCAGCGAATTGTTTGGGTCTTGCGGGATTAACCCGATGCGTCGGCCGCGCAGCTTACGCCATTGCTTTTCTGGCAGCTGCGTGGCTTCCTTGCCATCAAATTCGATAGATCCGGATACGATTGACGCGTTTTCTGAGAGCAAACCGATTGCCGCCATGGCTGAGGTGGATTTTCCGGATCCGGATTCCCCCACGATGGCGGTGATTTCTCCCGGAATCACGTCGAAGTTGATTCCGCTGACGGCTTCTACCTCACCGTGTTCGGTGCGGTAGGTAATGGAAAGATCGGAAACAGAAAGCAGGGACATCATGCCGCCTTTCGCAAAATCTGGCTGAGGTGGTTCGCTGCTAGGACGACAGCGACGATGACAAGTCCGGGTGCCATAGTGAGCCATCCGGCGGTAGCGATGTAGTCACGTGATTCCGAGATCAATAGCCCCCATTCCGGCGTCGGCGGTGGAGCCCCGTAGCCAAGGAATCCAAGTGTGGCCAGCTGCAGAATCGCCAAGCCGAATTGCAGTGCGGCAACGGCGAATACTGCGGTCAAGGAATTTGGCAGGATGTGGCGCACGAGTACTTGGAATGGTGTTCCACCGGAGCCGTAGGCGGCCTCAACGAAATCCGCACCGGCGACGCTCAGTACCTGGGAGCGGGCCAGGCGCGCAAAGGTGGCAACCGAAGTAATGCCTACTGCAATAGCAGCATTAAAGATGCCATGGCCCAAAACGATGATGACGGATAGAGACAGCAGTAGCGCGGGGATGGATAACAGCACGTCGACGACGCGCATGATCGCTGCATCAAGCCATCCCTTATTCACGCCCGCGACCACGCCAAGAATGGTTCCGACGACGAGACCAAAAAGTACGGCGAGCAGCGCTCCCAATAGGGATTGCCGGGCCCCGTAGACCACCCTGGTGTACAGGTCGCGTCCAACGGCGTCGGTGCCAAACCAATGCTGAAAACTTGGGGCTAGTAGTGCGGTGGTGTCGCCACCCTGGCTCGGATCTTGCGAAGTAAACAACTGCGGCACCAATGCGCACAGCACTGCCAAGCCAAGCACGATGAGTGAAATAGCTGTACCGGGACGAACTTTAAGTTGTGCGGGTTTTAGCTGCATTTTTGCTCTTCCTTTTCGTGCGATTCTGAGGCATTCCGGGAAGCACCTGCCGCGTGTGCAGATGAAGAAGTTGCGGAAGGCTGTGCTGCGGAATTTACGACCGTGCGACGCTCCCGAAGGCGCACGTCTAGCACTGGATAAAGAAGGTCAACCACGAGGTTGATGAGCACGAAGATGACCGCGGCAAGCACCACGATCGCCAACAACACCGAGGTGTCACGGTCTGCAACCGCATCTACCGTTAAGGCTCCAATGCCGTGCCGAGCAAAAACGGCTTCCGTTACCACGGACCCGCCGATTAATTCGCCAAAGGTAAGTCCGGCCATGGTCAATACCGGCAGGAAGGCGTTGCGCAATACATTTCGCCACAGCAGCCATGCCCCGCTTGCGCCTTTAGCACGCACCACTTGTACGAAGGGCATATCCATGACCTCATCGATAGAGCGCATGAGCACCTGGGCCAGCGGCGCAGATATCGCGATAGCCAAGGTAATGACTGGAAGCACCAGAGATTGCACAGAATTCGCACCGATAACCGGCACCCAGCCAAGCCCGAAGGAAAAGACTTGAATGAGGATAATTCCGATCCAGAAGGTGGGCACCGAGACCATCACCGAGGGCAAGCTACGCGAAAGGCTTCGCAACCATTTCATTGGCCCGAAGGTAGATAGCACCGCAATACCGAAGGCGAGGATTGCGCCCACCACAAACGCGGATAATGCCAGGGCCATTGTGGACGGGATGGCATTAGCAAGCAGCTCCGAAACCGCAGTGCCTGTTGCCACGGAATAGCCGAAGTCGCCAGTCAGGAATCCTGTGAGAGCAGAAAAATACCGTGAGATAAGTGGTTCATCAGCACCGTAGACTTCACGGATATCGGCTAGTTGCTCGGGTGTCAGGCCAAGATTCGGGTTATCGTAGCGCGCAGCCACCGCGTCGCTTGGGAGGGCACTGAGCAATATAAAAGCCAGCGTAAACGTCGCCCAGATAACTAAAACGGACTGGCCGATTCGTGCAAATATTGATTTCCGGTTCATTACTTCCCCCGTCCTTGTGCAGGGTTAATCTCTACTGCGTAAAACGATGGTCGGCCAATGGCTTCCGTCGTAAAGCCGTCAACATGCGGTTGCGCACCATAGACTTGTGGTTCTTCAAACAAAGGCAGAATATAGGCTTGTTCTGCCAGGTAGTCCTGCATTTCAGCAGCTTTCGCGAGGCGCTGCTTCTCGCTGGTCAGCTGGAAGTAGTCATCCACCAATGCTTGCAATTGCTCATCGCCGTAACTATCGGTTCCTGCATCGTAGTTCAGAAAACTATTTCGCCCGGCGCCATCAAGCCAGGTAGCTAAAGTGTCGACGTTCGCACGTCCGGTCATCGTATGACGTATTTGTACGAGTTCTTGGTCTTGCATCGCTTTCGTCTGCGCAGAGCGATCGCCTGGGTACAAATTCGCTTCTACCCCAATGCTTTTCAGCATCTCTTGCGCTTTGGTAAACATCTCCCGGGACCGCGGTTGCGGCACGGCTTCGTTAAAGGTCAGGGAAAGCCGTTGGTCTTCCTTGGTGCGGATGCCGTCTGCACCACGTTTCCAGCCTGCTTCATCCAATAATTGTTCTGCTAATTCTGGGTCATAAGCGTAGTGTTCTGACTCGTCTTTGTAGCCGATTGCCGTGCGCGCCAAAATTGACGAGCCCTTCGGGTAGGAATCCGAGTACAAGGCTCGCAGGATGTTGTCGCGGTCGATGGCGTGAATCAGTGCCTGGCGCACGCGGATATCTGCTACCAGCGGATGCCGGAAATGGAAGTGATAGCTATTGTTGACGCCGCGTGTGGGCGCAGCGAGGATCTGTAAATTTTGCTCCTTGAGGTGCTTCTCGTCCGGGGCTTCGATTTGGCGCGCCACATCGGATTGCCCGGCGACGAGGGAGCCCACGCGGACGGAATCTTCTTCGGCGAGCACGATATTCACACCTGCAATATTTGGTGGCCCTTGCTGGTCCGCGCGGGCAGACGGTGCCCAGTTGTAATCTTCACGCGCTTTTAACACCAGTTTTGTGCCGAGTTCTTCTTGCTCAATCACGAAGGGGCCAGACCCGGAAATTCCGGTGGCATTGCCCGGCGCGAAGCCGGAATCATCGAGATCCAAGGTTTCGTTGGACAGCAACCCTTGGTTCATAACTGACGTCGCTTGTGGGAAGCCCGGGGATGGCTTCGTGAAATAAAACTTCACCGTGTATTCGTCAATGACTTCAGCTTTCTCGTAATTCGGAAGCTGTTCGGAGGGCGTTAATAAGCGTGCCTCATCCCCTTTCGCGTAGAGGTCGTAGTTCTTTTTCACGTTCGCGGCATCAAGCACAGAACCATCGGAGTAAGTAACGCCCCGACGGATTGTAAAAGTGAATTCCGTATTATCCGCATTTGCTTGCGGTAATTCTTCTGCAATCCACGGGTGCAGCTCTAAGGTTTCCGGGTCTTGCCACAGCAGCCGGTCCGTAATGTTGTTTAACACGCCACCATTTGGGTAATAACCGCCAGAAGGTGGATAAAGGTTATTGAACATATTCGGCTCGGCATAGGTGACCATGCCGGTATCCGCCGCTTCGGAGATATTCGTGCATGCGGCCAGGGAGAGTGTCATCGCACCGCCCATAGCTGCGGCAAACGTTTTCAGGCGCCTTCGTAGGTTCGTCATAATCGTGGGTTTCCTTCAGTTCTAAAGTAAAGCCCGCTAATTAGACCACACACGAAAGATGATTACAAGACCATTCGGTCTATTGATTCACCTCGATAGATACAACAATTAAACAAACCATATAGACAATCCAGTCTACGATCGATGAACCGATTTTTTCGGCCCTGCACTATTCAATCGCCTACACCTAACCAGAGTGTTTTCGGCTAAAGGATAAACGCAAGGTGGCTACGCTTAGCATCCGGGAAATTGAGCAGCGCGTCACGCAGATCGCGGAGCAGGATGAGTTCGGCGATGATCTCTTCTTCGATCTCCTGCTCGCCTATGGTCGCGCGCAGTCTAATGTCACTCGCCTCCGCAATGGCAGCTACAACGCGGCGGAGGATCCTTCACGGGATTATGCCCAGAAGAACATCGTCTACTTCCGCCCGCTTGTCGACGCCGACCTACCTGCATAACCCGCTGGAGGCCATCATCGATGCCGTCGACAAGATCATCAACAGCGATATTGTGCACTACGTTTACGACGTCGCTGCGCAGCAGTTGGCACGTCGCGGTTTACGTGCTCGCCCCACCAACCACCAAACCAGGTAGAGCAGGGTCAGCAGAGAGATAACCACCGAGGCCACCATCCAGGGCTGCCACGGGCTGTAATAGGTTTGTGCCAGTGGTTGTTCCGGCATTTCTACGCGTTGGCCGCGCACCAGCAGCCGGTGGGTGTTCAGACCATAAGGTGTGCAGGTAACCAGCGTCATTTGGTCTTTGTCATCCTCTGCGCGCAGGTGCTCTACTTCATCGGGCAGCACGGTCTGAATCTGATCCACCTGGTAAGCCAGCTTCTGCCCCATCGATTCGACAGTGAAGATTTCGCCTTCGGCGACGCTGGTGAGGTTATCGAACATCGTCAGCGTCGCCATGCCAGTATGGCCGGTCAGCACGGAATGCGTTCCCAGGCCACCGACCGGTAAATCTGTGCCGTACAAGTGCCCGACGCCTGCGGCTAAGACATCAGTAGAAGTTCCATGGTAGACGGGCAAATCAACGCCCACCGATGGGATCTCGATGCGCGCCATGAGCCCGTCGACGTTGAGGTGGTTTTCGTAGTCGTGGTAGGCCGGCGAGTTGGTGTCCACGCCGTATTTCCACGGGTCGGAGACGGGAAAATCCACTAGCCCTTCGTTGTAGGCGTGGGCGTCGGCAAGCACGGGGTCTATGTATTCTGCGGGCAGCAGCGCTATGTTTTCGGAGTATTGCGCGGCGAGGTTGTGCTGTTCGACGTTTTTGTAGTGCGTCAGCACCACCGGCGATAGGAAAACCGCCAGCGCTAGCAGGAAGTACACGACCGAACGGTAGCGCCTGCACGGTTTTTGCCGCGTGCTGTGATTGGTGCGCATGCGCCCGGGCCTAGGCGATGGTTTCTAGCTCTGCGGCTTCGCGCTCTGCTGCCTTGCGTGCGGCGCGCTTCTTCCATTCGCGATAAGCAACGATTGCGAGCACCACCAGGATGATGAACAAATCAAGATACATCCACCAGCTCAGGTGCGGCATCCACGATGTGTGGGTTTCTTGGGTTTCGTCCATTGGTACGCGTTCGGCGTTGACTAGCAGCCGGTCTGTGTTAATCCCGTACGGGGTGCAGGTCACCAGCGTCAGCTTGTCTTTGTCGGATTCGTAGGTCACGGCCTCATAGTCATTCGGTCCGACGACTTCGCGTGCGTTGACCTGGTAGCGCAGCTTTTCGCCCATGATGTCGATGTAGACATCGGCGCCGTCTTTGATGCGCGGCAGGTTGTCGAACATGGTGGCGTTGACCATTCCCGTGTGCGCGGAGATCACGGAGTTGGTGCCCAGACCGCCGACGGGCAGCGAACTACCGAACATGTGTCCAGCACCTTCGTAAAGCACGTGATCCGCGGTTGTGTGATAAACCGGCAGGTCAACGTCGATCGACGGAATGGTGATACGCGCGATCACACCGTTAGTTTCGGGAGCGTTGAGCGTCGACATGTAATCGTCGAAGCCCGGCACACCTTCTTCTGGCGGCATGGCGTGGTGGCCTTGGCGCGCTAGGCGCTCGTTGTACTCGCGGGCTTCTTCGAGGTACTTGGCGACGCGCTCGCTTGGCTGGATCTTCTCAATGTTGTCGGAGTAGCTGCGTGCTTGCGCGTCTAGTTGATAGTCGTTGTAGATGGTCGCGAAAATTGGGTACAGCAGCACCGCGATGCCGAGGATGAGGTAGATGGCGCTGTTGGATTTTTTGCGCTTCGTGTGCCGCGCACTCTGCTGCTGGCGCGGCTGCCCACCGCCGGAGGGCTGCTGTGCAAGGAGGGTCATTTAGTTTTCCTCTTTATCATCACGAAGGTACCGCCACAATCCGTACAGCAATGCTAACAGGCCAAGGCCCAAAATCCAGACCATGGTTTGCACTCCGGTGTTTGGCAGCATCTGGTCGATGAGTTTGCTCAGACGTGTTGCGCTGTACTTGGCTTCTTTTTCTACGGTTTCGTGCCCCTCGCGTTGGTAGCTTACGTAGAATTCACGAGTCGAACTGTCTTCCGGGTAGCTATAAGCTTCACCTGCTTCGGCTTCAATAGGTACCGCGAAGGTGCAGTCCAGGCTGTCCCCCGGTGCCAGAACCTGACTGTCGGTTGCGCCGTTCTCTGGGGCGGATTGGGCAACGTCAGGCTGGGGAGCATCGGGACGGTTAATTGTGCATTGCAATTCGTTGTAGATCTCGCCAAGATTCCCATCAGCGGGCACAACCACCTGCGTGCCGCCGCTAACCTGGAAGTTCTCAATCACACCACCAATTGTCAGTGTCTTGCCTGCCAGGGTTGCATCGCTCATGTGGAAGCGTTCGTGAACAAGGGGCAACGGAAGGTCGCCGCTATTAGTGATTCCTAGGCGCATCGGCATCACGGTTGCGTCACTCGGCAGCACGGCTCCGCCGGGGTTCAAGGCACCACGCGGATCAGAGACACCTTCGATGTATTTCGAGACCTCGAAATCCGCTTTACGATCGTCGACATAATTCGAGATCAAGGTTAGCGTTGGCAGTTCCGCTGCGCGGGTGCCTTCGGGTAGTGGGAAACGGAACTGGAAACTAAGCGCGACGCCGTTTTCGTCAGTTTCTGCCGGTGGCACTTGTTCACCATTGAGCTGCAATTCGCGTGAGATCACCGGCTTACCGCCGTCGTCAGTTGCGGTTAAAACACAATCGCGTCCCGCGGGAGCTCCGGAAATGTCGTGCCGTGTCTGATATTGCAGCTCAGCACCGTTGTTTGTGACGGGAAATTCGATCTGTTCGTTGAATGGTGTTCCCGGGCAGGTTAAATGGGACTTGATGATTTTTGTTTCACCAGGTTCCACAACGTTGACCGGGAACTCCCCTGATTTGATGTTGTTGTCAAGAAAGGCTGCTGTTTTTGCGTGCCGGTAGTTATTCGTCAGTGCAATGTCATAGTTGGTGGGTGTCCGGCTAGAAAAATCTCCGTTGACGTCAATCACTGCGAGGTTTAGCGGGTACTCATTTCCACGGAAACTGAACCAGAGATCGTTGTTGTCTTTTATGCTCAGATGCGGCGCACGAAACGGCTGGCCGCCTCGAAACTGATTGCCCTCGATAACAACGCCGGGAGTTACCGTTTGGCCTGGGACTTCTCGGTCAATCTCCGGAAGCATTTCCGAGAATTGACACTGCATACGTTCTGGAACGACGACACTTTGTTGTTCATCCCGCTTCAGTGAAACAGCTCCTTTAACCGGATACTCAGCATCGCTGACCAATTCAGACTCCGCAGCGTATGCATCGATGAATTCTTCATTCGAGTATGAAGTGGAAGTCGCTGCACGGTCCACACGACATGCGTAGCCTAGTTGGAATACTCGTTCAGCATCGCCAAAGCCGTTGTCAGGCCAGTCTGAGACGACCGCTTTACTGAAGTTGAGAGCTGCAGACCGAAAGCGTGGTTGCCAGTCCACCCGGCAATATATACCTCCAAATTGCTGATGCAAATTCGAAGGAATACGCAGCTCACTCACGCCAGTTTCGGGCTTATTATTTAGGGTGATGTTCGTTTTATTCGAGTGGTCATTGCCGAACGTCGGTGCCCGGAACTGCTCGCTGCCTGGCTGCGGATTCACCTCGTTTGGGTTTTCCCGCACTTGATGCACGGCCTCGCGAATGCGAACCTGTCCTGCCGAAGGAGTTCGACAGACCCATTCCGGCCGGTAACGCTTCATAGCTTGCACCGGATCTGAATTCTCTGCTTGCGAGCGATAGACAAGGGTTTTTCCGGTATTTTCCAGCTGGATCGGCTCGTTACTGCCTGGTGCTGTGTTCACTACACGCGGGGTTGGCAAGTAGCGCCCGAAATTGCCAAGCAATTGGTCCCTGCTGCTATTGCTCTCATTTTCGTAGGTGGCAGTCAGATTAAATCCCGTTCGGGCGCCTCCGCTTAGCCCAGCTTCCAAGCTAGTCAGGGCAGTATCATATTCACCAAGCATTGGGTGCTCTTGTGCCTTTGGATGAACATCTCCCCCCATTCGATCCAGCACCAAAGCAAAAGCTACAGCCTGTTCACCACCATTTCTAGGTAGGCCCATGGTGATTTCAAAACGGCTTGGCTTCTTCGCTGCCGCCACGAAGCTACCGCGGTGAGTGTGTGCGCGCGGCGCACAAATCAACGAATACAACTGGTTGTCATCGAGGTTGATATAACCTCTGCCTGTTAATGGACCTCTGAAATCTCGATCACAGGATCGATTGTGCCCAAACCGCGACGTGCCTAAGTTTTTTTGCAATGCTAGGACTTCGACATCTGATTGAAAACCCCAGTTTTCTTGGTTCGTAGTCGAGGTTTCTGCATCTGCAGCGGCCAGGAAAAATTCTGATTGCGCTACTTCCTGCCCGGTGGTTTTATCGACCAGTTTTATGTTAGTGATGCTAATTTTTGCGCGTTCGTCATTTCTACTCCGCTCTTTGCGGAAAGTCATCACATCATGAACGCCGTTTGGTTCGGTAATAAATACCCCTGTGCCATTACTTCTTTTGGGATTTGGATTACCAAAGAATGCTTCCTCGTACGTCGAATTAGAGAAGCGTTCGATTGGCCTATCGATGTGAATGTTGTACCGAAGCTCGTAGTTGCCGAGCGTAATTGGTTCACCGGATGCCAGTTTGTCAGCGGGAAGCCAGCACAGCGAATCGGCTAAACGACCTGCCGCATTGCTGTCGTTGCCTGGGCCGCGACCACGATAGGTGCATCCTTCGAGAAGGTTAGTTGGTGCTGGGGCATCAAACCCAGGCTCTTGAGCTTGCGCTGCTGGAACATTCACGGTGTGTAGCCCTATTACGGGTGCCGCGAGCAATGTCATTATGAGAACTAAGACGGACACAAAAGAAAGCGAACGGCGGGAAAAAGAGTACATTTCGATCCTATGAATGCCCAAGGGTGCAACGCAGCAGAATGTTTAGACAAGATTGGCGGGAGACTTTCTCAGCCACCCGCCAATGTTGTGTGGCTCCGCGTGGAAGCCATGTGCAATGGTTAAAGCTTACGCGGCAGCTCGACCATCTTTACGGCTGGTGTAGAAACCACGTGCCAGAAGTCCCAAACCAACCAAGAACACGAGGATGATGCCCCATGCACCGGTAGCTGGAAGCGAGCTAAGGAAGTTATCGCGCTGGTTTTCGACGCGTACGCTCAGCAGCTTCGCCTCATCATCTGCGCCCGTCAGCTCGACTTCATGGATTTCTGGGTTTCGAACAAATCCAGTCGGCGCCTTCGTTTCGAGCACGCAGTAGTTGTACTGCTGTGCAGCTGTGCTCCCGGCTGCAAAAGTACTGACCGGGACTCCGTACCCGCGGAAAATACCTTCGCGGTTATTTTCATCGCTTTTCACCGTAGTCAGGGTTGCCGCGTTGTCTGCGTGCGAAAAATTTGGATCAATTTCCGGGGTCGTCGCAACCGGAATCGGGTCACCAAGCAATTCTCCAGCTTCACAGCGGTACAAGTTAAACTCAGCACCAGAAAGATCTACGTCGCCCTCTTGATCATCCGTGTACTTGGTAATCGTCAGATTGGCGTATTCCGTCTGCGTCGGACGCTTATTCTCTGGGGTGTCACCACTGTCAGTAGTGATCGTGACATCATTCGGATACTCCACCTCAGCGGTGTTAGTAATAGACTCGCCTGGTCCAGGCAAAGAAACAACTTTAGCGTAAAACTCCACATGAACCTGCAGGTTCGGCTGCCCATTGCGCTGCTCCGCGAGTTTCGAAAGGCCCTGCTCAGTGAATTCCACAACGAGGGTGTTGTTCTCAGTCCTTAGAGTATAATCATCCGTTGCCATCTCGGTCGGTGTACCGTTCCCCGCAGAAAAAGACACCTTCGGGGCCGGCCCACCATCGCCGTTACCGGTCACCAGTGATAGCTGCGGTTTGAGCTGGTCAGTAATCTTAAGCTTAGACAGATCACCAGCTGGGATCGGCGTATTGATGGTGTATTTCATGTTGCTGCCCAAAGTTGCACCCTGCGCATCAACTTGTTTGTTTGGACGGAGTTCCTGGTTTTTCGGGTAAACAGTACGAGTATATTCCCACTTACCTGTGTTGCCATCAGAATATGGTAAAGAGACCAAAAACGGTGCAGAGGCCGAATACCCATCACGCGGCAACTCGGTTACATAGTAAACCCCCACCGGCAGTTCGGAGAATATCGCTTCACCTTGCGCGTTAGTTGTCACTGGAGTCGGATACGGCTGATCATTGTGACGCTCTTCGCCGGCGACTTCCCCAGGGTTTTTCACCAGTGAATTAAGCTTCCTCCAACCTTCTTGTTGGGTAAGATCGAGCGCGAGTCGTTCAATCTTAAACTGCGCTCCCTCAAGCCAATTTGCATCCCCGGTAGGTGCTCCACTGTGCGTTTGTCCGTCCTGTAGCTGTGGATCACCAAGTATTTTCTTAATTGTCAACGTTCCAGTCTCAGCTGCATCAACAAGGTCCGTCTCGTCCAACTCCGGTGCCGCAAGGTCAGCACCAGCCGGGGCAGGAGCACCATATGGGCGATCAACAGCGCCAGCAGCGGCTCCATCTTCAGTGACTGCAGCATCCCCATCCTGGGCAAACGATATCGGCGCTGCTACTGCAGCACTACCGATGGCAAGTGTGCCAGCAGCACAGATTGCAATTACACGCGACTTGAATGAGACCATGATGTCCGTTCCTATGAGGTGACTAGTTACTCTGAGGCTGCCCAACCATCACCGACCGAGATGATTTCATTGTCGAAACCACAGGTTAGCGAGAACCCTTGCAGCGAACCCAGCTTAAATTAACAACTTTTTACGCTTGAAACAAGCTTCTCACAGCTTCAAATCCCTTCCTCCAAGGTCTGGCGACTGCCACCTAACCCAAAGGTATTCAAGAACACACAATCAACCCGGTCGGCAACCAGATCCTAGCGTCTAAACAGACACGTCCGAATACGGCATCAATTCTGCAACATAGGGGAACGCCACTTCCATCAACAGGAAAAACACCCCCACCGCTAGCAACACAGCGAGCAGAGTTTTCAGTACAACGCCACCCGGCAGCAAATTCCACAATCCGCGATACATAACTACCTCATATCCCTAGCTTTTCGACGAATTTCCGGGTTGCAGCACCCAAACTCCCAGTGCACCAACACTCCGGTACACCACCCAGAATTACCGAGCCAATTACACCACTTCAGCAAGCGCCCCTGGGCGCTGACCTTCGGCTTTCTCCAGCACTTCAACTTCCATCGCGTGCACGATCATGCGCTGCGAGTTCGAATACCACGGGTGGCACGTCGTCAACGTCGCCAGCGACTCACTCGGCTGCGGGGCTCCTTCCCTGCTGAAATCAACTCCCGGGATGGGTGCAATCACCCCAACATCGCCAGGGTGCGTAATGTGACGGCCTGAAATTCCAGCATAGTCGTCGGCAAGCTTGGCGCGTTGCTCCTCGCTAAAACACTCCGCCCCACCGTTGGCGCCTGCGTCAATTGGCAGCACCCGGTATGTAATCCACTGCGTAGCAGTCTCGACGACGATGGCATCGCAAGAATGCAGGTCTTCCAGGTGTATAAAGGGCGCTCCCTGCCCCATGCGGTGCCCGGCAATTGCAAAATTGCCGAGTTCCCCCGGCGCCTGCGTGTCCATATAATGCCCAGGCCCGGCGGCTAAAACGTCCTGCGAAGTCCCGGCTAGTACCGCGTACTGATAATCCGACCCCAACCGCGGAATATAGATGCGGCTAAACGCCTGCCCGCTATCCGGTTCCGGCACCCCCTCCCCAGTGCCACCGGCATCTGCTTTCTGCCAGCGCTGCTCCATGCGCTCATTCGCCTGCGCCTGCAATTGGCCAGATTTCATGTTCGTCCAATACACCTCATAGAACACGAACAAAACGATGAGCGCCCCGGCGGTCAGCAGGATCTCGCCCAACAACCGTCGAAGACTAAATTGAGCTTCCACGTTTATGCTTCCCGACGTCTTTGCATAGCCAACCCACCACCAATTACTAGCACAACACCAACAATGACAAAGACCCAAATACCGTGACCGCCGGTTTGTGGCATTTCACCACGGGTGATGTTGCCAATTTCCATGATCGCGCGTCCATTCTCTACCTTCGCAGCAAGCACAAACGGTGCCTCCGCTGTAGGTGGCACGTGAATGTCAAAACCATCTGAGTTTTCCTCACCATAGCTCAACCGAAAGCGAACTGGCGCAGGTAAAAGAGAATATGGTCGCGAATTCGCCCCTTGTACCTGCACTTCCACCAAGTAATAGACCCCGGGTGCTAGCTTTGCGGAGTCTCCATCACGGCTGCGCCATACTGGTTTATCCCAGTCTGGCTGGTCTGCGGGCTCCAATCCGGCTGCTCCGTCGGCGGGCTTGGATGCATACACAGCAAATTCAGCTCCGACCAGCACCGTTTTATTTACATCACCGCGTTCGTCGTAGTCAAAGGCTTGCACCTGCAGCGGAATTAGCGCGTAACTCAAAGTGAGCTCGAAATGCTGATCCATCTGCTCTTGCGACACATCGCGATCAGCGTTGAAGCTCAGTTCCACGCAAAAATGACGCTTTTCTTGCGAGTCCTGGGTTTGGTGCGTTGGCTGCTCTACCAGCGGTTGAAATTTACCCCTAGCATTCAGCCCGTCGATGGTAATTTTCAGCGGTACCGTAATTTGCTGTGCAGCCTCGTCGGATCCAAAACTCGCGGACTCTATACGACGAATTCCACCGCTGAGTCCGCCCCGTTGCTGCAATTGGAACCCTGTTATCGGAGCGCTTTCTTGTGCTTCGACGCATATTTGCCGACGCTGCTCTAGCAGTGTAGTAGCAAATTCCAACGCACCTGGGCCAAGCGGCGAGCGCGTATTCGGTTCTTTGAGGTTTCGTCCATGCTTGTTTCGCCCGTGTAAGACCATATCGACTTCTACTCGTGATCCCGCAGGCACGGTAAATTCGCGGTCTTCTTTGAAGTCAATACCACCCCATCCATTGCCCGGTTCTAATGCCTCTGCGTGGCCGTCGTTCGCGTTGATCCGCTTCGAATATCTCGTTTCGCCCCGCGGGCCGATGATGCGCAGCTCTGCGAGTTCCTGCCCACCATCGACGTCGAAGCCGTTTTGGTTTTGGAGCCGCGCAACGAACGGACCTTTGATCTTTGCTGCGCGTTCTATGGTGCGTCTCATTTGCACTCGTGAGGTCTCCAGGCGATCTTCGGGCTCGATAAGCGTGGTTAGTACACCATTTTCGGCTTGTGTGGTCCACTCTCTCGCATCGCCTGGATCGAAGATGTCATCGACCCACACGTTCATGGCGAAGGCGTCTGGTGGCACTTGGCCGCCACCGGATAGTGCTATGTCCTCGACGCGGAGCTCATCGTTGGAGCCTTCCCAGATATTGACGTTGCAGCGGGAAACGTCAAATTCGACGACTTTGTTGCCGAAACTCTGGGTTGTTACATTACTTCCGCGACACGTACTTCCGTTTTTAATGAAGCGCGCGTTCTTCACTTCGAGCGAACGCCGGTCTTGTCCGTCAGTCCGTGTGAATGTAATTCGAATGCGCTTTACTTTTAGATCTCTGTTAGCCTGCGGTCCCCGCACATAACTGGTTACTCCACCTCGGCGGCCACTATGAGAAAAACGCGCGGGCGCCATCGATAGTCGACGCTCACCGACGACGGGCGATGCGAACCATTGCAGTCCGCTGTCTACGTTGTCTTCAGCCGGTGCTCCTTCAATCCGGCTCTCGGTTTCGCCGAGCTCAGGCAGATCCGAGGGCGAAAACTCTAATTCTGAAGTTTCGTCTGGGCCTTCAATACCCAGGGTTGAGCTCTCGGGTGAGTGTATACCCCTATTTCCCTGCTTGTCTGGAGCAATGTCTGCCTCGGTCGATCCCTCAGCGTCAGGGAAAGTTGTTTGAACATTACGGATTTCGCGATGTGTTTCTAGGACGTCATACGCGTAACTTTGCTGGGGCACGAACAGTTGAGGCAGCCCAACAAACGCCGTAACCAAAGCTAACGTGGTCGCGATAGGCCGGCGCCGTTTCCTTGAAGTTAACTGCCTTGCAGTCTGCCCCATTGTTTATTGTCCATTCGCAGCTATTGGTTAAGGCCAGGAATTACTACTGCCTCGCAAAACTCAATTGTCCATAGCTTAGCCGATTACAGGCGCTTTAGTGCACCGAGTTGAAGTGTCTCAGGTTTTGTTCCGTTTTAGTAGATGGGAAAATCTTCGAACTTGCCCAAAAATTTGACCTGGATGCCAAAGACCGCGTCATTCGCTTGGTGGAGGGCCGAACTCTGGCAGAAAATGTTTCCATCCAGGAAGCGTGCAAGACCGCGGCACCGAAACTGGGTGTTTCGAGGCATACTGCCCGACAATGGACACAAGCAGCTCGTCACGAAGGATGTGGCGCTAATCCTGTGCCTGAAGATCTTTTTGCAGAGGTGGCCAAGCCGCACCGTGAAAACCAAGAGCTACACGATGCCAATGAGTTGTTGCAAGTTACCTCGGTTTTTCGCGTCATGACTCGACCCAAAATCTCGGTTATGATCCGATTCATCGATGAATACCGGGATCGTTTCTCAGTCGAGTTCATCTGTAAGACGTTGAAGAATATAACCGGGCTGGCGGGTTTATCACCTCGCGTGGTTACCGCCAATCCAAAGCCCGTGGGCTCAGCGCTCGTCGCCTTCGCGATGCTGTGCTGATTGAACGTATTAGTGCCGTTCATCAAGCTAATTACGATGTCTACGATGTGCGGAAATGTGGCAAGCTCTACGCCGTGATGGAATTGATATCGGTCGTGAACACACCGCCCGGCTGGTGTTTCTGGCACAGGCAAAGGCAGATCACCTATCACAACCCGAAAAGCTCACGTGCCTGATCTGCGCCCAGACTTGGTCGAGCGTGAATTCAAAACCCTGGGTTCGAACAAACTGCGGGCGGGGCGACATTACGTATGTGCGCACGAAGAAAAGCTTTGTGTACACCGCGTTTGTCACCGACGTTTACTCCCGGCGGATTGTTGGGTGGGCGTTATCAGATTCCATGCGCACTTCAGGCTTTGCCGCTGCAAGCTCTCAACCAGGTGACCCAAGTGTGCTGAAGAAACAACAGGTTTGGTGCACCATTGAAGATCACGGATCGCAGCATATCAGCGTGGTCTACAATCAGCGACTTTCCCAGCACGGGATCACTGCTTCCACCGGGACGGTTGGCGACTGATATGACAATGCTCTGGCTGAAAACGTGAACGGCCCCTCACAAGAGGTGAGCTAATCCATACTCGCAGGTGGGATGACGGTGTCGAGGTAGAAATCGCGACATTCGAGTGGGTGTCATGGTGGAACGAGACTAGGCTGCATCAAAGCTTGGGATACCGCATCCCTATCGAAGTGGAAACCGAGTTTTGGAAGCAGAACTCGCTCCAAACAATAATAGAAATCAAGGCAAATGCCTAGGAACAAAACCCGGGGCACTTCCGAAAGCCGGCCCCATAAGCCAACTCGACGTAGCACCCCTCATGCTCGACGAACTCAAACACCAAATACGAGAACTCAGCCACAAACTACGCCGAACACGACCACCACAACCAATAGGAGAGCCGCAAGAAGTCTGGCTCACGGCACGAACCATCTGCTACAAACTGAGACAGCAAGGCCACAACATCAGCCCAGAACTTCTGCGGAAATGGGCAGAAAGAGAGAAGATAAGCTCTCTGAGAGATTGCGATGGGAAGAAGAAATATCTACAACGTGAGGTGCTTTCTAATATCTTTGTTAGAAGAAACTCTGTTGGATGACTACTAAATTGCCGTCTAGCTGGGTAACATTCTTGTTATGCACACTCTCGCCAAGCCTCTGGAGCAAAACGCAAATATTCTACGTCTTCTGCGGTCTGAACTTGGCATTTCCCAGATTGAAAAAACTGATGAGCTCGTGCGAATGGGGGACCCACAGGCTGTAATTGATGAGTATATTCAAACAATCTTTGCATCAAAGGCATCCGAATACAGCGAAATTATTGACTGGCAAGCTCGAGGTTATAACTTGGTAAACATCCTCGAGGACGAATACCCAGTTATCCTCCGTGATGTACGAGAATCCCCGGCAATTCTCTACTGGCAAGGCGAACTTAAGCCCAAGGAGGTAGGAGTTAGCGTAGTCGGCTCCCGAGACGCCTCTCCCCAGGCCGTCCAAGCTTCCTTCCAACTAGCGCAGCGGCTCGCAACGCAGGGAATACCGGTCATCTCTGGGCTTGCGCGAGGTATAGATACAGCGGCCCACGAGGGTGCCCTCAGTGTGAACGGTCGAACTATCGCAATTATGGGAACCGGGCTGGATCGCACTTCCCCTGTAACTAACCGCAGTCTGCGTGACAGGATTCAAACTCATGGAGGACTAGTACTTTCCCAGTTTGAGCCTGACTCGCCAGTCAGAAGGTACAACTTCCCGATGCGAAATGCGGTTATGTCCGGCTATGGTTTGGCCACAGTTGTTATGGCGGCTACTGAGAAATCGGGCACTCGCCACCAAGTTAAGGCAGCGTTAAATCATGGTAGAAAAGTTATTTTTACAGGCACGGTTGCCAATAGTGTTGAGTGGGCGAGAAAGCTTGTAGATGAAAATAAGGCTATTCGTGTGACTTCTCTAACTGAAGCAGTAGACGCTTCTGTTGAAGTAACTCGCGGCTACGATGAGCAGACGAAGCTATTCTGATGGTCGCAGCGCACGTGTACCTGAATCGACAGGCGAATTACTTGGCCCCCGCTATCCACCTACCACATCTAACTTGTTTGAAATGTCGCGGTACTGTGAAGTCGGGATTTGCGAGGTGTTACAAATGCGAACGAGCCTACCCACCTAACGCATTCCCTGACGCGATGGGGTTCGGTATCTATGCCCAGGCCGGACAGCAGAGCGGGTCAGTTATGAGACGGTACAAGGGAGAGCAACCTGTACTTCTGCACCAAACCATCGTCTTGGCTCTTGCAATGATGGGGGTGAGGCAAGCTATGCAACGCTTTCCAATTGATGTGATTACATTCGTTCCCAGTCTCAGCGATCGGAAAGGGCCGCATCCCCTGGCGCGGATTATCAATCAGGCAGCTTCAAAGACGGGGTATAGGGGAAATGTTGAGGAGGCACTAAAGGCCGGGTCTGGCATGGACAATCCGAGAGGTTATGCTACGTCCAACTTTCAGACGCAGGAGACTGTCGTTCATGGAAAAAATATTCTACTCATTGATGATACCTGGGCATCCGGTGGACACTTTCTCTCTGCTACTGGTGCTTTGCGCCAAGGCGGAGCTCAAAGTGTGATCGGTCTTTCCTTGGCTCGTTGGCTCAAAGATGGCAATGAATATCGTGAGAATGACATTATGAAAACGGCGCTTAGTAAAAGAGTAAATTTCAAAAACTATTCTTTCTTTTAGACCTACTGTCACGCTGTGTGTTATAAATGACGCGACAACAACTTATACCCTGGCAAAAGCTGACGCTTTCGTCGTTTGAAGCGTCCTGGGTTCAGTTCCGCTTCTTTTACTACCCCGTATTGACGGGCTGGGTGAGATGGTACTCGATTTCTACTTCCTGCGGGGTGACGTAGTCCAATGCTTCGTGAAGGCACTTGGTATTCTGCCAATACACCCACCGCAAGGCCGCCAACTCAACTTCCCCCACCGACGTCCACAGGCCTTGGGGTAGATGAATTCAGCTTTGTAGAATCCATTGACCGCCTCCGCCAATGCGTTGTCATAAAAGTCGCCGACTGTTCCCACACTCGGGCGAATTCCAGACTCAGCTAAAGCCGTAGAATATTTCAACGACACGTACTGACTGCCCCGATCACCATGGTGAATCAACTGGGTGCCATGGATTCTTCCAGCAGTGGTTAAAGCCTGCCCGGTGCGTGCAAACGAAAGTTTCGCTGCACCAGGTCCGGGCAACAATCAGGTGTCTTTGGGCTTGGCCGTTGTTACCGGGTCTCGTCCACGTCTGCGACCGGAAACACCTGCTAGCTTCATCAACCGGGCAGTCTTATCGCAGCCAATATGAAAGCCTTCACGGTTCATAGCGTGCCACATTTTTCGAATACCATAGACCGAAAAACTCTCCGGATCTACACGCCAAACCTCTGGAATGAGCAGGCTATCGCTTAACACTTTCGCACTTGAGATACGTTAAGAGGCTTTCCGGTAGCCGCGTGAGGTGATAAATCCACGATCTGCCTGTCGAAGGACTCGGCAGATGGCCCCGGGCCCAGACTGATCTTTATTCGCGTCGATATAGGAGATCATGTGGTCTTAGGGTCGGTCGAGTTCCGCTGCGAAAAAGCCGAAGCAGTTTCGACAATCCCGTGTGCTCGTTTCAGTTCATGGTTCTCGCGGCGCAGACGCCCCAAGCTCTTCTTCCAATGTTTTACTATCCGGCGTTGCGTGGCCATCTCGTCTGAAGGCACTGTCGCGATACCACGCCGGCAAAGTATGGCGTGATACGCCGAAGAGCGCGCCGACCTGTTCTCAGGCGCACTGTAGTGAGCAGGACTCCAAGCAGACCATTTCAATGATCTGATGGACCGCCTTTTCCTTAAACTCGAAGGAATACTTTCTGGGCATAGTGCCTAATCCTTCCTTATCTGAGGTAGGAACTAAACCCAGGACGCTTCAGTAGTCCCTTAGTTTCGCTTTTGTCATCGTCCCATAGCTTGCTTGCCACCGATTCTAAGACGGCTCATTGCTCTATTTTCTCCCCCGCAGGCAGAGCGGCAGGGGCAACACTCAAACCACCTGGGCCTAAGACCTAGGGCTCTTCATGGCCTCGCGGCGAGGCCATGAAGATTTAAGCTCTTACCGTTTCAAACCTTCTAGTCCATTGAAATGAGAGCAACCAAATACTTGACTTACAGCACTAGCCGAAAATTGCCGTTTTTCGACGGCTAATCGCACCGAACACGCCGACCAAGATAACGAGTAAGCCAATGCTGGTGAGCCGCCAAACTCCGGAACCACCAGTAAGTGGCATTTCTCCTTGTTGAATATTCGCTAGTTTAATCGTTATTTTGTCTTTGGCTTGCTGCCCAGAATACATATTTGCCACGGGATGTTTATTTGTCCACTCTTGACGGCCAGTATTCGCAGCTGTCTCGTCGAAAAAGAGGGCACGTGCATTGCCAGTATTAGGATCCCGCACTAACTGAAATAATACGGGCTTCACCAACAAGCTATACCTCTTGCCATCGGCTCCAGTTGGCGCTTGTGTTTCAATCAGCCAATAATACTTCCCAATTTCCAGATCATTCGTTGCACGATACTCCCCGGGCTGTTCTTCCGATTCTCTTATCTCTGTGACGTCAGGGTTCGAAGGATGCGTCGCCGCTTGCCAATTTACCTCACTTTCAGCTTTGACGCTGCCATCTTCTTTCGTCGCATTAAGCAGTATAAAGTTACCGCCGGTTAACTTTTGAGCAGGCAATGAGCTATCAAGCTCGCTGGCGTCAACTTTGTGAAGTTCAAACCCGATCTTTGGGTCCTGAACACAAGCTGCTGTCGATTGGTTGTCGTCTGGGTTGCTATCTTGGTCGTTGTTTAGAACGCTGACTGTATTAGCTTTGCATTCATTCCTCCCTTGTTTAAACCGCACCGCGATGTAGACCCTCACCGTTTGATTAGGTTGGATTTGTCCAACACCGAACTGAGCTGTATTCGACCCGTCCTCGTTTTCCAGATATTCCTTAGATATTCGAACCGGGACCCCTGGATTGACCGGCTCAAGGCGATTATCCACGGTGAGGTAACTAGCAACCAGTGTTTGTGGATCGTATACATCAGGTAAATGTTCTCTAATTGAAGAGCCTGAGACCACGGTATCGCCGGAATTCTTCAATTCAATTGCCCAATAGTTATATCCAGGTCGGTCGGAAAGGTAGCGTTTTAACTGCTGCAGGATTGCATTATCCACTACGTCGAGTTGGCCGCCCAGGTGACGTTTATTCACAGTCAGATCACTGGTTGGGGCTGGATAGCGGTTCGCGTTACTCGATGCATCTGTGTTGTAAGAAAACGGCAGGTTCCATAGGATCTGTTCAACTTTAAATTCGGGACCGCCAACTGGATTTTTCACGCTGATTTGAGCGCCCCCGACTCCCCTGGACTGCCCACCGGGGGCGAACCCGAGGTTGCCATTTCCGTACGTCCATGCTTTGCCCCAAGTTGTCTGTTGTATAAGTTTTTCACCATTTGGTGCAGTCAACTGTGAATCTGACAGCGGATAATACTGAACGTTACCATTTTGCAAATCTAGGCGTTCCACCACAACCTGATTTTTTGGATACTTCTTGAGGTGGTCTGCCCCATTATCACCCAACGCTCCAGGACTCACCAGGCCCCATACATATTGGGGGTGCGAGGACAGCCTTGCGTAGTCTTCGGAGTAAACCCGATAATTTAGCTTTTCAATACGAGGTTTGCCAGCAGTAAAATTGCCGTTCGACGGAAGGGGAATTTTATACATTGTTCTGCTGCCCGAAGTTGACGAATTGGATACATAAAGGTGTCGATCATAGATCGCCCCGGCATTCAATAGCTTCCGGTCGCCTTCGTTTACGAATATATCGTTGGCATTAGAATCCAACAGAGGACCTAGGTTTCGCACCGAACCATCAACGGGGTTGATTTGAAGTAAATGCCCCGGAGGAAAGCATGAGTTTTCCGGTTTCCCTCGGTACTGGCTTACACCATATAGCCAATCATCGTCTGGATCATACGCTAAAGCATTGTATATCCAGCCACTAGTTCCACGCTCAGTAAAGTCACCCTGTCCGTGTTCCTGGATAGCTAGGACGGTTTGATCCATTCTGTCACGGTTCCGGTCGTTCGCATCTCGCGAATTTCGTGAGACCGATACATAAATTTTCGTGCCTTCTTTTTTTTCTCGTTCTGTTAGCAATCGGGGCCCTGCAGGGGATGCTAAATCTTCCTCTCTTTTCGGTGAATGATAAGGGTTTCCAAGACGCGGAGCAGTGGTTACCTGAGCTGATAAATAATCTCGCTGACGGGGAGTAGAAGAAGGGACGAGAACGTCAATCCTGCCTTCGTTGCCCACCTCTTGGTTACTAAACCTAAGGGTGACCGTCCGTCTATCACGAGAGATCTGACTATCGACACCAAAAGCCGGACCGTTCCCGGCAATTAGTTTTCCGTCGCGGTCACGAATTAACGATGCTGATGGAGTTGCTATAAATACACCTGAACGTAATCTCAGTTGGATTTCGTTCACAATACTGCCGGGCTGCAACCCCCTCAAGGTAACTCGCCTTACATTGCCGCGCTCTGGTGATACACCAGCAATAGTCGCCCCTTGAGATTGAAAGGTTTTAGTACCTGTCGGCTCACATTGTGCGGCGGAGCGGTGGGTAAGATCAACTTGCGAATCAATTGTATGCTCTTCGGCAAAAATCCCCTGCTCCTGCAGATCAAATCGGCTCGGCAATTCGTGTAACAACGCCATTCGATAATCTGCTTCATAATCAGCCTCAACGTTGAAACTCATATTTTGGGGCGGAATTGTAGACAGTGATTCAGCATCGATCAGGATGAGTTCTCGACTATCATGCTGCATAACAGTGTATGCTGTCGCTTCAAGTTCTGAACCATCTGCATTAATCTTGTCAACGCTAGAGATTTCTCCGACTCCGTCACGCACGAGACCCAAAATCATGTCAGACGATAAATACTGCAGCATATCGCCTTCATCTTCATGAACAGTAATCTCATCAGTGCTTCCAGACCTAACAACGTGAATGGTTGGTTCGCCTGCGGAATTGCTCGTCGTGGTGTCAAAAGGTGCGATTGTCTCGGCAATTTCAGAATCTGGACTCAGTTGGGTTTCAGCTGCTGAATCGTCGACTAATTGTTCATTGTCACTAAATTCTTCAAGGCTAGTTTCTGGCGACTGGGTTTCTTCTTGACCAAATGCAGGAATCACCAAAATCGACGCCAGCAAGCCCCAAATAACCAAGAACGCAGCGGCTAAATTCAACCTGGGTCGCGAATACGTCGAATACGAATCTACTTTTTTCATGTTAATTTTTCTTTCGCATAAGCACGAACCCGAACACGATTAGCCCAACACCGGCTAGAAATGCCCAAAGCACATTTGCGCCGGTAATGGCCAACTCACCATCGCCACCAGTGCGGGTTTTCTCTCCACCACCAGGATTACCTGGAGCCTCCGGATCATCCGGCCTTCCGGGTTCCCCTGGCTCTCCCGGCTCTTCTGATGTGCTCGGTGGAGTACCAGGTTTCCCCGGAGTAGCAGGCGGTGTTGCCGGATCCTCAGGCGTTGCGGGTGGAGTCGTCGGCGGCTCTGTAGGTTCGGGCTTAGTAACCAAAACATTCTCGTAGCTGTAGTTTTCGCCCATGACATCACCCAGCGGCAAAATCACCAGCTGTGGGCTGGAAAGCCGCCATTCATGCGCGTCGTCGGGAGCGAATTCCTCAATCAGATACAGTCCTGGCCCCAAACCTCGAAATTCTACGATGCCATCAGCATTAGTTTTCTCTTCGCGGCTTTCACTAAAACCTTCATGGCGTGCGCGTTGCACCGTATATTTCTTCGCGGCTTCACGGCCAAGCTCGGTTGTCGCATCCACTCCGTTGACTTTTGACAAGCGGAAGGTCAACCCCTCTACCCCACCAAACGGCTTCGCACCTGGAATCGGATCATCATGGGGATTCCGCGGCAACTTCTTAATGTTCAGCGTTTGGGAACGAGCAACATCCATCGAGTCTGCCGACAAGTTCTTATCATTACCGCTAATGACACGTTGGTCAGCATCCGCAAACGGTACGGACAGCCCAAGTGACGCAGCAACTGCTACGGCCACAGTCATTTTGCGAAGATTAATTGTCACGACGATGCCTTCCGGTCTTAGGCATTTCGGTGGCGTTCAAGCTCTTGCGCGTCGCCCTGGTCAACCCCGCGCCTTCCACATCACCGGCGGCGTCATCACCGTTAGCCGCAGCTGCTTTACGACGTTCTTTGCGGATCCAATGGATCAAAAACGCGATAGCCAACGCAGCGACGATCAACAATGCCCACATCCACCACTGCAAGATGGCGTTTTTCTGGTTGAATGCGGCTTCGTCTTCGGGATCCAGTGGTACGCGCTCAGCGTGGACAAGCAACCGGTGGGAATTCACGCCATACGGCGTACAGGTGATCAGAGTAATGAGATCTTTATCGGCTTGCTGTGCCAGACTTTCCGTCTCGTGTGGCAGGACTACCTCTGTAGAGGTCACTTGGTACTTCATCTTCTGGCCGAAGGTGTTGATGTAAACCGCGTCGCCTTCTTTCATATCAATGAGGTTGTCCCACATCGTTGACGTCGTCAGGCCGGTGTGCCCCGTAATAACCGAGTGCGTGCCCTCCCCACCAACGGGCAATGAGGTTCCGTAAAGATGACCTAGACCTTTTTGCAACACTTCTTCCGTCGTGCCGTGATAGACCGGCAAAGAGGATTCAATTGAAGGTATCGACACCTGTGACATCGCTGGCAAACCAGAAAGCTGTTCCATGTAATGCTGGTAATCCAGGTTGTCTTCAGACACACGCGACAACCAGGGGTCCAGGATTGGGCCACCAATAGAGTTGGCGTTGTATTCGTGTGCTGCTTCTATTGCTGCACTCCGTTGCTCCTCGGGAATATCCTGAAGCTGTGATTGGTAATCTTCAACAACTTTGCGCTGAATGTAGTTATTCCACTGGGTAGAAACTACTGGATAGAGAAGTACGGATATTCCCACCAGGATGATAATCGCGGGTACTACTACGCGCCGAAATACCGACGTTTGTTCTGACTGGTCAGGCGTTGCAGGCTCACGGGTGGCAAGGGTCATTGTGGCTAAACCCCGGTCTTTCTGGGTAATGGCTAAATTAATAAAGTTTTATAGTAAAAATTTGTTATGGATTCACTAAAACCCGACGCTTTATGCGCCGGGCATATAGTTGTCTTCGTTTACAGGGCAGCTAAACAGTGACTACCCTGCACGTGAAGACGAACGCTTCAGCTCAAGCTTTACGAGCTAACAGAGCTCTTAGGCCTTTGCGGAGTTACGACGAGCGGCGTAAACACCACCGGCGATGATTCCAAGACCAAGCAGAGCTACCAGCAAGATACCCATGCCACCAGTGGATGGAAGGATTGGAACCTCAGAGGTCGGACGGTTCTGAATAGTTGCCGAAACAAGGCGGACTTGACGAGCCTCCGGGCCCTCTCCAATCGTGCCCTGCGATTCCCGTAATAACGTAACTCGGGTTTCTTCTGTGAGAGTTGTATACCCTGCTGGAGCTTGGGTCTCTTTCAAACAGTATTCAACGTTTGTTTCTGGGCTTTCATTATCAACCCAGTCGCTGACATGAATTCCTTCGAATGTGAGTGTCCCCTGATTGTTGGTAGTACCTGACTGCAGAACATTGTCCGGAGTCTCACAATTGTACAGATCAAACTTTGCACCCGCCAATGGTTTTGGTTCACCTTCAGCGTCATCCGCCCGTTCTTCAATCTTTAGAACACGGATCTTACCGATATAGGTAACTACCTTATCGTTTGGGGTTTCAAACGGTTGATCGTCTGCGCCAGTTGACGGATCGCGGAAAACACCAGATTCATTGACGGAGTTCTCGATTTGTTGATCCGGTGCTTGCAACATTGTGGATTCAACGACTGCTCGGACAGTGTCGCCAGGTTGTAAACCAGCAGCAGCAGGATCCGAGATTACAATATCGAACGCTTGGTCCGCACCATTAGCCATATTCGTGGTGTTGTTTGGCAAACTAGCGTTTGAATTTACGGTGTAATGCTGATTAGGTGTCAACGGAACTGCTTGGTCTGGAGTCCCGCCCGCTGGGATACGTACGACGCTTGTAACAAAGTTTTCACCAAAAGAAAGCTCGTCAGATTTCGAAGCATCCGTAAGTTTGAAATCACGCAATACTCGACCAGCCGGAGCTGCAGGCACAAGTCCGTCCAGTGTATATGTAACCTTGGAGTCGACATTGCGACCGTCAGTCTGGTTCGATGCGTGTTTATTGGCATCGTCGACCTGCTTGGTAACCCGAACTTCAGAATTCTTCGGGTAAACGTGCACATCGGAGTTCCATCCATTACCTTGTGGGTTCGTCATTGGTACGAACGCAATGAAAGGCTTGCTCGCAACGAATGTTTGCGCACCTTCAGGATCTGGAGTTTTCGTCTCTGTTACCAAATACGCACCTGCAGGAAGATTGCTGAAATTCGCCTCTCCGGCAGCGGTTGTAGTCCTCGTTTGCTCCGTGAAGCTATCATCAAGTGCGGGTGCATCAGCAGATGCGTGTGGCTGATTGTATTCTTTTGCCAATGCTGCAAGCCGACTAAAATCACTTTGCTCGCGGATATCCCCTGCGAGTTTCTGAATTTTAAAATCGACGCCTTGCAGAGGCTGTCCACCGACTTGATCGTCCTGCTGTCCAGTACCCTGCCGCAGGGTTTGAGAGTTGACGCGCTTATGGATCGTCAGTGAGAAATTATTCCCTGCCGGAATCGTGGATGCTGGCGGCACCTGTTCGGCTGTCTGCGGCGCATCCACTGCATTCTGCGCGAACGCAGGAGCGCCAGCGCCGAACGATCCACCGAGAGTCAAGCCGACTGCAACTGCTAGAGCGAGCGGCTTCGAAATGGCTTTTGCCATGTAAGGTCCTTTCAAGCAAGAACACTGACGCTAAGGAACTGAAAGGACCACAAGTTCTCCACTAACGGAAACAGGCTCTTTCCTGCCTTCTCAGCAGTGTCATCATGAATCTAAATCAACCAATGACCGCGTTTTACGGTCATTCGGGGTTAATTTTAAGGTTTTGCTTGATGCAATAACAACATCGTTCGACGGACTCACATTTACCCCCCCCCCCCGTCGAACACCCCCAATGGACAGAAAACAAGAGTTCGCAAACTTTTTCATAGTGCGAATTAAACATCTGCTCCCAGAACCGCCTCCAAGCAACCAAGCCCATAGACAATCCACGGGGCGAATGCAAGCGAATACACCACAACAAAATCGCCAACGCCTGCACTAGCCATCCGCGAGCTCTACGAAAGTTCCCCCGAATCCACAAAAATCTCGAGCACCGTCTTTCAACGATGACTCGAGATTTCAATCTGTGCGCCATCAGGTGTCTGATTCCATGACATCGTTCCGCTCTGTCTCACGACATCCTTCCGCCCCTCAAGGCTCTGATGTGCCACAACATCGTTCCGCTGTTCTCACACAACCACCCCAACAGGGACAATGAGGACACACGCACCACCTTAGGATGTAGCGAGACATACTTCCGCCCAAAATAGAGCATGGGCAAGAAACACACTTCCAACAAAGTCATCGTCGAAACCATCCTCGCGACCGGCATGAGTCATAAAGATGCCGCCGCACTCTTTAACGTCAGCACCCGCTGGATCCGCGAACTACTCCACCGCTATCGAGAAGGTGGCTACCAAGCACTACAACCACGCTCCCGGGCCCCGCACTCCAACCCCAGACAGGTACCAGAGAGCACAGTCAAAACCATCCTCGAAATCCGACAACACCTTGAAAACACCGGCCAAGACAACGGCGCCCACACCATCCGATGGCATCTTCAACAACAAAAAATAACCCCACTACCAGCAGCATCGACTATCCACCGCATACTCAAACGCCACGGCTACGTCATCGAACAACCTCACAAAAGGCCACGCAGTTCCTGGAAACGATTCGAAGCAGACCAACCAAACGAAACCTGGCAACTCGACTACAGCCACTGCTACCTCAACAACAACCAACGCGTAGCCATCCTGACCATCATCGACGACCACTCACGCTTTGTCATCGCTTGCAAAGCCTTCGAACACGAAACCGGCACCAACGTCATCGACACCTTCATATCCGCAGGTAACAAACATGGATTCCCCAAATCCACCCTCACCGACAACGGCAGCGTGTTCACCACAAAGCTCTACAGAAAAGCCGACACTCGCAACGGCTTCGAACAGCTACTCCTCCAAATGGGCATCCAACAAAAGAATGGAACTCCATACCATCCCCAAACCCAAGGAAAAGTCGAGCGCTTCCACCAAACACTCCAAAAAGCCCTGCACGCAAGGCCATTCGCCCACAACATCGGCGAGCTAAACCAACAACTCGATGACATCATCGACTACTACAACAACCACCGACCCCACCGAGCACTCAACAGACAAACACCACCACAGGCCTACAACCGACTACCCAAAGCCCCACCACTCGACATCCCCATTGGCACCGACAATCGCCTACGGCGAGACAAAGTCGACAACGACGGAAAAGTAACCCTTCGCTGGGCCGGCAACATGCGCAAACTCTACGTCGGAAGAAAACACCGCACCAAAGAAATCATGCTCATCTGCATCAACAACGACATCACCGCCATTAACCCCCACACAGGCGAAATCTGGGGCCGATACCACTTAGACAAAACCAAAAAATACCACCGCAACCAACTCGGTGAAATCTAGAAAACGAACCCCCAAAACGAAGAAAATCTCGAGACACCGAAATAGGAACGATGTCTCGAGACTTCACATCTGTGCGGCCTGAGGGGATCGAACCCCCGACCTACTGGGTGTAAACCAGTTGCTCTTCCAGCTGAGCTAAAGCCGCATCCCTCTGTGCGAGGTACTGGTATACCATAACATGATCATCATAAACTTTGACAAATCGCCAGGTTATGCGTCATTTTATGGAGTTATAGAACGTTATACTGTAGCGCCCTTGGACTTGGTATAGCCGCGGCCCACCAAGCACGAAGCCTGCCAATCACCAAAGCGGTCAGCCTTCGTCTGCACCATTCCGGCCAGTTGGGCAGATTCAGAGATCACACCAGGTTCCACAGTGCCCGGCTTTTGCGCGCCAGGGGTCAGCAACCAGATGCAGCCGCCGTCGGCAAGCGGAGTGATCGAGTCCACCAAACCGTCGACAAGGTCCCCGTCGTCTTCCCGCCACCACAACAGGACGACGTCGCAAAGCTCGTCGGTGTCTGCATCCAACAACTCCTCGCCAATTACGTCCTCAATGGCCTCAGAAATGCTGCTGTCGCAATCTTCATCCCAACCAACTTCCTGCACCACCATGCCTTTTTCGATGCCAAGGCGCTGTGCAAGGTCCTGGGTGCGCTCCTCGCCACCCGGAGTGTCTACCACTGTGTTAATCCTTCCTGAGATTTCTCGGTTATCTGGGTTTCCCCCGATCTTCTCGGCTACAGCCTGAAGACCGCTTCAAGCCACACCCTACAACGATTAGCACCAAAAATGTGAGATACGCGTGAATATTGCGCCGTAATTACTTAGGGTTGTTCAACCATCGGTCGCGCCAGGTAGCATGTAAACAACAACCGCGTGCTCTCGCAACGCGGACTGGAACGGTGCATCAACCAAAATTTGGCTGGTAGCCGCCTCCAGGGCATACCCCAGTATTGGTGGCGCCCGCGCGCCGTACTGGTACACAACTGGTCAAGATATCTGTGCAAGGAGAACCACATGGCAGATCACTCTGATAATTCTGCAAACAGCAAAAACCCCGCGCAGGATTTCGGCAGCGACGAATCCAACCACCCACTCATCCGGGACGGCGTTGCCTCCTACCTGAACGACCAAGACCCGGAAGAGACCCGGGAATGGATGGACTCGCTCGACGGGCTGCTAGAAAACGCCTCCTCTGACCGTGCACGCTACCTCATGCTGCGCCTGCTGGAGCGCGCCTCGGCGAAACGCGTACCGCTGCCGTCGCTGACTTCTACGGACTTCGTCAACACCATCCCCACCGACCAGGAGCCAGAATTCCCGGGCGATGAGGAGATTGAGAAACGCTACCGCCGTTGGATGCGCTGGAATGCCGCCGTGATGGTGCACCGTGCGCAGCGTGAAGGCATTGGCGTCGGTGGGCACATTTCCACCTACGCTGGCGCTGCCCCACTCTATGAGGTGGGCTACAACCACTTCTTCAAAGGCAAAGACCACCCATCCGGTGGCGACCAGGTCTTCTTCCAAGGCCATGCCTCGCCAGGCATGTACGCGCGCGCCTTCCTGGAAGGTCGCTTGGATGAAGAAGACCTCGACGGCTTCCGCCAGGAAGTTTCGCGTGGCCCAAACAACGGCCTGCCTTCCTACCCACACCCGAAGGGCATGGACTGGTTCTGGGAATTCCCTACCGTGTCCATGGGCCTGGGCCCAATGAACGCCATCTACCAGGCACGCTTTAACAAATACCTGGAAAACCGCGGCATCAAAGACACATCTGACCAGCACGTCTGGGCCTTCCTGGGCGACGGCGAGATGGACGAAGCCGAATCCCGCGGCCTGGTGCACTTCGCTGCCCTAAACGGCCTGGACAACTTGACGTTCATCGTCAACTGCAACCTGCAGCGCCTCGACGGCCCAGTGCGCGGTAACTCGCAGATCATCCAAGAGCTCGAGTCCTTCTTCCTGGGCTCCGGCTGGGACGTGATCAAGATTGTTTGGGGCCGCGAATGGGACAAACTGTTCGCCGCCGACAAAGACGGCGCGCTGGTCAACATCATGAACAGCACCGCCGACGGCGACTACCAGACCTTCAAGGCCAACGACGGCGCCTACGTGCGTGAGCACTTCTTCGGCCGCGACGAGCGCACCGCCAAGCTGGTTGAAGACATGAGCGACGACGAGATCTGGGCCCTGCGCCGCGGCGGCCACGACTACCGCAAGATCTACGCCGCATACAAGCGCGCCACCGAGAAGAAAGACGGCCGCCCAACCGCCATCCTGGCACTGACCATCAAGGGCTACGGCCTGGGCCACAACTTCGAAGGCCGCAACGCGACCCACCAGATGAAGAAGATCGGCCTGGACGATCTGAAGCAGTTCCGCGACAAGCAGGGCATCCCGTTCACCGACGAGCAGCTGGAGAAGGATCCAGCCCTGCCACCGTACTACCACCCAGGCAAAGACTCCGACGAGATCAAGTACATGCTGGAGCGTCGGAAAGAACTCGGTGGCTACCTGCCGGAGCGTCGCACGAAGTATTCGCCAATCGAGGTACCACCGCTGGACAAACTGCGCAGCGTGCGCAAGGGTTCCGGCAAGAACCAGGTTGCCACCACCATGGCGCTGGTACGTACCTTCAAAGAACTCATGCGTGATAAAGAACTGGGCAAGCGCGTGGTTCCGGTCATCCCAGATGAGGCCCGCACCTTCGGTATGGACTCCTGGTTCCCAACGCTGAAGATCTACAACCCACACGGCCAGAACTACGTGCCAGTGGACCACAACCTGATGCTGTCCTACACCGAAGCCAAAGACGGCCAGATGCTGCACGAAGGCATCAACGAGGCCGGCTCGGTGGCATCATTCACCGCAGCTGGTACTTCCTATGCCACCCATGGCGAGCCGATGATTCCGCTGTACATCTTCTACTCGATGTTCGGCTTCCAGCGCACCGGCGACGGTATCTGGGCAGCTGGCGACCAAATGGCCCGCGGCTTCCTGGTGGGCGCCACCGCAGGCCGCACCACCCTGACCGGTGAAGGCCTGCAGCACATGGACGGCCACTCGCCAATGTTGGCCGCCACCAACCCAGCTGTGGTTACCTACGATCCAGCCTTTGCCTACGAAATCGCGCACCTGGTGCACCGCGGCATCGACCGCATGTACGGCCCAGAAGGCGGCGAGGACGTCATCTACTACCTCACCGTGTACAACGAGCCAATGGATCAGCCAGCCGAGCCAGAAGATCTGGACGTGGAAGGCCTACACCGCGGCATCTACCACTACAACACGGCCGAATCCGGCTCCATCCCAGCCAACATCTTGGCCTCTGGTGTGGGCATGGTCGAAGCCCTGCGCGCACAGAAGATCCTGGCCGAAGAATTCGACGTCAAGGCGTCGGTATTCTCCGTGACCTCCTGGATCGAGCTGGCCCGCGAAGCTGCCGCACGCAACAAAGAAGCGCTGCAGCAGGGCAAGATCAACCCAGAAAAGCCATTCGTGACCAAGCAGTTGGAAGGCTTCGACGGCCCATTCGTTGGTGTTTCCGACTTCGGCACCGACCTGCAGAAGAAGCTGCGCCCATACGTGCCGGGCACCTACACCGCACTAGGTGCAGACGGCTTCGGCTTCTCCGATACTCGCGAGGCTGCACGCCGCTACTTCAACATCGACGCCGAGTCCATCGTCGTCGCTACTCTGTTGAACCTGGCCAAGGAAGGCACCGTGGACGAAGAAGTTGCCGAGAAGGCAGCCAAGAAGTTCCACTTGGATGATCCGACCAAGGCCTAAGATGCTGAGGCCTAGGCTGTAGCTGGTTAGGTCTTGCCGGTTAGTTGGCTAGTTGGCCAGCGTGCTTGCTGGCTGGCCAGCCTAGCTAACCAGGCCAGCAGCTGTGCCCCGGCTGGAGGCTTTCGCGTTATTCACCGCGTAGAGTCCTCTTTCCGGGGTTTTACTATGTACATCTCCGGCCAAGGTGCCAAGAGCTAAACCTGGCTACCGCACCTGCACAGGTCTATAACGAAGGCCTGTCTTGTCCTTGCCCATAAAATGTCGTTGCACCCCGTAATATAAAACAACGTATTATCCCCAAATTGCTCAAAGAATTGGATTCGTGAAACGATGTCTAGCCCATCGCCGCAGCAGCGCCAACAACTGCAAGATGAACTCACCCGTGCGGTGGGCACGGGGCGCATCAACATCAAGCAATTCGATTATTTGATGGGCATCGTGTGGTCATCAGAGTCGTTGGCAGATTTTGACTTCATCCGGCGGGATTATCTGGGGCAGGTTGCACAGCCGCATCAGCATGCTAGCGCTGCTGTTAGGCCTAATACTGGCAAGTTGTCTTCTCCGGTGCCACTGAAGACGACTCTGGGCACGATAGATCTAAACGGGAATTGGCGGGTTCCTGAGCGCCAAGAGTTTGTTGTAAATGCAGGCACTCTCCGTATTGATCTCCGCCAGGCGCGTGCAGACTCCCTAGTTACTGAGTTCAACATTACGGGCAGAATGGCGACGATACACATTCTCGCTCCCGCGGGGGTCGCATTCGAAAACCGTATGACGAACAATATTGCTTCAACATTCGATATTGACCACACCGACCCGAACCCGAATGCTCCACGCGTAATTCTCACCGGGACGATCTCATGGTCATCGATAAAAATTCGTCGAGCTAATGGGAAGGAAAATTGGTGGAAACGTTTACTGGAGTAACGAGCCGAGTAGAGGCACGTCACCCAGTTAATGCAGCGGCACCTTAGTGCTAGTCGTCTGTTATCGTCTGCTAATTTCCCTCGCGTATTCGCTAGACTCCAGAACATCCGTAGCACCAACCCACAATTGCAATGTGCAAGGGCCCTGTTGTCTGGCTCAGCACACAATAATTGCTGTCTTATGCCTTTGCACGCCGCGTAAGCATAATGCCAACTAGTAGCACCGCAGCCCCAATCATCAACAGGCCAATAAGCCCGGGTCCTCCGGTCCGAGGCAGTTCAGGCTTAGAGGTATTCGCAACCTGCATGATCAGTTGATTACGCTCAGTTCCTTGGGAGACGGTCACTTCCGGATACTGCGCAGCTCCGCCTATTAGCTGCACTTGCTGCACACCAGTTGCAGTTCTGACTAGGTCGAAAGTGATCGGTCGAGCTAACAGTTGGTAGCCTTTTGGAGCCTGGGTTTCGACGAGTTCATATCGGTTCCCTAATTCAAGGTCCCTAATATCCATGTTCTCGCCCTCCAGTTTGCTAACCAGTGAGCGCTCAGATCCGGCAACTTTGTACAGCTCAAACTTAGAACCATCCAACGGCTTCGGGTCATCTCCAAAACTGACTTTCTTCACAGTCAACGAGAGCTTTGATACTCGGGCATTGACGACGCTACAATTCACGATAGCGCTAGCTGGCACGGCAACTGTAAAACCTGGCTTCACCGCGTCATCGACGTTCTCAATCTCGACACTTTGAGATTTCCACTTGTTGTTTCTGCCATCAAAAACTGTAGCGGTACACGTAGCGTTTTTGTTCTCAGAGTAAGGCTGCAACACGAAACCTGGTTGCTGCTGTTCCACGACCTTTACCCGCTGGGCTGTTTGAGCTTTTTGATTCTTCTGATCGAGTTTCCGACCGTAATTACCATGTTCGTTAGTTTTGTCGATTACCCGGCTCTCTCGTCCTTTACCATCTGCTCCGTTGACGATACTGTTCTTGCCGTCTTCTGTTGAGGTCTCAAATGTCCAATCGTGACCTGGAGAGACCTTATTGTTCTCGCCTCTGATCAACTTAGTGACGTTAATCGAACCAAAACAATTCTTCAGTACGAGCTCTCTCAAGCTATCTTCCAGTTTGCTGAACTTATCAACCAACGTGACGGCGTCGGGGCTGGAAATATCCGCGGCAATGCTTTCTGTCTTACGGATGCCGGCGCGCCAAATATCCGGGCGGTTAGTGATCTCGAAATGGCGTCTATCAAATTCGGGCTTATCCGCCATCATGATCTGGCCTCCGATCTCGATCATCTCGCGCACAGAATCGGAAGGGATATCGTTGTTCGCGCCTTTTTGCGGATCTACATAACTCGGATAGCCGTAGTCATCATATTTTTCCCATTTCTCGGGTTTTCCACCAACGCGGTTCAGGTTAAAGAACCCATCATTGAGAATGTGTTCTGTGATCGACGGGACACCCACCATGACGGTTTCAATGCGTGCGCCATTCGCCTTAAGCTCATTTGCTGCTTCCACAGCTAATGAAAGATCACTCTTATTGATATGGTTTCCGTTGTCGAAACCCTGCCCGGGGTAATCAGTATTATTAGTGGTGGGAAGTCCATCTGTGATGAAATAAACGACGTCGAACTCGCCTTTAGGTACTTGCTTTAATCCTGCTTGATAATTTGTTCCACCGTGTTCGCTTCGCTTAAAAGTCGTATTAAACCCATCCACAGCTGCACGGAGTTTTTTCACACCTTCTTCATCATTCAAGCTTTGTTTGTCTGCATGAATATCGTTCACTCGCCTAGCTGGTGAAGCAAAATTGTATATAGCCATGTGGCTACCAGTGCCCTCCAACGCATTAATAATGCTAAGACCTGCGGCACGGCTGGCCTTCGGCCCTTGCTGGTGCTGGAGTAAGGAGTCAGACGTATCAAAAACAAGAGCAACGTCTACCCCACAACGCTGTGGCAAAGCCGGATTTTTCGCGGATGGTGGAAGCCATTGCAAGGCTTCGCGTGGGGTTTCCGCAGCTCTGAGATCAAGGTCCGGTGTTGTCCGATCGAACCATTCCGGCCCTTGTCTCCATAGCTCTACGTTACAACCCTCAAACGATCCTAATAATGGGATCTGCGCCTGAACATGATAGTCAGTTCGGTTGGCATGTTTTTGTATCTTCTTCAGTGTGAGATACACGCTGCTGCCGCTGACAGATACCGAATAGTCGCTGTCTTTGTTTAGCGTTTTCCAGCCACCAGCGTCGGATCCAAAGCGCAATTGCATCTTCGAATCGGTAATTTTCACGCGACTAGCAAGATGTTGCGCCCCACGTAGTTTCACCTCAACCACATCAACACCGCCTTGACGCAATATTTCTAAGTCATTTCCCCATTTGGAAGTAGCAGTGACCATTTCTCCCGATTTTGTACAGGTATCTTTAGCATGCGAGTAATCCAAACGATCAAAATTCTTGGGGCTCGTCGGATTAAACTGTGCTGGATCTTCGGGTAAGGACGACTGCTTTCCGTAGAGCTGAATGCTACAGTCTAGTCGCCGTGGGCCACCGGAATAAGGCAACTCAACTTCTACGTCGTAGGATTTTTGTGTGCTTGGCGCACGCATATGGGTACGAGTTAACTCAAAATAGACGGAATTTCCATGGCGCCAGACTGAATAATCCACTTCCTTCTGCAGCTTAATTCGCCCCCATCCCCATTTCGCGTCAGACCCAAAATAAAGCTCTACCGGAGACGCATCAAGGTCAACATTTGCTCGGTCCGGCAGTTTAACCTCAACAAGGTCTACAGCTTCCTGGGTTCCGGGTTCCCACCACCTCTTAACTTTCAAGGTGTTTCCCGATTTTTTGCACGTATTATGTTTATGCCGCTTATCAAGTATTGGGATCTCGTCATACTGAGCGCGCGAAAAAGGATCCCCCTGGGCCGCGGCAGCTCGGTCCAACGCATTGGGTCCAGATATTGCTGCACGCGATCGCAGATCCACACCGTCAGCCACGTCAGAATTCGCTGGTGTTTCATTACCGTTAGGCAAGGCTTCAGTATCGAGCCACGGCGCTTGTTCCATCACTGCTCGGAAAGATTCTGCAGGCGGAAGAACTTCTTCTCCTTTAGTCCACTGAATAACGATTTCCGCGCCTGACTCTAAGTTGATCTCGGCAGCTGCTTCAATCGTCAGCCGATCAGCCGCTGTTTGCACCCAGCCGACAGGATACGCAACACCAGCAATTGTCAAACTCTGCACTACCGGGGCATCGACGACGCCGAAACCTGAATTTGCAGTCACCTGCACGCGTCCTATTTTCGTTGGTGCTAACGCCGACAAGGTCATAACGACGTTTTCCTCTGCGGCGCCAGTTGTGCTGATATCAGTAATAACCACTGACTCCCCAGAAGCTGTTTGTGCGGAAGCAATCGGGTTGTACTTCCCGGCCACATGGGGCTGTGCCAGCGAAGGAACAATCCCTAAAATGAGCATCAAAATACAGGCAGCGATAATGACTCTTTGCGCTATGCGGCTCAACGTCGTGAACTCTTTCTACTCTCTATGCTTAATTAGTTCTTCGCCGCATTAAAAACGCATAAAATTAGATAGAAATCTCCGCACGGATTTTACCCCTAGAACAAGCGCAGCTCGTCTTCAGAGACTTAGTGCAGACGATATTATCCAAGTCAGGCCAAAACCCGGTTGCTGCGATGTTTTATTGTGGCGTTTATTTTGGAATCCCTCAACAAATATTGAAGGGTTTAATATCGTTTTAATATATAACTCCTGTTACAAATTAAGAACCTGAAAGTCTGAAATGTGACGAAATCCAAGATCCAAACCTAGACTCGTCACAGCACGCCAGGCACCGTAACTGTTCTACACTGACAACATGGATCTCACCGATAAGCTCGACACCTTCGCCCGCCTGGTTCCCCTACTAGACGACGCCAGCGGGGCAGATACCGACGACATCACCAGGGATGCCACCCTCCGCGATCTGGCGATTGATTCTTTATCGATGATCGAGCTCGTCGTCAAGATTGAAGACGAATTCAAAGTGCGGCTGGAAGAAAACATTGTGCAGGACTGGGACACCGTCTCCGATGTCATTGCCTATATTGACGAGCACGGCGAAAAAGCAAACTAACAAACCAAATTTCGGCACTAGCGAGCAAACCTAGTGAGCCAGCGCTGGCGGCACGCCCATGGTAATAGGGCACTCGACCGCGACTTCCCCATCGCAGCGAGCACCCTACGCCAGCGCGCACCAGCCGCTCACTAAGCGAGCATCGTCTTCCCCAACGTGCCCACCCTCGCTTGCGCCACAAATGATTCAACTATCCCACCAGTCACACCAGCAACCCTCAAGCCGCCATTGAACCCCCCGTTTTCTGAAGTACTGCTTGAAGGTTTTTCCATCGGCGCAGTTCAGAAACTTACATCACTGTAATCCCACTAGTTAACATTCGCACCTGACGTGGGTAGTCAGCTTTGGGGAACTTTCAGGCTGGTATCTGACCAGAACATAACGTAGGCTACGGTTTCATGAAATCATCCTTCCGCGCTCTCGGCGCCGCTGTCGCTGCCGGCACCCTCGGCGGCCTGCTGGCTCTCACTGCCCCTGTCAGTCATGCACAATCGACAACGGACCCGCTGGTGCAGATCTCCTCCGCCATCGCTGGGCAACCCACCGAAACGCGGACGATTGATGTCAACGGCACCCCACGCCACTTCATCGTGGATCTGCCCGCCAATTACGACCCGAACCGCGCCTACCCAGTGGTGCTCGGTTACTCCGGCGCCTGGGATACGGCAGACGCTTTCCGCGGGCATTCCTTTTTAAACAAAGCCGTGGGCAGTGATGCCATCGTCGCCTACCCGCAAGGCGTCACCGACAAGCTCAAGGGCAAACCAGCCTGGGGCGGGCCACACTACGCCGCGCAAAGTGTCGAGGATGACGCCGCTTTTGCCCGTGCACTCGTCGCTGATCTAGCCGGAAAGTACAACGTGGATACCAACCGCATCTACGCCACCGGGCTTTCCAACGGCGGCGGTGCAGCACTCAGTCTGGCGTGTCATGCACCAGATCTTGTCGACGGAGTGGCCAGCTCTGCCGGTGCCTACTACGACGCAACAGTCTCTAACTGTGTGCCCGACGCCGCCGTGCCCACGCTGATCATGCACCACAAAGACGATCACGTCATCAACATCAACGGTGGCGCCAATGATCACGGCGGCCACTACAAAGCCGCACGCCAAGTTTTCGATGAATTCGCCACCCGCAACGGTTGCGCACCAGGCGGCAACGTCAACAACTGGATCGTTGGTGCCCATACCGTTTCCGGCAGCAACTGCCGCGCTGCAACGGAATTCGCCACCGTTGTCAGCCCGCAGGTGAACAACGGCCATACCTGGTTCAAGGCCGTACCATCAGCCAACCTGCTGGTGTGGGAGTTCTTTAAAAACCAGGCCTAGCACCGGTTTCTAGCACCCGGTTCTGCCCCCTGCTCCTAGCCTCTGCCGCTAGCCGCCCAAACCTCCCCGGGAAGCTAGCCCTGCAGCTCCTGCCAGATCGCGTCGTTCGTTTCCGCCCACAACGGCTTGGCCCACTCGCCGAAGTCTTTGTCGGTGAGAGCGAGCAACGCGATTTTTTCATCTGGCAGCAACCAGATATAAGAGCCATTCATGCCAAAGTGCCCAACTGCATTGTCCGGCAACTCCGAGCCCATCCAGTGCGGATCCTTCGTGCCATGAATTTCAAAGCCCAGCCCCCACAAGCATGGTTTCTGCATCCCGTAGCCGGGAACAAGTCCACGCAAGTCCGCAAATTGCGGTGTCAGCATCTCTTTTACCGTCGATGGGTCCAGCAAACTCGGGGCCAGCACTTCCTGGGCAAATCGGGCCAGGTCAGCCGCGGTAGTTTCCAATGCGTAACCAGACGACCCCTTCAGCACAGTGTTGTTCATGCCTAACGGTTCGAACAGCCCTAACTTGAGGTATTCGGCAAAATCCATGCCGGTTTCTTCCTCGAGCTTTTCCTGCAGCACCTCGAATCCCGCCGACGAATAAATGCGGCGGTCCTCCGGGGCACGATCCGGGTTTGCTGCATCTTTCCCGATCCCACTGGCATGTGCGAGCAAGTGCCGCACGGTCGAACCCTCTGGGCCCACCGGCGTATCCCACTCAAACACGCCTTCTTCGACCGCCATGGCAAAGCCATACGCGGCCACCGGTTTAGTCACCGATGCCACAGCAAAAACGTGCTCGTCGTCGCCCAGTGTGTGGGCGAGTTCGCCGTCCCGAATCAGCGCGGCAGCCACATTATCAACCGGCCAGTCAGCGATTTTTTCGAAAGATGTCAGTGGTTCCTGGTTAGTCATGCTCACCAGTGTAAACCTCAGCAGAAGATCCAGCGGGCGGCGATTACATTACGCAGCATGCGCCGCGCACTAGCGGTGCTTGAACTCCGGATCACGCTTGTTGGCGAAGGCATCCATTCCTTCTTTCTGATCTTCCGAAGCAAAAGCAGAATGGAACAAACGCCGCTCCTGCAGCAGCCCCTGACGCAAAGTGGTTTCATATGCTGCATCAACAGCTTCTGTCACCATCGTTGTTGCCACCAGCGACTTATTCGCAATGGTCTCGGCAACCGATACGGCTTCGTCGACAAGCTTGTCTGCCTCGACAACGCGGGCAACCAAACCAGCACGCTCGGCTTCTTCTGCCTCCATCATGCGGCCAGTCAGGCACATTTCCATTGCCTTTGCCTTGCCGACGGCGCGGGTCAACCGTTGCGTACCACCCATGCCTGGCAGGACCCCCAGGTTGATTTCTGGCTGGCCAAATTTTGCCTTGTCCCCGGCGATAATGAAATCGCACATCATGGCCAGCTCGCAGCCACCGCCCAACGCATAACCATTCACGGCCGCGATCAACGGTGTGCGTATTTGCGTCAGCTGCTCCCATTCGGAAAACCAATCCGACATGTACATTTCAGTGGCAGATTTATTTGCCATTTCTTTGATATCAGCGCCGGCTGCAAAGGCTTTCTCGGATCCGGTGAGCACGATGCACCCGATGCCGTCGTCGCCGTCAAACTTTTGTGCTGCGGAAATGACCTCGAGCATGAGCTGCTGATTCAAAGCGTTTAATGCTTTGGGGCGATCCAGCGTAATGATGCCTACTCGGCCGCGGGTCTCCGTCTGAATAGTTTCAAAATCGTTCTGTGCAGTCGAATCGTTATGTGCAGTGATGTCGTTGTTTGTAGCCATGAGGCTCTCCTCCTTGTGAAACGTGGTCATATATGTAACTAGCTGGTTTCCGTCGCAATATGAATCTCTCCATGCAACGTCTTGTGCACTGGGCACTTTTCAGAGATCGCGGTCAGCTTTTCCTGTTGCTCCTTGCTCAGCGCAGGGTCGAAATGCAGCACGCGGGTGAACGTCGTCACGCCCTGCTTATCGCGCTCGTGGGTCACGGTGACTTTAGTATCACCCATGTCCCACTTCTTGCGGCGCGCATACATGCCCATCGTCATCGCAGTGCACGTAGCCAGCGACGCTTGCAGCATGTCATACGGGTTCGGGCCAGTGTCCTTAGCCCCGGGCACACTCTTCGGCTCGTCTGCGATCCAGCGATGATTTCCGGCGCGAAGCTCGGTGGCGAAATCACCATCACCGGTAAGTCGCGCTTCAACAACGCCTTCCTTGGTATAGCTATAGCGCTCATCGGCGCAGTCGTCGCGGTCCACATCCGGGGTATCCGGCAAATATGGCCGAGCCCAACCAGCCAGCATCTGCGCGGCGTGCTGTGCCTGCTTGTCCTTGTTGAGCAAGTGATCCACGCCGTCCAGCATGATAAACGACTTCACGGTGCGTGCCGCACGATAAATCCCCTGCGCATTGTGAATATCCACCAACTCATCCGCGTTCGAATGCATGACCAGCAATGGCACATCAATCGCCGCAATGCGCTCTTTTTGATCAAATCCGCGCAGGTCGTCGACAAGCCCCTGCCCCACGCAGACAGTCTTGCCACCAATTTTCACCGAAGCCGAGCCATCTTCAGCGATATCGTCCAGCGCACCAGCAAACAAACCAGTGACGTGCTCCGGATCGTATGGCGCGGCAATGGTGACCACCGCACGCAACGAATCAATATCGGCAGCCGCAGCCAACGCTGCCGCGCCACCAAGCGAATGACCAATCAGCAATTGTGGGGCTTGATAATGCTCCTCCAACCACTCCGCGGCCGCGACCACATCCTGGGCGTCGCCCGAAAACGTAGAATCTTCGAAATTGCCTTCGGAATGCCCCAGACCAGCGAAATCAATCCGCAACACCGCGATATCTTCCTGCACTAACTGCTTAGCGATGCGCGACGTCGCCGGGGAATCCTTTGAGCAGGTAAAACAATGCGCCAACAAGGCATACGCACTCGGGTTGGCCGGGCTTTCCAACCGCGCCGCCAACTGGATGCCACTGTGGCCTTCAATAGTGAAGTTTTCGCTAGTAGTCATGGCCACCAGGATACGACGTTTTGCTGGCCGCGGCCGCCAGCAATCCGGCTGGCAGCCTGGTTGGCAATGCGGTTAGGAACCTGGCTGGCAATCCGGCTGGCAAAGCAACGATAATTTCAGTATCCGCGGCAACGTGCTTGCCCCATCTGAGACTTTCAGCACCCTTGAGCTACTTTCGGCTCCTCGGCTATCCCATCCCGCTAATCTGATGCCATGCAATCAGAACTCGGCCTGACCCTAATGGGTCTGCTTATTGTAGGCACTACCGTCGGCATTTTGATCCGCGGCAAGACCCACCCGTTAATCCCAATGACGCTGGTACCAGTCATCGGTGCGTTTATCACCGGATTTGGGCTGGAAGACCTCTCGACGTTCTTCGAAGAGGGCCTGGGTTCCGTGATGAAGGTCGTCGTGATGTTCATCTTCGCGATCATCTTCTTCGGCATCCTGCAAGACGTCGGGCTGTTCACCCCGATCATTCGCACGCTGATCAAAACCACGCGCGGAAACGTCGTGGCAGTAGCCGTCGGCACGGGCTTGATTGGTGTGGTTGCACACCTGGACGGTTCAGGCTCGACGACGTTTTTGCTCACGATCCCCGCGCTGCTGCCGCTCTACCAGGCGCTGCATATGTCGCGGTATGTGCTGCTGACCATCGTCGCGCTGGCAGCTTCCGTGATGAACATGGTGCCATGGGGCGGGCCGCTGGGGCGCGCGGGTGCGGTGATCTCACAAGACACGAACACCGTGTGGATGCACCTGATCCCAATGCAGGGTCTGGCGTTGTTGTTCGTGGTGACGATCGCTTTTGCGCTGGGTGTGCGCGAAAAGCGCCGGATTAACGCGCTGCAGGCTGCTGGTGAGCTTCCTGTAACTGACAACATTGACGTGCACGCCATTGCCGACGAATTTGAGCAGAAACAACGCGAAAAACAGCTCGAACAAGGCTACAAATTCCACTCCGGCACCATGCCGACGGTACTGAATGTGCTGGTTGTGTTGGCAGCCCTGGTGGTGTTGCTGGCTGGGCTGTTGCCTCCTGCACCGACGTTCCTGATTGCTGCCACGCTAGCGTTGATCATCAACTTCACCTCGCAGGCGGAGCAAGCAGACGCACTGAAGCGGCACGCACCAAACGCGCTGTCGATGGCCGGAATCATTATCGCCGCCGCAATGTTCCTGGGCGTGCTGAACGAAACCGGCATGCTGGAAGCCATCGCGCTTTCTCTGATTAACGTGCTGCCAGAAGCCGCCGGGCCGTACCTGCATGTCGCCGTCGGCATGCTGGGTGTGCCACTGGATCTGTTGACCTCGACTGATGCGTATTACTTCTCTGTGCTGCCAATCGTGCAAGAAACCGTCGCCGTCTACGATATTTCCGGCCTGGGTGCTGCCAGCGCGCTAATTCTGGGCAATGTGATTGGTACGTTCGTCTCGCCGTTCTCCCCGGCTCTGTGGCTGGCACTCGGCCTGGCAAACGCGCAGATGGGCCGCTACCTGAAGCTGGCCTTCCCGATCGCGTGGGTGTTCTCCGTAATTATCGTGGGCATTGCCTTTGCCACGGGATTGCTGGCGTAGGGGTGCGAGGATGAAACGGCTAATAATAACTCTCGCAGCTGCCTCATTCACACTTGCAGCGTGCAGCAATGGTACTGCGGAAACAGAATCATCTTCGACGTCGCAAACAACCAGATCAGCCACTAGCACAACCTCGACCGTGACGTCGTCAAGCAGCACAACGACGGCCTCGGAAACCAGCACAAACGCCACACCGAAAGCATCACTTTCTAGTTCCGCAACACCGCCGGAACCATCTCAAAAAGCTCCCCAAAGCTCTATACCAGTCCAGCAACCGGCCCAACCAGTTGCTCCAGCAGAGCCTGTTGTCGTCGAATGTTTAGAAGGCACCCCAGGGCCTGCATTAATGTCAGATGGCTCGACCCAGTATTCCGACTGGTGCTTTCACCAAAATGGTGGGCCAGAGTACATCAAGGAAGAATCTCGGTCGTGTGTTGGTCCACCAGAGCTTTGCAACGTCGCACCTGATGGAACACGGTACGACGGGTTAGACCCAGTGACAGGTGAACCGCTGCAATAAATTTCAGCGGTGATGCCCTCGGCTTCGCTTTTGTCCAAACACCTCACGCCCCCGCCCAAACGCGGCGCGGACACGAACTCCCGCCGCGCACCCAAACCGCTGCCGCCGATTGCCCGCAAAACTTCGGCATCAGCAGGGCTGCCCAATTCATCGCTGCCAAGGTTGCCCCAATCCACAATCCCAGGCATTGCAGAGTTGCTGCCGCGATAACTAGTCAGAACTACTATGGGGCGAATGAACGGAATCGACGTACTCCTTGACTTCGCAGCCCGCCCGAAAGACGTGCTCACCGCGCTACCCAGCCTTAATGCCGAGCAGCTCAACCAGCATCCCGAGGGGCACCCCAATTCCATCGCCTGGTTGCTCTGGCACACCGGCCGCGAGATTGATGTACAGCTGTCGACCCTTACCGGCGACGACGAGTTGTGGCATTCCAGCCAGTGGCGGGCTGCCCTGTCGCTTGGCGACGTAGGCGACAGCCTGGGTTACGGTCATTCTGCCGACGATGCCGCACAGATCCAGCTCCATGATGCTGCAGACTTCGACCATCTGCGCAGCTACGTCGCCGCAACGCTCGATGCCTTAGCCGCCTACTGCGGCAGCCTCGCTGATAATGATCTCAGTGACATCATCACCGAATATGAAGGCCAACCGATCAGCCGCGGCACCCGCTTAGTTTCAATTATCGACGACGCCACCGCACACCTAGCGCAAGCCACTTATGTCGCCGGGATGTCGGGATAGCAACCGTCGACCTACTTTGGGCAGCTTTTATTCATCGGCGCCGATCAGCTTGCGGATAAAGTCCCCGAAACCAGGCGCCGTAAAAGACATCATGCCCCATCCTGTACTTTCTACTAAGCCTTTATCCATCAAACTCTGACGCTGCATGCTTAGCGCTGACGATGGTTTCCCAAGTTCTTGGGCAATACTCCCTCGCCTCACCGGCTCATCCCCATACTGCGCCATAGCAGCCATGATCTCCTGCTCGGACTCACTGGCTTTCATCCAGCGTGATCGATAAAATTGCTGCAATCGATTGTGGAATATAGATTTTGCCTGCACTAACACCTCAGGAGAAATCACTCCACCTGGTTCTGGAAGGCCGGCAGCTTCCCACGAACACTCCCCGATTAATTGCAAAAAATATGGGTAGCCAGCGGCAGTATTAGCAGCATCCAACAATGCCGATGGCGTCCACTTCACCCCCATTTTCTCAGCGGGCCGACGCAGAACTTCCGCTGAGCTAGCCTCATCCAAATTGGAGAGATTAATATAATTAAACCGTTCGCCAAAGCTCGCATATTCAGTGATCACATCTTGGCTGTGGCTAAGACCAGACATTAAACAAAACAGTGGCAATTCCGAACCTTCTGATTGCAGATGTTGCCAGGTATAAGCCAATGCACGGATGCTCGGGCCGTCGGCAAGCTGAATCTCGTCGACAAAAATGCCAAGTCCGGCACTTTTCTCGGTTCCTTGTAAGTCCTTACCCACCGCTACGAGAATGTCCTGCAATTGCCTACCAAGCGAATGCGAAGAAGGCCCCATATTTGCAGTTTTAAGCTCACTCGAGCCAGGACCAGAGACACTCACTCCGGCAATACTAACTTTGATGTTTTTAATCATGTCCCACAATGCAGTGCTAACTTGTCGCGCATGATTGTTCAAGAGCTTTTCAATACCTGACACCAATTCGTCAATTACGACACCGTCACCTGCTGTTACCCACACAGTTTCAAAGCTTTGGCTTTGGGCTGCAGATTGAATTGATCGCAGTAAAGATGTTTTCCCGACCCCGCGAGGACCAACGTAAATCTGCAGTTCTTCCGCAAGTTTATTGCTACTGACAGATGTCAGCATCATCTGAGCACGGCGAAGCTGCTGCTCGCGCCCAACAAGATCACGAGCAATTGAACTTGGGGTATATGGACTTTCCTGCATGCCCCCACTTTATACTTATTTATAAATTGCCTGAAAGTATAAAGAAGTATAAGGTCGCCCCATTCCACCTCACCCTTCCCGGCACTGCATAAAAGTCGGAATCCCCAGCGCACACCGGTCTATACTTGGCCAGCATGGGTGATGCAGTTAATTCCGAGTCCTATACGCCGCGCCAGCGCACGCGCTACCGCCAACGTTTGATCGACGATCTCGAGGTCTTCGACCGCCATTTGCAACAGGCCGAATTCATCGATCAGGGCACCATCGGGTTGGAACTCGAGCTCAACCTCGTCGACAAGAATATGCAGCCAAAGACATGTAACGGCGACGTGTTGGCTGCGCTTGACGACGAATACCAGTCGGAAATCGGCGCCTATAACGTGGAGATGAACCACCCTCCGCTATCGATTTCTGGCACCGGCCTGCAAGAACTGGAAGACGGGCTGAACCAGCGGCTCAACACTGTGCGCATGGCCGCGAACAAAGCTGGTGCGGAAGTCGCGATGATCGGCACCCTACCCAGCGTAACCACGGAGTTTCTGGAAGATCCAGCCTGGATGACCTCGGAGAACCGTTACAAAGCGCTGTCGAATTCTGTGTTGGAATCACGTGGCGAGCTCGTCCATATTGAGCTGGAAGGCCAGGAAAAATACCGGCACGGCTTCGAAGATATCGCCCCAGAATCCACTTGCACGTCGATCCAACTACACCTGCAGGTTTCCCCGAACCATTTCGCGGCCGCGTGGAATGCCTCGCAAGCCATCGCGGGTGTGCAAACCGCGCTGAGCGCGAATTCCCCGCTTTTCGCCGGGCACAAACTCTGGCATGAATCCCGCGTCCCAGTATTCCAGCAATCCATCGATACCCGTACCCCAGAATTGGTGACGCAAGGTGTGCGCCCGCGCGTGTGGTTCGGTGAGCGATGGATCACCAGCGCTTTCGATCTGTTTGAAGAAAACGTGCGCTACTTCTCTCCACTGTTGCCCGAAGATCGCGTGGAATCCGGCACTCCGATTGTCACCGATGGCAAGCCTGGTTTGCACTACCTGAATATGCAAAACGGCACGATTTGGCGCTGGAACCGCCCAATTTATGATCCGAACACCGAGTTGTCCCATATCCGCGTGGAAAACCGCTTGTTGCCCGCCGGCCCCACCGTGGCGGATATCGTCGCCGATGCTGCTTTTTACTACGGCCTGGTGAACTTCCTCGTCGGCCAGACACGACCAGTGTGGTCACGGTTGTCTTTCGACAACGCGGCGAACAACTTCTTCGCGGGAGCCCGCGATGGCATCCACGCAAACATGACCTGGCCGACACTGGGAACTATCCCCGTCGCCGAATTGGTGACCGAGCACTTGTTGGAGCAAGCCGAGCAGGGCTTGGAGCAACTCGAGGTGAACCCGGCATTGATTCAGAAGCATCTGGGGATCATCGAAGGGCGCGCACGGAACCGACAGAATGGTGCGACCTGGCAGCTAGCAGCACTCGACAACGCGACCGCTGCCCTTAGGGCCGAGGCTGGTCACGACGCTAATGCTCGCGATGTTTCTGCCGCCGTTTCCACGGCCGATGCTACGGTCAATGCGACTACCGATGCGCCTGCCAAGGATCATGACGGCCCGGATAGCACGCTGCGTCGGCAAGCCATCGCGCGCATGCTCAGCGCTTATATCGACAATCAGAAATCCGGCGAGCCGGTGCACACCTGGTCCACCAATATCAGCTAAACGTAACTTTAGCTTTACTTTCTAGGGTATTCTGTTCGAGTTCCTGGCAATTAATTGAAAGGCCTTACGTTGACCACCCCTGGACAATTTTCTACCCAGCGACCTGGTAATGGTTCTCGCATCAAAATGACTCTTGCCTGGGTTTCCGTTGGACTCGGAATCCTGTTTTTTATCACCTCACCTACGTACGGCGGGTTTGCGGGCTTCTTCGCAGCCATCTTAATTGGACTGGCAATCGCAATCCCCGGGGCCTGGTTCTTGTTGCATGAACGTCGAGATCGCTCAAACCCGTCCTCAGCACTTAATCGGCATTGGAAGATCGTCACCCCTGTATCCGTTCTCTTATTTGTACTGGGATTGATTCTGTTTCCGTCAACTGAAGAATCAAAGCAACCAGAAAACAAGCCTGCTACTACAACTAGTTCATCGAGTACCCCGACGGAATCCTCTACTAGAAAATCAACGACCACAACTTCCGCAAGTTCCACGACTCGGAAAACTACAAAGTCTTCCACCAAGTCTTCTAGCACGAAGACAAGCACCACTGGTGGTTCTCATGTACCTGAAAAATATGTCGACGAGCCAAGCCCAATACTCCCTTCGGAGCCAGCAGAGCAACAACAGCATATTGAACCGGCACCGGCACCAGCACCTGCGGAAGCGCCAGCTCCAGCGCCTGCACCAGCACCAGCTCCAGCCGAAGCGCCAGCTCCAGCACCGAGCGCCTTTTACCCTAACTGCGCTGCAGCACGTGCAGCTGGCGCTGCCCCACTGTACCGAGGAAATCCAGGCTATAGCACCAAGTTGGACCGCGACGGTGACGGAGTAGCCTGCGAATAAGAACCTTAACTTTTGGGAATACCCTGCTTGCTACCGAGCAATAGACTGCTCAACTCTCGCCCAGGAAATCTGGGCGAAAATGAGAAAAACCGGCGGTACCTGAATCAAAACAGATACCGCCGGCATGTCCACCATGTTGTGACTCCTAGTGTCAACTAGGACGCAACTGATGCCATACTGTGGGGCCAGCGGGGCTCGAACCCGCGACCAATGGATTATGAGTCCACTGCTCTAACCGACTGAGCTATAGCCCCTTCCAGTTCCCGCACATCACGGCCCGAGGACTCTACCGCAAAATCTCTGCGGTGGAGCAGCCGAGCCGAAGTACCGAAACTATCGTTTAAGTATAACGGCAAATTAATCGCCGTCTACCACTACCCCAGCAAAGCGTTGAAAACCTCGCTTGAGCTTGGGTGAGTGTAAATTCCACCACCGACGGTGCTTGCTGGAATCTCAGCAGACATCGCCAGCGCCAGCGTGTTAATCAGCTCCTGGGCATCGACGCACAGCAAGGTTGCTCCCACGATGCGGTCGGTTTCGCGCTCAACCAAAATCTTCGCGCGCCCTTCAGGTTTACCCAGGATCTTTGGGCGCGGCATGATCGGAATATCCTTGATATCCGCTGCCTTGACGTCCAGAGTGTTGCCGCGTGCTTCGACTTCCTCGCGGGCAGCATCTTCACCCAAACCAACCGTCGCCAAGGGCGGGTCGATGAACGTCGTCGTCGGCACCACACGGTTGTCCGTCGTACGGGAGCCATCGCCCCAACGGTCCGACAGAATTACGCGGTGATCATCAAACGACACGTAGGTAAATTGCGGCCCACCATTGACGTCACCCGCGGCGTAGATGCCTTCGACGTTGGTGCGCAGGTGCTTGTCGACGGCTACTGCCCCGCGCTCAGTGAGCTCGATGCCTGCCTTATCCAGACCGAGGTCTTTCGTCGCTGGTTTCCGCCCGACGGCGACCAGTACCTGCGCGGTATCCGCGGTTTGTTCGTTGCCGTCACCGTCTTTCCACACAGTAGTGACAGCATCGGCGCCGCTTTCGCGGAATTCAGTGACCTGGGCTCCCGTGATCCAAGTAATGCCCAAGTTGTCCATGATCGTGCCGACGTGTTCTGCAATGTCGCGATCAAAGTTGGCAAATGGCTTGTCGACGGTATCGACCACGGTCACTTTCGTGCCGAACTTGGCGAAGTAGGTTGCGAATTCCATGCCAATAGGGCCGCCGCCAACGATCAGCAGGGAGTCTGGGCGTTCGTCCAACCGCTGTGCCTGGGTGGAGTCGATGACGCGCTCCAGGTCGGCGCCTGGCAACGGCAAGACGACGGGCTCAGCGCCGGTGTTGATGATGACCGTCTCTCCGGTGATTTCCATGCGCTCTTCGCCGCCGGTGACTTCCACGGTCTTTTCGCTAATGAAGCTAGCGTGACCGTCGACGACAATGACGCCTTTGCCTTCCGCGAGGTCCAGGTTCACCTGGTTCATCTTCGACGTCAGCGTTCCGCGACGCTGGATGGCTTCCGAAAAAGCCGTGGAATCATCAGTGGTGGGTTTGGCGTGGTGACGTTCTGCGTCGGTGAGCAGGGCTTTCGTCGGCACGCAGCCAATGTTGATGCAGGTTCCGCCGTACATGGCGCTGGATTGCTCAACGAGCGCCACGCGGTCACCTGATGCGGCTCGTTTCATAGCGATGGTTTTACCGGCTTTGCCGAAACCAATAACCAGAACGTCGACCTTCATGTTTTCAGTCATTCGTTGTTAGGCCTTTCTTCGTTCATTCGGTAAATCTGTCCGATTAGCGCCGATTGCCTTCAATCGGCACCAATCGGTGTTACTACCCTCCGCAACGACAAGGAATCCCAGATAATTCCCGCCTGGCAGGTTACAGTCATCACAATAGATAAGAACGCTACAGATAAGAAGGCTACAAACTCGGCCAAAAAACGCCTATGCGCTGGCGATTTGCACTACACCAAATACACTTATATAGTTAATCATCGTTGCGCCGGAAGGCACAGGCCGAAAGGTTCAGAGCAAATCAGAACCAAAGGTCAAGCCAGAAGACGTAGAAAATAATCCTCCATAGCTCAGTTGGCAGAGCATTCGACTGTTAATCGAAGGGTCACTGGTTCGAGCCCAGTTGGAGGAGCAATATTTCAGCCCCGCGGGTCAGTAAATGCACTGACTTGCGGGGCTTTTCCGTGCCTGAATCCGACTAGGCTTATGCGAGGGCGGGATATACGGGATATGTGACAAATGGGCTGTGCCACAAAAGTGCGGGGTTAAGTAGCAAAAGTGTGTCCGGGATTGTTGCCCGGTGTCGGGATCTAGATATTTTGTGTCTTTTTTACAAATAGTGAACGAAAACGGCCTCTTTCAGCGGGCCTATTTGTAAAAAAGACACAATAGACATGCCTCCCGGCGACATGATTCCCGCGCACGACGATCCCCGGCGACATGACTCCCGCGGGAAATGATTGCTGGCGATGGGCCCCCTCGCCACCACGACATAAGAAAACCGCCCGGCACGCTATGCGCGCATCGGGCGGTTTCGCTGGGTTCCCAAAAGAACCAATTAGTGAATGCCCTGCATAGTCACAAAAGCTATGCAGAAGCCGAGGTGACCTATTTAGCGGTCAACGTTAAGAATCAAACCGTTCTGGTCGATGTCGATGTCGATGCCACCAGATTCAACTTCCCAGTAGCCGTCGTTGTCCCACTTAACCTTGGCTTGACCATTGTGGGCGCGCTGCAGAACCTGAGCTACTTCGTCCTTAGTCAGACGCTCTTCGGTCAGGTCACGCTCTGCTTCACCGGTGTAGCCAGTGATATCGGTAGGCAGGTTGTTGGTGGCAGCGCCGCCACCCGCCTGGCCAGCTCCGGCACCGGCACCGGCGTTGTTGCCAGCGTTAGCGCCAGCACCTTCAGTTACGGTGACAGTTTCCTGGCCACTGTTTTGGTTGTTCTGGTTATTCTGTTGTGCTGGTGCTGCGGTTTCAGTGACGGTCACTGGGGCACCATTGCCACCATTGCTGCAGGCTGCCAGGGTCAGGCCCAGAGCGGCGGTGGCTGCCGCGATGGAAACGCGGCGGAAAGTATTCGATTTCATGTCTTCAACCCTTCTTGTGAGTCTTGTGAGTTTTCCCAGCGTTTGCTGGGGAGGCGGTGTCTAACCTCTGAGAACTCCAGCTCGACACGTTTAGTGAGTATACCTATAGTGACACGTCAACAAGGTGCCTAAACCCCAAAATGTGGGGCACATATCACGGCAAGCTACCTAGTGACGGTGGTTACGCTTGCCTTAAAATTACTAGGTAACGCTCAAAAAACTAGGATTTTGGGCACACGAACCAGAAAATCTGATTTAACTAGTGTGCACAAGAAAACCCCTTATTCGCACCACCACGCCGCGGTAGAATCCCGTCACCCCCGCACCAGCTAAAGCCACCGAAACAACTAGGTTGAAACAACCAGACCAAGCCAGTAAACTTAAACAGCTAGACCGAACCAACTAGGCCGCGCCAACCAAAGAAACAACCAGACCAAGTCAGTAGACCTAAACTAGTAAGCTGAGGCAGGTAGGCTAGAGCACAGTTCATTGCACGCCCCTGCGCGAGCACGTGCACAACAAACGCGAGGAAAAGGGAAACGTTTCACCATGATTCAGTTCGTCGTCGGTGCCACCGCGGGATACGTCTTCGGCACGAAGGCGGGCCGAAAGCGGTTCCACCAAATCAAAGGCGCCTACGAAAAGGCGATCAACTCCCCAGTCACCCAATCCGTGGCTCGTTCAACCCGCAAGGCCATCGCCAACAAGCTGGACCCGGAACCACGCATGCGCGAGGTCAAAGACTTACGCGCCGGCAAAAATGGCAAGCGCAACGATGCTGAGTACGACGGCCGCGCAGCAGCAGACCGTATCTACGAACACGACGAAGACTAGCGCACCGACGAGGGATAGCGAGCGCAGCGAAGACTAGCAAGTGGACGAGGACTAGTGCCAGCCGCAAAGACTAGCGCGAGCGCGACGGCGACTAACTAGCAGCCCCACTACCCCGGGACGCGCGCACCCCGCAGCACCTAGCTACCGGAACGCTCGAGCAATCAGGTCCCGGCGCGCCTGCTCCAAGGCCACCAAATCGGCAAACAACGAGTGATAGGTCTGCTCATCATCACTCGGACGCATGCGTTGTAACTGTGCTTTCAACTGCGCGATCTGATCGCCTACCCGGGCTTCCTGCAACCGGGATAACACCATGTCAACGTAGGCTTCCAGCCCCGCACTTGCATAGCGAATTTCTTCCACCGCCAATTCTGAAACCAGCGAACGCCCCACCAGGTCCGCCATGTGCTCAGCAACCGCAGCAATCCAGTCGACGCCGTCGCTGGCATTAGCTACTCCCCCGGCTTGGTAAATCGCGGCACGCACCGCGCGGTAAGCCTCGTTGCTGAAGACATCTTCACCCAAGCCATCAAAGTACTCGCCGACGTGCTGCGGGTACTGCAGCGCCAGTTTCAGCGATTCCCGCTGCGGCCACAAGTAAGTATCCCGCGGGTTCGGCGCGACGATGCCGGGCTTGTCCTGCCGGGCATCACGCTGGCTGTCATTATCAAACCGACGCGCACGTTTCACCGTTTCCTGTGGGTTCTGTACCTTCGCAGATTCCTTGCGCACCTGCGCGACGACCTCATCCGGGCTATCCCAGCCGACCCACCCGGACAAGCGCCGTGCGTATTCCATCTGCAGCGGTTTGTCACGAATACCAGCAACCACCGGCACGGTGCGTCGTAAAGCCTGAAGGCGCCCTTCAGCAGTATCCAGCTTGTGGCTGGCCAGGATGGACTGAATCACGAACTCAAACATCGGGATCCGGTCAGCCACCAGATCCCGCACCGCAGCGTCGCCACGTTCCAGGCGCAGATCGCACGGGTCCATCCCCGGCGGAGCAATAGCTACGAAAGACTGTCCCGAAAATTTCTGTTCGCCGGAAAATGCGCGCAACGCAGCCTTCTGCCCAGCCTCGTCACCGTCGAAGGTATAAATCAGCTCACCGCTGAAATAGTTATCGTCCAGCATCAACCGGCGAATCACCTGCAAGTGATCCTGGCCAAAAGCGGTACCGCAGGCAGCGATCGCGGTTTTCACTCCCGCGGCATGCATCGCCATGACGTCCGTGTAGCCTTCCACGACCACCGCCTGATGCCCAGCAGCGATATGCTTTTTCGCCATGTCCAGGCCAAACAACACCTTTGATTTGTGATACAGCATGGTATCCGGGGTGTTCATGTACTTGCCCAACTTGTCGTCGTCGAAAAGCTTGCGGGCGCCAAAACCAATCACGTTGCCGGCGATATCTTTGATCGGCCACAACAGTCGGCGATGGAAACGGTCAATCGGGCCGCGCTTGCCCATCTTCGACAGGCCTGCCTTGTCTAGCTCATCAAACTCGAAGCCCTTGCGCAGCAAATGCTTGGTCATTGTGTCCCAACCTGCCGGGGCATAACCTATTTCAAACTCGTAGATCTGCTCGCGGGAAAACCCGCGGTCCAGCAAAAATTCCCGCCCAGTGCGCGCTTGCTCGGTTTCGAGCTGCTCACGATAAAACTCGTGCGCCACACGATTGGCCTGGATCAGGCGTTGGCGGGTGCCAGGTTTTTCCCGCCGACCACCAGTGGTTCCGCCCTGATACGTGATGTGATAACCGATCTTTTCCGCGACGGCTTCCACAGCCTCCGGGAAGGTCAGCTGTTCCATTTCCATGAGGAAGCTGAAAACATCGCCACCTTTGCCTGAGGAAAAGCAGTGATAATAGCCGCGCTGCGGACGCACATGAAACGACGGCGTCTTTTCGTCTTTAAACGGCGACAGCCCCTTGAGTGAATCGTGCCCCGCGTTTTTTAGTTGTACGTACTCGCCGACGATCTCGTCGATAGCTGCACGTTCGCGGATTGCCTGAATATCACTATCGGGGATCCGTCCTTGAGCCATGCCCAAAGACTACCTTTTCCGGGCGCGACAGCGTAGCTGGCCACCAGGATTGGGCCGAATGCTCGAGGATACTGGCCACCAAGAGTGGGCCTACTGCTCGCGGATAGCCGGGCAGCACGCTAGTGCTAGTGCAAAAACCCGGATAGCTGCGCGGCCTGCTGGGCCAAGCGTTCCAACCGCGATTCCGTCATCGAGGCAATCTGGTCAATGATCACGCGCTGCCGCTGTGCTGAGTTCTCTGCTTGCCGCCACCACAGCCCAAACATCGGGTCCAACGAACCCGGCGCGCCAGCCACCAAGTAGTCGTAGACGTTATAGACCCGCTCGCGCTGGCGGTCTTGCCGCGCTAAGTGCGAAGGCTCATCCATCACGTACAGCACAGCCAGGGTTTTCAATAGCTTCACCTCGGCCGCTGCCTGTCGCGGAACCAGCAGTTCACCCTGGTAACGCCCTAGTTCGCCCTTGCCGACGAGCTCCGCGTTGTGCTCCCGGCTCGCCGCAATAGTCGCGCCAACGTACCTGCCTACTAGCTCGGAAGTCATGGCTTTCAGCTGTACGTACCCGTGCAGGCTCGGGGTGAAATCTACTGCGGCATTGATGATCGGCAATTCGCGTAGCGCACCGGCGGCGTCGAGAAGTTCTTCGGCATCCCCGCCGAAAGCCTTGGCTCCCTTTTCGGACAACGCGGCCAACTCCACCAGGTCCCACAGCACCGCCAGGTTCACGCGCCCAGCGACCACGCCGTCTTCGACATCGTGCACGGAATAAGCAATATCGTCCGACCAGTCCATGGTTTGCGCTTCCATCGTGGGCCGCGCCTGGCCGCTACGGTGGTTTCCCGCCGGATCATGGGCGCGGATCCAATCGAGCACGTCGGCTTGTTCGTCATAGCAGCCATATTTTCGGTTGGTGCTGCCATCCGCATTGGTCTTGGTACGTGGATATTTACACGCCGCATCAAGTGCCGCCCGGGTCAGGTTCAGCCCGCGGCTTGTGCCAGCGTCGTCCAGAATCTTCGGTTCCAACAGCGTCAGAATCCGCAAGGTTTGCGCATTGCCTTCGAAGCCGCCGCATTCGTCGGCAAGCTCATTGAGCGCGGTCTCACCATTGTGACCATACGGCGGGTGGCCGATATCGTGGATGAGCCCTGCCATCTCGCACAAATCCGGGTTCAGGCCCAGGCCTTCGCCGATGCCACGGGAAATCTGCGCAACCTCCAGGGAATGTGTCAGGCGAGTGCGCGGAGTATCCCCATCGCGCGGGCCCACCACCTGGGTTTTATCCGCTAACCGACGCAGCGCAGCCGAGTGCAGCGCGCGGGCACGATCACGGGAAAACTCGTCACGCTGTTCTGCGTTTTCTACGCTCGCCGGATCCAGCAAACTACCGGTGCTGGTGGTAGTAGCCGTCGACAAGTGCGATTGTTTCGCCTGTTCTGCATAACGACGCTGCGTATCTGCGACGCCGTAGCGGTAGACCTTCCCGGCTGCTGTCACTGGCTACTCTCCTGTCCGTTTTCTCCGCATTGCTGTTGCGCCTGCACCCGCGCCTGCTCATGCTCATGCTGCGCGCGCAAATACTCATGGCGCATGCGCCGCGAGGGCCACACCAGCGCCTGCGCTTTCCGCAGCACACTTTCTAGCCTAACCGCCGCCGATGCTCCCGCCAGCACATGCACATCCGCCACGGTCAACCCGCCGATCTCGTGTAACAACGATTTCCACCAAGCCAAACCCGGAAATTGGCAAGGTGAATACGGTGTGGGAAAAGCCTGCGGTAACACACCAAAACGCCGCGCGATTTTTTCCGCCCGCGCGCTATGGTTCGGATCAGTCACCAGCAACACATCACGGCCCCGCAGCTCCGGGTAGCGGTCGAACGTCGCCGCCAGGCTCGCTGCAGTATCCGAGCCCACACCAATGCCTTCCGCCCGGACAATCCCACGTGCCTGCAAATATTTTGCACCAACCGCAGCCTCAGTTTCGGTATCGCCCGGCAGCGCGCCGCCCACGCACAACACCTGAGCGTCGGGGAAAATACGCGCAGCAAACACCGCTTGTTCCAGACGCGCCGCGAATTGCCGCGACGGGGTTCCGTTGTACTGCGCAGTGCCTAAAACCACGATGGCCTCGGGATCGTAGACCGGCAGGTAACGGCGCCGATAGGCCACGGTGAGCACCCGGCTGGCCTGTACAACCGCCCCTAGCAACGACGTACCCGCCAGCGCAGCCAGGCCCCTCCGTGCAATTTTTAGTGAATTCACGCCCTCTAGTCTGCCTTAACCGTCCTGGCTTCGCGGGTATCATCGTCGTCATGCGGCAGAATTCAACTTCTTTCGAGTCTTCAACGTCTACAGCGCACGCACAGGCTTCCGGTGCCCGTCCGGCCATCGCTTTTCGACACCGTCTGCTCGGCTCCGGTGCCCGCGGTGGATTTCGAACTACTGCTGGAATTGCGGCGGCTTTCGCGGCAACAGGCTGGGCTGCGTCGTTCGGCATGGGTGCTGCCGACGCCAGCGCTGCCACCGAATCCCCCGCGCTAGCCGAAACGCACCTAGCGGCAACCGCCGAGCGCCCATTGCCCGCCCACACCACGGTTCTTGCCCAGGCCGTCGATGCGGGGCGGCTCAATAGCCAGCTGGTCGACGGCGTCGGCATCCTGTCCGCGGACGACGAGCAAGCAATTAACGACGAGCTCAAACAGTTGCAACAGTCGGATCGCATTCAGTTCTATATCGTCTACACCGACACCTTCGGCGGGATGAGCGCGCAGGAATACGCAGAGACCACCGCCGCGGCCAACGGTGGCGGCCAGGGCAGCAACGTCGGTGTGCTGGCCATTGCCGTGGACGACAGCCAATACGATGTCTACGCCTCGCCGGGTGGCACCTGGAGCCAAGACAAACTCGATGCTGCTTCCGCCGCCGCGTACGACGAGTTGATTAACGACAACTTCGCCGGCGCCGGGCTCGCTGCTGCGCAAGCCGTGCGCACGGGTTCTGCTGGCGACGCTGGTAATGCTGGCGGCAGCGACTCGTCTGGGGCGGGCTGGCTTGCAGCCGGTGGTCTCGCAGCCGTCGCAGGTGGCGGTGGTGTGTGGTATTACAACCGCCGGAAAACCCAACAAAATTCCTCCCAGCTGCTCTCCGATGCGCGCGGAATTTCTCCGGACGACACCAGCTCGCTGCTGCGCCTGCCGGCGGCGACGTTGGAAGAGCGCGCCGATGAAGAAATCACCTCGACTGATGAGTCCATCCGGCGCGCGAAGGAAGAGCTGGACTTGGCAACCGCAGAATTCGGTGCCGACCGTGTCCGACAATTCACGCGCGCGATGAACAATTCTAAATCTGTCATGCAGCGCGCCTTCCGCACGAAAAAAGAGTTGGACGCGCATAACGCCCTGCCGGAAGATCAGCGTCGTGCACGGTTGGTGGAAATCATCTCCGATTGTGGCAAGGCCGACCGTGAGTTGGATTCCCAGGCCGAAAAATTCGCGGAGATGCGCAACTTATTGGCCCAGGCGGACTCCAAGATTTCTGAACTTACCCAGCGCAGCGTCGCTGCACGCTCCCAATTACACCGAGCCCAATCCACCATGGCATCGTTGCGGGAAAGCTACTCAGAAGATGTGTTGCACACCATCGCCGATAACCCAGAGATGGCCGAGGTTTCTTTGGAAGAAGCCGAAGATTTGCTCTCGCACGCTAACGAGCTGCAGGATAAGCCGGCTGGTCAGCAGCAGGGATTAGTAGAAACCATCCGCGAAACAGAACATGCGCTGGAGGTCACCACCCGGCTTCTCGACGGCGTGGAAAACGCGCGTTCGGATATCGCCACCGCGAAATCCAGTATCAACGATCTGATTGCTGAAGTAGAAGAAGAGATCGACGAGGCCGCGCAGTTGAAGCAACGCGGCTCGCACGATGGCACTCCGGCAGATTGGGACCGGCTCGATTCCGTGGTCGACAACGCACAACAAGCGCTGGCGCACGCCAAAGAAAATAAAGACAGCGATCCGCTGGGCAGCTACAACCACCTACTGGATGCTGATACCGAATTGGACGACAAGCTGGACCGGGTGCGCGAGAAATCCGCCGATCACCAGCGCACGTTGCAGCTTTTGCAACAACAGCTAGAGTCTGCGAATTCGCGAGTTCAGGCTGCAGAGGATCTGATTTCTTCCCGCGGACGAATCGTGAAATCCGGGGCTCGGACCGCGCTTGCCGACGCCCAACGCATGCACGCCGAGGCCCTGCAGTTGCGTCAGACGGATGCGCGTTTAGGCATTGAGGCTGCCCGTGGCGCCGGTCAGGCGGCACAAGCCGCGATTAAGCGCGCTGAAGACGACGTGAAAGACCACCAGCGGTCGATGAATGAGCACGGTGGTTTTGGCGGCCCCGGTGGCCCCACCAGACGCGGTGGCTATGGTTACCGCCGTGGTCGCAGCTCCACCGGTTCTTTGTTAACCGGAATGGTGCTGGGGTCCATCTTGGGCGGATCCGGCGGCAGCAGTGGCTTCGGCGGCGGTTTCGGTGGCGGCGGAGGCTTTGGTGGGGGTGGTGGCTTCGGTGGCGGTCACTCCGGCGGCTCGTTCTAGAACAAGAAGGCCAGGATCGCCACGATTGTGCATAACAATAGTGTGGCGATGATGCCTACTGCCGACGACGACAGCCGTGATTCCAGGATCATGCGTGCGCTAAAACTCAGCGCGATGATTTCGTCGCGGCTCAATGCTTCTGCCCCACGGGTTTCTTCCCCACTGGCTCCTACCCCAGCACCTGCTGGTCCACTGGCTGCTGCCCCAGCAGCTGTAGGTCCATCGAATTCCAGGATGGCGCGGCGCACTCCCCGGTTAGCACCGCTGAATTGGGCAACCTTGTTGCCGTTTTCGTCGTCAATGATCCAATTCTTGCCGGATTCATTGATCAAGGTAAATTCGCGCTCGCCCACGCGGGCAAGCAAACGCGATGCACGCGCTAGGTTGCCTTCGACAGACAGCTTCAGCTGCGAGCTTTCAGCATCCACAGCTTCAATCCCACGAGACTGCTCTACCTGCAGCTGCCAGTTGGCCCCGTCCAGCTGCGCCAGCTCATCGCTGAACACTCCCAGACGGTTTGGCCCGTCTTCTTCCAGCAACACCGGGGTATTGCGGTCATTACGGTCCCAACTGGTGTAGCGCATGCGCGTGCCTTTCTATCGAGCCCCTTTTACGGGGCTATAAGCGTTTAGCAGCCGACCAGGCGTGCAGCCAAGTAGGATTCCAGATCCTCGATGGCCACGCGCTCTTGCTCCATGGTGTCGCGCTCGCGCACGGTGACGGCTCCGTCTTCCAAAGAATCGAAGTCATAGGTCACACAGAACGGCGTACCGATCTCATCATGGCGGCGGTAGCGGCGACCGATAGCACCGGAAGTATCGAAATCAACATTCCAGTGCTGGCGCAGCTTCTGCGACAATTCCTTGGCTGGGCCGGTCAGTTCTTCCTTCTTGGACAACGGCAAAACCGCTACCTTGACCGGAGCCAGGCGACGGTCCAGGCGCAGCACGACGCGCTTGTCGGTTCCGCCCTTGGCATTAGGTGCTTCTTCCTCGTGGTAGGCGTCGACAAGGAAAGCCATCATGGAACGACCCAGGCCAGCGGCAGGTTCAATCACGTACGGAATCCAGCGCTCTTCCTTGGTCTGGTCGTAGTACGACATGTCTTCGCCCGAGCCTTCTTGGTGCACACGCAAGTCGTAGTCAGTGCGGTTGGCCACGCCTTCCAGTTCGCCCCACTTGGAGCCCTGGAAACCGAAAGCGTATTCCACGTCGACGGTGCGCTTGGAGTAGTGCGACAGCGACTCTGGTGGGTGCTCGTACAAACGCAGGTTTTCTGGCTTAATGCCCAGGTCGATGTACCACTGGTGCCGATCATCGATCCAGTACTGGTGCCATTCTTCATCGGTGCCAGGCTCGACGAAGAATTCCATCTCCATCTGCTCGAACTCGCGGGTGCGGAAGATGAAGTTACCCGGGGTGATCTCGTTACGGAAGGACTTACCGATATTCGCGATGCCGAATGGTGGCTTCATGCGCGAAGAGGTCAGCACATTCTTGAAGTTCACGAAAATACCCTGCGCAGTTTCTGGGCGCAGGTAGTGCAGGCCTTCTTCGTCGTCGACTGGGCCTAGGAAGGTCTTCAGCAATCCAGAAAACGCGCGCGGCTCAGTCCAGTTACCTGGCTGGCCGGTTTCTGGATCGTTGATATCTGCCAGGCCGTTTTCTGGTGGGTGGCCATGCTTTTCCTCATAGGCTTCCAGCAGATGATCAGCACGGTAACGCTTGTGGGTATACAGCGATTCCACCAACGGGTCGGTAAACACTTCAACGTGGCCGGACGAGACCCAGGTCTGACGCGGCAGGATGATGGAAGAGTCAATGCCGACGACGTCATCGCGGGATTGCACCATGTGACGCCACCACTGGCGTTTGATGTTTTCTTTCAATTCGACGCCGAGCGGGCCGTAGTCCCATGCCGAGCGCGAGCCGCCATAGATTTCACCTGCTTGATAGACCAGGCCGCGACGCTTGCATAGGTTTACGACGGTGTCGATGACATTCGCCATTGTAAAAGGACTCCTCTGGTAGGGGATAAGTCGGTTCTCGCAGGCCATCCTACCGTGCATCGGAAAACATACCTGAGTTAGGTAGTCCAGACTGCCGAACTTCTCGATTCTTGTGTTTGCGTCCGCGGCGCCAGACAAGCCGCCGCTGCACAACGCCGATATGAGTTTGCCAAACCAGCACTGCCGAACCAGCGTTGCCGGACCAGGGCTACCGAGCGCGGGTTTTCCAGGCGCGGATTACCGGGGGCGGGTTTGCCGGGGGCGGGTTTGCCGGGGCCGCCTTCCCGATACATAAATATCCCCGTATGGGGGTGGAGACGAAAACCCGAACCCCCTGCAAATATAAGGTAACACTTGGTTAGTTTTGTTCAGGCGTCTGAAGTGTCTTAAGATTTAAGATAACTTTTATTGAAGATCGATCCCATTATGCACGGGATTGCTATCTCTCGTCACATCGGTGTCGGCAGATAAGAACCACCAGGAAGGACTCGTGATGCCTACCGACGTTATCGCGAACACCACCGCTGCTGCGACTATTATTCGCGCACTCAACTCCCCGCTACGCCTGCAAATCCTGCACTGCTTAAGCCAGCGCGACTGCTGTGTCTATGAACTCGTCCGCGAACTAGGACGCTCGCAACCACTGATAAGCCAGCACCTGCGCATCCTCAAGCAATCCGGTCTGGTCAGCTCTCACGCCTGTGGACGCGAAGTCACCTACCAACTGACCCGCCGTGAAGCCCTCAACATCGCAGCCATTGCGGCTAGCATCGCTCCTTAAATAGACTGGAGCAATGTCTTCCGTACAGTCCGCCATCCCGAAACTAGGCGCGCGTAATACTCGCCAGCGAACCGCCGTTATTCAGGTGTTAAACGACCTAGACAAGTTCGCGTCCGCGAAAACCATTCATCATGAATTAGTGCACCGCGAAAACCAGGTTGGCTTAACGACGGTCTATCGCACCCTGCAATCGTTATCAGAAATCGATGCCGTCGATGTGCTGCACATGCCATCCGGCGAAACTCTGTACCGCAGCTGCGAATCTCATCATCATCACCACCACTTAGTCTGCACCGAATGCGGCCGCACCGAAGAAATCGACGGCGGCCCAGTAGAAAGCTGGGCACGCGATGTAGTGGCCGACTACGGTTTTCAGCTCACTGGCCACGATGCCGAAGTCTTCGGCATCTGTGCGGACTGCAGTAGTAAGAAAGACGGCAACAACAAATAGTTGCGGTAGCCACCGTCGCTATCGTGCTGTAGCTATCGCACGGTACGCAACTCTGTCGGACTCTGTCTTAGCGTGCGGCGAGCTTGCCTCCGCATGCGACGGACTTGCAGCTTTAGCCAACCACTCCGCCGAAGGCCAGGCCTAACAAATAAGTGATGCCAGCTGCACCCAGCCCGATCAGCAGCTGTCGCAACGCGCGCCAGGCCGGCGGTTTCCCGGACAAGATCCCGGTTACCGCACCTGTCATCAGCAGTGCTAGCGACACCAGCACCACAGCAATCACGGCACCCAGGGTGGTCGAGGCACCAAAAATAAAAGGCAAGATCGGTAACAGAGCTCCGCCGGCGAAAAAACAGAAACTGGAGATAGCCGCTTCCCATGCACCGCCTGGCGTGTGCGCTTCCGCGAACTCCTCATCTTCTGCTGCTTCCCCACCACGGACCTCCGCGCTCGGATTTTCCGGGCCGGCGCTTTTCGTGCTCGGGTTTTCCGAGCCGGGATTTTCTAGGTTGTGATTTTCCGGACTGGGGTTTTCCGGGCTGTGCCCGCCACCGCTAAACCTTTCTGCATAACTTTCTGCAGAATGGGAGATCCGCGCAAACAGCTGATCCGCCTTGTACTGCGCCTCAGCCTCCGACATGCCACGGGCCCGGAAGACTAAGGCCAACTCATTAGCCTCCACGTCCACGTTGGCTGCCATCGCTGACGAGGACGTCTGCGGGGTGGAAGCACCCAACAACTCATTTTGCGACCTCACAGAAATAAATTCACCGGCTGCCATGGATAATGCGCCTGCGAGCAATCCGGAAACACCAGTGATCAGTACCACCGTGCTGCCGACACCGGATCCTAAAACCCCCAGTACCAACGCCAAATTGGATACCAATCCGTCGTTTACACCGAACACCGCAGCACGGAAAGTCCCTGACATTCGCTCGCGCGAACGCGTCGCCAAGCCACGCACCACTTCTGCGTGGACCTTTTCATCCATTGCCAACTGATCAGAGGCGTCTTCGTCGGCAAGATAGGGGCTGCGCGATTCCGCAGACTGCATCAAAGCGAGCGTAAACACGGAACCAAAAACTTTCGCCAAAAAGCCTAATAAACGAGTATTAAAATCGGCTTTCCGCGGTGCGCCAAGTTGATCGCCGAGCTTATCGAGCCAATAACGCTGATGCCGCGATTCCGCTTCCGCGATCTTACTGAGAATCTCGCGATCTTCCGGGTTCTTCTGCCGGGCAGCCAATGTTTTATACACCGCTGCCTCCGAGCGCTCATTAGCTAGATAGCGACGCCAGCGTTCCAGTTGTTCCTCGGAGGGCGCGGCGGCAGACACAGACTGTGCTTGTAGTCCTGCTTGCTGTGGTCGCATTCTCCGCGTCGGCTGCGCCTGCTGCGCATGTTGCACCTGCTGTCCTGGTAGTGCTGGTCGCCTCCGACCACCACTGCTGTCCGGATTCACTTCGTTCCCCCGAAGCGGCGGTCACGCCGCGCGTACTCCGCCACGGCGTCGTAAAGATCCTGCGGGGTGAAATCCGGAAACAGCTTATCCTGATACACCATCTCCGCGTACGCCGATTGCCACAGCAGAAAATTCGAGGTCCGCTTCTCCCCCGACGGGCGCAAAAACAAATCCACATCGGGCATTCCGGGATCATACAAATAACGCCCAATGGTTTTCTCACTGATCTCCCCGACGCGCAACGTACCGGCCTCGATATCCCGGGCCATTGACTGCATAGCGTCGGCAAGCTCAGCGCGACCACCATAGTTCACGCACATGACCAATGTCATCCGAGTATTGTTCTTCGTCAACTCTTCAGCCGCACGCAACTCGTTAATTACGCTGCGCCACAGCCGCGGACGGCGCCCCGCCCAGACCACGCGCACACCCTTATCATGCAACACATCACGTTGACGCCGCAGCACATCTCGATTGAAGCCCATGAGGAAGCGCACTTCGCCGGCGGAACGGCGCCAGTTTTCCGTCGAAAACGCGTACGCAGAAAGATATTCCACCCCCAGTTCCAGGCACGCGTCAACGGCATCCATGAGCACTGCTTCGCCACGCTTGTGGCCTTCGGTGCGCTCCATGCCACGCTCTTGCGCCCACCGGCCATTTCCGTCCATGACCAGGGCAATGTGACGCGGAATAAACTGCTGCGGGATCTGGTGGTCCGTGTCAAAAATACTCATCGCATCACAGTCTAGTGCGCGGGTAGCGCGCAAGGAATGCTTGGCTACAGCGATTGTTCCATGATGTGCAACGCTTTTACGTTCTGCTCCATGTGCCATTGCAAATGCGTACGCACCAGCCGGTGAGCAGTGCTGGAATAATCCGGGTGTGCGCGAGCAATTTCTGCGGCTTTCTCCCAGTGTCGTCCAGCAAGCAGCCACATATAATGCAGCACTTCCTCATTGATATCCGCCGAGCCGCTCGGGCGACACTCGTGGCAGCACGCGCCACCGACCCCAGGGTGAAAAGCATGGTGCGGGCCGGGCCGACCACACTGGGCGCACTCGAATAACACCGGTGCCCAACCGGCAAAATCCATTGCCTGCAACAAAAAAGAATCCAGTACCGCAATCGGGTCCCGGGCGTCGGCAAGCAGCCCTAGGGCCTCCAGCAAGGCATCAAACATCGCCGTATCTGCTGGCTGGGCTAAGCGCTCGGCAGCTTCCAGCATGGCGCAACCAGAGGTATAACGCTCATAGTCGTCAATAATGCCGGTAGCGAAAAACGCCACGGTATCCGCACCAGTGATGGTCGCTAGGCTACGGCCCGGGTACAACTGCACATTCAGGTGCACAAACGGTGCTAAGCGCGAGCCAAAACGTGATTTCGCCCGGCGCACCCCTTTGGCCACCGCGCGCACCACCCCGTGCTGCTTCGTCAACAGCACGATGATGCGGTCGGCTTCGCCAAAATCATAGGTGCGCACGACCATGGCATCTTCCCGGTAAGGCTTGCTCCGCGCCACAGTCTAAAAGCCCAGCCGACCTAGCGATTTCGGATCCGATTGCCAGTTCTTCAGCACTTTGATACGCAAATCCAAAAACACGTTATGCCCTAACAGCTCGATAATCTGCTTGCGCGCGTTATGCACAATGCGGCCAAAACGGCGACCATCTTTACCTTCGATGATCTTCTTCTGGCCAGGGCGTTCCACATACAACACCGCGTGCACATTGCTCACACCCGGGCGGTCCTCGTCGGGAAGAATCTCGTCGATCTCCACGGCCACCGAGTGCGGAAGCTCATCACGCAAGCCCGACAAAGCTGCTTCCCGGATCAGCTCGCTAATGCGGGTGAAATTGTCATCATCCGTAATATGATCGTCTGGATAAAACTTGTGCCCTTCCGGCAGCTGCTGCACGATCACGTCCGTCAGCACATCAATCTGCGTACGTTTCGTCGCAGAAACCGGCACCACCTCGCTGTCACCACCAAGCATTTCATGCAGCGCAATAAGCTGCTTGCCGACGGCATCCTTGCCCACTTTATCCAGCTTGGTGACAATCCCAATGATCGGTACATTCGGCGCTACATTGCGGATATTCTCCAGAATCCAGCGGTCGCCGGGGCCGATTTTCTCGTCGGCAGGCACGGTAAAACCGATTACATCGACATCCGAATAATTGTCTTTCACCAGCTCATTAAGCCGCTCGCCCAACAGCGTGCGCGGGCGGTGCAAACCTGGGGTATCTACGACCACGACCTGCGCATCATCGCGGTGAATCAACCCGCGAATAGCATGCCGGGTGGTTTCTGGTTGGTCGGCGGTAATCGCGATCTTCTGCCCCACCAAGGCATTAGTCAACGTCGATTTTCCGGTATTTGGGCGCCCAACGAAGCTGACAAAACCAGAACGGAAGCCTTCGGGCACATCGAGGTAGCTATCCAGACTCATAATTTATTTCTCACCTGCTGGTAAATTGTCTACGGCCGTGACGTCAAAATACTGCTTGGGCTGCACGAAACACTCCTGCGCAAAAATCAGGTCGAGTTCCGCAGAACCGCGCTTGTAAGTGGTCTCGAGCAACTCATACACCGAAGCCGCGGTGGCCTCCAGGGCCTGTGAAACCTCGCCATGGTAGGCGTAGTGAGCGCTAAACAGCGCCGCAGTAACATCGCCTGATCCGTTCCGTTTGAAATCCAGGTACGGGGTTTGCACCAGGTAGGCCTCGTCACCATCAACTGCGAGCATTTCGATGACATCAGCCGGGTTTTCTGGGCGCACCAGCGAAGTCACCAGCACCACCCGCGGGCCCATTTTCTGTAGCGCACGCACTGCCTCCAGCACCTGTGCAAAAGTTTCTACCGGTTTGCCAGTCAAGTACCCGAGTTCAAACTGATTTGGGGTGGCGATATCCGCTACCGGGATGACCTTGTCGCGCAGCAGCGGCGGGATCGAATCATCCACGAAGCAACCGGATTTCGCGTTGCCCATGACTGGATCGCAGGCATACAACGCATCCGGATTCTGCTGTTTAATGCGCTGCACCGCATCTGTAATCACGCCAGCGATTTCTGGGCTGCCTTGGTAACCAGACAGGATCACGTCGATCTTGTCGAAAGCTTCCCGGCGCTCCAAGCCATTGATAACATCAGCAACCTGCTCAGCGGGAAGCAACGGACCGCCCCAGTCGCCGTAGCCAGTGTGATTAGAAAAATTCACGGTGTGTACCGGCCATACCTCATAGCCAGCGCGCTGTAGGGGAAATACGGCTGCGGAATTACCCACGTGGCCAAAGCTCACATGCGACTGAATCGACAACACGGTGTTCATGTTCATAAGCGGTTACCTCTTTAACCTGAAATAGCGCAGAATCTTTTATTGCAATCTTCTAATGCAATATTCGCTTGCAATACTGCTTGATTAGTTTTCTTCGCCTGCGCCACGGGATTCACCATTAGGCTTCTCGCTTGCTTTTTCCTGTGGCTGCGCAATGGCTGGGATGTGGCCGTCGGCAAGCGATTGGCTAGCCAACTGCTCATCCAAATCAGCACGATCCGCTGCCGACGGGAAAGCCTGCGGGCCAGTCGGCTTCGGCGGGAATTTCTTCCCACGACGAGAGACGTCGTCGTACCAGTCCGCGAGAATCTCGTTTTGCAGGGCGAACATTTCTTTTTCTTCTGCCGGAGTGCCGTGATCATAGCCCAATAAATGCAGACAAGAGTGGGTAGTCAGCAAAGCTAGCTCATGCGCCAGACTATGCCCGCCCGCATCTGCTTGCTTCTGCGCAAATTCCGGGCACAGCACAATATCGCCGAGCATCGCCGGGCCCACGGTTTCCCCATCCGGCCGTGGGGTATGAAACCCCGGCGTCAGCTCATCGATCGGAAAGCTCATCACATCCGTTGGGCCTGGCAGGTTCATCCAATGCATATGCAGTTCAGCAATGGTGTCTTCATCCACACACGTAATCGTGGCTTCCACGTCCGGGCTCACATCCATGGCTGCCAGGGAAAACGCAGCAACATCCAGCAGCATTTCCTCATTGATGCCATCGAAGCCAGATTCGTTGAAAAATTCAATACTCATATGCGGGTTCCTCAGTGCTTTCTCTGTGCGCTTCTTGCCTAGCTAACTAGTTGCTGAGCTAATTAGTTGCCCAGCCAGCTGGTTAGCCAGCTAACTTTCCGCCTGCTCGTGATAGTCATAAGCATCCACAATGCGCCCCACCAGCGAGTGGCGCACAACGTCGTCGGCTCCCAGTTCAGCGAAGTGAATCCCTTCGACCCCGCCCAAAATACGACGCACGGTCTTCAACCCTGAATTGTGCCCACGCGGCAAGTCCACCTGCGATTCATCGCCGGTGACCACAAAGGTGGTGCCAAAGCCCAAACGCGTCAAAAACATCTTCATCTGTGCCGCAGTAGTATTTTGCGCCTCATCCAAGATCACGAAGGCGTCGTTCAGCGTACGGCCGCGCATATACGCCAACGGCGCCACCTCGATGATCCCTGCTTCCATCAAACGAGGAATGGCCTCTGGATCCAGCATGTCCCGCAAAGCATCGTGCAACGGGCGCAGATACGGATCGATCTTGTCATTCAACGTGCCCGGCAAAAATCCCAGCTTCTCACCGGCCTCCACTGCCGGGCGGGTTAGGATAATGCGCTGCACCTGCTTGTTCTGCAGGGCCTGCACCGCCTTGGCCACCGCTAAGTAGGTTTTGCCCGTACCAGCCGGGCCCAAACCAAAGACAATGGTGTTTTCATCAATTGCGTCCACGTATTCGGCTTGACCAACGGTTTTCGCGCGAATTTTTTTGCCCCGGCGCGAAACAATGCTCCCGCCGAGTGCCTGCGCAACGGATACCGGTGAATCTTCACTCAACAGCGACAACACGTGCTTCACACCATCCGGGCTAACGGTGTGCCCGCGTCGAGCCATAGATTCCAATTCATGGAAGGCCTTGACGGCGCGCGCGACCTCATAATCCGGGCCGGTGATTTTCACCATTGTGCCGCGGGCAAAAATATCCGCGTCTAATTGATTGCCCAGCACGCGCAGGTTTTCATCAGTATTACCTAATACTGTGCGTGCGTGAACGGGGTCCAGGTCGATCTTGCGGGTTTGAATGTGCACGTCGCTAGCCTACCAACTGAAACGAGCTTTCCACGAAGTTTTCCACTTCTGTGCTCTCTGCTTGTGCGCTTTCCGGTTCCGGGTTTAGGCTTCCAACTCAACTTCGGCAAGCATCCGCCCGCTCGGGCTAGCGCTACCAGCAGCAGGCTCTTCAGTGATCATAACCTTGTGCGCTGCGGCGTCGAACGGCATCCATACATCCTGGTGTGGATCCTGGCCGATAACGCCGGCAGAACGAACCACCCCATGCTTGTCGACGGCCCAAACTTGCGCGCCCATGCCGTCGGCAAGTTCCGGCTGGCCATCCACCATCGCACCGGCTTTGCCCATCTCATTGGAAGAAACAATTTTTAGACGCGCTCCCTCCGCAGTTGTGGCACCACTGACCATGTCTGCAGCGGACATGATCTCATGCATCTGCTCATGCCCAGCCGTCGACGGTACGCCGCGCGCGGATTGAGTTTTTTCCGCAACGATGGCGCCCTCACCAGCATCATCCGCAGTGTTGTTGAGAACGGGGGTAAGCACCGTAATACCCACCAGCAGTGCCGCGGCCGCGACCCCGGCAAGTACCGCCCAGGGTTTTCTCGACGTCTCCGAAGCGGTGCGGCCACGGTTCTGCACTGTTTGCGCTGGTTGTGTGCGTGCCTGCAACGGCACCACGTTGGTTGTTTCCGCATTCGAATGGCCAAGTTTCGCCAGCAGCTGGTTTTTTATTTCCGGCGGTGGGGTATGTTCCGGGACAGCGTCGAGAAAAGACTCGAAAGTCTCATCATCGAATTCATCCGTGTTATTCACGGTGCGATCACTCATGGTGGGCTTCACCCCTTCCCCAGACAGCTGCTAATTTGCGTACTCCATCACGCACCCGCGTTTTGGCGGTGCCCAATGGAACATTGGTGGTTTCTGCCAGTTCCGCGTGACTAAGCCCGTCGAAAAAGGTCAGTAACACGGCCGTGCGGTGCGGCTCCCCAATCGTGTCGACGGCTGCTCTCAGGCGCTTGCCTTCCACATTGGCGAGTGCTTCGTTTTCCACATCGATGCTTCGGATGCGTTCGCCAAGCACAAACTCGGCGTCATCGCGTCGAACACTAGCATTATGAGCGCGTAATCTGTCGATTCCGCGAGAATGTGCAATCCGGCCCACCCACGTGCGAGCATGACCACGCTCTGGATCAAAGCTATCTGCTTTATTCCAGACTTCCACGAACACTTCCTGAAGCACTTCTTCTGCCAGCGAGTTATCCCCCAAAACCTGGATGATCACACCGAACGCCAGCGGAGAAAGCGCATCATAAAGCTGTGCAAAGGCATGCTGATCCCCGCTGGCCACGCCCGCAACGAGCGAGTCGAGGCGAGCATGCTCTTCGGGGCTGCAACTAGACACAGCATTACATACTACTGGCTCATCTTGTCATCGCTCATCTTGTCGCTGTCGCCAGTCATCTTGTCATCGTGTTCCATCTTGTCGTCGTGCTCCATTTTGTCACCGTCACCGCCCATCATGGAATCACCTTCCATTTTGTCGTGCTGCATCTTATCGTCAGACATTTTCTCATCGCTCATCTTTTCTGAGCTCTTCTTTTCTGAGCTCATCTTTTCTGAAGTCATCTCAGTGCTCGTTTCTGAGGACTTCGTCGGAGTCTCAGCAGAATCATTACTGCACGCAACCAGGCCCACCGCACTCATCGCAACAGCAGCGACGGTGATTAAAAATTTCTTCATCGAAGTATGTGCAGGCATTGGGTTCTCCTCAAAGCTAGTGGTTTCAGCAGTTTTTCTGCCTTCAACTACTACTGCGAAACCACCTGCCTGACCGGATTGGAAAAAATAAAAAATTTTTATCACACGATCAACACCACCAAAGACCAATCCGCTCCAGCGCTTCGCTCCGGATTAGACAATGACCGAGAAATTGCGGGCTCGCACGTATTACGCAGACGCCAATGCGCGAGTACCCCATTGAGAAAGGCTGCACAATCATGCTCAGTACCATCGCCATCGGTTTTATCGGTGGCCTAATCACCGGTATTTCACCGTGTATATTGCCCATCCTGCCGCTTGTGCTGGCGGTATCCCAAGGCTCCAAATCTCGACCATGGCTGGTTATCGGCGGTTTGGTCACCAGCTTTACCGTCGTCACGCTTTTTGCCACCACGTTGCTCAACGCCCTGGGATTACCCGCGGATATCTTGTGGAAGCTCGGCATCGCCCTACTCGTGCTCGTCGGCTTGGGCATGATCTTCCCGAAGCTACAGGAACTATTGGAATGGCCGTTCCAGTTCCTGCCGCGGGCGCACAAGTTGCAGGCCCGCGCCCGCGATAAGGGTGGGTTCGCCGTCGGCCTGGCGATGGGCGTGGTCTTTGTGCCCTGCGCCGGTCCAGTATTGGCTGCAATCACCGTGGCGGGTGCTACGGGCGAAATCGATGCCCGCATCGCTGTGCTGTGTGTTTCTTTCGCCATTGGCGTAGCCATCCCGCTGTTGGCTTTCGCTCTGGGCGGCCAGCAAGTGGGCAAGCGCGTAGATTTCTTCCAGTCGCGTCAACGCATCTTCCGCGCGACCGCTGGCGTCATCGTCATCACCATGGCCGGTGCCCTGGCACTGGGCGCACCGGCCTGGATTCAACAAAAGCTTCCTAACTGGACTGGCGATGCCGAAAAGACGGTCACCGCACAACTGGCACAACAAAATGAGGGTTCAGATTCACTAGAAGATTGCCGCGGCAACGGTGAGCTTGGCAATTGCGGCACCGTCCCGGAGCTGGTGGGTCTGGAAAACTGGATGAACACGGACGCCCCCGTCGACCCGCGTACCTCTGGTGATGTCACGTTGATCGATTTCTGGGCTTATGCCTGCATCAACTGCCAGCGAGCAAACACCCACATCACTAAACTTTATGATCACTACCGCGACTATGGTTTCACCGTCATCGGTGTGCACTCCCCGGAATATGCCTTCGAGCGGGAAACCGCGAATGTGCGCCAGGCGGTTTCCGAGCAAAACATCAACTACCCCGTCGCCCAAGACAATTCTTTCGCGACCTGGAAGGCCTTCAACAACCATTATTGGCCAGCGCATTATCTTGTCGACGCTGAGGGCACCGTACGGGAAATCCACGAAGGTGAGGGTGCCTACGCCCGCACTGAGCAGCTCGTGCGCGAATTACTACAGAAGCGTGATCCATCGGTGGAGCTTCCTGCCCCACTGGAAGATTCCGACGACGAAACCACCCAGCAACGCAACCCAGAAACCTATTTGGGCAGCCAGCGTGCCCGTTACTACGCCAACTCGGCCTACAAGTCCGGCACCTTGTCTGGACCAGAACCGGAGATCGGTCAATACACCTTGGAAGGCGACTGGACCATCGACCGAGAAAACATCACGGCAGGTGACAACGCCAAGATCCGACTGAATTACCGCGCAGCTTTGGTGCAGGCAGTGGTGTCTGGCACGGGCACCATCAAGGCCAACGGGAAAGAGTTCACTGTTACCGACGACGGAACAGTAAATCTTCTGGAATCCGACCAAGCACAAGCAGGAATCCTGGAGGTCGAGGTCTCGCCCGGTTTGAGCTTGTATTCGTTTACTTTTGGATAGTTTGGCGACACACGAACACTTGTTCGCCACCGTTTCCCCACTTCAGCGCATAAATTCATAAACTTCATAAAGTTCATAAGAATTCATAAGCGCATGGGTTACCCACCCCAGCGGCTAGTGGCTGCACCGATGACGGACAACGCAACCATCGCCGCAGAAGCCGTGCGCAACACCTGTGGCCCCAGAACCACTGGCTGCGCACCGGCGCTGCGCAGTAGTGCTACTTCGTCATCGCCGATGCCGCCTTCTGGCCCGACGATAAGAAACACCGTCCCGGAAAACTCTGGAGCCAGCTGGGCTAGCGGCTGGCTGGCTTCCTCGTGCAAAACGACGGCGGTGTGTCCGTCGATCAGCTGCGCGAGCTGCGCGGTGCTCACCGGCTCCCAGACTTCCGGCACTGTCACCCGGCGCGATTGTTTCGCCGCCGCAGCCGCCGCGGACTGCCATTTCTGCACGCCTTTGCTGCGTTTGGCGCCCTGCCACTTCGCAATACAGCGGGCGGCTTGCCACGGGATGATCTCGTCGGCTCCGGCTTGCGTCGCCAAGTCCACGGCTAGCTCACTGCGCTCGGCCTTCGGTAATGCTTGTACGACGATGACGTAGGGTTCCGGGCGCTCACATTCGCCAGCGTTCAGTACCACCCCAGTCAGGTGATCTTTGCCGACGGTTTCGGTGACTTCAATTTCGGCCCAGCGGCCCGCACCATCAATGAGCTGTATACGCTCACCAAGCCCGATGCGCTTGACCGTAACGGCGTGGCGGGCCTCTGGCCCAGTAAGCTCCGTGGCCTCACCGACCTGTGACAACGGCGCGGAAGCAAAAAATACCGGGAGTGACATGGCAAAAACCTTGTGTGCTAGAAGCCGGACTTAAAATCCGAAGCGTCCACGCAACCGGCTGAACAATCCGTCCGAATGGCCGTCGGCCTCGGAATTCACACGCGAAGATTCCTCGCGCTTGTCGCGGACTTCCTCCAGCAACTGGCGGGTCTTTTTGTCCAGGTCCGTCGGCACGGCGACGTCAACATGCGCAATCATCTTGCCTTGCCCGTCGGTGCGCACGCGCGGCATGCCCTTGCCTTCCTTCACGATCTGCCCGCCCGGCTGAGTTCCGGCTGCGATCTCAAATTCGATCGCTTCACCGTCCAGGCCTTCCACATTGCAGGTGGTGCCCAACGCAGCATCGACCATCGGCACGGTGATGGACAGGTGCAGCGTATCAGCATCGCGGGTGAAGATATCGTGCTTTTTCACCCGGACTTCCACATACAAGTCACCAGCGGGGCCACCACCGTGACCAACTTCACCCTGGCTTGCCATACGGATGCGCATGCCGTCGTCGATGCCCTTCGGAATATTGATGGTCAGATCACGGCGCTTCTTCACGCGGCCATCACCGCCGCAGTGATTGCACGGATCCTTGATAACTTCACCAAAGCCCTGGCAATTGTGGCAGGCACGCGTGGTCATCACATTGCCTAAGAAGCTGCGTTGCATCTCCTGGATCTCACCAGCACCATTACATACCTCGCAGGTCACTGGCTTCTCACCATCAGCCGAGCCGGAACCGGTGCACCGATCACACAACACCGCGGTGTCCACGGTGACTTGTTTTTTCATGCCGGTATAAGCCTGGTTGAGCGTGATCGAGGTACGCAGCAGCGCGTCGTTACCCGGCTGCACACGCGACCGAGGGCCACGGGAACCGCCCCCGGCACCGCCGCCAAAGAAGGCTTCGAAGATATCGCCAAAGCCACCGGCGCCGCCGAAGCCGCCACCACCCCCGGCTCCGCCGCCTTGCTCCATAGGGTCGCCCCCCATGTCGACGATCTTGCGCTTCTTTGGATCCATCAAAACGTCGTGAGCGTCGGTCGCTTCGGAAAACTTCGAGGCGGCCTCATCGGACGGGTTCACATCCGGGTGATATTTACGGGCGAGTTTGCGGTACGCCTTTTTAATCTCCGCCTCGCTGGCGTCTTTGGATACTCCCAAAATTCCGTAATAGTCACGAGCCACTGTTGTATCGATTCCTTCGGGTCAGTTGGTTTATAGGGTTTTCTGTTTTGTCGCTGCACCTGCTTCTCGCTGCGCCTGCAACTGCACATACACATGCACATGCACATGCACATGCACATGCACATGCACATGCATCTTTGTGCATTAATCGATCTACCAGCCTACAGGCTAATTCGTGCCTGCCAGAATCTGGCTGACATACCGTGCAACAGCACGAACCGAAGAAATTGTTCCCGAATAATCCATAAATGTGGGACCCACCACACCAAGCCCACCGAGTGCGGCGGATTCATTGCCATAACCAGCGGTAACGATCGACGCCTGCTGCAATTCTTCGTCCTCGTTCTCCTGGCCAATCAGCACATCGACGTTCCCCAGCTGTGGCACGTTCGCTAACAGCTTAAACATCACCACTTGTTCTTCTAGCGCATCAATGATTTGCGGCAGCCCCTGCGGGAAATCCCTACCGCCCCGAGTCAGGTTCGACGCACCCGCCATCAGCAAACGATCGTTGGGCTGATCCACCAAAGTTTCTATCAACACCGTGGCCACGCGGATCATGTGGTGTCGCAAATCCGCCGGGGAATGCTCCAACAAATCAGCTACCCGATTTGCCGCCTGCCCTACCGGCACCCGTGCCAGCGCGCGGTTCAAAAGTTGCCGCAACTCATGAACTTCCGTTTCCCCGATCGGGGCATCCAACTCCACGTTGCGCTGGTCAACCCGGCCAGTATCCGTGATCAACACCAGTAGTAAGCGCATCGGCGTCAGATCCACAACCTCCACGTGCTTGACGTGCGAAACATTCAACGTCGGCAACTGCACCACCGCCGCTTGCCGGGTCAGCTGCGCCAACAACCGCACCGAACGCCGCAGCACATCTTCCAGATCAACGCCGTCTTCGAGGAAGCTACGAATCGCGCGCTTTTCCGCCTCCGACATCGGCTTGACCTCACCTAAACCATCAACGAAGCGTCGGTAGCCTTTCTCCGTCGGCACCCTTCCGGACGACGCATGCTGCTGGGCAATAAAGCCCTCCGATTCCAGCACGGCCATGTCATTACGGATTGTTGCCGAAGAAACCCCCAGTTGATGTCGATCCACCAGTGCTTTGGATCCCACAGGCTCCTGGGACGCGATGTAATCCGTGACGATCGCACGCAGAACTTCCGCCCGGCGCGTTTCTGTCGTACCAGCCATCAAGACCTCGCTTCCCCATCCGCTGTAGTGTCATCTTCGGCGACCAAAATATCCGTGATGATTCCGTCGGCAAGCAACCTACCAGCATCCGTCAACGCTAAACGCCCTGGCTGCGGGAATTGCAGCAAGCCACGGTCCACAAAATTCTGGACGACGCCTGCAGCTCCAGCGCCAACCGCCGAATAGTCAATGCCTTCACGCAAACGCAAACCCAGCATCAACAGCTCCGTATGACGATCAGCCGGGGTTAGGTCTTCTACCTGACTGATCGGCAACTCGCCGTCGGCAAGCACCGCGGAATAGCGGTTCGGGTGCTTCACATTGGAAAAACGCTGCATACCCAAGTGTGAGTGCGCACCCGGGCCTGCACCCCACCAGTCGCCGTCGCGCCAATAAATCAAATTGTGCTGACACTCGCCGCCAGGTCGCGCCCAGTTCGACACCTCGTACCACTCCAAGCCGGCCTCGGCCAGGCGCTGCGCAATCATCTCGTAGCGAGTAGCCATCACGTCTTCTTGGGGGGACGGGATCTCACCTCGACGAACTTTACGGGCCATCGCAGTACCGTCTTCCACGATCAACGAATAAGCCGAAACGTGATCCACATCGGCCTCGATCACCCGATCCAAGGTGCGGGCAACATCATCATCCGTTTCCGTGGGCGTCGCATAAATCATGTCCAGGTTGACATGCTCAAAACCAGCCTGCCGCGCCTCACGAGCCGCCGCAAAGGCACGGCCCGGGGTATGAGCACGCTCGAGCACTTGCAAAACCTCATGGGAAGCAGACTGCATACCCAAGGAAATGCGCGTATAACCAGCCTCGCGCAGCCCGGCGAAAAACTCGGGCGAGGTCGATTCCGGGTTGGATTCCGTGGTGACCTCGGCGCCGTCGACAAGACCAAAAGTGTTGCGCACCGTCGTCAAGATTCGGCTCAACCCATCGGCGCCCAACAGCGACGGAGTCCCGCCTCCAATAAAAACTGTGTCCGCACGGCGATTAACGCGCTGGGCGGCCAGGTCTAGCTCGACATCCAACGCATCCAAATAACCTTCTGGGTTTGCACCGCCCGCTTCACGCGGGGTGTAGGTGTTGAAATCGCAATAGCCACAGCGCGTAGCACAAAACGGGACGTGGATGTACAAGCCGAATGGTGCAGAAGACTCACAGGTGAGTTGAGTGGACAACTGACTAGACAGCTGACGGGCCGAGGCAATAGGTAACGAACTAGGCGGCGAACTGGGCGACTGCGAATGCATAGCACCAGCCTAATAGTTGTTTGCGCTGCCAACCAAGGTGTACGCTGGTCGTATTTATTGGACTGATTGCCACACGCAGAAAGGATGATGGTGGAGCCTCCGAGTCGAAGTATCGACGTCCCGCACGAACAATTATCTAAACCAGCTAAATCCCAGGTGGTGGGATCATGCTAAGTGCGGTGTTCTTCCTCATTCTTGGCTTAGCGGTGATTTTTCTCATCATCGTGGCCAATGGCTATTTTGTGGCCCAAGAGTTTTCTTTCATGTCCGTCGACCGCGCACAGTTGCACACCAATGCCGCACGCGGCGACGAAGCCAGTAAAAGAGCGTTGGCGATCACCAATCGCACCTCATTCATGCTATCCGGCGCCCAGCTGGGCATTACCGTCACTGGCTTGCTGGTCGGTTATGTGGCAGAACCGCTAGTTGGTGAATCACTGGGCACCTTGCTGAGCGCCACCGGGCTATCCGTGACCGCGGCCGTGGCCATCAGTACGGTAGCGGCCCTGGCGGTATCCACAATCGTGCAAATGATCTTCGGTGAATTGCTGCCGAAAAACTACACCATCGCCGCCCCCATGGAATCGGCATTGTTCCTGTCGCGGTCGACGGCCTGGTACCTGCGCATCTTCGGGCCACTCATTAAATTTTTTGATTTTTCTTCCAACGCGTTGCTGCGCCTATTGCGTATCGAACCAGTCGCCGATATTGATACTTCTGCAACCACGAAAGAATTCGAGTCCATCGTGGAAAGCTCCCACGATTCCGGTGATATCGACGACGAGACCTTCATGGTGCTCGACCGCCTGCTGGATTTCCCAGACCACGATGTCGAACACGCCATGATCCCACGCTCGCGCGTCGACGTCATCGATCCCGAAACCACCCTCGGCGAGCTGCGCGAGCTCATGGCAATCGCGCACACCCGCTACCCCATCATCGACGACGAACACACCCCGATCGGCGTGGTGCATCTAACGGATATTTTGCTGACCGACAAACCTGATAGCACGTTGGCCACCGAGCTCATGCGCGAATCACTAGTGGTTGCGGAGCTGATGCCGCTTCCCGACGTCGTCGTCGAGCTGCAGGAAAACGACGAGAAAATGGCCTGTGTGATTGATGAGTACGGCGGCTTCGTCGGCATCGTCACCCTGGAAGATCTGGCAGAAGAAATTCTGGGCGACGTCACCGATGAGCACGACGTTGATCTGGAAGAATCGGAAGAGATTACCGAAACCGCCGAAGACCACTGGACCGTTGATGGCGACACCCCACTGGATGAGGTGGAACGCGCCATCGGGCACGACCTGCCGGAAGGCGACTACGAGACCGTCGCTGGATTACTGATTGCACAAGTGGGCTCATTGGTGGAAGAGGGCGAAACTCACACCATTGAGTTGGATGCAGAGCCCGAGGACTGGGTGGATGCAGATGCCGCACCGAACCGCCAATTGATCATCACCGTGGACGAGGTAGAGCGGCACGTGCCGTCGAGTTTGTCACTGGAATTAGTTGAGGAGTTCGAGGGCGCAGGAGGCGAGGGTGGTCGCAGCACCCGCGCGGACAAGGATGCAGCAGACACAGATCTTGCAGCTAACAATCGTCGACAAGCTGAGAGGGGCTAGGGAATGCAGGAATGGTACATTGCTGGCCCGCTGAGCCTGGCGATCGTCGTGCTGTCTGGGTTCTTCGTCATCATTGAGTTTTCTTTGATGGGCGCGCGACGGCACCGCCTGGAGGATACCGCGGAAACCTCGGCAGCCTCGCGCGCGGCGTTGCGGAGTTTGAATGAGCTGACCATCATGTTGGCTGGCGCGCAACTGGGTATTACTGCGGCGACGTTTGCGTTGGGTGCCATCACCAAACCGTGGATGCATCATTTGCTGATGCCCGGGTTTGCGGCTGTCGGGATTTCCGGCGGCCTGGCAGACACCATCGCGTTTCTGGTGTCTTTGCTGCTGGTGACGTTTTTGCACCTGGTGGTTGGTGAAATGGCGCCGAAGTCGTGGGCAATTGCACACCCGGAGCTTGCTGTACGGGTCATTGCGTTGCCAGCTCGCGGATTCATTTGGATCTTTCGGCCGTTGTTGAAATGGATCAACCTGATCGCGAATAAATTGGTGGCGGCTACGGGTGTGCAGCCGGTCGATCGTGCTGGAGCGCAGGGTTACGACACAGATACCTTGCGCACGTTGGTGCAGCATTCCGGGCAGACAGGCGCGATGGATCAGAAATCCGCGCAGCAAATCAGTGGTGTGATTGAGCTGGAGAACTCCACGGTTTCGGCATTGGCCCGGGCACATGGCGTGGAGATCACTCCCCTGCCGCATGATGCGACGGTGCGTGATGTGCAAGAGGCGAGCCGCTCGATGAATCGTTTGCGCGTGGTGATCTCGGATGCGGAATCTGCCGTGCCCCGGGTGGTACACGTACGGGATACGTTGCTACAGGACCCAGATAGTCCAGCCGCCGATGTCGCCCGCCCGGCCTTGTCGCTGGCTGGTTCCACGAAGGTGCAGCACGCTATCGAGCACATGCGCGCACTCGGCGAGCAAATCGTCGTGGTCGGTCGCGGTAACAACAGCGAGTCGCTGTGGATTCTGAACTGGGACGACATCATGGGCCAGCTGTGGCCAGAGATCACGAAACAGCTGGAGCGCGAGGCTTAGAATTTCGGCTGCCCGCCGCTGACTAGCCCACGCTTGCGGCGCGTAAGCGCGCACGCTTTGCGGCAACCTTGGCGACGATCCGGTCAATGCGGGCGCGCTCTTCCAAAAATTCCGGTGGTTTGCGCCCACGCATGCTGCGGGCAAAAGCAGGGTGCGCAGAAACCGCAGTGGTTTCCCACGCATGCGCCGCCGTCGCAGCCATCCGCCCAACTTTGTTGTATAGGTGCGGCAGGGAGACCGCATCCAAATCGCGGGCTACGGCCTCAGTCTGTTCGAGCACGTATTCCACGAGTTCGCGCAGGAAATCCACGGTGTGCGTGGTGCGCTCATGCAGAGTGTGCACGAGCTCGTTGACCACGACCGGTGGGCCAGACAGTGGGAAAAACGCCTCCAGCAAATCCACCGTCACCGCTTCTGGCTCGCGCAAACGCTTCATACCATCCGCAGCCGCAGAGATACTTCCCGACGCTACCCCGGATACCAATGCCTGCCGCAAACCAATCAGCTCACCGACGACGTCCCGGGAATCACGGCGCGCATCTTCCACGATCTCTGCCAACTCCGCCAAGCAATCCTCGACGAGCTCCGCGTCGTAATCCTCGATCGCTTCGATCACGTGCTCAATGTATTCGGCCACTTCGTCGCCAATGTTGTACACCTCTTGGGTGAGCTCACGATGGCGCAGTTCAGCAGCAATTTTGCGCATTAGGGGGCTGCCTCCTTCTAGACCGTCGCGACCGAATACCCTAATCCCCAACCGCACTCGCTGCTCGACCCGCAACGCCACACAAGGCAGCCTGCAAACCTCGCAACCTGAAGTACTGGTTGAGAGTTTCTCTGCGCTGTAGCCTATTGCAGCAGCGGCGCAAAAACGGTTCGACTCGCCGGAAAAACTCAGCAGATTATAAGCTTGCCGACGGCTGCGGGAGACTGGCTTCGAAAGGGGCTGGTGGCAGGCTTTCACGGTGCCGAAATACGCAACCCGAAATATACAGCCCAAAATACGCAACCCGCGATTCCGCGTTTTACCGCGAATACAGTTTATCCAGAACCTCCGAATAACGCTCGACCACCACGTTGCGCTTCACTTTCATCGTCGGAGTCAACTCGCCAGATTCCTCGGTGAAGTCGTCGTCAAGAATGTAGAACTTTTTGATCGCTTCCGCGTGTGAAACCGTGGCGTTCACCGCATTAATGGCGTCCTGGATCTCTGCACGCAGTGAGGCATCATGCGCTACGTCCGCAACGCTGCGGGAAGCATCAATATTGTGCTGCGATTTCCAACGTCCCAGTGCTTCTTCATCCAAGGTCACCAATACCGCGACAAACGGCTTACCATCCCCGACGACGAGCGCCTGCGAAATCAGCGGATGGGACCGCAAGCCGTCTTCCATTCCACCCGGCGCGACGTTTTTTCCGCCGGCAGTCACGATCAAGTCTTTCTTCCTGCCGACGATTTTTACGTGCCCGGAAGGCAGAATCTCACCTAGGTCACCGGTGCAGTACCACTGGCCGTCGAAGGCTTCGTCGGTAGCTTCCGCGTTGCGCCAGTATCCCGCGAAGACTAAGTCTCCGGCCAACTGCAGCTCACCATCTGGTGCAATACGAACACGGGTTCCCCCCAGCGGCGGGCCCACGGTGCCGATTTTTTGCTCTTCAAAATCCACTGTCGCTGCCGCGGCAGTTTCTGTCAGACCGTAGCCTTCGTACACCGGCACTCCGATTCCGCGGAAGAAGTGCATCAATTCCGGGCTCATTGCCGAGCCTCCAGAAATGCAGTAGTCAACTTCGCCGCCCATGCCAGCGCGGATCTTGGACAACACCAATTTATCCAGGGCTTTGTGGGCGCTGCGCAGCGCCAGCGATGGGCCTTTTTCTGTATCCAACGCACGAGAATAAGCAATTGCAGTCGCTTCTGCCCGGTCGAACAATGCTCCTTGGATAGCACCAGAATCATGTGCTTTCGCCCGCGCACCATTGCGAACTTTTTCAAATACCCGTGGCACGCCCAGGATCAGGTTTGGTTTGGACCGCTGAAATTCCGTCGCTAAGGTCGCAAAATCTGGCCAAAAATTCTGCGTCGACCCGCTAATCATCGCAGCTGCGGACACTGAAAACGCCAGCACGTGAGCGAGCGGCAAGAATGTCAACACGTGTTTGCCGGGGCGCGCGATCCCACCAATCGGATTGCTAAGCAGCCCTAGAATCTGCGCATTCCAGTTGCGGTGGGTCAACATGCAACCTTTTGGCCGCCCCGTGGTACCCGAGGTGTAGACCAGTGAAGCCACATCATCCGTCGCTGTCGCAGCTATGCGCTTGTCGACGACCTCATCATCGATATTCTTGCCTGCCGCTTGCAACACATCGACTGCGCCGCCGTTGATTTCGAAGAACGCACGCATCTGCGACGTGGAATCTTTCACACGCGGCTCGCCGTCGTCGGCAAGCTGCAACATGCGCAGGATCTCGGTGTGTTCTTGGGTCTCACCAATGCCTAGCACTGCGCCGGAATTCTCGATGATCCACTGGACCTGCGACAGGGACGACGACGGATACACCGGCACCACCACACCACCGGCGGCCCAGATGGCGTAATTGCTGAGCATCCACTCGTAGCGAGTATTGGACATCAGCGCCACGCGATCGCCTTGTTCCACCCCGGCGTCGATTAGTCCTTTGGCCACCGCGTAGACCTCATCGAGGAATTCCTGGCGCGACACCGAAACCCAAGTGTGGTTTTTCGGACGGCTGAAAATCTCCGCTTTCGGCTGGGCTTTCACCGCATCGATGGTCAGGGTCAATAGTGTCTGGCCTGGTTCAATGGTGTATTTCGCGGGGCTGAAGGCTTCTCGCACAGTTCTCCTAGGTGGTTACGCGCCGTTCCACTTACTCTCAGGGCAACTGTACTCCCCACCCCGCGTTGCCTCGAAGTCGGACGTGCTAGTGCGGGCCGACACCCGCATACCGGGCGTTCGCACTGAAACTCGTAGTTAAAAACGCCCGTAGTTAAAAACAACTTAAATACGACTGAACAAATACACCAGGACAATCAGTACCAGCAAGGTAATAAGTGCAAAACGCACACGAGAACGCGGGTACTTCTTCTGCTTCGCCATGCCACTAGCCTAACCTGTCACTGCTTAATCCGTCACCTGGCAGCCGACTGGCTGTCCTGTGCTTTCGCTGCTGGTTTACCACGTGCGCTGCCCCGCAATGACAGCCAGGCAGCTACCACAAAGTTCAAACCGCGCACGATTACCGTCGCCAAGACCGCCGCCACGATTCCTGCGACCACCACGACAATCGGCATCTGCAACCACGGCGATAGCGATACCAGCAGCTGCGTTATTCCTGCTAGCGTCCCCTCAGCTAGCGATGTGCTGGCTATCAGTGCATCGTCCATTGCACTTATTCTAGACATAGGGCCCCACACGGTGGAAGGACGGAGGTCCTGGCGGCTCCGAAAACATCTGGGTGGTTAACCTCGCACCAAGGTGGACATCCAGTCGGTGTTTGTTTGAATGCGGATATGTTACCTGGTCCCAAGGACAAGCCGTATATGATTCGGAAACTCCCGACTCAGATTTCCTTGTGGAACATGGTGGATACTACATAGTTCCACCTCCGACAGCGTGCGAAAGAGAGAATCGGGAAAAACAAGAAATCTCCCTGTTGATGCACCGAGGGTGTCGGAAGCTTTGTGTATGAGGTTTAATCCTCAATCACAAAGAAGAGTGCGCAACAACGACTGCCTAAGTCCCCGAAGAAACATGGTGACGCTGAGCGCGTCGCCGATATCAGCCGCCGACTGATGGAGAACCCAGAAACCGCCAAGCTGATCCAGCAGCTAGGTCAATCAACCACCGACGCCAACGAGCTAGTACGTGGCTTGCTGCAGGCCACGATTAACAGTGGGCTCAGCGCGGAAATGGATGCACACCTAGGCTACGCCAATAGCGACCGGGCTGCTAAGGAAACTGCCGGCCAAGCCAACAGCCGTAACGGCTCCTATCCCAAAACCGTGGACTCGGCATACGGACCAGTTGATATCAGTGTCCCTTGAGATCGAGCAGGCACCTATATGCCGCGCATGGTTCCCAAGAGCAGCCGCAAACTTACCGACCTCGATGACATGATCATTAGTTTGTATGCGGGCGCAATGACCGTGCGTGACGTCGAACATCATCTAGCTACCACCATCGGCGTGAACGTGTCGCCAGATACCATGAGCGCGGTCACCGATGCGGTCTGAGAGGAAGTCACCGCGTGGCAGACCAAGCAACTCGACGAGTTCTATCCAGTCATCTTCCTTGATGCCCTACGTGTAAAAATCCGTGACAACGAACGCGTCGTCAACAAGGCGGTCTACATGGCTGTCGGTGTGGACATGGAAGGCATCAAGCACATCTTGGGCTTGTGGGTAGCTACCAATGAAGGTGCAGCATTCTGGTCGCAAGTGTGCGCAGAAATCGCCAACCGCGGGGTCAACAATGTCTTTATTATCTACTGTGACGCACTGAAAGGCTTTCCCGAAGCAATCCAGGCAACCTGGCCGGACTCCATGATCCACACCCAACATGGTGCATCTGATTCGTGCCGCTAACAGGTGGGTAGCCTACGGCAACCGGAAAGAGGTCTCGAAGCATCTACGAGGCATCTATACCGCTCGTCAACGAGGATGAAGCTCGAAGTGCACTCGATGAGTTTGAGGCCAGCGAGCTTGGCCAGAAGTATCCGTAATCAGTGAACGTCTGACGCGACGGGTGGGACAAATTCATTGCGTTCCTGCAGTTCCCGCCAGCGGCAAGGAAGGTTATCTACACCACGAATTCCACCGAATCGATGAACAGTAAGCTGCGGAAAGCAACGCGAAACCGAGTTCAGTTCCCGTCGGATTCAGCGGCAGTGAAGACGCTGTGGTTAATGATCTGTAACATCGAGGACCGTCGTGCTGCCCGCCGCACTAAAGAAAGTGCCAAGGTGTCTGCTTCAGCCAGGCAACTTGTCGAAGGCAGCAAAACCAGCAACTGGAAGCAGGCAATCAATCAGCTATCCGTGGCCTACCCCGACAGGTTCACCGCATACTTGTAAATCAGTCCTCGTACACAAACGGACTGACGCCCTTGCTTGGCTCGAACTTGAGATGATGCACACGGGGGTAATAGATAAATATTGCCCCGTGTGCATTCTATGAGGTGGCTGTGGGAAATTCTCCACCTACCTTAAGTCGGCTAGGGTCTGAGTTATCTAGCTCTAACATTCGCAAGGCTGGGTGATGAAGGAATGTTAGATGCTTGGCATCTGGGGACGCTTTTATGGTTGAACCAATGGTTGCGAGCGCGAATATCATCGCTTCCATTGGGTCACTGCCGACGCAACGAAGTGAATCTGCTGGGACATCTAAGCCGTCAATTTTCCAGTTGCATACCCATTCACTACCGTCCTGAACGGGTGGCGACATACTGATTGTAACTGCCGCTTCACCTTTGCATTCCAGCGTACGAATAACCTGCATCACTCGATGCAGGTTCGGTAGGTGGCGATAGCCACAGCCGTTGTGGACTTGAGTGCGGTAGACATGTGTTCCCCTTTTCTGTGGTTCATGTCTCTTGGAGTCGATGGTGCGGCAAGGCATCCTTGCCTGTCTAGTGGAGTGATTTTCGGGGGTGGTGCGTGACAGGTACATTTCTCGGGGTTCGAGTCCTCGCACGCACGCTGGGGTGTTAAGCGTGAAGGGCGCTGCGCGCCAAGGTCCGCCCATGACGGCCCGTACCAACTCTGGGCTGAAGCGACACCTGCACCCCTCAATCATGAAGGCCCCCAGCCTGTGGCAGCAGACCGGGGTTGGAAGCTCTTTGGAACGAGAACTAGCCATGAGTGTATCAAAGCCGGGTGCGGAGACGTACACGGTGATGGAAGTGGCGAAAATGCTGGGCATTAGCAAGTCCACTATTTACGAGCTCTTCGTGTTTTGGAGTGCATTGATCCGAGTGTGCAGCTGCCCGGAGTGAATCAAGCACCGCACGATGTAGTGCTCGAGGTTGCACAACCCCAGGGCGGTTCCGCCGTAGATGCTCGAACCGGCCATTGATGGCCTCGACCGGTTCATCTGGACGCTGCGATGCCTCAAGTAAGCCTGCACATCCTCGCGCCGACGCCGCAACGCCCGAGCCCAGCTGTGCCAGCTCCTCCAGACCTTTTCGGCACGCCCTTTTATACAGGGTGTTGATGATCCGTTCCATCAACTTCTTGCCCTCCGTTTTCCTCGGGTGCCCATAAGGCCTGGATCATGTCCTGATAGAACATCCACGTGATCTTGAGTGCTACGTATTCGTCATCGGTGGCTCACAACAAGGCCCAGCTGTCTGCTGTGCCGCTCGGTGAGGTAGTTCCTCCTGGGGCAGCAGGACCCGCCGGTGCGTGTACAGCGGATCGTTCCTTTTGCGTCCACGCCGCCTCGGTGGTCTCACGTTGGAGTCTTTGCCGGCAGCCAGTTGAGCTTGCCCGCGGCTAGATCCACGACGTGGAACGGATCCATCACCGTGAAGTGCCCTAGGTTTTGTTCCGTTTGAATAGATAGGAAAATCTTCGAACATGCCAAGGAAAAATTGACCAGGATGCCAAAGACCGTGTGGTCCGTCTCGCAGAAGACCGCATCTTGGCAGAAAACATCTCAATGCACGCCACGTGCTAGGCAGTAGCTTTAAAGCTGGGAGTTTCATGACACACGGCCCGTCACTGGACTTAAACCTGCCCGCTGTGCGGGAAACATCCAGAACCTGTGCCTGAAGAATTCAGCCGCTGAGAACGCGAGGCTACCGTCGTGAAAATCACAAGCTACGCGACACCAACGAGCTGTTAAAGGCTGCCATTAGCCCCTCGCCAGCATTAGGGCTTCACCAAGCAGCTGGCATAAATCTGTAATTTTTCAACACAATATGTGCTCCATCTGGCATACTTAAATAAACTGAGATACAGATAACAAGCAGACATGAGGGATCACATGTTAAAACGGCATCTTTTCACAACGCTCACGGCGCTCCTAGCGCTTATCGGGTCTGCAACAACGACAAATATCGCTTATGCGGATCCTTCAGTCCCAGCTAGCCAAGACCCAGAGACCGTCACCCTTGCCAGTGATCTTCCCCCGCTTTCGGTCGACGGAGTAGGCGGCTATTCAGAAGAAGAAGTTGCAGAAATGCAAGAGTTCTTTCGCACAGTCGAGCAAAATATTGATGAGACAACTGCACAAGAAACTTTGACTCCAGGTGAAATGTGGTCTGATTCCATTGAATTACCCGATGCAGTAGATAAGGAAGATGCAGACCAAGCGGAATTAATGATCGCAGAAGAACAAGAATCCGGTGTAGCTAGTCGCTGGCAATCACGAGCCCCACGGTGCAGGATATTTTGGCCATCACCCCACCGCGTGTGCGGTGCCATATTACAGGCTTATGAACAACTCGGCGGAATGACAAGTTGGCTACTGTTCCCTATTGAAGCTGAGTCGATAAACCCTGATCTTCAGGGGTACCGGCAACGTTTTGCAAATGGTTTCATATACTGGCACCCCAACACTGGGGCACACCCTGTGAGCACCCATGCCTCATTAATCTGGAGCAACCTCGGCTGGGAAACTGGAATGCTAGGTTATCCTGCTTCTTCAGAGATTCTCCGGACCGAAGGATTAGCAATTTCTCAACGTTTCCAGCATGGGGCTGCATTACTCACTCTGGCCGGAGCATCTGCCATGTTCAACGATGCCTTCAGAACTTGGGAGCTCCAAGGCGCCGAACGAGGCCCACTTGGCTACCCACTCGGCTTACCCAACGAAACCTTTTACCCTGAAGGGCGGACACAGGTTTTCACTGGAGGAATCACCATTTCCGACCAACACCGTGATGCCCTACCTGTTTATGGTGAAGTTTTCGACCAATGGATCACGGATTTTGAGAACGATAAATTGATCGGCCTCCCCACTCAAGCACCACAAAAAACCGCACGCAATAGGGTTAGCCAGGTGTTTGAGCACCAAACCCTAAACGGAAAAAGTTTTGGTAACTTAGCGAGTGATGTCATGTCTCACGTTTTCCTGCCTTTCAAAACTCAGGAAGCAGCCGATGAATTCTTTGAATTCGCTTATAGTGCACTCAATCAAGTTGAACAATTGCGGGATGAATTCCTACCACGCAATACCCGCAATGATCGTGATCAACCGCGACGGCGACAACTCCTCGGCGAGATAGCGAACCTTATGGGTGGATATCTTTTCGGCGGACGTTGCACTGTAAGGATGGACAATATACATAAACGTTCACCGCAGAGCGGACCAGACTGGAAAATCGGTTGGAAGCCCCAAACCACATGCACAACAGACAGAGCAATCACGGTCACACACACTAATACACTCAAGTATTTAGGAGACAGTGAAGAACTCTGGCTGCAAGTCCCGCTGGACAGCGGACGCGTAGCCAGCGGTGCCGCAATCAAATTCCAACAAAAGGATATTGAATATCGTTGTATAAGAGAAGGTAAAATTACATATAAAGGCATTACCAAGGTAGTAATAAAACAAGCCTATGGTGACCCACTTCATGCGGTAGCTGAAACTGCGAAAGCCCACAAAACCAAATGTATAGGAAGAAAGTAATTTCCATGTCTACTTCTGCAAATTACCCAGATTTTCGCACCACGAAAGATATTCAGGCTTACGAGAGCAAATTTCTGGATCAGAGCGAACGGATTTGCGTCGTGGATTTAGCTCCGCGATGGACATCCAGTCGGTGCATGTTCGAATGCGGCTATACCACACGTGCCCAAGGTCACGCACTGCTCGATGAGGAAACCCCTGATTCGGATTTCCTCATCGAGCTAGGCGAATACATCATGATAATTGCGCCTCCAACAGCTTGTGAGAAGCAAAACAGGGAAAAACAAGAAATCTCTTTATTGTTACGCGCAGGGGCTCTGGGCAAACAAATACAGGAAGAACGGATTGATTACTTTCTGGAACGATTCAACCAATACTTACAGAACATAACCACCCTCGACGAACTAAACGAGAAAGTTGATAATCGGTCAGATGAAGATTTCGACCTATTTTCGTTAGCGCCTTATGCTGCATCTTTCGATGAGGATTATATTAGGCATCTATTGCGGTGCTATAAACGTGGAATAATTTCTCCACGAGAGACCTCTTATCACCAAGATCTTGAAGGCAACATTACTCAGCATTATTCTCCTCAATATACTGTGCGCAGTAGAGATATGTTTTACATCAAAGTAAAGCTCCCCTGGAAATCTGACTTCTTGCAGAATAATTTTCCTTATTCCCCAATCATTTTCCCGGAGAAGAAAGCCATCCAGGACGATCCCTCCCACATCGCTAACGATCCTAACTGGATAAAGCTAGTGTCTTAGTTTATGACATCACAACCACACGTCGTTACTCCCACTGGCATGATCACCGGGGCCTGGAGCAACAACCACACGGTGCGGCGCTTTTATTCCATTCCGTATGCAAATTTCTCCGGGGAATTTGACGACGCCGAACTGCGCACTGCCAACGGCGATGTGGATGCCAGCACACCCTCCCCAGATGCTGTGGCATTGACGGTCGCAACCCCGGCCGATGCCCACGATCACGACGATCTTCCGGTCATCGTGTTTATCCACGGTGGATCATTCGAAACTGGTTCGCACGATGACCCGCGCCACGATGCCACCGCCAACGTGCAGGCTGGCTGCGTGCAGGTCAATATTGGTTACCGTAAGAAATTACCTGGATTTGCACGCTTCAATAACGATGCCCCCGGTCATTACCGCGGGGTACACGACTGTCTACTGGCCCTAGAATGGATTCAGCGCAATATTGAATCTTTTGGCGGTGATCCCACAAACGTTACCCTGGCCGGACAATCCGCTGGGGCCAATTTAGTGCTGTGGCTCTGCCGCCCAGATCATTATCGGGGTGGGTTCCGCCGGGCAATTGCTATGTCGCCGGCCTCACCGCGTGAACCAATCGAAGCCCGCACTTCTACCCTGCGTATGGCCATGCAAGTCCCGCTGACTCGCCGCCGTTTGGCCGAACTGCCGCAGAAAAAACTCGACCGCGGCTACCAGCGCTTCAAATACCTACACATTAATGATGTCGCACTGGGCCCGGACTTGCGCGAATTAGGCGAGCTTGCCGACGTCCCACTGTGGGTATCTACCACCCACGATGAATTTCACCACCACCCGCTGGCGGCCACCGACAGCAAGCCGTGGGTGCGCAGTGTGCCAGGCTCCAAAGCACTGTTTAAAAAGACCGCACGGGATCTGCAACTTTCCCGTAATTTTGACGCGTGGATGGAAGGTGTGCTCGCGCTGGATCCTTACCGCCCAATGGGCCGGTTGCTCACGGATGCTCTCATTGGACGCTGGGCGGCCAGCGCGATCACCAAAGCCACCGGGCCAGTCTGGTTGTCCGAGTACTACCGCAGCACCGCGGGTGCCGTGCAGCATTCTTCTGATATCGCGTACTTATTTGGTGTCAGTGACGGCGACAATGACAGCGCCAGTGAACATGCCGGGCGCAGAAGACTACACGAGGCTTTATTGTCGTTCGCCCGCACCGGTAACCCCGGCTTTGACAGTTATTCGACCACTGGGCGCACCTGGCGGCTGGATTTCGGCACTGGACAAGCCATCATGGCAGAATCTCGCATCCCGCGGTTAGCCGAATACTTCCCTACGGAATCCCGGGGGCAGTAAGGCTAGAACGGAACAACCCCGGCGCGCCAGGCACTAGATGCTGGACTCCCGCCACCAGGCACCCGCCACTAGGCACCAGGCACCAGCCACTAGTTGCTCAGGTTTCCTTCATACACCACGTTGCCAATGGTCAGGCGCGCGTCCCACAGCGCGCCAGGGGTGGTGTCGAAGACATACTGCAAGTTCGTCGTGGCGCCAACGCCCAGCGGCAGATCCAACCCGCCGAGCGCCTCGCCGTCCTCTGGGTTAGATTGCAATAAATCCACCTTGCTGTAATTTCCACCGCCGTTGCCGGTTTCCAGGGTCGGCTCGTCGAACGCATCCGGCGGCAGGGTCACATCATTGTCGTTGCGCACAGCGATGGTCACCACCGTGCCACCATTCGAGGCCGACACCGCGCCCTGGTAAGTGAAGCTCACCCCGTAGCCTGGGTCTTCCACCTGGGCATTGACGTTGTCGGGTGTGATCGGATCGACATCTTTGGATTTGTAATCCGGTTCCTCGGTTTCTTCCACTTCAATAGTGCTGGCTGGGTCTGCGCTGCTACCACCATTCGGATCCCCACAGGCCGCCAGGCCCAACGTCAGGGTGCCAAGGACACCGACGAACCAGGCCCGCGTCGTTGTCTGTGGCTTCGCGATTGGTTTCACCATTGGTTTTCCACTGCCTTTCCACTGCCTCTCAGCACCTGCTAGGTAACTGTGAGGGCCGGAGACCCCGGCGGGGCTCGCCGCCCGAGTGTCTTATGTCTTCCTACGTCCCGTCTATGGTAACCGAAAGCTATAACCGGATACTGCAGCACAACAGATGTTCGCGGACAGTGGCACAATGGTAAGTTCTGCACCCTGACTGATCAGCAAACCCTTATGAAAGCGTGAATTTTTCGTGTCTTCCCTTTTCCGCATCATGCGCAGTGCCTCGGCGCTGTGGCCACTGTATTTAGGCGTTATCGTATCCGCAGTCGTGGTCGCGGTGGTCTCGATGATCGGGCCGTTTTTGGTCGGCCAGGCCACAGACGTGATCGCCGAGGGGATCCGCGAAGGCAGCGATACCTCCGCAATCTTGACGACGGTACTCTGGCTGGCCGTCGCGCTGTTTGCCGCCGATGCGGTGCGCGTGCTGGTCGACAACCTCGGCGGATACTGGGGAGACATGATGTCGGCACGCCTGCGGCAGATCTTGTCGACGCGCTACTACGCGAAGCTGTTGGCATTACCGCAGCGCTTTCACGATAACCAGAACACCGGCGCAATTATCGCCCGGCTGGATCGTTCCATCCACGCGGTCACGCAGTTTATCCAGTATTTCTCGAACAACATGTTCACGATCATCATTCAGTTGTTCGTGATTTTGGGCATCACCATTTTTTATTACTGGCCATTGGCGGTGTTGTTGGCGCTGTTGTTCCCCACGTACCTGTGGCTAACCGCATTGACGTCCAAGCGCTGGCAAAGCTATGAACACGAGAAAAACGAAGAAATCGATACTGCAAACTCGCGCTTTGCCGAGGCCATCGGCCAGGTGAAAATCACCAAATCTTTCGTTTCTGAGGTACGCGAGCTGGCCAGTTTCGGCAACGGTTATCGTCGTACAGTTTCTATCACTCGCCCACAGTCGCGCTGGTGGCATTCGATGGATATTGCGCGTGGGTTGACCACCGCCGTGCTGTTTTTCGGCATTTACGCCCTGATTTTCTGGCGCACGCTGGAAGGTCATTTCTCGCTCGGCCAAATGGTCATGCTCATTCAGCTGATGAACATGGCGAAGACCCCGGTGTTTATGCTGTCGTTTCTGGTCGACGCCGCGCAAAAAGCCATGGCCAATTCGCGGGATTATTTCCGCATCATGGACGAAGAGCTTGACGACAGCGCCAACCCGCAACTGCGCAACACCATCGACGCACCAGACGTACCCGAGGTGGATCCGGCAATCCCGGCACCGCTGCAGCAGCAAAAAACCGAGCCCGGTTTCGAATTCCGCAACGTGAAATTCGCTTATGAAGAAGGCAAACCCGTGCTCAACGATATCTCCATATCGGCACCGCAGGGTAGCAAGATCGCGTTGATCGGCGAATCCGGCGGCGGTAAATCCACCGTGGTGAACTTGCTGCTGGGGTTGTACCAGCCGCAAGCTGGCAGCGTGTCCGTGCTTGGCCACGAGACCGCAGAGTTAAGCCCGGAGAAATTGCGTTCGTCCGTCGGCGTGGTGTTCCAGGAACCATCCCTGTTTTCCGGCACTATCCGCGAAAATATTGCGTACGGCAAGCCTAATGCCAGTGACGACGAGATTGTTGCGGTGGCGCGTCGGGCCAATGCACACGATTTCATCTCGGAGTTCCCGGATGGCTACGACACCGTGATCGGCGAGCGTGGCCTGCGACTATCCGGCGGGCAGAAACAACGTGTGGCCGTCGCGCGCGCCATGTTGAAAGATGCCCCGCTGTTGATCCTGGATGAGGCCACTTCTGCGCTGGATACCAAGGCAGAACGCAGCGTGCAGGCCGGGTTGGAAGAGCTGATGAAAGATCGCACCACGCTCATTATCGCGCACCGGCTGTCCACCATCGCGGACGTCGATACGATCTTCACCTTGGAAAAAGGCAAGGTGGTCGAGTCAGGTTCGCCGCTGGAATTGGCGCGCAGTGGTGGAATATATGCACAGTTGTTGAAGCTTTCAGAATCGGTCTCTGCAAACCCAGATAAGCAGGTCACAGAGGAACAACGCCAGCATTTTCAGCGCTACGGCATGGTGCACGACAGCACTAACTAAGTGGTGGCAGCGCTTCCCAGCTGAGCTCATGCGCGACTGTCACTAGGCTGGAATGCATGACTACACACCAGAAACAACAGCTAAACCAGCAAGAAAAACCCCAGTTGAACTTCCCGGATCTGGAGCAGCTCCGGGCTCGTGGCACCCGCAAGTGGACGGTTTTTGATAACGACGTGCTGCCGTTGTGGGTCGCCGAGAGCGATTTTCCCACCGCCGCGCCGGTGCACCAGCGCATCCGGGATGCGGTAGAAGCAGAAACCTTCGGCTATTCCCCAGCGCCGCACACAACACATCTGGCAGATTCCGTCGCGGATTTTTATGCCGATTATTTTGGTTGGCGGCCCGACCCGCACAATATCGTCTGGTGCGCGGATGTCGTGCGTGGCTTGCTGCTCGGACTGCAGTATTTCACGCGCGAGGATTCCGCGGTCATTATCCCTACCCCGTCTTATCCGCCGCTGCTGGAACTGCCGGGCACCGCGGGCCGCGAGAAAATTGAAGTCTCTGCCTATGGAGGGCTAGATCTCGATGAGATCGAACGTGCCTTCCGCAACGGCGCCGGTGCACTGGTGCTGTCGAACCCCTATAACCCGCTGGGCGAGGTCTTTTCCCGCGAAACCCTGACCCGCTTGGTAGAGCTTGCCGACGCCTACGACGCACGGTTATTACTCGACGAAATCCATGCACCGCTGGTCTATGACGGCGGACATGTACCGGCGGCCTCGCTATCTGAGAAAGCCGCCCGGGTGTGTTTCACCGTCACGGCCGCATCAAAGGCCTGGAATATCGCCGGGCTAAAGTGCGCGCAGATCATCTTTTCCAATGACGCAGACCGCGAACAATGGTCACAGTTAACCGGCGTCGCCAAAGACGGCACCGGCACGTTAGGCATCGTAGCCTCGCAAACCTGTTACCGCGACGCCCGTGGCGAGTTGGACGCGCAGGTGGAGTATCTGCGTGCCACCCGCGATTGGTTAGTGCAGGCTTTGCCGGAGGCCGTCGAAGGATTGCGGGTTTCTGCCACGCACGCTACCTACCTGATGTGGCTAGATTTCCGTGACACCGCGTTAGGCGATCTGGATACCCCAGCGCAGTGGTTGCGTCGGCACGCGAAGGTCGGTCTGAATGAAGGCACGGACTTCGGCACCGGTGGCGCTGGGCACGCACGCCTAAACTTCGCGACCTCGCGGGAAATCTTGGAAGAGGCAATCGCTCGCATCAAAACAGCCGTCGACAAGCGGGCTGCTGAATAAAATATGGCAATCTGTTAGTCCCATCACCGCACACTGATTAGGGTCTGTGTACAGTATTCTGAATATTCTTCATCACTACTCACCCAAAAAGTTAAGGTGACACACTATGGCTACAGCTGCTACCCAGGCTCCGCAGGGCTCTTCCAGGGGTTCTGCGAAGTCCGGTCCCGGCATCAGCATCATCATCTTCAGTTCGTTGATGCTGTTTTCGATGTTCTTCGGCGCCGGCAACCTGATTTTCCCGCCGATGCTAGGCGTACAGTCCGGCGAAAACTTCTGGCCAGCGATCCTCGGATTTGTCGGCTCTGGTGTGATTTTGCCGGTGCTCGCAATTATCGCCATCGCCATTTCCGGTCACAGCGTCCGCGACCTAGCTGCTCGTGGCGGAGCAATCTTCGGCCTGGTCTTTTCGCTGTTGGCCTACCTTTCTATCGGTGCGTTCTATGCATTACCTCGTACCGCAGCCGTATCCTTTGAAACCGCGATCACCCCGATTTTGGGTTTCGAAGGCACTGCTGCGAACTGGGTTTTCTGCCTAATTTTCTTCGGTGTGGCCTTGGCATTGGCCTGGCGCCCAACCACCATCATGGACACCCTGGGGCGTATTTTGACCCCAGCTTTAACAATCTTGCTGGTTATCCTGGTGATCTCTGCGATCACCGGTTTTGATGCGCAAAATCTGACGGCTTCCGAAGAATATTCGGAGTCCGCATTCACCACCGGCCTGCTCGAAGGCTACCTGACGATGGACTCCATCGCCGGTCTGGCTTTCGGCATCGTCATCATTTCCACGCTGCGCACCAGAGGTTTTTCCGAAGGTGGCCAGCTGGTTCGCGGCACAATCACCACGGGTATCATCGCGGGTGCTTTCTTGGCCGTCATTTACATTGGCCTGGGCTATATCGGCCAAATGCTTCCCGGTGCGGCAGACCATGATTCAGGTGCTGCAATTTTGTCTGCTGCTGCGGAATCCGCGCTGGGCACCCCCGGCCAGATCATCTGGGCTTTCATCGTTTTGCTGGCTTGTATGACCACCGCCGTCGGCCTGATCTCGTCAACTTCTGAGTTCTTTTCCACGCTGACCCCACAGATGGGCTACCGCACATGGGCGATCATCTTCACCGTGATCTCCCTGGTACTGGCCGCACAGGGTCTGGATTTCGTGCTGAACATCGCCGTCCCAATCATCATCTTCCTGTACCCGCCAGCAATCACCCTGATTTTCTTAACTCTGATCGAGCCAATCTTCGCCGGCAAGCTGAAGTTCTATTTCACTTTCCGCCTCGGTTTGTGGACCGCAGTTGTATGGTCCGCGATCATGGTGGCTGTTTCCCAGGGCGCCGAGGGCCTGGAGCCGATCATCGGCTGGACCCCACTGCACGGCGTGAACTTGGGCTGGCTGTTGCCGGTTATTGTCGCTGTAATCATCGGTGTCATTCTGGATATGTCGAAACCTCGCAAAGCCAGCGAGCAAGCTCCTGTGCGCCAGGAAGCAGTACACGAAGCCTAAAACTTTGTGCAACATTGCGCGGAGCATAAACCAACATTGCGCGGAGCATAAACGCGGACTAATTTGGCGGACACTATGTCTAAGCCCGAATCTGCCTCCGCTGCCGCTAATCCAACCACTACCCCTGGTGATTCCGCGCGTAACATTCCCCTGTCCCTGATCGACTTCTGCACGATGTACCCCGGCGAATCCACCGCCGCCACTATGAGGCGTTCAGTGGATTTTGCCCGTTCTGCAGAAAAACTGGGCTTTGCGCGTATTTGGTACGCCGAGCACCACAACATGCCACAGATTGCGTCTTCTGTGCCTTCGCTGATTATGGCGCATGTGGGCGCACATACCGAGACCATTCGGCTGGGTGCTGGTGGCGTGATGCTGCCAAACCACGCACCGTATTCCATCGCCGAGCAATACGGAACCCTGGCTGAGATGTACCCTGGCCGGATCGACCTCGGCCTCGGCCGCGCACCGGGCACTGATATGCACACTTTGGGCCGTGCTTTACGCCGCGATCCGCGCGCAGCAGAAAACTTCCCGGACGATGTCCGCCAATTGCAGGGCTATTTGGGCGCCCCGGAAGATTCCCCAGTACCCGGAGTCGTCGCGATTCCGGGCCGGAACACCCACGTGCCGCTCTATATTTTGGGCTCTTCGTTATTTGGCGCTTCCCTGGCGGCGAAATATGGCCTGCCGTATGCTTTCGCCTCACATTTTGCGCCGCAGCATTTGGAAAACGCCACACGCTACTACCGCGAGAACTTCCAGCCTTCCGAGTATCTTGCCGAACCCTATGTCATCGCTGCAGTTAACGTCGTTGCTGATGAGACGACAGAGCGCGCCCAGGCTCAGTTCGAAGAGGTTGCGCGAAAACGTGTGCGGATGTTCGCGGCCCGGGGCGCAAAAATTACCGATACCCAGCTCGACGATCTGGTGAACTCACCGCAGGGCCAGCAAATTATCTCGATGCTTCATTACACGGCCATGGGTACTGAAGACGAGGTGCGTGCCTATCTGCAGGAGTTCGCTGCCACCGCATCTGCTGACGAGTTGATGGTTTCCTTACAAGGCCCGAGCTACGAGCACACAGCGGCTAGCATGCAGCATTTGGCTAATACGTGGAAGCTGTAACTCAGAGTCATCAACTCAGAATCATCTGCAATGTCACAGAAATTCAGCACCGGCAGCTTTCGCTGGTTGTCTGTCTTAGCTAGCACTGCCCTGCTAGTAGCGGGGTGCTCCGCTGGCAGCACCGCCAATTATGCGCGACCCGGAAGCGCGGATGCGATCGTGTTGGCCTCCACCTCTGCAGCACGCTCTCTTGATTTCACCAACGCCGGTGGTTCTGCGGCTCCGAGCGCACTGCTTCCCGACGTATACGAAACCCTGGTACGCATCGATAGCGCAGGCGAAATCGCCCCGTTTTTGGCCACCGATTGGCAGGTTTCAGATGATCGCACCGAGTATGTTTTTCAGCTGCGCCACGACGTAAAGTTTTCGGATGGCACGCCTTTTACTGCCGAAACAGCAGCTTTTAGCATTCACTATGTGCAAAATGAGTGGACGAATGGTTTGAAGTCCGGCATGGATGTCGTCGCTGCGGCCGAAGCCTTGGACGAGCACACTTTGCGCGTGCAGCTAAAGCATCCGGATTCGCAATGGCTGTGGTCAATGGGCACCACTATCGGGGCTATGATGTCGCCTACCGGGGTGGAATCATTAGCCAGCGATCCCGTCGGCACGGGCCCTTTGCTCGTGGAAAGTTTTGCCACAGGGGAGTCAATTCGATTCCGCCCACGGGATGATTATTGGGGCACTCCTGCCAGCTCGTCGGTGGAGATCCGCTATTTTTCCGATGCCATCTCTTCAGTAAACGCTTTACAGTCCGGGCAAGTCGATCTGGTGTGGGCAATGCAGGCTCCCGAGCTATTGGGCTCACTCGATAGTGAGATCAACGTCGATATCGGCACTACCAATGGCGAGGTCATTTTCTCAATGAATAACAACGCCGTGCCTTTCGACGATCCTCTCGTGCGTCAGGCTGTAGCCTTCGCGATCGACCGGCAAGCCGCCAACGAGGTGGTCTTTTCTGGTTATGCCACCGATACTGCGGGCGCGCCGGTCTCGCCCACGGACCCGTGGTTCACCGATGTGCTTGCCAGAAGCTCCGCTCCTGGCGATTTTTATCCTTTCGACCCAGACCGTGCGCGAGAATTACTTGCTGCAAGTTCCTATGACGGAGAGCTAGTGACGTTGACTGTACCGTCGCTACCGTATGCGAAATTACTGGCAGAATTGGTGTATTCCCAGTTGCGCGAGGTGGGTTTTCACGTGGCGGTGGAAACCGTCGAATTTCCCGCGGTGTGGCTGAACCAGGTGCATGGCGCGGCGGATTATCAGGCCTCCATCATCGCGCATATGGAAGCCCGGGACACTGAGCACATGTTCGGCAACCCAGATTATTATTTGGGCTATGACAATGCTCGCGTCCGCGAGCTTTTCGACGCCGCAGGACGTAGCTCCGCCCCTGCGGAAGAAATAACCGAGGCTATCGCGCAGATCATGGCAGATGCCGGTGCACTGAGCATTGCAAATTTGCCCAATATTGTGCTTTCTTCTCCAGCAATTTCTGGGGTGCAGCCAACGATGGTCACCGATGCGATTGAGTTAGCTCGCCTTCGGGAGGCATCATGATTCGTGCCCTGGCCCGGGTTTTCGCACGGTTCGCGGTCTTGTTGGCGTTAGCGTCAGTGCTAATTTTCCTGTTGCTTCGCGCAGCCCCCGGCAACCCGGCGCGGGTGGCCCTTGGGGTTTCTGCTAGTGACGAAGACGTCGCGAAGCTTTCTGCGGCACTCGGGCTGGATCGTCCATTGCTGGTGCAGTACCTCGATTGGATCACCGGTTTGCTCGGTGGTGATTTCGGTACTTCGCTGGTGTCGCAAGAAAACATCACTCCCCTGGTCTGGGACCGTGCGCAGGTCTCGCTGATTTTGGTGGGGTTGGCCATGACGTTGTCCTTGGTGATCGCGGTACCAGTGGGCACCTGGCTGGCATATCGGCATGGTAAGCCGGATGCCGCGGTGTTGTCCGGACTGGTGCAATTGGGCATCGCAGTGCCGTCGTTTCTTTTAGCGGTTGTGCTCGTCGCTATTTTTGCTGTGCATTTGGGCTGGTTACCGGCTGGTGGCTGGTTACCGCCGGAATATGGTTTTGCTGGTTTCCTGGCACGCCTGGGGTTGCCGGTGGTGGCTTTAGCTTTGGTGCAGGCAGCAATTTTGACGCGCTATGTGCGCTCTGCCGTGTTAGAAGTAATCGAACAGGACTACGTGCGTACCGCCCGGGCCAGTGGGTATACCCAATTGCAGGCTTTAGGCAGGCATGGCCTGCGCAACGCTACCCTGCCGGTATTGACGGTAGCCGGGGTGCAACTTGCGACGCTAGTGGCCAGCGCTGTGGTCATAGAACGGGTATTTGTCCTTCCCGGTTTGAGTTCCATGTTGTTGGATGCGGTCAATTCCCGGGATTTACCAACTGTGCAATCGCTGGTGATGGTGTTGGTGTTTTTCACTTTAGCGGTCACCCTGTGTGTGGACCTCGCTTACCGGTTTATTGATCCGCGGTTGCGGCGTGGCAAGGTGGTGCGTGCATCATGAATCCAGCCATACAGAAAAGTTTCTCCCTTTACTTGGGGGCCAGCATTGTAGGTGTGGTCGTGGTGCTGGCGGTGGTTTCGTTGTTTTGGGTTCCACACGACCCGGTGCAGGCTGTCCCAGCTGATCGCTTGCACGGACCATCGGCACAGTACTGGTTGGGCACGGACCGCTTCGGCCGCGATATTGCTTCCCGTCTTTTCGTGGGCGCGCAGGTGAGCCTATTCGTTGGGGTCATTGCCGTGAGCATTTCTGGATTACTGGGTATTCCATTTGGGGTGTGGGCAGCCATGCGTGGTGGCTGGACAGATGTGGTGATTATGCGAGGTGCGGATTTACTGCTTGCCTTCCCGGCGCTGTTGTTGGCGATTGTTGCTGCGGCGGTGTTCGGGCCATCGGTGCTTACCGCGATGTTAGCCATTGGGGTCTCTGGGGTTCCAGGCTTTGCTCGCGTCGCGCGTGCTGGCGCGCTGCAAGTGCTCACGCAGGATTATATTTCGGCGGCGCGCATTTCCAAGGTTCCAGAGCTGGTCATCGCATGGCGCCATATTTGGCCAAATATTCGCGCGATGGCCATTGTGCAGGCGTCGGTGGCGTTTTCCCTGGCGATTTTGGCCGAGGCCGCACTAAGTTTCTTAGGCCTGGGTGTCAGCCCACCGCATCCATCATGGGGGTTAATGCTGCAGGCAGCGCAGACCCAACTGGGTACTTCTCCACTGCTGGCGGTCTGGCCGGGGTTGGCAATTGCTCTGACCGTGTTGGGCTTTAACCTGCTTGGCGACGGCCTGCGCGACGTTCTGGATCCACGCCGTGCAGCACATTGGAGGACGCGATGATGAGTGCACAAGAAAGCACGATGAGCCGGGCGCAGGCACCAAGTCTGTTAGCCGTGCATGCACTGCAGGTTCACGCTGGGGATAAGGTTCTGGTCAACGACCTCAGTTTTTCTCTTAGACCGGGTCAGCGTCTTGGGATCATTGGGGAGTCTGGGTCGGGAAAATCACTGACGGCTTTGGCCCTGCTGGGGCTGTGCCCGCGTGGCGTACAAGCTACCGGCTCGATCTGCATCGATGGTGAGGAAATGCTGGCTGTGCGCAGGCGTGCCCGTAGGCAAGAGAAGCGCTGGGGTCAGCTACGCGGGACACGCATCGGCATGGTTTTTCAGGAACCAATGAGCGCATTGGATCCTTTGATGAAAATCGGTCGGATGCTAGGCCACAATGCCCGCCAGCTGTTGGCCGAGGTGGGTCTAGAACCGGATTTTGTTTCCCGTTTCCCTTTCGAATTGTCCGGTGGTCAGCGTCAGCGGGTGTTGTTGGCACTGGCTATATCCCAGGATCCGGACATCCTGGTCTGTGATGAGCCGACCACGGCACTGGATGTCCTTGCCCAAGATGAGGTACTCGGTGTTATCGAACGCTTGGTTCGCGAACGTGACATGGCGTTGTTATTCATCAGCCATGACTTGGATGTTATTCAGCGCATGTGCAACGACGTGTTCGTTCTGCACAAAGGACACGTCGTGGAGCGTGGTGCAAGCACACAGGTATTCCAGAGTCCGCGTGAGCCTTATACGAAACAGCTGTTGGCGGCGTCTCGTTATCAGCTCCCCGCCCGCACGGCAGGCACAAAATCGGGCTCCCAGGGTTCCTTCAGTGCCCTGGCCAAGGCCGACCCGATCATCGAACTGGAGGGAGTCACACACGCCTATGGCACAACTCCGGTGCTGCGCAATATCAGCCTGCAGGTGCGCCGAGGTAAGCGTCTAGGAATCGTGGGTGCGTCCGGTTCCGGGAAATCCACCCTGCTGAAACTCATAGCAGGATTAGAGGCCCCGACCACCGGGAATATCGAGGTCAAAGCCGGGGTGCAGATGGTGTTCCAGGATCCGTTTTCTTCGCTGAACCCACGGCTACGCATTGGCCGCATCATTGCCGAGGGTGGCGGCAGCGATGAGCGCAGCGGCGAGATTCTGGCCGAGGTCGGTCTGCCAACAGATGCCACCGGACGTCTGCCACACGAGTTTTCCGGCGGCCAGCGTCAGCGCATTTCCATTGCCCGTTCCGTTGCTGGTCACCCGGATATTCTGCTTGCCGACGAAGCTGTCTCCGCACTCGATGTTTCTGTGCGCTGCCAAGTGCTCGACCTGCTCGATTCGCTGGTCGATGATTACGGACTAACGTTGGTATTCGTCAGCCATGACCTGCACGTAGTGCGCCAGATCTGCGATGAGGTGATTGTCATGTGCGACGGGCAGATTGTGGAGGCCGGCGCCGTCGACAAGATCTGGCAGGATCCGGCTGAGGATTACACCGCCCGTCTGCTAGCGGCTGCACTATACCGCAAAGCAGCCGGAAAATAGCCGGAATAGCCTGCACAGTAGGCTTGCACAGCGGCTTTAAAAATCGCGCACCTTATCGCGTAACACGTCAAAGATTTCTGCGCCAGCATAGCCGATGCCGTCATGTTGATACAGGTTGGTCACGTGCAGGCGGCAGTCCGCGTAAGCACGCGCGGTGTCATACGACAGTTCGAATGGCACATACATGTCATCGAAATATGCAGCTGCGGCCGAGACTGGGGCAGTTGCCAAAATTTCCCGGTCATAAGGCGAGGTCTGGAAATCATGCTGCGCCAGGTCGTGCGCACCTTGCCGGAAGGCATGCAACGCAGGGTCCTCATCGAATTGCCACGGGAAGACGTGTTCGCCAGTGAGGTAGAACGGTTCCTGCGAACGAGGGTCGGCATTTTCTTCGAAACCTGGGATTTCTTCGCGGATGCGGTGCGCGGACCAGTTGGTAGCGCCTGGGGTAACCACACCGCCATAGATGGACTCGTGGATCGCGGCGTACAACGGACCATCAGCGAAAGATACCATGCCGGCGACGCTGGTCAAGAAGTCTGTCTTCAGCCGCTTTTCGCCGCCGACAGTGCGGAATGGATCTTCGAATAAGTATGCCAAGGTGTGGAATCCCGGACCCTGCCCCAGGGTAATACCGACGGTGCGCAGGCGGCGTGAACTCAGCCGCTCGCCCGTCGGCAAGAGTTCTTGGGACTGATCCAGGTGGTGGCAAACCTCCCGGATGCGCTCATCGATCCAGGGGTACTCGCGATACATGGCGTGGTGGCGAGCCCGCACTTTGTCGAAGGTGGAACGGTAGACATCATCGATGCCCACGCTGGTGGCGGGTAGGCCACCGGTGAGGTACGCGTGCTCGATTGCCCCCGGGTAGCGCGAGAGGTAGGAGGTGATGCAGAAGCCACCAAAGGATTGCCCGAACAAGGACCATTTTTCGATGCCCAGAGCTTTCCGTAGGGCTTCGGCATCGTCGACGATATAGTTTTGCTGGAGTTTTGATAGGCGTTCGACGCTTAAGTCTTCGGCTGGGCTGGCGCTATCGATGCGGTGGGAGCGGCCGGTGCCGCGCTGGTCTAGCAGGATGAAACGGAATTCTTCCAGGGCTTTGCCTATCACCCCGCCGATATCTGAACCGGCGACTTTACCTGCACCACCAAAGGGGCGTGGGGCGGGAAATCCCGGGCCACCCTGCAGGTAGACGATGGCGGGTTTATCTTCATTGCCGTCGGCGTAAATTTCGCGGGCGTAGAGCTCGAAGCTGCCAGCGGAGGCATTCTGTGGGTCCCAAGGGACGGTGAGCGTGTGTTCTTTGAGGTTATGACCAAAATGACGACTGGAAGTGGTTTTCAGAGACATAACTTATGTCTAGTGATGCATACGCGACGCGTCAAGGTTTTAGTTCGGCCCGGACTCTTCTTCGAGCCTGCAGTATGCACCACTTCGCCCTCTGCGGCACCGCCCCGGGAATACTTGGGGGCGGAAGGCCAGAGAAATTTTTGGGCCCCGTGGAATTTCGGGGGGGGTGAATTCCACGGGGCAGCGCCTCCAACAGGAGGGCCAGGGCCACTCGGGGGGGGTGGTGGCCAAGGCCACGGCCTGTGAAGACATTTCCTACTATAACGAAAAGATGCTATCGCAGCAAACCTGTCTTCTTGCCTAAAGAAAGACTCCTCCACAACACTTTTGACCAGGATTTTTGCGATAACCACTGTGGCCCCCAAATGGGGAAACCACGTTGTTGTGCGATTGTTTTCGGCTCCGTGTATTTATATAACCCCTCTGCACCATGCCGACGCGACACCCCCGATTCTTTATACCCACCGATGGGGCTATCAATAGAGGCCCACCCTGCCACATAACCGTCATTGATATTGACCGATCCGGCATGAATACGTGGGGCGAGCTTCCAAGCAGTTTTTGGTGCAGCAAATATCGAAGAATTCAGCCCATAACAGGTGCCATTTGCCGCTGCGACGGCGTCGTCAACATTCGCCACCGGCTGGATGTACACGACTGGGCCAAAGACTTCTTCGCGCAGCAGCCTGGCGCTGTCTGGGACATCGAGCAGAATCGTCGGCTCATAGAAATACTTCCCCAAATCCGGCCGGGGTTTCCCACCAGTGAGCACGCGGGCCCCGGCGCGCTTGGCATCGGCGACGAATTCTTCCACGGTTTCCAGCTGCCCTGCACTAACCAACGACCCCACCTGGTTTTTCCAGTCCAACGCGCCGCCGAGCTTTTGTGCACGGAAGGAATCTGCGAGCCGCTCACAGAACTCCTGGTAAATATCCTGGTCGACATAAATACGTTCAATAGACACACAAAGCTGGCCGGTATTCGACAGACATGCGTGCGTTATCGCCCGCACCGCGGTATCCAGGTGGGCATCACTGGCGACGATCATCGGGTTTTTGCCACCCAATTCCGCAGAAAACCCCACCAAGCGCTTACTGACTTGCTCCGCCAAAACCTTCCCAGTGGCGGTCGATCCAGTAAACATCAAAAAGTCACAGTTCTCGGCAATCGCGGTACCCACTACCCCGCCGGAGCCAATTACCACAGTAAACACGCCGTCGGGAAGCCCTGCTACAGACAACAAATGTGCAATCAGCAAGGAAGTGAATGGAGTTTGTGAATCCGGCTTGGCAACAACCGTATTGCCTGCCAGCAACGCCGGAATTGCATCAGAAATACCCAAGCTAAATGGATAATTCCATGGGCTGATCTGCCCGACCACGCCTTTCGGATCATGGTGCAGGTAGGTTTTGGTCAAGACCGGCATTCCACCACGCTTTTTCTGTGGGCGCAGCAATTTCGGTGCTTGCCCGGCATAATAACGAGCATTATTAGCCACATCGGTAACTTCGTCGAACGCTCCTGCCCTGGCTTTGCCCGTCTCCAGCTGCACCAGGTCCATGATCAGCTCACGGTTGCTGAACACGAGATCATGAAACTTCGATATGATTTTCGCGCGCTTCTTCACTCCCAATTGGTGCCATTCGGGCTGCACAGCACGCGCGGCACGAAAAGCAGCACAGGTGGCGTCGGCACCAACTTTCGGCACCCAACCAAGTGGCTGCTGCAATAAAGGGGATTCAATGTCAATGCGCTCCGGCGCTGCTACGTCAATGCGCTCCGGCGCTGCCATGTCTACAGAATCGTGACCCGCAAACGCAAAAGAACGTAGGTGTTCCGCGAATTTCTCCGGCAATGGTTCTAAAGACAAGCGTTTCGGGACGGCACGTTGGAAGGTCATGCCCCGCAATTATAGCTGGCACCAGCTACTACTCCGGATTTTTTATGAAGCACTTTTCTTTAATTGCTTGTAGGTGTTACCGGAGCAACCACATCGGCATCGTTGCTACCCGAGTTTTCCGGGATTTCGCTAGAAAACCGTCGCACGATCGCAGAATACAAAGCTCCAGTAATGTTGTGCAGCACAGCAGCGACTGCACCAGGCAAGGCTGCTTCAGGGGTGAAAAATTTCGCAGACATGCCCGAAGACAATCCGGCTGATTGGGTTCCGATTTCCACCGCCATCGTTCGGTTATAGGATGGCGGCATCTTCAATAAAGCTCCAGCTGCATAGCCTAAGAGGTAGCCAAAAACATTGTGCAACAAAACGGCAATAATGACGATCACGCCTACCTGCGCAAGCCGCTCTCCGTTATTAGCGACTGTAGGAAACACCACTCCCCCGATGCCGAGAATGGATACCCACGGAAGAATAGGGGTAAGTTTCGCAATCACAGTGTCAAAGATGCAGCGCAGAATCAGGCCACCAACCACCGGAACCAGCACCGTCTGTGCCAAGGTTAGCGCCATACCGACACCATCGATAGCGATGTCTTCCCCAGCCAAAGCCAGCATAAGCAGAGGAGTCACAATCGGTGAAAGCAACGTGGAAACGGATGTCATCGCCACCGACAGCGCAACGTCGCCCCGTGAAAGGTAGGCGATCACATTTGACGAAGTACCACCCGGCACCGACCCCAGCATCAACAACCCCACGGCAAGGGCCGGGTGCAGCCCCAATAGCTTGGCGACACCAATTGCACATAGCGGCATAATCACGAACTGCCCCGCCACACCGATGAACACGGGCCACGGTCTACGTGCAATTTCTTGAAAGTCTGGGATGGTCAATGTCAGCCCCATCGCAAACATGATCACCATCAGAAAATAGGTAATCGCCCCACTCAAAGGTACAAAAGGTGCGGGGAAGAAATACGCAATGATGGTTCCGACCAGAATAAAAGCCGGAAAGGCAGTCACGGCAATGGCTGCGGAGCGGTCCTCGGAGGTTTTCATTCAAATAGTATGACGGATCACACGCGCAGTGTCAGTTCACAGCCAATTTTCCGGGTATTTTTATTCAACCGAGTGCCGATCCCCCTTGTTGCGCACGCTTGGTCTCACCGTAATGCCTGGGCTTGCCCGGTGCTCACCCCCCCGGGTTGTCTACGATGTCTTTGCAGAGTCAATCGAGATCAGCATTATTCATCGGCCATGCGTTCGAGTTTTTCGCGCAGGCGTTGATCTTTACGTTCTACCTCAGCGGCCATATTCTCCTGATATTCCGCCATGGCGTCGACAAGTTCCGGCTGCCCCGCCGACAAAATCCGCACTGCTAACAAACCAGCATTTTTCGCCCCATCGATCGAGACCGTAGCCACTGGAACCCCGGCCGGCATCTGCACGATAGATAGCAAGGAATCCAGACCATCTAAGTTCTTCAGCGCTCGTGGAATACCAATCACCGGAAGCGGGGTTGCCGCCGCCACCATGCCCGGCAAATGCGCAGCGCCACCAGCACAGGCCAAGATGCACTTGATGCCACGAGTGTGCGCTTGTTTCGCATAGGCCAACATTTTTTCCGGGGTGCGATGGGCGGAAACCACACCGACCTCAAAAGGCACCCCGAACTCCGCAAAGACTTCTACGGCAGGCTTCACCGTGTCCCAATCAGAATCCGACCCCATAATGAGCCCGATTACAGGACCATTATTCTTTGGCGTTTCCTTCTGCGCAGCTTCTTGGCTCATCTCTGGCTCCTTCTTGTGCTCACAGTGGCGTCTTTTCCGCCGTATCTGTGTTCGTGCTGTCTAGCTGATGTTCAGACTAGCCGGTATAGCCGTCGTCCCACCTGGCATTAACCACGAAATTAGCAGCCAGCTTGGCTTGCCGACGAACTTCCGCAACGTCTGCTGCTTCGCCTGGGTTAGCATCTGCGGCATCGCCAGGGTTAGTAACAGCACCACTGATGTTCACATGCCCCATCTTGCGACCTGGACGATAATCCTTGCCATATAAATGCACCTTGGCCTGCGGAAAACGCTGCCAGACTGCACGCACACGTTCGCGCATCGGCATCTCGGGATCAGATTCCCCACCCAGCACATTAGCCATGACAGTCACCGCCGCCGTAGGTTCCGTAGCACCAAGCGGATAGTCCATCACCGCACGCAGGTGCTGTTCAAACTGGGAAGTCACGCACCCATCCTGGCTCCAGTGGCCGGTATTGTGCGGGCGCATCGCTAACTCATTGACGCTCAACTGCTCTGCACCGGTTGCATCCCGGTAGTAGAACAACTCGACAGCTAATACGCCGGTGACATCCAGTTTTTCTGCGACTGTCACCGCCAGCTGCTCAGCTTGCCGACGCAGTGTTTCGGAGATTCCAGGAGCGGGTGCGATGGCCTCGGCGCATACTCCCCCAGATTGCACCGATTCCACGACCGGCCAGGTCTGCACCTGCCCGGATGGCGCACGCGCGACCATGGCAGAGAGCTCGCCGACGAAATCCACCTTGGTTTCTGCCAATAATTCCACGGCTTCGTCCAGCAATTCGTCGACAAGAGCTTCCAGGTGCTCTACCGATTCTGGGAACCACACGCCTTTGCCATCGTAGCCACCACGGCAGGCCTTCAGGCAGACCTTGCCGTCGTGCTCATCCCAGAACGCACGGGCGGTTTTGGCATCCGTGATCGGCGCAAAGACTGGCACCGGCACGCCAAGCTTTTCCAGGTTACGCCGCATTACCAGTTTGTCCTGCGCATTTTCCAAAGCCTCGGGGCCTGGTTGGATATTCACACCCTCTGCCTGCAGCGTGCGCAGATGCGCAAGTGGAACATGCTCGTGGTCGAAGGTAATGACATCAACACCATGGGCAACCGAGCGCAAGTCATCCAGGTTGCGGTAATCCCCCACAAACACATCGCTGGTGACCTGTGCAGCCGAAGAATCAGGTTTGCCTGCCAGCACGCGTAAGGATTGGCCTAATTCGCTAGCTGCCGGAGCCATCATGCGCGCCAATTGCCCATCACCGACGACGGCGACAACAGGAAGATCAGCAGCAGGCGTCGGCACGCCCCGGGCGGCACGGGCGGCCTCGCCCGGATTCTCTTGCACGTTATTGGAGGAGTGATTCTGGGATGGGTTAGTCACAACTGCACATTGTAATCGTGCTCGCACTATGCGGAAAAGACAGCGGAAAATCCGCGTACAAACCCGCGTACAAACTCGGCCTAAAAATATGGACTCGGGTGCAAGGCGTTTTTGATTTCACCAACCACCTTTTTCGATTTCGGTACCCCACCGAAATACAGCGGATACGAAAACCCGCGCACTGCCAAAGAAATCCCTTTGCGACGCCGCGCCACATCCAATACCTGATGCAAAGGAATAGAATCTACTTTCGCGGTCAGCTTCGCGGGGCGTGCGACGATCCGCTGGTTAGTGACGATGAAGCGTTGTTTGCGGTTGCGCAGCAGTGGCAGCACAAAACGCCATACCACCAGTAGCATCCACACCGCCACCACGCTGTTGTGTAGCAGCGCCGGATCGAGCAGCTCGGTATTCAACTGTGCGAGGTTATGGGGATTGTCCAACCAGCCAATCCCCATCCACGCCAGGCCGGTAAGCAGCACGACTTCCAAAAACGGGAAAACCAGGTTGCTGTTTGGCGCGGTCATATCTACCAGCACTTGTTCGTCTGGCTTTATGGACAGGCCACGGCTACCGCCTTTCCGCATGCCCGCCATTAGCTATAGTTCCCATCTTTACGGCGCAAATGGGAGACATCACCGGCAGAAAACGCGTTGCCGTCGATGCTGATGCGGCCATCATCGGTGACGGTATCGACAGTGCCTTCGATGGCTTCCGAATGGGTTTCCAGGCGCACCCGCGCTCCAATTGAGGCGCATGCCGCGCGGTAATCGTCCAGCAACTGCGGGTCGTTATCCTGCCATTGCTGCATGCGCTGGTGGAAGTTACGCAACACATCTGCCGCGATCTGCGTGTGATCTGTCGTTTTTCCGGCAATCTGCAAACTAGTTGCATGCGGAACAGGCAATTGCTCCTCGCTTAGGGCCACGTTGATGCCCCAGCCGACTACCACGCGGGCTGCCGTTGGTGCCGTCGCACTGGCACCAGCTTCTGCCAAAATGCCGCACAGTTTCTTTTCACCTAGCAGCACATCATTGGGCCATTTCAGCCGGGTACCACCGATCGCATCTGCTACTGCTAGCCCGGCAGCCAGTGGGATAGTGCCAATGCGGTCCAGAGAGGTAGGCGTGAGCAGCACCGACATCGCCAGATTTGCCCCGGCTGGGGCTTCCCACACACGCCCTAAACGACCTTTGCCAGCGGTTTGATTAGTGGTGATACGCACAGTCCACGGCCCAGCGTCGGCGTCGGCAAGCAAATCGGTATTCGTCGATTCGGTGGATTCCGCATAGGAAACAGTGGCGAACTCGAGTGCGTCGGCAAGCTGGTGGGCATCAAAACTCATGGTCAATATTCTACTGGTGCTACATTGCTTGCATGGCAAAAGTCACGTTTGATTCGGTCACTATCCAGTACCCCGGCGCAGCATCCCCATCGGTCGCCGGGTTGGATCTAGAGATTGCCGACGGCGAATTCTTGGTGTTAGTAGGTCCATCAGGCTGCGGCAAATCCACCACCTTGCGCGCACTGGCCGGGCTGGAAGACATCAGCTCCGGACGCATTCTCATTGGAGAAGAAGACGTCACTGGCACCGAACCTGGGCAGCGCGATATAGCAATGGTGTTTCAGAACTACGCCTTGTACCCACACCTAACCGTCGAACAAAACATGGGCTTTGCGTTAAAACTGGCGAAAGTGCCGAAACGTGAAATCGCCGAAAAGGTTGCCGCCGCCGCGGAGATCTTAGGGCTGACGGAATACCTCAAGCGTAAGCCGAAGGAACTCTCCGGTGGCCAGCGCCAGCGCGTAGCCATGGGCCGGGCGATCGTGCGGGAACCGAAAGCTTTTTTGATGGACGAACCGCTATCTAACCTGGATGCAAAGCTGCGGGTGCAGACACGTTCTGAGTTGGCTGCTTTGCAACGACGCCTAGGTACTACAACGGTATATGTCACCCACGATCAGGTAGAAGCCATGACCATGGGTGATCGCGTGGCGGTGTTGAAAGACGGTTTGTTACAACAGGTTGCCCCGCCCCGTGAGCTCTATGAGCACCCGGCCAACGAATTTGTCGCCGGGTTTATAGGTTCACCAGCGATGAATATTTTCTCAGCCGACACCGGCAGCAGCGCTGCCGACAGCCCCGGCGCGACCGGCAGCGTCGGGGAGCGCGGAGGCATTCGTTTCGGCGTGCGTCCGGAAGATATGCACATTCACGCAAGCAAAGAAGTTGCAGGCGCGAGCACGATTCCCGGTGCACATGACACCATCGCCGGCACCATCGAGATTGTCGAAGAGCTCGGCGCTGAATCCTATATTTATGTCTCCCCAACTGACGGGCCTGCGGCTTCCCTGGGCGGTGCCCCCGAGTGTTTTGTCGCACGATGGACCGCCGATACGCGCCCGAGACGCGGCGAAAAGGTCACGTTGTCTTTTGACCCGGCGAAAGCTCACCGCTTCGATGCCAAAACCGGGCAGGCGCTCCAACAGCCCCACTAGTTTCCTACCGCAACACACCCCACACGGGGGTGATTTGCCAGAAATCTTCTCGTACCCGTGTGGGTTCGCCTTAAGGTTAGACCACACCTGTGTGTACACAGCCACTTGCGAGCCACCCGTACGGCACGTCACACAAGAACCATAAGAAAGGTGCTTCTTCCATGACTTCCCAGCCACTCAAGACCACCACGCTGCCATCGCTCCGCGCGCTCGCTACCGGCCGCACGGGAAAGGTCGCTGCCACGGTTTTCGCATCGTCGCTGATGCTTACTGCTTGTTCCGTGGAAAATACCGCAGAATCTGACTCCATGACAGACTCCACAGACAGCAAGGCAGAGAAATCGGCTTCGGGTGAAGAAGGTCGCGGGCCGATCACCTTCGCGATGGGCCGAAACGATACCGACAAGCTCACCCCCATCATCGAGAAGTGGAACGAAGAGCATCCCGATGAGCAGGTCACGCTAGAAGAACTCGCCGGTGAAGCCGACGACCAGCGCGAGACCCTGGTGCAGTCGCTGCAGGCTGGCAACTCGGATTACGACGTTATGGCACTGGACGTGGTCTGGACGGCAGATTTTGCTGCCAACCAATGGCTGGAACCACTCGAGGGCGACTTTGAGGTTGATACCTCGAACCTGCTGGATGCCACCGTGGAATCCGCCACGTACCGCGATACGTTGTACGCATTACCGCAAAACACCAACGGCCAACTGCTGTTCCGTAACACCAAGCTGGTGGATTCCGAACCAGAAAACTTTGCTGATCTGACGCAATCCTGCGCCGATCTCGACGATTCTGCCGAGTGCCTGACTCTGCAGTTGAAGCAGTACGAGGGCTTGACCGTCAACACCATTGGCTTTATCGAAGGCTGGGGTGGCTCTGTCCTAGATGGTGACGACGTCACCGTAGATAGCGCCGAAGCCGAAGCTGGCCTGCAAGCACTGGTTGATGCCTTCGAAGACGGCACCATCTCCTCGTCGTCACTGTCTGCTACCGAAGAAGAAACCAACCTGGCGTTCACCGGTGGCGAGACCGCCTATGCCATTAACTGGCCATATATGTACACCAACGCTGAAGAAGCCAGCGCCACCGCTGACAACTTCGAGGTATCCCCGCTCGTCGGCAAGGATGGCGTCGGTGTGTCCACGCTGGGTGGCTACAACAACGGCATCAACGTCAATTCGGAGCATAAGAAGACTGCTTTGGACTTCATGAAGTTCATCATCAGCGAGGAAAACCAGACCTCATTCGCAGAAAACTCCTTCCCACCAGTGTTGGCATCGATCTACGAAGATGAGTCGCTGGTAGAGAAGTTCCCATACCTGCCAGCCCTGAAGGAATCACTGGAGAACGCGGCACCACGTCCGGTTTCGCCGTTCTACGAGGCCATTTCGAAGGCTATCCAGGACAACGCTTATGCTGCGTTGCAGGGCGACAAGCCGGTGGACCAGGCTGTTGCTGACATGAAGAAGGCTATCGAGGCCGCTTCCAACTAAAATGCCTGCACGCACTACCTGGAGTTCGCAACTTCGGCAGGCTGGTTGGCTCATTGCCCCAGCTTTGATCGTGCTCGCCATCGTGATTGGTTATCCGGTGGTGCGCGCGATCTTCTTGTCGTTTCAAGGTAACCGCCGACTCGACCCGGAAACCGGGCTTTTTACCGAAGGCGGTTTCGCCGGTCTAGAGAATTACCTGTACTGGGTCAATAGCCGATGCATGGGTTCAGACGGCACGGCGATTACCTGCCCACCGGGTTCTTTGGCCACGGATTTTTGGCCAGCGGTGGGGATTACTCTCTTTTTCACCGTCGTCACGGTCAGCCTGGAAATCATTCTGGGCATGGCGATGGCGCTGATCATGAATGGGAAATACCGCGGCCGCGGGCTAGTGCGCGCTGCTGTGTTGATCCCATGGGCAATTCCGACAGCTGTGACCGCGAAGTTGTGGCAGTTTATGTTCGCAGACCACGGCATAGTCAATTCGTTGCTGGACGCCAATATTCACTGGACGACGGACCCGTGGGCTGCACGATTCGCGGTAATCATCGCCGATGTGTGGAAAACTTCGCCGTTTATGGCTTTGTTGATCCTCGCTGGTCTACAGATGATTCCCGATGAGGTCTACGACGCCGCCAAAGTCGACGGCGCAAGCCGTATGCAACGCTTTGTTCGCATCACATTGCCGCTGGTGAAACCAGCACTAATGGTCGCGATATTGTTCCGCACCCTAGACGCACTGCGTATGTACGATCTGCCAGTGATCATGATTTCTGGTTCCTCGAATTCTCCAACGGCGGTGATTTCCCAGCTGGTCGTGGAAGATATGCGCCAGGGTAACTTCAATTCCGCCTCTGCCCTTTCCACGCTGATCTTCCTGCTCATCTTCGCGGTGGCGTTTTTCATGATCCGCTTTTTCGGCGCTAATGTCTCCGGCAGCCCACGTGGTCGAACCAGCCCTGACCGTGGTCGGCGCGCACGCGCGAAGGCTGCCCGTCGGCAAGCAAAACAAGGGCAAGCAAAACAGGAACGCACCGCAACACCGCAGGAGGTGTCTTAAATGAGCACGGCACGATCTCAGGCAGTTCCACGCGCACGTGCCCGCCGCGGTTCTTCGCAACTATGGCACTACCTGGGCTTAGCGTTCATCATTTTTTGGGGCCTGGCACCGTTTTATTGGATGGTGGTTACCGCACTACGCGATTCCAAACACACCTTCGACACTACACCGTGGCCCACACACGTCACTCTGGATAACTTTGCCGATGCTTTGGCCACCGACAAGGGCAACGACTTCCTAGGCGCGATCTTCAATTCGTTGTTGATTTCCTTGGCGACGACTGGCCTGGCCGTCGCTGTCGGTGTGTTTACTGCTTATGCGATTGCGCGTCTGGAGTTTCCGGGCAAAGGCTTTATCACCGGCCTGATTCTGGCAGCTTCCATGTTTCCCGCGATCGCCCTGGTTACCCCGTTGTTCCAACTGTTCGGCGATCTGGAGTGGATCGGGATGTACCGGGCGATGATTATCCCGAATATTTCTTTCGCTCTCCCTTTAACCGTCTACACGCTGGTGTCTTTCTTCCGACAACTGCCGTGGGAGTTGGAAGAAGCTGCGCGTGTCGACGGCGCATCGCGCGGGCAAGCTTTCCGCTTGGTGCTGCTGCCGCTGGCTGCCCCGGCACTGTTTACCACGGCAATTATCGCTTTTATCACCACCTGGAATGAATTTATGCTGGCGCGTCAGCTCTCCAACCGCGATACCGAACCGGTGACCGTGGCTATCGCGCGTTTCTCCGGACCTTCTGCGTTCGAATACCCGTACGCCGCCACCATGGCTGCTGGTGCACTGGTGACAATCCCGCTGATCATCATGGTGTTAGTCTTCCAGCACCGCATCGTCTCTGGACTGACTGCCGGCGGAGTGAAAGCCTAAACCTGATGCGGGAAGACCTCGCGTGGCAAGCCATTGCCGGTTTTGTCGGTTTTTTCACCGTGCTGTCCGGCATCCAGGCAGTCTGGAACATATTCCAGGACGAACCGGGGGTTGTGCCGGCACTTTTGTTTGCAGGCATGCTTGTACTGAGTTTCTTGGTCTGGCGTACTCGACCATAACCCGCCAGCCACACATCTCCAGCCACATATCTCCAGTCACGATTCTGGCGTGGCTCACCTTCCCCACTACGAAACCACGAACGCTACAGTTTTGTTTTGTGACTAAACTCACCTACAGAAAAACGTGCTTTCTCTTACAAAACCAGCCTATAGTCTAAACATGACTATTTCCTCACCTTTAGAGAACTTGGCTGCGGAAACCACCGCGGAAAAGATCGCTGACCTCAAACGCCGTCGGGAAGAAGCCCACGCGCCGATGGGCCCAGCCGCGCATGAGAAGGTGCGCTCGCAAGAGCGGCTGACCGCACGTGACCGGCTGGATTACCTACTCGACGAAGGATCTTTCGTCGAAACCGACCAACTCGCCCGCCACCGGACACAGGACTTCGGCATGGGGGCACGCCGCCCAGTCACCGATGGCATCGTCACCGGCTGGGGCACCATCGACGGCCGCGAAGTCTGCATCTTCTCGCAGGACGGCACAGTCTTTGGCGGCGCACTCGGTGAGGTCTACGGCGAAAAGATGGTGAAAATTCAAGAACTAGCTATCACCACTGGCCGCCCACTCATCGGTCTCTACGAAGGCGCTGGCGCCCGCATCCAAGATGGTGTGGTCTCGCTGGACTGGATTGCGCAGACTTTTTATCAAAACATCCAAGCCTCCGGCGTCGTGCCACAGATTTCGGTCATCATGGGGGCCTGTGCCGGCGGCAACGCCTATTCCCCGGCCCTGACAGATTTCGTGGTCATGGTGGATAAAAAATCCAAGATGTTTGTCACCGGGCCGGACGTCATCAAAACTGTTACCGGCGAGGAAATCACGCAAGAAGAACTCGGTGGCGCCTCCGCCCACATGGGCCTGGCCGGCAATTCACATTTCACCGCCGAAACTGATGAAGAAGCCCTCGACTGGGTACATGACCTGGTTAGCTACCTGCCGACATCCAACCGAGTGAGCCCGCCGCGCGAACACCATATTCCGGAAACTGGCGCTATCGAAGAACACCTTTCTGCTGCCGACCAAGCGCTGGATTCCATCATCCCGGATTCCCCTACCCAGCCGTATGAGGTCCGCGATGTTATCGAAGCGCTCACCGACGACGGCGAATACCTAGAAATCCAGGAAAAGCGCGCCGAAAACGTGGTGATTGCTTTTGGTCGCATCGAAGGCCAAACCGTCGGCTTCGTCGCCAACCAGCCCCAGGTCTATGCAGGTTGTTTGGATATTGATTCTTCCGAAAAGGCCGCGCGGTTCATCCGCACTTGCGATGCCTTTAATATCCCCATCGTGTTGCTTGTCGACGTCCCGGGCTTCTTGCCCGGTGCCTCACAGGAATACGGCGGCATTCTACGCCGAGGCGCGAAGCTGCTATACGCCTATGGTGAGGCCAGCGTTCCCAAGATCACCGTTACCATGCGCAAGGCCTACGGTGGAGCGTATTGCGTCATGGGTTCGAAAGGCCTGGGAGCCGACGTGAACTTGGCTTGGCCAACCGCGCAGATCGCAGTCATGGGCGCAGCCGGAGCCGTGGGCTTCATCCACCGCAAAGAGTTGAAAAAAGCCGCCGACGAAGGCCTGGATACCGCTGCCCTGGCCGCATCATTTGAGCGCGAGTACGAAGATTTCATGCTCAATCCTTACAAGGCCGCCGAACGCGGCTTGATTGATGCCGTGATCCTGCCGAGCGAAACACGCGGCATGATCGCACGCAATCTGCGTTTATACGCGGATAAATCTGTCGCCCGCCCGGCACGCAAACACGGCAACATACCACTGTAATTTCGCCATCCACCGTAATTTTCAATTAGCTTTCCGAAAGGATAATCAAATCCATGTTCCCCGCAGTAACCCCCACAGGCTCCCCACTGTTTTCCATCACCAAAGGAAACCCTTCTGACGACCAGCTAGCAGCGCTATCTGCAATCGTATCCTCACTGGCAGCACGCCCCACCCGCACCACAGCAGCCCGCACCCCACAGACCCGACGCCTTGTGGCCGACATTGGACGCGAGTACCAGCCACTACAATTCCCGCATGTACGTTTCTACTAAATATTCCAGTATCATTTCCTGGTTTGGTTCCTGTTCTCTAAACTAGAAGATTATGACTGCTTCCCAACCGGATATGACTACCACCGCAGGCAAGCTCGCCGACCTTGCCCAGCGGCTAGAAAACGCAGCGCGGCCCGTTGGGGCTGAGGCCGTCGACAAGCGCCACGAGGCCGGGCAACTCACCGCACGTGAGCGTGCCGAGCGCCTATTAGACGCCGATTCTTTCGTCGAAACCGACGCACTTGCTCGACACCGGGTCAGCGATTTCGACTTAGAGCACAACAAGCCACTCACCGATGGCGTAGTCACGGGGTACGGCACCATCGGCGGGCGTCGAGTATGCGTCTATTCCCAAGACAACACTGTTTTCTCTGGGCAGCTCGGCGAAGTCTATGGCGAAAAGATCTGCAAGATTTACCAGCTGGCCACCAAAACCGGCCAGCCAATCATCGCTATTCACGAAGGCACCGGCCCGCGCTTTGCCGAAGGGATTGTCACCCTCGCGATGTACTCCAAGATCTTGTCGCACATGACCGCAGCATCGGGCGTAATCCCACAAATTTCGGTGGTCACTGGGCAAACCACTGGGCTGCATGCATTTGGCCCAGCTTTTTCAGATGTCACGATCATGGTGGATGGCGACGCCAGCCTGCACCACGCGAGCGAAGCAGCCATCGCTCATGCCACCGGAACTCGCCTGGATACACAAGCGTTGGGAAGCGCACAGGTACATGCCACCGAGTCCGGCACCTGCCACCTGCGCGCTGAATCCGACGCGCAAGCATTAGAACTAGCACGCACCGTCGTCGACTACCTGCCAGTAAACAACATGGCAGAAGCGCTGCGGACCGAAGCAGAAATCCAGGTCGGCTCCGTACAAGACAACGTCACAGACACCGATTACCAATTGGACGATCTCATTCCAGATGACACCTTCGCCGCCTATGATGTGCGCGAGGTACTTAATATCGTCACCGATGATGGCATTTTCGAGCTGCAAGAAGAATACGCACCGAATATCGTCACCGCTTTCGCACACGTCGAAGGCCGCGCCGTGGGAATTATCGCGAACCAGTCCGCACACCAATCCGGTGCTCTCACCTCCCAAGCAGCCGAAAAAGCCGCCCGCTTTATCCGCACCTGCGATGCCTTCAACACCCCAATCATTGAGTTTGTGGACTCCGCAGACTTCGTACATAGCGCCGACGAAGAGCGCGCCGGGCTGCTGCGCCGCGGAGCTAAGTTGGCTTATGCCTATGCCGAAGCGACAGTCCCGAAGGTCACAGTGATTTTGCGCAAAGCATTCGGCACCTCGTACGTATTCATGGGTTCGAAGGATTTGGGCGCAGACCTGGTCTATGCGTGGCCAACCGCCCAGATCGCCATCGCCGGAGCCGAGGAAACTGCACGCGGTATTTATGGTGCCCAATTCGAAGACGCAGCAGACGGTGCCGAGAGCCTGGCAGAAAAGGCCACAGAGCTGGAAGAAAAATTCATCCACCCCTACGCTGCCGCCGAACGTGGCTACGTCGACGCTGTCATCCCTCCGAATGAAACCCGTGGCCAACTAGTAGAAGCTCTCCGCATGCTGGGCCGCAAGGTGGTAACGACACAGCCGAAAAAACACGGCAATATCGCACTATAAAAATTCGCGTTACAAGCATTCGTGCTACAAGAACCTGGAGAAGCTGTGGAATCTTTTTCTATCGTCAACGGCACCCCAAACGACAGTGAGCTCACTGCTTTGTCGGCCGTTCTCGCACAAGTCGATGCCCGGGCCCGTGCGGAAGCCGCCGGGGTCTATGCCCCGCATAACCGCTGGGGCACGGGACGCACCCTTGCTGGCCGCCCAGTGTATAACCCTTCCGCCTACCGGAATGCGCACTTTGACTAAACACAACGCACAACCCGCACAGCCTGCACATCCCGTACCGCGTATAGTTCTCGCTTCCCAGTCGCCTTCCCGCGCTGGGATTTTGCGTTCGGCCGGCGTCGAGCCCGTGATAGAGCCCGCCGATGTGGATGAAGACGCCATCCAGGCTGAACTTAGCAACGCCAGCCCCAGTGAAATCGTGACTGCACTGGCGCACGCCAAAGCACAAGCCATCGCGCGAATTTACCCGAATGATGTGGTCATCGGTGGTGATTCCATGCTGCTTCTCGACGGCGTATTGCAAGGTAAACCGCACACTGAACAAGCCACGATAGCGCGGTGGCGTGCCCAAGCCGGCCGCAACGCCCAGCTGTTGACCGGGCATTGCCTGATATTTGGCGACGAAGCATACACTGAGGCCGCCACAACTGACATCGCCTTTGCACAAGCCAGTGAAGCTGATATTGCTGCCTACGCGGCGACCGGTGAGCCATGGCAATGCGCCGGTGCTTTCACACTCGAAGCACTCGGTGGTTGGTTTATTGATCGTATCGACGGCGACCCGTCATCAGTAATTGGTTTATCGCTGCCAGTCGTGCGCCGCGCGCTGTATCGCTTTGGCTTTGGCGTTTCTGACTTCTGGAATGCTTAACCACCTTTAACCACGCAACCTGCGGCATCTTCTTGCGGAATCTCCAGTAGTCTATGGGCATGGAAATGAAAGACATGCTTGCCCCAGAGCCATTGAAATTGCCTGCCGATCCGGCACAGGCACAGGATCTACAAGCGGCAGAAACCGCACTGAAATTCCCAGAAAGCCCCCTGGTGTGGGCCTTCCGGGCCGAAGAGACGCTGAAAATGATCAGCGACGACGAAGCCGAGTCCATTTCTTCCTTGTGGGCTTCACAATCTACTTCCGAAGGTTTATCCCGGAACGAAACTAAACTAATTGCTTATTCCTGCGCCCGCACCGGCTACCACCGTGGCCTAGACCGTCTCCGTGCAAACGGCTGGAAGGGCTGGGGCCCAGTTCCGTTTTCCCACGAGCCCAACCAGGGTGTGTTGCGTGCGATCGCCGCGCTGGCACTGGCCTCGAAGGCCATTGGTGATGACGACGAATACGATCGCTGCCGCCAGATGCTTTCTGATGCAGATCCTGGCAGCGTCGAAAAGCTGCTGGGCGAAAGCAGCTGAACCTCAACGCGCAGCGTTTAGCTGTTCGCTGGCTTCACTGCCTTCGCTGCCTTCGCTGCCTTCGCCGCCCGGGCCTCCACACGGGAGATAACCTCGGCGGCGATTTTTTCTTGAATGCCAGATTCCAGCTGCGAGCTAAAACCAACGCAAGAGCAGTTGATTTCACCGAGCACGTAAGCATCGCGGGCTTGCTTGTTTTGGCCAATACTCTCGGCGCCCGTGTTTTCGGTACGCACGCTTTCTGCTCCATCGTCGCCGTCGGCCAGAATAAAATCAGCGGTCCACAGCAATGGCATCGTGCCACCCAATTCACCGCCCAAACGCTCAGCAAGCACCGGGCGGAAACGATCAAACACGGCCAACAAATCCGGCCATGCCTCCGGGGCATCATGGGTGTAGTGCGCACCAGAAAATAGCGTCGCCGAGAAGTTGTTGCCGCCCGCAGCAGGCTTCTTGTGAATCACCGAAACCGGAGTATCACCGACAACCAAGACACGGATCTCGCCTTCCACAATGCGCGGCAAAAAGCGCATGTCTACGAGCATGCCGTTGTCGCCCTCCAGATAGGCCTCACACTGCGTCATGAATTCCGCCAGCGTGTGGGTTTCAGTATGGTTGTCCACGGCCTCGGTACAGGTGACCCGGGCACCGCCCGCCACCGGTTGCCCAGACCCAGGCCGCGCAGATTCGTCGGCAAGCTGTACCCGCCAAATGCCCTCCCCGGTAGAGCCGCGGTTTTGCTTGAGCACACGCTCACCGCCAGCTAGGGACATTGGGAAAGCCTGCCGGAAGCTGTCTACGTCGTAATACGCTGCGGTGTCTGCGGGAACCAGCGGAGTGTCATTCAGCTTGACCAATGCGTCTTTCGCGCCATACGCCAGCATTTCTGCTGGGCGGGAGAATGCGGCCAGACCGGCGTCGGCAAGCCTTTCTAACAAGGCAAAATACCCTTCCTCGCCACCAGGGATATTGCCCGGGTTTACTCGCGAGATATAGGCATCGAAGGAGCCGGACACGTAGTCGAATAATTTATCGGACCACTCCGGGCGGTACACAACCACTTCCGCGTGCCAGCCTTGCGCCCGCAAAGCATCAAGAATGGGCTGGGTATCGACGCGGTTGCCGTGGATGGTTTTGTCGTTTCCGCCTTCCACTTCAAAGACTACGACGGCCCGGTGGATTGCGTCTGCTGCGCGCGTGGTGTCAGGTTTCTGGGCGTCCGTGCTCATGGCTGCTCCTTGCATAGGAAGTTTTCGATAAGATTTAATGGTGTACTTTCCCGCCGTCTGAAAGGCTAACCCGTGGCTATTGCATTCGATAACCATCCCTCGTTTCGGGAATATGCGGAACCTGGACGGTTAGTTTCCGCCTCGTGGCTATCCGCACGCTTGGGCGTAAAAGGTTTGCACGTCGTTGAGTGTAATGAAGACTCCGTGCTTTATAACATCGGGCACTTGCCGTCCGCCCTGCGCATCAACCCCGACGAGCTGATTGACCCCACGACCTTGGACATTATCGACGGCGAGGGTTTTTCCGCGCTGTTATCCCGCCTGGGCATTGGCCGGGATGACACCGTGGTTTTCTATGGTGATCGGAGCAACCGGTGGGCGTGCTTCGCGCTGTGGGTTTTCGAGTTGTTTGGGCACCCGGACACGCGCATTTTAGATGGTGGCCGTGAAGGCTGGATGCAAGAAGAACGGGACACTTCCCTTAGCCCGGCGTTGGTGCTGAGCCCATCGCATTATCCGGTGTGCGAACGCGATGATTCCGACGCCCGAGCATTTGTGGATGAGCTTGCCGACGACGATTCCATAACAGCAATCGATGTGCGCTCTGCCGCGGAATTTTCCGGGTTGCCTAGCGAGCAGGCAGCAGCGCACTCGGAGCTGGGATCAGGCCCTGGTGCGGTGACGGCGCGTCGACAAGGTCACGTTCCTGGCGCTAAGCATTTACCGTGGAAATCGCTGATAACTCCGAGTGGCATGTTCCGTTCCCGTAAGGAGCTCGAGAAAGTCTGGCCAGCACAGTCAAGCGTAATTTATTCGCAGGTAGGCGCACGCGCCGCACTAGTGTGGTTCATTGGCCGGTTCTTGTTGGGGCACACAGAAACTCGAATTTATGACGGCGGTTGGTCCGAATGGGGCAACATGGTCGGCATGCCTATTGAAACGGGCAGTGACGCCGAAGAATAAAGCGACGGCGAAAAATAATTAGCCGATGCCGCGATTTTGGTTTTTGCACGATTTTCGGCATGATTTTGGAACACAAACCAAAACCTGATGGTTTTCTCATGTTTTGGTGTGTAAGAATAGACTGAGACGGATTCACGAATTGTGCAACGATTTTTTACTTTAAGCGCTATGGAGGGCCAACGTGGCTGAACAGACAAAGATCACCAAGGTATTGATCGCCAACCGCGGAGAGATCGCGGTACGCATCATCCGCGCCGCCAAGGACGCCGGCATCGGCTCCGTGGCCGTCTATGCGGAACCCGACGCCAACGCGCCTTTCGTTGGGCTTGCCGACGAAGCTTTCGCCTTGGGTGGCTCCACGTCTGCAGAGTCATATTTGGACTTCCACAAAGTACTCGACGCCGCGAAGAAATCCGGCGCCAACGCCATCCACCCTGGCTACGGCTTCCTATCCGAAAATGCCGATTTCGCACAAGCAGTCATCGACGCCGGCTTTATCTGGATTGGCCCCTCACCAGAAGCCATCGCGAACCTAGGCGATAAAGTCACCGCGCGCCATATCGCAGAAAAAGCTGAAGCCCCGATGGCACCGGGCACCAAAGATCCAGTCGCTGACGCCGCAGAAGTGGAAGCTTTCGCGGACACACACGGCCTGCCCATCGCCATTAAAGCCGCATTTGGTGGTGGTGGCCGTGGCATGAAAGTCGCCTACGAGCGCGAAGAAGTTGCCGAACTTTTTGAATCCGCCACCCGTGAAGCGACTGCCGCCTTCGGCCGCGGGGAATGCTTCGTCGAACGTTACCTCGACCGTGCCCGCCACGTGGAAGCCCAGGTGCTGGCCGACCAGCACGGCAACGTCATCGTCGCCGGCACGCGTGACTGTTCGCTACAGCGCCGTTTCCAAAAATTAGTGGAAGAAGCCCCAGCCCCGTTCTTGACGGACGCGCAGCGCGCAGAAATCCACGAATCGTCCAAACGCATCTGCCGTGAGGCCGGTTATTACGGTGCCGGAACCGTCGAGTTCTTGGTGGGTTCCGATGGCCTGATTTCCTTCTTGGAGGTCAATACCCGACTGCAGGTAGAACACCCGGTTACGGAGGTAACCACCGGCATCGATTTGGTGCGCGAGCAGTTCCGCATCGCCGAAGGGCAAAAACTGCGCTTTAGCGAAGGCCCCACCCCAGTCGGCCATGCCTTTGAATTCCGCATCAACGGCGAGGATCCGGGCGCAAATTTCATGCCCACACCAGGCACCGTGGCGACTTATTCCGAGCCTGCCGGCCCCGGCATCCGCGTGGATTCCGGCGTACGCCAGGGCACCGTAATCGGTGGCCAGTTCGACTCCATGCTGGCCAAGCTGATCGTGCACGCGGAAAACCGCGAAGAAGCCCTAGCGCGTTCTCGCCGTGCACTGGATGAGTTCCTGGTCGACGGCATGCCCACGGTCATCCCTTTCCACCGCACAATCATCGACGATCCGGCTTTCGCATCCGCCGATGCCGAAGGTTTTACGGTATACACCAAGTGGATCGAAGAAGAATGGAACAACGAGCTCGCTGCTTTTTCTGGGGAACACGTGGAACCAGAAGCCGAAGCAGACTTGCCACCGCAGAAATACGTTGTCGAAATCGACGGACGTCGCATCGAAGTCGCACTGCCTGGCTCATTGACTGTTGGCGGTGGCGGAGAAGCACCAAAGAAGAAGGCAAAGAAACGTCGCGGCGGTAGCTCTAAGGCCGCCGTGTCCGGTGATGCCGTCACTGCCCCAATGCAAGGCACCGTGATCAAGGTGGCTGTGGAAGAAAACCAAGAGGTCGCAGAAGGCGATGTCATCGTCGTCCTGGAAGCCATGAAAATGGAAAACCCGGTGAAAGCCCACAAAGCTGGCACAGTTACTGGCCTGCAAATCGCTGAAGGTGGACAAATCGGCAAAGGCGATGTCATGTTGGAGATCAAATAAGTCATCTTCCCCAAAATGTGTAGCCCACGCTATATAGATTTCGGTTATCCTAGGTAGCTATGACTAACGACACAACTATCACCCTGCGCCCGGCTACCAACGAGGACCGCACCTACCTATCCCGTCTGCACTACTTAGCTGACGTTTTCGGCGACGAGTCCCGCGACCTCCCGGAAAGCGAAGCCGCTGATCACCACAAATACGTCAACCAGTGGGATCCGTACACCCAGGGTGGCATCATCGCGGTATCAAGCCACGCGGTACCAGCTGGCGGTTTGTTCCTGCGCTACTGGAAGTCCAATAATCCTGGTTCTGGCTGGGTTGGCTACCCAGAGGTGCCGGAGCTCGTGATCGCGGTTGAGCGCCGCTATGCCGGCCTCGGGTTGGGCACTCGTCTCTTGGAGGCCGGTGTGGAGCTCGCGCGCGCACAAGGCGCCCCAGGTATCTCTTTGTTCGTGGATAAGGACAACCCACGTGCGCGTTCGCGCTATGAGAAATTCGGCTTCGAATACAAGACAGATTCCACAATGGTCAAGTGGTTCGCGACTCCACGCGTTTAGCGGGGCGTTGTGGGAGTCTAGCGGGGCCGGTCTGCACGTTGAGCGGGATTTAACCCGCCACGGCTCCGTGGCTATTTCATGGTCTCCACATCATCACCACCGCTTCATCACCCAGCTTCACAATAACTTATAAATTTGGCTATGCTAACCTATTGGTCGTAATAAGGGTGGACTAGCAACACCGTACGCTAGTTCGGCGTTGCTGGTCTGCACTTCAGTTTTGCGACCAGGAGGTACAGCCACAGTGCCAGCATCCCCACTGCCCGAAGCAGCAGCAGTTTCCTCACCACTTCCCCACAGGCAATTCTCCCCACACCCAACGTCGATAAGCAGACAATCGCTCGGCAGCCCATTCCACAGCCGGAAGGCCAGAAGCGCATTCCTCGCAGTCGCCTGCAGCTTGGGGCTACTGACTGCATGTACCGCACCAGCCGATGATTCTGCGCACTCCAGCCAGAATACAACCACCGGCACTGCAGGCAGCACAGAATCGTCTGCTACACGGACAATTTCGCACGCAATGGGATCGACGGAGCTGGGCGAAGAAATTACCACCGTCGCAGCACTCGACCGCACGGTATTGGACCCAGCTATCGCTCTGGGCTTGCACGTCGTTGGCTTCACCGAGCTCCAAGGGGGCAGCGAAATCCCTGCTTATTTCGGCGATGATGGTGAGAAATACGCAGGTGACGCGGTCTCGGTTGGTGAACTTAATGACCCGTCATTAGAGAAAATCGCTGCGCTGAAACCCGATGCGATCTTGTCGTCGAAAGTCCGGCATGAAGATCTCTACGAACGGATGAGCAGCATCGCGCCGACGGTTTTTTCTGATTCTGGAGGCCATGGCTGGAAAGACAGCTTGCGCCTGGTAGGTGAAGTAGCGGGTAAAACCGAAAAAGCCGACGAGCTGATCACCGAATACGAAGAGCGTGCTGCGCGCATCGGTGATCGCGTACGCGAAAAGCTCGGGAAAAACCCGAGCGTGACGTCCGTGCGATTCGTCGATGGGCCGACTCGGATCTATAAAGACGACAGCTATATCGGGGTGATCTTTGCCGATCTCGGCTTCGCACGAAATGACGCTTCCACCGGCACTGGGTTCACCACCGAAATTTCCGCAGAAGAAATCGCCAAAGCAGATGCAGACTACATCTTTACCAGCGCGTATGGCGACAACGATGGCGAAGCCGCAAAGACACAAGAAGAATTCCAGCGCAATCCGCTCTGGAACCAACTGAAAGGTGAGATCCACGATGTCGACGACACCATTTGGATGAGCGCCGTCGGCATTTATGGAGCAAACGAAGTACTCGACGATATCGCCGAGTACTTCGAAGTGGACGCAGACTAGCTGGACAGAGACTAGCTAGTCTAGTCTCGCACTAGTCTTCCTTGATCACTACGATCAAGTCTCCACCCTCCACGCTAGTGGCTTGGCCCATCGCAACCCGTTCGATGGTGCCATCCACGGTCGCGGAAATCTGGGCTTCCATCTTCATCGCCTCGATGATGGCAACTTCGTCGCCAGCAGAAACCTTGTCACCCACCTGTGCGGTTGGGTTCACCACACCAGCAAATGGCGCTGCAACGTGGCCAGGGTTAGACTTATCGGCCTTTTCCACAGACGCGACGGATGATTCCACTGAGTTATCGCGGACCTTGATCGGGCGGATCTGTCCATTGACGTTCATCACGACATTGCAGATACCCTTCTCATCCGGATCACCCACGGCATCCAGACGTACCACCATGGATGGCGGAGTGGAGCCTGTCTCGTCCGGAGCAAAGTGCAACACGGTTTCTTCGCCTTCCACCAAGCCATAGAAGAAGACGCGATCATCCAACGCGGAGGTATCGCCGTAGCGGCGCTTGAATTCTGCGAATTCTTCCACCTGCTTCGGGAACAATAGACGATCCAGCCCGCCGCGGCGCACCCACTTATCGTCGTCGGCAAGCGCTTTTTCTTCTTCTTCCGGCACCTCGGTCAACGCCGGTTTCGAATCAGAGCGGCCCGCTAGTGCTTTATCTTTCAGCTCTGGCCAACCAGCTGGTGGGGTTCCCAACTCACCGCGCAAGAAAGCAATGACCGAATCCGGGATGTCATATTTCTGCGGATCAGCCGCGAAATCTTCCGGCGAGACATTTGCTCCCACCAAGTGCAGCGCCAAGTCGCCCACTACCTTGGACGATGGCGTGACTTTGGTAGGGCGCCCCAGCATCTCGTTCACGGCGGCATAGGTGTCTTCGATCAGTTCGAAGCGATCGGCCAAGCCCAGCGCGCTGGCCTGGGTACGCAAGTTAGATAGCTGGCCGCCCGGGATTTCGTGCTTGTAGACGCGGCCCGTCGGCCCAGGAATACCAGACTCAAACGGTGCATACACTTGCCGCACGGCTTCCCAATACGGTTCCAGATCGCCTACAGCCTGCAGATCCAGACCAGTATCGCGATCAGTATTTTCGAAGGCAGCCACAATCGCCGACAGTGATGGCTGCGACGTGGTACCGGCCAATGGAGCCGAAGCCCCGTCGACCGCATCCGCACCTGCGTTGGCTGCTGCCAAATACGTTGCAAGTTGGCCGCCAGCGGTGTCGTGCGTATGCACGTGCACCGGCAAATCGAAGTTCTTGCGAAGTTCAGTAATTAACTTGCTGGCGGCTGCCGGACGCAGCAAGCCCGCCATATCCTTGATTGCCAATACGTGCGCGCCGGATTTCACAATCTCTTCTGCCAGGCGCAGGTAGTAATCCAGAGTGTAAATATTCTCTTTCGGCGAAGCCATATCACCCGAGTAGGCCATGGCAACCTCGGCGACCGACTTGTTGGTTTCCAGCACAGCGTCGATAGCTGGGCGCATTTGCGAAACATCATTCAGCGCATCGAAAATACGGAAAATATCGATGCCGGAATCGGAAGCTTCCTGCACGAAGGCCTTAGCGACGGCATCCGGGTACGGCGTGTAGCCAACGGTGTTGCGCCCACGCAGCAGCATTTGCAGGTTGATGTTTGGCATCTCTTTACGCAGCAGATCCAAGCGCTGCCAAGGATCTTCATGCAAGAAACGCATAGAGACGTCGTAAGTAGCACCGCCCCAGGCTTCCACGGAGTACAGATCCGGGGCCATGCGTGCGACATGCTGGGCTGCAGCGAACAGCGTAGAGGTACGCACGCGAGTAGCCAGCAATGACTGGTGTGCATCACGGAACGTGGTGTCGGTGACCGCCAGCGCATCTTGTTCTCGGATCGATTTCGCGAAACCTTCTGGGCCGAGCTCCAGCAAGCGATCACGGGAGCCCTTCGGGATCTCCGGAGACAATTTCTTTGGCAGCTTATCGAAAGCACGCAGCGCAGTTGGGCGTTCACCGTGTGGTTTATTCACGGTCATATCTGCGATGTATTCCAAGATCCGGCCTGGCTCATCATCAGCTGGTGGCGCTTCCAGCAGGTGTGGGTGATCCGCAATGAAGCCAGTGTTAATGCGTTTATTCGCGAATTCTGGTTCGCGCAGCAAGGCGCGCAGGAAGCCGATATTCGTCGAGACACCGGTGACGGTGAATTCGTTCAGTGCGCGCTGGGCACGGGCTACAGCGATCTGGAAATCCGCACCACGGCAAGTCATTTTCACCAGCAGCGAGTCAAAATTCGGGGTGATCTCAGCCCCGACAGAGGTAGCGCCATCCAGACGTACACCCGCACCGCCCGGCGAACGGTACGACGACACCGTGCCGGTATCCGGGCGGAAGCCGTTGGCAGGATCCTCAGTGGTAATACGGCACTGCAGCGCGGCACCGGAAAGTGTGATGGAATCCTGTGTCAGACCCAATTCGTGCAGCGTCGCACCAGCAGCAATGTGCATTTGCGATTTCACGATATCGACCGAAGTAACTTCCTCGGTGACGGTATGTTCCACCTGCACACGCGGGTTCATTTCAATGAAGACGTGCTTGCCGTTTTCGTCGACAAGAAACTCGACCGTACCGGCACCCTCATAATTGATGTGTTCACAGAATCGCACCGCGTCGGCACAAATCTTTTCCCGCAGCTCAGCATCCAAAAACTGCGCCGGAGCAATTTCAACAACTTTTTGGTGACGACGCTGCAACGAGCAGTCACGCTCATACAGGTGCACCACGTTGCCGTGCGAATCCGCCAGGATCTGGACCTCGATGTGCTGTGGCTTAATCACCGCGGTCTCTAGATAAACACTAGCGTCTCCGAATGCGGCCTCGGCTTCACGAGAAGCTTCGGAGATTTTGGTGCGCAGCTCTTTCTCGTTTTTCACAAAGCGCATGCCACGCCCACCACCACCAGCCACGGCTTTGACGAACAGCGGATATTCAAAGTCTGCGGAATACTCCACCAGCGTATCGACATCCGACGACGGTTTCGAATCCTTCAGCGTCGGCAAGCCAGCTTCTTCTGCAGCATGAACAGCCGCGGCCTTATCACCGGTCAGGTGCAAAGTATCTTCTGTTGGCCCAATGAATTTGATTCCGTTTTCGGCGCACTTGCGTGCCAAATCCGCACGCTCAGACAAGAAACCATAGCCCGGATAAACCGCGTCCGCACCAGATTTCTTCGCAGCGCGAATGATTTCGTCGACGTCCAGATATGCCTTAACCGGCTGAGCTTCCGCACCAATCCGCACTGCCTCATCGGCAAAAGCACGGTGGAAAGAGTTGCGGTCTTCTTTCGGATACACCGCGACGGTACGCGCGCCGGTCTCGAAAGCGGCGCGGAATGCGCGAACGGCAATTTCGCCGCGGTTAGCAACAAGAATTTTGTTGAAGGCTGGCAAGCCTGACTGTGGCACGTCATTTTCCTTTCGGATATACACATGAGAAATCACCCACCCACATCGTCACACACCGCCTCACCGGCTGAGCGTTACAGATTGTTGGGTAATCTAGGTCTCAATATACTAAACCCGCCGTGGGTGACGGCGGGAGGGGTGATATCTCGATAGAAAATACGCAGCTTAAGTCAGCGTATCTGGGGCAATCAGGCGACGAGCTGCCTCGGTGATCGAACCAGACAGTGACGGGTACACGGCAAAAGAATCCGCCAGATCCGTCACAGTGAGGTTGTTTGCCACCGCAACCGCGATCGGCAAAATCAGCTCCGAAGCATGCGGAGCAACTACCACGCCACCAATAACCAGGTCGGATTGCCCACGGCAGAAAATCTTCACAAAACCATGGCGCAGCGAACGCATCTTCGCACGCGGGTTGGTGTGCAACGGCAATTTAAACTTCCGGGCCAGCACTTCCCCATCTTCGATTTCTTTTTCTGTCACTCCCACAGCCGCGATCTCCGGACGAGTGAACACCGCGGTAGCCACCGTCTTCAAACGCAATGGCGAGACACCTTCGCCTAGTGCGTGGTAGGCCGCGATACGGCCCTGCATAGCAGCCACCGATGCTAATGGGAACAGGTTCGAGCAATCGCCAGCGGCATAAACATTCGGCACGTTGGTACGCGAGACGCGGTCCACCTTGATGTGGCCAGACTTTTCCATCTCCACACCTAGGCGCTCCAGACCCATATTGGAGGTATTCGGGATGGAACCAATCGACAGCAGCGCATGCGAGCCATGAATTTCACGGCCGTCGTCAGTGATCACCACAACGCCTTGCCCACCTTCACCGTCAGTGCGCTTGATCTCGGAAACACGCGCGTGCTTTTCCAGTTCCACGCCACGCTCGGCCAGCACTTCCTCCAGAGTATCGGCAGCATCGGCGTCGTCATGCGGCAAAATACGATCACGTGAAGCCACCATGGTGACCTTCACATCCAGCTCAGAAAACGCGGAGACAAACTCGGCACCAGTAACACCGGAACCAACCACAATGAGGTGCTCTGGCAGCTCTTCCAAGTTATAAATTTGCTGCCACGTCAAAATCCGTTCACCATCTGGCTGCGCACCCGGCAAAATACGTGGGCTCGCACCGGTGGCCAGCAACACCAGGTCACACGGGATAAGTTCTTCGCGGCCATCTTCTTTATGGGTAGCAGTAACCAGGTGGGTGACGCCGGAAACCATTTCCTCGAAGCTAGCGCGGCCGTTAATTACGCGCACGCCCAGCTCTTCCAGGCCTTCGGCGATATCGGCGGACTGGTCATTAGCCAGCACCTGCACACGTTCGTTCAGCGCTTTCACCGAAAGGTTGGTTTCGCCAATCCCCTCGTTCAAGCCCATGTCGTCGGCACGGCGCAAGTCAGTTTTAATATTCGCGCCGGCGATAAACGATTTCGATGGAACACAATCCAGCAGCACCGAGTTGCCACCCGGAGCCAGATCATCAATCAAGGTCACTTTGGCACCATATTTAGTTGCCGCCGAGGCTGCTTCATACCCGGCTGGCCCTCCGCCTATGATGACCATTCGCTTTGCGGTGTGAGACACGCGGGCTCCTTACACTCTCATCGAAAATTATGTGCGGTTTGATGTTGTCCGGCCTGCATTTCTCCGGCCTGATGTAGTCGTGGGAACCATCAGAGGGTTAGCAGGATTTGACCTCAGCGGCACGCCCACACACCAGGTTTGGTGTGCAGAACAACGCAGCAAAGATCACATTTAACCCATTCTAACGCGCTTGTTCCTCATAACGCGCAACAATGCCACCAAACAAACGAATGCCGACGGCCAACGAGCGCTCATCCGGGTGGAAGTTTCCCTGATGCAGGTCCTGCATTTCGCCGGTACCCGACCAGCACCCCAGGCGCGCCATAGAACCAGGAACGTGTTCGAGGTACCAGGAAAAATCTTCCCCTCCCGACGATTGCGGAGCTTGCACTGCCGCCTGCGGATCAATGCCGGTCACTGCCTCTGCCAGCAGGGCCGTTGCCACCTCGTCGTTAAGCACGGGTGGTACACCTTGGTCATGCGTAATGGCGTAATCTACCCCGGTTGGAGCCAGGATCTCACCGACGATTCCTGATAATTCCCGACGCAGCCAACGCCACACGCTGATATCCGCGGTGCGCAACGTGCCCATCACTGAACCTTGTTCTGGGATCGCGTTCGGAGCAAATCCCGCGTGAATGGCACCAAAGACTACGACGGTGCCGGTGCGCGGATCCACTCGGCGCGAAAGCACTGCTGGCAATTCCGTCACCAATTTGCCCAGTGCGTAGACGACGTCGCTAGTGAGATGAGGGCGGGAAGTATGCCCACCCGAGCCAGAGACTGCAATTTCAATAACATCTGAGGCCGAGGTAATCGCACCCGTACGGATTCCGATCTGGCCAACTTTCAATTTGGGTTCTGCATGCACCGCGTACAGCGCCGAGACCCCTTCGAGTGCACCCCATTCAATCACATCAACTGCGCCACCAGTCATAACTTCTTCAGCCGGCTGGAAAATTACCCGCACGCCAAAGCTCAAAGCACCGGGATAAGCACTGATCAACTGTCCCAAAGAACACGCCAAGCCCAGCGCAATGGTGGTGTGAATGTCATGCCCGCAAGAATGCGAAACCCCATCAATCTGCGAAGCGAATTCCGCACCGGTGAGCTCTTGAATGGGCAGCGCATCAATATCAGCACGGAAGGCTATGCGACCTTTACCGTGGTCCTCACCGACATCGACATAAAGTCCCGTTTCTGGGAATCGGTGAGGGTGCAGGCCGTATTCTTCCAGCACCTGGCATAAGAAATCCGTGGTGGCGTATTCCTTGTGGGATAGTTCCGGGTTACGGTGAATGTGGCGACGCCACCCGAGAACCTCGTCGTGATGGTGTTCGATCCACTCAGCAACGAACGAGGCAATATCCATCAACCCGGTCCTTTCTTCAGCTATCTAACAGCTAATCTCCAATTGCGAATCTCGCAATTACTCTTGCACCCTACTCTGCACAGTACACAGGCCCGAATTATACGCTGTTATCTTTTCCTGCGACGTTCTCCCGGGGACCGCTTGGGTAGCGTGATTTCCGCTGTTCCTAACGGTTCTGGTGCGGCGAATTCCGGAAGCTCATCGGTGACTGCCCGCGCCAAATACAGCGGGCTAAACGGGGCTGTGTCATGCTCTGCAACGGGCCACCTGCCCTGCAAATGCGGGGTGGTCGCCGCACACGGACCAGCAATCACCTCATCTACCCCGGGCAACAGCACGCCTGGCGGAACATACAGAATCTGTGCCAGCTTGTACACCGTGGACAACACGGGATCAGCAGCTTTAGCTCCAGATTCGTTACGTTCCAGGTTAGAAATAAGGTTGCGCGAAAGCCCCGATAATTGCGCTAACCGGGTCTGCGATAGCCCGCGCATTTCCCGCAAGGACCGCAGATTATTAGCTAGTGCGTGTCCGTAGCTTGTCCAATACCAGCGGTGATATTCCACCATTGCGTATCCTCCCCCGAAAACAACTGCAATGCGCTCCCACTCTAGTATGAGCGGAACCACACGCGCAGTTGCCACGCGGGGTGAGGCTTGGCCTAGGGCTGGCTAGGATTTGCTCGCGTTTGCTGGCGTTGCCGCCAACTCGGGCTAGCGTTCTAGTGTTTTAGCGCTCTAGCGCTCTAGTGTTTTTGCGTTTGCCTACAGCCCACGGGCACGGGGAATTAGAGATCAATATTGCGCGGGCCATACAGGCGATCACCAGCATCGCCAAGCCCAGGAACAATATAGGCGTCGTCGTTAAGCTCCGGGTCAATGGCCGCGGTGACCAGACGCACCGGCAAACCGGACTCCTCGAGGGCCTGCACACCCGGGCGAGCAGAAACGATGCACACCGCAGTGATGTCACGCGCACCTCGATCAGCCAACAGGCGCAGTGAATGCAGCAAAGAGCCACCAGTTGCCAACATCGGGTCGACCAGGAAGACCGTGCGATCGCTCAAATCATCCGGTAGAGCTTCCAAATACGGAACTGGCTCGTGAGTTTGTTCATCCCGCGCCATCCCGATGAAACCAACTTGTGCATCCGGGATCATTGCCAATGCTGGATCTACCATGCCTAGCCCGGCGCGGATGATCGGCACGATAATCGGCGGGTTCGAAAGCCTGGTGCCGGTGGTTTCGGCAACCGGGGTGTGCAGGGCAAACTCGTCGATGTCTAAGTTGCGTGCGGCTTCATACACCAGCATGGAGCCTAAGTCTTTCAATGCTGCGCGAAAAGCTGCATTGTCGCTGCGTTGATCGCGCAGCAAGCTCAAACGCGCGGCGGCCAGGGGGTGTTCTACCACGGTGATATCCATAGTGCCCATGCTATGCCATGGGGCTGGCTTTGTGGCTGGCGGTGGAAACTCGTGGGAACCTTTGTGCATTCACCGCTGTCTAATGGGGCATGACGACGTTCACTTTTGCTTATGACCATGCCACTGCTCTATCCCACGACCTAGAAAAAGCCGCAGGTAGCATCCGTGAACCTGCCCCACCAATGGCCGAGCCTTCCGTTGCCGCCAAAGCAGATGGCCAGCAGGGCCAGCAGGAATTCCGCACCGCTTTAGAACGCGCCACGACTATAACTGCTACACATTCGCGCCGGTTAGCACGGCGTTTACAGCAAGCTGCGGATTCTGGTTTCACCATGGTCCGTGATGCCCAATTGGCAGAATCCAGCACGATCACCGAATCGAATACGCTTGCCGACGCCCTGCCTGGCCGAAGTACCTCAACCAGCGGCAATTTCTCTAACCAACACTCCTCTAATGGATAAGGAGGCGGGCTGATGAACGTCTTGGAAACTATCAACCGCATCAGTGAGCTCGCTCCCGCGCAGCTAGGTGATTTTTCTGCACCCATCATGCCGGATGTCTCCGCTGCTGGTGAATTGGCCGCCATCAGTGGTGCGAGCGCTGCGGATATTGAGGCAGCTGCAAAACTGATCGACGGGAATAATCACCACATCGCAGAAATCACCGCCGAGGCACAAGTAGCGATAACTACCACTGCAGAAAATCTATTGGGAATTGGGCACTCATTTCTCCAACAGGCTGCCCCTGTAGCACTGACAGCACTGCAACCAGTCCCAGGTGCCGCTGCAGGCTCTATCGCGCAGCTTGACGCCCTAGCACGCAGCCACATGGCGGAAGCGGAAACGGCGGCCAACGAGCTGGACGAACAGCTTTCTGCATTGGCTACGCGGCTGCACGGTATCGCCGAAGAACCGTTTGCACTCGATGATGCTTCACCCACTGCAACACCTCCTAGTCCAGCGCAGTACGCCAGCACCGGAGGCAATGGGACTGCTTACAGCCCGGACAATAACGCTGCTTTCCCTGAAGCAAATTTTGTACCAGCAGCACTAGAAACCACCGAAGAAACTGGCGCTCAAGCTGGCACTCCAACTGGCACAGAAACTGATAACCCGACAGACAACGCAACAGATGATGCCAGTGCCGCCGCCGGGCGCGCAGCCGTTGCTGCTGCCCGAAGCCAGCTGGGAACGCCCTACCAATGGGGCGGAACCACACCTGGTGTCGGATTCGATTGCTCTGGATTCACTCAATGGGCCTGGGGCGAAGCCGGAGTAGATATTCCCCGTTTGGCACATGAACAGGCCGTCGGCCAGCAGGTTTCTGTCAATGAATTGCGCGAAGGAGATCTCGCGGTTTGGGACGGGCACGTAGCCATGTATGCCGGAAACGGGGAGCTTATTGAGGCAGGCAGCCCGGTATCTACTTCACCATTGCGGACCAACAACTTAGACATGAATTTTCACGGTTTCTATCGGCCGACGGCTTAGCAACTCAACAGGCCAAAACCATGCCAAAGCCATGCCGAATCCATCGCCTGCCACGCGTCACAGACGCCATCTCAGCACCGTCACAGAGCCGTTACAGCACACTGTTTAATCGGGTTCGCTAAACTTAGTGCCCATGAATAATCGCGCGATCATCCCGGTTTCTGTTTCATTCAACAGTGGTGACTTTTACACCCTGTGGGCTCCAACCTGGAAGGAAAACGGCTCGCAATGGGAAGCCTTTCTGGGCGACGATGAAAACGTCTTAGTCTTTCCCACTGTGGCAGAAATGCTGGTGTACTTAGAAAACACCACGAAGCACGACCTGCGTGACCACCCGAAGTGGAAAGATTTCGCAGAACTTCCGGAATACCGCGCGCACCCGGAAGACCGCGATCATTATGACATCGTCGGCTTGCCCCACTACCTGGCCGATCGTCCTTCGTATGACGCCGTCGCTACCTCTGCCAAAATTTTGTCGATCACCAAAGCCCTCGGCAATGTCTGCGCCGATGACGACACGATGATTTTCTTTTCTACCCACTCTGTGCTGAATAACGTGCAGCGCGGCGCTGACCACTACTCTGGCGAACACGGCCTTTCCGAGTGGTCTTCCGTCGGCCGAGCGGTTCTCACCAACTGGAAAAAGATCGAATCGAATCTGGCAGATAGCGTGCGCATTGTTGATGTCACCGAAGAATTCGCCAGCGTCGACAAAACCACCATCGAAGATGCCGAAAAGCGCATCGCTTCTTCGAAGGAGCAAGCCGACCAAGAGCGCGCTAAGCGGGAGGAAGAACGCAAGCGCGAGGCAGAAGCAGCCGATCCTTATGATTCCTCAGCCTGGGCCGCGGCAGGTATCGACCCTATTAAGATCACCATCGACGGTAAATCTGTGTACACATTGCGGTGCTATGTCGACGGCACACCGGTGTTTTTGGGGCGTTTTGGCACCATCAACTCCTTCGCGACCAGCCGCCAGTTGTTACGCTGGATCATCGAAAATGATGAACACGACCTCGCAAAGGTTTCTACGTGGGAAGACATAGTGACTGCCGCCAACGCCGGTGAACTGGATGTCACGGTCCACCGCGATAACTCCTATAGCTTCCAGGGGCTCACTGAGGACATGGAAAAAGGGCCTGAAGCAGTGGACGTGCCACAAATGTCGGCGTGTTACGAACTACTCGCCGATGCAGCAGACTGGGCTGGTGACGATTCCATCAACTCGTATATGCTGGCCAACCCACGTTTCCAGGATTACCTGGGCTATATGCTCGGCTCACAACAAACCAGCGGCTACGTGCCTTCCAAGCCCTACACCGACCACTCGAAAGGTTGGCGCGGCTTGGAAGACATGCTGGTCAAACGCTTCACGAAGTTCTAGTCTACGTTCTGGCCTGCGGAGCCGTCCTCGGTTACCGCCCCCGTTTCACCAGCTTCTTCCGCTTCCTCAGATTCATTAGTTCCTTCTGGCTGCCGCAATTCTGCGTCAGCCAGTTTTTCATAGCGCGGCAAAATCTGGGTTTCCAGCAGCTGCTGGCGCTCCGGCTCACTCAAGAAACTAGCCGTGACTGTCTTTGCAGTAAGGTCAAAAAACTCTTCGAGCCCATAGCCGAAGGTCTCGGTAAGCGAATTCATGACATCACTGCAGCTACCAGCATGCAATTGCCCAGCGGAAATGGTGCAGCGAAACCCCAGCTGCTGCAGCAGCGGCAACGGATGATCCGGAAGCTCATCGACGGCTGCCTCTCCCAAAGATTCGTCGGCAAGATCCCACAGCGGAGTCATTTCCGCAGTGATGCCCCGATCGCGCACCCAACTCGAAATCTTTCCTGGCACAATACCGGTGATATCAGCAGAAAAGTCATCCACCAGCGCCAGCGGGCGACCTAAGCGCAACGCGCCTAGCTGTACAGCGGCGCCAACCGCATCAATACCGGCAGCACCGTCGATCGCGAAGGGCAGATAATTTTCACGCAGCTTCGTGCAAGCAGCGCTCAAGGCCGAACCCACAGCATTCCAGGCAGCATCCCCGCCCAGGATAAACACCATCCCAGCAAAGTTGGGATCCCCCTGCGCTTGTACCGCCAGCTCCGTCAATTCGGAAACGGCAGCACCATCGGCACGCGCGCACACTAACAACCTCGCCTGGATCCCCTCGGCAGCCACGGCATCGAGCGCCGTGGCAAAGGCGTCGGCAAGCACAAAATCATCAGTGCAGAAATCCTCCACCACAACACGTAACTCAAGGTAGACGACATTATCCTCGTGATAGCGACGCACCGTCGACTGGATGTGTTTGGCCAATTGCTCGCGAGATGCCACCTGGGAACCGTCGTCGGTCTGCGTGGGCAAGTATTCATGGATGCTGACTTTCGGCAGCTCAGTGATCAACTGGGAAGCAAAGTTTTTATGCTCTGGGCTAATCGCAGGAGTCTCAATCATGCATACGATGGTACCGTCCGAATTTTGCGGTCTGAGATTCGTTGCCGGTGTTTGTGCGCTGAGCCTAAACACTGTGTTTGCTAAGACAATTGCTTCACCCCGCCTACGGAATAAGCAACGCTGCGGGTCGCGCGGAGTAGAATTATTGGCTGTTATGAATGAGAGCAAACCCGGCCGGCGCGCCATTGTGAGATACGGTTCAACCTGTTGCGCGAATCTTCTGGTCGTCGGCATGGCCACAGGAGCAACCACGCTTGGCATTGGCGCTTTTGGCTCCGCGACCCCACACGCTGCCGCAACCCCGCACGCTGAGGCAGCCCCGCTGCTTCACGCCCAACAGGAAGAGCCCACTCCATTGGAAGGCCCCGCTCCAGCCCCAAGCGAGGGCGACGAGTCGGCTGCTCCGGAGCCACTAAGCCGCGAGGACGCACCCGATACCAGCTCGTGCCCGAACCGTGTCCATCCGCCACAAGCGCGGACCACCTCTGAGGCTGTCGCACCCGGTCAGCCCTCTCCTACCCCATTGCCGCCGCTGGAGAAACAAAACTGCGGGGTAAGTACCGCTCCCGGATTTCATGTCGACGAATCCGTCTTGGCTTCGGCCTGGTTGGTTGCCGACATCGATTCTGGCGAGATCATCGCACAAAAAGATCCGCACGGACGCTACCGCCCAGCCTCGATTATTAAAGCATTGCTGGCATTGGTCGCCATTGCAGAGCTGGACCTGGAAAAGACCGTGACCGTCTCGCAGGAATCTGCCGATCAAGTCGGCTCCCGAGTAGGCATCGGCGCCGGTGGCGAATACACCATCGAGCAGCTATTGCACGGTTTGTTGCTGGCATCGGGTAATGATGCTGCCCACGCTCTGGCACAGGAACTCGGCGGCGACGAAGCGACGCTGCGCAAGATCAATAAGCTTGCCGACGATCTCGGAACCACAGACACCTACGCCGCGAGCTATTCCGGTTTGGACGTCGCGGGCAACTCGGCTTCTGCGTATGACCTGGGGTTGATTTATCGCGCGGCCTACCAAAACCCGACTTTTGATCGCATCGTGAACACCGAATTCATTGCCTTCCCAGGCTTCGACGAGCACGAAGGATTCGAAGTATGGAACGACAACCACCTGTTCATGAATGATCCGGACGGCATGGGCGGTAAAACTGGTTACACCGACGATGCCAACCACACCTTCGTCGGTGCACTGAACCGTGACGGTCGGCGATTAATGGCGGTAATTCTCGATACCACCGTCGACAAGGCCCGCGCGTGGGAGCAGGCGCAGAAGCTATTGCACTCGGGATTCTCTGTGGCACCGGGCACGAATATCGGCATGCTGCAACCAGTCGCCAATGCAGACACCGAACCCACCCTGACACAGGGGGCTAGTCCAGCACCGCAAAATTCCGATGATGCATCGCCAGATAGCGCAGACGCGGACAATGCCGGTACGAATGCTGAACCCCACGAAAAGACGATCTTGATTGTGGTGCTGGCTGTCATCGCCGCTGGCGCCGGAATTGCGGCAATAGCTGGATTTATCTTGCGCAGGCGTTAAGCTCTTTGCCACGGACAACTCTATATTTTCCCAAGATAGCAATTGTTCGGGAAAACGTTATCCAGACGTTATTTCGCCTTAAAGATCCGGCGAAGCGCCCAGCCACCAACAGCACCCAAGCCTGCCCCGGCACCCAGCAGTGTGCGGGTCGATGGACGCTGTTTCACCTCATGGCGCACTCGGATCACGGCTGGTTCGGGAACCGGAACCTCTTCCGTGGCACGAGCCTGCTTGGTGGTGGCGGTGAATGCAGAAACGTAGAGCACCACGCGCCAGATCAAATACAACACAATCATCAAAGCGATAATCGGACCGAAGATTGCACCAGTTGGGCTACCAGTAGCCGAAGACAGAATCACGGTAAACAGCTGCTTGATTACTTCAAAAACAAGTGCGCCAAGTAATGCTCCAATGAAGCCGGCTTTCTTCGGTACCTTCTTACGCGGCAGAATAACCACCAGCCACCACATGACCAGGAAGTTCGCCAGAATACCAATGAACAACGCAGAGAAGAACAGAATATAGTTCAACCCTGGCATCACATCTTCTACATGAAGCCATTCCAAAATGGTAAATACAATACCGGAAGAACCCGCGGCGGTGATACCAAAAGCAATGATAAAGGCGAGAATCAGACCAACTAAGCCCAGCAAATCATTAATCTTCTTGACGACGAAGTTGGCCCCGTCGTTCGGATCCATATTCCACATCGCTGAAATACCGGAACGCAGATTGTGCATCCAGTTCAGACCGGTCCACAGCGCAGTCAAACCACCAATACCGGCGACCGCACCACGGCGTTCGACCGCGCCTTCCAGGATCTCGTTGGCGATTTCGCCCATCTGCCCTTCCAGAGATGCCGTGATCTGATTCTGGAAGCTAGCAAAAAGCTCGGGACGTCCTGCCAGAACCTGTGCAGCCGCAGCGACGATCAACATGGCGATCGGGAAGACCGCCAGCACCGAAAAATAAGTAATACCGGCGGCAAACTGATTACCGCCCTGCGCACCATAACGTTCGACGGTGCGCATAACGTGGTCGAAAAAGTCCGATTTTTGGCGCATCTTGTCGACGAAACCGGGCTCGTCTTCTCGAACTCGCTCGATGCCGTAGTTATCGTGGTTTTTCTCGTTTGACTTTGTGGTGGTGGCTGCCACTTCAGTGTCCTTTAGGTTGGTGTTGGTCGTGCATTCAGGCGGGTTGTCACATATGTGTTGTCACAGACGTGCACTAGCCAGCGCTGACCTACGTTGGCTAGTGCAATCTTAGACTGCCCTGAATTTTCTCTGTGAGAGCTGCTTGTTCACTCTAACGCATCCTGGACTAGCGTATCTTCGCTGGCAGGAAACCCACCTTGTCGTAAACGTCGGCAAGCACTCCAGCAGCCACTTCCCGGGCGCGCTCGGCTCCATCGGCAAGAATTTGGCCCAACTGTGCGCGATCATCCATGAGTTCGTCGTAACGAGCACGCAGCGGAGTGGTGAATTCTTCCAACGCATCCGCAGTATCGACCTTTAGATGGCCATACCCTTTGCCCCCGTAGGAGTCGATCAGCTCGTCAACAGAAGTGCCGGTAAGCGCAGACTGGATGGTCAGGAGGTTGGACACCCCGGGCTGCTGCTCACGATCAAAAGCAATAACGCCGCGGTCATCAGTGACCGCTGATTTCAGGCGCTTCGCCGAGGTCTTCGGCGGATCCAGCAGGTTAATCAACCCCTTCGGATGTGGAGTGGATTTCGACATTTTGATCGTCGGATCCTGCAAATCATAAATCTTGGCCGAACCTTCTGGGATGAACGGCTCGGGAACCTCAAAGGTGCTGCCAAAACGGGTGTTGAAACGTTCCGCCAGGTTACGGGTGAGTTCCAAATGCTGGCGCTGATCTTCACCAACCGGTACGCACTGCGGACGGTAAAGCAAAATGTCAGCGGCCATGAGCATCGGGTAAGTGAACAAGCCCACCGACGTGCGCTCCTCGCCCTGCTTAGCGGACTTGTCTTTAAACTGCGTCATGCGTGCAGCCTCGCCGTAGCCAGTCAGGCACTGCAGCACCCAATTCAGCTCAGCATGTTCCGGCACATGCGACTGGATAAACAATGTGGAACGCTCCGGATCAATCCCCAAAGCGATCAATTGCGCGACACCAGCGAAAGTACGCTCGCGCAGCTGTTTCGGATCCTGCTCCACCGTCAATGCGTGCATATCTGGGATGAAATAAAACGCGTCAAAGTCATTTTGCAGCTCAATCCACTGCTTGAGCGCTCCGAGGTAATTACCCAGGTGATACGAGTCTGCGGTTGGCTGAATGCCAGACAGCACGCGTGGTTTGTCGGTTGTAGGCACCGATGCAGTCATCTTCTTATCCTTTACTGAAAAACGAATGGTTTCTGGCACGCAAAAACCCTGCTGGCGGGAGTGCAACCAGCAGGGCGCGAAGCTAACGGTAGCTAGTGGGTATTCAGCTAAACCTTGCGCGAAGTTGGATCATAGAGATCCAGCGCAGTGGCGAAAGCAGCAACGAGGAACGCGCCGCCTACACCCATGGTGATACCTGAAACCAGCCCTGCCATGGAATACTGCACGTTCAGGTACCAGACAATCGAACCGGCCAAAATGGCGATGCCGATGATCAGCCAGGATAAAACGCGAATCATACTGAATTCTCTTTCCGCTCAGCGTCAGAAGTTAAGTTCCTTTTATGCTAGCAGGTTAGTCGCTTTCCGACGATTTTGGCTGCTTATTATCAGGGTTCTTAGTTTTCTTCGAGGCCTCCGGTTTGATCCCCCTAGCAACCTTTGATTTCGCTTTCCGCGCGGTTTCGCGCACAAACTGCGCCGATAGGCGCAGGCGCGGATCCACCGGCTGGTTTTCGTCGTTATACGCGAAAATTGGCATGGACTTGTTGTACTTCACTGCCCACATGCGCACGGCAAAAGTCACGATCAGCCCCGCGGGAATCACCACTGCCGGTGGGGCACCTAATTGTTCCAAGACCATATAAGTCACCGAGCCGATCAGTGCGCAGGCTGCATACAAATCGCCCATGAATACTAGCGGCACACGGTCGCTTAAGATATCGCGCAAAATTCCGCCGAAGACACCGGTACAAATCGCGGCCACGATAGCGATCAATGGCCCATGGCCTTCCGACAACGCCACCTGGGTACCCAACACCGTGAAGGCGGCCAACCCCACCGCATCAAGCGCCAAAAAGAGCGAACGGAAATAGTGCATGAAAAACGACAGCGAAACAGTGATCGCCGCAGCTGCCAGTACGACAATCAAATACACCGGATTTTCCACCCACACCAGCGGGTAATGCCCAAGTAACACGTCACGCACTGTTCCCCCACCGAAGGCAGTGATAGCGGCGAGCAGCGAGACGGCGAAAAAATCCAGGCGCTGGCGGCCAGCAGACAAAGCTGCGGTCATGGCCTCTGCGGAAATACCGACGACATATGTCGCGGTCAATAACGTCGTCACGGTCATTGATGCACGTCCTTTACATGAGCTGGAATCGAAGCTGGGGCTGCATTAGAGCGGCGCTGGGGCTGCGCTAGAGCGCAGCTTGAGCTCCGAGCCGAACTTAGTGAAATTCCACCAACAACGGCGAGTGATCCGACCAACGTTGCTCGACCGTCGGGGCCTTTTCTACCCAGGTTCGTTGCGCGCGTTCCAGCATGGCGCGAGTAGCAGCCTGATAATCAATGCGCCATCCCGCGTTGTTGTTAAAAGCCTGACCGCGGTAGGTCCACCAGGTATACGGGCCGTCTTGTTCCGGATCTGGGTTGAGACGACGCGCCAGGTCAAACCACTGCGGGTCGGTGGTCGGTTCACGTCGGGTGTGTGCCGAATAATCAACTACGCCTTGGTAGTCACCAAGAAACTTCTTCTCTTGCGGGGCAGCATCAGGAAACGCCCCGAAGACGGAATCAAAAAAGGCGCGTTCTTCCGGCAAATGGCCGGAGACCTTTTCATTAGACTTGTTGTTTTTCAGATCTTGGCTGCGGTGGCAAATATTCCAGTCCCCACCGATGACCATGTTCTCGTGTGCAGCTGCACGCTGGTTCAAAATCGAATCAAATTCATCCAAGAAAGCATATTTTTCGTCTTGCTTAGCTGTCCCCTGCGCGCCGGAAGGCAAATACAGCGAGGCGACGCGGACATCACCAAAGCTAGAACCCAGAGTGCCTTCGATCCAACGACCGGCATTATTAAACGCACTGTCGCCGCCAAAGCCCACCTGGACGTCGGCAAGCGGACTCCGCGATAAAATTCCCACCCCGGCGCGACCCTTGGCCTCGGCATCAGCCACTACCAGGTGCCAGCCAGATTCCAGAGCAGGGGCTAATGCCTTTTCGGTTTGTTCCGGGGTCGCGCGGACTTCCTGCATGAGGACGACGTCGGCACTGGTATTTTCCAACCAGAGATTCATCCCCAGGTTATCGTCGTTACGTTTCTTGCAGGCGGCGCGGATGCCGTTGACGTTAACTGTGGCTATCGTCAGTTGAGGTTCAGACATGGCACCCACTGTATAGGGTGGGCGTCACAGTGTGGAAACTAACCGGTCTTAGTGAACAGCTTGTCCCGTTTTAGTGAAGGACTTGTGGCGCAACCAAATAGTCGGAAACCAAATAAGGATTGCAGCAATGGCCAAAGCGGCACCAGCAAGCGATGGAGCGCTGTAGCTGTAACCGGCGGAAATCACCGCACCACCAAGCGCAGCACCCGCAGCATTCGCCATGTTTAGTGCGGAATGGTTCAACGCAGCAGCCAGAGTCTGCGCGTCGCCAGCGGTATCCATCAAACGAATCTGCAGCGATGGCACCAGCGTCGAACCGAAAAAACCTACCAGGCCGAAGTTGATGGTACCTAACCACGGATTCGACGAGGTGAAATAGAACGCGACCAGCACCAGGCAGATCATCGCCAAAGCAAACAGGATGCCCTTTTCCAAGTTCCAGTCAGCAACGCGCCCACCGAACCAAGTGCCCGCAACCATACCAATGCCGTAAGCCATAAGGACCACCCACATCAGTGACGGATCCAGCCCAGCTTGTTCGGTCATCGTCCAGGAGATGTAGGTGTAGACCGCGAACATGCCGCCGAAACCAACGGTGCCCATCGCCAGGGTGAGCCATACCTGGCCACGCTGCAATGCGCCCAACTCCGTACGAACGGAGGTCGCCCCCATGCGCACCATGTGCGGCATCAGGTACCACAACGACAGCAGCGTAATAACGCCAACAGCCGTCACGAAAACGTACGACGCGTGCCAGCCAAAGGCTTGCCCCAGCGCCTGTGCTGCAGGAACACCGCCGACGGTGGCAAAGGACAGCCCCATCGAGACAAAGGAAATCGCACGTCCGCGTTCACCCTCCGGCGCCATCGAAGCCGCGGCCAAACCCGCCACCGAGAAATATGCGCCATGTGGCAAACCCGCAAGAAAACGGGCTGCAAGTAAGAATTCATAGCTCGGCGCGATGACCGACAAGAAGTTTCCTGCGATGAACGCACCAACCAGCAGAAGCAGCAACCGTCGCCGGGGAATCTTTCCTGTGACAGCAGTGATCGCCGGCGCACCGATGACGACGCCCAACGCGTACAGGGAAATGATGCGTCCCGCAGAGTCTTCCGTGACCCCGAAATCCTCGGCGATCAGCGACAACAAACCCATGGACACGAATTCGGTAACTCCAATACCGAATCCACCCAGCCCCAGGGCAACCATGACGATATAACGTCGTTTCTCTGTGATCTCAGTTTGCCGTGGCAGGGCTCGACGACGAGGGGCAGAAGCAATCTTGCGCAAATGACTCAGGTGTGGCACGCATGTGACCCTACGCCGAAAAACATGCAGGTGCCTAGTTTCCCGTTTGTTGTGTGTTATGCGCCACGACAACACACGGTGTTGGGTCATCTTCATGGCGTTTATGGCTGACAATCTTTATGGCCTTTACGGCAGACGATTGCTTTTGTAGGTAACCTGGTACCGCGACATTTTAGTGACGAAAATTTTAAGGAGTCTGAGATGGCGAAGATTATTTGGACCCGTACCGACGAAGCCCCTCTGCTGGCAACCTACTCATTGAAGCCAGTAGTCGAGGCTTTTGCTTCCACCGCGAATATTGATGTTGAAACCGCCGATATCTCCCTGGCTGGTCGTATCATCTCCCAGTTCCCAGAGCGTTTGACTGAAGAGCAAAAAATGGACGACGCCCTGGCACAACTCGGCGAACTGGCTCAGAAGCCAGAAGCGAACATCATCAAGCTGCCAAATATCTCAGCTTCCCTCGTGCAGCTAAAGAACGCCATCAAGGAACTCCAGGAAGGCGGCTACGACGTTCCTGATTACCCAGACAAGCCCGCTAACGCCGAAGAAGAAGACATCCGCAACCGCTATGACTCGGTGAAGGGTTCTGCCGTAAACCCAGTGCTGCGCGAGGGCAACTCTGACCGCCGCGCACCACAGGCTGTCAAGAACTTCACCAAGAAGCACCCGCACTCCATGCAGGACTGGCCAGCAGATTCCAAGTCCGCCGTGGCCACCATGGATGCCAACGACTTCGCACACAACGAGAAGTCCGTCATCATCGACGGCGACGACGAATTGAAGTTTGTCCTCAAGGCCGCCGACGGCTCCGAAAAGGTACTGAAGGAAGGTCTGAAGGTTGAAGACCGCGAAGTAGTCGACGCCACCTTCATGTCTGCGAAAGCCTTGGATGATTTCTTGCGCGAGCAGGTCGCTTACGCCAAGGAAAATAACCTTCTGTTCTCGGCTCACTTGAAGGCCACCATGATGAAGGTCTCCGACCCGATTCTATTCGGCCACGTGGTACGTGCGTATTTCCACGAAGTTTTTGAGAAGTACGGCGAAGAGCTGATCGAAGCCGGGCTGAATGGCGAGAACGGCCTGGGCCATATCCTGGAAAACCTGGACAAGCTGGACAACGGCGACGAGATCAAGCAGGCCTTCGACAAGGCGCAGGAAGACGGCGCCCCGCTGGCTTACGTCAATTCCCACAAGGGAATCACCGCCTTGCACGTGCCTTCGGATGTCATCGTGGACGCTTCCATGCCTGCGATGATGAAGACCGGCGGACAGATGTGGAACAAGAACGACGAAACCCAGGACGCCTTGGCTATCATCCCGGATTCTTCCTACGCCGGTGTGTACCAGACCGTCATCGAGGATTCCCAGGCGAACGGCCAGTACGACCCAACCACCCTGGGTACCGTTCCAAACGTGGGCCTGATGGCCAAGAAGGCCGAAGAATACGGCTCCCACGACAAGACCTTCAAGATCCCTTCTGCAGGCACCGTCGAGGTGCGCAACAGCGCCGGTGAGGTTCTGATCTCCCACGACGTGGAAGAAAACGATATCTGGCGCGCCACCCAAACCAAGGATGAGCCAATCCAGGACTGGGTCAAGCTGGCTGTTTCCCGTGCGCGTACTTCCGGCATGCCAGCCATCTTCTGGTTGGATGAAAACCGCGGCCACGACGCCACCCTGATCAAGCTGGTGAACAAGTACCTCGCAGATCACGACACCGAGGGCTTGGACATCACCATCATGGATCCGGTCTCTGCCACCAAGAAGTCCGTCGAGCGCATGCGCAACGGTGAGGACACCATCTCCGTAACCGGTAACGTGCTGCGTGATTACAACACCGACCTGTTCCCGATCTTGGAGCTGGGTACTTCCGCGAAGATGCTATCGGTAGTTCCGCTGATGGCTGGCGGCGGACTGTTCGAGACCGGTGCTGGCGGTTCCGCTCCGAAGCACGTGCAGCAGGTTCTGGAAGAAAACCACCTGCGCTGGGACTCCCTGGGTGAATTCCTGGCGTTGGCGGAGTCCTTCCGTCACGAGGCTTCCAAGAACGACAACGCGAAGGCCTCTGTTTTGGCCTCGACGCTGGACAAGGCCACCGAGAAGCTTCTCGACGAGGGCAAGTCGCCTTCCCGCAAGGTAGGCGAAATCGACAACCGTGGCTCTCACTTCTACCTGGCGATGTACTGGGCTCAGGAACTGGCAGCACAGTCGGAGGATTCTGAGCTGGCTGAGCACTTCGCCCCAATCGCGGAGAAGTTCTCCGAAGCTGCTGACAAGATCGATGCCGAGCTTATGGAAGTTCAGGGCGACAGCGCTGATTTGGGTGGCTACTTCCAGCCATCCGACGACAAGGCTTCCAAGGTCATGCGCCCATCGGCTACCTATAACCAGCTGATGGAAGATCTGAAGAAGTAAAACCTCACGAGTAGCTGCGGTGTCTGCGCCGGATATCCGGCGCAGACACACATTTAAAGCTTAAAGCGCCCGAGGCAGGGTTTTGCCTCGGGCGCTTTTTGGTGTCCGGGTGGTGTCGGTTTGGTGCTGGCCGGATAATGACGCGCTGGATAATGCCTGGATACTGCTTGGTTATTCGCGGTTTGGTGCATTTTTACAAATAGTGCAGCAAAACAGGGGCTTTTTTCGCGCCTATTTGTAAAAACGCACCACTAGCTTCGGCCTACAAAAGTTTTCACCTGGACTTTCGCGGAACCCACGCCCCGTAGCCTTGCTTAACCCACCAGGTTGCGCAACACGTCCCAGAAGGTTCCGACCATCACAACCACACCGATGATGACCACAAACCAGTTGCTGACTACCGGCCGGAAACGCTTGAGCGCATCGATGCGGTAGATGGCCCACACTGGCAGCAAGTAAGTCATGAAGCCCATGAAAATACCACCGATCAAGGTGATCATGTCCAAAATGGATGGGTTGATGATCGCCACGGCCGTGACCACGATAAAAACGAACAGGTAGATAGCAATGGCCACGGTGCGTGGTTTAGTATCCCGCATGAGCCTTGGGGCCACAAGTTTGCCAAAGTAACGGGTGCCTTCCACCGTCGCCAGCAGGTGGCCGAAGTAGGACGAGACGATCGCACAGATAACCACGATTGGTGCAATATAGGCCAAGAATTGCGTGCCAGTTTCGTTTGCCAGATAAGACAGCACCGGAATGTTCTGCTCGTAGGCTTCCTCCATGCCATCAGCGCCCAAAGCGAGTGCCGAAGACCAGACGAAAAACATGGTGAAAACCGTCAGCAGCGCGGTAGCAATTAGGACGATCTTCGACGATTGCTTTTCGGCGTCGTCGCCGTAAAAGCGCTCTGTATCCAGCACGAACTGCGAAATTGCCGCCAGGAAGCTAAACGAAAACACCAACACGGGCATGATCAGGATGATATCGCCGAGGTTAGCGACGAAACCGTCGGCGCTGTAGTGGTAGAACGAGCTGAAATCCCATTGCGGGATCAAATACAGCGAGACAGCGGCCAGCGCCACGATCAACGGGTAGATCACAAATTGCGCGACTAGCAACGCAGCGTTGCGGCCCAAGGCGAAGCCGAGTGTCATCAAGCCAACGCAGAGCGTCGCCAAGATTGGGCGCGAGATTTCTGGTCCGTTCAGCTGGTTTTGGATGAAGCTGTCGACGGTGTTGGTGATGGAAATGCCGTAGATCATGACGATCGGGAACACCGTGAACCAGTAGATCAGAGCGATCAGAATACCGATGTTTTTGCCGAAGAAGCCCGTGACCACTTCCAGCACGTCTTGGCCTTGTTGCGAGGAGCCACTGAGCATGCGCGCGTAGGCACGGTGTGACAGAAATGCCATGGGGCCGATCATGAGTGTGGCCACCAGCAGCGGCCAGAAACCGAAACTACCGGCGTTAATAGGTAAGAAAAGGATACCGGCACCTACGGCAGTACCAAACAGCGCCAGGGCCCATTTCGCATTGTTGGGCTTTTCGCCACGGACGTCCTGATCGTGGCCAGGATCGGTTGTTGTCCCGGGGTCGCCAGCTGTACCTTGGCCGCCTGCGGTTTCGGTTTGCGCTGAAGCGGGAGTGTGTTTTTCGCTCACGAGCTGGAGCCTTTCCGTCGTCAAGAATGATTATTAATAATCACAGATTGTTGAGCAGTCCACACCATTATGTCAGCCACATCACAAGAATGAAAAACCAGATCTGAAACACAACTACATCAGCTACATCTGACTTACCGACGAACACCGCCGCGGAAGCAGAATATAATTCTATAAGTAGACAGCTCTGTTCATCTAGACTGTGTGAAGCAAGTTACCGTCCACGTCGGAAAGCGACAGATATGCCTCACACCACGCCTTTTGGCCCAACCTCCACGCTGAACCACGCCAGCATCGGCGAATTCCGCACGGAAGCTGGCGCCATGATGGATGAGGTCACGCTGGGATATCACGTCTTTGGAGCTTTCCGGGGTGAGTTGGACGGACCCAATAACGTCATCCTGATCGAGCATGCCCTGACTGGCTCCTCCGACGTCGCGGATTGGTGGGGTGAATTGCTCGGCCCCGGGCGAGCTCTCGATACTTCGCGCTGGTGCTTCATCTGTGTCAATGCGCTGGGCGGCTGCCACGGTTCCACCGGCCCATCCAGCATTGCCTCCGACGGCCGGGCATGGGGTTCGCGCTTCCCGGCAGTATCGATCCGGGATATTGTCGCCGCGGAACGTCGGCTGCTCGACAAGCTCGGGTTGGAAAAGGTCCACGCCGTTATTGGCGGCTCCATGGGCGGTGCCCGCGCGCTCGAGTGGTCACTACTCTACCCAGAAATGATGGATGCGGTATGCATCCTGGCGGTATCCGCCCGTGCTTCTGGTTGGCAGATTGGCATTCAGTGCGCACAGATTTCCGCCATTGAGCGCGACATCAACTGGCACGGTGGCGACTACTACGACACCGACGACTACCCTCTCGAAGGTCTGTGCGCCGCCCGCCGGATCGCACACCTGACGTACCGTGGCGAGCAGGAGATCGACGAACGCTTCGGCTCCGATGCGAACGAAGGCGAAAACCCCTTCGGCGAATTCCGTGACCCTACCCAGCGCTTCGCGGTCAATAGCTACCTGGAATACCAGGGCATCAAGCTGTCGGAACGCTTCGATGCCGGTTCCTACGTCGCGCTCACCGAGGCGCTTAACCGGCACGATATTGGGCGCGGGCGTGGCGGTCTCAATCGCGCCCTCGGACGTTCGACCGTGCCGACAATGATCATTGGCGTCGACACGGACATTTTGTACCCGTATCACCAGCAGGAACATCTCTCACGGAATATTGGCAACTTCTTGGGTATGGCGAAGATTGTCTCGCCGGTTGGCCACGACGCGTTCCTAACGGAAACCCGGCAGTTAGATCGCATTTTCCGGAAGTTCTTCAAGTTGTCTTTGCCGGAGCCCTACAGTATTTAAACTTGCCCGCCCTGGTCGTGCCCCGCGCAATTTTGGCTATCCCAGCCTCCACCCCCGCGACACAATCCATAAGCACACAGCAATACATAAGCCCCGCGCAATACTTGCACACCGACTGCAATATTGCATAGCATGTGCAAGTATTTTATTTGCTGTACACCGCAAAGGATTGTCATGTCGCGCTTCCTCTACCGGCTCGGTAGCCTCGCCTACCGGCACGCCTGGCCTTTTCTTGCCTTTTGGCTCATTGTTCTCACAGGTTTAGGCATCGTAGTTTCCACCGTTGCCCAGCAACCTTCGCCGAACTTTTCCATGCCGTCGATGGATTCCACCGACACCCAAGAACGCATGCAGGAGCATTTCGCACGCGATAAAGCCGCCCAGGGCGAAGGCACCGAGGAACAGGATTTCGTCTCCGCGCCCGAAGGCACGGTGGTTATCCAATCACAGGATGCCCCGCTAACGGCCCCTGAGGTCATGGCTGAAGTCGACGCCTTGGTCGCCGATATGCAGGCCACTGGTGTGCTCGCTACCCCAGAGACCGTGGTCAACCCAGTTATGGCGGCTGCGGGCATGGAACAGCAGATGCGTGAGCAACTCGCCGCCCAGGGCATGCCGGAAGAAAAAATCCGGGCGGACCTGGCTGCAATCTCGCCATTATCAGAAGACGGGCACACCGGCACCATCTCGCTAACCTTCGATGCCGCAACCGCCATGGCCATTGCCCCCGAAGACCGCGAAGCCATCACCTCGCTTGTCGACGCCTTCGATGAGCAGCCCGGCTTCCAGGCTGGCTACTCTGGCAACGCTTTCATGGGCGAAATGGGCATGGACCCAACTGCGGAAATGATCGGTTTAGCCGTTGCCGCCATCGTGCTGCTGGTGACTTTCGGTTCCGCTATCGCTGCCGGTATCCCGCTGATTTCTGCGATCGTCGGTGTTGCCACCGGGCTGCTCATTGTCATGTCCGGCACCGCGCTGACCGACGCTATCAACGACATGACCCCGGTTTTGGCCAGCATGATCGGCTTGGCCGTGGGCATCGACTACTCGTTGTTTATCCTTTCGCGGTTCCGCAACGAGCTGATCACCGTGACCGGGACGCAGCACCAATCGCCGAAGGAATTCGCCCAGACGCTACGTGGCCTGGACAAACCCACCCGCGCGCACGCGATGGGCATGGCGCTGGGCACCGCCGGCGGTTCCGTGATTTTCGCGGGTGTCACAGTGCTGATCGCCCTGGCTGCCCTGAGCATCATCGATATTCCATTCTTGACCGCCATGGCCTTGGCCGCCGCAGGTACTGTCGCACTCGCCGTGCTGGTAGCACTGACGTTCCTGCCCGCAATGGTCGGGTTGCTGGGCTCTAAGATTTTCGCCTTGCGCATCCCTGGCCCGAAGGTTCCGGACCCAGAAAACGACAACCCCACCATGGGGCTGCGCTGGGCGCGGCAGATTCGCAAACGCCCAATTCTGAACCTCCTGGTTGGCGTCGTCATGCTGGGTATTCTGGCCATTCCTGCAGCACAGTTGCAGCTTGCTATGCCCACCGAGGGCCAGGAATCGCCCGGCAGCCCGCAGCGCAACGCTTATGAGATGACCTCCGAGGCCTTCGGGGACGGCCGCAACGCCCCGATGCTCGCGTATATCGACGCCACCAACACCCCTGCCGAGCAGCGCCCACAGCTGATGCAGGAAGCGATGACGACGTTTACCGCCACCGACGGCGTCGTCAATGCCCAGGTGGTAGATACCACTGCCGAAGCCGATGGCATCCAGATGCTGATCACCCCCACCACGGGTGCTACCGACGAGGAAACCACCGATACCCTAGAGCGTCTGCGCGAGAATCAGGCACACTTTGCTGAGCAGTACGACGCGTCATTCGGCATCACCGGCATCGCCCCGATCTTCGACGATATTTCGCAGCTGCTGACCGGCATTTTGATCCCGTATATCCTGATCGTGCTGGGCCTGGCATTCATCGTGTTGGTGCTGGTATTCCGCTCCATCCTGGTGCCGCTGATCGCGGCCGCCGGCTACGCCCTCTCGGTTGCTGCGACCTTCGGCCTGACGGTGTTCATGTTCCAGGAAGGCGGGTTCGGCATCGTCAGCGATCCGCAGCCGATCTTGTCTTTCCTGCCGATCATGCTCATCGGACTGACTTTCGGTTTGGCCATGGATTACCAGGTCTTTTTGGTCACCCGCATGCGCGAGAATTTCGTGCGCGTCGGCAAGACCGCTGGCAATGCAACGGCGAACGGCTTCAAACACGGCGCGCGTGTGGTCACTGCTGCTGCGCTGATCATGATTTCGGTGTTCGCGGCGTTCATGCTTCTCGACGAACCGTTCATCCGCACCATGGGATTCGCGCTGGCGGTCGCCATCCTGTTGGATGCGTTTATCGTGCGCATGACACTGGTTCCGGCCACGATGTACCTGCTGGGCAACAGCGCTTGGTGGTTCCCGCGATGGCTGGATAAGATTTTGCCGCGCCTGGATATCGAGGGCGAAGCTTTGGAAGACGACAAGGAGAAGCTGTTGGCGCGCACGGAAAAACAGGCCAGCGATGACTAACCGCGCGGGCCATGGTGCTACCAGCAGCAAGACCGTAGGCTCCCCCAGCAACACCAGCCTGCGGGAGAAAAAGAAAGCTGAAACCAAAGAGGCCATCGTACGAGCTGCAGCGCACGTCTTATTGCGCGACGGCGCAGAGGCGCTGACTGTCGCCCACGTCGCCCAGACAGCCGGGGTTTCTCCCCGCACATTTCACAACTACTTCCAGTCCATGGAAGAGGCCTTGTTGTGGTTTATCCATTTGCACGGCGCGGAAATCACCGAGGCTTTCGCGCAGGTTCCGGCCGAGTATTCCGTGGTAGAAGCTGCCCGCGCGGTGTTTGTTGTGGATTCCGATGCTGGCGCTGACACTAGTGCTGTCACTGTAACTAGCACTAGCACTGGCACTGGCGAGCAGTCCTCGATGGTTGCGTTAATGCACGTGGTGCAGCAGGTAGCGGCGATGCCAAATATTAGTGCAGCAAAATACGCTTTCGAGGAGGACTACGGCGACACGTCCCCGCATTTGCTTGCCGACGCTTTGGCCGCGCGGATGCCGAATGCCGATCAGTTCACCATCCACACGTACGACTGGTTGATCGGCGCCGCGATTGCCTCGGCAGTCGACGAATACACGGCTGCGCGGTCGTCGGCACGCAGCCGTGATGTTGACAGCTCCGCTGACTCTGGAGCAACTAAAGAAAAGAACCGCCCTGAGTTAAATTATTTACTCGATCGCGCGTTCGATGCACTAAAAATGATTCACTAATAGTCCGGCAATTATCCACGTCAGGATTCATTGATTAGCAATCAAGTTCGATATCGTGGACCGCTGTGTGCAGCAGCATCTTATTCTTAAGTTATGTCGTTGCCACAGCAGTCTTATTTAATTAACCTCCTTACTCGTACTTACATCGCCGCCCACACAGATTCGGGAAGCTTCCACAAGGGATCAAAAATTGATTCCACAGCAATTTCCGGCCACACAGTGACCGACAAATCTATTAAAGCTTTCGTGCAGGGATCGGCAATCCATCCCTATGAGGTGCACATCAAGCTGGTCGAAGGAACGCCCATCACCTATTGCACCTGCCCTGTGCAGCACCAATGGTGCAAGCACTGCGTCGCCGTCGGTTTACGCAGCATCGCATTATTTCAAGCGTCTGAGGATCGTTTCCTAGAAAACTTCGTCGACACCGCGAGCCCTAGTGAAATCGTTAGTGCATTCCGGAAAATTTTTCAGTGGGAACCACAGGTCCAGCTCCCGCTACAGCTACTTGTCTTGGCGCATACTGGCACGACCGTGAGCATTTCGGAGTTTCTTGAAGATCACCTTGGCAAAGCCATTGGGAGCTTTCTGCCGCCGCGGTGGACAGAAAGCAGCCCGCCATCTGGGGCTGGTGCGCACTCAAGTCTGAACGCGGGCGTCGGCAAGCGCGAACAAACTGCTCGGTTTGAAGAAATGATGGTGATTTTTCGGCATTTCCTTGACCATGGGCATACAGAATTGATGCTTCCGTACCTCGAGGAATTCATAAAGCAACTTGCCAGCAACCGTACGCTGAGCCTGGCGGGATGTGAGGCTGCGAAAAATACGCTGAACGATGCTCTTGCCCTGCATTTATCCGCGGCCAAGGCTGTGGTGAGCTCAGCGAATGCGTCTGCTGGGGCGGAAATCGCGCGGTGGATAACCTGGACCTATTTTTTCAGCGAAGATATTACGCCACGTCTGCCCATCTACGCTGCCGAGAAAGCACTGGGGCAGGCGGGCATAGACTACTGCGTGAATTTCGCGTTCTTGGCAGAAGGCTACTACGGCAAAGACCACCCGCGTCTGTGGCCGTACCTGCGCGACGTCATCTCGATCGCAGCACCGGCGCAAGCGAGTGCGATTACGTCGTACGCAGCAAGTTTGGGCTTGCCACCACACAACAACGCTGAGTCACAACAACACAGCCGCCAGTGAGGTTCCCGGCAGGTGTTAGGATCACCAACATGCCTGAACATGCACCGGATACACCACTGCCCCATCACATCGTAGTGATGGGGGTTTCTGGGAGCGGGAAGACCACCGTCGGCACGGAACTGGCAAACCTTTTAGGGCTGGTTTACCTCGACGGGGATGATTTTCACCCGCAAGCCAATATCGACAAAATGGCCAGCGGCATCCCGCTTGACGACGCCGACCGCTGGCCGTGGTTGCGACGCGTCGGCAATTGGCTCGCCGAACAAGAACACGGCGCGATCGTTGCGTGCAGCGCGTTGAAGCACAGCTACCGCGAGGTATTGCTCTCTGAGTGCCCGGGCACCGTGTTTGTGCACTGCACAGGCTCACGCGAACTGCTGGAGCAACGCATGCTGGAGCGCACTAAGCATTTCATGCCGGCGCATTTGCTGGACTCGCAGCTGGCTACTTTGGAGCCGCTGCGTGCCGATGAACCCGGCGCGAGTTTTGATGTCGCCGAACCACCAACCCTGGTGGCGGAGGCAATGAAGGACTGGATTACAGCGCGCTGACGCCGTAGATCACCATAACCAGAGCGAAACCGATAACGGAGATCAGTGTTTGATTCACCGTCCAGGTCTTCAGAGTAGTCGCGGTATCCATGCCCATCAGTCGACCCACCAGCCAGAAGCCAGAATCGTTGACGTGGGAGGCAATGACGGAACCGGCGGCCGTCGCCAAGACGATCAGTGCTAGCGCGACTTCGGAGTAATCCGCGGCAGCCACGCCCGGTGCCATCAGGGCTGCGGCCGTCGTCAAGGCGACAGTCGCCGAGCCTTGGGCAACGCGGAGTGCGGCAGCAATCAGGTAGGCGGCGAGAATCAGCGGGATGCCCATGCCTTCCATGGATTCGGCGAGCGCGTCACCAATGCCCGAGGTACGCAATACGCCACCGAACATGCCGCCAGCGCCGGTGATCAGCACGACGGAACAGATAGGACCGAGCGCGCCGTCCATGGATTTTTCAATGGCTTCGCGGCTTACTCCCCTACGCAATCCCAACACAGCGATGGCTGCGAATGCGGTAATCAGCAGGGCGATTGGGGTTTGTCCGAGGAAACGTAGGAACTGCACAAGCCCAGAATCACCGTCGATCCAGCCTGCGGTGGCGGCGGTGTTCGCGCCGGTGTTGCCGAAAATCAGGAGCATCGGCAGCAGCAGGATCGTAGCGACGGAACCAGCACCCGCCGGGTTCTTCGGAGCCTCGGAGCGCGCGCCCAACAGCAAATCAGGTACCGGCAGCGGGAATTTGCGGCCCAGGAACTGCCCCCACACATAGCCAGAGATATACCACGTCGGCAACGCGATAAGCAGGCCGAACAGCAAGATCAGCCCGATATCCGCATTGTAGAATTCGGCAGCTGCTACCGGCCCTGGGTGCGGTGGCAAGAAAACGTGGGTGACAGAAAACGCGCCGGCTGCCGGGATGCCGTAAGCCAGAATCGGGCCATCCAGGCGCCGTGCGACCGCAAAGATGACCGGCAGCATAACGATGAGCCCGGCGTCGAAGAAAATGGGAAAGCCCATCAGCAGCGATGCCACGCCCAGGGCAAACGGGGCACGCTTTTCGCCGAATTTACGCACCAGCAATTCCGCCAGCGACTGCGCGCCACCGGAGTTTTCTACCAAGCGACCAAGCATCGCCCCCAGACCGACCAACAAGGCCACCGATGCCAAGGTGGAGCCGAAGCCGTCGGTCATGGTCGGGACGACGCCTGCTAATGGGATACCCGTCGCCAAGGCCGTCAGTGCGGAGACGGTGATCAGGGTGATGAACGCGTGGATGCGGAAATAAATCACCAGCACCAAAATCGTTGCGACGGCTGCCGCGGCGATGGCTAAAAGCGGTGCTGTGCCCAGTGTGGGCTCCCAAGTATCCATTGGTGACATTGGTGCAACTTTCTACTATTTGCGGCGCACAACTAACTGCACCGCACAACTAACTACCCAGTGCGTCGACTGAGGCGGATAAAAACATCAGCGCTGCCCCGGCAACAGCGCTGAAAGCGGCGTCGAACCGGCGCGAACGCACAGCAAAGACGCCCAACTTCGCAGAGTCACAGGTCAGGCGCAGTGCTGCCAGCCAGAGCATCGCCACGCCCAGGGCAAACGTGGCTCGGCGCCAATGATCCGCGAACAAAAACCACGCGGCGGCGGCCAGCAGCACGATAAACGCAGCCATGCCAGACCATTGCATCCAACCAGGCACGCGGGAGGCAGCCAGGTTCAGGTCGTGTGGGTTGGCCAGGCCGCTGCGGTCTGCCTTCTTTTGGCGGGTCGTCAGGGATTGCGCACCGCCAGTGATTGGTTGGCCAGTGCGACGCCCAGCCTGGTGCGAGTGTGGTTTATCCGGCATGCAATTCTGCGCGCTCCACCACGTTGTGCACCAGGAAGGCACGGGTCAGCGGGCCCACACCGCCGGGGTTGGGCGAGACCGCACCGGCTTTCTCCCAAACATCGGGGGCCACATCTCCGGCGAGTTTGCCGTCGACACGCGAAACGCCTACGTCCAGCACTGCAGCACCTTCTTTCACCATGTCTGCGGTGAGCATATGCGGCACGCCGGCAGCCGCGATGATGACATCAGCAGCTTTGGTTTCTGCGGCCAGGTCTTTGGTTCCGGTGTGGCACAGGGTGACAGTGGAGTTTTCGCTGCGACGCGTCAGCATCAGACCGATTGGGCGGCCCACGGTCACGCCACGGCCGATCACCACAACTTTTGCGCCAGCAAGCTCGACGTCGAAACGGCGTAGCAGCGAAATGCAACCATTCGGGGTGCATGGCAGAGGCGCGTCCTCGTTGAGCACCAGCTTGCCCAGGTTCACTGGGTGCAGGCCGTCGGCGTCCTTTTCGGGGTCGATACGCTCCAGCACCTCGTTCTCGTTGAGGTGCTTCGGCAACGGCAACTGCACGATATAGCCGGTACAGGCTGGGTCCGCGTTGAGCTCATCAATGACGGCGAGCAATTCTTCCTGGCTGATATCGCCGGGCAGGTCACGACGGATTGAGTTGATGCCCAGAGCTTCACAGTCGCGGTGCTTCATTTTGACGTAGCTGTGCGAGCCTGGATCATCACCCACCAACACGGTGGCCAGACCAGGGGTAATGCCCTTGTCGCGTAGCTTGTCGACGCGCTTTTTCAAGTCGTCGAAGATTTCGTCTCGGTAGAGTTTTCCATCCAATGTCAATGCAGTCACGGCTACCATTCTAGACTCTTGCCATGGCCGATTTGCATGTTGTCTTTGATAATCCGGTGATCCCCTCGAATACCGGCAACGCGATCCGTTTAGCTGCGGTAACCGGGGCCCACCTGCATTTGGTGGAGCCGCTGGGGTTCAATTTCGACGATAAACATTTGAAACGCGCGGGGCTGGATTATCACGATCTAGCAGATCTGCAGATTCACCCCAACTTGGACGCGTGTTTGGAATCGCTTGGCGACGGCCGGGTGTTTGCTTTTAGCACTGGTGCCAGCACCTTTCACACTGAGGTGAACTACCAAGACGGCGACATTTTGCTTTTTGGCACAGAACCCACCGGGCTGCCTGCCGAGGCGCTAGCGCACCCGCGGATAACCGAGCAGGTGCGCATCCCCATGCTGCCAGCGCGGCGGTCGATGAATTTGTCGAATTCTGCTGCCGTCGCGGTGTTTGAGGCGTGGCGGCAACTCGGCTTTGCCGGTGGGGTCTAGTGAAAAGTCCCCGCCTGTTCTAGTTCTGGCAACGTGCGCTGGCGCAAGTATTCCAGGAGTTCCTCGGCATCGTCTGGGGAAAGATCCGCGCCTACCATGCTCACTGGCCCGCCGACCAGGTCCAGGCGTAAACTGCGCAAACCAAGCAGCGCCTGTATCGGTCCTCTGCGCAACGAGAGCTCTTGGATGTGCGGCTCGGCGACAACCGCAACGCTCCGGCCGATACAACCGTGGTGGATGATCACGGCGTCGTCGACAAGCGTGACGCCCTGTTGTTTGTAATCAATCGGCGAGCACCAACGGGCCTGCTTCGGCGAGGTGTACCGGGGGCTGGTGAAACCGTCTGGCCGGGCAAATTCGGTGAGGTGCTCGTCGGCAAGCGGGGTGACCAGCGTGGCAATCTGTTGGGCCTGTTGTTTGCTGCCGACGGGCAGGATCATCGTGGAGCCGGAATCTTTGCCAGATAGTGCGCCATAACCTGCGACATCTACCTGCACGATCCACCAGCCGGTCAGCCGCCACAGGACGGGTTGGCGGATTTCGACGGCATGGATGCGGTTCAGTGGCACTGATTGCCGACGCCTGCTGGTGAGCCCATACGCGATGTCGAGGGACGGCGAGTTGTTCGGCCCGCCGGTCTCGTTGAGCGTGGCGGTGAATTGCCACGCATTGTTGATGTGGCCAAGCAACGCGCCCAGGGCGGCAAGGACGATGACGAAACTGGAGAAGATATTCAGAGCGGTAAACAGCTGAGAAAGCACGACGATAACCGCGATCATGGTGCTGGGACGCAGCACCATTGAGCCGAGCACCCGTCCGGTGGGAATCGGCGGGATAATTACGCGGTTCGGTTGGTCAGTCGAATGAGCCGGATGGGCGAGACCAGGCTTGTGTGTTTGCGCGGCACCACCGACTGGGGTTTCTACTGGCGTCGCTTCCGGTGCACCGGGCTCTGTGATGCTTGGGTGCGAGGTATCAGGCTCGGGTGATTTTTCACCACGCACGCGCTGCAGAACTTCCACGCGTAGGCGTTCTGCTTCTTTTTTGCGCAGATATTCGACTTCAATCACAGAATCCGAGCCGCCGGCGGTCTCGACGCGGACTTTCGCGAGGCCAAAGATGCGGGCGACGAACGGCTCGACGATGTCGACGGCTTGGATGCGATTGAACCGTGCCGAGCGCACTTGGGTAGAAAACACGCCCTTTTTGCGCGCGATTTCTTCGTTGTCAAGCCGGAAGCCCATGGCTCGCCACCAGAAATACGATAGCCCCACGACGAGCACCGCGATGCCAAGCAGAATCGCGGTTCCAATGAGCAAGTCGGTCAGGATCTCGCCATCTGCCCAACTGGAGACCGTGTTGATAATCGTCGAATTGATGTTGACGAAAATGATGACGGCCAAACCAACCAACACCGACCAGAATTCCAGGATCGGGGTGAGGAAATGGACTCGGTGCCACTGCTGCTGGTTTGTTTGTGCCTCAGCCAGTGGGTGTGTGGCTGCTGGTTCTGCGGCAGTTGGGTGCGAAGCCGTGGGGTGCTGATCGTGCGGCTGAGGGTTTTCTGCTGAACTCATAGGCCGCTCATCCTCTCACGGGCTTTTTCGGACAGGCGTTGACGTAATGCATCTGCGTCGGCAGCTTCTAGCCCGGGGACATCGGAGTCGGACGAAGACGAAGCCGTATGTAGCTTTACATTTTTTAAGCCAAAGAGTTTATCGATGGGGCCAGCAGAAACATCCACAAATTGAATCCGCCCATACGGCACGACGGTAAAGGTGTGCCAGATTTTGCCGCGGGTGATCAGAAGTTCGTCGTCGGTTTCTTTCCAGCCAAGCAGTTTTACCTGCCGTGGAATGAGCCAGATGCGAAAGAGGACGAAGGCAGCGATGACGGCGGTGGCGATCCACAGCCAACTGCTCCAGAACACGGCAGCTGCGATGGAGCCACCAATAAATAATACGGCCCAGGGCAGACCTGAAAGATAACGCGCTTTGATCAGTTTCCTCGACACTGGGTTCATGGCAACCCAGGTTACCTTTCGTTGTGCAGCCTTGCGCAAACGCAAAAACAGCCATGCCGGTCATCATGACCAGCATGGCTGTGCGAAGAGAATGCGGAAGGCAATGCAAAACGAGATTGCGGCTTAGTTACCGTAGCTTGCTAGAGTTCCGCCATATCTATGTTCTTAGACGAACTTGATCTCGGTTTCTTCAACGCGCTTGAAGCCTTCGGTGTGGTCACCGAACAACTGCACGTTGCAGTCCTGGGTGGTGCAGTCGACGCCTTCGCCGGTTGGGGTCGCGCGCAAGGTGACAACAGCGGTGCCATCTTCTTTCATGTCCACGGTGCCACCCTCAGTCTTGACCCAAGCCTGGGTGGCTTCGTCGCCATGCTCACCGGTGCATAGTGGTGGACGACCTTCAGAGTCGTTTTCGTCGTCAGCACAAATAGCGACGTAGTAGCCCTGATCCGGGTTCAGACCAGACAGTTCAATCTGCAGTTCGCTGTCTGCTTCCACACCAGCTTCTGGGTCCGGGGTGACGCGCATTTCGGCATCAATGGCCTGCATTGCTTTGTCCCCGGCTTCTTTCGCCTTTTCGGTGGCGGATTCAGCAGCTTCACCAGCAGCTTCGGTGGCGGACTCTGCGGCTTCGCCAGCCTCGGAGGTTACCGATGCCGCGGTGTCTTTAACTTCTTCAGAAGAGCAGCTGGCCAGCACCAGTGCGGATGCGGAGGTGATGCCCAGGGCTGCGGAACGGAGCGTACGGCGACGAGAGGTCTTTGTAATAGTCATGAGCACATTATATGCATGATTAGTTTTTGAACAACGTAAGAGTTGCTTTAGAGCTAGCCATCAGGAAATATCTCCACATGTGAATTCCCTGCGCAAAACACTCTTAGCGACGCTTTCTACCACGTGCATCCTCTTAGCATCATGCACGGATGTGGATTCTTCAGCAGACCAAGCAATGGTTACCGAAACGTCAACGGAAACCTTTACGGAAACTGCAACCGCGTCGGCAGAATCCATGGAAGAAGCACGTGCTGAAGACGCAGCGGCAAACCCAGCCGAAGTCAACGCGCACGAGCATTCTGGGCGTGGCAATGGCACGGTGCTCCCGGAACGTTACGACGAACGCTTCCCGCGTGCTCAGGAAGCACCAGCAGATCAGCCACCAGCACCGGAGGCTCCGGGGGCGAATCCCGAGATGGACGAGCACCCGGTGGCGCCGGCGCACGTCGATGCTCCTGCTGCTCCACCGGCGGCACCCAGCGGCGAAACGTATTTCCAAAATTGCGCAGCCGCTCGTGCAGCCGGTGCCGCTCCCCTGCACGCAGGCGATCCAGGCTATCGCTCACAGCTAGACCGAGACAAGGACGGCGTAGCCTGCGAATAACGCGGTGCGCGATTACTCTTTGTCGACGGTTTTATCGTCGCCCTTCTCGCCGTCGACGTCCTTGCCATACCCGTCGTCAAGCTTGTATTCGGCAGTCTCTGGCCGCAGATCCAAAGAGGTGAATTCACCAGCCTGCTTGCCACTATCGGAGTTGTTGTCCGCAGGCGAGTCGTTGTTGTCACTCGTTGGTGACTCATCAGCTTTATTGCCCACCAATGAGCTGAGGTTTTGGTTCAAATCACTAAAACCCTGCTGGAACTTGCCCATGTTGTCCATGAACCCACCCAGAATATCGATGGGCAATGGGAACACCACGGTAGAGTTCTGGTCAGCACCCAGCTCCAAGATGGTCTGCAAGTAGCGTAATTGCAGAGCGGCTGGCGCCTTTTGTAATTCCTCAGCCGCTTCACGCAGCTCTTTCGACGATTGCAGTTCACCGTGTGCCGAAATGACTTTCGCACGGCGCTCACGCTCGGCCTCTGCCTCACGCGCGAGGGCGCGCTGCATGAGTTCCGGAATTTCCACGTCCTTGATTTCGACAATCCGAGTTTCTACACCCCAACGGTGTGTTTGACCATTGATGATGCGTCGAAGATCCTCATTAAGCTCATCGCGGTGCGCCAACAAATCGTCCAAACTGGCACGTCCCAGCAGCGAACGCAGCGTCGTCTGCGCGATCTGCGAGGTCGCGACCGCATAGTTTTCTACCTGCAGCACAGCTTTGATCGAATCGGTCACCTCAAACATGACAACGGCATTCACACGCACCGAGACGTTGTCTTTCGTGATGATCTCCTGTGGCGGGATGGTCAACGTAACCACGCGCTGGTCGACGCGTTCCATCTTGTCAATCACCGGGATGATCCAATGCCCGCCCGGTTCCATCAACGGGCGCAAGTGCCCAAACCGGAAGGCCACTCCCCTTTCGTATTGTTTGATGACCTTAAACGAATAGCTGATGATCACCACCAGCACTCCCAATGCCAGCAATGCCATGATCGGCCAAAATACTAGTGCGCTCATGAAAAATTCGCCTGTGCCTTACCTTTATGCCTAATGAGGCTTGTATGTTTTAGGAGTTTTCCACTGGTTTGCTGCGCAACCGACGCTGCGATCGGCTATCCGAACCATAGTGGTGCTTGTATTTTGCAGCAATGACTTCGTCGTGGTTTTCGCCGGTTGCGCGAATGCGCTCGGAGCCGTATTTCTTCGCAAGTCGGGAGACTTCGTCGTCACGCACGCCAGCGATGGCTTCTTTCGTCGAACGGTACTTCACACCATATTTATCAGCTACGGCCGCATTAACCTCGGCCTCGATATTATCCATCGATGGCAGCTCTTCGGGGAAGTTCGACGGGGTGGACCACAGGTGACGCGCCAAAGGAATAGTGCCGCCGACCAGCACGACCAGCACTCCACCGGTCAATACCAAATCTGCGGTCGACGAATGCACAAGCAATGACATGAGCGGCAAAATAAAGCCCATCAACGCCACCGCCAAAGAAACCCCACGGTGGAAACGTCCGGTCTCCGAATGTGGCCACGGGTCAAGCTGACGGGTAACCTCGCGGCCTTTCGCACTGACCGTGCAGGATTGCTTGACCGGACAGGTGTTGCACACGGTCGGGTTACCCCGGTAACGCATGACGCGGTTTTCTGGGTCGAAGCTGGAAGGCCACAGCCATTGGTCTTCCGGGCACTGCCAAGCATCGTGGGATTCCATATAGCGGAATCCACCTGTCTGATCACCATTGGTGCGATTGGATGCCGACCGAGCCATCCGGTCAAAACCCCACGCCACGGCGAGCAGGAACAGACCATAGATGGAACTGAGGATGGTAAATACCGCAGGTAATTCCATTGCTATCTCGCTTGCTTACTTGCTGTCGTCGTCACGCTTGTCGGAGCTGTAGCTACCGCCCCACTTGGTGGAGCTGTTGGCCTTGTGCTTATCCAGTGTATCCGAGACTTCTGCGCCCGTGCGGTTGTCGACGCGGCCATGGCCACCGGAGACCAATCCAACCGGAGAGCCTTGGCCTTGTGCTCCAGTACCAACGGGCTCTAGGTTTTCTTCGGATTCCACCTTGCTAAACAGTGGCGTGACCGGGAATTCTTTCTCATCTTCCATCGTTGGGATCTCGCCGCTGTGACGCACGGCCTTGAATGCTCCCCAGATCAAGCCAGGAATACCGGCCATGAAGATCACGTCGCCAGGCAGGCGCAGCCATTCGATCAGGGCGTTATCCGGCTGGGTGATGTATCCCAGCGAACGAGCTTCAACATAACCTTCCGCAACCGAGTGGTAGAGCTGCAATGTGCCCAACGGCAGCAGCGAAATGAAGACCATCCACAGCAGGCCAATGTTGAGTAGCCAGAAGCTCCACTGCATCGACTTATCCGACCAGTACTTCGGAGGTGTCAGGTAACGGAGCGCGAACACGCCTAGGCCGACGGCAAGGAATCCGTAAACACCCATCATCGCGCCGTGTGCGTGGTTGGCCGTCAGGGCGGTACCGATCTGGAAGTATGACACGATTGGCAGGTTGACCAAGAATCCGAAGATGCCGGCACCCAAGAAGTTCCAAAAACCAACGGCAACCAGGAACATCACAGCCCAACGGTGTGGGAATGGCCGCTTGCCGGTCGCACGCTGTTTAGATCCAAGCTGCATGAACGTCCAGGCTTCGACGGTCAACAATGTCAGCGGGACCACCTCGGCGGCAGAGAAGAACGACCCCAGCGCCATGTGCTCAACCGGAGTACCGGAGAAATACAGGTGGTGCATGGTGCCGATCACGCCACCAATGGAATACAAAATGATGTCCAAGTAGATGATGCCCAGGGCGATCTTTTCGCGAATAACACCCAGCAACACGAAGACATAGGCAACCATGATCGTCGTAAAGAGTTCCAGGAAGTCTTCGACCCAAAGGTGGACAACCCAGAAACGCCAGAACTCTGCAACAGTCAGGTGCGTCGACGAGCCTGCAAGCATGCCGACGGCGTAGAAACCTGGGATGGTCAGCCCGGAGAAGAAGAACAACCACGGCATGTTCGACTTGTGCTCGGTTTTCAGGCGACCGTGCAGGGTTCGGAAGATCATGAAGATCCATAGGAACATGCCGATGGTCAGCAGGATCTGGAAGAAACGTGGCAGATCCAAAAACTCCCACTGCTGCGACCAAATGCTGCCTTCTGGCACGATGCCGAAGGACGAGAGCCATTCAAAGGCCATGGAACCGAAGACGACAAAGGCGATGGCGCCCAGCAGAGCCCATGTCAGCCAGCTTTGTTTTTTAGGTTCGCGGCGGGCAATGAATGGTGCCAGGAAGATACCGGCGGCCAGCAAACCACCGGCAGTCCACAGCAGGGATAATTGCAGGTGCCATGTACGCGCGACGTTGTACGGCAAGATTTCTTGCAGCGGGATTCCGAAGAAGCCTTCGATTTCCACGCGGTAATGCTGTACTGCGGCACCCAGCAGCGCTTGGATGAGGAACAGCAGCATGGTGACCAGAACGAACCAGGCAACCACTTTTTGCGATTTGGACAGTTTTACTTCCCCGGGTTGTTTGAAATCGAGGTTTGGGGTCTCTTCAGCGTGCCAGCCAATCTGGCGCGACCAGCGGCCGTAGATGGCGAAGATCAGACCGATACCACCGATCAGTGCAATTAGAGAGAGCACCGACCACACAACTAAGTCAGCCGTCGGAGTGTTGTTCACACGTGGCTCTGCTGGCCAGTTGTTTGTGTAGGAATAATCATGGGCTGGGCGTTCTGCAGCAGAAGCCCATGCGGTCCAAGCGAAAAAGCCGGTGAGGTCGTGAATTTCGTCTTCGTTGTTGATGAACTCCTTCGGCAGACCGTGAACATCGGAGTTAGTACCGAAATAGTCCAGGTAGTGTTTTTGCGCTTCTTCGAATGCCGAGATTTGGTTCGGGGTCCACTCCAGCACACCAGTTTGTTCGTCGAACCGGTTGGTGCGGAATTCCTCGACGATGGCTTCATCTTCCGTTGACTCCGGCGAGATGAAGCCTGGGATACCGTTTGCTGAGTTCTGCTCTTTGGCGTGCTCAGTGGCCATGCGCAGGTACTCCGCGGTGAAATCAGGGCCCAGGTATGCACCGTGCCCCATCACAGAGCCATATTGTTGCAGGCCGCGGGCCTGGAATAATTCCTGGCCATGGGTGATCTCTTCAGAAGTCAGGATGGTCTCACCGGACTCCTGCGAAACAATCTTTTCTGGCTGCGGCATGGAGGCATCGTAAGTTCGATACGCCAAAAAGCCCATGACGAAAAAGCCGAAAAGCATGGTCAGTGCAACACCTTGCACCCATGCACTATTGAATGCGAGGACCGGCTTCGACCGATCTTCTGTGTCCTCTGCCAAGGACGCGCGCTGAACTTCAGACATGATGACCCAAATCCCATCTATAAGACTTCGCACAGATAACCTGTGTACAGTCCTATAAATACCTCATAAAATAGTCGGAAAATAATTCATGACCGGCGGGGTTACTAATAGGTTCCTTCAAAAGATGTAGGTCGATAAACAGCCAGTTGAGCAAGCAGTGTGATTGTTGTGGTGCGGTAAAAATTGTCTCCAAAACGCTCCCCCATTAAAATTAAAACCATGTCCTTCAAGGAGCACACGAAAAAGAATTGGCTGATCACTTTCTTCGCTGCAATCTTCGCAGCCTCGGTCGTGGTCATGATCTTTTTCGACGAGCCGCGCAATACCGTGGTGATCTCTTTGGCATTCGTGGCATTTGCAGTGCTGAGTTTTCTGCTCATCCTGGTGATCTGGCTGTGGCTATCCAACCGGAAACAACGCGTGCAGGGTGATGGCACGCAAAGTAACTCGCAGCGCGAACAGGACAAATCTGCCGTGAGCTAGGTAGCGAATTACATGCACTCTTGAGCCTGATCGCGGTGGCTAACTCGCACCACACCGTAGGCTTGTGGCATGAAGCAATCGCTTATCGACGCCCACGAGATTCTTGCCGACGCCAAACAGGTGGAAGTGTTTACTGGCGCGGGCATGAGTGCGGATAGTGGGATCGCCACTTACCGGGATGCGCAGACCGGCTTGTGGGAGAACGTGGACCCGCAGGCGATGGCTTCGATCGATGCCTGGCATCGCGATCCAGAAACCATGTTTGCCTGGTACTTATGGCGCGCACACTTGGCACAACGCGCCGAGCCCAACGCCGGACACCGCGCCCTCGCAGCAGCACGAAAAGTGACCGTGACAACGCAAAACATTGATAATCTGCATGAACGCGCAGGCAGTGAAGATGTTGCCCACTTGCATGGTTCTTTGTTCGAATTCCGCTGCACGGATTGCGCAACGCCTTATCGTGAGCAGATTGCCCTGCCTACCAGACCAGTGGACAAGATTACGCCACCAGAATGCAGGGAGTGCGGTGGGCTCATTCGGCCGGGCGTAGTCTGGTTTGGCGAGCCGTTGCCACAAAATGAGTGGGTAAAGGCGGAACGTCGGATGTCCACGGCGGACGCGCTGCTCATCGTGGGAACTTCTGGGGTGGTCTACCCTGCCGCCGGGCTGCCTGTGACGGCGTATAGGCGTGGTATTCCGATCGTGGAGGTCAGCCCACAGCCGACGGATTTATCACAGCTAGCCAGCGTGATTGTCACAGCCACCGCTGCGGAGGCTCTGCCCCGCATCCTCAGTGGGAGGATCACTAGCAATCCGTAATCTGGTATTCAGGAAGACAATGGGCTACAAAGCACCAATGGGTCACAAAGCACCGTTGTGTCGAGATGCCCCGATCACGTCAACCAATGGAAACGCTTAGGACACCTACTATGAATCATGCCAGGTCAATATGTGTTTACACACTAATCTCCAGAGCATGGGGCCACTACTTTGTCGAAGGCCCGTGGCATCTGCGAGACCAACTTGCATTCGAAACCCATTCACTCTTGTTCAATATTATCCAATTCTCCGAGGAGGTAACGGGAAAACTAGGCAAGACCGCTCTCAAAAAAGCCTACGATGCTTATAAAGCCGCATTTTTTGACCCCCGCTACCAAGCAGCAATACAGCGGTGCATCATACACGCAAAAATATCCCAAATCGCCACCCAAATTACACCATTTCTACACCACCACCTATATCTACAACCCGAAATATTCGACGACGACTCCCTACTGGAATGGATCAAACAATATGCCCACACAATTGATCCCACGCTGAATCTAGGCCGACCAGTCCATTTCAATCCAGATTTTGAAATAGAAACACCCCAAGGACAAAAACCAGAACTAGTCGGCTATTACGGGTATATGTATGAATTCCCGTGGCCGAATCAGTCCGAATATTGCCGAAATGAACAAGAACTTCTGGCGCGCACAGCAGGAATGGCCTTTGAAGAGCTTGCCGGCACCATACAATTCCGGCATTCCCCACCAATGGACAGTGAATTTCCTTATCGATACAACGCCCAATTGCGTTGGTGGGAAAGCTATTGGAATGGCTGCTTCGATGAGATGGCACCATGCGAAAAAGTCGCAAGCTTTATTCGTGCGAAGCGTGGTCGCGAGCCTTATTTCATCCGAATTTATCCGTTGATCCCTGCAAGACAATCATCCGAGGGCAAGGATTAAACGCCTGGGAATCCCCCCAGGCCAACTTCACTGGTCTCCTTAAGCCAATTTAGTGCATACAACCATATACGCGATTTGTGTCACACTCTACTAAAGTGGGTTCACTTCACCGTTTAGATCTGCGAGGATCTACGAGATCACAAGGGACTGATCAGATTGAGACGCAAACACTACACAGCCATATTGGCCATGCCTCTAATCACGCTGCTCGCAGTTTTCAACTCAGAGGTTGCATCAGCACAGGTCAGTGCCGTCAGCGACGATGTCCTCACCGATGAAGCTATAGCTTTAGAAACTCAAACCCAGGATTATGTTGCAGATCGTGACCAACCCTCGCCTGAGGATGAAATAAAACAATTTGCGCTCGAGCACCCGGAAACAGTTGCTGAATACGAACTTCAAACAACCACAACTCCAGTGCAATCCTTAGGAAATCCTGAGGCCCCTGCATCAATAGGGGAATCCAGAAGTGCTTGCGAAAGGGTATGGCCAACACGCTTTTCTGTGTGCGGCGCAATTAAAGCTAAATATAAGGAAATCGGCGGAGCACTATCATGGCTAGGACCACCAACAAGCGGAGAAGTACGTAACCCCGATCAAGTCGGTTATCGATCTACTTTTCTTGGCGGTGCTATCTATTGGCATCCCGAAACTGGAGCACACGCCATCACAAACGATGGTATGCGTCAATGGGGTTCATTAGGTTGGGAGCAAGGAGTCCTTGGGTATCCAACATCCGGGCCCAAAAATATTAGCCCATTGCCAGTCGCTCAGTACCAAAATTTCCAAGGTGGAGACACCTATTATTCACCCGTCACTGGAGGCGCAATTTGGGGCGACCTGAAACAGCGTTATGATGCAATAGGTGGCCCATCTCATCCGATCGGCATTCCAGTTAGTAATGAGTTGTCTAATACCGATGAATATCGATTTAATAATTTTTCAAACGGAGTAATGACGTGGCAGCGCAGTAGTCGACGCAGCCACTATATGTATTTGCCTGCTCGTAGGGTCTGGGAATCATTAGGCCGGGAAACAGGAACACTGGGATTTCCGGAGACTGATGAAGTCGCCGAACATGCCGGAGTTTTTCATCTAGTCAACTTTGGCGATCGCGGTGTCATTGCCTGGAATAACCTTTTAGGTGCACGTGAACTCCAGGGACAATTATTTAACCTATGGATTCAGCATCGTGGCACCCCAAATGATTTGGGGTGGCCGATCCCCTCTCTCGAATCTATGCATGACTCAATCCACCAAGACTTTACAAAGGGTACCGTCCTTGGCTCATCTGACAGTCTCGCTTGGATCCCTTCCGACGAAGAATACTGGCCCAATGAAATCGCCACCCGCACTGCGGGTCTAACCATGGATGCTGACTCGCATATTTCCCCAGGAATGTCCCGCTCGGCGAATTTATGCAGCAGCTTGCCGCCAGTTTCAGAGCAAAAGAAAAACGAAAACTTCGCCGTAAAAATAGGGGCTGTCATTAAAGGCAAAACAAACTCACGGGACTACCCAGACGAATTTAGGTTTATGATCCGTAAGGGATTTTATGATGCCTCTATGATGGACGGATGGGGTCAGTTAAAAGCACTTTGCAAACATAACTTCTCAAATTACAAAATGATGGAGGCAGTGTCCAAACATTCTCCAATCGGCTACAGTTCTGACCCTGACAAAGATTACTTCCGATTCGATAAAATCGTTTACTTTTATTCATGCGGAGGCCCTAGCTTCACGCGCAATAACTGTAAACAAGTCTATGATCCAGAAGAAATAACCGTGATCTTCGATCCATTCAAGCCAAAAAACTACACAGGAACAACCGCCAAGTGGGCTAACGGACTCATTACCGCATGGTGCAACCCAGCTGGAATCAGAAGGTCAGAGCCCTATGTGTCGAGATGCCCCGATCACGTCAACCAATGGAAACGCTTAGGACACCTACTATGAATCATGCCAGGTCAATATGTGTTTACACGCTAGCCCCGAACTCATGGAGCTGCTACATTGTCATGGGCCCATGGCCTTCGCGGGACCAACTTGCGTTCAAAACCCATTCATTCTTGTACGGTTCGATTCTATCTTTCGAGGCTGCAGGAAAACTAGACAAGACCGCTCTCAAAGAAGCCTACGATGCTTATAAAGCCGCATTTTTTGACCCCCTCTACCAAGCAGCAATACAACGGTGCATCGTAGACGCAAAAATATCCCAAATCGCCACCCAAATTACCCCATTTCTACACCACCACATATATCTCCAATTCGAAATTTTCGACGATGCCTCCCTACTCGAATGGATCAAACGTTATGCCCACACAGTCGACCCCGCACTAAATCTAGGCCGCCCAGTCCATTTCAATCCAGAAATTGAAATAGAAAAACCACAAGGCCAAAAACCAGAACTAGTCGGCTTTTACGGGTATATGTATGAATTTCCGTGGCCAAATCAGTCCATGTATTGCCGAAGCGAACAAGAACTTCTGGCACGCACAGCAGGATTTGCCTTTGAAACTCTTGCCGCCAGAATACATTTCCGGCATTCCCCACCAATGGACAGCCAATTTCCTTTTCGATATAACGCCCAATTGCGTTGGTGGGAAAGCTATTGGAATGGATGCTTCGATGAGATGGCACCATGCGAAAAAGTCGCCAGCTTTATTCGCGCACAGCATCATTACGAGCCTTATTTCATTCGAATTTATCCGTTGTTCCCTGCAAAAACAGCAGTCGAAGTAAAGGATTAAGGATTAAACACCTGGGCATCAACCCCAGGCCAACTTCGCAAGCGCAAATCACTACGCCCCACGCATCTGCATGAGCTCAGCAGACCCGTCCTCCACAAACAGCGGATCAAACCGCACCAATAACTCGTGTAGTTTCTGTTCAACCCGCGATTGTTTTTCTTTCCGGTCCTCGCCGCCGCGGCTAAACCGCGACATCGGGGGAAGCAGTTTCGCGATCTTCGCCCCGCCCAGGTAGGCCGCTCCACTACCGAAAGCAGCGGGTACCACATCCCAGGTGGCGTCTGCTTTTAATTTTTCGCCTTCAATAATGCGGTTCAGTTCTTGCGCCATTTTGCGGCGCACGTATGCTGGCCAGGCCCCTCATCAACGGCGGTCGTTACGGTAACGGAATCGACGAATTCTTCTACCAAGTCCTTAACGATCTCGTCGATGGCATCGCGAAGCTGAGATTGGCGCATCACAATACTTTCAATCTCCGCAATGAGCTCTTTGATGTCAATGATCTCGCGAGTATCTTCAGGCTCAACGTGAGGTTATCCTCGAGTAGTGGACACCCTATTAATAAGGATCCTGTGTCCGTAAGAGCGGATGTTCATTGTGAGTCAACAGCGAAAGAAATACACACCTGAGTATCGACGTGAAGCCGCGAACCTAGTAATCGAGTCGCAGCGCCCAATCGCTCATGTTTCAAAGGAGATTTGCGTCGGACCAGGCCTTTTAGGCTGGTGGTCAAACTCGAGCGGAAACGCCAAGGCTCGGTAGATGGCCGTAGTGATGCCGATATACGAGCCGAAAACGCTCGCCTGCGTCGTGAGTTAGCTGCGGCCAAGATGGATAATGAGTTCTTGTCACAGGCCACCGCCTTTTCGCTTTGAAACAACGCGATCGGAAAAACTTGAGCTAATACAGCCAGAGCAAGGCGAACCACAGCATAAAAACAATGAGCAGGTTATTAGAGGCTTCCCGTTCTGGCTACTATAAATCGCAAAACCGTGGCCAAACGCATGCGGATGATGGGTATTGAGGGTATTCCACCCAGGGCGTTTGTTCCCGTAACAACGATTCAATCCAAGCGGAAATCCACGCTTGCAGACCTGGTGAAACGCCTATTTGAAAAAGGGTAGCTTAATCGAGTATGGATGTCGGATATTACCTATCTACGCACGAGCCAGGGCTGGCTGTACCTATGCGTTATCCGCGATGGACACTCCCGCCGAGTCCTCGGCTGGCCGATGGGTAGTGTGCAGGATTCTTACCTGGTTGAACGTGCACTGCGCATGGCTTAGATCCTGCGTGGTGACGTACCCGATGGCTTGGTATTCCACGCAGATCGTGGCACTCAGTTCACGAGTGAACAATTGTGGAATGTCTGCCAGCAACTAGGGATTGCACAACCGGCGCCGTTGCCACTCGTTCATCGGGATGATCAGCCTCTTCGATTTCGAAGCCCAGCTCGCTGATCAAATTGATAATAAGAAGGCCGCTGCTTAACCCCTAAGCAGCTTAACAACGTGTCCACGATTTGCGGGCAACCCCACTCGTGCGAGTTCTACCAAAGGGACTAGTCGATAAGGGTATCGGGAGATAGTTCTCCGTATCGTGCCGGTTCAGCGATTCCTTTCGCGAGCAACCGATGCTTGTCCAATATCGGCTCGATGGTCTCTGACAGCCAGCCGGTCGAAATTCCAGAACGGGTAGCTACGTCGTCGAGTGCAACAAGGATTTTGTAAATCGAATGGTCCGAGAATTTTCGGTAGTCCTGTTTGATGCGTCTGGTGGTCTTCGGCTGCAGGCCGGGAACATCGAGCACTCGGTGGTTCCATAATTGAGCACAATGAGCTATCCGGTTACGTAAGTACACGAATGACTTCACTTGGCCAGGCAGTAGTCTGCGAGAGGTATTCATCGAGTCTGCAATGTCATCCAACACTCCAGACAAGCTGGATGCCTCGATGAGGCGTGACAGGCTACCGAAAGAAAAAGCTTCCACGGCGACCCAAATTGGCATGCGGTCATAGGCTTCAGGCTTGTAGGTATGGCCTTGTTTGATTTCATCGCGGTAGTGGGCGACGAAAGCCTCTTTACTGCGATCAAGGTTCGAAAGGGCGTGCTCTTCGACACGTTCAGCATCAGGGTGAGGTGATTGAGTAAAACCTTCGCCGTGTGCAAACATCCCGGTTACCCCGACACGGCAACCATAGGCATAGGCGAACCGGGTGCGTAAGAGAACCTCAAGGGGGTGCAGGAGCTCATCACAGACAGCCACCAGCTCCTGCTCTGCGTCATAGAGAGCGCGAATCGTCTCAAATGAGGCGCCCTCGAAGAACTGATTGTCGCCCCGCGCTGGGTCATGCTGCCAATGCCGGAAGTATCCGGAGAAGCGATAGTAATTGACCCGCGCGAGAAATTCAGCTGCAGATGCCTCGTCATCGATGCGCATGCCGCGCCGACCGAGTAGCTCTACTTGTTGCTCGTAGCTCAACCAATCCTTCGGCATCGGGTATGCCTCCATAGAAATGAAAGGCCCCGGCCATTTGTGCATTCCCTTACAGGGAAGAGGCCCGACCGGGGATCTATTGCAACCTACTATACAGCACCTCTCCCAACGGATACAAAGTTGCTGCTGTCGGGGTGTCCGGATTCGCGTGGACTCAGGGGCGTATGCGTGAGAGCCCAAAGCGGCCGCACCCGTGGCTTGCTGGAATTCACATCAACCCAGGTCCTGCTTGAGTCCGCCCCGAAGGTCTCCTACTACGACGTGGTGCTCCAGTCGGACTCGCTGCTGACCATCACGGAAATCGCCAAAGACTATGGATTGTCGGCAAAGAAGCTGAACTTGCTGCTGCACGACGCCGGGGTGCAGTTCAGGCAGTCCGGCCGCTGGTTTCTCTACGCCCGGTTCGCCGAGCAGAGCTACACGCAGTCCAAGACCCACGAGTACGACAAGGGTAAGACCCGCACGCACATGTACTGGACTGGTGCGCTCCAAAAAATCCTGCATGAGCTGGCGTAAGACCCGCACGCACATGTACTGGACCCAGAAGGGACGGCTCTTCGTCTACGACTTGCTGAAGAAGCAGTACGGCCTGCTGCCGGTCATCGAACAGGACAGCGGTGCGGCATGACGACGACTGCTGTCAACATCGACCTCGGTTTCTCGCCCCACAACACGGAGGGCTACCCAGACCCCACCGTGTTCAAAGCGCTGAAGAATCTCCAGCGCGCCGAGATCGAATGGGCCCACCACCTCGAGCTGCCGATCACCTATTTAGACGTTGATTTTGAGGAAGTCACCCTACGAGGGCAATGACGATGTTCACCACGCAGGTGGCAGGCCAGCAAAACAACGCCACTACCCAAACCCGCACACTGTGACCACTGCGACAGACCTGGAGACGGTCGCCAGGCTGGATCATGTGGTTGCCGAGTATGTGCGTCGTAGACGCTGGGCGGGCAGTTTCGTGACCTCGAACTGCCTGGTCATGGATGTCGGCAACTCCCACACCGAGGACCTGGCTGAATGGGTCACCCCGAAATCGCTGGCTAAGCGGATGGCGGGTGTGGCGTTGATGACCGCCACCAGCAGGAACCACCAGAGGGCGAAAGGACCCCGGACCCCAGTCGGCGATACCCCGCTTCCACGTCTACTTCCCAATCGACCCCGTGACTGATGCTGCGGCCCCCTCGACGGGGCAGGCAACGATAATAACTAGCTGGTGTCCACAGAAATTAGTCTTCAATGAGCCACGAAAGTGCTTCATAGCGATCGAGCAGTTCTTCTTCTTTGAATTCGAGAGCGTCTGCTTCTCGGAGTCGCCGCAACATCGCCACTGTGTAAGGATACATTTCTTTTTCGACCTGGTTACGATCGCTGCGAAGCTCCTCCGTTGAACGTGGAGTCGATAATGGTGCTGACATGATGCCTCCTCGCAGCTTTCCCTTGATCGAATCGAATTATCGTTACAACAGTTATCCCACTGCTACTGCAGTTGCGGTACTAGTCTCCAGAATTATGGAGCAGCATTTTCTGAACTGGCCCCCAAAGTTCCTGGTTCCTCGGCAATCGTTATTTCTTCGTCACCAACGCCAGGATTCCGAACACGACTACACAGACCAGGGCTGCCATCCAACCGAGCATAAGCACTCCCCCTACCGCAGCTGGGGCTTCCGCAATAGCCGCAACGATAGTCACTGCGGTTATGCCACCCAGTGTCAACGCTGACTGTTTCAGTCTGCGAGGCGCTTTCCGCGGTTGTGCTTGTTTAGCAGGCTCTGCAGAATGACTTGCCTGATATTGCACTGGTGCAGCATCAGTGCCCCTGCCGTCATTTATCGGGCCATAGCGCAAAGCACGTGCCTGGGCTAGCAGCTGCTCACCAATCTCATCATCAATTTCTGGATCCAGATTTTCCCGCGCTGCCTGCATAGACCGTGGTTGTGGAGTAGCTTCCTCGTTCCTGTGTGTCGCACGAGTAATGCGGTCGGCGCTACAGATGCGCTGGCCTTCGTCGTTAAGCACTCTACGCTCATCGCTAGCTTGCTGTTCTAGAGGCTGTGCTAGTTCTGCAAGCTCGTCAACCTCGGCCTCTTCTGTAGCAAAAGCCTCATCTGCAAAAGACACATCGAGTTGGAGCTCCGCCCACTGCGCAAAATCAGCTGCGGTAACAACTGGCTTCCCATAACGACGGGCCAACCCCGTTTTACCGTCTTCAGCCGTAATGTCATCAGAAACCAGGACGTCGCAACGCGTCTTAGTAACAGCCTGCTTGTAGTCCAGGCCAAGCATCGCGCACAGCCTTTGCAGAGAATCCCCGTGCGGGTACAACTCACCATTGACGACAGTGGAACCGCGGAAGGCAACCCGGGTGCCTTCGACAAGAGCTTCGTCTGCTCGAACTACCTGAAGAGCAGATTTTTCCGTCTCCGGCTGCTGGCCATACGGGTAGTGTTGTGAATCTGCAACAAATTTTTCGACTACCGGAGCCTTTGGCTCAGGGGCAGGCGCAGAAACCGCAACGTAGTTCGGAGTTTGTGTCTCCTGCGCATGATCGTTGTTGTAGTACCAGTCTTCAAAATCTTCTTGGGCAATAATCGGTTTACCAAACTCGCGGGCAGCCTGTGCCTTCCGCGACATTGAAGCGATGTCAGCGGCAACAACCACGTCGCACCGCGTCTTCGACATATTCTTCTTGTACTCCAGCCCCTTTTCGGCACAGATTTCTGCTGATCTTTCATCGTTCGCAGACCCGCCCAACAAGCTGGTGACTCCCGTAAACGCCACCCGGGTGCCCGGGCGCAGCAGCTGAGAAAGGTCCACGACTTCGTCTTCCACTGGTGGGAGCGAAACCGGACGCGAATCAATACGAGCAACTCGCTGTTTGATCTCATGCTCCAACGTCGTGGTCCAAGCACCACGCGACAGTGCCCACGCGGACAAAAGCTCGGCACATTCTGCTACTTCAGCAAAATCCTGCGGCTGTGCACCACCTCCCGACATTGCTGCCCACGCGATATCGGAATCTGTAGCCTGCGAATTATCCAAAATCATCGGGAAGTTCGGCGCCCACTGCGGTCGATACACAGCACCTTCCGCATCCTTGTTTGCGTTTGGGACGAGCTGCCCACGTTCAGGCACAAGTTTGCCTTGTTCGTAAGCCCGGGCCATCGATTCGCAACGCTCTACCACTGTTTCGCCTTGCGCCTCAAACTGAAAATCGCCAGTTTCATAACCGATACCCAACGCTACATCCATGCCTGGTTCTTGATGGCGTACTGCGCCTTCTAACATCGCAAGGCGATCACCAATAACAATTCCTCCCTGTGCCTGGCGCAGCAACAACGGCCAAAAATCGCCGAGTGTTGGCACCATCGCTAAGCCCCTGGCTGGAATGTTGTGCTGTCGGCCAAAATCACCCAAGTCTGCCATCGGATTAATCCACGAACCAAAATCAGCTACCCGCCGTCCATCTTGGTAAATAATCGCGTGAATACGTGCCACGTGCTGGCTAAGCCCAAAATTCACTCCATTAAATGACAAAAACACCACGCGGCTAGCATTGATCCCGGCGCTCACTTCCCGTCGCACCTTGCGCACCAACGCATTATTCGCCCGAATATGCCGGGGCTCCACCGGTGCCGAGAACCGCAGATTCTCCAAATCAACCGCCCGCGACAACGCGACATAAAATTGCCCATCGGTAGCAGTTCCGCCTTTCAAATTAATGAAAAGTCGCGGAATCGTCTTGCCTTGGCTCTTATGGATCGTGATCGCCCAAGCTAAAATAATCGGAAATTGCGTCACCGCACCAACTCGAACACTCACCAAACGCCCGCCCTCAACAGCAGGCTGTTTAATCTCCCAGGTATAACGGACAATCTTCACTAGTTGGCCGGTGTCGTCGATACGCACCATAATCTCTTTATCCGTTGCGCCGACTATCTCACCAAAACTGCCGTTCACATAACGCCCGTGGGCATCATTAACCACCGTCATTACCCGAGCCCCCACAGCATAATGCAGTTCTTCGCTGCCGCTAAAGGAGTGGACATCCGCGTATCCGTTCTTTTCGGCGTAAGAAACGTAACGACGGCCAGGCAGCTGGCTCAGCCGCGTTTGGTTGATCGCTGCAACCGTAGCTTTACGTGACGTCAACGTAACCCAACCATCCGGAGCGACAAAATCTGGGTCTACTCGCTGGTTCAGGATTTCTAAAGCTTCACTGCCAACCACGCCTTCGCGCACCTCATTGAGGATATCGACGAACGTGGAATCTGCCTGGCGCCAAATCGTCGTCAGGTTAATCTCCTTTAACTGCAGTTCAGCATAAGATTTCGCGGAAAAGAAGTACGGCGTATCCCACACGCTGTTGAACAGATCTGCTTCCTTGCTCGTCACAACAGGTGGAAGCTGGAGTAGATCGCCTACTAACACCAGTTGTACTCCGCCGAACGAAACATCACGACCGCGAATTTTCCGCAGTGCGATATCCATCATGTCGAAAATGTCCGCGCGCACCATGGAAATTTCATCAACCACGAGCACGTCGATAGCTTTCAGCACCTTAGAAACTCTGCTCGACGCACTCCACTCACCACCAGGTGCGAGCGCATCCGGATACATTCCCGGACGGAACCCAAAGGACTTATGTATGGTAAACCCATCTATGTTCAGTGCAGCCACTCCAGTAGGCGCGGTTACTAGAATTTCTTTATCGCTGTGGCTGTCCAAAAAATGCCGCAATAAGGTGGATTTACCAGTACCCGCCTTGCCAGTAATCAAAACATTCCGCCCCTGCTCAATAATATCCAGGGCATCTTTAAATTCGGCGGTAATAGTGATGGGCACGGCGCCTCCGCAAAGAACAAATAAAAACTATTGACGATTGTGTTTAATAACATATCTAATCAACGGTTCCGGCTACTCATTACCCAGCCCTTGCGAATACACACTGGTAAATAGTTCTCGGCGACACCGACGGCATCCAATTCCTGATTCGGGCCTCCGGCCTCACCGTGACATCCATGGGCGCCGGAAAACAGCAGGTTTAACAGCTAATCTGCAGCGGATATAACAGGCGAGGCCCGCAGCAGATTGCAGTAAAACTACACTTCTTCCAGCCCACCGTGGACAAATTCACCGCCGACCATGGTGGCCAGGATCTGGATATCGCTGATGGTATCCGGATCCACCTCACGCGGGTCGTCGGCAAGCACCACCAAGTCAGCCAACTGGCCCGGCGCAATCTGCCCCTTGCGGCCCGCCCAGCCGGTGGCTGCCGCCGAACCCGCGGTATATGCGTAGAGCGCGTCGTCGACGGTGATGATTTCTGCTGGGCCGAACTCTTCCCCGTTTTCTGTTTTACGCTGCACGAATGCCTGAATAACCTTGAGTGGCTCGCCATCGGCAACCGGGCGATCCGAGCTTCCCGGCAAGATCATGCCCGCTTCCAGCAGACGCTTGGCCGGGTAAGCCAGTTTCGTGCGCTCTTCACCGAGCATTTCTGCCATGATCCCACCGAATTCCGGGATGAACCGCGGCTGCGGTACCACCACGATGTTGTTTTTCGCCAGCCGCTCAATTTGATCAGCACGCACTACCCCGCCGTGTTCGATGCGGTGCGGCATTTCCGGTGACCCGTATTTTTCGGTGGCTTCTTCGATGATGTCGAGTGCCAAATCTACCGCGGCATCACCAATGGCATGCAACGCTAGCGACCAGCCATTTCCGGCAGCTTTGATGGCTTGCGCAGTCATATCTTCCGGATCTCCCTGCAGGTAGCCCTTGCGGTGTGAACAGCCGCAATAGGCTTCAGTCATCGCCGCGGTGGTACCCAACATTGAGCCGTCGGTAAACAGCTTCACCGGGCCGATCTGCAGGCGCTCGTCGCCCAGACCAGTGCGGATGCCCGCATCTAGACCGTGCCCCTCCGGATCATCAGCGTGCCCGTCGAGCGGGTGCAAAACGTCGCTGGTGATCATCGCTTGGGTACGGGCCAGCAGGTCCCCAGCCGCCGCGGCTTGCTGGTACGCGGCCATCTCGCGCGGGCTGTGTCCGATCCAGCCACCGGCGATTCCGGCATCAGTCACCGAGGTCAGGCCTTCTTCTACATAACGACGGTGTGCCAGCTGCAACGCATAGGCAAGCTCGTCGACAGATTCCGGGCTGAGCTGATCGTTAATCGCGCGCATGGCGTTTTCTTCCAGCAGGCCGGTCGGGTTGCCATCGTCGTCAAGCACCACCTGGCCGCCTTCGGGCTGCTCCGGGTCATCAATGTTGATGCCGCCAGCTTGCAGGCCCGCGGTGTTGACCGTCATGCTGTGGCCAGAATTGTGCTTGATGGCCAGTTTGCGGTTGTTGGTGGCGCGGTCCAGCTCAGCGATGTCCAGTTCTTCCCCACCCATTTTCGACGGACGGAAATTCGAAGCAATCAACCAATCCTGGTCTGGGCGCTCCTTCTCTGCCTGGGCCAAGGTGTCATACACATCCTGTGCACTGTGGCAATCACTCAGGTCAATCTCCGCCAGCGTCAGGCCAAACCACACCGAGTGGCAGTGCGCATCATTAAAGCCCGGCGCGATAAACGCATTGTTGGCGTCAAAGCGGCGCCGTGCACCCAACTGGTGGGCTTGGGCCTCATCGAGGATGAAGAACCGGTCACCAACAATGCCGACTGCGCTTGCCGACGGGTTCTCGCGGTCGCCAGTCCAGATGCGGGCATTAGTAATGAGTATGTCGAGCAAGGCCATGATGAATGTTGCTTCCTTTCAGTTCTTCTCAGCGTTCAGTCTCAGTCACAGGGAGGTTCCGCAGCTCCTTGCGCAGGATCTTTCCGGTGCTTGATTTCGGAATCACGTCGATAAACTCCATCATGCGGATTTTTTTGTATGGTGTCACGCGCTGCGCCACCCATTCCAGTAAAGCCTCGGCACTAACAGCTGGATCAGCTGCATCAACGCCCTGCTGCAGCACCACGAACGCGCGCGGTAGCTCTTCCCCAGCAGATTCACGCCAGTGCCCCACTACCGCGGCATCGGCAATGGCCTCATGCGTCATCAACAGCGCCTCCAACTCCGCAGGCGCAACCTGATAGCCCTTGTACTTGATCAATTCTTTCAAGCGATCAACCACGTAAACGTTGCCGCGGTGATCCAGGTTTGCGATATCACCGGTGCGCAACCAGCCGTCGTCAAGCATGATCCTGCGGGTCGCCGCCTCATTGTTGAGATACCCCAGCATCACTTGTGGGCCACGCACCCACAACTCGCCGTCGGCCGAACGCTGGCCCGCACGCGCAGGCGGTGGAATTTCCTCGAAAGCGGCAGAGTTAACGTCTACCACCTTGATTTCCGTATTAGCTACCGGCACCCCGATGGAATCCAGTGGGGTCACGCCGATATCGCCGACGTTTGTGACCGGGCTGGTTTCTGTCATACCAAACCCCTGAATAACGTTGACCCCCAAGCGATCAGCAACGGCGCGCGCTAACTCACCATCCAGGGAGGCCGCCCCGGAGAGCACAGTTTCTAAAGCGCTGATGTCAAAATCAGCAACCAACGGATGCTTAGCTAACGCCACAGCAATCGGCGGGGCGATAAAAGTAAAAGTCACCCCATACTTTTGGTGCGCGGCCAAAAAACTTCCCAATTCAAACTTCGGCATGGCCACGATGTGCGAACGTAAACGCAAACCAACGTTCAACAACACATTCATGCCATATATATGCGAAAACGGCAGCACGCACATAAGCACAGAATCGCGGTGCACCCCGTTAGCCTGTAGCCGAGCAGTCATCTGCACAATATTCGCCACCAAGTTCCGGTGGCTAAGACGCACGCCCTTCGGAAGCCCCGTGGTTCCTGAAGAATAAGGCAGCGCAGCCACATGCGTGGCAGGATCAATATCAAGATCCGGCGGGGCATACCCTGCAGCCACGAGAGCCTGCACACCGGTGTTTTCATCAGTAAGATCCACGATGTTCTGAGCAACGATTCCAGCCTCTTCGGCTCCGGCAAAGCCAGCTTGCCCCAGCATGCTGGTGGTGAACAAGTAGCTCGCACCAGAATCTGTGAGCTGCTGCGCAATATCCGCGGTGTTCAACAGTGCGCCCAACGTGGTTACGCTCGCCCCGGCGCGCAAACTTCCGTGGAATGCCACGGCAAAAGCAAGACTATTCGGGCAGTGCAGCCCGATAACATCTCCCGGTTTTATTCCCCGGTGCGTGAGCGCACCAGCAAATGCGTCGACAAGCGCTTTGAGTTCCGCGTAGGTGGTTATGGAACCGGTCGCATCATCGGTGATAGCGATGTGGTCACGATCTTCATCGGTCAGGTTGCCAAACAACACGTCGTAGACAGTGCTATTCGGGATTTCCAGATCTGGTTGTGCACTGTAAATTGGCATGTTTTCTAAGTTTTAAGCTTTCTAAACCCCGTAAGCTACTTTTAATCGCGGGAATTATAGCGGCTCATCAAACGTTCAATGAGTTCATCTGTGAGCTTGTCATCCGCCAAAATGGCATCAAGCAACCGCTGCGATTCTTCCGTGGATACCGGCTCTTCGGTGTCATAAGAATCACCGCTCAAGTCCATGCCGAAGTCGGTCTCGTCAGCAGCGCCAGAGTCGGTACTAGCGCTGAGTTGATCCACATCAGAATCAAAAGAATCCATAAAGTCGCTGACTTCTTCTTCCGTCATCTTCTTGTGCTTGCCCGAGCGTGCCTCTTTTTCCATACGACGCTGCAGCGCTGCTTCCATCTGCCGGTGCCGCCAAGAACGCACGCGGTGTGGTTCCAGCTTGCGCCCCACCGCGCGGCTTTTATGCTCAGCCTTCTTAGCCAGCACTTTCACCTGCGCCGCGGTGTCATTAATTGGTGCCCAATCCTGGTGGGCAGGCACGCGCCAACCAGCCCAAATACCCAACAGTGCAAGGAAAATAGAAACTAACGGGCCGACGACCATGCCGACGGCCAGCATGCCGAAGTGATTGCCGATGAGCACAATGCTGGCACAGGCAATCGCCGGAATGACCGTGGGCTGATTATTGCCAAAAACAGCTGGCTCCCGCCCCATGGAAATATCACGGATCATGGAACCACCCGTAGCGGTAAACACGCCCATCATGATGCACGGAATCAACGGCAGACCGTAGGTAATAGCCTTCACCGCACCAGTTCCTGCCCACAGGCCAGAGACGACGGCGTCGCCATGCGCCTGGATATAATCCCAGGTTTTACCCTTGAAATAGACAAAGCGTGCAATCAGCGCACCAGTAAAAGCCAGGTACAGATATTCTGGCTCACTCATTGCCGCGACGGTGCCCTGGTTAATGAGCACGTCGCGCACCATACCGCCACCCAGCGAGGAGAACATCGCGATAAAAAAGAACCCGATGATGTCATAGCCGCTTTTCCGAGCGATAGTGCCGCCGATAATTCCCATCAGCAGCACGCCGCTGACATCAGACCAGCGGTACAAGGATTCAATGAGCGGATCTACTTCAGACATAAGCAATATTGAACTCCACCGCTACGCAGAGCGCGAAATTAGTCCACCCAAATGCGGCGAAGAATTCTTAGCTCATCGCGTTCTTATCACGTGCACTACTGCTCTCACTAGCGCGCTACTTCTCCTGCAGTACCGCCTGGCCTTTGCTTGGATAATCGGTGATGAGGCCATCTACGCCGGCAGCAATCTGCTCACGCATAGTGTCTTCATCATTGACAGTCCACGGCACCACCGCCATGCCCGCCTTGTGCGCCTGAGTAATCAGCTCCGGTGTAGCGACCGGGTGGTAGTCGTCGTCACGCGGGGTTTGCCCATAAGGAACCGCATGTCCAGGCGAAAGCACCTGCACGCCTAACTGTTTTGCGGCTTCTACGATGTCACCGTCGACGGCATCATAATCAACATCGCCAATCCAGGCCGAGCCCGATTTCCATGTAGTTTCGTCCCACAACAAGACCAGCGGAATCTCAGCATCGCGTTCACGCACCAGCGGCAGCGATGCCCAATCGAAGGACTGAATCATGGTGCGATCCGCGACATCAGCATTCTCCACCTCATCCATGATCGCATCGACGAATTCCTGTGGGGATGCCGTTTGTTCGCGGTGCTCCGGCTCCAGCTTGGTTTCGATATTGAAGTGCACATCCGGGTAATCCGCGGCGATCTCGAAGACCTCAGAGAGTTGCAGCAAACGGTTGTCGTCCTGCGGGGCAGCGTCCGGGAAATCGTCCAGGTTCTTATTGCAGTTCAGCATGGACAGCTGCGCGAAAGTCAGATCGTGGACCAGCTTGCCGACGTACGGGAACTGTGGATCACCCTCGGTAACAGGCTTGGTGTCCTGGCATTTCTCGGCATCGATCTTCGTATCGTGCCAGACGACAGGGACCCCGTCGGCAGACAACTCGATGTCGAATTCCAGGGTGGTCACGCCCATTTTCAGGGAATTAACCAAGCCCTCACGCGAAGACTCGATCCATTCACCACGCCCAAAACGGTGTGACTGCAAATCAAACCCTTGCGGCAATTTCGCCGCCGCTGCTGGTACGGGGTTCGCCTGCACGTCCAGGTCTGCAACCTGCTGTTTTTCAAAGGTCAACTTTTCTTCCTTCCCAGTAGTGGCGGCTTCAGTTGCGCTTTCTACGTTTTCACTAGCACTGTCGGCCGCGTTGTTTGCTGCATCAGCGGCGTCATCAGCCTGCGAACATCCCGCCAGGGCAATAGCACTTGCCCCGAGTGCTGCGATGACTTGTACACCACGACGTCGGCTCATCCGCGGATTATGCGGGCTACGCGGACCAAAAATACGTGCACTGTCTGTCATAAATTGCTCCTAACATGAATAAAATATCGAAATTCAGGGCATCCCAACGCGCTCGTGTGGCATCGTTGAAATGAACGCTCCCCCGCGTTTCCCTGTTTACTGGGCTGTTTAGAACAGCTTGTTTACTGAGCTCTTTACAGAGTTAAGGAGATTACCGTGAAGTTTTCCACCCGTACATTCGCGGCAACTTTTGCTGCTGCCGGAGTTTTCACTGGAATGATCGCTGCACCAGCTAGCTCTCAGGCACAAGCTTTCAACTTGCCTACAAGCAGCATCCCGCTTTCTTCTAGCCTGCCGACGCCACAGCAGCCGGGAACCCCAAGCACGCCTGGTACGCAGCACCGGCCGAGCACGCCTGGAACCCCTGGTGCACCAAGCAAGCCTTCTACCCCATCGAACGTGGAAGCTAAGCGGGCAGCAGTCATCGCGGAAACAAATAAGTTCCGCGCACAGCAAGGGGCACAACCGCTGCAAAGCAACCCTGCGCTTAATGCCGAAGCACAACGTCGCGCCGAGGAGCTTGCGCGGAACAACGCTTTCCATCACTTCGAGCTTGGCTCGCTTGTAGCAAACCACGGCGGAGTCGGTGAAAATATTTTTCAACTCTCAGACGGCTTCAATTTCGCGCCAACAATAGTGCGCGGCTGGGCCAATAGTCCAGGACATCACGCGAACATGGCGAACGAGCAAGCAACACAAACCGGCATCGGCATTGCGAAGGGGCCCGATGGTAATTGGAGGGTTCTCGCTCTATATTCCGAGCGCTAATCCCCACTAGTAGCCGGTCGCTAGTAGCAAGTAACTACTGGCTCAACTCCCCCGGCTCCGGCCGCATGGCGTTGTTACCCGCCATGCGGCTTTTTGTATTCCGTGTACTGCGAAAGCAAACGCATAAGAAGCGCCCAGCTAGCACAAAAACCCACAAAACCCCCGCAGAAAACTCACGGAAAACACGGAGAAACCAGGCATAACTACACAGGCCGATCGTCTCTACACACAAGGGCAATTTGCTTCAGATCACTAGAATGGTCGCTGACTAATATCCCTGCTACATCACGAGGTAACAGCATGAGCGTAGGCCACGTGGGCACAGCAATCGCCCGTAGTCTTGAACTCCACGACGTCCCACGGATCTTCCAGGTACCAGGCGAAAGTTTCCTTCCGGTACTGGATGGTCTTTACGAATCATCCATCGACACCGTCGTGTGCCGCCAAGAAGGCGGCGCCTGTTATATGGCAGAAGCCCACGGCAAAGCTACGGGACAGCCGGGCGTCGCCATGGTCACCCGCGGCCCGGGTGCCGCGAATGCGTTCGTCGGCATCCACACCGCCTGGCAGGACGCTACTCCCCTGGTACTGTTCGTAGGGCTGGTACCCACCAACGACCGCGACCGCGAATCCTTCCAGGAATTCGACATCAAAGCGTGGTTCGGCACCCAAGCAAAGCGCGTTTATGTGCTTGACGACGCCTCCCGCGCCAGCCGCGTCGTCGCCGAAGCCTTCCATCTAGCCACCCAGGGCCGCCCCGGCCCGGTGGTCATCGGCCTACCGGAAGACGTCCTACACCAAGAATTCACCGGCGATCTCTGCAATCCTCTACCTGCCAGCCATGGCGCGTTCAGCGATGCCGACCTCGATTACCTCGCTTCCGAGCTCCGAACAGCAGAAAAACCGCTGATCTTTGCCGGTGGCGCGCACTGGAGCCCGGAAACCAGCGCAGCCGTACAAAAATTCGCTGAGCAACAGCAGATCCCGGTAGTGCACGACTGGCGCGCCAGCGACCGCACCGCGTTTTCCTCGCCAGCAAATGCCGGCTGGTTGGGCTATGGCCGCAACGATGCCGCCGCTGAATTGCTATGCGAAGCAGACTTGGTCGTAGAACTCGGCGCCGTCCTCACAGATGTCCCTACCGATGGCTACACACTGCGCCAGAACTTGGACGCGAAAAATATCGTAATCACTACCGATACCACTTTGTTGGGGAATTCCGCGGCCGTCAGCCACCACATTCTGGCCAGCCCGCAAGCGTTCGCGCAGGTTACCGAGGAACTGGCCAAGCGCATCGGCTCCGAAGAGCGGGTCACCGCTGGCAGTGAAGCTAGCACGGGCACCAGCGACAGCACAGATGCTGCTATCTCCGCCGCGCAGCACGAATGGTTCACCGCTGCCCACCGCAAACACCTAGCGTTCTCGCACGTCGGCAAGCCAGAAGATTGGCCCGCCACCGCAAAAGGCACCGCACACATGGCAGCCATCATGGCCGCGATCCAGGAACAGGCCCCACACGATGCGTTGTACACCTTTGGCGCGGGAAACCATTGCTTGTGGGCGCAGCGCTACCTACGCACGGAAACATACCCTTCGCAGCTCAGCGTGCGTAACGGTTCAATGGGCTATTCCATCCCGTCAGCCGTCGCGGCCTCGTTACAGTTCCCGGAACGCGCCGTCATCACCATCGCTGGCGACGGCGAATATCTGATGAACGGGCAAGAACTTGCCACCGCGGTACAAGCCGGCGGGGCCTTTCTGGTAGTGGTCATGAGCAACGCGGAGTTCGGCACCATCCGCACCCACCAACTCAACCACTACCCCAAGCGAGTGTCCGGCACGCAACTGGCGAACCCAGATTTCGCTGCCGCCGCCGTGGCCTTCGGCGCGCATGGCGAAACCGTCACCTCTGACCAGGACGCCACCAGCGCAGTCAAGCGTGCCCTGGCCGCGGTGCGTGAAGGGAAACCGGCATTAATTAACGTGATTACCGACCAAGCACTTTCCATCCCCACCATTCGGCAAAACACTGAGGAGTAGCATTACGACGAGTACAATTCGTCACCCAAACAACTAGCAGCCAACAAACAGCGCCCAATAACTAGACTTCAACAACTAGAACCCAACCACTAGAACCCAACCACTAGAACCCAGCACCCAGCACCCAGCTCAAACAAGAAAGCAACCGCTATGAGCACAAACAACCAGAACGCCAGCAACACCGGCGTGCACCCCGACGGGGTTAGCCAAGCTAGCTCCACCAGCACGAAGCAACGGAAAAAGAAGAAGGCAGAGCCAGCCGGTTCTACTTCCACCTGGGTAATCACGTTGTTCGGCACCGCCGTGGGCGCGGGCATTCTGTTTTTGCCTATCAACGCTGGTTCTTTCGGTTTCATCCCGCTGCTGTTCGCCACGATCATCGCATTTCCACTGGTCTATTATTCGCACCGCACCTACGCACGCATCGTCTCCGGCGCACCGGAAAAAGACCACGGCAAAGATGTTTTAGAACTCTGCACGCAATACCTGGGACGGCGTGGTGGTGTAGCCATCGCCATCCTGTACTGGATCTCAGTATTTTCCACTGTGCTCATCTACGGGGTTTCCATCACCAATGCCGTCGATAGCTTCATCGTGCACCAAATGGGCGGGCCCTCCATTAACCGTTGGGTCTTGGCGACGCTGTGTGTTGGTTTGATGACCGCCGGTTTTGCCTTCGGCCGCAAACCTATGCTGTGGCTCGCGCAAATGTTGGTCTACCCGCTGATCGGTTTCCTAGCGATCACCTCGATTTACCTCATTCCACGCTGGGATATTTCCAGCTTCTTGGAATTCGAATATGGTGACGGCGGTTTCTTGTCCGTCGTCAAGGGTGTTTTGCTGATCCTGCCGGTGATGGTCTTTGCTTTCTCCCATATGGCAGCACTCTCACAGCTGTCCGTTGACATGCAACCGGCATATGGCAAAAATACGGAAAAGCGTGTGTCCAAAATTGAATTCTACACCGCGATTCTGCTGGTCGTATTCACCATGGTCTTCGTGTGGTCGTGCGTGTTGGCTCTTGGCGCGGACGGTATGCGCGAGGCGCATGAACAAAATATTCCGGTGCTGTCCTATTTCGCCAACGTCACTGGAACTCCCATCATGGCCGCGATTGCGCCAATGGTTGTGGTCTGTGCGATCGTTTCGTCGTACTTCGGTCACCTGTTGGGCAGCGAGGAAGGTACCGAATACCTCTTCAAAACCGTGGCACCAAAAACTGCCGAGCGCATTCCACGTCGCAACCTGCTCATCGGCATCTACGTCTTCGCTTTCGTGACCACGACGCTGGTCGCTGTGTTCAACCCGTCGATCGTTACCTTGGCATCTCTGGTCGCCGGCGTTTTCGTGGTCTTTATGGTCTACTTGTTGCCGGTCTATATGTTCCGCAACCTGGATGTGTACAAGCACTTCCGCAAGGACAAAGCGAACTATTTCGTTCTTGGACTCGGTGTGGTCATTATGCTCATCACCATCTGGGATCTGTTCTAATTCTTCATCCCCGCATTTTTAGGAGGTCAGCCACATGCTGCGCAAAGATCTTGGCGAGTTCCCGTATTATCGCCCGGGCAAAAGCGCCGAGGGGAAAGTAAAGCTCTCATCCAACGAAGCCGACTACACCCCACCATCATTCGTGCAAGATGCCATCCACGCTGCTGTGCAGTATGGCAACCGCTATGGCGAATTCAGGTCCCCGGAGCTCACAGCAGCGCTTGCGGAATACCTCGGGTTGAGCGAGGACAATCTTTGCGTTGGCCCTGGCGCTTCATCCATCGTGCAACGCGCCGTCCGCATCACCTGTAATACCGGCGATGAGGTGGTCTTTCCTTGGCGCAGCTTCGAGGCCTACCCGCTGTATGTGCGCATGGCTGGCGCCGTTCCAGTCACAGTCCCGCTTGCCGACGACTACAGCATCGATTTGCGTGCCTGTGCCAAAGCCATCACGGACAAGACCAAACTGGTGATCTTGTGCAACCCGAACAACCCTACCGGCACGACTTTTAGCCGCGCAGAATTCCGCGAGTTCATGGATATGATCCCGGATGATCTTGTGGTGCTGATCGACGAAGCTTACTGGGAATTTAACGATGACCCGCAGCGCCCAGATGCAGTGCAGGAAATTCAGGATTACCCAAACCTGATTGGCGCACGGACCTTTTCCAAGGCCTTCGGTTTGGCAGGCATGCGGGTTGGCTACGGCTTTGCCCAGCCAGAATTGGCAAAAGCGCTGAACTTGGTGGCACTGCCACTGGCCGTGACCGGAATGGCGGAACAGGCAGCAATTGCTGCCCTGGCACACCGCGAAGCTTTTAGCCCGCGGGTGGAAGAATCCAAGCGCCAGCGTGATCGCATTGCACAAGCTATCGGCGCGGCACCGTCGCAAGGCAACTTCGTGTGGCTACCACGCGCGGATGCGGCGGACGTGGAACAACGCATCTTTGATGAAGGCGTGATCATCCGCCGCTACGGCGACGAAGGCGTACGTATTTCCGTGACTAGCGAACAAGAAGCCGATGCCTTCTTGAATGCGTGGGAACGCGCGGGGTTGAGCAAAAGCGATTCCCATTGCTAAACAACCCGGCGACCCGGCGCGCTGCATTAGTGGTCACACGGAACCAGTGGCACCGCTGCACTGGTTAGAACTGCACTGGTTAAAACAACGGCTCGTAATTCGGCAGTTCCATGGTCGAATCGAGCCCATACGTTGCGCACATGGCAGCCAGCCTACCGGGTGACTTAATCGAGAATTACGCCTTTCCGCAAAATGATATTGCCGTATTGGGCGGTTTCACCAGTCACGACTGTCAGATACGAACTTTGTGCGCGCTCATAGAAGCGAAACCGCTCTAAAAATTCTGGTTCTGCACCTGGGTCATACGCCGAAATTATCTTGCGATAGCTGTCCCAGACCGGAGCGTCAGAATCACCTGCTACCGGTGCCATGAGCAAATATTGTTTATCCTCGTATTGATCGAGTTTAAACAAAGGCATGATTGCCTCAAGCAAAGCAGGGATTCCTAGTCCATCCATGCGGATGGCACGCTGCCCATCACCGAACCGGGGATAATGGGCGTCGGCAAGCGTTATCTCGTCACCATGCCCCATTGCGGATAGTGCTGACAATAATTCGGGAGTCAGTAAGGGCGATATTCCGCGCAACATTGTTATTTCTTCCCCATCGTTGGTGCTGCCTCAATAGCATCAGATTTCTGGTGCTTGATGGCGTACAAACCGAAGGCACCGATAACGATGAAGCACAGCAGAACGAAAGTGAAACCAACTTGCGGGTTAGTCGCGTCTTGGATTGCACCTTGGATCATTGGCGCGATTGCACCACCAATGATCGCCATCACCAGACCCGAGGAAGCGAATTTGGTATCGCGCCCCACTCCAGTCAAAGAAATTCCGTAAATGGTTGGGAACAGCAGCGAAATACACGCGGACAAAGCGACAATGCACAATGCACCCAAGACGTTTCCGGAAAGGATGCCGATGATCGTGAATACCACACCTAGACCACACATTATGGTCAACAGGTAGCGACCCTCGATTTTACCCATCAACCAGACCATGACGAACCTGGCAACCAAGAAGAACACGAGTGAGATCTGCAGCCACCAACCAGCAGTTTTTAGGTCTGCATCGAGCGTGTACTGGATATAAAACGGAATGAAAGTCCAGATACAAGTCTGTGCCGCCACATTAAAGAACTGCGCGACGACGCCGAAACGATAGGTTCCGTTGTTCCACAGGCGCCCAACAACGCCCTTCGGAACATTAGAGAAGTCAGTTTCTTCCATCGCTTTGTTCTTTGGAACTTTCACGAAGAAGATGGACAGTGCCAGTGCAACGTAGAGTACGCCCAGGATGATGTATGGAATCATCACCTTTTCCAGTTCCTGGGAGGTTTGCTCGAGCAACTGGTCTTCGCTAAGTCCGGATTTGTCGACGGATTCACGAATATGAGGTGCTACCAACAGGGTGGCCATCAAAACGCCGATGTTGGCACCGATCGGGTTGAAGGCCTGCGCAAAGTTCAGGCGTCGAGTCGCATTCTTCTCCGGCCCCAGCGACATTACGTACGGATTCGCTGAAGTTTCGACAATCGACAATCCACCGGCAAGAATAAACAGTGCCGCAAGGAATACCCCGTAGGTCATAATTTGTGACGCAGGGAAGAACATGAAGGCGCCCAGTGCTGCCATGCTCATGCCCAGGACAACTCCGCCTTTGAATCCCAGCTTGGTATTGATTATGGCTGCCGGGATGGCAAGTAAGAAATATGCCCCGAAGTATGCAAACTGTACGAGAGCTGATTGAAACGCGTTCATATCGAAAACCGAGCTGAACACGTTAACCATTGGAGCGGTGAGGTCAGTCGAAATTCCCCACGCCGCGAAACACGAAACGATCAGGACGAAGGGAAGCAGCAACCCTGGGTAAAGGAATCCACCGGATTCGTTTTTCTTCGTTCCAGTAGATTTTTGCGTTCCTGTAGCTTCTGTTCCCGCGCTATTCGCTGGGTTCAGATTTGATTTTCCATTCATATCGCATCCTTAGAAAATGAAGGCTTAGGCCTTGGGTAGTGGCTCTGGGTGGTGGCGATTTATCCTGTTAGGCACCAGGCGTGTAAAGATATTTCTCTGTGCTGGCCAGAGTCATTTCACAACTGTTTCCCGGTAACAGTGGCGGCATGTAGTTACCGTTTTTGATCACGACCGGGTCCACGAAATGCTCGTGTTGGTTATCGACATATTCGATCAGCCGGTTTTCCAATGTGCATGACACTGACAGATAATCGAACATCGCAAAATGTTGCACGGCCTCGCACAAGCCGACGCCGCCAGCATGCGGCACCACAGGCTTGTTAAATTTATGTGCCAGCAAATACTCGATGAGGAGTTCTTGTGGCCCCGCCACCCGGGTAGCATCTACCTGCATAATTCCGAAGGCATTAGCCTGCAAAAATTGCTTATAGAGGATTCGGGATTGCATCTGCTCGCCGGTTGCTACGGGGATTGGGTCCACGGCGCGGGCAATCGCAGCGTGTCCGAGCACATCATCAGGGCTGGTCGGTTCTTCCACAAACGCGAGATCGAATTCGTGGAATTGTTTAATCCAATCAATTGCCTGTGGGACGTCCCATACCTGATTGGCGTCCACTGCCAAGCGAACGTTGGGACCGATTGCTTCCCTGGCTAGTGCCAATCGACGCAAATCGTCATCAAGGTTCTGGCCGACTTTGAGTTTGATCAGCTGGAAGCCTTTGTCCTGACTTTCCGTTTTCGCCAATCTGACCATCTTGTCATCGGAATAGCCCAGCCATCCGGCCGCCGTGGAATATCCCGGGTAGCCGTGAGCCAAAAGATTATCGATTCGCTCTTGCTGGCCTCTTTTACCATCTTTTAGGAAATCAATAGCTTCTTCTGGAGTTAAAGCATCCGTGAGATACCGGAAATCGAGAGTCGCCACCAAGTCGGCTGGATCCATCTCCGCTAATAACCGCCAAAGTGGCACCTCTGCACGTTTAGCTTTCAGGTCCCAGAACGCATTCAGCACTGCACCGATAGCCATATGCTCGACGCCTTTTTCTGGGCCCAGCCAGCGCAGTTGGGAATCATGCACCAGGTCATCCCAGGCACGCTTCATATTGTCGAGGTATGGTTCTATCTCTTGCCCAATAAATCGTTGGCTAAGCGACTCAATAGCTTTACACACGACGTCGTTACCACGTCCGATGGTGAAAACGAAGCCGATACCAGTATGCCCGTCGTCTGCGTCCGTTGAAATTTCTACGTACGCAGAAGAATAATCCGGGTCGGGGTTCATCGCATCAGAGCCGGAGAGTGACTGCGAGGTCGGAAATCTAAAATCGTAGGTTTTTATTTGCGTGATTCTGGACAATTGTGCCCTCCTTAACGGATGGCTCTGCGCGCACCATGAAGCGTGAAGTTTCACATGGCAGAACCTAGTTCCTTAATTGTGTAGTTAGGAATGTAGTTCAAGTCACGAACATGCGCAAGGGGTTAGACAAATTACGTTCAACCTCACACACAAACCCACTCATAACAATCGTGCGACAATAGGCATTAGCCCAGCTACTGATGAAGTAATTTTCACCCCATGCCTGCCAATATCCGCGAGGAGCACCCCCAATAATGACTGCGCCGAACGCTCGTCTTACTGCTGCCGACAAAACGTTGATTGTTTTACAAGCCGCCATTGAGCACGAACGCTTTTCAGACATCGTCACAGCTACCGGATTCGCCAAGGCTACGGTGCACCGAATCCTGCAAACGCTACTTGACTACGAATTTGTCTACCTGGCAAGTGATGGGACTTATGCACCTGGTGTCACCTCACTTCGTCTCGCCAGCCGAGCGTTTAATTCGATTGACATTTCCGAAGTTGCCAACCCAGTACTGACACAGCTTGCCGAAGAAACTGGATACACCGTGCACGTTGGTGCGCTCAACGTCAATGAGGCAATTTACGTCGCCAAACGCCAAGGCCCAACCCCCTACGAGATCCCATCCACAATCGGCAAACGCCTTCCACTCCACTCGACTGCAATTGGAAAGTGCCTACTCGCCGGCATGGATAAGTCAGAACTAGAAAGCGCCATCAGGCAAGCAGGACTCGCTGCACTAACCCCAAACACCATTACCACCCCAGAAGACCTCGACCAAGAAATCGCGGTCGTACGCACCCGTGGCTACAGCTTCGACGATGAAGAAAATGTCCCCGGAATTCGCTGTATCGGCGCACCAGTCTTCGACCACTCCGGGAAAGCTACATACGGGATTTCCCTCACCTCTCTGGCAATGGAAAACACATTGAAGCAGGTGGAACGGTTTGCGCCGTTAATCACCGAAGCCGCAGCCGAAATATCACATAATTTAGGTGCACACACGACGAAATATTCCAGCTAGATCACACTAATTGATATCGCGGGTTCCATCTCACATTTTCTTGGGGTACTATGAGACAAAACATGAAACAGGGTTTCACACCATAGAACCAAAGGATGGTGCAGCATGGACCTTCACCTCGACCAAAAAGTTTTCGTCGTCACCGGTGGCATGGGCGGAATCGGCAAGGCAATCGTATTTGCGCTCGCGCGCGAAGGTGCGATTCCGGTCATCCTTGATCGCACTCCCCTCAACGACGAATACAAAACCGAAATTGAAGATCTCACGGCAGATTACGCTGCCTACGAGATTGATCTGAATAACACCGACGACATAGCAGGCATTATCGATGATGCCTACCAGCGTTATGGACATATCGACGGCATCGTAAACAATGCGGGTGCCAACGATAATAAAGCGCTCGAAGAAACTTCCTGGCGTGAGTTTGAACAATCTTTGCATAGCAATCTCACGCACTACTACGAGACCGTGCACGCAGCTCAAAAATACCTGCAAGAATCTGCCGGAGCCATTCTCAATATCGGTTCGAAAACTGCGCTGACCGGCCAAGGAAAAACCTCAGCCTACGCAGCCGCGAAAGGTGCCATCCTAGGCCTGACCCGTGAATGGGCTGCTGCATTGGCTCCCCATGGGGTGCGCGTGAACGCACTCGTCGTCGCAGAAGCATGGACCCCTTTGTACGAGAAGTGGATTAAATCGTTTGGCGATGAAGAGGCTCAACAGAAGCGTCTACAGCTCATCACCGACGAAATCCCCCTGCACAACCGCATGACCACGGTCGAAGAGCTCGCTGATACGGCAGTGTTCTTACTGTCGGACCGGTCTTCGCACACTACCGGCCAGTGGATCCATCCGGATGGTGGCTACGTGCACTTAGACCGGGCTCTGTAAAGCAGGTTGCAACGACAGCTGTAATCGCGAAAACGGTACGGGAAATGACTAATCTGAAGATTTTCGATTCTCACATTCATGTGTGGGATCCTGCAGCCCAACAGCTCGACTGGCTGCAGGGCGTAGATTCCATGTTGCATAGGTCTTTCAGTTTTTCTGACCTTAAGCAGGCTTACAACAACCTGCACGACAAAGGTCTGGAGGACGTCGAACTAGTCGGTGCACTGCATGTGGAAGCCGACGTCGCTGATCCTGTTGACGAAGACGCTCGCATTACATCTTTAATGCAGCAGGAACCGTTACTAAAAGGCTTCGTTACGCATGCTTATTTACACAAAGATTTGCAAGTTACTCTAGGTGCCGCCGGAGTGCGGGAAGTGTTGCATAACGATAACGTACCCCGAGGCCGCTGCTTAGAAAGCAGCTTCGCCGCGGGTTGCAGGAACTTATCTAGCCAAGCAAAGGTTTTCGATCTCTGCATGCGCACCCCGGAATTAGGAGATTTCTCGACAGCCTATGCAGAGTGTGCAAATACCCGCGTTGTTATTGACCATTGCGGCAATGCCCAAAATCTCAATGGCGAGTTTGCCAGCAATATGAGAGCTCTAGCCGAACACCCCAATGTGTACTGCAAACTCTCAGGGCTAAGTTACGAATCCACAGCAGATGCCTACCGGCTATTGGAGTTTCTCGGCGAGATCTTCGGCCCGCAAAGACTCATGTTTGCATCAAACTGGCCGGTCATCGGTATTTATACCGAGTTACATACGCATATCACCGCAATACGGAAAGTGTTTGGCGATGATCCTGATGTGTTTTCCAGTACTGCCCGTTCCGTTTATAACTTGAAAGGAAAATAAATGTTTACAGGAGTTTACTGCCCGTCAATAACTCCATTTCACAGCGACGGCAGCATTGATTTTCAGGCTTGGGAAGCCCATCTCGAGCGACTGATTTCCGGAGGCATTTCCGGTGTTTTAATCTTCGGCAGCATCGGTGAGTTCTATGCGTTGAGCACGGAACAAAAGAAGCAGGCTATCGAATTTGTTAGCCAGGTTGTCCAAGGCCGCATGCATTTCTTTATTGGCTCGGGCAGCGCCCGAATAGAAGAAGTCAAAGAACTCAATGCCCATGGTCTGAAACATGGGGCCGATGCTGCAGTTGTCGTCAGCCCATATTATTTTGGCCCCAGCGATGAACTTGCAGTGCAATATTTCACTGAGCTTGCCGACGCTTCTGAGTTGCCCATCGTGCTGTACAACTTCCCCGACCGCACAGGCAATGATCTTTCGGCGGAACTTATCAGCCGGATTGCACAGGCACACCCAAATATCGTCGGGGTAAAAGACACCGTGGATTCCGCAGCCCACACTAGACGGGTAATCCGAGATACCCCGGATAGTTTTTCCGTGCTTTCCGGTTTCGACGAGTACTATTTCCCTAACCGCATCGCAGGGGGCCAGGGCGTTTTGTGTGGACTCACCAATGTCGTTCCGGAGATTTTCGGCGACATGCACCGCGCATATGAGTCTGGCGATTTAGCCGCTGCAGCACAGAATGCGGAAAAGATTGCTGCTCTGATGTCTGTCTACGAGGTAGGTGATCACTTCATCCACACCATAAAACACGCTGTGCGTTATGCCAGCGGCGCAGATTTCAGCACCGCCACGCATGAGCCATATATCGAGCTAACAAGAGCACAGCAGGAAGAAATTGCTCGACTCATTGACACTGCTCGCAGCTAACGCAGTAGTGCAACTAACCCAGTAGTTACACCAACCAAGGAGTTTTCATGTCCAGCTACCAGAACTACATCAACAACGAATTCGTCGCCCCAGCCGAATTCCACGACGTTCTCAACCCGTCGACGGGTGAGGTCATCGCCCAGGCACCAGCTTCCGATGCCGCAGCAGTAGATCAGGCAGTACAAGCAGCCAAGGCCGCCCAGGTGGAATGGGCAAAGCTACCTGCCATTGAGCGTGCCGGGTATTTGACCAAGATCGCAGCAGAACTACGCAACCACGTCGACCGTTTCGCTGATTACTTGGTGCGTGAGCAAGGTAAAGCCCGTGGCCTGGCCAAAGTCGAGGTCAGCTTCACTGCCGATTACCTCGACTACATGGCTGGTTTTGCCCGTCGCATTGAAGGCGAAGTCATCCCATCGGATCGCCCAAACGAATCCATTTTCCTGACCTACCAACCCATTGGCGTCGTCGGTGGCATCTTGCCATGGAACTTCCCGTTCTTCCTCATCGTGCGCAAAATGGCGCCGGCCCTGGTCACCGGCAACACGATCGTCATCAAGCCTTCAGACGAAACCCCCATCAACGCCTTCGAGTTCGCGAAACTGGTCGACGGCATCGGCCTGCCTAAGGGCGTATTCAACATGGTCGGTGGCCGCGGATCTGTCGTGGGTGATGCGTTGACCCGTCACCAGGACGTCGACATGATCTCGATGACGGGATCGGTAGCAACCGGCAAGAAGATCATGGCAGCTGCTGCGGAAAACCTCACCCGCGTCAACCTAGAACTCGGCGGTAAGGCACCAGCGATCGTGCTTGCTGACGCCGACCTGGACCTGGCAGCCACCGCCATCTGGAACTCACGCGTGATCAACACCGGCCAGGTATGCAACTGCGCGGAAGTCGTGCTCGTGGAAGAAGCCGTGCATGATGAGCTCGTCGCCAAGCTGAAGGACAAATTCGAGTCCACCCGCTACGGTGATACTTCCACCGAGGACGAGCTGGACATGGGCCCACTGATCAACCAGGCCGGATTGACGAATGTCAGCGAAATGGTGCAAGCCGCCGTCGACGCCGGCGCCCAGGTGGTGTGTGGCGGTGCCGCTGCTGAGGATAAAGGCAAAGGCTTCTTCTACCAGCCAACGCTGTTGGACGGCGTAGAAAAAGGCGCTGCGATTACCCGCGAAGAAGTCTTCGGTCCTGTTCTACCGGTGGTTACCGTCAAGGATTTGGATGAGGCCATTGAGTTCGCGAACAGCTCGGAATACGGCTTGACCTCGTCGGTATATACCGAGAACGTGCACAAAGCCCACAAGGCTGCCCGCGAGCTGCTCTACGGCGAGACCTACATCAACCGCGAAAACTTCGAAGCAATGCAGGGCTTCCACGCTGGCCGTCGCAACTCTGGTATCGGCGGTGCCGATGGCAAGCACGGCATCATGGAATTCGTCGAAACCCACGTAACGTACATCGAATCCAAGATGTAATTTCTAGAGTTTTGGCAGCAGATTTTTTTGCTAACGTAATAATTATGAAAAAGATTGTTCCGCTATGTGTAGCTGCTGCCTTGACCCTGAGCGCGTGCTCTTCTGCTGACGAAGCCGCTGATTCTGTCAAAGACGCAGCCTCGGAAGCAGCAAGCACCGCATCCTCGGTTGCTTCGGACGCCGAGAAAACCGCCAACAAGGATGGCGAATCCCGCACTGTGGATACCGAACTCGGCGAGGTAGAAGTACCTGCCGATGTGAAATCCGTCGTGGTGCTGACTGGCAGCCGCGACCTCGATATTGCTCTATCTTTGGAGCTGCCGGTCACCGGTTATCCGAAGGCACCAGAGGCGTTTGATTTGGATTCGCCATTGGCTGCAGAAATCAAACAAGCCGACGAAGATGGCGCAGAAACGCTGTACACCGCTGGTGATGAAGAAGTAGACATCGACGCTATTAAAAAAGCCGACCCGGACCTAATCATCGGTGCGGTCCAGGATGTCACCCCGATCCACGACGAACTCAAAGAGATCGCCCCGGTTCTGCCAATCGGTGATTTTTCCACCGCTACCTGGCAAGATGATCTGATGTTGGTTGCGTCTGCCACCGGTACTGAAAAAGAGGGTGGCAGCCTGATTGCCGATTATGAGAAACGCGTCGGCAAGCTGTCGGATAAGTATGCCAAGGTCCTGGCGGACAACAAGTTCGCCCCGGTCAGCTACGACGGCGAAGAGTTCGTCATCAACGGAACCCGTTTGCTCTCGCAGATGCTGCAGGATCTCGGCGCGGAACCTTCGAAGGCATTCAACGAGGCCCTGGAGGGTGTCACTGGCAAGTACTCTGTCGATGAGATTGGCGATGAGCTTGCCGACGTCGACGCCTTGGTGGCCCTGGTCAACGAGAAGTCCGTCTGGCAATCGCTGCAGTCGAATGCACAGTTCGGCAAGATTCCAGCGGTGAAGAACGAAGCCGTGGTCCGCTCTGATGAGCAGACCCATGAAGGCGCTTATTACTCCGCAATGCACGCCCTTGATGTCATTGAAGAGCTGCTAGAAATGCTGGATGCAGACAGCAAATAAGCTCAACTGATGCGCTCGACCCGGCTGCATGATCTGGGCTTTCACTGCATAAGTACAGCTCGGCTGCATAAGCTCAGCTACTGAAAATCCCGCGAGCGCACCGCAAGCAACTCACTGATTTCTAGGGGCTCCAGCCGGTCGGCCACCACGGTGGCTGCCCCGCTGGCGTTTTGCACTATCCCGCGCACCACCAAAGCTTTGGCGGTGCGCGCTAGTCTTTTCTGCCTCTTCCACAACCCCGGCGAAACAATAACGTTAATCAGCCCGGTTTCATCTTCCATTCCCAGAAACGTCGACCCGCTAGCGGTATTCGGGCGCTGCCGGTGGGTAATCATGCCTGCCACACGGATACGTTTACCATCCGTAACCCGCAACAAGTCCGCAGCACGCAGCACCTGTTGGCCTGCCAACGCATGCCGCAGCAACTCCATCGGCTGGGTATCCGGGGTTACTCCGGTGCTGGCAAGATCTGCCACCAGCATTTCAAAACCACTCATTCCGGGAAGCGCCGGTGCAGCAATCGCCGAAAGCCCCGGCAGCATACCCGGCTGTTCGGTAGCAGCCACACCAGCCACCCATTGCGCTTGCCGACGATCCAGCCCGAGTATTTCCAATGCCCCAGCGCGGGCGAGTGCTTCGACCTCGCGTACTGATGCCCCGGTTCGGCGCACCAGATCGGCTACCGAAGACTGTCGAGACAACGCGGGTTGCTCGGTGACGATAGCTTCGGCGGTAGACGTCGACAAGCCTTTCACAGAACCAAGCCCCAAACGGATGGCCCCGCTGGTCACACTGGCTTCTACCTGCGAATCCAGCACCGAAACTGGCAGGATCTGCACCCCGTGGCGGCGGGCATCCTGAATCAGCGACTGCGGAGAATAAAAACCCATCGGCTGGGCGCGCAGCAGCCCCACACAAAATTCTGCCGGATAGTAGCACTTGAACCAGGCAGAGAAAAACACCAGTGAGGCAAAAGACTGCGAATGCGATTCCGGAAACCCATAAGCTGCAAAGGCTATGATCTTTGACCACAGCTTATAGGCTATTTCTGCCTCGATCTGGTTGGTTTCCCAACATCCGCGCAAAAAGCGTTCTTGCAGCGCGGCCATGCGCTCAGGTGAGCGCTTCGATCCCATCGCCCGGCGGAGGTCATCGGCTTCTGTGCCACTAAAACCTGCGGCATCAACCGCGATATGCATTAATTGTTCCTGAAATAATGGAATTCCCAGGGTTTTCGCCAAAGCTTTTTCCAGCACCGGGTGGTCATAGGTGATCTTTTCCAGGCCATCCCGCCGTCGTAAGTACGGGTGTACGGAACCGCCTTGGATCGGCCCAGGGCGGATCAGTGCGACTTCCACCACCAAATCGAAAAAACAGCGAGGTTTTAACCGCGGCAGGGTGTTCAATTGCGCACGTGATTCCACCTGAAATACGCCCACGGCATCAGCCCGGCACAGCATGTCATAAACATTGTGGTCTGCTAAATCGATTTCCCAAAGATTCACGGTATGCCCGTGTTGCTCCTGCACCAGGTCAATCATGTGGTGCAAAGCTTCCAGCATGCCCAGCCCCAGCAAGTCGAATTTCACCAAGCCTGCGCCCGCGCAGCTGTCTTTGTCCCATTGCACGACGCTGCGGCCTTCCATCGCCGCCCACTGCGTGGGCACCACGTCGGTGACTGGCCGGTCGCACAAAACCATGCCCCCGGAATGAATCCCCAAATGGCGTGGTTGTCCCAGGAATTGCTCGGAAAGAGCCACCACATTATCCGGAGGCTCTGTTTTGCCTTGCGCCCAGCTATCTGCGGTGCCTTGTGGGAACCCCAACGCCCGCGCAGCATCACGAACCGCACCTTTCCGGCGGTAAGTAATCACATTAGCCACCTGCGCGGCACGGTCACGCCCGTACGTGGCATAGACGTATTGGATGACTTCTTCCCTGCGAGTGGATTCAATATCAAGGTCAATATCTGGTGGACCATCGCGATCTGCCGACAAGAAGCGTTCGAATAGCAGCTGCGCACTGATTGGTTCCGCGTTGGTGATCCCCAGGCTAAAACACACCACAGAATTAGCTGCCGACCCCCGGCCCTGGGCCAAGATGTTCTGTTTCACACAGAAATCAACAATATCCATCACGATCAAAAAATAGCCAGGAAACCCGAGTTTCTCGATAACCCTGAGCTCATGCGCAATCTGGTTTTTAGCTTTCTGATAGACCTGTTCCGGATACGCCTGGTAGCGTTGCCGGGCCCGCTCAAAGGTCAGCTGCCTTAGCCAGCTCATTTCAGTTTCTCCGTCGGGTACAGCAAAATGCGGTAAGCGCGGAGCCACGATATCCCAACTAAAAGCACATTCTGCAGCAATATCGACGGTTTCTTGCAGCAGCTGTTCCCGCCCCGGAGCTAAACGCAGCATGCCACGGCCATCACGCAACCACTGCGCCCCCATCGGGTGCGTGTGCCAACTAGCGGTGTCCAGTGATTCGCGCTGCGCCAACGCGGCTTTCGCACTAGCTAGACGAGTTTCCTTACGGGTAGCAGCATGTGGGCTGGCGCTAATGATGGCACGAAGGCGCGGCCTTCTCCACGTAGTTTCCCCGTTAGTTCCACGTGTTTTAAGACCTTGTGCGGCAGCTACTTGCACCAAATTCTCAGATTCTGCAGTTTTCACCGCCGCAGCAGCGGAATCCAAAGCAGCAAAGTGATCAGCGTCTTCCGGTAATAACTTAGATTCATAGTGTAGAACCAAGCTGTCTATTCCGAAGCATTCGATCAAGGTATCGAGCATACTAAGCCAAGAATAATCCACGAGAATATAGCATTGCCCGGCCAATTGCTCGGCCAAAGATTCCAAGCTTGGATACCGCGGGCGCCGATCATCACTAGCCATATGCGCAGCCGCCATCACCCGAGACAACAGACGGTAGCCTTCCGGGGTGCGCACCAGGACGGTAAGACTGCCATGATCCAGACTCAGCCGAGCACCAAAAATGGTCGGCAAACCAGCTTTAGCTGCAGCTTCCGCAAAGACGATGGAACCATAAAAGCCGTCGTGATCGCAGATACCCAACGCGGTCAAGCCCAGTTGACAGGCACGTTCCACCAGGGCTTCTGGATCCGAAGCCCCCACAAGGAAGCTATAGGAGCTCACCGCAGTTAATTCCGCAAAGACTGGGCCGTCGGCAAGCTTATACCCTGCAGAATCTTGCGAGGTAGAGACAATATCAGCACGTGCGGGCAGCAATACGGGGGCAGGCACTGGATGCCCAGATAAGATCCTTTCCAAACGGGACCACGGCAGGCCCGCACCACCATTGAAATTCATGAGTGCAACCCTACACAGAAAGCCGCACGGGTGCGTATACATTTTCGAACAAAGCAAAATCTACACCCCCTTAAACAGCAGCAGTTGAACAAAAATGTAGACAAAGCTGTATAGCGTCTGCTAGATTCCACGTCATTGCATCCGCATGCACCAAGGGCCAAAACTGCATGCTGGAAACTCCCATGAAAGGACCCCACACCCTATGAAGATCCGCCGTATTATTGCAGGCAGCACCGCTGCACTGACCGCAGCCACCCTGGTTGCCTGCTCCAGCGATGACTCCGCCAATTCCGCTAACGGTGAAGGCGGATACTCCAAAGACGACACCATCGTTATCGGCACCACCGATGCTTCGATGCCATCGTGGGCAGTATTCGAGGAAGTCGCAGAAGAGCACGGCTTCAACATCGATCTGCGCAACTTCGCGGAATATTCCACCCCAAACCCAGCGCTAACCCAGGGTGAACTGGATACCAACAAATTCCAGCACCTGATGTACTTGGCACAGCACAACATTGGCTCCGGCGACGACCTGGCGCCACTAGTTTCCACAGAGATCTACCCATTGGGCCTGTACTGGAAGGACGCCGAAAAGCTCGACGTTGACCAGATCGAGGGCGAAGAAATCGCCATCCCGAACGACACCGTGAACCAGGGTCGTGCACTGTTGCTGCTACAGGAAGCTGGCCTGATCAAGCTGACCGGCGATTCCAAGTACACCCCAACCCCGGCTGATATCGACAAAGACGCTTCCAAGGTCACCGTCACCCCGATCGACGCTGCCCAGACCGCACGCTTGTACGGCGAAGGCCGCCCTGCTGTGATCAACAACTCCTTCCTGGAGAAGGCCAACATTGATCCAAAGGAAGCCATCTTCGAAGATGATCCAAATGGTGAAGGCGCCGAGCCGTACATCAACCTATGGGCCGTGCGTGCCGACAACGTCGACGATGCTGTACTGAACGAGCTGGCAGAACTGTGGCACGACGAGCGCGTCGCAGAAGCTGTACGCGAAGAATCCGGCGGCACCGCCGTGCAAATCAAGCGTCCACGCGCAGAACTGCAAGAGATCCTGGACAAGCTGGAAGAGGAACTACAGCAGGGCTAATTCGGAGCACATTCGGGACTCATCCGAATATTTCTAACCAGGCTAGTAACGAAATACGCTTAGTCACGGCTAACATAGCTGCGACTAAGCGTTTTCCGTCTAAGAAGAAATGATGGTTTTTTCGTGGTAAAACACTCGGGCCAAAGCCCTACTAGCGGAAGTGGCGAACGCCGCGGCACCCGCATCGAATTCACCAACGTCGAGAAAGTCTTTGCGAGCAAGAAGAAAGGCTCTGCGAAGGTCACCGCCGTCGACGATGTCACCTTGACCGTTGAGTCCGGTGAAGTCATCGGCATCATCGGCTATTCCGGCGCAGGTAAATCCACCCTGGTGCGCCTGATCAACGGCCTAGATTCACCAACTTCCGGTTCGCTAAAACTCGACGGCACAGAGATCGTCGGCATGTCCGAAGCAAAAATGCGCGGACTACGCCGCAATATCGGGATGATCTTCCAGCAATTCAACCTCTTTAATTCCCGTACCGCAGCCGCAAATATCGAGTTCCCACTGAAGCTCGCCGGTATCGCAAAAGCCGAACGCAAAAAACGCGTGCAAGAGCTACTCGAATTCGTCGGTCTCGGCGAACGTGGCAACTCCTACCCCGAGCAGCTATCCGGCGGACAAAAACAGCGCGTCGGCATTGCCCGCGCCCTGGCGACAAACCCGTCGCTGTTGCTTGCCGACGAAGCCACCTCCGCACTCGACCCAGAGACTACTCAAGAAATCTTGGAAGTATTGCGGAAAGTCAACCAAGAATTCGGGATCACCATCGTGGTGATTACCCACGAAATGGAAGTCGTGCGCTCCATCGCGGACAAAGTCGCGGTGATGGAAAACGGCTCCGTCGTGGAATACGGCGAGATTTACGAAATCTTTTCTGCGCCGAAAACGGACGTCGCCAAGCGATTCGTCGCTACTGCCCTACGCAATGAACCGGACTCTATTGAAGCCGATGACCTACTGGCCCACGACGGGCGCCTGTTCACCATCGAGCTGACCGAAAACTCCGGGTTCTTTGAAGCCGCCGCCACGCTGCGTTCAGGCGGTGGTTCCATCAATATCGTGCACGGTGGCGTCACCACCCTGCAGCAGCAGTCCTTTGGCAAAATGACTGTGCGTCTCAACGGCTCTGATGACACCATCGATGAGTTCTACCGCACCCTATCCCAGCGCACCCACATTGAGGAGATTAAGCGATGATTTCCGCAGCTGATACCAACTGGGACCGCCTGGGCCCCATGTTTTCCGACGCAATCGTCGACACAGTGGTCATGGTTGCTTTCGCCATGGCTGTCGGCGGCATCCTCGGCCTAGTCACCGGCGTTTTCTTATTCACCACCCGCGAAGGCGGGATCCTGCAGAACAAATTCTTCTACACGGTCCTAAACATCCTGGTGAACTTCGTCCGCCCAATCCCCTTCATCATTTTGCTGGCGTTGCTACAACCAGTGACTGTGGGAGTGATCGGCTCCTCCATTGGCCGCGAATCCGCGGCATTTGTGATGGGGATTGCCGCAACCTTCGCCGTCGCCCGTATCGTCGAACAGAACCTAGTCGCGATCGATCCCGGCATTATCGAAGCTGCCCGCGCAATGGGTGCTGGCCCGTGGCGAATCATCACCCGCGTGATCCTCCCCGAAGCCCTGGGGCCATTGGTCCTGGGTTACACCTTCATCTTCATCGCGATCGTCGACATGTCCGCCATGGCCGGTTACGTCGGCGGCGGCGGTTTGGGCGATTTCGCCATCGTCTACGGACACCGCGCCTTCAACTACGAGGTCACACTGGTTGCTACTGCCGTGATCATCCTGATGGTGCAGGCCGCGCAGTTCTTCGGCAACTGGTTGTCGAAAAAGATCATGCGGCGCTAAATCATCTGGCGCTAGATCATGCGACCCTAAATCATCTGGCGCTAGTCTCCGCACTCTTTACTACCACCCAGCCCGGCTTAACCGCCGGGCTTTTCCATACGCACAGCACCTAACGCACAGCACCTAATTAAACACAACTGCGGTCAGGTTACTGTCCGGTAGTCGGCGTGGTCATACCCGGCAAGGTTGCGTCACCAGGGAAAAGCCTTGGCCCCACCCACAACATGACGTAAACCAACCCGACAAGCACAGGAATCTCGACCATCGGACCTATTGTTCCAGCTAACGCTTGTGCGGAATGCGCTCCGAAAGTACCGATGGATACGGCAATAGCCAATTCGAAATTATTTCCGGCAGCTGTAAACGACACCGACGAAGACTGCGCATAATTCATCCCCACCAGTTTTGAAACAACCAACGACACAGCAAACATCCCAACAAAATAAAGCAGCAATGGGACGGCTACACGAACTACTGCCGTCGGTTGCGCTGCAATGTGTTCACCCTGCAGGGAGAACAATAAAACGATGGTGTACAACAGCCCAAGCAGCGCCAATGGTGAAATAGCTGGCAAAAATTTCGTTTCATACCACTGCCGCCCTTTGATATTTTCTCCCACACCCCGGGACAAAGCACCAGCAACCAGAGGCACTCCGAGGAACACCAACACAGAACTCACGATGGTCCAGAAGGAAAACTCCACTTCGCTGGCACCCAGCCCCAACCATTGGGGTAATACTTGCAGATAAAACCAGCCAAGCAGCCCGAACATAAGTACCTGAAATACAGAGTTAATAGCCACCAAAACAGCTGTAGCTTCCCGGTCACCACAGGATAGATCTGACCACACCAGCACCATTGCAATGCACCTGGCCAAGCCAACGATGATTAATCCAGTACGAAGTTCCGGCTGATCAGGTAAGAAAAACCACGCCAATGCAAACATAAAAGCTGGCCCCACCAGCCAATTAAGCACGATTGATACTGTCATCAACCGCTTATCTGCAACGATCTTGCGGGTTTTATCGTAACGAACTTTCGCTAGAGGCGGGTACATCATCACCAGCAAACCGAGTGTAATAGGCAAAGAAATACCACCTACTTCTAGCCGCGCCAGCGTTTCTCCGATTCCCGGCATCGTGCGCCCCAGGAGTAGTCCAACACCCATCGCGACGAGGATCCATACCGGTAAAAATCGATTCAACCAGGACATACGCGGACGTTGGGCAACGGTCATAAAACTCCTTAAAAACAATTCTGAGCATCAAGCCAGAATCCTAAACTTATATCGATAGCTATCAATATTTTATATCGATAGCCGTCAATATAAAATAGTTGTTATGACCTCCCCAGAGACTCTCCCGCTGACTGATCTCACCTCCTGTTGTTCCCTGGGATCTGGCCTTTTGACCAAAAGTGAAGCTGAACGCTATTCCATTCTGTTCACAGCGCTGTCCGATCCCACCCGCCTACGATTACTCTCGCGGCTAGCTGCGGAGGGATGCGAACCAGTTAGCGTCGCAGAGTTAACAGAATTATCAGGGTTGAGCCAACCTACCGTATCCCATCATTTAGCACGCTTAACCGAGGTCGGCTTATTGACCAAGGTACGAATCGGCCGTACGGTCACCCACCGCGTGCGTCCACAGCTTTTCGCAGAACTACGTACCATCCTGCAGATCGGATAGAACTAAGCAAACAGCAACGGCGACACGATGGAAGGCAAGACATCGCAAGGGACAAAATCTATGAATACGGCCGGCACACGCGCTCACGAACGCAACCCCAACATTGACCACCCCAACATTGACCACCACGAAGCCATCATTATTGGAGGGGGCCAAGCCGGCCTAGCTACCGCATACTATCTACTGCGCGCTGGGGTCGACACCCTCGTTCTGGATGATCAAGACGCCCCTGGTGGGGCATGGCGTCACGTATGGCCGTCGATGACCTTGTTTTCCACCGCGATTTTTTCCAATCTTCCGGGCAAACCCATGCCAGAATACGACGGCTTCCCTCCGGCTGACCACGTCGTTGCTTATTTGGACGAATATGAGCAGCGCTACCGGATCCCCGTCGAGCGCCCTGTACACGTTGACCAGGTAGAACGAAAAGACGACGGCTACCAGGTTTTTGCTGGCGAGCAGTCCTGGACCGCAACACACATCGTCGCTGCCACTGGAACCTGGTCTAGCCCTTTTGTTCCGCATTACCCAGGCACGTTTGACGGCACCCAGTGGCATTCCGCGAATTATCCCGGTCCGGAACCCTTCCGCGATTCTTCTGTAGCTGTAGTAGGTGCCGGAAACTCTGCGGCACAAATAGCCGCCGAACTCACCGACTATGCCGATGTCACCTGGTACACCCGGCATGAACCACGGTGGATGCCTGATGATGTCGATGGCCGCGTGTTATTTCGCCGCAACAGAAAACGAGCCCTAGCCATGCAACGCGGTGACAAAGACCCTGGGGCTGATAGCAACCTGGGCGACATCGTCGCACTGCCGAAAATGCGCGAGGCTCGTGATTCCGGGCGGTTGCAGGCAACCCCCATGTTCGACTCACTCGATGAGGTAAGCACCGATCACCTTATTTGGTGCACAGGTTTCCGCCCGGCACTAAAACCGATTCGCCATCTGCTCAATGGCACGACACCAAAATACACCGATCTACACTTAGTCGGTTACGGTGACTGGACTGGCCCCGGGTCAGCAACGATCACCGGAGTCGGCCCCTTTGCCAAAGAAACCGCACGGAAAATCGCAACCACATTCGGGAAAGAAGTGAAATAGCCGGCGCGAAAATATCAGGACGCCGCTAAATCAGTGACCGCCCAGCCCGGCTTCGTCGCAGGGTTTTTCCCGCAGGAAGCCACGACACCGTCGAAAAGCTGCTGTTCCAACGCAACCCGCCAGGTACGGCCGTCGCGGTGTGCAACTTCCACCACGCGCGAGTCTGCACCGGGGCCACCGGTCCCGCTGGATTCGCCGGGGGCACCGGTGGCACGTTCTGCAACCTGCCGAGCATAAACCAAGTCCTGGTAGGACAAATACTCACCGGCGGCTAACAATTCACCGGCCACCGCTACTTCCGCGGCCTGGCTCGGCTCATCGTAGATTCCCCGCCCACGGTTGGCGGGATGAAAATACTTGCCTTCCAGTGCCGCCTGTAAAAGTTCACCACCAGCCTGCTCATTCAGCCGTCCAAAGCTATAGCCCCACGGCAGCAACAGCATCGCCGGCGCAAACCTGTGACCTTTAGTGTGCGAGGTTTCCCAGACCACATCACCGGTAGACGATTTCGTTTCCAAGTATGCAGCCAGCGGACGCCCTTTCACCGCGCAGCAAACGTCGCGTTTAGCGTGCGTGCATACCAGGAGCAGTGGATCACGGCTGGGGCGGGCAGCAAATTGTTTATTGTTCCCCGGCCCTGCCAGATCCAGTTGCAGAATATCTTCCGGCCCACCGATATAAAGTAGCTCCGTATATGCCTGCTCCGGATACACCAAATACACCCGGTGCTGTCGGGGCATCTGGTGCCCGGCGCGACCAGGTTTGCGGATAAGTTGGAACCCCACCCCAGAACCCAAGTGCTCTTTGATTTTCTTGGAAAGCTCCGCACCGAAGGTATCACCATCAAGTACGTCATGGCTCCAGCCCGCGGGCCATTCAAAAACCACATACATCCGGTCGCGTTTAGCAGTGCCGGGCAATGGTTCTATTTGCACATCAGAGCATCGTGGATTGTGGTTCCGGGATTCGGGTTCAGTCATACCCCCAGCCTAGAACACAATTAGGCAACGATTTGATTGAGTCTTTCTATCGCTTTGCTTTTGTACGCTGATTGTCTTGGCCCCCAGTATTGTGGGCGACTACGGTAATGAATATGGTTTCCCGGAAGCGATACGTGCCAGGCTTAGCTACTGCGGTAGCAAGCTGTCTGCTGTTGGGCGCGTGCACGGATTCCGGGACGAATGTTGCCGGGATGGGGTTCGGGGGGCACCGGCCTGATAACGATTCTGTGAATTCACATCCCGCACACACGGATGCTTCTGGAAAAGCCCAGAAGGGAAGCTCAAGTTCCGACGGTGCGCTTACCCCACGAACTCCAGCCTCGCCACAGCCTGAGCATTCGGCACCGGCTGGTTTGACGGCTCTTGGCGATACTAATGGCGCGCCAAAAACGGAGCGTTTGGAGGCACCGGCCCAATTGGCTGTCACGGATATCCGCATTGCTGGGCATGATGATTTCGATCGTGTGGTTTTTGAAATGGCGGGCAACGGCATGCCGGGCTGGTACGTCTCTTATACCGAACAGCCCTTCTACCAGGGCTCCGGCCGCACTGTGGATATGGAGCATTTGGTGGCCTTGAACATCAATATCGACGGCGTGGTGCGCTCGGATGAGGTTGCAAAGGATCTTCCCAGTCCAGATTATGCGGAGGTAGCCAAATTAGACTCTGATCTGGGCAAACAGCTCGGCGTCGTCAAGGAGTTCATCCCTGGTGGTATGCACGACGGACGTGCCCAGTATTTCCTGGGGTTGGATATGAAACAGCCATTTTCGGTACAGGTTTTACGGGGACCGACGCGGCTGGTCATTGATATTTTGCATTAGTACATGGCTTCGATACGCCAAGCACGGTGTTGCCACACTAAGAGCCACGCTTTTGGATGCTGATCACCGGCGTTCTTGCCGACGAGCTGCATCCGCGCGAGCCGCTGGCTTTCATCAGAAATCTCGCTTTCCCACCATCCGGTATCCACGGGCCATGGCACCGACCAACCAAGCACCTGGAATTTCTTTTTTCCCCAGGACATGCCGACGGGATCAGCACTCAGTAGTGCCTCTGCGGTGACAAAAATCGGGTTTCCGTGTTTATCCACCAAGCGCACTCGGCTGGCGGGGTGGTCCAGCCCGCCGCCCAGTCGCGTTGGTAGTGGCGAGGGGATGGCACCGATCCATTCTGCACTGCGTCGGCCAGGTTCCCGAATATTTTCTGCAGCCTGCCCATAGGGCAAAAAACGCACACGGTCGGCAACTCCCCTACCGCCAACAGCATGCGGTTGTTGTACGGCATCAAAACCGAGCATTGACTGCAAACGAGAAACCACGGTCGCGGTGGTTTCTTCTGCCACAGCGGTATCGGCTTCGATGATAGATCCGGTGTTTGTTGGTATTTGGGTTTCCAGTGGGATCAGGGATAATTCCACGATTGCTCCGGCGCCGCCACTGGAGAGCCACCCATCGAGCTGCCAACGTACGCGTTCGGCAGTGGCATGCTCTGTCAGCGCAGTGGTGGTGCGCCAAATCTTCGAGATCATCGTACCGTCGTCGGTTTCTGCAGCAATCTTGATGCGCACGCAATTCAGCCCCTGCGTGGCCAGCTGTCGGTGCACCTGGTCGGCGAGCATGCGCGCGATGAAGGCTGCTTCGTCGACGCGTGTGATGGGTGCTTCCGGTGTGATAGAAGCTGACAAATCCAGTTCCACTGCACCAGGAGCAACTTTGCGTTGTTGTTGTGCACTAGCGATGCGATGGCAGTGCAACCCTGCGCTGCCAAAACGAGTACTAATGGCAGTGGTTGGCAGTTCGGTGAGCTCGCCCAGGGTAGAAATGCCGAGTCCAGCAAGGGTTTCTACAGTGTCTTTTTGACAGCCCAACGCGGGTTCTGCGAGCAGGACGGACAACGGTTGCTGGTATAAGAATGCAACAGAATCACCGGGTTGAACGACGGCTCCAAGCACACGGTGCCGGGCAGCAATAATGGCAGTCGAAAGTTCATCGGCAGCACCAGCGGTGGCATCAATCCCCTCGTGCGCGGCAGCATCAATGAACCGTTCTAAGGCAACTTGTTCACTACCATAAAAGCGCGTTGCTGCCGTCAGATTCAGCGCAACCATCCCCGGGCGCAACACTTCCAAGGAAGCAGAGACATCATCCAGTTCTTCGACAATGCTGCTAAACAGTCGCCCGTCGCGTTGTGGGTCAGCATCACGCACCACCATAGATGGGCAGAGCGCTTGAGCTGCCCGCAATTTCATGCCCCGGCGCACACCCTGCGCGCGGGCTTTATCACAGCATGCAGTGATGCGGTGATTACTAGCCAGTGCAATAGCCGGGCTTTCTGGGCTGATACCGCGGCGAGTTTCTTCCAAGAGCGCTGCCTGGACGGGCCAGTCCGGAAACCACAGCACGGCGATGCGGTTTCCTGCACTGTGCGAATACCCGAAATTGTGGCGAGTGCTTTGGCTGGCGTTTTGGTGGCTACGCTGGCTGTGATCACTTTGTTGGCGACGCTCACTCTGTTGTGTACCGGACCGGAACTCAACCTGGGGCTGAATACGAGACGGAACCGTGGCAGTCATCTACCGCACCGCCCGTAGTGATTCAGCACTGGCAGATTCAGCGCTAGAGCGCGCACCACACGTGAGCACGACAGGCCCATTCCGGTGGGTTTTGCTGTAGGAACTGACCGCAATTTCTGTATTTCGGATGCGCCCAGCACCGCAACCGATGCCAGAAAAACCAGTGACCTGAGCATTAATTGTCAATGCCGGTGAGGGCACTTGCACACCAACAGTGAGCACAGCCGCCCTACCCTTACGGACTTTCGCCAGCAGCGGGCGTGCTTGCGTAGGGCTCAAAGTATGGGTACGCGGGCTGCGATAAATCAACACATCTACACCTTCTGCCAGCACGCCAAGCACCGTTATCCACTCCCCACCCGGGTTGGGAACCGTGATGATTTTTGAGAGATCCCCGCTTTCCGCGACCTGCGCCAAGGAAAGATCTGACCAGTTCACAATAGCGATTGTTTTTCCCTGTGCGCTAATTTGTGCGATAAGTTCAGAGACGAGTGCAGGGCAATCACTACAATGAGACACAGAGTTTTTCGGCAACCCGCCGATGGGAATAGCACCAGCGAGCCGACCGGACAATTCCACCACACGGTATGGATCTACAGAAGATTCATTCCCTTCAGAAACAGAATCATTACTGAGCAAACGCGGTTTTTGCTGAACAGGAGTTAAGTTTGCTGCGGACTCTAAACCAGCAATTTTATTCCGCAATGACGCCACACGCTCCGCACGCGCGTCGGCAAGAACAGCTACAGATTCTTGCTGCCCCCGCCCTTCCTGCGCGCGAATACCTGTTTGAGTCATAGCGACAGTATGGCACAGGTTTTCTAAACACGCAACCATGTTCGAACACTTGGAGGTATCACACCTAGATAAAAGGACAAGCCATCTTAGCCTGATGGAATTACATGACAACGGATGCTACATCTTAGCGATCAGTCAAAATAAGACGTTAAGTAGCCCTGCGACCATCAAGGATCTCACATTTCCAATGTGTAGACCCAGAAAATCAGATTATTTTCCACACACCCCACCCTTACCTAAAATTTAATCATTGACAAGGTTAGGCAAAGCTTAATACAATAATCTTACCTAAGAGGGGTTTCTGCATAAGCACAGGGTTGTCAAGCCCACTGACTAGGAGGAAAATGAGAAATCTAATAACGCAGAAAAATTAAACAATCCGGAGGACTAATAAAAATTACAAAAGAACGCGCCGACGAAGACACCGTAACTGGCATGCTTGCATCTCTTGCTGCAGAACTTTCCGGAATTTCAGGAATTCGTGAGAATTGCTTTTAAAAAATGCGGATTCATAACATCGTATCCATAGTACTAGCGCTAATTGCTATCATATTGACTATTACCGAAATAGCTTCGACATTAGCGACGATGGCAATAGCGACACTAGGACTGATCGTTTTCATCTCCGGAGCTGAGACTCGAAAGCGCTAACGCCAAGCGCCTGAAGAAAACTGAGATCTAAACTCGCTTCAGGCCCAGCATTTTCAACTACTCCTTATTCCCACTCGATGGTTCCTGGTGGTTTCGAGGTCACGTCGACAACCACTCGGTTAACCTCCGCAACCTCGTTAGTGATGCGCGTCGAAATCGTCTCCAGCACCTCATACGGCACGCGAGTCCAGTCGGCAGTCATCGCATCCTCCGACGACACCGGGCGCAGCACAATCGGGTGACCGTAGGTACGGCCATCGCCCTGCACACCGACAGAGCGCACGTCGGCAAGCAACACCACCGGGCACTGCCAAATCTCAGCATCCATGCCCGCAGCGGTGAGTTCCTCGCGGGCAATCAGATCGGCAGCACGCAGGGTTTCCAGACGATCCGCGGTGACCTCGCCAATAATGCGAATACCCAAGCCAGGGCCCGGGAACGGCTGGCGCGAGACAATCTCATCCGGCAAGCCCAGCTCGCGGCCCACCGCGCGGACCTCGTCCTTAAACAGCAAACGCAGCGGCTCCACCAGCTCAAATTCCACATCATCCGGCAAACCACCGACGTTGTGGTGCGATTTAATATTCGCCGTGCCCGATCCCCCGCCGGATTCCACGACGTCTGGATACAGCGTGCCCTGCACCAGGAAGTCCACGGAAGCACCCTCTGGAGCATCATCCAATACACCGGCCACTGCACGCTCGAAGGAACGAATAAACTCCGCACCAATCGCCTTACGCTTAGCCTCCGGATCGGTCACCCCAGCCAACTTCTGCAAGAAAGCCTCGCGCTCGTCGACAGTGACCAGGCGCGCGCCGGTAGCGGCAACGAAGTCCTGCTCCACCTGCTCGCGCTCACCGGAACGCAGCAAACCATGATCAACGAATACACAAGTCAACCGGTCGCCAATCGCGCGCTGCACCAGTGCCGCAGCCACCGCGGAATCCACGCCACCGGACAGACCGCAAATAGCGCGGCCTTCGCCAATCTGGGCGCGGACATCAGCCACCAAAGACTCCGCAATAGCACCCGGGGTCCACGTCGGCTGCAAGCCCGCAACCTGCGTCAAAAAACGCTCCAGCACTTGCTGACCATGCGGGCTGTGCAACACCTCAGGGTGGTATTGCACGCCAGCCATCTTCTTTTCCAAGCACTCAAACGCAGCCACCGGCGCACCCTCGGAAGTAGCAGTAACGTCGAAGCCTTCCGGAGCCTTTGAGACAGAATCGCCATGCGACATCCACACCTTGTGGGTCTCTGCCAAACCCTCGTGCAGCACACCGCAGCCGTCGGCAAGCGTCAAATCCGTACGGCCATACTCGCGCTTACCGGTCTGGGCGACAGTGCCGCCCAACGCGTGCGTCATCGCCTGGAAGCCGTAGCAAATACCGAAAACCGGCACCCCCAGCTCCAGCAATTCTGGCTGCAACGACGGCGCACCATCGGCATACACAGAGCTCGGGCCGCCGGTCAGCACCAGCGCAGCCGGGTTTTTCTCCCGGAACTGCGCAATCGGCGCATCGTGGGCGATGACCTCGGAATACATCTGCGCCTCGCGCACACGACGCGCGATCAGCTGCGCGTATTGCGCACCGAAGTCGACGACAAGGACAGGACGTGGAGTTGCTGCATCAGTCACGCCCCATAGTTTAACTCACGGCCACAACCCAGACGGCACATAACCCAACCGATACACAACCCAGATGATGCGCGCTGCAAACTAGCGGGTACTAGTGGGTTGGACTATTGGACGCAAAAATCATGCAGACGGAATAATCACTGCCATGGCATCTTCGGCAAACCCCATCTCTGTGCTGTGTATCATCGGCTCGTGCATCTCGCTGCAACTGGGATCTGCGCTGGCAGTGAAGCTTTTCGACGACGGCGGCACCTGGGGTACCTCGGCGGTGCGGCTACTCGTCGCGGCAGTGGTATTACTGGCCATCACGCGCCCGCGGGTACACGAATGGAACCGGCAACAATGGGCCGGGGTACTCGGACTTGGACTATCGCTGGGGCTGATGAACGGATTTTTCTACGCCGGAATTGACCTAGTACCCCTCGGACCCGCCGTGACCATCGAGTTCTTAGGCCCACTGCTCCTGGCAGCATTTTTATCGCGGTCTCTGCGCGACGGCATTTGCGTCGTCCTCGCCATGACCGGCATGGCACTACTGGGCCTGGATGCTTTCAACGGCAACCCGCTCAACCCACTGGGCGTCGCATTCTTGCTGGGGGCAGCCTTGTTCTGGGCCATTTATATCCTGGCGAATAAAAACGCCGGTGCGCTGGTGCCCGGCCAGGGCGGGCTGGCCGTGGCATTCGTCGTTGGCGGCGTCGCGATGCTACCAATGGGCGCTGACGGCGCATGGAACCTGGTGACCTCCACCGATACCTTGTGGTTTGCCATCGGCACCGGAATCTTGGGGTCGCTGGTGCCCTATTCTTTGGAACTGATTGCCCTGCGCGGGCTGGCCCCCAATGTCTTTTCCATTCTGATTTCCCTCGAACCCGTCTTCGCCGCATTCTTCGGGTGGCTACTGCTCGCGCAAAACATCAGCACGCTGAAACTAGTAGCCATCGGCGTGGTTATCGCAGCATCCGTAGTACAAACCGTCGGAACCGGGGGCTCTGGCGCGGATGGCGCGCCCCGGTCGAAGCTGAAAAAGCTACAGGACGTTGGCAGAAAAGTTGTGCCACGACGTCGCCATAGCGACTAATGCACAGCCAGTAGCAGCCAGCGACTAATGCACAGCCACGAGCCGCTAATGCACAGCCAAGTCGACTTTTTGGAAAGCCTTCAAATCGGTGTACCCGCACTTTGCCATCGCCCGACGCAAACCACCGACCAAATTCTGCCGCCCAAATGGATCGGACGACGGGCCGTGCAACACAACTTCCAGCGGGGAATTTTTGGAAACAACCGTCGTGGGATCGAAAGCTTGATCTTCCCCAGTTAAGCCCTCGCCTAGTTCAATATCGCTATAGATTTCCACATATCCGCGCGGGAAGCTTGGGTGGCCAGCCACCGACGGCCAGAACCAACCACCCGCAGGCGCTTCCTCAGCCTGTGCCAACAACGGGCCGAGGACGACGGCGTCGGCGCCGCACGCGATTGCCTTAACAATATCGCCAGCATTCGCCAGCATGCCGTCGGCAAGAATATGCACGTAACGGCCACCGGTCTCATCCAAATAATCCCGGCGCGCCGCAGCAATATCGGCGATCGCGGTGGCTTTCGGGACATTGATACCCAACGAAATATCGTTGGTATTCACGCCGCCGCCGACGATCACGCCCGCCGCGCCCGTGCGCATCAAATGCAGCGCAGTTGTGTAATCCACCGCGCCACCAGCAATAACGGGGACTTCCAACGAACCAATGAACTCCTTCAAGTTCAGCGGTTCGCCGTTGGCAGAGACATGCTCAGCAGAAATCAATGTTCCCTGGATCACCAGGATTTCCGTACCCGCGCTAATGACCGTCGGCGCCAACTCCCGCGCACGCTGTGGCGAAACACGCACTGCAACGGTCACACCAGATTCCCGGACCTCAGCGATACGGCGCGCCAGCAGCTCCACATCGAGTGGCAGCGCATGCAGCTTTTGCAGGTGCTCAGTAGGGTTTTCCGCCTTGGTTACGGCCTCGACGGCGCCAGCGAGGTCGTCGACACGCCCCCACAGCCCTTCCGCATTGATGATGCCCAGACCACCTTGCTTGCCCATCTCAATGATGAACTCCGGGCTAGCCAACGCATCAGAAGCATGCGAGCAGACCGGGATATCGAAGTGATAAGCGTCGATGCTCCAGGTAGTATCGACGTCCTTCGAGGAGCGGGTACGACGGGTCGGGATGATGGAAATGTCCTCAAGCCCGTAGGTACGGCGCGCCTCACGGCCGATCCCTATCTCTGCATATTCGCGCACTGAATAAACCTTCCTATAACGACAACGTTATGCGTGAGCTTCTCGAGGTAGCTCTAGCGGTAGTTCGGAGCTTCCATGGTTTGCTGCAAGTGGTGCGGGTGCGATTCCGCCAAGCCTGCCGCGGTAATTTGCACGAAGCGCTTGGTCTTCAGATCCGCAATGGAAGCAGAACCGGTGTAGCCCATCGAAGCGCGGAGACCACCGATGATCTGGTGGGTGATCGCGTCGATCTCACCGCGGTACGGAACTTTGCCTTCCACTCCTTCTGGCACCAGCTTGTCCTCACTGCGCACGTCGGACTGGAAGTAACGGTCCTTGGAGTAGGAACGCTTCTCGCCAGTCAGGCCGCGCCCCTGCATCGCCCCCATCGAACCCATGCCACGGTAGCGCTTGTACTGCTTACCGCCCACAACAACGATATCGCCAGGCGATTCCTTGGTTCCGGCCAGCATGGAACCCAGCATGACGCAGTCCGCGCCAGCAGCCAGGGCCTTGGCAATATCACCGGAGTACTGCATACCACCGTCGGCAATCACGGGAATGCCAGCTGGGCCAGCAACAGAGGCTGCTTCCAAAATGGCGGTGATCTGTGGAGCGCCCACACCAGCAACCACGCGGGTGGTGCAAATCGAACCTGGGCCAATGCCCACCTTGATGCCGTCAGCTCCCGCATCGATCATGGCCTGCGCGGCCTCACGCGTTGCCAAGTTACCGCCAACGACGTCGACCTGCGGGAAGGCCTTTTTCACGTCCGAGACCATCTGCAACACGCGGTTGTTGTGTGCGTGCGCGGAGTCAACCACAAGCACGTCGACGCCAGCTTCCACCAAAGCCTCGGCGCGCTGGAAAGACTCTGCACCCGTGCCGATACCGGCAGCGACCAACAGACGACCTTCCTTGTCCTTGGAGGCGTGCGGGAATTGCTCAGTCTTCACAAAGTCTTTCACCGTGATCAGGCCAACGAGTTTATTGTCCTCATTAACGATAGGCAGCTTTTCTACCTTGTTTTCACTAAGCAAGCTCAATGCTTCTTGCTTGCTGACGCCCTCTTTCGCCACCACCAATGGAGTCGGCGTCATAACATCCTGCACCAGTCGGTTCGGGTCTGCTTCAAAGCGCATATCACGGTTCGTGCAAATCCCAACCAAGCGACCGTCGGCGTCGACCACAGGCAGGCCGGAGATGCGGAAACGCCCGCAGAGGTCGTCCACCTCAGTGATTGTCATATCCGGGCGGGCAGTCACCGGATCAGTAACCATGCCGGATTCGGAGCGTTTCACAATCTCAACCTGCTGTGCTTGCTCATCAATGGAGAGGTTGCGATGCAGCACGCCAATACCGCCCTGCCGCGCCATCGCAATGGCCATGCGGGCTTCGGTAACCGTGTCCATCGCCGCGGACGCTATTGGCAGGCCCAAGTTCACATTGCGGCTAAAGCGCGTAGAAACATTAACCTCAGAGGGAATAACGTTCGATTCTGCGGGGAGAAGCAACACGTCGTCAAAGGTCAGGCCATACAATGCAACCTTGTTTGGGTCATCTCCACCAGTGTGTACGCGTTGATCAGTCATTCCCAAGATTCTCCTTTTCCAGCTTCACGTTTGTCAGACCGCTGTCATCCGCTGCTAGCTGTCTAGCTATGTCCTTATATCGTAATGGCTGGCCAAGAAAAAGGGGTAGCCGGGAGGGAATGGAAAGGGGAATTGAATATGAATGGTTTTGACAATAGTGTGTGCTATGTGGACTTTGATTCGAATATGCCCCGCGATCCCTTCGCAGATGATCCGAACGATCCGGCGTCGTTCCTCGACGCTGACGAGCCCATGCCAGAGCTTTCTGACGAAGAACGCCTCATGCTAGAACATGATCTACGCATGGTGCGCAAAATGGCACAGACCCTGCCGGAATTCGGCATCGATGGCATATTTTTCATCTGCGAGGACTGCGAAGAACAGCACTACTACGACTGGGACATCATGGCCGCTAATATGCGCTCCACCCTCTCTGGTGAATTAGCGCCGGTACATGAGCCCTCCGCGCAACCGAATACCGACCGCTACACCCCTTGGGAATACGCAGTTGGTTTCTTTGATGGGTTGAACCGCAAGCACTTGAATTAACAAGTACTCATTTTAAGACGCGCCGCCCCGTGTGCTCGCCTGGTGTTCCGGGCCAGCCGGGGCGGCATGGTCATTTCCAGGGGATACGCCTGCACCCTGACCACCCTGGCCGCGTTGTCCGTCTTCCCGCGACTCGACGTCCGGTTGCGTTGGAGACAACGGTTGCTGTGGCTGTGCAGGCGGTTGTTCACCAACAGACGGCTCACCCGACGGGCGTGGTTGTGGCTCCGGACCGCCACCACCCGGCACTGTCTGTGGGTTTTGCTGTGCCGGAGCCACAGTCTTCGTGACGGTAACTTCCTTGGTTTCTGTGACCGTTTGCGGTTCTGATTCACCTTCCGGCTGCGGCCGCACGCGGGTAACGGTGGTTTTGGTTTTCGCCGCTTTACCGTCAGTGTCCGCTTGCTCACCGCGGTCTTTATTCTCTCCCGCGCCTTTGCTCTGCTTGGCTTCTTTGCGCTCACGCAGGTTTTCCAGCAAAGTGCGGGCCTCAGCGATCAGTTTCCGGGTGGCTTCCTCATCACCCCGGTTAGCACTGTCTTCCAGCTGTTGCAAGGTACTAGCAAGCTCAATACGAGCTGCTTTTTCATCATCAAACAGCGCCTGGTGCATTCCCCACAGCGGAGAATTCGGGGTCGCGTGATAAACGCTCAAACTTCCAACCGCAAACAATGCTGTGGCGGCCGCGGCGCCCACCAAGGCACTAGTCCACCCAAAACGTCGGCTAGCAACGGCACCAGTGCCAAAACCGAAACCTCTCCTTGGGGCGCGGTGGGTTCCGCGCGCAGCTCGGCGACGGCGGGCGTCAGCCAACTCATCAGGAGTATCAGCTTGGGGTTGCGCAGCGTGAGACTGCGCGGCGTGAGGTTGCGCAGCGTGGGGTTCCACTGCCCAATCAGCAGGAAGCTTTGGCGCAGCTGGCATCTCGGATTCGATTTCTGTACGCAAACCCAACAATGCTGCCGCTAGGGGGTCCTTCCCCTGCGAAGGGTCTTGGCCCTGCGCCAGCTGGTCCAGGAAGAAATCGTCTTTCTCCCAGTCGCGTTGGTTCACGTTTACTCCCTTGAATCCTCGTTTTCCATACGCTTGCGAAGTTGCGCAAGCGCGCGATGTTGCGCCACCCGTACCGCGCCAGGAGTGCTGCCCAAGGCTTGTGCTGTTTCCTCGGCCGTCAGCCCCACGAATACGCGCAGGATGATAATATTACGAGCTTTGTCATTTAAAGTATCGAGCATCCCGCGGACTGTGTTACAACCATCAGATTCCAAAGCCGCATCCTCCGGGGTGGGCATCAGATCCAGCTCTTCTGGTATTTCCTCTGAAGGGTGCAGCCGGTCTTTGCCCATGAAGCGATGGGCATCGGCAACTTTATTAAAAGCAATCCCGTAAACAAACGCCATGAATGGTCGGCCACGGTCCACAAACTTCTGCACCGAACTAGCTACCGCCAGGCAGACTTCTTGAGCCACGTCTTCGGCTGTAGGAGTTTTTCCGCCACCGATACGGGCGCGGCAATAGCGCAGCACCTGCGGATGAATAATCCGCATGACTTGCTGCATGGCACGGCGATCCCCATCTACTGCCAGTGGAACCAGCCGCGCGAGTTCTTCATCAGAATCGCTCACGTCCCAAATCTTTCGTTGACTGCAGGCCAATTTGCCGACACAAGTGCATGCGCGGCATTCCGGCCGAAGCCGACCTAAACTCTTGTCCCATCATATAACCGCGTGCGAACACGTGTTAAATTAATTGCTCTAATTTCGATAATTTATTCGACCCTATTTTTACCGGCCCACCACAGAGAATATTTTCTTCTGCCAGCGATAGTCTGGGCATTGCCTCCACTGTCATAAGGGAACTGCAAAACCGGAAAACCGCCGAAAGAACCAGGTTATTACCCTGGCGCTTCCGGCGGTTCAGGAAAATTCCCGCTAGAAAGATTGCTAGCGCAGCCGACAGATCGTGCACAACCGGCTAGCAAGCAGCGGCTTAGTGATGATGATGGCTGCGGCCAGCCTCAGAGTTCTCCGACTCTGCAGGTTTGTCAACAACCGACGCCTCCGTGGTCAGCACCATACGGGCAACCGAAGAAGCATTAACCACAGCAGAGTGCGCAACCTTTACGGGATCAATGATGCCGCTTTCAATCAGGTTGCCGTATTCCAGGTTGGCGGCATTAAAACCTTCGCCATTAGCCATTTCCGCAACGCGGGAAACGACCACGGCGCCGTCTTCACCAGCATTGTGGGCAATCCAGAAAGCCGGCTTGGTCAGCGCCCGGGCTACCGATTCCACACCCACGCGAGCTTCGCCTTCGAACTGCTCGGCATAAGACTTCAGCGACTCAGCGATCTGCACGAGCGCAGAACCACCACCAGCGATCACGCCTTCTTCCACCGCCGCACGTGCGGCATTGATGGCGTCTTCTACGCGCAACTTTCGCTCGTTCACCTCGGTCTCGGTAGCAGCACCGATGCGGATTACAGCGACGCCACCGGAAAGCTTAGCCAGGCGTTCTTCCGCCTTTTCTTTATCCCAGGTGGAGTCGGTGGCTTCGATCTCGCGGCGAATCTTCTCGCGGCGCTCCTCCAAGGCAGTATCAGAACCGGCGCCGTCGACAAGCACGGTCTCGTCCTTCTCGACGGTGACACGACGAGCAGAGCCCAGTACTTCCAGGCCTGCCTCATGTAGATTGACACCAATTTCAGGGTCAACCACGGTGGCATCGGTAACCACTGCCAAGTCATCCATGAACGCTTTCCGACGATCACCAAAATATGGTGCCTTCACGGCAGCGACCTTGAGAGTCTTGCGGATAGCGTTGACCACCAGCGCCTGCAGGGCTTCGCCCTCGACATCTTCGGCGACGATCAGCACAGGCTTGCCAGCCTCAGCGATCTTTTCCAGCAACGGCAAGAAATCCGGCAACGAAGAAATCTTGTTGCGCACCAGCAGCACGTATGGATCATCCAAGACCGCCTGCTGAGTTTCCTGGTCCGTCACGAAATATGGCGACAAGAATCCCTTATCGAAAGCTACACCTTCGGTGACCTCGACAGAGGAATCCATGGACTGCGATTCTTCCACAGTGACCACGCCGTCTTTGCCGACCTTGTCCATCGCGCCAGCAACCATCTCGCCGACTTCACTGTCACGAGAGGAAACGGTAGCGACCTGGGCAATTTCTGCGCTGGAATTAACCTGAGTGGCACGAGCCTTCAGCTCTTCCACCGTTTTTTCTGCAGCTGCAGCAATGCCGCGGTTCAGTTCCACGGGGTTGGCACCGGAAGCAACGTTGCGCAGGCCCTCGAAAATCAGAGCCTGGGCCAACAGCGTAGCGGTGGTGGTACCGTCACCGGCAACATCGTTGGTTTTCACCGCAACGGATTTCACCAGCTGCGCGCCGAGGTTCTCGAAAGGCTCCGAGAGATCAATATCCCGGGCGATAGTCACGCCATCATTGGTGACCAGTGGGCCACCAAATGCTTTATCCAGCACGACGTTGCGACCACGAGGGCCGAGAGTGACCTTAACGGTGTCCGCAAGCGTGTCGACGCCCGCTTGCAGATGCTCCCGCGCCTGTTGATCAAAAGCAATGAGTTTTGCCATAGTGGCTTACTCCCCCTTACTTTTCGATGACTGCCAGCAGGTCACGAGCCGAAAGCAACAGGTATTCCTGGCCGTCGTACTTCAGCTCAGTGCCGCCGAACTTGGAGAAGATGACGGTGTCACCTTCATTGACATCTGGTTTTACGCGCTCACCCTTGTCGTCGGTGCGGCCTGGGCCAACAGCGATGACGGTGGCTTCCTGCGGCTTTTCCTTAGCAGAGTCTGGGATGACCAGGCCGGATGCGGTGGTGGTTTCTGCTTCTTTAATCTGCACCAGAACTTTGTCTTCGAGCGGTTTGATGTTTGCCACGATGATTCCTTTCGTGAAATCAGGTCCAATGCGCGCGATCACCTATGTGACCAGCACGCGAAGCTGTTATGTGCCGGTTGTGGATGTCCAGCACAGCCGTCGTCGCGGGTGAACAACTGTGGGTCAAACAACCTATTAGCACTCTACCTACCCGGGTGCTAAGTGACAACTATCTTGAGCGTAGTGCTAGCAACTTGCCTCCCGCTTGCCAATCGCTTGCCGACGGGGTGCCGGTGCCTTGCCGACAGCTGGCCCGAACTCGCTTCGCAGCCGGAGTGTGACTGGAGTGTGGCAACGGCCGGCATGACACTGCACAGGCACTAAGCGCTACTATGCACCTAATTCTAACGCTGGATCAGTGGCAATATCCCAGTTTGCGGGCTGCATACCATGCGCAATTTGCTGTGCAGCCGCTGCAGCAATCATCAAACCGTTGTCCGTGCAGTATTCAAACCGTGGAATTCGCAAGCTAATACCTGCAGAATCACAACGCCGCTGCGCTAGCTCCCGCAGACGTGAGTTCGCGACCACTCCACCACCAAGTAATAGCGTGTTAGCACCAGTGTCTTTACACGCCAGCACAGCTTTTTTGGTCAGCACGTCGCAGACAGCTTCTTGGAAAGAAGCACACAAATCTTCAGCATTGATCGATTCACCATTGCGCTCAGCTTTTTCCACGAACCGCGCCACCGAAGTCTTCACACCGGAAAAGGAGAAATCATAACGATGCTCGCCGCGCAAATCCTCCGCCCGGGACAACCCCCGTGGGAAATCAACGGTGACCGTGCCTTTTCGCGCCAACTTGTCAATCAATGGTCCACCCGGATACCCCAGACCAAGCAACCGCGAGACTTTATCGTAAGCCTCACCAGCAGCGTCATCTAGCGTGGCACCCAGTTCCCGGTACTGCTGTTTCGCAGCATCAACCTCCAACAAAGAAGTATGCCCACCCGAAACCAACAGGGCGACGGCATGCGGGAGCTGCTCGCCTTCCAAATTCGCTACCGCAACATGGCCGGCCAGATGGTTCACGCCATAAAACGGAACACCCCACCCCGCAGCGTATGCCTTCGCACCAGCGACACCAACCAACAAAGCACCCGCCAAACCCGGGCCAATGGTGGCAGCCACGGCATCGGGCTTGTCGATGCCAGCTTCATCCAATGCTTGTTGCATCACCTGCGGCAGGGCTTCCAGGTGCGCCCGAGACGCAATTTCTGGGACGACACCACCAAAACGCGCGTGTTGTTCCATAGAACTTGCCACTACATTGGCCAAAACCTCAATGCGCGGTTGGGTGCTGGCAGCGCTTCCGTCATCTGTGTGCAAGCGGACGATGCCGACGCCAGTTTCATCGCATGAGGATTCAATTCCGGCAATAATCATGGAGCGTCCTTTCGCTACAATTCCGCTGAGTTCGCTGGCCGACGCATCGTATAAGCATCACCGCCACCCGCATAATAGTTTTTTCGAAGCCCCAGGGTGTCGAATCCATAGGCTCGATACAGGCCAATCGCGGGTTCGTTGTCAGTACGGACCTCTAAAAACACCGGCGCCGAGACGCGATCCGCAACATAACAAAAATTATCCATGAGTAACCGGGCCACACCGCGACGCTGCGCTCGTGGATCAACTCCGATGGTATGAATTTCAAACTCTGGATCATCACTCGGCCCCAATTGCGCCAAACCTGCATACCCCACTAGAACGCGCGCCGGAGGCTTGCCCGATTCTTGGCTCGCCACGCCTTCCACCCCCAAGTAAAAGGTATGCGCCGAGGCAAACTCCGCGCGGAAATCAGCTTCCGTCCAGGGGCCTTCATTAGCAAACAACTCACGTTCTAGCTGCGCGCACCGGTGCGCATCAGCCGGACCTAATTCACGGAGACGCAGCTGTTCCAAAGCCAGGCTCGCAGGGCCAGCGGATTGTGCGCTCGGGCGCTTGCGGGCCGAGTTCCCGCCACCTTGTCTATCCGTCATTGGTTGCTCTGCTCATCAGTTGTTTCTGCTCATTTATTGTTCTGCTCAGCCCAACGCAACGCGGCAGAAACCGGTTTGGCGGCTGGTTCTTTCGCATCTGGGCGCCGAAGATACAACGGAGTCAACGGCTGCGGGGCAACTGCGAAATCCGCCACCGCAACCAGCCCACGAGCACTAGGAACCGCCGGAACCTCTTCTTGCTGAGCAAGCGCCCGCAAACGATCCGGCAGCCGCGCAGCAATAGTCGGGTTAGCCAGCACACGGGAAACTTCCGGCTGCAAGATTTCGGCGGGCCCGACTTCCGGTCCCGTGACACGTTGAGCACCACGATAGGTCGCCCAGTAAGTCTCTCGACGACGCGCATCAGTGGCGACCAATAAATGCTCTTCTGCTGAAGCAGAAGCGTCCTGGGCGCGCCAGGCAATCGCATCATGCGAACAAACACCATACACCGGCACCTGCAAAGCATGACCGAGACCAGAAGCCGTCGCCATGCCCACACGCAAACCACTAAATGGCCCGGGCCCGCAGCCAACCACAACGGCCGTAAGTTCGTGCAATTCACTTCCGCTGGATTCCAATAACTGGAAAATCGTTGGCATCAGCAGCTCATTGTGCGCGCGGGTGTTTTCCACCGTGTTCTCAGTGGCATCACTGCCGCCGTCGGCAAGCGTGCGCACCAAGCCTGTCACCAGAGTGGGCGTCGAAGTATCCAGGGCTAGCACACGGTGATCCGCGGTACCCCGAGAAGACGATGTGGAAGGACTAAACGACATAATTACCCGATGAAGTTCCAGGTTCCTTCTTCATCTTTTTCCAAGTGGATGATTGCCTGGGTTTGGAATGGCCCCTGCAACGGAATGGTGCAGAGGTTGACGTTATGAATGGACATCTTCTCCACGTGGTACTCACCGTTTTCTTTCGCTACCAGCAAGTAGTTATCGTGCTTGTCAATCTCACCGTTGACCAGGTTGAACTCTGCCGGGTTCAAACCACTAACCAACAATTCCTGCTCCGTAACACCGGGGCATACGAAGGTTCCAGCAACCCATTCCTCGCCGAAAAGATCGGCTGGCGAAATGCCGGTGGTCGACAAACCTTGCTGTTCTACCTTATGTAGAGTCCCAGCGAACGATTCCTTCGGCGCGGAATCGTCTTGTGCCAATGCAGCTGCCCCAACCATAGTTGCCAAGGCCAGACAGAACAGTGCAACAAGGGTACCGATGATGGCTCCGCCGTTTTTCGGCATACAAGCTCCTTAAAAATAAAACAGACATGGGGTCTTTGCCGTGCAATCTGCCTCAAGGATAGCGCGTAGCCCAACAGCTCCAAGAAACGGGGTTTCCGCCTAACATCCCCTTAGCAACATTGTGGCGACAACTTCTTAGTTTTCCACCCAACGCCAGGTAATGATACGCGTTTCAGAATCCGGATCGCTCACCGCTGCGGTTTCGCGGTCCAGCTCAACCAATAAATAACGACGAGTCAGAGCTTCCACCAACCCCGCTCCCCATTCCGCAACCACGACGGAAGTTTCTAAATCAGTATCCAGATCTAGTGCGTCCAGCTCTCCCCAAGGATCAGCTGCAGCAGTGCTACCATCTAGCTCTTGCCCCACAGGTGATTCGGTGGCTGAAGACACGGGCTGGTGAGCAGATTCACCGAGCAAACGGTAAGCGTCGACATGCACTAAATCTGGGGCCTCTGACCGCCGCGCCCGATGCACGCGCGCAATAGTAAAGGTGGGACTTGTCACCCTGCCACGCACATCCATCCCTTGTGCAATGCCCTGAGTGAGCGTAGTTTTTCCGGCGCCGAGCGCACCGGCCAAGATAACGACGTCACCAGCGCCCAGCGTGGAGCCGAGATATGCGCCGAACTCACGAGTGGCATCAGTGGTGGGCAACTCGACGGTGCCAGACTGCGAAAAATCTAATAGCGAGAATTCACTCATAGCTGGATTCCCCCTTCATACTCCCGAACAGTGCGCCCGCCAGGGCGAGTCACGATCTCATAATTAATAGTTCCCGTAGCATCGGCCAACTCCGTGGCAGACATGCCACCTTCCCCAAACAACACTGCTTCATCACCCGGTTGCACGCCGAAGGGGTTTTCGCCAAGATCCAGCAAAATCTGATCCATGCATACTCGCCCAACCTGCGGATAACACTTCCCAGAAATGCCCACCACAAGATGCCCCTGGATACTGCGTGGCAAACCATCAGCGTAACCACAAGGGATAACCGCCAAATACCCAGTCTTTCCTGCCCGCCAAGTCAAGCCATAGGAGGCGGCTTCACCTGCGGTAATGGGCTTGACGTTAACGACAGTACCTGCCCAAGTCATCGCCGGGCGTAGCTCATGTGCAAAACCAGCGGCGGGTTGCAACCCATAGCAGGCAATGCCCGGGCGAACTTGTTGAAAATGAGTATCAGGGAGCTGCACGGTCGCGGCCGAATTAGCTATATGGTTGACCGGAACCTCCAAGCCCATGGCGCGTGCTTGCCTAATTGCGGCGCGGAATTGCTCAAGCTGCGCGGCATTAGCAGGATTATCCGGCTCATCCGCACACGCCAGATGTGACATCAACCCGCGCACGGCCAGGTGTGGGGCATTTTTCGCCATCTCGAAGGCACGCTGCCAATCAGCGGGATCAATGCCATTACGATGCATCCCTGTTTCAACTTTCAGCGTGATCGTCGCAGGGATGCCAGCGTTAACGAGCACGGCCAGGTGATCTAATGACGGCGCAGCCAACTGGATGTCGTCGGCAAGAGCATCTGCAACTACCTGTGCAGCATCCTGGCTCGCGGCATCCCACAACCACGCCATGACCGGTAGTTCTGTACCGAGTTCACGCAAGCGTTGGGCTTCGGCGATCGTGGCCACACCAAAAAGGTCAGCGCCTGATTTTTCCATTACCGGAACCACGCGCTCCATGCCGTGACCGTAAGCGTCAGCCTTGACGACGCACATCAGCTGCGCTTCGCCTGCCGCCCGCTTAAGCACACGGACATTGTGGGCGATGGCATCCAAGTCGATGCGAGTGCGCAGCATGTTCATACGTTCGGCTTTGCTCTTTCCGGCGACGGCGGGTTGCTTAACTCAGGTTTATGCACACCAGATCTATTCCACGGTGACGGACTTCGCCAAGTTACGTGGCTGGTCGACGTCATAACCTTTTGCTTCAGCCACCGCGCAGGCAAAAATCTGCAGCGGCACGGTGGCCAGCAATGGCTGCATAAGTGTCGGTGACTGCGGGATGCGAATGATGTGGTTAGCGTAATCCTCCACGGCAGTATCGCCTTCCTCGGCAATCACAATAGTTACTGCACCGCGGGCTCGGATCTCCTGGATGTTCGAGACAACCTTAGAATGCAGCACATCGCGTCCACGTGGTGATGGCACAATAACGAAAACCGGCTGGCCTTCTTCTACCAAGGCAATAGGCCCGTGTTTGAGCTCACCTGCAGCGAAACCTTCGGAGTGCAAGTATGCGATCTCTTTCAGCTTCAACGCACCCTCAAGCGCAACCGGGAAACCGACGTGACGGCCCAAGAACAACACGGTGCGCGCATCGTGCATCTTCTCCGCGATAGATTTCACATCACCCTCAGCATCAATGACCTGCTGAATCTTTTCCGGCATCTGGCGCAGCTCGTTGAGCACGGCATGTACCTCATCAGAGAACATATTGCCGCGCAACTGCGCCAGGTAGAGACCAAACAAATAGGTTGCGGCAATCTTCGCCAGGAAAGCTTTGGTGGAAGCAACCGCAATTTCCGGGCCGGCGTGCGTGTAAAGCGCTGCGTCAGATTCACGCGGGATCGAGGATCCCCGCGTATTCGAAATCGCGATAACCTTGGCCCCTTGCTGGCGGGCGTGGCGCACAGCCATGAGCGTGTCCATAGTTTCACCAGACTGTGACAGGGCAACGACGAGGGTCTTTTCATTGACGATCGGGTCGCGATAACGGAACTCGTGCGCCAATTCAACCTCGGTCGGAATGCGGCACCAGTGTTCAATCGCGTAGCGAGCAACGTGCCCGGCATAAGCTGCGGTGCCGCAGGCAATCACGATGATCTTGTCGACTGATTTCAAAATCGACTCGTCAATGCGCACCTCATCCAACGAGAGCTGGCCATTTTCGTCGAAACGGCCCATCAGGGTATCACGAACCGCAGCGGGCTGGTCATGGATTTCTTTGTCCATGAACGAGGCATAGCCACCCTTTTCTGCGGATTCTGCATCCCACTCCACTTTGAATTCGCGCGGCTCGACGACGTTGCCGTCATAGTCGGTGATCTCGATGTCATCGGCAGTAACAGTAACCACCTGATCATTGTCGATGATCACAGCGTCTTTGGAATAGTCAATAAATCCGGAAACATCAGAGCCCAGGAAGTTCTGGCCTTCGCCACGACCAATCAGCAACGGCGAGTCACGACGGGCAGCCACAATCCGGTCAGGTTGATCAACGTGCATGGCCAACAAGGTGAATGCACCCGCAAACCGGCTAGCGGTACGACGCATCGCTTCTGCCAGATCTCCGTTGGCCTCGGTAGCGAAAACGTCGGCAAGCAAGGTGCCAGCGACCTCGGTGTCCGTGTCTGAGACGAAGTTATAGCCTTTGTCTTTTAACTCGCGTTTGATTTCCGCAAAGTTTTCGACGATGCCATTGTGTACGACGGCGACTTTGCCGTTGCCCACCACGTGTGGGTGCGCATTGACGTCACTGGGGCCGCCATGGGTAGCCCAGCGCGTATGACCGATGCCGAGAATGGAATCCGGCAGCGGTCGCTTCTTCAATTCTGCTTCCAGGGAAGCAACTTTGCCAGCTTTTTTACGCCAGGCGATCTGACCGTCTGCATAAACTGCAACACCAGCGGAATCATAGCCGCGGTATTCCAGGCGTGATAGGCCTTCCATCACCACGTCAAGAGCATAAAACTCACGGTCAGCGCCAGGGTGTCCCACATATCCAACGATTCCACACATGAGCTGGATACTACATTACGCAGAAAAATCGTGATGGCGCGCCACCGCTGCGTCGTCGCTATACAGGAAGCTATACATTAGGCTGTTCTGTGTGAGTCTTAAAAAGCAGCTAGCAAACGTGTCCAAGCGTGGCCCGCACCGTGTGCTGGTCGGCGATTTAGATTATGCCGGCCTACCCGGCAAAGTTTATGCCCCAGCCGAAGGCAATTCTCTGCCTGCCGTAGCTTTTGGGCATGACTGGCGGATTTCGCTGAAACATTACCGCCATACCCTGCGGCATTTGGCTAGTTGGGGCATTGTAGTGGTCGCACCTGAAACCGAAATGGGTATGTGGCCAGATCACCGAGATTTCGCATCTGATTTAGAAACTTCGTTACAAATTGCTGCCGGCGTGAAACTAGGCCAGGGCAATATCACTGTCAGCCCAAACAAGTTAGGTGTAATCGGCCACGGAATGGGCGGCGGTGCCGCTGTGCTTGCCGCCTTGGAAAATGAAAAGGTGCAATGCGTAGCCGCGCTGTACCCTGCGCAAACCTCACCTTCTTCACAAGACGCAGCTAAATATATTGACAAGCCAGGCTTAATCATCGGCCCAGAAGATACCGATATTTTCTCCGCTGGTAACCCACCGCAGATGGCACAGAACTGGAACGGCCCAGTCTGCTACCGCGCAGTTGATAATGGCAAGCAAGCAACGTTTAGTGAAGACACCCTGCGGAAGTTTTTCTTAGGCATTGGCATAGGAAAAGCTTCTGCCGTAGAAACCGCGCGCGGCCTGGTCACTGGCTTTTTGTTGCACCAGCTCAACGGCGACAAGCAATACTCCGATTTTTCTGATCCAGAAGCGGATGGAAAAGGATTCAGCAGCGCTACCGGCGATGAGCTGGAAGAAGAGAAAAAACCCTCTGGGTTGTTGGGCAAGCTGTTCTAATCCAGTAATCCCTCATCTTTAGCCAGGTCCGCGACGCAACACAGATTTCACTTGTCGCGGCCTAGCAGCTCCGGCCGCATCCCGCATGTGGCTTATTCGATTCGCCGTTGGGCTCGCTCGTTTTGTCTGGGCCTGCTGTGGGTTCTGCGGCGAACCGTACTCGCCGCTAGTCCGACCACGCCCCTGCTGCGGGCCAGACGGTTTTTTAGCTTGCGTTTCTGCCTGTTTTTCTAAATCTTGCTGGGCTTTTTCTAACTTGTTCTCAAATTCCAGCAGGCGCTTGGCTGTGCGCTCCCGGAATTTTTCAGCGAATTCTTGAAATTCCATTACCATTGTCCCATTCTGTGCGTGTTGCCGCCTGCTTTCTCAGCTTCGTTTTCTCCATCACCTGGCTCATGAGCAGCAGAATGTTCGGGCTCTGCAGGTGTCTCGGGTTCGGGTTGCGGGGCTGGGGTTGCAGGTTGCGCTGGTTGCACCGGCTCTGGTGCAGGTTCTGGTTTCGACTGCGTCTCCGGTGCTACCTGTGCTGGACCAGAATGGAACTGCTTTTTGTCCACAGAGTGTTCCGGCATTGGTTTTTCAATAACCTCGTCTTTTGGTTCCGGCTCTGGTTTTGGCTCAGGCTCCGGCTGTGGTTCCGGCTCTGGTTTTGGCTCAGGCTCCGGTTGTGGTTCCGGCTTTTCCTCGGATGGGCAATCTGGTTCCGGCTCTGGTTCTGGTGCGGGTGCGGGTGCGCACTCTGGTTCAGGTGGGCACCCCGGTTCCGGTTGTGATGCAGTTTCAGTTTCACACGACGTAGAAGGAGCACAAGGCTCAGCAGCTTGCACCGTTTGTGGTTCCTGCGCTGACGAATAGTCAGGCTCTATACCTTGGGGCTCTGACTGGGATGGACCGGCCTCGCAACGAAGCTGCTCCAAACATTCAGTAGCCATTTCTTGCACCAGCTGTGCCCCCATCACTGCCATCCCTAGACCTGCCCGGGCCAATTCACCGACGCATGACTTGGCAACCTCGCAACCAAACTGCACGGAACTAGCCGTATGCGTTGGTGGTGCTGCGGGATCCAGCTGCTCAGGCTCTGGCAGCGGAGTGGGTTGTGGCTCGGGTGCGTTTGGCACGCACTCTGTCCGTAACCGTTCATCGGTGACCTTCTCGGAAACCCCGGACGTTTCGCAGTACTCAGCAGCGGAGCCGCTTGTCCCGGTCAGCCCTAGTTTCTGCTCTGTGGCCGTCTTACCTTCCGCTTGGCCAACTGGGTGACTCGGATGACTTGGTGTCCCAGGTTCGCACGAAGCAGTTGAGATTGGCGGAGCGCCTCCTGGATTTTCCACTACAGAAGTAGATTCTGCAGTTTTTTGTTTGCCGCCTATTGCCGGGCTGGATGCTTCCGACGCCTGCGCTGGTGAGTCGACGAGTTCTTTTTCACATAGCTGCTCACACCTACGCAAAAACTCTTCGTAACAGCCACAGATAGCATCATCTCGATCACCAATCATGCGCATGAACGCCGAGACCGCAGGTTCGATCACCATACTGGCCAACGTTCCCACCATGCCGGTAATCCGCATGATCGGATGCAGGCGCAGCAAACGGGTCACCAACTGAATGATTGGTATCACCGACCCCAGAATCTCTGATAAACCAATTTCTGAACTATCGCGGATATCGTCCACGGCAGTGCCGCAGGACTGAGCATCATCGGCAAACTTCTTGCTCGCTACTTCATCTTCTTCGTGATCCGACTGAAAGTCGCGCAACCTTTCTTCCAGACCACCTCCGGCAAGCTGCATCCCCGAACCGGAAGTCAAGATGTCTAAGACGTAGCTGAATCCATCGCCCTTATCTCGTTTTGCACCAGATGCTGCCGAGGACTGAGCTACCAGTTGCGAAGAATCCAGTCCATCTACCCTGCCAGCAGCTTCCCGCATGGTATCCACGACTCCCACCGGTGGCTGATAACTACCGCCGGATACTACAGAAAGTTCTGCCAAGCACTGCTGAAAATCATTAAGTAATCGATTAATCGCTACGCTCATCGAACCCGTCCCACCTGCTGTGCACTAAATGGTGCTGCATTGTGGTCATCTCGGTCGCAGAAATTATCGCATTCTACGATGCCCGACTGCGCAGTTTGCTGGCGTCGGTAGATCCGTGCACTCCCCTGCGCATGCACAGCTTCGAGTGCTGCTGCAATACGCGCACCATAATGACTAAAACCCTGACCAGCAGCCTGAGAGGGATAAACCGGCCGGTCAGCAGCATGCGCGTGCTGGTGCTCATTATCAGCATGAACTACGTGGCGGAATCCCTCACGCAATGCCTCATAGTCAAAATCGACATTAGACATGAAAAACCGCACCTCCTTTTCTCCACTGCAAATCTGGGGGCACATAATGTGCACTAGTTACCCAGAAAGACGAGCAGAATCATCCAACGTTTTCTCTCGCCCATATTGGACTGCAGAAGTAGAGGTGCGGTTCCCGGAGAAATATTTTCGGGGAAGTTTTATACTGCAGAGACCACAGCCGCGAGTTGACCTGCGACTTTCCGTGCAGTTTCTTCTTGTTCTGCTTCCACCATCACCCGGAATAATTCCTCGGTACCAGAAGGCCGTAACAACACACGCCCGCCGTTGCCCAGCTCTTCTTCAGCCTTGGCAATAGCCGCTCGGACGTCGTCGTTGCCCATGATCACAGATTTATCCGAGACCGGAACGTTAATCAGCACCTGCGGAAGCACCGTCATGACCCCAGCAAGTTCTTGTAAGCTCTTGCCGGTTTTGACCATTTGCGACATCAACAGCAAACCAGTCAAAGTGCCGTCACCAGTCGTGCAGTGCTCTGGCAGAACGATGTGCCCGGATTGCTCTCCGCCCAAGGCGAACCCACCGTCATGCAGTGCCTCCACAACGTAACGGTCGCCGACCTTGGTCTGGATCATCTCAATTCCTTGCTGCTCCATAGCCAGGCTCAGTCCGAGATTCGACATGACCGTGGCTACCAACGTGTTGTGGCGAAGGTCAGAGTCATTTTTCATGCCAACGGCCAAAATCGCCATGATCTGATCGCCGTCGACGACATTGCCTTCGGCATCGACAGCCAAGCAGCGATCCGCATCACCGTCGTGCGATAAGGCCAAATCCGCACCATATTCCTTCACGGCTGCCTGTGCCTTCTCGATGTGCGTAGAACCGCAGTCATCATTGATGTTGTAGGCATTAGGCGCGTTGTAAATCGCATCGACGCGAGCCCCAGCTGCCGCATAGGCTTCAGGAGCGATCTTAGAAGCGGCGCCATTTGCACAGTCGACGACAACGTGCAGGCCGCTAAGATCCGTCGCACAAATTTCTTGCAAATGCGTCAGGTATCGTTCGTGTGCATCCGGGGATTCCTCAACCACGCGCCCGATGGCAGAGCCAGTAGGGCCGGACTCCTCTAATACATTCATGCGCGCTTCAATTTCGTCTTCCACGTGATCCGGCAGCTTGCGCCCACCAGCGGAGAAAAATTTGATGCCGTTATCCGGCATCGGGTTGTGCGAAGCAGAAATCATCACGCCCATATCCGCGCCGTAGTCGTCGGTAAGAAACGCCACCGCGGGTGTGGGAAGTACGCCTACGCGCAACACATCCACCCCACGAGAAGCCATGCCTGCAGCCATCGCAGCAGCGAGCATCTCTCCGGAAACACGCGGGTCACGGCCAATGATGGCAGTTGGGCGACGCCCCTGCCTATCGCGTTGCGAAGTCAGTACTTCTGCCGCTGCTGCGCCCAAACGCAGAGCCAGCGGAGCTGTGAGTACCTCATTAGCGTGACCACGGACACCATCGGTTCCAAATAGACGAGTCATGCCCTCAATTATGCACCCTTAGCCAAGATCGCGACCTATCTGCTGGCTTTAGCCCTGAGATCCCCGCGCAGTACAGGCATACCGTTGGAGTAGCCTATAAGCCATGAATTCCTCCTCCAGCTCCGATGGGAAATCTGGCAACGCCACGGCGAGCGCACAACAATTCACCCGAAGCCAACGGCTTGAGCAACTGCCTTTGACGCGTGCGCACGGAAAACTACTCGGCGGCTCCGGTATTGGTTGGGCACTCGATGCCATGGATGTCGGGCTGATCTCGTTCGTGATGGCCGCGCTCATCGCCCAGTGGGGGCTATCGCCTGAGCAAGCCTCCTGGTTAGGTTCCATTGGGTTCGTGGGGATGGCCATTGGCGCTACGCTCGGCGGATTGTTGGCGGATAAATTCGGCCGACGGCAAGTCTTTGCCGCCACGCTGTTGCTTTATGGCTTGGCGACGGGCGCGTCTGCCCTGGCTGGTTCGCTGGCGGTGTTGATCATTTTGCGTTTCATCGTCGGACTCGGTCTGGGTGCAGAACTGCCTGTGGCCTCGACCTACGTGGCCGAATTCGCGCCGCGTTCTATCCGCGGACGCATGGTGGTGATCCTGGAAGCTTTCTGGGCCGTGGGCTGGATTCTCGCTGCGGTGATCGGCACATTCGTGGTGGCTTCTGGCGACAACGGTTGGCGTTGGGCACTGGCGTTAGGATGCATCCCAGCCATCTATGGCCTGGTGATCCGAATGGCACTGCCAGAATCCGTGCGCTACTTGGAAAGCCGCGGGAAAACACGCGAAGCCGAAAAAGTAGTGCAGGAATTTGAGGATTCCCCACGGCTGAAATGGCAAGCCAAGCGCTTGCCCAAGCGTACCGACGACGTCCAAGAAAACGCCGGGGTGCGGGGTGGAAAATCCATTTGGTCGCCATCTTTGCGGTCGCGTACCCGCAACCTATGGATCATCTGGTTCTGCATCAACTTGTCGTATTATGGCGCCTTTATTTGGATTCCGTCACTGCTTCATGAACAAGGCTTTAGCCTGGTGAAATCTTTCGGATTCACGCTGATTATCACCTTGGCACAGCTTCCCGGCTATGCGGTAGCGGCTTGGTTGATTGAACGTTGGGGCAGGCGGGCAACCTTGGCGACGTTTTTAGCGGGTTCCGCTGCGGCAGCTGGGTTGTATGGTTTCATCTCCACCGAAGCGACGATCATTATCGCAGGATGCTTACTCAGTTTCTTTAACTTGGGTGCCTGGGGCGCGCTGTACGCGATTGGGCCGGAGCTCTACCCGACGGCGCTGCGCGGGACAGGAACTGGTGCCGCTGCTGGGTTCGGCCGCCTAGCATCGATCCTAGCTCCGCTGTTGGTGCCGGTTGTTCTGAATCTCAGCGGGCAAGGCTTGTTATTCGCGTTGTTCGGGCTGAGCTTCGCAATCGCTGCCGTTGCTGCATTCCAGCTCCCGGAACAAAAAGGTAAGCAACTGCGGTAAGTAAATTAAAGAAATGTGGATAATATGTGGTTTCCTCTGTTAGTCGTAGCGAGTGCAGCAATATTGTCTGGTAGTGCTGCGTATTCTGCAGGGAAGCAAAACCCTAAGCACCCATCGGTAGAAAGACCATCAAAAATAGGCGTATGCTCATTTTGCATAGCTACGATTTTTTACCTCACTTCAGCGTTTTACCTCTTCCAAGGACATATGGCGCCCGCAATAGGCCTTGGATTCGCGGGACTAGTTACGTTTGCGATTGGCTACAGTGCGACAAACTGAAGTGTCCCAAGTTTTGTTGAGGGTGTCAGGAAGTTTGTGTGTGAGGCTCGATCTAAAAGGAGTTTCACCGATAATGACTACCGTGTCACCGAAGAAAAGCCATGACCCGACAAGGGTCACCGAAATCAGCAAGAAGCTCATGAAAAACCCTCAAGCTCGCCAGCCTGATAAGCGAGCTAACAACGTCCACAGATGACGCCAGCGAACTGGTCAAAGGCCTGCTGCAGGCATCGATCAACGCTGGTCTGCAGGCAGAGATGGATGCACATTTGGGCTATAGCCATTCCGACCGCAAGGCCAAAGCCCAGGTGGAAACCGCACAGAGCAGCAATCACCGCAACGGGGCGTAGACCAAGACCGTCAATTCTAGGTATGGCAAAACCGCCAATATGATGAGTTTTACCCCGTGATCTTCCTCGACGCGTTACGAGTGAAAACCCGTGATGGTCACCGCGTGATCAACAAGGCCTGCTACATGGCGGTCGGTGGTGACATCGACGGCATCAAGCACATCCTGGGATTATGGATCGATGACAGCGAAGATGCTGCATTCTGGGCATCAGTGTGCACAGATTTGGCTAACCGTGGCGTTAACGACGTGTTCATCGTGTGCTGCGACGGGCTCAAAGGCCTTCCAGAAGCAGTAGAGGCAACCTGGCCGAATTCTATGGTGCAGACTTGTATTGTGCACCTGATTCGAGCTGCGAATCGGTGGGTATCCTACCAGGACCGCAAAGCAGTCTCCCGCTAACGAGGACACCGCACGTACCAGCCTGGATGCTTTTAAAGCCAGTGAACTTGGCCGGAAATACCCCCAGTCGGTCAAAGTCTGGCGCGACGCATGGGAGCGGTTCGCGGCCGTTTCTGCAGTTCCCGCCAGCAGCGCTGCGAGTGCTCTACACCACCAACTCGATCGAATCGCTCAACGCTTAAACTGCGTAAAGCTACCCGTAACCGGGGTCAATTCCCGAACGATACTGCCGCACTAAAGACGCTGTGGCTGATGATCTGCAACATCGAAGACAAGCGTGCTGCCCAGCAAGCGAAGAAAGCCAAGTGCGAGATCGAATGCAACGGCTATATTGAAGGAGCGAAAGCCACCGGGTGGAAACAAGCCATTAACCAACTAGCCGTGGCTTACCCGAATCGATTCGCGGACTATTTGTAAACCAAAGCCCCGCACACAAAAAATCGGATACCCTCGCTAGGCCCAGACATCGGTACCGTTGAAACTCGCCAAGTATCCTGAGCAAACATTCATAATAGTACAACTTATTCAGTTAGCTATTAACTAGCGATATACTAAATACTGCTATCATTCCAAGCACAGCCGTCGTCGCTGCAAATAAATTCTGTTCTGGCCCAAGTTGACTGATAATGAAGAACAGAAATGGCAAGCTAACGGTTACAAGCCTTTTCGGCAAAGGCATTTTCTGTGCATTCACCTCTTGATGTGCATACACAAGATTTTTACGAGACAGTCTCTCCCACCCCAGCCATAATAAGAGGATGGCTATAACCACTAAAAAGCTTGCCAACATGTTTCGATACGTAGCAAAAAATAAAAATAGACCAAAAAGCGAGGATATAGCAAGTAAAACCAGTATGTATAATACCCTCGGAAAAGTAATTTTTTCAGTCGCACGGTTGCCATCAGTCATGAAATCAGATGCCTTTCTGAAGAAAGAACTTCTATACTCATACAATGGAAGAGTTTACCCTCTCGCATTACGGCAAACTCGCTTTTTCGCTTCTTCACATCCGACCATTGCAATCAGCGCTAAAACCCCTCCACAGGCTATTCCTGCTACTACGCTTAAACCCAGGAACCCGCAAATGATAGCACCACCCGCTCCTCCACTTGCGTATAACGAATTTACTGATCTACGGCAAGCATCTAGTGCTGTTCCATAACCTCGAGCATTTAGCGCTCCATCATCGTCCTCAGATTCCAGACTGACTCAGAGTGAACACTTTAAAAGATCAGTGAATTCATCAAGTTCTTCCGAGCTTGACGAAATGTTTTACGCGATTTTTCGGTTACCGCCTTAGCCTCCTATCAGTTAAATAGCTATCACGTAGGCCGTCATACCTTTTGGGTGACCATTTGTAGGATATACGACACAAAAGCTCAACTCAAGTGATATTTATCATATTTTTAGGGGGTTCGCTTATAAGCAACAGGATCATCAATCCAAAAGGGCTCAAAGTGCAGTAGCTTAAGGATTGAAGGTAACTCAATATTCTAACCAATCTCACCCACATTCACTTTGGACCTGTCGTCGCTGGCCTCCGCACTATAAATAGCAAATAAGCCGCCGCTTCCGAAAAGGAAGCAGCGGCTTGCGGTTTTCTCGCGGCCCGTGCACCGCAGGGTGCGCCGGGCGGACAACGAGATAGAAAAGCGTAAAAGAAAATTTAACGCTTGGAGTACTGCGGGGCACGACGTGCCTTGTGCAGACCAACCTTCTTACGCTCAACGGCACGAGCGTCACGAGTGAGCAGGCCAGCCTTCTTCAACTGGTCACGCTCAGCCGGGTTGTAAACGTTCAGTGCGCGGGCAATAGCCAGACGCAGTGCACCGGACTGACCGGTTGGGCCACCGCCGTGAAGGGTGACCTTGATGTCGAACTGGTTCTCGCGCTCGAGCAAAGTCAGCGGGGTCATAATGTCCTGCTGGTGCAGCTTGGATGGGAAGTAATCCTCAAAGCTACGACCATTAACAACAATCTGGCCAGAACCTTCCACCAGGCGTACACGAGCGACGGCGCGCTTACGGCGACCGACGGTCTGGATTGGGCCCTCGTGGATTTCTGGAGCAGCGGTTTCTACCTCGTCGGAAACATCCGGAGCCAGGGAATCACCAATGGTGTTGGTGAACTGCTCGGTAGCTGCGGTTGCAGCAGCAATGTCGGAAGCGTCAGCGACGGTGTTTTCTTCAAAGTTCTGATCAGTCATTACTGTGCCACCTGCTTAAATTCGAATTTTTCTGGCTTCTGGCCACCATATGGGTGCTCGGAACCAGCGAAAACGTGGAGCTTCTTGATGGATTCACCGGAAAGCTTGTTGTGCGGCATCATGCCACGAATAGCTTCTTCGACGGTGCGCTCCGGGTGGTTATCCAGGGACTGACCAAGGGTCATGGTCTTCAGACCACCTGGGTAGCCGGAGTGACGGTAGCGCATCTCACGCTCACGCTTGTTAGCGGAGATGTGAACCTTGTCAGCGTTAACGATGATGACATGATCGCCGGTATCAACGTTTGGTGCGAACTGTGGCTTGTGCTTACCGCGCAAGACGTCTGCGACGGTGGAAGCAAGCTTACCCAGCACCACGTCGGTGGCGTCGATGACATACCACTTGCGGGTAATGTCACCACTTTTTGGGTGGAATGTAGACACAATGACTCCTTGAAAGTCTGTCTTGGACTGCCGGCCAACTTCTATCGAATGCCTCAGCACTACCCCACAGCGGCCGGTGGAGACCTGCAGGTAGCGTTGCCGTCTCACATAATGATTATGCCAAGAAAACACCTGTTGCATTTTCTGACGAAATCGCTCATGAGCCAGCAGGGCACACAGCTAAGTAACTCTACTGGAAACGCACAGCTATAACAACCTGTGCAACGACCCTGAGAAGCCAAGCTCTAACCGCACAGAAAAACACTCCCGCAGCAAATACGGGAGTGCAGCAGACGAAAAGGGACTTGGATTTAGACCAGCCGTTAGCTCCAGGAAGCTGCAGCTGCGCGGTTGACATCACTCATGGCGTCATTGCCAGAGGTCACCGTGCGCGAGATGGTCGCCAAGACCTGGTTGAGTTCTGCCGCTGCCTGGTCCCAACGGGCCTGCGCTTCCTGATAAGCAATGCTTGATTCGCCTTCCCAGGTCGAAACCATCGGCTGCAGCTGTGTTTTCAAGTCATCGAGCTGCCCATTGATACGAGCCGAGGTGGAATTGATATCTGCCGCGGCAGCCTGGATGGCACCGAATTGGTATTTGATCTGTGACATTGAATTTTTGCCTTTCTCTGTTTCCGTGATGCTCACGGAGTTTCTGATAACGTGCTCACGCAATAGCACTTATGGTTGCAACAGGCTGGCGTTAGAGAGCCAGGCCTCCGCCACCAACGTTGTTAAACGCCTGCGCGTTTTGCGCTTCCATGTCGTCAAAGTGGTGCGCGTTATTACGGATATTGTCGCTGATAGAGGCCAGCGCATTCTGCAGTTCGTTTGCCGACTGTTGATAACGCTGCATCAGGTTTTCGAACGAAACCTGTGCCGCGCCCTGCCAATTAGCACGTACCCCATCGACTGTGCCCTGCAGGCGCGTTAACTCAGACTGCACCTCATTGTTGACGGTATCTACACGGCCTGCGGTTGCGACCATGACATCTGCTTCGGTGGCAAATTGTTGTGCCATAAAAAATCCCCTCCCCGGATTAGAAGTCTGAAAAATTTTGCCCGAACGATAAGAGATCCCGGCATCCTGCCGTCGTCATCTCATCGCTCTCATTGTCATTGGACTGCATACAACCGACTGTGGTTCCCAATACAAGGAAATAATTTTTTAAATTCGTTCTAAACTCCCGATGACCAGCTCACATGCCTGCTTGTGTTCTGCTGTTGCTGTGTGCCTACTGTGACACCCGACGGTCAACTGCTGGTTTTCTTCCACCCAACTAGTCCAGGCAATACGCGATCCATCACCCGGTTTTTCCACATAACGAACTTGTTCGCGTGGTTCGTGTTCACGGCGCCCTTCTTGCAAGTCCGGGCTGCTGACAACCGTCTGCATGATGTCAGTCAACACCGCATCATGATTGATCTGAGCTGCGGCGTCGTCATGCAACTGATCGGCAGTGACATAAATACGTAAATTCGGGTCCTCCCCCGTCGCAGCAAACACCCCGGGTTGTGAACTATCACCAATAACAAAACCACGTGGTGTGACCAGCCGCAGTCCAGAATGCTCGTGCACCATTTGGGGTTTGTCCGTAGGGCGCAGAGAAGCGGCACTCTCGCCAACGCCAGCCGACTCAACGTCAGTAGTCTCAGCATCAGGAGTCTCAACGTCAGTGGTCTCGGAGTCAGTGGTCTCGGTAGAGCCAGCACCGCCGGCACTATCAGCGGTAATCATTGCACTTACCTCATCGACACCAACAGCACCGCCATAGCGATCCAATACCCACCACCCAGACAAACCAGTCACCGCTATACCCGCAGCCACCAAAATTTGAAACGGGCTGGGCCGCCAACCAGCCTTAGCGTGCCGACGACGCTTCGGCTTACGCGCAATCAGCTGCACAAAATTCGACCCCACCGACTGGTTTTCCGTAGCACGCTGGCTCACCCCGGCGCGGGCAGCAGCGAAAGCATCCTCGTCGCTGTGCATCGGGGCGGAGTGCGCAGCATCCGTAACATGCGAAGCGTTGTCCGGTTCTGCAGCAACGGCTCCAACGTCGTCGGCAAGCACCCGCACGCCATGTTGGGTGAGTACGCGGGCGAAATCGTCGTAAACTTCGGCATCAGCCGCAAAAATTTCTACATCGATTTGTGGCCATTCTTCTTCAGCCATTGCCTCAGTCTGTTCCAACACGGCAGATACCGTCCATCCCTCGGTAATTCCGCGTGCGGGAAGGTCGTAGCGCACGATAGTCTCATCAGTGCCCGCGATACCGAAGACGGTGGCATCATCGTAGAAATATACCGAGACCTGCGCCCCGGAATGCTGTGGCTGACTTTCTGTCTCGTAGTCTGCTCGGATCATGACTCCACCTCTAAATCAGCAGCGGAGCTTACATTCGTGGTTGCCGATCCATCCACGGGTACAGATTGCGACTCAATTTCAGGCCCGTCTGCAGAGGAAGCAGCCCCCGGAACGGCAACGTGACAAGTGCCGACCGTCGAACCGTCGTCGTGCCAAATACCCCGCCCTGGGAGTGGTCCGCTGGAAGGTTGCGGCACCGGTTTAATACCGAAGAAAGGGCCGTCGTCTTTATCTGCGCCCAAAACCACGACGCATGGTTGTGAATCGCGGATCGCGCTGAGCACCGGCCCGAAGGCAGCACGATTAAACCCACCAGCCTTCCGCGCAACCACCAGGTGCATGCCAATATCCCGAGCGTGTGGGATCAGTTCGATCAGCGGGTGCAGCACATTATCGGCGACCAAGTCATAGTCATCGATAACCAGGTAGATCTCTGGGCCGTCCCACCAGTCACGACGGGCAAGTTGTTCCGGGGAAATATCAGCCGAAGGCAGGCGCTGGCGCAGCGTAGTCACGGCATCGGCCAGAACTTTTTCTGTCTGCGGTGCGGAATGCGAATAGGCCGCCAGCATGTCTTGATCGATCATGCCCAAATGCGCACGCCGGTGGTCAATCACGACCATCCGCGCCTGCTCGCGGCCTAAGTCACTAATGCCAGCCATGACGGTGCGCAGCGTGGTGGTTTTACCCATTCCGCGCGCAGCCACACACAAGAAGTGATCGCTTGTCGACGGATCCCAGGCCAACGTCGACAGCCTCGGACCTCCCACCGCAACTGGGAGGCCGGGCACTGCAGCGGTGCCGGAGGGGTCGGCGTCGGCAAACGTGCCAGCGGCTGTAAGTTCTGTGCGCGCGATCTTCTCCGGCAGCACTCGCAGCGCAGCAACCGGCTCGTCGCCACGCTCAGCGCTGACTGCAGCGATATGTGCCAGGTCTTGATTCGAGCTTTGCGCAATCAGCAAGTATTTCTTGTCGACGCCCAGTCCGCGCCCCGGAAGCGCCGGCAGCTTGTCTTGCATCTTGCGATCACACAGCGAATCCATGGATTCTGCGAGTTTCAGCTCCAGGCGTGTGCCGATGAGATCGCGGATCGCCGGGCGCAGCGTATTCCACCGCGGGGTCGCAACCAGTAGATGAATTCCAGCACTCGGACCATCGGCGGCAATTTGGGTAATTGGTTCGGCGAGGTCCTCGAACTCCGCGGTAGAGGTACCGATATTGTGCCAACCGTCGACCACCAGAAAAGTCTGCTGCTGGGTTTTCACTGTGCTGTGGGCTTGGGTGTTATCGCTGAGCAGACCAGAGACTTCGTCAACGACACGACGAATACGTTCTGGCTGATGACGTCCAGCGACCCCGGCCACGTGCGGCAGCCGCGACAAGGTTTCTAGTTGTCCACCACCAAGATCGATGACATAAAAACGTGCCTCCGCGGTGGAATGGGTCGCAGCTAGCGACGCCACCATAGTGCGCAAGGCGGTTGATTTACCCATTTGCGGACCGCCGCACAATGCGACGTGGCCACCGTGGGCTGAGAAATCAATCTCCAACAAATCTTGGCGCTGGTGATACGGCTGGTCGATAATTCCGATGCCCGCGGTAAGGTGTGCGCTGCGTTCTGCCACGCTGGCCAGCTCAATGGATTTCGGCAACGGCGGTAACCAAATTTGGTGTGCCTCCTGGCCCCTAGTGCGCGCCGTGACCACAGCAGCATCAACCACGGCGTCCATGGTGGTACCCGCGGGCTCACTGGCGACGGCAAGTGTGTCCATATTCGTTGGTTCTGCCGCATCGGCAGGTTCCCGTCCGTCGGCAGCTTCCACGTCTCCGGCAGATTTCAATTCGCCTGCGGGATCAGCAATCGGATCGCGTTCTGATGCCAACGGCTGGTCAATATCAGCCCAGCAAGAAAATTCAATAACCTGCGCATCAGCAGTTTCCTGCTCGAGTTCACCAGCTCCCGAACGGCCCAACCTGGCGGTTGTTCCGGAACCAGCTGTTGCCGGAACCTCCAACGGGCCAGAAACATACGCCGCCTGGAAACGCTGCAACTCTTCCGCATCAGTTTTCACATACCCCGCACCAGGTTGGCCAGGCAAATGATAGGCGTCAGCACTACCCAACACCTGACGTGATTCCATCGCCGAAAATGTCTTTAGGCCGATGCGATACGACAAGTGGGAATCCAGCCCCCGCAACCGGCCTTCTTCCAACCGCTGCGAAGCCAACAACAAATGCACATGCAATGAACGCCCCAGCCGCCCAATAGCCACGAACAGGTCAGCGAAATCTGGGAACTGCCCAAGTAACTCAGAAAATTCGTCGACGATGATCACCAGAGCAGGCAACGGCTCCAGATCATCCCGGCCACTCCGGCGCGCCTGGTTATATTCACCGACGTTGGCGAAATTCCCGGCCTTACGCAGTACCTCCTGCCGCCGGTTCATCTCTCCGGACAGGGCGTCGAACATGCGGTCCACCAGCACGGCTTCATCTTCCAGGTTGGTGATCACGGCAGAGGTATGCGGCAAAGAGTCCAACCCCAAGAAAGTCGCGCCACCTTTGAAATCAACCAACACGAAATTGAGTTCTTCCGGGCTGTGGGTGGCAGCCAATGCTGTGACCAGTGTTCGCAACAACTCGGATTTTCCGGACCCGGTGGCGCCAATGCATAAACCGTGCGGGCCCATGCCACCGTGGGCAGATTCTTTCAAATCCAGTTGCACCGGGGTCTTATCTGGCCCCAAGCCGATCGGCACGGTCAGGCGGCGGTCATCGCGTTCGCGTTCTGGCCACATCGTGGAATTATCCAACTGCCGCAGATCATCGATGCCGAGCAGTGAGCCCATCTCATTGCGCGTGGTCTCTCCGGCGCTGCCTGTGGCATAAGGCCGGGAATATTTCGCCAGACCTTTCGCTAATGCATACAGCTGACCGTCGGCAAGCCCATCGGCTAACCCAAGATTTTCCAAGCCGGCTTCTGTTTGCACCGACAGTCCGTCGTCGGCAAACAGCAATAGGCCTTCCATTTCGGCACGGATCCCCAGCGCAGTGGTGCTCCGCGAGTTGATGTCGATAATGGTGGTCCACTCATCGTCGACCAAAAAATCCTCAGTTCCGGTGGTCGGCACGTCGTCAACCAGCAGAATTCGATACTGCGCATCTTCTGGCCTGCGAGTATGTGGTAGCCACTTCAGCCATTCCCAGTTCTGTGCTGTGCTGTTGTCCACCACACTGATGCCAACGGTTTCCGGGCCATGGTGAACAACCAACTGCGCCAGCAGCGCACGAGCCAGTGCGCGCGCCCGAATACCTGATAACCCGATGCAGCCAAAAGCCTGCAACTGGACGACGATGGGCAGCTCCGCAACCTGCGAGACCTGGTCAACCGTACGACGTACGCTCACCGCACACACCGGATCCAGATCTTCCGGAGCACCCGATTCGCTGACTTCCACCGGGGTGCACAGCTCCGCTTCACCGAGTCCAAGCCGCACCTGCAGCACATCGTCGTCATCGCCAGCGCGCTCCCACAGCCGTCTAGTGCTCAGCCGTGCGTGCAGATCCTCCGGGTGCGGATGGCGGGCCAACTGGTGTGCACGCTGTTTATCGGCATTGTTTTCTGCTTTATCCCGGATGACATCCAAGTGGCGCAGATAGGTCCGCCGCGTATCGTCGGCGTCGGCCTGCTGGCCCTGCGGCATGAACATCATGCCCATCGACATCACCATCATCAGCGGAAAGATCAGCAGCATCGGTGACATGCCCACCCCACTGACCGAACCGCCACCGAAGAACATCACGCCGACCAGTAGCACCAGTACCGCGATCATCACCACCGGCAACAGAATCCGCAGCATGGGCACTGCTTGTGGTTTTTGTGCAGCCGGAACCGCGTCGACACGCAGACTGCCCTGCGGTAACGGCGGCAACGGATCACGCTGGGCTTGCGTTATTGGCTCCACCGTAAACTCTTGCGGGCCTATTGTGGGTTGCCGAGTGCCCACGGCAGCCGCGACAGCATTATCACTGGCTGCTTGGTTAATGGCAGCTGTGTTACTTGCTTCCGTGGTTGTCGGATACGCAGAATTCATAACCCCTCCCCGAATTATGTCTCTCCCCCGATCATTAGACACAGACCACATTGTAGGTCACAATTGCAGCATGGGGGTGATGTAGGGGCGGGTACGCCCCCAGTGACCGCGTACCCGCATTCGGGAGGGGAATTTCGGGAGGGGAATTCTATGTCTCTCACGCAGTGTTTGCGTGTTTCTTTGTGTTTTGTTGTCGGGGAATTTTCCCGCGAGGTCGATGTCGCAATCCCGCGGCACGCATCAATACTGGAGTTGTTGCCGCGCTGCACGCAGCTGTGCCAGGCACCACGAATTTCCAAGCCATGGCAGGCCTCTACCGTGGTGGGCCAACCACTGGATATGGGCTCGCCGGTGGGAGAAATTGGGCTTGCCGACGGCGACACCATCCTGGTGCACCCACGAGCAGAATTGCGCTCGCCGGTGGTGCGGGATTCTGCAGAATCACTGGCTGCCACCGCACACGGCAATCGTGGTGGTCGGCAGCTGTCCGCGGTGGTACTTGCCTCGCAAACCGGGGCAGCACTTCTGACCGCCGGGTTGGCGTGGTGGTGGCTGGCGTTTGCGGTGGCTGCGTTTATCGGGGTGGTCATCGTGCCTTGGCAGCAGCGCATACGGCACAAGACTGTCGATGGTGACAGTTCTGCAGTTGCACTCGCTTCGATTATTTCCGCCGGACTAGCCGGTGGTTTTCTCGTTGCCTGGGGGCTACAGCCTGCAGGAGCACCAGCGGATCTGATAGCGCAACTTTCCGCCGCCGATACCGCATGGGCGTTATTATCCGGCGTGGCGGTGGCAGCATTATTGCTGGTGCTTATGATCGTTTACCGCGCTTTACCCATGCGCACGGTTGCCGCACTCACAACCGCGGCGGTGTTGCTCGTGCTGGCTAGTTCTGCGCTGTCGTTGCCGTCGGCAAGCATTACCAGCGCTTTTGCGGGCGCACTCATCACTTGCGGGGTCCTCGGTTTAGCACTCGCACCGATGCTCGCAACCAAATTTTCCGGCATTCCTATTCCACGCTTGCCCACCGCCGGGCAGGAGCTGTCCACCACTGACCATGCTGCTGCGCGGACGCGGTCGGCCGAAGAAAAATCTCTCACATTAGCCCAGCGAACTCACGATGTGCACGCAGGAATCGTCAGCGGCATTGCGGCAATGGTGGTACCCGCGCTATTGGCAGTAGGCATGGAAGGCGAAATTTTTGCACAGATGCTGTGCCTCGCAGTAGCTGGTGCAGTCTGTTTGCACGCCGCCCGGCACCACCACGGCGCTGCGGTGTGGGCATTGCTGCTGGTAGTCGCAGCCGCAGTCATTGCCATCGGCAGCAGCATTTGGGCCGGGCTAGACCACCCCGGCGCGATCGGCGTGGCGTTGGTGGTCATGGTGGCAGCGTCGGCAAGCCCGGTGTGGGTGCCAAAAGTACAAGACCTGGAACCGACCACAATGGTGTGGCTGGAACGAGCAGAATCGCTTGCCGTTGCCGCATGCTTGCCACTCGCTCTGCAGGTCATCGGAGTATTCGCCATGATTCGGGGGTTGGGTTAATGCAGAAAGTACAGCAGCTTTTAGTGGCAAGCACCGCCGGTGCCCTCGGGCTACATGGTTTTATGTTCTTCCCGGTTGGAGGCAGCACGGGTTCCGCGACCGCGCAGGCACAAACTCGTGACGACGTCGAGGTCCGCCGCACCGTTGACTGCGTTGACCCCATTGTGGCTCCGGCACCAACTCCGGCGGCTCCGGGAGCCGAGGCTGAATTTTCGAGGCCCTGGCAGGATGCTTTTGGCAGCTCCCCCGGTTCTGCGCCAGACCATTATGGCCGCACGGAACAGACAGGATCCGAGCCCACACACCACCAACAGCCGCTCACCGTCGGCACGGATTACCGCACCGCCCACCAATTCGCCACCGGAGCCGGGGTACGCGTGGCAGTTATTGACACCGGAGTTTTCAACCACGAACAGTTGCACGTGGAACCGGTCGCCGATTTGGTTTCCCCGGCTGAGAACAACCCACTACTCGACTGCGACGGGCACGGCACCATCGTCGCGGGCATCATCGGAGCCGAACAATCGGGCGTTGCGCCGAACGCACAGATCTTGTCCATCCGGCAATCCTCGGCGCACTACAGCTCCCGCCAGCCGAACAACACGCCAGACCATCAGCACGCACCCGATGCCGAGGAACCGGAGCTCACCGGCACTCTCAGCAGTTTTGCCCAGGCCATCCACACCGCGCTTGACCATGACGCACAGGTCATCAACGCCTCAGTGGTTTCCTGCATCCCACCGGAACACGCAGAGCATCTACACACACAAGCCCTTGACGACGCACTCGCCCGCGCCGAACACCAGCAAGTTCCCGTCGTCGCTGCCGCCGGAAATGCCGGGCAGGGGTGCGAACGCGGCTCAATCGTTTTTCCAGGAAACAACGAAACCGTCGTTACCGTCGGTGCACTCGCCACCCCACACGAGCACGCCGAATATTCCATGCCGCAGCTTGGTCACCCGACCGGCGCAGGTGACGGGGATGGCAGGGATGCCAGGGACGACGGGGATGCCGCGTACAACTCCGGCGGCCCGAACGACGTGGCACTTTCCGCGCCGGGCCGAGTTTCTGTTGGACTATCACCAAATTCGCAGGCCTGGGCGTCCGGGATCATCCGTAATGGGCAACCATCCGGGCTGCATGGCACGAGTTTCGCGGCCCCGGTGGTGACCGGAACCGTGGCTTTGCTGCGGGAACGCTATCCGCATGCCAGTGCAGCAGAAATCCGGGAGCTTTTGGTTACTGCTAGCTACCCACAGCATGGTTTTATCGACCCGGTGCGCGTGCTCACGCACCCCGCCCCAGGTGTAGAACCTGCTGGTAACGATGATGACGGTGGTGCCGGTGGTGACAGTGCTCAGAACGCTGGTGCGCCCTCCGAGCACGACCAGGCTGCTGTCGCGCAGCCGCGCATGGTGGTGGCCGGTCCACCGGGTAATGAAACCCTGGTTACAGCTCGAAGCCTGGTGGCACTGGCCGTTGTGGTACTTATCGGCGCGCTTGTTGTCACCTTGCTGGCCTTCGGGATTTCGGCACGCATGCGGAGAAACGAGCAGACGTAGTCGGTGCCTCCACTCACGAAAAACCCTGTGCACAGAATCTCCATTGCGCACAGGGTTTCAGTCGCGAACAGGGTTTTAACTGCCAGCAGGGTTCCCGCTTCAGGGGCCAGGATAGCCAGGTTATTCCCTAGCTTGCCGTGCGGACCGCTCATCCAGGCTCGGGCCTTCCGGCAAAAGACGCAGCAAGTCCCAAGAAACTTCTTCCACGAGCAGCTCATCCTGCACCACCGGCGCGCCCACAGCCTGCATAGCTTCTGCACCATCGACATCATGTATCCGACCCGAAGGCGTCAACACATGATAGCCGTGTTCGCTGGCAACACCATGGCTGAAGGTTCGCGTGGAGACAAAATAATCCGCGGCCGCGGCGCCAGAAATTTCTACCGTGCTGACCTGGACCGGATCCGAGGCTTCGGCGCTGGGAGCACCTAGCTCACGGAGATCACTAGGTGCACTGGGATCATCGGGATCAGGTTCTGCATCGTGATTCAGCACCACCAATTCTCCGTTACCACCCGCACACACTTGGCCGTGAGCGTCGTCAAGCAAATCCGGCCTGAATTCAGGCAGATTCCAATTCACAGCCGCTGGCTGCGCATCCGGGTAACGGTGCACCTCAGCGGAATCTGTGCGGCGCGATTGTGCACCCATATCCTGCAAGATCTGCGCTTCTAGCTGACTTAACGGAGTGATGCCGCGTGATTCTTGTGGGGTGCCACCAGCCTCAAGCAATGCCCACCACTGATTGGCATCCGGGGCTGGGGCTTTTACCTCTAAAACCTCAGGAAGTTCTTCAGCCGGTGGCACAGAAAAAGCTGGCTTTGCTGTCCAATTCGCGAGTAATTCCGGCGGCGCCTCCCACACGGCAGAGTCGTGGTTCACGCCTAGGCCGCGCCGCACGGCACGCGAAAACTGATCTGCACCATCCGGGATTTCTACACGCCCATCGGCGCTGACCAGCCACTGTACGCCATCATGTTCGACGAGTGCGGCGGCATCGCCGTCGAGCGTATCCAGCAAGAATGCCTCTTCCGGATTATCGGCGACCACGCTCAACGCAGCGGATGCAAAATCAATACACCCCGCCCACGGGCTGGGAGCTGGTGAATCAGAAGCATCAGAACCGGATACAGGCATACGACCTGCAAAACTACCGCCAGCTGCGGCGTCGGCAAGATCATCAGCAGTTGGCAAATTATTTGGTGCATCGACAATACCCACCGGGATGCCGTGCGGGCGCTGCGCGAGGTTATCTGCACCGATCGCCACCGGGTCCTCGGGGCTGCCAGCCAACAACCGGGCCGAGGCCAGATTCGTCGTCGGATGATAACGCCCATCCAGCAGCGTGTAGAGCTGCCCGTGCTCACTGCGCACGATCACAGCATCGCCCGGATCTGGTTCCGGCGACAACCACGCCAACACGCCAGCACCAGCACCGATGAGCACCGTGGCGACAGTACCAAAAATCAACGCTCGCCGACGCGTCGCCAGCGGATCATGAATCATCCGGATATCGCCAGTAACCACCCCATGTTCCACCCGGCGACGCAAAAACTTATGCCCACTAACTTGCGCTTTCGTCGTCGGCAGCATGGTCTGCGGCGCACCGCTTTTCTTCTGCCCACCATCGTTACTCGCCAGAGCACGGCCAGGACTCTGCAAATTCTCGTTATTATCCCCCGCGGCCATAGAACGTCCCCTCCCCGAAAGTTCATACAGACGCCAGTATGCTACATCACGATTCGCGCCACTGCCTAGTCACGGCGCTGCCTAGTTTCAATAGCACGCGCCGCCAGTTCCACGTCGGCCGGATAATCCACGCGTACCAAACTCAGCCCATTTGCCGGCGCCACCTGGATCTTCGAGCTACGCGAATCCTGCCCCAACAACGTCGCGGCGAAATCCACATCACGTTTCCCGGACCCCACCTGCAGGCACGTGCCGACGAGACTGCGCACCATTGACCAGCAAAACGCATCAGCAACTACGTGCGCGAGATACGTCGCCGGCTCAGTGGCAGTAGAGACATCTTCCCACTGAAAAATTTGCAGATCCCGCACCGTGGTGGCATGTGGCTTCGCTTTACAAAACGCAGCGAAATCATGAAAACCCACCAGCGCATCTGCGGCATCCTGCATGGCAGCAAGGTCAACTGCTGCACCCCATAACGCAGTATCACGTGCCCGCGTCGGCAGCACCCCACCCGGATGCGCAGTCACACGATATTCATAATGACGGCGCAACGCAGAAAACCGGGCATCAAAACCTGTGGGTGCAAACTCCACCGCATTAATGCGAATATCCTCCGGTAACAGCCGCGACAAGCGCCGCACCAGTTTGCACGGCTGGCCATCAATTGAGCGCTGCTGCAGAGCGTCCACCGGCACGTCGACATGACACACTTGGCCCGCCGAATGCACCCCGGCATCTGTACGCCCTGCCACCGTCAGTTGTAACGGCGCACGCAGCACCAAGGACAAGGCATCTTCGACAACGCCTTGCACAGTGCGCAATTCTTGGCCGTCTTGTGGTTTTTGTCGGGCCCAACCGTGAAAATCTGTGCCGTCATAGGCCAGGTCGATACGCAGGCGCACCTTGTCAGAACACTTCTCGCGAGGCAATTCAGTACTAGTTTTCATTAGAGTGACGTTCTGCAATGGGCTCTGCAATAGAGTCTTCGGCAGTGGGGTGCACGTCGGCAAGCGAATCGTTATCCACACTAATTTTTACATCTGCAGCCGCTTTCACAGCCAACGCCACCGGATCGCCTGCCGGTTCATCAGTCGTCGACGAAAGCACCTGCACGTGCACCAAACCTGCCACCGACGGACTCGTCACCCGGACTCGAGAACCCGGTGCGATGTCATGCGCGGCCAAATACCGCAGCAATTCAGGATCTTCATCATTAACCTGTTCGATGACCACCGGTAATCCAGGCTCGCACTCCGCTAGGCTCATCACACCAAGATCTTCCACCTGACCGTCGGCAGACGGAATCGGGTCGCCATGCGGATCACGAGTTGGAAAATCCAACAGCGCATCAATGCGGTTGATAAAACGGTCTGAGGCTGCGTGTTCCAGCAGGTCGGCGTCGGTATGAATTTCATCCCAGGTATAACCAAGGGTTTCCACCAGGAACGTTTCGATCAAGCGGTGGCGGCGGATCATCACAAGTGCCAACCGTGCGCCCAGTTCAGTGAGCTTCACCCCAGAATAAGGTTCGTGTTCCACCAGGCCACGGGCCTGCAGGCGTTTGATGGCCTCAGAAGTAGTGGAATTCTTTTGCTGCGCACGACGGGATAATTCGGAAAGGCTTACCGATGCTTGGCCCCCGGATTCACCGGAACGTTCTGAGATCCCCCAAAGCAATTTCAGATACTCCTGGGTCCGTTGCGGCAGCTCACCAATATGCATGCGGCCATTCTAGCTGGCAAATACCTGCCACGTCACTGTTAGGGCAGGTAGGCACAGAAGCTCAGTTGAAGATTCAAAAACCAGTGTCTAGGATTTCAATTATCCATATTGCTGAACTTTTTAAGCATACTTTCATAAAATAAGATTCATCCACGAAAGGCAAGCATGACACGCAAATCCATCCGCACCGCCGCCACCATCGGCACAGCCTTAGCCTGCCTAGGCGGCTTGGCTGCATGCAGCAATGACTCCGATTCCAATGCCAGCGGCACTAATGGCAGCAACGGCGCAGACGAACAACTGACTATCTTCGCCACTACCGGCTACCTTGCCGACGCTGCCCAGCACATCGCACCAGATGCCGAGGTGATCACCCTGGTTGGCCCTGGCGGCGACCCACACACCTACCAGCCCACCACGCAAGACATCGACACAATGCAAAAGTCCGATGTTGTGTTGTGGAACGGCCTGCACCTCGAAGCCCAGATGGATAAGCAGCTAGAAGCCCTCGGTGATAAGCAAGTTGCCGTTGGTGATCAGCTCGACGAATCCAAGTTGCTGCCTTGGCCAGAAGCTGAGGAAGAAGGCGAACCGGAATATGACCCACACATTTGGAACTCACCGGAACTGTGGCAAGAAGTCGTCGATATCGTCGCCGACCATATCTCCGAAATCGACCCAGACGGCAGCGAGGGTTACCACGAGGCCGCCGAGAAGTACAACGACGAAATCGCGACGTTGCACCAAGAAGCCAAAGATGCGCTCAGCGATTTGTCCTCTCGTCTGTTGGTCACCGGCCACGATGCCTTCAACTACCTCGGCGATACCTACGACCTAGATGTGGAAGCAACCGACTTCGTGTCCACCGAAGCCGAGAAATCCGCCAGTGAACTCGATGAGTTGGCCGAAAAGACCGCAGAAGCCAAGGTTCCGATGATCTTCTACGATAACCAGGTCAACCCACAGGCCATCAACGCGTTGAGCGAAGCCATCGCGGCGCGCGGATGGGATGTCGAAATCTCTGATGAGGAACTGTTCGCCGATAGCCTCGGAGCCGAAGCCCCAGTTGATACGTACCTTGGCGCATTCCGCCACAACTTCGAAGCCATCGCTGCCGCACTGAAGTAGACCGAACCAGCAACTCCGGGCTATGTACCCAGCATTCACAGCACCCACCGGTCACAGTGCCCACCGGCCCCAGTAATCAAGAAAATCAAGGTTTCAACCACCGTCCAGGAGAACGCCATGCTTGCACCCGCCCCCACTACCACCACTGCATTGTCGGTACGTGGCCTGACAGTCAATTACGGCACCGGCGTCATCTTGGATGAGCTGGATGTCAAAATTCCGTGCGGTAGTTTCGCCGGCATCGTCGGCGCAAACGGGAGCGGCAAGTCCACGTTGTTGCAAGCCTGCCTGGGGTTATTGCCCAAAGCGACCCGGGGGCAGGCACAGGTGGAATTTTTTGGCAAGCCGCTGCGTGCCATCCGGACGGATCTCGGCTATATGCCGCAAAGTCAACAGGTGGACTGGGACTTTCCGGCCACTGTCCTGGACGTGGCCTTGATGGGGCGTACTGCTAGCAAACGCTCGTGGTGGCCTTGGCCAAATTCGGCAGATAAAAAAGCTGCGCGCCAGGCCGTTGCCGCCGTCGGCTTGCAGAAATATTCCGGCGCAGCGATTGGCGCACTCTCCGGTGGGCAGAGGCAACGCGCACTATTAGCCCGCACGCTCGTCAACAGTCCGGAGCTGCTGGTCCTTGATGAGCCTTTTCAGGGCATCGACGCATTTAGCCAAGAAACAATCGTCGACATCCTCCGCGAACTACACCAGTCAGGGACAACCATCATCATGGTTCACCACAACCTGGCAGAAGTCGCCGAATACTGCGACCACGTGACGTTGTTAGCCAACGGCAAGGTATCCGCTAACGGACCAACGCACAAAACTCTCACCGACACCGCCATCAGCGACGCTTATAATCTGCCGGGCAACTTCTCCGCGAACCTCACGCGGGATCGCAGGTCGGTGTCATGATCACACCATGGGAATTGCTGACCACCCACACGTATCTCATGGCGGTGCTCGGCACCATGGTCATCGGCGTCGCAGCCGGTGCATTGTCCCCCGTGGTGTATTTCCGCAAGCAAGCACTGATTTCCGACGTGATTTCCCACGCCAGTTTACCGGGAATTACCTTCGCGTTTCTTATCGCCGCGTACCTCAACTTGCCGACGCGCAACCCGCTGTTTTTAGCGGCTGGTGCGTTGCTGACCGCATTACTAGCCGTCGGCCTGTCCCATTGGTTGTTTCACCACACGCCGTTGTCGGTCGATACCGGCATGGCCATCTCACTCAACGTGTCTTTTGCCTTAGGCATGCTGGGGTTGTTCATCATCACCAAGCAGCCACTGCCCGGCAAAGGCGGAATTCAAGACTATCTGTTGGGTAATGCTAGCTCAGTAACCATCGCAGATTTACGGATTTCCGTCGTACTCAGCCTGGTTATTCTCAGCGGACTCATCTGGTACTTCCCCACGCTGAAATGCTGGCTTTTCGACCCAACCTTCGCCGCAACCTCCGGGGTACACACCCGCCTGCTGCACATCGTCGCCATGACCGCTTTCGCATTAGTGGTCGTCAACGGCATCAAAGTCGTCGGCGTGATCTTGATGGTCTCGTTCGTCATCGCCCCCTGCGTGGCCGCACGGCAATGGTCTAATCAGCTCGGCGTCGTCACGGTCCTTGCCGCTGTGATCGGCGCTGCTAGTTGCTTAATCGGGGTCTACCTGGCCGTGGTCATTGGCTCGATCCCTACTGGCCCACTTATCGCCGTTGTGCAGGCCTGCTTCGCCCTCGTCTCTTTGATTTTCGCCCCTAAGCGCGGATTGGTGTTTTCCCAATGAGTTTCGTCGTCACCGTCAGTATTTTGGCCGTCGTTACCGCTATTACCTGCGCGATTCCTGGGGTGATCGTGGTGGCAAACAAGGATGCAATGCTTCTCGACGGCATGGGGCACGCCGTGCTCCCAGGAATCGTGGTGGGCGCGCTGATTTCCGGATCAGTGCAGTCCCCGTTACTCGTTTTATTCGCGGGAGCCGCGGCGTTTCTGGTGGCTTTGGGCACGAGGTGGTTAGCGGACACCGGGTTAATCGCAGAAGGCGGCGCACTGGGGTTGGTTTTTCCCTCCATGTTCGCCGTCGGGATCGTGCTGCTAAGCTTGAATTTCTCGAACGTCCATTTCGACGTGCACACCGTGTTGGTCGGCAATCTCAATCTGGCCGCACTTTCGCAACCGTCTTATCTATGGACGCTAGTGCCGATCATGCTGGCGAACATCGTCTTCGTCGGCTGGCTCCTCCCCCTGCTTGGAGCTTGTGCCTTCGACGACCGTGCCGCCAAAGTCGCTGGCGTACCGGTACGGGCATTGCGCTTGACGACGCTCGCCTTAACCTCTTTGACGGTCACTGCGAGTTTTTACGCCGCCGGTGTGATGCTGGTGATCGCGATGATGGTATTGCCTGCGGCTACCGGGCGAATCTTCGCTGTCACTTTTCGCCTACCGGGCATTTCCATGCTGACCCAAATTCTGGGCAGTGCCGTCGTGATTGCACTAATAGGCAGCCTGGTGGGATTCTGGAGCGCGTATCGCATAGACATCCCCGCGGCTGTGGCAATCACCCTCGCTTATGCCCTGCTCTTGGTGGCGGCGCTCGGCTCAATGTCTTTGGGGCGGCACGGTCGCAAACGTGCTCCCGCTTTTGCCTAGGCTAGACCGCCGCTAGGTAAACGCCGCCCTGGTTTGATGCCGGACTATGTTAATACCAGTATGTGTTAACGCCAGGCTTTGTTAACGCCGCACTTTGCAGGTATTGATTCCCAGCAGGCGGTACAGCGGGCAGAAGCCCACTGCTGCGGTGATCACCAGAACGAGGCCGACAATGATCAATAGTGCGCGGAGAAAACCGCCGACTGCAAACAGCCCAATGAGCAAGGCAATAATACCGACTACAGCACGGATTCCACGGTCTTGGTTAGATTCGTTGCGTTTCATAACTTCACTTTAATGCACAAAAGCTCTATTTCCTCGGTGGAGAGGAAATAGAGCTTAGTGATCTTCATTACACACAACCGTGTTGGTGTGCTGCAGATAAGGTACCGAGAGCTAGCAGTTGGTCATAAATAACAAACCACTAGCCCACCGCTAGAAAGCCGCGAGATTACTTCTCCTCGGAGTCTGCTTCGGTGTTAGCAGCGGCACCTTCAGAATCCATGTTGGATTCGTCAGATGGATCGGTGGAGTCGGAATCGGCCTTCGCAGCGGCAGCCTGAGTGGTGCGTTCTGCGGAAGCGGACACGGTCTCTTCCAGAACCAGGGAAATCTGGGTCATAGGAGCGTTATCACCGGTACGGTTTTCCAGCTTTACCATGCGGGTGTAGCCGCCGTCGCGTTTTTCAAACTTTGGAGCAAGTTCGTTGAATAGACGAGCAACAGCTTCCTTTTGCGGAACCTGTGCGAGTACCTCACGACGGTCAGCCAAGGTGCCGGAACGGGCCTTGGTGATCAGCTTCTCTGCGTATGGACGCAGCAGCTTAGCTTTGGCGTCGGTGGTCTTGATGGAGTCGTGCTCGAACAGTGCAGCGGCCAGATTCGACAGAATGTGACGCTGGTTGCGAGCCGAGCCTCCAATTCGGGCGCCTCGTTTTGGAGTAGGCATAGTGTTTCTCCTCGTATTATTTAAGTGAGCGCGTAAGCAGGGACACTAGGGAACTGTGCTTGCAGTGTCGGCACAGTATTCACTAAACAGTGAACCTGCCAGAACATATGCGCTTTACTCGGAATCTTCTGCAGGATCCTTGAAGTCGCCGGTTTCTGCGTCGTAGCCTTCCAACACAGTTGGGTCGAAATCTTCAGGTGCGTCCTTCAGAGTCAGATTCAGATTCGCCAGCTTGATCTTGACCTCATTGATCGACTTCTGGCCGAAGTTGCGGATATCCAACAAATCAGACTCGGTGCACTCGGCGAGCTCACCAACAGTGTGGATTTCCTGACGCTTCAGGCAGTTATACGAGCGAACAGAGAAGTTCAACTCCTCAATAGGCATACCGTAAGCGGCAATGTATTCGGATTCCTGTGGGGATGGTCCAATCTCAATGCCTTCTGCCTGCGTGTTAAGTTCGCGCGCCAGACCGAACAACTCGACCAGGGTACCGCCGGCGGAAGCGAGTGCGTCCCGAGCGGAAATCGAATTTTTCGTCTCGACGTCGATGATCAGCTTATCGAAGTCAGTACGCTGCTCAACACGAGTTGCTTCCACCTTGTAGGACACCTTCAGCACTGGCGAGTAGATTTGATCTACTGGGATGCGTCCGATGTCGCCCGAGGTAGCTGCAGCAGGTACGTAGCCACGACCGCGTTCAACAACGAGCTCCATTTCAAAACGAGCATCGTCGTTCAGCGTTGCGATGTGCAGATCCGGGTTGTGGATCTCCACGCCCGCTGGTGGCTGGATGTCACCGGCCGTAATAGTGCCCGCCCCCTGCTGGGAGACGTACATCACTACCGGCTCGTCCGAATCCGAGGACAGCACAAGGTCTTTGACGTTGAGAATGATTTCAGAAACGTCTTCCTTAACGCCGTTAATGGTCGTGAACTCGTGGAGTACGCCATCAATTTTGACGGAGGTGACCGCCGCCCCAGGGATCGAGGACAGCAACGTACGACGCAGCGAGTTACCCAGCGTGTAGCCGAACCCCGGCTCCAATGGTTCAATGACGAACTTGGAGCGGGAAGAATCGATAAATTCTTCGCTCAGCTGGGGACGCTGTGAAATAAGCATGAATTTTCTCCTTTGGCGCCCGCTATTTGACGCCGGCTAGGACAACAATGAGGAATGTAAAGCTGCAGATCCGAAGCCAGATTACTTCGAGTAAAGCTCGACGATGAGCTGTTCTTGCAGCGGAACGTCGATCTGAGCGCGCTCGGGCAACTGGTGCACGAGGATGCGCAAGGTATCAGGGACTACCTGCAACCAAGCCGGAACGACGGCGTCGGCAAGGGAGTCCTGGGCTTCTTCGAACCACTGCATCTTCTGCGAACGTGGGCGAACGTCGATGATGTCGTACTGGGTAACCGAGTAGGACGGGATGTCGATGTTCTTGCCATTCACGGTGAAGTGTCCGTGGGAAACCAACTGACGTGCCTGACGACGGGTCTTGGCCAGACCTGCACGGTAGACGACGTTATCCAGGCGGGATTCGAGCAAGATGACGAGGTTGTCACCAGTCTTGCCGTTCAGGCGGTTAGCCTCGGTGTAGTAACGACGGAACTGGCGTTCCAAAACACCGTAGGTGTACTTCGCCTTCTGCTTTTCCTGCAGCTGCAGCAGGTATTCAGATTCTTTAATGCGGTTGCGTCCAGCGTGTCCTGGTGGGTAAGGACGACGCTCGAATGCCAAGTCTCCGCCGACTAGGTCGACGCGCAGACGGCGGGATACGCGGGTTGCGGGGCCAATATAACGAGCCATGTTTTAAACCTCTTCCTTCCCCTAGAACTTACGCTTTTTCGGTGGGCGGCAGCCATTGAATGGGTGCGGTGTGCCATCAGTGATGGAGTTGACCTCAAGGCCTGCAGCCTGCAGGGAACGAATGGCGGTCTCACGGCCAGAGCCCGGACCCTTGACGAAAACGTCAACCTTCTTCATGTTGTGATCCATTGCCTTGCGGGCGGCGTTTTCAGCAGCCATCTGTGCGGCGAATGGGGTGGACTTACGGGAGCCCTTGAAACCAACATGACCAGACGAAGCCCATGCAATAACAGCACCGGCAGGGTCAGTAATAGACACGATGGTGTTGTTGAAGGTCGACTTGATGTAGGCGTGGCCATGGGCCACATTCTTCTTTACGACGCGACGGCCACGGCGTGCGCCAGAGCGAGTCTTTGGAGGCATAAACTACTTCTTCTTTCCTGCGATCGTCTTCTTTGGACCCTTGCGAGTACGAGCATTGGTCTTGGTGCGCTGACCACGGACTGGCAGACCACGACGGTGGCGCAAACCTTGGTAGCTTCCAATCTCGATCTTGCGACGGATGTTGGCCTGGACTTCACGACGAAGGTCACCTTCGACGGTGTACTGAGCCTCGATCTGGTCGCGCAACGAGGACACCTGATCGTCTGTGAGGGCGTCGGTACGCAAATCAGGAGAGATGCCGGTAGCTTCCAGCAACTCGGTGGCACGGGTTGGACCGATGCCGTAAATGTAGGTGAGAGCGATCTCCATACGCTTGTTGCGTGGGAGATCCACACCAGCGAGACGTGCCATAAGGCGAGTCCTTTCGGGGTATGTACGGTGGTTTTCTCCCTACCCGCCCTGGATCGTGCGGCGTAGACGCAAAATATTGCGCCGTAATGCACACCAGGCTCGGGCCACCGCGGCCTGAGGTATACGAACAATTGTCCGCAGAGTTATTTGCGGACAGATTGTTTTGAGTAGGGAGGCTTACAGTCTTTACTTGTAGCGATAGACAATACGGCCACGGTTCAGGTCATATGGAGACAACTCCACGACGACCCGATCCTCGGGAAGGATACGGATGTAGTGCTGGCGCATCTTACCCGAAATATGAGCAAGCACCTCATGTCCGTTGTCTAGCTCGACTTTGAACATTGCGTTTGGCAAAGGCTCGGTTACCCGACCTTCAACCTCAATTGCGCCTTCCTTAGCCATATCCTCCGGCTTCCTGGCACAGGGCGAACTGCGCCGATTGCTTGTCTAATGCTTTACCGGCCTGAAAGAGTCTTATAAATGCAAAAACACCGGCCGCGGCCGGTGTCATTGAGTCGCGTCGTGCTGGTCAAACGCAGCAAGACTAAACCTTGACAGACCAAGCTCCAACTATACAGAGCACTAGCAGCAAAAACAAACTTTTCCAGGTTTGCTTGTGCTTTCGCTCAGTTCAGACGGGGCCTGCCTGTCAGGAAGCTTAAGGCGATTTTAGTAAATGAAGACCTTGTCTCCGATATTCAAGTGGTTCCAGAAGGTGATCGCATCCTGATTTGGAAGACGTACGCATCCGGCGGAATCGTAAGCCGGAGAACCTTCGTGGAACGCATGTCCGTTATTGGTGAAATAAATCGCGTATGGCATCGGGGCGTTATTGAACTCGTAAGAGATCTCGTCCTTAACCTTACGGTTTACGTGGAAAGTACCTCGAGGGGTGTCCTGACCTGGTTTACCGGGAGCCATCGCGGACGCGACATGGGTGACAGATCCATGACCATCTTGCAGCCAAGTGCGTCGGCCGTCGATATCCACACAAACGCGAGCGTCAGCCGGACATGCTCCGGTGTCGATGTGCGGGCCGCGTGACGGGGCCGGGGTCATTGGCTCCGCAGGACCACGAGCGGCTTGTTGCTTTTGGGCGATCAGCCCCGGGAATACGAACTCCAGCGCTTGGTCGATGGTCTGCGCAAGACCCGCTGCAAATTGAGGGTTCAAGGTGTTAGCCTGATGCACGAGTTGTGTTCGCAAATGCCAAGCACCGTCTCGGTTGCCTTGATCAAACTGTTGGACCAGCTGATTGAAGTCTGGGAATTGCGGGGCTTGGAACCGGTCAATAGCCGCCGACGAGCCTGGCAGTGGCTGTGCTTGCGCGGAGACGCCCGGAAGCATAACGGATACCAACATTGCCAAGCTGCCTACGAGGCCGGCAACGATTTTGCGTGTAGTCATGGAAGAGTTGTCCTTTTAATAAAACGGGACGCCTGCTGGCGATCCCCCATAGCTTATCGGATAGCTGGCTATTTCCCGAGCGCCTGCATGGTGCGTTGGTTAATTTCCGAGACTTCTCCCTCGGCTTGCACATTGATGACGTTGTCACCGTAGTGTTTAATCAGCGGGACTACTTCGTCACGGTATACCTCCAACCGTGTGCGGATTACGTCCTCAGTGTCGTCAGCACGCCCGCGTGCCTTCATGCGCTGAACAACAACATCCTCCGAAACTTCAAAGTTGACTACGTGATCGAGCCGCAGATTTTTCTTGCCGAGCAAGTCTTCCAGAATCTGAGCTTGTTCCACGGTCCTCGGGAAACCATCAAGAAGGAATCCTTCCTCGGTATCCGGCTCTTCCAAGCGGGATTCAACCATCCGAGCTGTAACGTCAGTAGGGACCAGCTTTCCGGCGTCGATGTATTCCTTGGCTTCGACGCCGAGCGGTGTGCCTTCTGAGATATTTGCCCGGAAGAGATCACCAGTAGAGATATGCGGAACATTAAGTTTTTCACTGAGGATTTCAGCCTGGGTGCCTTTACCGGCGCCAGCTGGGCCAAGGAGTACCAATCGCATTATTTGAGCAGCCCTTCATAGTTGGATTGCAGAAGTTGGGATTCGATTTGCTTCACTGTGGTAAGAGCCACAGATACCATAATCAGGATAGCAGTACCACCAAACGCAGTCATGCCTGCGGAATCATTGGAGCCAACCCCCAAGTCAAGCGCAAGGTTCGGAAGGATCGCAATGAACGCGAGATAAATAGAACCAACGAACAGAAGCCGGTTCATGACGAAGCTCAAGTACATCGCGGTTGGGCGGCCTGGGCGGATACCAGGAATGAAGCCGCCGTACTTCTTCATGTTTTCTGCTTGCTCATTCGGGTCATACTGAATCGAGGTATAGAAATAAGAGAAGAAGATAATCAGCGTGACATAAACCGCGATATAGACATACGACGATGGCGATTGCAGATTCGCAATTACATTGCGCATCCACCAGTTGTCAGGTGGTGTCGGGTTCGAAGAGTTCACAATCTCGGTGATTAAAACCGGCATGTAAATCAACGACGAAGCGAAGATAACCGGGATAACTCCGGCCTGGTTGACCTTCAGTGGCAGGTAAGTCGAAGATCCACCGTACTGACGACGGCCGACCATCCGCTTTGCGTATTGAACCGGAATCCGACGCTGGCCTTGCTCCATGAAGGTAATACCGACAACGAGCGCCACCACAGCTGCGCATACGACCGCAAAAACGACTCCGCCGTTGTCCTGCAAGATCCTGTAACCATCGGTAGGAAGGCGTGTTGCGATACCGGCGAAAATGAGCAACGACATGCCGTTTCCAATGCCTTTTTCGGTGATGAGCTCACCAAGCCACATCACGAAAATCGCGCCGGTAGTCATCACCGTCACGAGAAGAACGAGGTCAAAAACGGTGCGGTCAGGATCCAAAACCTCTACACCCTGCCCCAGCAGCTGGTTCCTGTCCGCCAAGGCGACGATGCCCGCCGATTGCAACAGCGCCAGGGCAAGCGTCATGTACCTGGTGTATTGGGTCATCTTCGCTTGGCCGGATTGGCCCTCTTTTTTCAACTGCTCAAAATGTGGAATCACGACGGTGAGCAACTGCGAAATAATGGAGGCCGTAATGTACGGCATGATGCCGATGGCAAATATCGATAGCTGCAGCAGTGCGCCACCGGAAAACAGGTTAATGACGGAATACAAGCTGTCATTTTCTTGGGTCAACTCATGGAGTCGCCCAGAAATGTTTTGATAATCCACGCCCGGTGATGGGATCTGCGCGCCGACGCGGTAGATCACGATCAAAAGAATCGTGAACAAAATCTTGCGCCGAAGATCCGCATCCTTAAAAGCCTGAATGATGGCAGACACTAAAGCCTCCTAGCCCAACTACTGCCACCGTGGAAAGTGACGCAAAGGCAACCGATTAGTTCTTATTTGTGTGCATTTGAGGGTTAGCCGTCGCCGACTAAATCCAAATACCTGCGTGCAAGCTTATGCGCGCGTGGCCCTAGTAGCCTACCAGTCTTCTCTAACTGAAAACACCTCGCGTCGATGTGTGATAGGACAACCTTAATCATTCTTGGGAAAACGACCCAGGGTGCGGGTATAACAAAGCCCCTGACACTGCGTAGTGCAGCCTCAGGGGCGTTAGGCGATAGCGATGCTTAGAGCATTCTTTGGGAAGCCCATAAGCTAGTCATCGCATAGAAATTATGCCTTGGTGGTAGATCCGCCAGCGGCTTCAATCTTTTCGACGGCCGATTTAGAGAATTTCTGCGCGGTAACGTTGACCTTGACAGAGATCTCGCCGTTGCCCAAGACCTTAACCGGCTGATTTTTGCGAACCAAACCGTTGTTGACCAAGTCAGCGACGGTGATGTCGCCACCTTGTGGGAAGGCCTTTTCCAGATCGGTAACGTTAACAACCTGGAATACAACCTTGTTCGGGTTTTTGAACCCACGCAGCTTTGGCAAACGCATCTGGATTGGCATTTGGCCACCCTCGAAGTTTGCTGCTACCTGCTTACGTGCTTTTGTACCCTTGGTACCACGACCAGCTGTCTTACCGCGCTTGCCGCCTTCACCGCGGCCGACGCGACGCTTAGCCTTATTCGCACCCTTTTCTGGGCGCAAGTCGTGCAGTTTGATGATATCGCTCATGGTGTATCTACTCCCCTGCCACTTCTTCTACGGTGACCAGGTGGCGCACCTTCTGAATGATGCCACGGATCGCCGGCGTGTCCTTCTGGACAACAGAATGGCGAATACGCTTCAGGCCCAGTGCTTCCATGTTGGCCTTCTGGTTCGGCGTGCTACCGACCAAGCCACGTGTTTGAGTAATCTTCAGAGCCACGGTTTATGCCTCCTGTCCTGCGCGAGCGCGCAGCATACGGGCTGGAGCAACCTCTTCGACGGATTTGCCACGACGTGCGGCAACTTCCTCAGGGCGCACCAGCTGCTTTAGGCCGTCCACAGTGGCGCGAACGACGTTTAGAGCGTTGTCCGAGCCCAGCGACTTGGACAGGATGTCCTGTACACCAGCGCACTCCAGTACTGGACGTGCGGCGCCACCAGCGATGACACCAGTACCTGGAGCTGCAGGCTTCAGCATAACGACGCCTGCTGCGTCTTCACCCTGTACTGGGTGGGTGATAGTTCCGCCCACCATTGGGACGCGGAAGAAGTTCTTGCGGGCTTCTTCAGCACCCTTCTGGATTGCTGCTGGAACTTCCTTGGCCTTGCCATAGCCAACTCCGACCATACCTTCGCCGTCACCGACGATGACCAGAGCGGTGAAGCTCATGTTGCGGCCACCCTTGACAGTCTTGGAAACCCGGTTGATGGCTACAACGCGCTCGATGTACTTATCGCGCTCGTTGTCTTGATTGCGACGATCGTTACGACGATTGTTGCGATCGTTCTTCTTGTTGTCGGCGGAGCGTCCGCCGTCGCGCTGATCACGATCCGACATTACGCGTCCTTTCCGTTGGTGTGTGCAACTGCGTTGATCATTAGAACTTCAGACCACCTTCACGTGCGGCGTCAGCGAAAGCAGCAACGCGACCGTGGTACTTGTAACCGGCGCGGTCGAATACAACTGCTTCGATGCCTGCTTCTTGGGCACGCTGTGCGATAAGCTTGCCGACCTCGGCACCACGTGCCTTCTTGTCGCCCTCTGCGTCGCGGATCTCCATGGTAGATGCGGCAGCCAGGGTGTGGCCGGCGAGGTCGTCGATCAGCTGGGCGTGCAGGTGACGCGCGGTGCGGTGAACGACCAAACGTGGGGTCTGTGGGGTTCCACGCAGCGTCTTACGAATACGGAAATGACGGCGGGCACGTGCTTCACGACGGCGGGAGGAAATATCCTTACCGACCGGAGTGCGCTTGGTGTTTTCAGAATTAGACATTGCTTACTTACCCGTCTTTCCGACCTTGCGACGTACCTGTTCGCCGACGTAGCGGATGCCCTTACCCTTGTAAGGATCGTGCTTACGCAGACGACGGATGTTCGCCGCAACTTGGCCAACCTGTTGCTTGTCGATACCAGAGATAGAGAACTTGGTGTTGCCGTCTACAGCGAAGGTGATGCCTTCATCAGCCTTGACTGGTACGGAGTGCGAGTAGCCCAGAGCGAACTCCAGGTCCTTACCCTTTTGCTGCACACGGTAACCAACACCGTGGATTTCCATCTTGATTTCGTAGCCTTCGGTTACACCGATAACGCAGTTGTTCACCAAAGAACGTGCAAGACCATGCAGAGAACGGTTCTTGCGGTGGTTGTCCGGGCGTGAAACGCGAAGTTCACCGTCTTCCTGGACGATGGAAATTGGCTCTGGAACGTCCACCTCCAAGGTGCCCTTTGGGCCCTTGACAGAAACGTTCTGGCCATCGATTTTTACCTCGACGCCGCTAGGGACGGCGATTGGTGCCAAACCAACTCGTGACATTAATAATCACCCTTCCCTTACCAGACGTAGGCGATGACTTCTCCGCCTACGCCTTTCTGCTCAGCCTCGCGGTCGGTCAACAGGCCGTGGGAGGTGGAAATGATAGCCACACCCAGTCCGCCCAGAACCTTAGGGAGCTCCGTAGCCTTTGCGTAGACACGCAAACCTGGCTTCGAAACGCGACGCAGGCCAGACAGAGCGCGCTCGCGGCCGTTGTACTTCAGGTCCAGCGACAAGGTCTTCTTTGCCTTTTCGCCTTCCACGGAATAATCGGAAATGTAGCCTTCTTGCTTCAGGATTCCAGCGATATTCGCCTTGATCTTGGATGCAGGCATGGACACGGTGTCGTGCTGCGCGTGGTTAGCGTTGCGCACCCGTGAGAGCATGTCTGCAATCGGGTCAGTCATGGTCATGTGTTGACCTTGAACCTTTCTCGTTGCGGTTCCCGAACTCACCTTAAGGGCGTTACCGGGCTGTTTTGGGCAACTTAACGCTCCCATGCTCAATAGCATGTTTGCTCGCTACCTCAATGAAGCTCGGTCGCCATGATGGCGAGGGGCCTACAACAAACGTAGGAAAAACTTGCAAGTCTGTGCGTGCAGAGTAAACGCTAAAACGGTTCTTCCCGCCGACGCTAAATCTCTATTCAGGCTACGGTGTTTTAGACACACGTATCCCAAAAAGCACAAGACGCCCCAACCCTAGCAGGATTGAGGCGATTCGGCCAACCATTAGAACGCTTAGCCGACTCTGCGTGCCAATGTCACCGGCAAATTAGCTTTAGGAGTTTCTCCTTGCGTCTTTCTTAGCCTTTCGTGCGGCCTTCTTGGCAGCTTTCTTTTCTGCCTTAGCAATCTTGCGTTCCTGCAGTACACCAGAGATACGATCCTGCTGATCCAGAGCGATCAGCCCTGTGCCAATCGCAACCATCATGGAATCCTTTGCGATAGACATGCCATCTTGAGTTGGGCGGATGCCATCCTCGCGGGTCATATCGTCGTTACGGAAGTAAATGCTCAACAGACCTGCGCCAAAGGTGGTCAGCGCGAGACCGGCAAGGCGGTTGGAAACGAATGGCGCCAACAGCGCGCCACCGACAGCGACTTCGGAAGCACCGATGATAGTGCCAAACTTATCGGACGGCAGTTCCTTCACCTGCGGAATGCCCGTAGCAGCAAAGTCCTGTAGACCTTTCGAGGATTCTGCATCCATACCCAACTTGGAAATGCCGGAATCCGCGATGAGGGCACCTGGGATAGCGCGGAGAAGAATGCTTGGGATTGTAGACATAGTTATTGGCTCCTTGTAGGTTTCTTGCATCACCACTCTAAATAGCGATTGTAGCTATTCTAGCAATACACGCAGGTGATTAATTTGACAATGACCGCCAGATCCATTGCATAGCAGGTTGCCGTTGCACTGGCGCGATAAGGAGGTACGCGTACTGTGGCGACAAAAGATAAAAAACGGCGCGATGATTGGATTTGTTTTACAACGCTGATGTTGCTCGGTCTTTTTCACTGGTTGTTGTACTTCATACGAGATTCTTCTGAGTTAATCATCGCCGTCATCCCCAGCCTCATCGCTTTTCTAGCTGCATGGTATTTCTACCCAAGAAGAAAACAACCCAAGGACACCAAAAAATGACTTTAACCCCTCCGGTTTCATGTCGGAGGGGTTAAAGTTCTTAACAAACAGACTTATTCAGTACTGCAAAACTACTTTTTGAATGGGAATCCCAGCTCACGAAGTAGTGCGCGACCTTCATCGTCGTTGGTAGCGCTGGTAACAACGGTGATATCCATACCACGTGGACGATCAACCTTGTCGATGTCGATCTCGTAGAACATAGTCTGCTCAGACAGACCGAAGGTGTAGTTTCCGTGGCCATCGAACTGCTGATCGGACAAGCCGCGGAAGTCACGAATACGTGGCAGCGCGATAGTCAACAAACGGTCCAAGAACTCCCACATGCGGTCGCCACGCATGGTGACGCGCACGCCAATTGGCATACCTTCGCGCAGCTTGAAGTTCGCGATGGACTTCTTAGCGCGACGCAGCTGTGGCTTCTGACCGGTGATCAGAGTAAGGTCCTCAACCGCACCGTTGATCAGCTTGGAGTCGCGAGCAGCGTCGCCAACACCCATGTTGACAACAACTTTGACAACACCGGGGATCTCCATGACGTTCTCGTAAGAGAATTCGTCATTCAGCTTGTTCTTGATTTCGTCGCGGTAACGGGTTTTCAGACGTGGAGTGTAGTTGTCGCTCATGCCTTAAATATCCTTCCCGTTGCGACGAGCAATGCGGACTTTCTTGCCGTTCTCGTCAAAGCGGTAGCCAACGCGAGTTGGGTTACCGTCAGAATCCAGCACCGCGACGTTCGAGACGTGGATTGGTGCTTCCTGGGTAACGATTCCGCCAGACTCGGCGCCGCGCTCCGGCGCAGAGTTCGCAACGTGCTTCTTGATGCGGTTGACGCCCTCAACCAAAACCTTGTTGGTCTTTGGGTATGCCTCAATGACCTTGCCTTGCGCGCCCTTATCTGGGCCCGAAATGACCTGGACCATATCGCCCTTATGTACCTTCACCTAGATCACCTCCGGTGCGAGAGAAACAATCTTCATGAACTTCTTCTCACGCAGCTCACGAGCGACAGGCCCGAAGATACGGGTACCGCGTGGGTCATTATCGTTGGAACGAAGAATGACAGCAGCGTTTTCGTCGAAAGCAATGTAGGAACCGTCCGCACGACGGGTTTCCTTCTTTGCGCGAACGATGACGGCGCGAACCCCAAACGGACACTTCAATTGCGCAACGGGCGAGTTTCAATCCGGTAACGGTGAGCTAATTTCTTCTCCCACGAAATTTCTTCCCTTGCGAGCCTTAAGCGCTCTCCAGAGGAGTTCGTCGATCACCAGCTACTGCGCGCGCCGCACACACAAGCCCATCGACTGATCCCCGTCACAATTCACAGCGTGGACTACCTGACGGACACTTTGCTACACATCGTGGTACATGCCGAAGAACTCAAGAGTTACATACTCACAGGTCCGGATGAGTTCTTCGGTCTATTGATACCACCACCAAATCAGCCCTTTAGTTCTCCGGAGAGCTTCGCTGCCTCTCCCATCGAGGGTCTAAATATACGGGTCGCCGTGGCCGCAACGCCCCCCGAAATGCGGCCCAGTCTGCGGTGGTATACCGTGCGTTGCCTCGACACACCCCCGGCTTGCTCGCGTTTAACGTCGGCACGCACGGATTGAATGCGCTGCCAACTGACACCAGCCCTCTCGCCGAATCTTCTACGGACGCCCCCACCGGCCCTGGCTTGTCGTGGTCTTAGTCCGGAAAGCCGGGCGACCCCGCTGGCTTGTGGACATGCCAAAGAGTGTGGCATCGCGACCACCGTACACAGTTGTTGGTGGCAGATCCTTCATCCTTGCCTTGCGTGAGCACGATCCTGGAGTACCTTACCATGCTCTATCCGGAGCAGCTCGTAGACACCCACGTCATCGCAATCATCAGTACCAATTCAGAGCCTCACCTGAAAGATTGGCGCAACGCCTTAGGCAGCCTCACCTGGATCACCGCAGGTTCTGACGGTTACGCACAGCCCGTCACCGATCTTCTCGGCAGCATCAACGTTGAGTCTCCGCAGAATCGACAACTCAAGCCCCACGTAGACGTGGATTATGTGCGAGTCCGCCGGGGAAAGAGATTTCTGCAAGGTGGTGTGCTCGCACGCCACCAAGAAATGGTAGCTCAATAAAGACGACGTCCTGCGGCGCCCTTATTGGTTCGTCGGCAAGGCTTGGTCCCTAGCGTGCAGCCGTTACCCCTGTAGGTGACGGCCCTAGCTTTCAACAACAGTAAAACCAACCCAGTACTTTTGAATTAACCGGCCCTTGAAAGTTGGGCTGGTTTAATTCTAGGTGGTTCGGCAGTTGATTCAGACTACTTCGTGGCATCTGCCAACGGCTGCTCGATCTTGTCCAGCAAATAGTTCAGGCTCAGCACGGTCTGCCACCCGAAGGCCTTTTCCAAGTCGCCTTCCAAATAAACGCTGCGTCCGTCCTTCACCGCAGGCAGCTCGCCCACGATCGGATCCTCGATCACAGAAGCCTTGCTCTGCGTCGGAGAGTAAGACAGCTGGTCCCACACCAGTACGTCGGAATTGATCTTGGCTGCGTTTTCCTTGGAGACCTCGCCGTAGAACTTATCCTTGGTGATGCCCGCGTAGGCCGGGTTGATCTTGAATCCCAGCTCGGTGAAGAAGCGGCTGCGCGGATCACCCTCGGCAAAGACCGCCAGATTTTCGTCAGAGACAGTGGCTACACCGAGTTCCTTCTCGGCCCACTCTGGGTGGCGGGCCTTGAGCTCTGCGAACTTCTCCTTGACCTGCTCCACCTGGCGCTTTGCCTCTTCAGGCTTGCCCACGGCCTGCCCGATCTCTTCCGTGGTCACGTCCCATGGTTGCTGTAGTTCTTCGTATTCGCCCTTTTGTACGACAACAGGGGCGATCTCAGACAGCTTCTTGTACGTGGCTTCATCGATATCCGAGTAAACGGCCACGATGAGGTCTGGCTTGTCCTTAGCGATAGCTTCCGCATTAACCTCTGCGTGTTTGTCGATCCGAGGAGTCTCGCCCTCGATCTTGTCATTGGACCAGTTGCCCGCAGCCTGACCATCCGGAGTCATTCCGTCCCAGTAGTTCACGGAGACAGGAGTAACTCCCAGTGCCAGCAGTGCGTCCTGATCCGTGTAGCCCAAGGAGACCACACGCTGTGGGGCTTCCTTGATTTCGGTCGCCCCGTAGCGGTGCTCGATGGTGGTGGGGAATGCGCCCTGCTCGGCGTTGACTGCCTGGGAATCCCCGGAGTTTCCGGACTGGTCATCAGTCGAGCACGCGGTCAGTGCTGCGCCCAAGGTCAGCACAGCAGCGGTGCTAACGAGAATCTTCTTGAGTGTCATTTTTCTCCGTTGTTATTGGCGACGGATTTCCGCGCTAGGCGTAGCCCGTACATAAAAGGGAAAGGTCAAACCTTTGGTTAGATATATCCAGCCCTATGTCCAAAGAATTCGGTCGCGGGCAGTTCCGAGTTGTCGTCGAGACGAACACGATCCAGAACAATCGCCGGCGCCGGCACGTTGGCACGGGGCGACCCGCAGACCACCGCAATTCCTCCCTCGTAAGGGATGGTGACTCGGCCGGGGGTTCCGCCGAAGCGGCCTTGCGAGACATGCGCGGAAAGCACGCGGACGCGCTGACCTCGAAACTCGAAGTAAGCATTGGGATACGGATCAGACTGCGCCCTGACCAGCAAGGCGACATCTTCCGCAGGTTGGGTGAAATCTATGCGAGATTCCCGCTCGCCACGCTTATGGAAGTACGTAGCACGTGTGGGATCTTGAGGTTGTGCGGTGGCGGTGCCTTGGGCGACGTCACTCAATGCGCGTTCCACGAGGGGCTCGATGAGGTCGATGGTCTTGGCCACGAGATCCGTGGTGGTGTCCTGCGGACCGACTGGGATCGCGCGCTGGGCGATGATGGGGCCGCCGTCCAACACTTCGTCCATCCCATGCACGGTGACGCCCACGTGAGTTTCCCGGTTCAGCAACGCCCACAGTATGGGCGAAAATCCGGCATACTCCGGCAGGAGACCATCGTGTACGTTCAATGCACCGTGCTTGGCCACACCGAAGACCTCGGGAGGAAGCCAGGTTCGCCAATTGTTGGCCACGATGACGTCTGGTGCAGCATCGCGCAACGCCTCAATGACGTCTTGCCCCACGCGCTCTACGACGCACACCGGGAGCCCATGCTCACTGGCGAGCTCTTCAACGGAGTCTGCCCACATTTGCTCATATGGGTGGTCACTGGCAGGGTGCGTAACCACCAAAACTACTTCATAACCAGCACTGATGACCGCAGACAACGTCCGATGTCCCCACGTTTGATAGCCAAAAACAGCAACTCGCATAGTAAAGATGTTAGCTTAAGTTTACCTATGCAGTCAAGAATGAAGGTGGCGTAATTCTCATGTCAGATTCCCCAGACGAGACCTCCCATCACCACATCTCGGTACCCACAGACGCTGAGGCCCTCGTTTTCACAGACCCCTACCGTCCAAACATTGAGCTCACCGATTCAGTGTCCACCGTAGACGTGAGCATTCCGGCACACTCCTCGGTGACCTATAGCTTTCAATCCGGTGAGCTGAAGTATCCCGACCCAAATAATGCATACGGCGCAGGCCCACAGGCGAGCCTGTTGAACGGCGGTTCCGTGGACCAGACATTCTGGCCGCCTCGCTCCTCAGCAGTCATCGCGGACTTGCCTGGGGCACGCCTATCCATCGACCGAAACGTATTCGGCAGACGCTGCACCGCGCGCCTCGATGACCGCGGTGCAGATATCACCGCGGTGTTTCTAGACGGCGATGACTGGATACACCTGCATGACCTCACGGGTGCACTGGACCTGGCCGTCACGGCAGGACTCATCCCCCAGATCAACCGCGTCTTCCTGCCAGCGGCCAAAGACCGTAGCGAGGAGTACACCTCTCAAGCATTCGCCAGCGCACTGGCCACCGAACTTCCGGCGATCATCAAGAGCAGCCACATAGTCCTGGTGGGGCAAAGCCTCGGCGGGCTCTCCGCCCTGCGGGCTACTCTTGCGGCTTCCACTGAAACCACGCCTGCAATCAAAGGAGCCATCGCTCAATCCCCGGCCGTCTGGTGGTTCGCTGACCGCTCGACAGAGCAAGCGGACACACTCTCGGATGGCCCTGCAGGTGGCGACATTGCCGCACAGCTTGCCCACCCTTCACTCGAAATTCCTGCCGCTCACAGCGGCTCCGGTCTGCCACGCATCATACTGACGTGCGGTGCAGAGGAACCACCCATGCAACGACACGTGGACGCAGTAGCGGATGCGCTGACACGTCGCGGTTTTCCCACCACCAATCACCGCACGCCCGGTGGCCACGATCCCGCGATGTGGCGCCACGGGATCATCCCGGCACTCGCCGAACTGCTGGGCTGAGTCTACGAGCGCGCCTGCACATACTCCGCCACGCGCTCGACCGTCCGCAGCCCATAGAATTCACGCACACCGACCTCCACGCCAAGCTCTCCACGCAGCAACGCACAGAGCTTGATAACCGCCATGGAGTGCCCGCCCATGTCGAAGTAATCAGCATCCGCCGGCACGTCCTTGGGCTCAATATCTAGCGATTCGGCAAACAGCTCCGCCGTGATCTCCTCGGCTTCGCTCGCCGGTTCGCGCCCCTTCTCCCTGATCCTTTCTCCCTCACCCAGTGCGGCAAGATCGGTCTTTCCATTCGACGTCATCGGCAACTCACCCACGATCGACCATCGGTCCGGGATCATGTAGCTGGGCAGTTCCTCGCGCAATGCATTGCGCACTCCAGTCAGGAAACTCTGCCGCTCCCCTTGATCCGCATCGAGCAGTTGTGGGGCCACGAGGTGACAGGCCAGGAGTGTGGCGTCGGATATTCGAACAGGAATGGTCACGCAGTGGAGGATTCGGGGATCAAGGCCACGGGACACGACGGCAGAAACGTCGCCGGGATCCACGCGGTGACCATGGATTTTCACCTGATCGTCGCTGCGTCCGAGGTACTCGAACATACCATCCGAACGCACGCGAACAATGTCTCCTGTGCGATACATCCGCTCACCCGGGGCGCCCCACGGGCAGGCAACCATGGAGCTGGCGGTGCGGGCCGCGAGTCCGTGATACTCCTGTGCCAAGCCGCTGCCCGCAAGGTAGAGTTCACCCGGCGTTCCTGCAAGAACGGGACGCAACCACGGGTCCAAAACGAACGCCGCCGTGCGGTCCACTGGCGTTCCGATCACGGGCGTGGGGCTCTCATCCGTGCCAGCACCAAGAGCGTTGATAGTGTACTCGGTAGGTCCGTAAAGGTTGTATCCGCGCACGGCATCGGCATTTTGTAATGTCTCCCATACCCTGTGAGAGACTGCCTCGCCGCCCAAAAGCACCAGCCGCGGGCGATGCGTGTCGGATTCCAGCATCCCCTCCGCGAACAGCTGCTCGGCAACGGTCGGGGTGACGTTGATGACATCCACCTGATGCGCGCGAATGGCCTGGACCATGGCCGCGGCATCGCGTCGCAAATCCTCAGAAAGGATCCGCACCTCATGGCCTTCGACAAGCCAAAACAGCTCTTCCCATGACATATCGAAAGCAAAACTGACGGCGTGCGCGATCCGCAATGTTCGTCCATCAGCAGCCGCTGGCGCGAAGATCTTGCGCCGGTGATTGTCCAACATGTTGTGCAGCCCTCGATGCGTAATCACCACGCCCTTGGGTTTTCCTGTCGATCCAGAGGTATACATCAGGTAGGCAACGTCCCCAGGCATGGCCACAGGTGTGTGGGTGGCTGCGTAGGAATCGGCAGTGGTGACGTCAACGCAAGGAAACGCACCGATCCGCTCCATGCGCTCCCGAGAACCCGAATCCACCAGCGCGGCTGCGGGCTGGCTGTCCTCCACGACCACCCGGAGCCGCCCATCGGGGTGCGTCAGATCAAGCGGCACGTAGCGCACCCCCGCCCACAGGGCTCCCAGCAGAGCCGCCACCGAATGCGCGGAGCGTTCCACCGCAATTGCGACAGTATCACCGCTGTTCACGCCGCAATTCTTGATCTTTTCCGCAATGTCGGAACAGCGAGCCATCAGCTCACCGAACGTCCACTGTTGGGCGTCATCCACTACCGCGATGCGATCCGGGAAGAGTCGGGCAGTGTCCAAGAGCTCGTCCGCGATGGTGCGATCAATACCTTCAGCCTTCTGCCAGGAAGCCACCTGCGCGGTCGAGCACTGCCAGGCAGAATGCACCGCGTGGGCTGGCGCCAACTGGAACAACTGAGCGAGCGGAATATCTGGTTTATCCACAAACGCTGTCAGGACTTCGGTCGCGGCCTTCAGCACGGAATGTGCTAAGGACTCATCTATCACATCGTGGCGGAATTCCAGCTTGATGGCCAGCTTCGGCCCCGGGGTGAATACCCAGGTCAAAGGGAAGTGTGTGGAATCTTCCGCGCGCTCCTCCACAACACCGTGGCGTTCCCGAAGTTCCGCGGCTGCTTGCGGATCGAGGAAATTCTGCACCACAACCATGGAATCAAACAGCGTGCCCACACCCAGCTGCTGCTGGATAGCACCAAGATCCGCAGAATCGTGATCCATGTCTTCGATGCGCTGGCGATGAACATCCTGCACCAGTTCTTCTATGCTCTGGCCAGGCCTAGCTGTCACTCGCACTGGCACGGTGTTGAGCAGCACTCCCACCACATCAGCCATGCCAGGGTCACTCAAGACATCGCGGCCACTTACGGACTGGCCAAACACCACATCTGAGTCCCCTGTGATAGCCCCCAAGGCCACGGCCACGGCTGAATTGGCCACGGAGGTCAATGTCACAGCCTGCGCCCGGATCTTTTCCTGCAGTGCGCCGGTCAGCTCCTCGCTGACCTCAGCAAACATTTGGAGAGGCAACTCGTTACCAGGGTGCTCTGAGGAGATCTCCGCGGCCTGCGGCGCAACCAGCGTAGGTTGAGGCAACTTCTCCAAACGATGTACCCAATAGTCGCTATCTGCCTGTTCTTTTTGAGTGTCAACGGACTCGAGCAGGACGTCGGCAATAGACCAACCGCGCGGAGCCAACTCTCCCGCACCCTGCCTGTTTGCAAGTCCGGACCTCAACGACAGCCTCTCGAGGAAAGTTTGCAGCATTACCGCGCGCGACCAACCATCGACCAGAACCAGGTGGTAGGTGAGAAGCAGCGTGTCGCCAGGCTGTTCGGCACTTCGGCCAGAGACGATGGTTGCCTTCGCCAGAGGCACGGATGCAAGATCGATGCCCGAGCTGCGATCAGCGCTCATGATCTCCTCGAGATCCCCATCGATGGTCTCGACGGGAAAATCGATGTCTTGTCCATTCCATGGCAAAATCTGCATAGGCTGGCCGGAAGCATCAGTGTGAAACGCCGCCCCCATGGCTGGATGCATGGTCACTGTGTCCCGAAAGGCTTCCACAACGGCGTCGGCATCCAGTCTCCGGTCAAACGTCAACACGGTTTGTGCGACGTAGGCTCCAGGTGCTGCCACCTGCGACTGGAACCAAATTCCACGCTGGAGCACACTCAGCGGAGCGCTGCGTCCTGAGGTTTGCTCGCGGCTGACATGCTCCTGCAATTCGCGAGCTACCTCGCCGATGGCGCTGCGCAAACGCTGGACGGGAATCACTGAATTCGCCACGGAAAGGTCCATGCTCACAGCACGCTCACTAGACCAAACATCTGCCTCCACCAGGTAATTCGTCCACTGGCAGGTGGCATCGCCCGGCGCGTGAATGACAGTACCGGTCTCTCCCCGTCCGAGGTAGTTGACCAGGATCTGTGCACCGTGGCTCAAAGTTCGCTGGCCTTGCGGGTGTGTGTATCGCAGTGCCTGATAGGTGCGCCGGTCCGGAGCTGCGCCTTCCTCGTGGAGCGCGCGCATTTCCGCTGCGGCACGCGCTGCATCCGCTGGATCAGCCAACGGGAGCTCCACCGGCGCGATGGTAGTGAACCACCCAAGGGTTCGACTATAGGAATGATCGGACGGACGTCCGTGGCCTTCTACGTCCACGGCCCAGCTTCGCGCGTCCGTGCCCATTGCCCGTGCCACCGCGACGGTCACCAGTCCTGTCACCAGGTCTTGGACGTCCACACCCATCACTTCAGGCGCAACGCTCTGCAGAACCTGCGCGGTCTGTCCATCAATGCTCACTTCGAGCTTGCTCACGTGATCCGTACTCCACTGGTTCGAGCCCTCGACGGGCCTAGGCAGTGCAGCCAGTTCACTCCAGTGCTGTACATCCTGAGCTGCTGCTGTGTGGGCATCATAAAGTTCTTGCAGGCACAGATCCCTGTAGCTCTCGTGCTCAGGGAGAATCCTGCGCCCTGCGAGCGCATCGCGCAGATCGTCTTCCAAAATCATCCAACTAGCGCTATCGATCACCGCGTGATGGGCAACGGCTTTAACATACCCATCCACGCACCCGAGCACCACGCTACAGCCAGCGGCGATATCGATGTGATCGATCAATTCATCCACACCGAGCGTCCGCACAACCATAGGCCCATCCCCCTCAACACCAACGAAGCGTGTGAACGCGGAGCTGGTGTCCACGCTTGCACGAAGCATCGGATGTGCCTGCACAACCTGCTGCAAGGCCCGTTCCAGGTCCTCCACAACGACTGGCCCCAAATCCAAGCGGCGTGCCTGCACAAAGCGGTCGCTCATTCCTCGTTCCATCTGCCGACGTAGCATCGCTGGAACGGGGAAAGTTCCGGAGATCTCCGCGTGCTCATTCTTGGGCAAGGCTTCTTCCTGGCTCTGCTCAGTTTCCCGTATATTCTTCTGGCTTGCCTGTGTCGTAACCCGCTCGGCGATCTTGCGCGGCGTGCGTCCCAAGAAGAAGTCTCGCGGAGTCACACTGAGATCAGCGCGCGACAGCGCATGAGTGACACGGATGGCAAGAATGCTATCCCCACCTAAACGGAAGAAGTCCGAGTCCGACTCCACCTCGGCGCGGTCCAAGCAAAGCGCATCAGCGATTGCCCGCGAGATCACCTCCACCAGATCCGAAGTGCCTGAAATCTTTCGAGCGGTAGGAACCTCTCCCAAAAGATCCAGGATCGCGTCCTCATCCCGCTTGCCATTGATGGTCTGCGGCACCTGCGTACTCACCGCGAATAGCTGCGGAATCATATAAGCAGGTAGTGCATTTCGGGCCGCTGTGGCAGCCCGGGAGGTAATCTCCTTGGCATCGGCACCAGAATCTGCAATCAACAACGCACCCGGCACCTGCCCCTCAGGCAGATCAACGACCACCACGGCAGCCTCCCGCACACCACTGACCTTCTCCAGCGCACCCTCTATCTCCCCCAGCTCCACGCGATAACCGCGCAGCTGTACTTGCCTATCGGCGCGGCCCACGTAATCCAGATGCCCGTTGTTAAGCACCTTTGCCATGTCATTGCTGCAGTACATCCGCGCGCCACCACCAACGAAAGGATCAGCCACAAAGCGGGAGGCCGTGGTAGAAGCAAGCCCCCAATAACCGGCGGTTACCTGCGGCCCGGCGACATAAATCATGCCAGTCTCTCCAGCCTGTACTGGCTGCAAGCGCGCGTCCAAGACATAGGTGCGCACCCCGTCCATCGGACGGCCGATCGGACTGCGAGCCTCCCCTGAGTTCTCGGAGCATTCATGTGCTGTGACGTGCACCGTTGTCTCCGTGATGCCGTACATGTTGATAAACCGAATGTTCGAATGTGCACTGCAGTAGGTCGCCGCCGCACGTGCCTCCAGAGCCTCGCCGCCGAAGATCACCGTGCGCACCGCAGAGTCCTGCCCAAGGTGCGGCTCTAACGCGGCAAAAGCGGTGGGAGTCTGACTCAGCATCGAAACTCCCTCGGCACTCAGCACACCTGCGGCATCTTCAGGCGAGCGCATTAGGGCATACGGCATTACCACGGCACGCCCTCCGGAACTCAATGCTGCCCACATCTCCCACACCGCAAAGTCGAAAGCAAAACTGTGGCTGATAGACCACACGTCCTCCTCCGAAACCTCCACGTGGTTGCGGGCATTGCGCAGCATCGCGGTCACGTTGGCGTGCGTGACGGCCACTCCCTTCGGCCGCCCGGTGGAGCCGGAGGTGTAGATCACGTAAGCGATGTCATTGTCACGGGCCACGCTTACCGACCGATCCGCAGTTGGCTTCGCTTCCCCATTCATCGTCTGCTCACTTAACACGAGGACAGGACAACTCACCAGCTCGGAAACCATCTTTTCCGCGTTGGGAGACACCAGCACGGCATCAGGTTGGCAATCCTCCAGGATCAATTCCACCCGCGCCTGCGGCGACAGCGGATCCACGGGAACGTAGGTGCCGGCTGACATCGTGGTAGCTAGGATGGCCGCGATCTGCCAAGCATCGCGCTCCATGAGCAGGGCTACTCTTGGTGTGTGGGTGGAAACCTTCTGGTCCAGTAGAGCGCGTATACGCCGCGCGGCATCATCTAGTTCTTGATATGTCCAATGCTCCGAAGCGCCGTCTTCTCCGATACTGGTCAGGGCGGGCCGGTCGCTGAAGTGCTCGAAGCTGCGTCGCCACAAAGAAGGAAGCGTGTCCGCCGCGAACCCCACACTAGTCGTCGCTCCGGACTCCACACCAGGCACCGCACCCAAAGCCTCTGCAACTTCACCCACGGTCGCCACGGCACCGGATTCAGACAGCAAACAATCCACACTCGCCGCGAGCATCTGGGCGATGCGCTGGGCACGTACCTCGGTGATTCGTAGCGGATCGTAGATCAGGCGCAGTGGGTACTCGGCGGAAGGGTTAACCACGATGGACAAGGGAAAGTGCGGCGCGCCATTGTTGCGCACGTCGACGACCTGCAGTGGGGAGCCGGGGCATCCCAAGTCTTGTGGAGACAGCGGCACCTCCACCACCATCAGAGTATCCAGCAGTTCGCTGGCATTGGTTCCCAGGTCGCGGGCAATATCGGCCAAACTGACATGCTGCACATCGCGGACCTGATTGTTGTGATGGACCATGGCGCGCAACATACTGGTCACGGGCAAGGTGGGATCAGATTGCCCCGGAGCGATCACCGGGATGGTGTTCAGCTGCATGCCCACAGCCTCTGTCACACCAGGAACGGGAATGTCACGGCCAGAGACTGAGGTAGCAAAAACCACGTCAGCCCCCGGTTCGCAACCCGCCAAGGCGCGAAGGACCATCCCCCACGCCGCGTGCACCACATCCGGCAAGCCCACACCTGCTGCCCTAGCGCGCTCGGGCACATCAATAGTCCGCGGATCGTCTACCAGCAATTCCCTGCGCTCGAGCGAACTCGTAGGATTCGGGCACAGCACCGTGGGGCGCACCTCGCGCATTTCCTCACGCCACACGGACAGATCGGCTTCCTTGTCTCTGCGCGCCACCCATCGCACGCTGCCGGCTATTCCGGCTTGCGGGTCATAGCGCGGGATCTGGGCATCATCATCCCGGTAGATCTCCAAGAGATCCCGCAACATGATGGGCACAGACCACCCGTCAGCGATCAGGTGATGCACCGTCTGGATCACCGCGATGTACTGGCCATGCACCTCACCATCGGCGCTAGTCGGGGTCACAACGGTCCATCGCATGAGCGGCTCGGGCAAGGCATCACCGAGGGGCCGCAAGCAGATCCCCTGTGAGAGGTCGTCAGCGGCAATCTCCTCCGCATGCTGCATGAGCCACCCCTCCAATCCAGCACGGGCCAACTCAGGTTCAGCCAACTCAGCAGGCACCGTCGCTTCCTGGAAGTTCACCTGCAGATGCTCGGCAATCCCCGGATCAATCACGGCAACCACATCGCCGCCGTCGGTTTCCCAAGGACGCGCGCTTAGTGCGGGGTGGCGTCGGATCAAAAGACGCGCAGCACGAGCAAATCGCTCCCGGTCAAATGGCTCGTTGCACTCCACACGCAAGACCTGCTGCTCCACATACGAGCTTGCCGATTCCTCGAACAGCGAATGGAAGTACATGCCATGCTGCAACGAGGTCAGAGGCAGCACGTCCTGCAACTCTGCGGATCCCTGCGCGGTGATTCGCGCCAGGTCCGCGGTGTTCACGGGAGCGGGGGCAACGTCGCCCAGGGACAACACGCCGTGATCGGCAAGCGTTGCCACCTCGCGCAATGCCTTATCCCAGTGCGCGACTAGTTCGTCGATCCGTTCGGTGGAGATCCTGCCTCGCGCCCAGGAGATCGTAGTCCGCAAGACGTACCCCTCGCCGGTGTCTTCGGCTATCGCATTGAACTCCAGCTCGCGGACCAACGGCTGGTCCGGGTCACGTTGCTCGCCGAGTTGTCCGGTAGAGCCAGCGGGAGCGAAATCGTGTGCACCTGCGGAAACACGCCCCAAGTAGTTGAATAGCACCTGTGCCTGTGGAGGGATCTTCGAAGACTGGTGCAGCCAAGTGTGGGCCTGGTAGGGCACACCGTTGCCGGGGATGGCAGCGAGTTGGTCTTTCACCGCGTTGAGAGCCAGCGCCAACGGCGCAATGTTACCCCCGGCCGCCGCGGAATCTTCTTGCAGTACCGCCCGGGTGGGGTCGATCAGCATGGGGTACAGGCAAGTGAACCAGCCAACCGTACGTGAGAGGTCTGCTTCCCTGCCCTGTGCCCCGGGAACGAACCGCGTTTCGCGGCCGTGCCCCTCCATCTCCACTAGGGTCCATGTTTGTTTTTCCAGGCGCCAACGCGCTAATGCCACGCTCAGGGCCGTGAGCAATACGGAATTCGCTCCCGTGCGGAAGGCCCGGGGTACCGCCCCCAGTAATTCGCCCGTGATCTGCACCGATGCCTCATGTACCAGGCTGCGTTCTTCACGAACTGTGGGCGCATTCTCGGGAATATCTGCAAGTGCTGGCACCTGCGGGTCCCGCAGAGGTTCATCCGCACTCGGCAATGGGGGCAGGGAACTATTGGAGTCCTCCACAAACTCGCCTGTATCAACGGCAAGCTGCAACAGCTGCGCCCATCGGCGCAAGGACGTCCGCTCCGGCGCGAGCTGTTCCCCGCGATACGCTGCAGCGAGGTCTTCGCCGATAATATTCCAGGACACGCCGTCAACCACCAGGTGATGCACCACCAGGCGCAGTCTGCCAGGCTCTAGTCCGGTAGCTACCACCACTCCGTGTGGCGGATCCAGCAACGAGGAAAGCGCATCGATGTCCGTCGTGGGTCGGATAGGCACCCCACCCTCGGCAGGTTTCTCCGGGATCTCCAAGTGCAACGGATTCTGATGCACGCGCGCCCGCAGCGCGGGATGGACTTGCAGTAGCTCTCCAAGCATTCGCCCAGCCAGTTGCTCGTCCACGTCTTCTGGCACGGAAAACTCCACGGACTGAATGAACCCGTCCACGTGTTGGGTGATGGCATCAAACCAGCGCAGAATCGGCAACGAGTGCACTTCACCTGTTGGCTCATCATCCGGATCGTGCACAAAGGCTTCGCGCTCTTCGGCGCAATGAGCCAATTGCTGTGGAGTGCGCGCAGAAAAAATATCGCCCACACTGACCTCCACCCCGCGCCTTCCCAGCGCCGAAACCAGAGTGATGGCCCGCAGGCTATCGCCGCCGATATCGAAGAAGTCCGTCTCCGCCCCCAGCGCGCTGACCTCCAATGCTTCAGCCATCGCCTCCGCGATCAGGGCGACGGTTTTCCCATCACGTTCAGCATCGGCCGGAGCGTCTGTGAGCGAGTTCCAATCCGGTTCTGGCAACGCCTTCCGGTCGACCTTCCCGTTGGCTGTCCGCGGCAACTCGTCCATGACTGTGATAATCGCGGGCACCATGTATTCAGGTAGTTTTTCGGCACACCAACCACGGATGGCAGCACCATCGAGGCCCGCAGTCACAGTCACGTAGCCTAGCAGTCTCCCCTCCCGGGCAATCACGCTCGCCACCTCCACATCTGGGTGTCCCACCAGCGCGGACTCCACGTCCTCCAACTCCAAGCGCATGCCACGGATTTTGACTTGATTATCGGCTCGCCCCACGAATTCCAGTGTGCCGTCGTTGTGCCTGCGCACCAGGTCTCCTGTGCGGTACATCCGGGTTCCGTCCGACGCAAACACGTTAGCGACAAAGCGGCTGGCCGTGAGCCCTGGGGCATTGATATACCCCTTAGCCAGAAGAAAACCGGCCACATAGAGTTCGCCAATTTCTTGGTGTGGAACCACTCTTAGCTGCTCATCGAGGACGTACAGCTGACAATTCGGGTTCGCCACACCGATGCTCGTGTTGAGGCGATCCTCATCGTCACGGTAGATGACGTGGGAGACACCAATGGTGGCTTCCGCTGGCCCGTAGCCGTGGTACAGCGGAATAGCCAGCTGCTGGCGAAAACGACGGAACAGCGCCTGGGTGAGCATCTCTCCGCCACACCAGACATGCCGCAAGCTGTCTAACAGATTCGTACCTTCGGCCTGCTTGAGCATGACGTCGAGAACACTCGAAACTAAATACGCAAACGTCACGCCCTCTCGATGGATAAGGTGGGCCAAACGTTGGGGATCTTGCTCTACACCTGGCGCAGCCACAACCACGCGGCCCCCACAGACCAGCGGCAGGAAGATTTCGTTGATGGAGATGTCGAAGGCCAGCGGAGCCTTGAACAGAGAAGCATCATCACGGCCGAAGAACAGGATCTGATCGCGCTGCCAGAGCAAGCGCTCCACGATCGCGCCGTGGCGGATCATCGCGCCCTTTGGGCGGCCGGTACTGCCCGATGTAAAAATCACGTACGCAACGCTTTCCATGGCTGGCGGGGTGAACAGCTCGCGAGTGACATCGAGGTCGAATAGTGCGTCATCAGTAAGCACGCAATTGTCTTGCGTGAGCACAAAGCTCAGGCTGGCATCGTGGATGACGGATTCCCGGCGCGCCTGCGGCCACGAAGGATCCAACGGAACAAAACTGCCACCGGCGAGCAACGTGGCAACGATACCTACCACCATCTCCGCGCTGCGTGGCAACGAGATTCCTACACTCTGCCCAGCGTCAATACCCTGTTTCTGCAAACTATGCGCCACGGATGTGGCGTGAGCGACGAGTTGCGCATAAGTCAGTGTGTGCTGGTCATCCACCACTGCAGGCGCATCCGGGGCCTCCTGCGTATGTTGCAGGAGCAAGCTGATCAGGTCAGGGCGATCGCGGTCCTGATCCGTGTCATTCCAAATGCGCTGTTGGGCGATCCGATCTAGTTCACTGTGGCCATTGCAGATGGCGGAGCCACCATCTGGAGAAGCGAGAGTATCGCCAGAGGAATTCGGGGTGTGAGCAGACGATCGAGTGGGCACTAAGAGCCTTTCGGTGATTAGGAAAATAGGAAATCAGACGCGGATTGCGAACACCGAGCTAGATGTCAGCCAACGTCGAGTTAGGTGTCAGTCAATGTCGAACGGAGCACAATTCAGGAAAATCAGCCCGCGATCAGATGCGAAGAATCCTGATGATCCTCCGAGCAGAGATTTTCATCCGCGTGTACACGATGTGTGCGCTGCTGCCCCGTAATGGCCGCCACCAGTTCCCCGGAGCGCGTCGCGATGTTGGAGAGCAAGGTGGAACCTAGTCCATGCGTAGCCTCGGTAGCTCCCTGCACGAACAATCCAGACACTCGCTGCCCGTTAAGCACGGCGCCATAATCTCTGGTGACGGTGAAATCGTCACCTCCGTGATTATCGGTGTGAATCCCCGTAAGACCACGAGAACTAAAGCCCGTGGCGCACACCACCACGTCAAAGTTTTCGGTCACCACATCTCCGGTTACGCGGTGGCGAATGTCCACGTCAACGCTGCCGTCGGAACAATTACGCGCACTGAGCACTTCCGTGGTCCGGCGAATATCGAGCCGCTTGCGCCCAGTGACGCTTTCCCGATACTGACGATCGTGCAGCTCATTGAGAAGCTCAGATTCCACACAAGCGTAATTGGTGTACCGATGGCGGATCAACAACTCATTGCGGATCGTATCAGGCGCGTAGAAAAAGTCATCAACGGCATCCGGGTCGAAAACCCGATTAGCGAAGGGGCTGTCATCGGCGAGGATAAAGCCATAGCTGTTCAGGCTGCCCGTGATGGTATCGATATGCGGGCAATCGTGGAAGAACCGGATAGCCTCGGCTGCGGACTGGCCCGCGCCAATCACTAGTGCACGGCGAATATCCCATCCACTGTTCAGCAATTTCTTGGTACGTGGGAGCAAATCGATGTTGTGGAAGATGCGCGAGGTATCCAAGGAGCTGTCCTCTGCCCACGCGGGCATCTTGGCTTCCAGGCCACAGGCAACCACCACATTGCGGCAACGAATGGACTCCGCCCGCTGAGCATGCTGTCCTTCGGATTCACCGTTTCCTAACTTCCTGCGGATGTGCACTACAAAACGAGCTCCGTCTGCGGCCTGTTCTGGAAGCATCTCGATGGAAGTCACGGTGGTGTTGTACTGCGTGTCCACGGTGATATGATCCGCGATCCATCGGAGGTAGTCAGCGAATTCCACGCGTTCCGGAGTGAAGGTTTGGCGGTTAATGAAATCAACCAAGCGGCCGCTGTGATGCAAATAGTTAATGAAGCTGAAGCGGCTTTGCGGATTGCGGACTGTGACCAGGTCTTTAAGGAAGCTGATCTGCATGTTGGACCCATCGAGGAGCATACCTGGGTGCCAGTTGAATTCCGGGCGGGCTTCCACAAAGAGGGCATCGAGATATGGGGCTTGCTCTTCGATAGCTACTGCGAGCCCGAGGTTTCCGGGGCCGATTCCGATTCCCACTAGGTCGCGGACGGAATTTTCTTGGGTGCTGCGCTCGGCGGTTGTGTGAGCTTGTCGATCAATGATAGTCACTGTGGCCTCTCTGTAGGATACGCCAACCAACTTCTTAAGGCAGGCAATGCATAGGTTAGACTAACCTAAATCTAACTGCCTGGCAACCCCCTGCCGAGAATTAATCACCCCTCGTCCGCAAACTCCCCGCTAAGAGCTTCACATCAACTACTTCCTCAGCCACTGATTGGAAGGCTCTTCCCGCACACAGGACCACCGTGGTACGCCCGCGGCGAATGTCTCGCACCGCACGAGCCACTTTCATGCCGGAAATTGAATCCACTGACGAGACCGGATCAACCATCACCAACATCTCCGGATCAACCAAGAGCGCTCGCGCTAGGCCAAGCCTTTGCCGCTGGCCACCGGAGAGATTGCGGGCGCCTTCGGTCAGCTCGTAATCCAATACCCCGGCAGCATGAGCACCTCCCGGCGCAAGTTCATCGAGCCCCAATGCGCTGAGGATTTCCGCAGCATCTACCATCCCGCCTTCTCCGGAGCTCCGCCGTACAGCCTGCCCCACGGTGTCGCCAAACAAGGCAGGCCGCCTGGGTTCGGCCAGTACAGCGGAACGCACGTCGCCTACCGAGATCTCGCGGATGTCTCGCCCACGGATCCAAAGATGCTGCGTCTGCGGATCAGTTGGGGTGCCGACTTTCATAGACTCCCCCGCGACTAACGCGTCCACCAGAGCATCCGCCCATGTGGCTGAACAGTGCACCACCGTCAGACGCTCTTCGACGAACTTCACTGAAGCCTGGTCTAACTCCGCAACATCGCCGTTTCCACCGCACGTGGAAATAGCAGGTGTGCCGACCTGAGCAGGTGGCACGCTCAGCCCCTCACGGAGCTGCTGGGCTTCCGCCACGCGCTGCAACCTCCGAACGGAAGCCCTCGCCAGCCCAATAAAGCGCGGCATTCTGCTGCACTGTCGCATCGGCTCCGCGATAAATTGCGACAATGCCACCACGGTGACCAACTCCCCCAAAGTCACATCGCCAGAAATAGCCCGATAGCCCGCATACAGGCCCACCGAGCTCAGCAACAGCACATTGCTGCCCATCGCTAAGGCTTCATAACCTCCACTGACCCACGCAAGCTTTCGAGCGTCTGCGCACGCCAGTTCCGATTTCCGTGCATATCCTCGGTAGGCAGGATGTGCACCAGCCACTCCAGCGATCACTGGCAATCCTTGCAAAATGTCCGTCATGCGCGCGGTCACTCGCGCGAGCAAAATTTGTTGCCGCTCCGCGCGCCGTTCAATGATCTTCGACAGCTTATGCAGAACCATCAGCACCACCGAGCTGAGCACCAGCACCACCACACCCAACGGCAGATCAATCAGCGCCAAAACGATCGTGCAGAAAATGGCGCCCACCAGCGCACTGATCCCCACTGGAACCACTTCGATGATGTCTACCGCCTGCACCACATCTTCGCCCACCACCGTGGGCAATTCTTGGCGAGGCAGACTGTCCACATCATCGGGCTGCCCACCATGACTTACCACCTGCGAGGTGATACCTGCCCGCAGTTCACATACGTTCCGAGCAGATGTAGCCTGCAGGATCCGGAATCCGGTCTGCCAGCTCAAAGACACCGTGGCCAGAGTGGCGCCTAAGGCAGTGATTCCGCCCACCAGATGCCACACGTTGTCGCTTGCGATAAGACTGTGCGCCAACCACCCCATCAACACCGCAATCATGGCTTCTGCCACATGGTAGATGCTCAGCAACAAGCCGCTCAGAGCCATAGCACGAGAATTTTTTCTGACCAGCCCTCGCAGGCTCACCACCTTGTTGTTTGACACCCGCCTGCCACCCCTATTCATTCCACGCAGTCCACATGTCGGCGTACGTTCCACCACTAGCTGCAAGCTCCTTGTGCGAGCCCGTTTCCACCACGCGCCCGCGCTCCATCACCACCACGCTATCCGCGGTAGTCGCCTGGCTGAGCCGGTGGGCAATCACCATCGCCGTCCGTCCGCGGATCGCCGCACGCGCAGCATTTTCCAAGGACATCGAAAAGGCCTCATTGGGTTGCTGCGTTTCCTCGAAGTAACCGTCGTCTTCAGCCGTTGATTCGTCAAGAATGACGACGCCAGCCCGCGATAATGCCACCCTGGCCAGCGCCAGACGTTGGGCCGCCACCGCATCTACATGCAGGCCTCCTTCGCCCAACATCGTGTCCAGGCCGTGCTTACTACCATGGGACAGGGACGTGCACCAATCTTCAGCACCAATTCGGCGCAGCGCATCCCATATTTCTGCATCGCTGGCACTTTCGGCCGCCAGCAGGAGGTTATCGCGCAGACTCATCGCAAAGACGTAGTTCTCCTGGGAGGCAACGCAAAATAGCGAGCTTCTTTCTCGTGCGCTCATCTCCACCACATCGCGACCATCAATGGTGATCACACCCGGCTCTGTAATCTCGAGGGTTCCAGAGACAATTCCCGCCACTGTAGACTTACCTGCTCCCGATCCACCAACCACGCATACCGAGCGCCCCGCAGGAATCTGGAACGAGAGGTCATGCAAGATCTTCGGCCCGTTCTCGTACTGATAATTCAGTCCATCTACCTCCACAGATGGGAATTCCCGAAGCGTGGAGTGGCTTTCAATCGGCTGTGGAGTATGCGCACCCACGGAATGAATAAGTCCCACGATACGACCCAGGGCTGCTCCGCTACGCTGCAGTTCATCAAAGGTGAACAGAATCGTGCCGATTGGCACGAATTGACGATGGAACAGAATCAACGCAGCAGAGATCTCGCCCACCGACACCAAATCCTCGCGGAAAAGCAACCAGCCGACGATCGACAAAGCCGATAGCCCCACGAACTCCGCGAAGTTTTCCCGCGCCACCAGCCCAGAAAACACACGAAATGCAGCGATCGATTCGTCTCGCGATGCTTGCGCGTAGCGCCTCGTAAGACTTTGACGGCTTTCCACCAGTCGATGCGAACGCACCGAGCGAATCCCTTCCATAGAACCTTGCAAGGATCCGATAACACCGGCTTCCAGTTCGCGCTGGCGTCGATACAAAGGGGCAGAACGAGGGAGATACCACCGCAACCCCAGGGCATAGAACGGAATCCCGCACAGCCCCGCTAATGCGAGGCGCCAATCCAACCCGCCGATTCCTGCGCTGGCCACCACGACCATCACCAGCGCACTCAGGGTTGATGGAACTGATTTGCGTGCACTGCTCACTAGCGCGGCAACATCCGCACCAACTCGTCCCAACACTTCTCCCCGTCCCAGGGATTCTACCGTCGTGGGCGGAAGATTCAGCACTGCAGCGACGGCACGCTCGCGCAACTTGGCCACCAGCCGGGCAATAGTCACGCCTGTCAGTGCCTCCGCAAGGCCAGCGACTACCGCAGTACCAACGCATGCCGCGATAGCCCACACGATCACCTTCAGCACGCCAGACTTCCCGTCACCGGCTGCTACCGCATCGATGACGCTGGCCAACAAATAGATGGGAACCAGAGAGAGCAAAGCGCCAGCGAAAGTGAACAGCATCGCACTTACTGCAGGCATAGCGGTGCAACGAAGCAACCGACCTATTTCGGCAATCGACCGACGAGGAGTGGCGCTAGGAAGTACAACACTCACTTATTCGTGAGGCTTTCCTACCGGTTGCAAAGTCGTCCACTCGCGATCGATGAACTCCATCGCCTCGTCCCTCGATACCCCACCGTCTACACCACGGGAGAGATCTCCGAGTGCCACCGTCCAGCCCTCAGGCACAGCGGCGAAACTGGGCCATAACGAGTACTCTCCCTTGTCGTTGATCAGGGCAAAAAAGCTGCCCTGTTCGTCATCAAACGGGTTGCTAGACAACACGCGCTCCTTATCTCGTAATGCGGAAAATCTGGTTTCGTACCGACTTGAGCGAAGTAATGACACAAGTACAGCAAGCTTGAATAATCTTAGCTTAACCTAACAATAGCCGAATGGGAAGGGTATGGATAACACTAAGACCCGCTATAGGCGATTGCCTAGCCGGTCTATACTGCGGATTTCCGCCTCACCAGGGCCAACTAAAATCCACACACCGGCAAGTACCGGAAATCCTAGAGAAAACTAGCGCGCCTCTCGATGATCTCAACGAGACGAAAGCGCTTGTCCTTGGACAGCGGACGGGTCTCCTCGATGCGATCGCGGTCGCCGACACCGGCGGTCTCGTTCTCATCGTGATCCTTCACGCACGAATCGGAGCGCATGATTTTGCCGTACAACGCGTGGCAGTGAAGGTGGTTCCCGCCTCGGATATCGATACGTGGGAGGAAGCTCAATCCCACGAATTCGGCATCGCGGAAGGTGCTGCATCATGGGTGGGCGCCCGCCAGCCCGTGGCGGTTGTTGCTCACGCTATCTTCACGGAACGCCTCGCGCGCGCCATCCCAAAGTATCCACATCTGGGGGATGTTCTTTCCGAGGATGTGCATGATCCAATCTCCGTTCCGCACTATTCTTGGGGATGCGTCAGTATCGTTGGGAATTGCCCCCCTGTTACGAGTGACTTTACGCAGCCTAAGCATTGAGCGATTCGATCGAGTTCGTGGTGTAGAGCACCCGCCGTGCCGCCGGCGGGAACTGCAGAAACAGTACCAACCGGTCCCAAGCATCACACCAGACTTTCACCGATTGCGGGTATTTACGACCCAGTTCACTGGCCTTAAAAGCATCCAGCCTGGCACGGGCCGTGTCCTCATTTGCAGCTGTGTAGATATCGCGTAGCATGCCAGAGACGGTTTGCGGTCTTGATACAACACCCACCGTTTAACAACTCGAATCAGGTGCACAATACAGTCTGCACCATGGAATTCAGCCAGGTTGCCTCCACAGCTTCCGGCAGGCCTTATTGACCACACGGTGGCCATCGCGGATTTTCACGCGGAGCGCGTCGAGGAAGATCACGGGGGAGAACTCGTCTAATTGGCGGTTTTGCCACACCATGACCTCATCGGTAATCGTGCTGATCGTATCCGGGCTCATATCCACACCAAGGGTGGTGGAAAGATGGTGGCAAATATCGCGCACGGTCATCCCCCGGCGTAAAAAGAGATAATCATGTCGTCGAGTTCTGTGAGCCGATGGGAGCCTTTGGGCACCATCGTTGGAGCAAACGTGCCGACACGCCCCCTCGGCATGGCCGTATCCCAAATGCGTATCCATCTCCGGCTGCAGACTAGTGTTGATCGATGCCTGCAACAAACCTTTTACCAGGTCACTTGCATCATCAGCAGAACTCGACAGCTCGCCGATCAAGCTAGCCAGCTTAAGGTTTTTCCATCAGCTTCTCGCTGATTTGGTTGCCCCTTGTCGGGTCATGGCCTTTCTTCGGTGACACAGTAGTCATTATCGGTGAAACTCCTTCAGATCAAAGCCTCACACACAAAATTCCTGACACCCTCCGATAGGCAGGCGATTGGAAATCTCCTCAGGTGACCATTGTGCCCGCAATTGTGCGCATACATAGTCCCATAACTTTTTGTCAGCCAACAGTTTCGGTATTTTCGGCCACAGCCTACGCGCACAAGCTTTTAACTGGACTGTTTCTGCACGATACGGGTCTTCAGCACTGTGGTTTCTGCGTACTTCACGCTGAATTGACGAGGCACTTCGCCCTAAACAGCGTCCGATCACACGCAACGGCACATGCTCACGAAGAAGATCGGCGATAAGAACGCGTTCTTCAAAGCAGATATAGCGATTACTGATGCGTTTATACGGATCCACCCCGCTAGGCAAGGCAGGAGAACGAAGACGTCCAGATTCGACGACATCATGGCGTTGACGCAGCGCTTTCATGAGTCTTTTATACGTGGTGGCGTCCTCACCGACGGGTATGAACTCTTCTCGTGGCCTATTGGATTTGATGAGTCCTTTTTCGAAAGCTAAACACGCTCGACGATGAATTTCTACTGGAACACCGGCATCACCAACAGGCAGACTCGCCAGGCGAAGACGTAGGTATTCCACCCTCAACTGTGTCTGGCGGGCTTTCCGGACATACCGGGTTAGACGGATATGGCACCCAGCTTCTATAGCAATGGCATAGGCAGCGGTTAGATGCATCCCGCACCTACAGGCGGCTTGGTGTACCGAAAGTCCGTATTGGATTAGCTCTACAAGTTGACAAGCTTGGTTACCGCTACGATCAGCTCGTTTGGCTTTATACACAACTGGCAATCCATGGGCATGGCAAAAATTCAGAGCATGCACGTAATGACAGCCAAGCTCACCAGCAGCCGGACGAACGCTATGCCCACTGTCAACCATGGCGACCAGGCCACGACGATCCGATTCAGACAATGAGTGGTACGGGCCAACAACTCCAGGCACAACAACACCTTCTTAAGGGAAAGTGTTGCAACGCCCCTCTGAACTGACGCAGGGCTTAACAAAAAATCCTTCTGCGCGACAAGCACAGAAGGATTTGATCATTGATGACCCGCTATTTGCCCCGTACACAGGACAATAACGCAGTAGCCTACTACTTGAATGGGAATCCCAGCTCACGAAGTAGTGCGCGACCTTCATCGTCGTTGGTAGCGCTGGTAACAACGGTGATATCCATACCACGTGGACGATCAACCTTGTCGATGTCGATCTCGTAGAACATAGTCTGCTCAGACAGACCGAAGGTGTAGTTTCCGTGGCCATCGAACTGCTGATCGGACAAGCCGCGGAAGTCACGAATACGTGGCAGCGCGATAGTCAACAAACGGTCCAAGAACTCCCACATGCGGTCGCCACGCATGGTGACGCGCACGCCAATTGGCATACCTTCGCGCAGCTTGAAGTTCGCGATGGACTTCTTAGCGCGACGCAGCTGTGGCTTCTGACCGGTGATCAGAGTAAGGTCCTCAACCGCACCGTTGATCAGCTTGGAGTCGCGAGCAGCGTCGCCAACACCCATGTTGACAACAACTTTGACAACACCGGGGATCTCCATGACGTTCTCGTAAGAGAATTCGTCATTCAGCTTGTTCTTGATTTCGTCGCGGTAACGGGTTTTCAGACGTGGAGTGTAGTTGTCGCTCATGCCTTAAATATCCTTCCCGTTGCGACGAGCAATGCGGACTTTCTTGCCGTTCTCGTCAAAGCGGTAGCCAACGCGAGTTGGGTTACCGTCAGAATCCAGCACCGCGACGTTCGAGACGTGGATTGGTGCTTCCTGGGTAACGATTCCGCCAGACTCGGCGCCGCGCTCCGGCGCAGAGTTCGCAACGTGCTTCTTGATGCGGTTGACGCCCTCAACCAAAACCTTGTTGGTCTTTGGGTATGCCTCAATGACCTTGCCTTGCGCGCCCTTATCTGGGCCCGAAATGACCTGGACCATATCGCCCTTATGTACCTTCACCTAGATCACCTCCGGTGCGAGAGAAACAATCTTCATGAACTTCTTCTCACGCAGCTCACGAGCGACAGGCCCGAAGATACGGGTACCGCGTGGGTCATTATCGTTGGAACGAAGAATGACAGCAGCGTTTTCGTCGAAAGCAATGTAGGAACCGTCCGCACGACGGGTTTCCTTCTTTGCGCGAACGATGACGGCGCGAACGACGTCACCTTCTTTCACGTTTCCGCCTGGGACTGCTTCTTTGACAGTAGCGACAACGATGTCACCAATGCCTGCGAAGCGTCGCACGGATCCGCCGAGGGCCCGGATGACGAGAATTTCTCGTGCACCGGAGTTGTCGGCGACCTTCAGGCGCGATTCTTGTTGAATCACAGTTGGTCTCCTGACCTGGATTAATGTGCGAAAAGATTTCCGTCCTGATCGCACTCGGTCTTGTTCTTGCAGCTACCTGATGCTTGTCGACGAACACACCACAGAAAAAGTCAGTGACGGTCGAAGGGTCTCGGCGGTTGCGATTCGGAAACGCATCACAAATCCGCCGACCTGCATCGGCAACCCTGCCATTCAACCACAGCCTGGGATGATTGTTCAACTCAGTTCGCGACTTGTAGCTGCGGCCGTGCCGGTGGTCGCGTCCGGGATAATTTGCGCAATCGATGCGCGATAACGCATATCTAAATCAAACAAATAGCCTAGGCATGGCTAATCCACTCCTGAGAGGGTAGGCTGTCCAAGTTGAAAGCATTTCGGTGGCAGGTCTCGACGGTCAAAAACTCTCCGGCCTGCTAAAAACGAAGGATGGTTCATGCAGGCACCTGCACTTTTTGCCCGCCGTACGCTGGGCATGCTGGCGATACTCGCCGCCATCGTGGTGATGATCTGCTTCAGCATCGCCCTCGGCGCTAACCCTTTGCCCTGGGGTGAAGTCTGGAATGGCCTGCTCGCCCGCGATAACTCCGAAGCCGCCATCATTGTCTGGACCCTGCGCATCCCCCGCACCGTCGTGGCGATCGCGACCGGCGCGGCCTTCGGCGTGGCGGGTGCTCTCATCCAGGCGTTAACACGCAACCCACTGGCCGATCCCGGCATCCTCGGAGTCAATGCCGGCGCCGGATTCGCGGTCACCTTAGGCGTCGGGTTTTTCGGATTGACCAGCATCAGCGGGTATATCTGGTTCGCCTTCCTGGGCGCAGCGATCACCACCGTGGTGGTTTATTTCATTGGCTCTGGCGCATCGTTAGGCGCGAGCGGCAAGGCAAACCCCGCGACGTTGGTGCTAGCCGGTGTGGCTTTGGCGGCGGTGCTTTCTGGAATCACACAGTTTCTTACCCTGATCGACCCCGACACTTTCCAAGCCATCCGCAACTGGAGCTTGGGGTCTGTTGCCCGCGCTGACCTCTCTGATACCGCTCTCGTCGCACCATTCCTCGCGGCAGGTTTGGTTCTCGCGCTGGCGATTTCGTCGTCACTGAATTCGATTGCGCTTGGCGACGACCTCGCTGCTTCACTTGGCACCAAAGTCGTGCGTACCCGCGTGCTGGGCATCATTGCAGTCACGCTGCTGGCAGGTGGTGCCACCGCACTGACGGGCGGTCTGGCTTTCGTCGGTCTGATGGTTCCCCACGTCGTACGGTGGATAGTCGGCCCGGATCAGCGCTGGATCATTATTTATTCAGCGCTGGCAGCACCCGTGCTGGTGTTGGCTTCCGACGTCATCGGCCGCATCATCGCGCGTCCTGGAGAAATTGAAGTCGGCATCATCACTGCAGTGGTCGGCGCACCAGTGCTGATCATGCTGGTACGCCGTCGGAAAGCGAGTGGACTATGAGTACACAGTCTCAGGACACACAAGCACCTGCGTCGGTGGACCCTGGCTACCGCAAACTCGTCGTGCGCACCAGGTGGGTCTCACTGCACTTCCCTACCCGCCTGCTACTGACCGCGCTGGGCTTGTTCGCCCTAGCTGTGATCGGAGCGATCGCGGCCATCACTCTCGGCGAATATCCACTGGATTTGGGCGAAGTGATAACCGCCTTGTTCAGCGGCGGAGATGGTTTCGATACCACCATCGTGCGCGAATGGCGCTTACCCATCGCCGTAGCCGCCGTCGCCTTCGGTGCGTTACTTGGCATCGGCGGGGCAATTTTCCAATCACTGACCCGCAATCCGCTCGGCTCGCCGGACATCATCGGCTTCGATGCGGGTGCTTATACCGCCGTCGTCATCACGATGCTGGTGATCGGCACGAGTAGTTTTTGGTCGATCGCCGCCGCCTCCATTATCGGTGGCATCATCACCGCCTTAGCGGTCTACGTCTTGGCGTGGCGTAAAGGCGTACAGGGGTTCCGGTTGATCATCGTCGGCATTGGCATCTCCGCCATGTTGACATCGTTGAATTCGTATCTCATCACCCGCGCCGATGTGGAAGAAGGCATGCAGGTTGGTTTTTGGGCAGCCGGATCCATCACGAAAGTGACCTGGCAAGGTCTGCTGCCCACGCTGGTGCTCGGCGTAATCGTCATCATCGGTGCTGCAATACTGTCGCGTCCGCTACGGCACTTAGAGCTTGGCGACGACGCCGCGACGACGCAAGGCTTCGAAGTCAACCGTGCGCGCCTGCTGCTAATCGTGGTGGGGGTTGCTACCACTGCGCTCGTGACAGCAGCTGCCGGACCAATTTCGTTTATTGCATTGGTCGCACCGCAAATCGCGCGCCGATTAATGCACACCGCTGGGGTTTCTCTCCTCGGCGCCGCCGCTATGGGCGCGGTGTTGTTAACCGGAGCGCACGTATTGTCGTTGATTATTGCCACGTTCTACCGGCAAATTCCGGTCGGCTTGATCACCGTCGTCATCGGCGGCATGTACATGTTGTGGCTACTGATACGCGAATCTAAGCGACATTACGGCACCGGCTGACAAAGAAGGATCCACCTCGGCTCACACCTTGCTGTCCACTCACTAACCCACGCGAACTCCCCCACACATACTCCCCCACTCTGAGAAGCAATAACGATGAACTCTACTGCTCCACGTCTCCGCGTCGTCAATGCCACCGTCGGTTATGACACCGCCACCATTTCCCGCGATATCAACGTCGATATCCCGGATAATTCCTTCACCGCAATCATCGGCCCGAATGGTTGTGGTAAATCAACCTTGCTGCGCGCATTTTCGCGGGTACTCACCCCATCGCAAGGTGAGGTGCTTCTTGATGGCAAAGCCATCGCCAGCTTGCCCGCTAAACAGGTCGCGCGACAGTTGGGGCTATTGCCGCAGTCTTCTAGTTCGCCAGATGGAATTCGGGTGGCTGATTTGATTGCGCGTGGGCGTGCTCCTTATCAGAGCCTGTTTCACCAGTGGAGCAAGCAGGATGAGCAGGCTGTCGCTGAGGCACTGGCCGCTACTCGTTTGGAAGATATTTCAGGGAAATTGGTAGCTGAATTATCGGGTGGGCAGCGCCAGCGCGTGTGGATTGCCATGTTGTTGGCGCAGCAAACTCCGATCATGTTGCTGGACGAGCCAACTACGTTTCTGGATATTGCGCACCAGTACGAATTGATGGAGCTCATGCGCGATTTCCACGAAAGAGGAAAAACTATCGTCGCGGTATTGCACGATTTAAATCAAGCAGCACGGTATGCCGATCATTTGATCGTGATGAAAAAAGGCGAGATCGTGACCACCGGGGCCCCCAGTGAAGTATTAGACGCCCAATTGGTCGAAGACGTCTACGGTTTAGCGGCAATGGTGGTCCCCGACCCCGTCACGGGCACACCGTCCGTGTGCCCGTTGGACCCCCGAAAGCCTCGCTAGCGCGAGTCTATTTCGTGCTATCACTGGGCTTTTCAGTGAGCTTCTCAGTGAATTTACTGATGGAATATGGGATGGTGCGAGGGTTCGGCAAGGACATGGCGGTCCCGGTGAGGTCATCGAAGTAAAAGACGTTGCCGTTTTTCACGGCATCGATGTTTTGGAATGCCTCCAGGGACTTAATCTTGTCGGCTGCACCTTCCCAGTCCACGATGAACAGGTAGTCGACCTGGTTATATTCGCTGAAATTTTCAGCCGCGATGGTCCGGTAGAATTCGCCGTCGGTTTCTTGCAGATCCTCCGGAATGACAAAGCCAAGGTCTTCGATGAATTGCCCACGACCATCACCAGAGGTGTACAGGCTCAGCTGGTTGTCGGATGGCAATGCGATGGCCGCGGTTTTGCCCTGCAGTTCTGGGTGGTCTTCCCGGAAGTTCTCGAAGGCAGCATTCGTCTCGTCGATAAGCTTTTGGCCTTCGTCTTCTTTGTCCAATGCCTTGGCGATGGTTTCTACTTGCTTTTCCCACGGAATTTGCCAATCGCTATCTTCTGCGGAGTGCAGCGTGGTCGGCGCAATGGTTTCGAATCTCTTCTTGGTTTCGTCATCAATTGAGTGGTTGACCGCGATGATCTTCGTGGGGTCAGTTGCCGCTATCGTCTCGATGTGCTGTTGATCGAAGCCGGCGGAAGTATCGCGGATCAGGGTAGGCTCAGCGTCACCCAATAGATCTTCCGACCACGGTCCTACCCCATCGTTGGAGCCTGCCCACGGGGCAATCGCGACTGGGGTCTCGCCGAGAGCCAGGACCGTATCGGCATCGCCCAGGCCGACTGCCGCAATTCGTTCTTCCGAAGTGGCCTCCATCTTTTCGTCAGAGCTATCTGCGCTGTCGGCAGAGTCTTGCGAGTTCGAGCATCCTGCAGCGAGCAATGCAAAGCCGGCCAGGCTCGCGGTTACTGCGGTTTTGACGCTAAAACGGCGGAACATCCATTCACCTTTCGTCGTGTTTCGTTGAAATCGGCTGAAGTCAACTCAGATTAGCCTATCATGATATGGATGCCCTAAGTTACAGAAAGACCCCGCAAAGGCAAGCCAATGCGGGGCATTCGGGTAGGTCGTAAGTTAGCTAACGACCAGGCGTCTCAAACGAGTGTCGCCGTCGACAGGTATAAGTTCTGTCCGTTGTTGGACTACTTAGCCTTTTCGACGATCTCTGCGAGACGGTAGTGCTTGTCTTTCGACAGCGGGCGGGTCTCGACGATGCGGACGCGGTCACCAATGCCGGCGATCTCGTCTTCGTCGTGAGCCTTAACCTTGCTGTTCGAGCGCATAATCTTGCCGTACAGCGCGTGCTGCTTACGGTCTTCGAGCTCGACGACAATGGTCTTTTGCATTTTGTCAGATACGACGTAGCCGATCCGAACCTTGCGGGCGCCCTTTTCCTTTTCTTTCTTCGGGGTAGGGCCCTTGGTGGAATCTGTCACAGTTGCCTCACTCATAGTTATGCCTCAGCTCCTGGAGTTTCGGTCATACCCAACTCACGTTCCCGAAGCACGGTGTAAACGCGGGCAATGTCGCGCTTGACGACGCCGATGCGGCGGTTGTTCGTCAGCTGACCGGTTGCCAGTTGGAAACGCAGGTTGAATAGTTCTTCCTTAGCGTCGCTTAGACGCTGCTTGAGCTCTTTTTCGTCGAGCTCGCGGAACTCGGATGCAGGGGTACCGGTTGCCATTAGAGCTGGTCCTCCTTCTTGATGATGCGGACCTTACATGGCAGCTTTTGGCTGGCACGACGCAGAGCCTCAACCGCAACTGCCTCGTTCGGGTACGACATTTCGAAAAGTACGCGGCCCGGCTTAACGTTAGCTACCCACTTTTCGACAGGTCCCTTACCGGAACCCATACGTACACCGAGTGGCTTTTGGGTCAGCGGACGGTCCGGGAAGATGTTGATCCACACTTTACCTCCACGTTTAACGTGGCGGTTGATGGCGATACGTGCGGATTCGATCTGGCGGTTGGTCACATACGCTGGCTCGAGGGCCTGGATCGCGTAGTCACCGAAGTTAATGCGGTTTCCGCCCTTCGAGACACCGCTACGGTTTGGGCGGTGTTGGCGACGGAATTTCACGCGCTTAGGAATAAGCATGCTTTAGTCCTTCTTCTGCTGAGCGCGCTGGCGGCGTTGGCCACCACGGCGAGGACGACGATCGCCCCGGCCACGACGCTCGGATGGTGCGTTCAGTTCGGATTCCCGTACGCCGCCGACGACGTCGCCCTTGTAGATCCACACTTTGATGCCGATGCGGCCAAAGGTGGTGTGGGCTTCGGCGGTTCCGTAGTCAATCTCTGCACGAAGGGTGTGCAGGGGAACACGGCCTTCGTGGTAGCGCTCAACGCGGGACATGTCGGCACCAGCGAGGCGGCCCGAGCACATGACTTTAATGCCCTTGACCTGAGGCTGACGCATCGCGGACTGGATTGCCTTGCGCATAGCACGACGGAAAGCAACGCGGTTCACGAGCTGTTCAGCGATCGACTGGGCAACCAAGGTTGCGTTGGCATCGACCTGCTTAACTTCAAGAATATTTAGCGCGACCATCTTGCCGGTCAGCTTTTCGAGCTCGCGACGAATGCGGTCGGCTTCTGCACCACGGCGGCCAATAACGATGCCTGGGCGGGCAGTGTGGATGTCGACGCGAACGCGATCGCGAGTGCGTTCGATGACCACATCTGCGATACCCGCGCGGTCTAGTCCTTTGGACAAGAAGTTGCGGATCTTGATGTCTTCGGCCACGTAGTCTGCGTAGTCTTTTTCAGCAAACCAGTGGGTATTCCAGTTAGCGGTAATTCCCAAACGTAGGCCGTGTGGATGGATCTTGTTACCCATTTACTTGGCACCTTCTTCCTGGCTTTCGACTACCACAGTGATGTGGCTGGTGCGCTTGCGGATCATGAACGCACGACCCTGAGCACGCGGTTGGAAACGACGCATAGTTGGTCCTTCGTTGGCGTATGCCTCGGAGATAACCAATGTGCGAGGATTCAGCCCGAAGTTGTTTTCTGCGTTAGCCGCGGCCGAGGCAACGACCTTTGCAACTGGCTTCGCAGCGGCCTGTGGTGCGTACTTCAGGATGGCTAGAGCCTCAGATACTGACTTTCCGCGCACCAGGTCGATGACGCGACGTGCCTTCATTGGGGTTACACGCACGTACCGAGCAGTGGCGGTTGCGCTGGTGATAACGTCACTCATCGCTTATCGCCTCTTCTTATCTTCTTTGACGTGACCCTTGAAGGTCTTGGTAGGTGCAAATTCGCCGAGTTTGTGTCCGACCATTGAGTCTTCTACGAAGACGGGAACGTGCTTGCGGCCATCGTGCACCGCGAAGGTGTGTCCGATGAAATCCGGCAAAATGGTGGAACGGCGGGACCAGGTCTTGATTACCTGTTTGGTGCCCTTTTCGTTCTGAGCGTCCACCTTGTTGAGGAGGTGCTCATCGACGAACGGGCCTTTCTTTAGGCTGCGTGGCATATCGTTTTACCTCCTCTTAGCGTTTCTTGTTCGGGCGACGACGGCGCACGATCATGTTGTTGGAATAGCGGTTCGGGTTGCGGGTGCGACCTTCCTTCTTGCCCCATGGGGACACAGGGTGACGACCACCGGAAGACTTACCTTCACCACCACCGTGTGGGTGGTCGATCGGGTTCATCACGACACCACGAACGGTTGGACGAACGCCTTTCCAGCGCATACGTCCAGCTTTACCCCAACGGATGTTCATCTGATCAGCGTTGCCTACGGTACCCACAGTAGCGCGACAGCGGATATCTACGCGACGAATTTCCGAAGACGGCATACGGAGGATGGCGTACTTGCCTTCCTTACCCAGCAACTGAATCGAGGAACCAGCGGAGCGTGCAAGTTTGGCGCCCGCACCTGGCTTCAGTTCAACTGCGTGAATCGTAGTACCGGTTGGAATGTTGCGCAAAGGTAGGTTGTTACCTACCTTGATGTCGGCGTCAGGGCCGGATTCAACGATGGTGTGCTGCTTCAAGCCTTTAGGGGCGATGATGTAGCGCTTTTCACCGTCGGCGTAGTGCAACAACGCGATGTTCGCGGTGCGGTTTGGATCGTACTCAATGTGCGCAACCTTGGCCTGGATGCCATCTTTGTCGTTGCGACGGAAGTCGATCAGACGGTAGCGGCGCTTGTGACCGCCACCAATGTGCCGAGCGGTGATGTGTCCGTGTACGTTACGACCACCGGTTTTGTGCAGTGGACGCAAAAGTGACTTTTCCGGGGTGGAACGGGTCAGTTCCTCGAATTCGGAAACGGAGCTCGCGCGGCGACCCGGAGTTGTCGGCTTGTATTTACGAATAGCCATAATTCTTCCTTACCTTCCGAAGTCTTAGGCGTTAGCGCCGAAGATATCGATGGAGTCGCTGCCCTCGCGAAGAGTTACGTAGGCGCGCTTGGTTGCCTTCCGACGCCCGAAACCAGTGCGAGTACGCTTGCGCTTTCCCTCACGGTTCAGAGTGTTGACGGATGCGACCTGCACGCCGAAGATTTCTTCAACGGCATTCTTGATCTGGTTCTTATTGGAGTCCTTGGCGACGTAGAACGTGTAGGTGTTCTGCTCCATAAGGCCATAGGACTTCTCGGAAACAACCGGTGCGATGATGATATCGCGTGGGTTTACGATTTTAGCCATGTTAGTTTTCCTCCCCTGCAACGGCTGCTTCTGCGCCGCGGTTGATGAAGGTATGCAGGGCTGCGGCCGAGAAGACAACGTCGTCAGCGTTCAAAACGTCATATGTGTTGAGCTGGCCGGAGTCCAAAATATGCACGTTCGGCAAGTTGTTGGCGCTGCGCTGAGCGTTCAAATCTTCGCGGTTGATTACCAGCAAGATCTTCTTGTTGGATGAAACGCGCTCCAGGAATGCCTTGGCCTTCTTGGTGGAAGGCTCTTGACCTGGAACCAATTCGTCGATGACGTGAATACGACCGTTACGAGCACGATCGGATAGTGCGCCAAAGAGAGCAGCCTTGATCATCTTCTTAGGGGTGCGCTGTGCGTAGTCACGTGGGACTGGACCGTGCACAATGCCACCACCGGTGTAGTGAGGAGCACGAATCGAACCCTGGCGAGCACGACCGGTTCCCTTTTGACGGAATGGCTTACGGCCACCACCACGGACTTCTCCGCGGGTCTTTACCTTGTGGGTACCGGCTCGACCGGCAGCAAGCTGAGCGGTAACTACCTGGTGCATGGTGGCAACCGAGGTGGTCACGTCAAAGATTTCTGCTGGTAGGTCAACGGTACCGTTGGTGGAGCCTTCAGCGGTCTGTACATCTAGCGTGAGGTTACTCATGCTTATGCACCACCCTTCACAGCAGTCTTAACGGTGACGACGCCCTTGTTGACACCTGGGATAGCGCCCTTGATGAGCAACAGGTTGGATTCTGCGTCAATCTTTTGGATTTTCAGGTTTTGAGTGGTGACGCGGTCACGACCCATGCGCCCGGCCATACGCTTTCCTTTGAATACGCGGCCTGGGGTTGCAGCACCACCGATACCACCGACGCGACGGTGGGCGGCCTGGTTACCGTGTGCAGCACCCTGACCTGCAAAGCCGTGGCGTTTCATAGCGCCGGCGTAGCCCTTACCTTTAGTGATGCCGGTCACGTCAACGAGGTTAACTCCCTCGAAGATGTCGACGGTAACTTCTTGACCGACCTCGTAGGACGAAGTGTCATCCATACGGATTTCAGCTACGTGACGGCGCGGGGTGACACCGGCCTTCTTAAAGTGGCCAGCCTGTGGTTTAGCAGTCTTGCGGGGATCGATTTCGCCGTACGCAATCTGGATGGCCGAGTAGCCGTCTTTTTCTTTTGTGCGGATCTGGGTAACCACGCAAGGACCAGCTTCGACGACGGTAACCGGGACGACCCGGTTGTTCTCGTCAAAGACCTGAGTCATGCCGAGCTTGGTGCCCAGAATGCCCTTGATCTCTTTTTCGCTCATTATTTGTTCTCCACTGACAGTTTTAGACAGTTTTATGTAGTGTTCGCTTCGCGATTACTGGATGTTGACATCAACGCTGGCCGGAAGATCGATGCGCATCAATGCGTCAACGGTCTTAGGCGTCGGGTCGAGAATGTCGATCAAGCGCTTGTGTGTGCGCATTTCAAAGTGTTCACGCGAATCGGTGTACTTGTGTGGAGAACCGATAACGGCATAGACGTTCTTTTCAGTCGGCAGCGGCACAGGCCCAACCACGCGGGCGCCGGTGCGGGTGACGGTCTCGACAATCTTTTTTGCCGAGACGTCAATTGCCTCATGATCGTAGGCTTTTAGCCTAATGCGGATTTTTTGTCCCGCCACGATTATCCTCTTCCTCGCTTGCTTTCCGTCATCGGACGATGAAAGCTCGCTCTTCGATTTCTCTTCAACGTTGTCCGCATCCAGGGCTAGCTGAAGGCAAACAACGCCAGTATTCGGTCTATATTGACACGCACCGGATCCGGCCAGGCACACAATTCTTGCGCGCACTGAAGCCAAACGTTCCGATGGAACCTGACTGTGTACTGCCGCTGTTTACTTGCTATGCCCCTTCTCCGGCACTACCTCTCGGGATGCTCTGTCTATGACGACGAACCTAGCCCGATTGGTAGCCCTTCTGTGCACATGTGTCAGCCCCTGATGTTTTGAGAGTTTTTTAGGGGCCATGCACGGCGAAGGTGTCATGTTTGCTTAACCACAGCGCATCTCCGACTATTGAGGCAGCACTCGGAATACCGTATATTGCGGCACCTGACAGCGCACCAATAGATGGAATACACCCTGTTTAAGCAACTTGGCCATTTAAACACGTCATTCGGAAAAACTCAACCTACCTCTATTTACCCCCACAGCCTCCCCACCTGTAGGATATACAGCACTACGAGACGACGCTAATAAACGTTTTTCCGTAGGATTAAGTCAGTCAAGGGAAATGGCACACATCAACGTGTGATTTCCACCGCTTGGCAGATTCAAATACACCCCGGGTACCTCCATATTCTCAACGGCGGTACCGCCACGGCTAGCAAGTCACCGGGGTCTCATTTCTTAACCATGAGACAGCAGAAAGGTAGGCGCCACAATGGCCGACCAAAAACAAAACCAGAACCAATCGTCTGACAACACCCCTGCTCGCAAGGTAAACAGCAACTTGGAAACCGAGCACGGCACCACCACCATCGACGACGGTGTAGTTGGCAAGATTGCTGGCCTGGCTACCCGCGAAGTTTCGGGAGTTGCTGCCCTGGGATCGACTTCTCAGCGTGTCATGGGCTCTATCCGCCAAACCTTCGGTAGCGAAGACGTCAAGCAAGGCGTTTCTGTCGAAGTAGAAGAAGGTACCGCTTCCGTCGAGGTTGCAATCACCGCAGAATACGGTGTTGCCATCCACGAGCTGGCTGACGCTATCCGCCGTAACGTTATTTCCGCCGTCGAGCGCATGACCGGTTTGAACGTCTCCGGCGTCGATGTCAACGTTCACGACGTCAAGCTTCCTGGTGATGAAGAAGACGAAAACGAAGACGAGCAAACCGCAATCTCTTCTGGCCAGGATCGCTAAAAATGGCCGCAACTCAAGCACCCCAGCTTGAGGTGGCGGATGCGCGATCCATCGCATCCAAAGTTAAAGATGTTCACGGGGTCGCTGGGCTACACTCCGGCCGTTTCGGCGAAGTCGCCCTGCTGTACCCCGGAGAACGCATTTCTGGCCTACGCCGCGTTTCTGGTGCAGGTGAACTACACATCGAAATTCACATCACCGCGGATTTCTCCGCGGGCATGAATTTACACGATCTCGCATCTGACATCCGCGATGTTGCTCAGAAAGCCTGCTCCATCGATTTAGGCCGCGTGGACGTGATCTTTTCTGATGCCACCGATAGCTCCACATCTACCCAGTAGTAAGACTTTTGAGGACGGGTTTTATGAACAACATTAGTTACACTTTGATTGGCGCGCTGGTCGGCATCGGTATAATGCTGCTGATCGCTATCACCGGATGGTACTCCCTTTGGGCTATCCCATTTGCCCTGATCGGCGCCGCCATTGGCGCTCATTTCGATGGTCGTATCGATCTGACAAACATCTTCTCTTCGGGTAAAGGTCAGGGCTAATGGAAAAGCAGGATAAACCTGCGGCCACCACGGAATCACTTGCGACTTCTTCCCCCAGCGCCGTCGACAAGACCGAGCAGGCCCATAAGGCCGTCAAGTCTTCAGGTTCGTCGCAGGCTGCAGGCGTGACAACATACAAAACTCGCGTCGCCGAACACGTCGTTGAGCGCGCGATTTACCAAGTACCGGGCACCACGGACATTAACGGCGGCTTGTTATCACGCAACTACCCAAGGTTTGATATCCGATTGGATCAAGAGCGCCGGGTCGCTTCGGTCGATGCTGTCATCGCCGTGGTTTGGCCATCTCCTGCGGTGAGGGTTGCTGCGGAAGTGCGAAAAGCTATAGCCGAAGCGCTTGACACTTATATTGGATATGAAGCCACGCGGGTCAATGTCACAATCGGCGAAGCCGTGCCGTCGAAGCAACGAATCACCCGCGATGACGTCGAGGCTCGCTCCGAGTTCACACCGCGCGCGATTTCAGTCAATGAACTCGAAGTTGCGCATCCTCACGTGACCTCAAAGACCGAGACCCTGCGGGAGATTGAGACGGCAGAAGCTGCTCCTTTGCGGGAGATAACGATCTCGCCTGGCTTTGCGGAACTCACTGCAGTTGAGACCCGCGAACTAGCTATCCGCAGGAAAGTAGAAACTCCCTGGCCAAAACCTCTCGGAGTTATCTCTGTGGATGACCCCAAGGAGCCCGTCCGCGTCTCTGCACCGGAAGCAAGGCCCCTAGCCGAAATCACGGTAAACGAGTTACCGAGTCCGCGAAAGGTGGAGGCACCGAAGCCTCGAACACCATTTTCTCCTTCAGTACCGGAGCAAAGGAAGTTAAAGGCAATCTCGGTTCCGAAAAGAGCCCCGTTGCGTGAAGTTTCCGTGCCGCAACCGGCTGCTTTGCGGTCGGTTACCGTCGGTGAAATGCGAAGCATTTCGGTACAAGCACCCGAACCTCAGCCACTGCGCGAAGTGGTTTCGCCACAACCGCGGGAACTTATTGACGTCAATACACGGTCATTCGCTCTACGGTCAGTCGAAACGCCAAGGAAACGGAAACTTCGCTCGGTTTCAGTGCCGAAACCCCGCAAGCCACAACCAGTAAACATTCGACGTAAAAAACTGCGAAAAATACAGCCGCCTAAACAACACGCATTGCGTGAAATAAATGTTGCGAGTTGGGGCCAGCCACGCAAGCCGGAGGTCCCCAAGGCCCGTGCTCTTCGCAAAGTACGGACGCCGATGAAACAACAACTGCGTAAGCCTTACGCACCTGCCGATCACCCATTCCGAACGGTGACCGTTCCGAAACCAGCCCCACTGCGCGCTATCTACCGGAAAGACACAAAGGAAGTACTTCGAGATCTAAGAGGAGGCTCACGTGGCTGAACAAAAGGCTTATCGTGGCCAAGCGCCAAAGGCGTCACCGATCGCCCGTGGGCTTGCTGTGCTGCTTGGCCTACTTCTACTCGCGGTAGCCGGCGTAATGATCCGGGAAATCTGGTTCGTCTTACCGAATCAAGACCAGCAGAGCTGGATTACACCAATTACGGACTTCTTTGGACAGAATGAGCTTCCCGAATGGATCGTATGGGTGGGCGCGGGCGCGATCGTGCTCGGAGTGTTGCTCCTGATTGTTGCCTTCAAACCACGTAGACAAACACACCGCATACTAAACAGCAATGCGGCGGTCTGGGTACGTCCCGTGGATCTGGCTCGAGTCAGTTCTGCAACTGCGCAACAATTGCCTGGTGCGCGTTCCGCGCATTCCAAGATTTCGCGGAAGAGGTTGCAAGTCATTGTCGAAGGTGATACCAACGACTCCTCGTTACCCCAGCGCGTAGAGGAAGCAATCAAAACTAAGTTTGCATTCTTGCAACAACAGCCGAAGATCGAGGTTCAGGTCGAGGGTGACAGTTCTCAGGAGGGCGTATCATGAGCAAACTGACCGCATTCATTGACCGCTTCATATTCTTCTTGCTCGCGATTACGCTAATCCTCTTTGGACTCTGGCCAGTGTTAGCGCACTTCGATGTAGAGTTCGCGAAGGAGCTCGCACTCTGGCGCGACCCAGACGCTTGGCGGTCATTGCCAGACCAAAATTGGTATGAATACCTACTCTGGGGCATCCTAGCGGGAACGATTATCATTGGTTTGTGGCTGATCATCATCAACTTACGCCGCCGGACCTTTTCGCAAGTTGGTTCTTCAGCTTCCGACGAAAAGGGCGATATTTCTATGCACATTAGTCATATCGCGCAGGCAGTGGCAGCTCAGTTAGCGACAGACTCCGACGTGACTTCAGCAAAGCAGAAGGTTTCTATCGACCGAAAACGGCCAACTATCGAGTTCACCATTAATGCGCGTCCAGAGGCCGATCTAAACAAGCTCAATGACATGATTGAAACGAGCGAGGCAGATCTTCGTGATGCAATCGAAGATGTTGATATCGATACTGTCTACTTGCTGCACATGGAAAAGGTAAAACCCGCCTACTAACGAAGACATCACGGCACGGAAAGGCCGTTAGAGAGCAAAATCTGCGCAAATACATTATTCAGCGCCATCGAATTTGCGAGACTAAAGAGACCGCGTGTGGAAGTCTGTTCCCGACACGCGGTTTTCTTTTCACCAAATACTAAAACCTGCCATTAGATGAGTGCAGGATTATGATTCGTCCTAGTTAGTGCTTAGGCAACAACGTATGGCAGTTGACAGCATAGACACTACTGGCACGTTAGTACTCACAGCTGGGGCAACGGAATATGCCGATGCTCTGGTTTCCTTCGCTGGGATCATGGCTGCGGCGTTACTCGCGCCTTTGATGGCCTTCGCCTTCACTAATCGCATCCCTGCTGTCACACTTTTATTATTTTTTGGGATGCTTATCGGCCCGCCTGTGCTAGACCTTGCAACAGAAGATACGAGCATAGGAATACGTAAAGGGCTAGGCCGGGGCGCGTCTTCTTACTCGCAGGTTACGAAATTGATCTAAAGTCGATGCGTTCCAGCAAGCCAAAACCGCCTTATCAACTTGGGTTATCTGCGCCATCGCTGCGGTATCGGCGCGTATTTTTCAGTGCATTCAACTCCCGCAGCAATAATTCACGCGATCCCTGGGATCGGGCGTGCGTTCGTATCTGGCGCCGGAGCAACGAACCAAACTAGCTTGCGCCTAATCATAATGAATATGGCTATTCTGAGGGCAGTAGCTGCAGCTTTCGAATGTCGCTATTGCGCCAGGCCCATTTGCCGCTGGAATTATTCTCAGCCGCTCTATTTCTGGTAACGCACGTCCCGCCGGTGTACCTACGACAGGTATTCAGCAACACAGGCTCTGGAATCACAAATCCGCGCGAGCGGCTGAAAGTCGGGATGTATTCCGCGAGCGGTCTGCCAATCATTGTTGCGGTCACCGGCGTGGCAATCGAATCCAAATTGATGCAGCAACACACGGCATCTATTTCGTGGCAGGAGGAGCACTAACCGTCGCTATTTCCCCATTCCTAGCAAACCTCATTGGGTGTTGAAGAAAGCTTGACAAAACACAAGACATCAAAACGAACTGGTCCTCACCCCGACGAGTTCGTAATACCTTCTCCCTCGCGTGGCCATCAATACGTGACCACAATTTCAGAATCACATCTGTTTTCGATCCGTTGCGAAAAAGTATAAGGTTACGCAATCGCAGCACCCTACTATAGTAAGGGAGTCGCCTGTCAAGGAAGGTAAATCAGCAATACTCCAGGTGGGATCGTTGCAGCACCACGGCCACTATTCCAACCGAATAGCCGCGTAAACCGGGCACGTACGGCTAAACCTAATAGACTTGCAACACACAATCTCCCGCACCACGCAAAAAGCCGCTACCGAAAATTCGGTAGCGGCGAAAAGCGTCTAGCCTAGTGAACGCCATGGGCGTTGACACTACGCCAACAAGTCAAGGAATTAATCCAGGATCTTGTTAACGACACCAGCACCAACGGTACGGGAACCTTCGCGGATAGCGAAGCGCAGGCCCTCGTCCATAGCGACTGGCTGAATCAATTCGACGGACATGTCGACGTTGTCGCCAGGCATAACCATCTCGGTGCCCTCAGGCAGGGTAACAACACCGGTAACGTCGGTGGTGCGGAAGTAGAACTGAGGACGGTAGTTGTCGAAGAACGGGGTGTGGCGGCCGCCCTCGTCCTTGGAAAGAACGTAGACGGAACCTTCGAACTTCTTGTGGGTGCTGTAAGCACCTGGAGCAACGATAACCTGTCCACGCTCAACGTCTTCACGCTTGGTACCGCGAAGCAGCAGACCAGCGTTGTCGCCGGCCTCGGTGTAGTCCAGCATCTTGCGGAACATTTCGATACCGGTGATGGTGGTCTTCTGGGACTTTTCCTTGATGCCGATGATCTCGACTTCTTCGTTGACCTTCAGGGAACCACGCTCAACACGACCCGTAACAACGGTGCCACGACCGGTAATGGTGAAGATGTCCTCGATAGGCATCAGGAATGGCTTGTCGGTAGCACGGTCTGGATCAGGGATCGACTCGTCACAAGCATCCATCAGTTCAACGATGGCGTTAACCCACTTCTCTTCGCCTTCCAAGGCGCCGACTGCGGAGATGTGAACGATTGGAGCTTCTTCGTCGAATTCCTGGTCAGCCAGCAATTCGCGGATCTCCATCTCGACGAGCTCGAGGATTTCCTCGTCGTCAACCATGTCGCACTTGTTCAGTGCAACCAGGATGTAAGGAACGCCAACCTGGCGAGCCAGCAGAACGTGCTCGCGAGTCTGTGGCATTGGGCCGTCGGTAGCTGCAACAACCAAGATAGCGCCGTCCATCTGAGCGGCACCAGTGATCATGTTCTTGATGTAGTCAGCGTGGCCTGGGGCGTCCACGTGCGCGTAGTGGCGCTTAGGGGTGGAGTACTCCACGTGGGAGATGTTAATGGTAATACCGCGCTCCTTCTCCTCAGGAGCCTTGTCGATCATGTCGAACGCGAATGCCTGGTTTTCATCAGGATACTTGTCCGACAGAACCTTGGTGATAGCTGCGGTGGTGGTGGTCTTGCCGTGGTCGACGTGTCCGATAGTGCCGATGTTCACATGCGGCTTCGTACGCTCGAACTTCTCCTTTGCCACTGTATGTCCTCCTGGACTTTATCGGTGGCTACGACCTTCGCAGCCACGTGGTTTGTATATTTTGCCTACTAAGTCGTCTACGACTAGGTCGCAGACAAGCGGCAGGCAACGTCTTACAGGTGTGCCCGTTACCTGATCCTAGAATTATGGCACAGATATATCAAACCGTTCATGCATATAAACGGTTTTAAGTAACCATATCAGTCAGATCAACGGCCATCGGGTAACGGCCGGCTCAGCCCATTCTAGCAATGTCCTAAACACTTGAACCGCTCTGTATCAACGGAGACGAATGGCTTCGCGATTAGGAAAGTTCATAATCTACGATGCGAAAGAACGGAAAGTAATGAGCTCAGCGCGGCCGCAACCCGGCGAGAATTGAGCCGAGCGACCCAATAAACGGTGCTTAACAGGGTTGTTAGTTGCCGAATGTTTGGCGCCCGGACTCAGGTGGGGAGCCATTTCCCCACTTCTTCTCGATTTAGTTTGTGGAACCGCCGGTACGTGCGGCGATAACTTCTTCTGCAACAGATTGTGGAACTTCACCGTAGGAGTCGAAAACCATGGTGTAGTTCGCACGACCTTGGGTACGGGAACGCAGATCGCCAACGTAACCGAACATAGAGGACAGCGGCACGCGGGCCTTAACGACCTTGGCGCCGGAACGGTCATCCATGGATTCGACCTGTCCACGGCGAGCATTGATGTCGCCAATGACGTCACCCATGAATTCTTCAGGCGTAACTACCTCTACGGCCATCAATGGCTCCAGTAGCACAGGCTTAGCCTTAGCTACTGCTTCCTTTAGTACCTGGGATCCGGCCAGCTTGAAGGCCATCTCCGAAGAGTCAACGTCGTGGTAAGCGCCGTCTTCAAGGGTTGCCTTGATGTTGACGAGCGGGTAGCCAGCCAGGTAGCCATACTGCATGGCGTCCTGGATACCTGCGTCGACTGAAGGGATGTACTCCTTCGGAATACGGCCACCAGTAACCGCGTTCTCGAATTTGTACAACGGGCTCTCGCCTTCCTCCAGCTCGCTCTCGTCTGGAGCATAAGGCTCGATCGAGACGATAACCTTAGCGAACTGTCCGGAACCACCGGTCTGCTTCTTGTGAGTGTAGTCCAAGGAAGCAACCGACTTACGGATGGTCTCGCGGTAGGCAACCTGTGGGTTACCGATGTTTGCCTCAACCTTGAATTCGCGCTTCATGCGGTCAACCAGGACGTCCAAGTGCAGCTCGCCCATGCCGCCGATAACAGTCTGGCCGGATTCTTCATCCAGCTTAACGGTAAAGGTTGGGTCCTCGTCAGCGAGACGCTGGATAGCGGTCGATAGCTTCTCTTGGTCAGCCTTGGTCTTTGGCTCGATTGCAACCTGGATAACTGGATCCGGGAAGTCCATGGACTCCAGGATGATTGGGTCTTCCTTGGAGCAGATGGTGTCACCGGTGGTGATGTCTTTCAGACCAATAATCGCGTAGATGTTTCCTGCGAGTGCTTCGTCAACAGGGTTTTCCTTGTTGGCGTGCATCTGGAAAATCTTGCCGATTCGCTGCTTCTTATTCTTCGTGGAGTTCAGAACTTCGTTGCCTGGCTCCACACGTCCGGAGTAAACGCGAACGAATGTCAGCTGGCCGAAGAATGGGTGCGCAGCAATCTTAAACGCCAGACCGGAGAACGGTTCTTCAGCCGATGGCTTACGACGCATCTCAACATCTTCGTTGCCCATTTCGTGGCCAATGACTTCGCCAACGTCCATTGGGTTTGGCAAGAAATCAATGACAGCGTCCAGCAATGGCTGGACACCCTTGTTGCGGTACGCAGTACCACAGTAAACCGGGTAGATTTCAGAGTTAACAACCAGCTTACGAATCTGTGCCTTCAACTCATCGATGGAGATTTCCTCGCCACCGAAGTACTTTTCCATGAGTTCTTCATCAGTCTCAGCAACAGCTTCGACCAATTTCTCACGGTATTCTTCGGCCTTTTCTTGCAGGTCTGCAGGAATCTCAGTCAGCTGAGGTTCAGCACCGACTTCGACCTTGCCAGGCCACATATAAGCCTTCATTTGCAGCAGGTCGACGACGCCGTCGAAATCATCCTCAACGCCGATTGGGAGCTGCATAACGAGTGGCTTGGCACCCAAACGATCGATAATGGTCTGCACGGTGTAGTAGAAGTCTGCACCGAGCTTGTCCATCTTGTTCACGAAGCAGATACGCGGAACGTCGTACTTCGCAGCCTGACGCCAAACCTGTTCGGACTGCGGTTCAACGCCTTCCTTGCCATCGAAAACAGCTACGGCGCCATCGAGCACACGCAGGGAACGCTCAACCTCGACGGTGAAGTCGACGTGGCCAGGCGTGTCAATGATGTTGACCTGGTTGCCTTCCCAGAAACAGGTAACGGCAGCGGAAGTAATGGTAATACCGCGCTCTTTTTCCTGCTCCATCCAGTCGGTGGTCGAACCACCGTCGTGGGTTTCACCAACCTTGCGGTTAATACCGGTATAGAACAAGATACGCTCGGTGGTGGTGGTTTTACCAGCATCGATGTGGGCCATGATGCCAATATTGCGAACCTTGTTTAGATCCTTAAGCACTTCTTGTGCCACAGTTTTACCCCATCAAAATAGTTGTTGCTGTAAATTTCCGCGCGATAGTCGCGTTAATTGCGATAATGCCACGAAAAGTTTCGTTTGGCAGCCGTTTAGCTATTATCGACGTCCTTTGCACAGTCTTGGCCGAAGCTTTTGTCGCCGATTTTGCATGCGGGCTGCTAAACAAATGACCCGTAATCCTCCAGGTTGGGCTGGCGCATTGCGGGTCAATCTGTCGTGTCCGGACTGCGTTTGCTTCCGTGCCGAGACATAACTCAACGGGAGAAGCTTCGCAGTCTGGTTAAACAGCGAATTACCAGCGGTAGTGGGCGAAAGCGCGGTTGGCTTCAGCCATCTTGTGAGTGTCTTCACGACGCTTGACGGAAGCACCCAAACCGTTGGAGGCATCCAAGATCTCGTTAGCTAGACGCTCGATCATGGTGTTCTCGCGACGTTTACGGGTAAAGGTAACCAGCCAGCGCAGGGCCAGAGTGTTCGCACGGCTTGGGCGTACTTCTACTGGAACCTGGTATGTAGCGCCACCGACACGGCGGGAACGGACCTCAAGGTCTGGACGGATGTTGCCCAGTGCCTTCTCCAAGGTGCCCAACGGGTCAGTTCCGGTTTTTTCCTTGCACTTATCTAGAGCGCCATACACGATGCGTTCAGCGGTAGCTTTCTTACCATCGAGCAGGACCTTGTTGACCAGCTGGGATACCTGCTCCGACTGGTAGATCGGGTCTTTAACAACTGGACGCTTTGGAGCTTGATTCTTACGCATTGTTTATTACCCCTTCTTTGCGCCGTAACGGGAACGAGCCTGCTTACGGTCCTTAACACCCTGGGTGTCAAGAGCGCCACGGACGATCTTGTAACGAATACCTGGAAGGTCCTTTACACGTCCACCACGGACCAGAACCATGGAGTGCTCCTGGAGGTTGTGACCCTCACCTGGAATGTAGGCCGAAACCTCTACACCAGAGGTCAGACGAACACGAGCAAGCTTACGCAACGCCGAGTTTGGCTTCTTTGGGGTGGTGGTGTAGACGCGAGTGCAGACACCACGACGCTGTGGGGAACCCTTCAGCGCTGCGGTTGCCACCTTCGACTTCTTATCGTGGCGGCCCTTGCGGACCAGCTGTTGAATAGTTGGCATAAACCAGTCTTTCTTGTCGGTTGAGTTTTCTTCACCTTTGTGGCGCCAGCCGGAGCTGGACTAGACAACGCATCCAAACACGCAAAAATGGGGGCTCTTTTCCGGGGCCCTTCCGCGTGTCCAGAACGTCTCCATTGGCGTTTCTGCGCCAAGAAGATGATCAGACTTATCATCCCACCACTTAAGTGAGACGAACCAACTCGTAGGATAGCACTTCTCAAGCGCGAGTTCAATCGGCGGGGCTATCAATCCAGGACCGTCCTTGCCAGAGAAGATTGCCTCAGTGCACCTGTTTGTCCGAGCGCAACAATTTTCCGGCCTGGATTGGGCCCTCAACTGGCTTACTCAGTGTATTTCCTTAGCAAGCGGCGTCGACAAGTGCCGCACCAGCACCGTCCAAAGGCCTTCACCCCGCACAACAAAATACGGCCAGAACAGCGGATACCTAAGCAGATTAGAGACCAAACCAGCGCCAACTGCCGACCATCACTGCGACCACCACCGGGATTGCGGCACACACGAGGGCAAGCCCCAAAGCCAGCCAATCTGCGGTGCGCAAGCGCGAGGGCCGCGCCCACGATCGGTGCTCCCCATAGAGCGGCCGGCGGCCAAACCCACGAGCTTCCATGGCGGTGGCAAGTTTGCCGCCACGCCTTAAAGCCAGCACCAACAGGCCAAAAGCCATAGTGAAGAAATGGGCAATTCTTCCCCGATCACCCAAGCCGCGAGCACGACGAGCGCGATTCATCGCCACCCAATCGTCTTTGAACAAGCCCGTCATTCGTACACCTGCCACCGAACCAATGACAAAGCGGTCCGGAACACGCACTATCTGTGCCAGCGCATCGCCCAAGCGTGTGGGATCAATATTCCGGGCCAACAAAATCACCGGGCTCGCCACCGCAAGGATTCGAATCATGATTGCAATGGCCAATTCAATGGAGTTGTCAGAGATCGTCATCAACCAAAACTCGAAATAGACCTCGCCGCCTTCGGCGCCATATAGCAGCATCGAGATGCCCGACAACGGCGCGACCAACAGTAAAGGCCAAAGCGTGGCCACCAGTTTCTTCCATCCCACTCCCCCGATAAGAGCTGCCACGATAGTGATAACCAACGAGACCGTGGCGCTTAGCCAATCCAGGCTCAGCAACAAAGGGGTGGTCACCAACAGCATGATCAAAATGCGGGTCAACGGGTTAATCTTCGGCGCCCCAGAAGGGATAAGCGTTACAGAAGGGATCTGCTCGGAAGCCATCTCACTTACCCCCTGTCGCTAACAACTCGACATGGTTATCACCAAGCGCATTACGGTAGTTCTCATCGTGCGTCACTGAGGCCACGGTTACACCTTCGTCAACCAAACCACGCACAATTGCGACCAGTTCGCCGAAGGTATGGGGATCTTGCCCAAAAGTCGGCTCGTCGAAAAGCAATAATTTCGGTGCGGCTATCAAGGCAGTAGCCACAGAAAGGCGCCGCTTTTCTCCACCGGACAAGGTAAAGGGGTTGGCTCGTGCAAGATGGGCCAGGGACAGCCGCTCCAACAGCTCATCATAGCGGCGCGCACTGACCTCCAGACCCATCACCTTCGGACCCACTTGCAGTTCTTCCAATACCGTGCGGGCGACAAATTGATGCTCCGGGTTCTGAAACACATATCCAATGCGCTGGGCCAGCTGCCGAGACTTCCACTTTGCGACGTTGCCCCGTAGGCCATCACGGATAGAATCTGCCAAATCAATCCGGCCTGAGGCAAGAGGCCGCAAGCCCGCCAGCGTCATCAGCAGCGTAGTCTTACCAGTACCATTAGCGCCGGTAAGCACCGTCGACGCATGTTCAGGCAGGTGCAGGCTGCGTGCAGGCAAATGAGCAGGTTGTTCCGCTGCTATGACCTCATGCGCCGTGAGCGCTGCGGCATTGTTTGCTAACTTCGGCGCTGCCTCTGGGAGGTTTCCAATGCGGCGCCGGTTTACGATGTCTTTGGCCGGTGCGTCGTCGACAAGTTTACCTGCAGAAAACTCCAAACCACGCTCTAATAATGGCAGCCAAACGTCATAATTATGCTCGACGACCAGCAATGTCGCTCCAGTGTGGTTTACAACGTTGGTTACCGCTTGCACCACGTCACGCGCGCCTTCGGGGTCAAGATTCGCGGTGGGTTCGTCCAAAATGATGATGCCCGGACGCATGGCAATAACACCCGCCAGAGCCAAGCGCTGCTTTTGGCCACCAGACAAGAATGCAGTCGGATGGTCTAACGGGAGATTCAAACCCACCAATGGCAGGGCCTCACGGACCCGGGACCAAATTTCGGTGCGCTCCAATCCTAGATTTTCGCAGCCAAATGCGACGTCGTCCCCCACGCGTGCAGCTATTACCTGCGAGTCCGGATCCTGTAATACCAGGCCCACTGGTGTTGAGGTTCCTGCAGGCTCTTTTCTACCGCTGGCATCTGCAAGCAACAACCGGCCAGATTCATCGCCTTCTTCATCACCGCCCAACACACCAGCGATGGCAGCGACCAAAGTGGATTTCCCTGAACCCGAATTACCACAAATGAGCACACGTTCGCCGGCCGCAATCTCTAGGTTCAGATTGTCGATCGCTGGCTTCGCGCGCCCAGCATGCCTCCAGGTGTAATTAGCAATTTCGACCGCTGTTGCTGACATATCGATAAGGATGCGATTGGTGTCGAATGATGGAGAGCTAGTGTTTTTGGTCCGGAAGCTCTATGCGCGGTGCTCCCGACCAGCCGCGAAACGGTCGAGAGCACCCGTTTTCGCCAGTGACTTCATTAACGAAAAACCCAGAATGCCAGCCAGGATCGCACCCGAAATGGCAACGCATACGAGGTAGATAATGTTGAATTCCAGCGATTTTGCCAGGTTCGGAGAGAGGAACAATTCCAACGTCCAGGCGCCAACACCTGCCCCGATACCAGAAAGCGTGGCGACGACGATATTAAACTTGCGGTAGGCAAAGATAAGGAAGATCAATTCCGCACCCAACCCCTGTGCCAAACCGGAATAGAGGGTTTCCGGCCCCCATTGCGAACCCAGAGCTGCAGAAACACTGGCCGCAAAAACCTCGACGAAGATCGCCGCACCCGGTTTCCGGATAATTAATCCACCAAGCACACCACCGAGCAGCCAAATGCCCACCGCCAGACCACCCAGCCCTGGCGTGAGATTATCCATAGCGGTAAACCACGCGTAACCGATGTTGTTCCAGACTACGAAGATGAATCCAGTCGCCACACCCAAGATGGCGACGATGACGATGTCGATCGGGCGCCAAGTCAGGCTACGTTTCGGTTCTGCTGTCGCGCGCGCATTGGAGGAATGATCAGACATGGCTGCCTTTCTGAAATTCTAATGATCTTTTTAAGATTCTAAGCCCGCTTTACGCTATACCCAAGGCTAAGTTTTTCCAAGCACTTATGGGAACAATCACCACACCCAGGTGGTGCACCAGGCACGCACGGCCTTGACCTGTCTGAAATGCCGGTAATTTCGGCTCAGCCCGCCCACAAGGCTCACTCGAGTCTAAACACCAAGCACGATCTGGGCGCGCAAAAGGCCCTACCCCGAAAAGGGATAGGGCCTTGCAGAACGGCTTAGGACTAGCACCGAGTGGCGATAATAGTCCTAATGCTGTGGGTCCCTGCGCCTATGGAAGCTGCGGGACACAAACAGCGCTTTAGAGCTCGAAGGTCTCGTCCAGTGGGACGGAAGCGCCAGTGAAGTCACTGTAGCCATCGTCGCCGTAGATGGAGTCACCATAGGTAGGGATAGAGTATGCCGCATTGCGAGCAGCCTCCGTCGGCTTAACGGTGATGTTGCGGTAACGGTTAATACCGGTACCAGCCGGGATGAGCTTACCGATGATGACGTTTTCCTTCAGACCGATCAACGAGTCAGAGCGCTTGTTAATGGCGGCGTCGGTAAGAACGCGGGTGGTCTCCTGGAACGAAGCAGCCGACAGCCACGACTCGGTAGCCAGGGAGGCCTTGGTAATACCCATGATCTCGGAACGCATCTCGGCAGGCTGTCCGCCCTCTGCGACCTGGGCCGCGTTGACCTGCTTGGCCTCGGAGAGGTCGATCAGGTTGCCCGGCAACAACGATGTAGTACCGGAATCGATGACCGTACCGCGGCGCAGCATCTGGCGGATGATGATCTCAATGTGCTTATCGTGGATAGCCACACCCTGGGTGCGGTACACGGCTTGCACTTCGTCGATAAGGTGCTTTTCGACGCCACGACGTCCCAGAACTTCCAGAACATCGTGCGGATCGGCAGCACCGCGTAGCAAACGCTCGCCGACCTCGACGTGGTCGCCGTCTCGCAGTGCGCGTTCAATCATGGCATCCGGGTTGGATTCCATTGGGCGACGCACCTGCGCCAGGCCCTGACGCTTCGACAGCTTCTCGTAAACGACATTGTCCGAACCATCATCTGGGTGGATGGTCAGGGTCCAGAAGTTCCCTTCGTCCGACAACGAGATCTCACCGGCGACCGATGCAATTGGGGCACGGTTCTTCGGGTTCCGGGCCTCAAACAGTTCCTGAACACGCGGCAGACCACCGGTAATGTCGCCGCCGACACCACCTTGGTGGAAGGTACGCATCGTCAGCTGGGTACCAGGCTCACCAATGGACTGGGCAGCCACGATACCGACGGCCTCGCCGATGTCGACCAAGTTGCCGGAAGCCATGGACTTGCCGTAGCACTTCGCACAGACACCTGCTGGAGTCTGGCAAGTAAGAACCGAACGAACCTTGATCTCGGTGATTCCGGCATCGACCAGCTTCTGGGTGTTCTCCTCAGTCAAATCGTCGCCGCCAGCGACCAAAACCTCACCATTGGCGTCCTTGACATCGGAGGCAACCACACGACCGGAAGCGGAGGTCTCCCAGAGCTCGTGCACTGCGTATGTGTCGTCAGTGATCTGCTCACCGATTGGCACACGCACGCCCTGGCGGGTCGCACAGTCTTCTTCGCGGACAATAACGTCCTGGGCAACGTCGACCAGACGACGGGTCAGGTAACCGGAGTCTGCGGTACGCAGAGCGGTATCGGCCAGACCCTTACGGGAACCGTGCGAGTTGTTGAAGTACTCGAGAACCGACAGACCTTCGCGGAAGGAAGTCTTAATCGGACGGGTGATGTAGTCACCCTTCGAGTTCACAACCATGCCCTTCATACCGGCCAGCGTCCAGATCTGACGCATGTTACCCGCGGCACCCGACTTCACGATCATCGGAATTGGGTTGTCGTCTGGGTACAGCTCCTCAACAGAAGTACCGACCTTGTCGGTCGCATCCTTCCAGAGTTCGACCAAGCGCTCATAGCGCTCGCGCTCGGTCAGAGCACCCTGCTCCCAGTACTTGCGCTCGATACGCTCTGCTTCGGCCTCATAAGACTCGAGGATCTCGGTCTTGTTTGGCAGCACCAAAACGTCGTGCATCGTAATGGTCACACCGGATCGGGTTGCCCAGTAGAAGCCGGCATCCTTCATCTTGTCCAGCGTTTGTGCGACGGAGATCATTGGATACTTTACGGCCAAGTCATTAATGACATCGCCCAGCAGGATCTTCTCCGAGCCACCGCCCTTACGCACCATGACGCCTTCAAGGTACGGGTAGTCCCATGGCAGCAGTTCATTGAACATGATGCGACCCAGGGTGGTATCAGCCAACCAAGTATCTCCGCGCTGCCAGCCTTCTGGGAACTGCGCTTCCTCGATTTCGCGCGGTGGACGCAAGTGAGAAATACGGACCTTGATAGGCGCCTGCAAGCCCAGAACGCCGCGGTCGCGTGCCATGATGGCTTCCGCATACGACGAGTACACGCCCTGTGCCGGACCATTTTCGTCGGCAGGTTGGTAGCGGCCCTCTCCGCCCTGTTCGTCGGCACGCTTGTTCATGGTCAAGAAGTACAGACCGGTGACCATATCCAGACGCGGCATGGCCAATGGCTTACCGGATGCTGGGGACAAAATGTTGTTCGACGACAGCATCAGCACGCGAGCTTCGGCCTGTGCCTCGGCGGACAGCGGCAGGTGAACCGCCATCTGGTCGCCGTCGAAGTCGGCGTTGAAGGCCTCACAGGCAAGTGGGTGCAGCTGGATGGCTTTACCTTCGACCAGCTTCGGTTCGAATGCCTGAATGCCCAGACGGTGCAGGGTTGGTGCGCGGTTCAGCAGCACTGGGTGCTCCGAAATTGCTTCTTCGAGAACGTCCCAAACTTCTGGACGTTGACGCTCAACCATGCGCTTGGCGGACTTGATGTTCTGCGCATAGTCGTTTTCCACCAGGCGCTTCATGACGAATGGCTTGAACAGCTCCAACGCCATCAACTTCGGCAGACCACACTCGTGCAGCTTCAGCTGCGGGCCGACGATAATAACCGAACGGCCGGAGTAGTCCACACGCTTACCAAGCAGGTTCTGACGGAAACGACCCGACTTACCCTTCAAGAGGTCGGACAAGGACTTCAGTGGGCGGTTACCCGGGCCAGCGACAGGACGGCCGCGTCGGCCGTTGTCGAACAGTGCATCCACCGACTCCTGCAGCATGCGCTTCTCGTTGTTCACGATGATCTCCGGAGCACCGAGATCCAGCATGCGCTTCAGACGGTTGTTGCGGTTGATCACACGACGGTAGAGGTCGTTCAAGTCGGAGGTAGCGAATCGGCCACCATCCAACTGCACCATTGGACGAAGCTCTGGCGGAATAACTGGGATGGAATCCAGAACCATTCCAGCAGGATCGTTACCAGAATTCAGGAATGCGGCGACAACCTTCAGGCGCTTCAGAGCGCGCATCTTCTTCTGGCCTTTGCCTTCATTGATGATGCCGCGAAGCTCTTCAGCCTCAGCTTCAAGATCGAAGTTACGGATCAGAGTCTGGATGGCTTCCGCACCCATGCCACCGGTGAAGTAATCCTCGTAGCGATCGACGAGTTCTTCGTAGATGGTCTCGTCGATGATCATCTGCTTTGGAGCCAGCTTGACGAAGTGGTTCCAGATTTCGTCGAGACGATCAACTTCGCGCTCGCCGCGTTCGCGCATGTGCTGCATTTCTTTTTCGGCAGCGTTTTGCACCTTACGACGTGCGTCGGCCTTCGCACCTGCTTCTTCCAGTTCCGCTAGGTCCTGCTCGAGCTTCTGAGCCCGCTCGGCGATCTCAGAATTGGTGTCGTCTTCGACGTCCTTCTTTTCCAAAAGCATTTCTGCTTCCAGAGTGGACAAGTCGTTGTGGCGGGCTTCCTCATCTACTGAAGTGATGATGTTCGCCGCGAAGTAGATGATGCGCTCCAGATCCTTTGGAGCCAAATCCAACAAGTAGCCCAGACGGGAAGGAACACCCTTGAAGTACCAGATGTGGGTCACTGGAGCAGCCAGCTCGATGTGGCCCATGCGCTCACGGCGCACCTTGGACTTGGTCACCTCAACGCCACAGCGCTCACAAATGATGCCCTTGTAGCGGACACGCTTGTACTTGCCACAGGCACATTCCCAGTCGCGGGTTGGTCCGAAGATGCGCTCACAGAACAAGCCGTCACGTTCCGGCTTCAGGGTGCGGTAGTTGATGGTTTCCGGCTTCTTGACCTCGCCTTTGGACCAACGGCGGATGTCGTCGGCAGTGGCAAGACCAATGCGGAGTTCGTCGAAGAGGTTTACGTCAAACACGTAAATACCCTTTCCCCTCCGATGAAGGAGGGATTGCAATGACTATTAAGGACTTTTGGTATTTCGGCGTTGGTTTTGCCGTTTAGGAGATGTCTGCAGCGGCGCCCTCATCGCGGGACAAGTTAATGCCCAGCGATGGTCCGGCTTCGTCGTCCTCGTCAGAGCCAGACAGCTCCATCGGAGTTCCGTCAGAGGAAAGAACCTCAACGTTCAGGCACAGCGACTGCAGCTCCTTGAGCAAGACCTTGAAGGACTCTGGGATACCCGGATCCGGAATGTTATCGCCCTTCACGATCGCCTCGTAGACCTTCACACGTCCAACCACATCGTCGGACTTGATCGTCAGAAGCTCCTGCAGGGTGTAGGCGGCACCGTATGCCTGCATTGCCCACACCTCCATCTCACCGAAGCGCTGACCACCGAACTGTGCCTTACCACCCAGCGGCTGCTGGGTAATCATGGAATAAGGACCAGTCGAGCGAGCGTGAATCTTCTCGTCGATCAGGTGGTGCAACTTCAAGATGTACATGTAACCGACGGAGATCGGGTGCTCGAATGGCTCACCGGAGCGGCCGTCAAACAAACGAGCCTTACCATGGCGATCCACCATGACATTGCCGTCTCGGTTTGGACGGGAGTTAGCCAACAGACCAGAGACTTCTTCGTTGGAAGCACCGTCGAAAACCGGGGTTGCGGTCAGCGAATGGGCTGGAACGTCGTACAGTTCCTTCGGCAGGGTCTTGATAAGTTCTTCGTTTTGCGGATCGTTGGGATCAACCTTCCAACCGGCATGTGCCAGCCAACCCAGGTGAATCTCCAAAACCTGACCAATGTTCATACGACGAGGAACACCGTGGGTGTTCAGGATGACGTCAACCGGGGTTCCGTCTTCCATGAATGGCATATCCTCCGGCGGCAGGATCTTGCCGACGACACCCTTGTTACCGTGACGGCCAGCGAGCTTATCGCCATCCTGGATCTTGCGCTTCTGGGCAACGTAGACGCGAATCATCTCATTGACGCCTGGCGAGAGATCATCGTCATCCTCACGAGAGAAGCGCGCCACGCCAATGACCTTGCCGGTCTCACCGTGTGGAACCTTCATCGAGGTATCGCGAACTTCGCGAGCCTTCTCACCAAAGATGGCACGGAGCAAACGCTCCTCAGGGGTCAGCTCAGTTTCACCCTTCGGCGTGACCTTACCGACCAGGATGTCGCCTGGGCGGACGTCTGCACCGATGCGGATGATTCCGCGCTCGTCGAGGTCTCGTAGAACATCTTCCGAAACATTCGGAATTTCGCGAGTAATTTCTTCGGCACCAAGTTTGGTGTCACGAGCATCGATTTCGTGTTCTTCGATGTGCACGGACGTCAAAGAGTCATCTTCCACGATGGACTGATTCAGAATGATCGCGTCCTCGTAGTTGTGGCCTTCCCATGGCATGAACGCCACCAGCATGTTGCGGCCCAACGACATTTCGCCGTTATGGGTACCAGGGCCGTCGGCAAGCACTTGGCCTGCCTCGACGCGGTCGCCAATATTAACCAGTGGAGTCTGGTTGTAGTTGGTGCCCTGGTTGGTGCGCTCGAATTTGCGCAGCATGTAGGTATCGCGAATGCCATCATCATCCATGATGGTGATCAGATCCGCAGAGACGTTTTCCACAACGCCTGCCTTCGGCGTAATGACTACGTCGCCAGCGTCATATGCGGCGCGCAATTCCATACCCGTGCCAACATATGGTGCCTCGGAACGGACCAGAGGAACCGCCTGGCGCTGCATGTTCGCACCCATCAAAGCACGGTTAGCGTCGTCGTGCTCCAGGAACGGAATCATCGCGGTAGCGACAGAAACCATCTGTCGTGGGGAAACGTCAACGTAATCTACGCCGTCAGCAGTGGTAACGGCGATATCGCCATCCTTCTGGCGGACCTCGATACGGTCACTGGTAATCGTGCCGTCTTCTGCGGTTGGGACCTCAGCCTGGGCAATGGAATAACGGTCTTCCGCATCGGCAGCCAGGTACTCAACTTCGTCAGTAACGCGACCATCCACAACTTTGCGGTATGGGGTCTCGATAAAGCCGAAGGAATTCACTCGAGCGTACGATGCCAATGAACCGATCAGACCAATGTTCGGACCTTCCGGGGTCTCAATTGGACACATGCGTCCGTAGTGCGAAGGGTGCACGTCACGAACTTCGATGCCGGCGCGCTCGCGCGACAGACCGCCAGGACCCAGCGCGGAGAGACGACGCTTGTGGGTCAGACCAGACAGTGAGTTGTTCTGGTCCATAAACTGGGACAGCTGGGAAGTACCAAAGAATTCGCGAATCGAAGCAGAGACCGGACGGACGTTAATCAAAGAAGTCGGAGTGATCGACTCTGCATCCTGGGTGGTCATACGTTCACGTACGACGCGCTCCATACGAGACAAACCGACGCGCACCTGGTTTTGAATCAACTCACCAACAGTACGCAGACGACGGTTACCAAAGTGGTCGATGTCGTCGGTGTCCAACATCAGATGCTGACCTTCCGGCGATTGCATCTCCCGCTCGCCGGTGTGCAAACGCACCAGATATTCCAGCGTGGTAGCAATGTCTTCTTCAGTTAGGGTGCTCAGACCATCATGATCGCCACCCAAGCCCAACTTGCGGTTGATCTTGTAACGACCAACGCGTGCCAAGTCATAGCGCTTCGGGTTGAAGAAAGAATTGTCCAGCAGCGACTGCGCCAGATCGCGGGTAGGCTGCTCGCCCGGACGTTGCTTGCGGTAGATTTCCAACAAAGCCTCGTCGGTATTGGCAACGCCGTCAGCTTCCAGCGTGGACATCATAAGTTCGGAGAAGCCGAAACGGTCCCGGATCTTCTCTTCGGTCCAACCCAAAGCCTTCAACAGCACAGTAACCGGCTGGCGACGCTTGCGGTCAATACGCACGCCGACGGTGTCACGCTTATCAACGTCAAATTCCAGCCACGCGCCACGAGAAGGGATAACCTTCACCGCATGCAGCGGACGCTCGGTGGATTTGTCGATAGAACGATCAAAGTAAACACCCGGGGAACGGACCAGCTGCGAAACAATGACGCGCTCTGTACCGTTCACGATGAAGGTGCCCTTTTCGGTCATCATCGGGAAATCACCGATGAAAACAGTCTGGGACTTGATCTCCTGGGTATCGGAATTAATGAATTCCGCAGTCACATACAGTGGTGCGGAGTAGTTAATGTCTTTTTCTTTCGCCTCGTCGACGGTGTTTTTCACCGGTTCGAAACGGGGCTCAGACAACGAAAGAGACATGTTGCCGGAGTAATCCTCAATCGGCGAAAGCTCATTCAGGATATCCTCGAGCCCTGAAGTAATCTGCGCATCGGCACCGCGACGTTCTTGTTCGCGCTCACGCCACTCGGGCGTACCGATGAGCCAATCGTAAGAGTCTCGTTGTAGGTCTAAAAGCCCCGGGACGGCGATCGGTTCGTTAATCTTCGCGAACGAGTACCGTTGCGGGGCTCCGGGAATATTAGCCACTGAACTGGTCTGGCGGGAGACTGCCAAGATGGGTCCTTCCAGCACCTCACGCGGAAGCGGGTTTCAGCCACTCTGGCATGTGACTGCCCTACAACCGCTGGTATTTTTTAGCATCTTTTATTGCTGTGGAATTCCGTGATCAGATAGCATAAAATCACCTTGTCAAGTGAACGTTTTCACGAAAATCAACAAGGCTCAAGCATGCACTAGTCCACAGATTCCAGCGCAACGTAGCAGTCTATTGCAATTTGCTTATTTTGTAAAGTCCTGATTAGCAACTGTGGCAGAGGGAGTTAACGGAGCACCTGCTGCTCAGACCTAGTTCTGTCGGACTCGCCGAAAGCCACCAAACACGCCGATCAACGCCAGCACTGTAATAAGCGCACCAAGTCCCAACACAATGTAGCGGATAAGACGCACTGTGTCATCGTCAGGGAATGACTCCGCCTGGGTAATAAGCTTTTCGACGTCGGCGTCGGCAAGCTGCGCCTCATATGCAATGCCGTCTTCGATACGCTCTCCCGTGTGAGTCGCAAAATAATCGTCGACAGTTTCGTGCACGTCGACGATCATGCCTGTGCGTGGATGCACAAAATAATCACGCGTCGCCGAATGATGCAAATACAACTGCCGCCTGATTGTGGGTGCCGGAACTTGTTCTAGCGCGTCCGCTTCTTCTGCGTTTTCTTCTGGAGTTTTCACAGGCGCTTCTTCAGCGTTTTCTGCAGGAGCTCTATCAGGAACCACCGGGTCTTCCTGTTTAGTGTTGCGCGCATCCGCGTATTTCGAGGCGACGTTCACCGGATCGATGACCTGACGATAACGGTACAGCTCCACCCCGTCTACTGTAACTTCCTCCTGAAACGCCGCCGGGTGGGATTCCCGAAGCGTTTCGTCAAACACGTCATAGCTGGTCTTTTCCGCGTCAACTGGGAATTTTAACCACTGGCCATCGATCTCGACGTGTGCAGCCGGAGTCACCAACGTGTGGCTGAGTTGCGCAGTACTCAGCGCTTGCCCGCTCCGACGGTCCATATCGAAGGCCCAAACGTCGGCGTCGACAAGCTCGGTTGCGTCCGGGTTGTCTTGCGCGTGGTTACCCCCTGGCTGCTCGTCGGGCTGGCCTGCTTGGTTTTCCTCGGTGCTTCGTATAAGCGTCGAACCAACGCGAACGGCGACCGATTCTGCATCAGCAGGCTCCAGCAGGTCCCAATGCAACTGGCGCTGGTAACCAGTGGCGTCGTCTACAAGCCGAAAGGTGGTGTGCTGGACATCAAGCGGTAATCGCGCGTCAATGTGCACGAAACGCGAAGCCAGGCCGGCGCCGACCACCAAGGCAAGGCCAATGCCGATCGCAATGGCAGACAAAACGCGTGAGGCAGGCAGCATGTGTGGCAGTTTACCGTACCCAGGGACCGAGAGGCGCCTGGGTGGCCCCCGCACTATGCCGCATCATGTCACACCATGTGAGATGATCGCGCTACATAGTGGTTACTCAAAGCTCCTCACCGTGGAACTCGACTGCCACCCAGGCGTCAACATCTTCCCCTGCATTGTCCACATCCTCACCGCGAACCGGCAGCCCCTGGTGCACCGTCGCCTTCGGACATGCCGCAGCCACCTCCGACAATGCCGCCCCCGCACCGCCAGTAAACGTCACAAACGGATAGACGTCCTTGCCTGCCAGACCGTTGGTCTCATCGAAGAAGGTGCGCAGAATCATGGGGAGTTCTGCGTGCCACACCGGGCTGCCCACGATGATGCGCTCATACTTGCCGACGTCGGGCAATTCGCCAGCGATGGCTGGACGAGCATTGTCGCGTAGTTCTTGTGCCGAGCGCTGGTCAACGGAATCGAACTCGTCGGAATAAGGGTCAGCGGCCGTGATCTCGAAAATGTCGCATTCGATACGTTCGGCGATCATACCGGCGACACGCTTGGTGTTACCGATTTCTAGTGTGCGGCGACCACCATCCCAGAGATTTTCACCGCTACGAGAAAAGAAAACGAGAAGGGTGTTCGGGGTGCCAGTCATGGGGAATCCTTTCTTCACAAATGGTGGCATCTGCGCGGGTAGCATGCCGACAGTGCCGACGCTGCCGCCAATTGTGGTGGCAGCACTAGGCTTTAGTTTACCTCTTCTGGATCCGAAAAATCATCCGAAAGTATGAGTAAATGGTGGAGGGCCCTTGTGTGGAACACACTCGACGGCAGAACGATTTCCCACCCGCCGGAACCGCACCTGCTTGTTCGACAAAATCCTCGCGTCTATTGTGGTTAATCCTTGCGCTATCATTGGTTTTTCCCCGTGCTAACTTCGGTAAATCCTCGCGCTTGAGCTACACAAACCCCGTGCAGCGTGTTCACCTATTATTATTTAGCCATGAAGAACCTCTCGTACGAAGTACGTAGGCATAGCCTACGGTAATCGCTCGAGAGATCATTGAAGACTCTCCATTACTGGTAGTACAGAGAGCACGCCAGGTCGGCAAATCAACCCTGTTACGGCAAACATTCAGCAACGATGAAGCCGCTTTTGTCACCTTGGATGTCGACGTAGACCGCGAATATGCACAGGCTGACCCAATCGGATTTCTACAACAAGCACCAAACAAGACTCTTGTCATTGACGAAGCACAGCGCGCGCCCAATTTAGCTTTGGCCATGAAACGCGTCATTGACTTAGACCGCCGTCCGGGCAGGTATGCCATTACCGGATCCACCGATTTGCTCACTCTCCCCGGGGTATCCGATTCTCTTGCCGGACGAGCGGAATCACTACGTCTCTACGGGCTCAGTCAGGGAGAATTAGCCAATAGGTCAACCCCAGAAGATTGGGTCCACTGGATCCTTTCTGTCACTTCCAGTACCACGATCGACTCCGTCGGCGAGCACTACCAGCACGAAAATATTGCTCGCCCTGAGCAGCAAAGATCGATTGTTATTGCAGGTGGATACCCAGAGCCACTAAAGAGAGAGCCTGGTCGCCGACGGGACCGATGGTTTTCTTCATATCTGGAACGCTTAGCTACCCATGACGCACGTGAATTAGCAGGAAGCAGTGACTACGCAGAATATCTGCAACCATTGTTAAAGATATTGGCAAGCCAAGGACAAGCTGAACTTGTCAAAGCAAAAGTCGCCCGGAACCTAGGAATCTCCGAAACTGCACTTACCGACTATCTACAGCTCGCTGAACGGATGTATCTGGTCGACTCTATTCCCGGCTGGGGCGTCGGTTTTACCAACCGCAGCGTGAAACGCCCAAAAATCAGCGTTTCCGATACAGGGCTAGCCGCGTTTTTATCAGGACTAACCGTGCAAAAATCGCTGCAATCCGGCGGCTTTGAATTATACGGTGCACTTCTAGAAGCATTCATCGTCGGAGAACTGCGCAAACAACAGACCTGGTCTACCGAGCGGTATTCCATCGCTCATTTCCGGCGAAGAAACGAAGAAATCGATATCGTTGTTGAGCTTGCCGACGGGCGGGTTATTCTCATCGAAGTAAAAAGCTCGCATGACGTCGATGCACGCGCGTGGAAACACCTAAAAACCATTGGCTCACAGCTAGGTCAACGCGTAGCGGCAACCGTCGTTATCTACCTCGGGGATAAGGCGCTCCGATTCCACGACGACGGGCACACGATATTTGTCCTTCCAGTGACATCGTTGTGGCAACACCCCGAGCCGCGCCAGGGTTAATTGGGGGTTTATCGGATTAAACGACCGGAAACGCTGCCAAATCCCATAACAAAACCCGCGGGCACCGAAAAGGTGAACCCGCGGGTTAGCGATTGTTACGAGTTATAACCGACTCGCGGCGGTGGCAAGAATGCTTGGGGTAGTAAAGACTACTTCAGCTCGACAGAAGCGCCAGCTTCTTCCAGCTTGGTCTTTGCAGCCTCGGCGTCGTCCTTGGAAGCGCCCTCGATGATAGCCTTTGGAGCGGACTCTACGAGTTCCTTGGCTTCCTTCAGGCCCAGGCCGGAAACGATTTCGCGGACAGCCTTAATAACGCCGATCTTCTTAGCGCCAGCGTCGGTCAGGACAACGTCGAACTCGTCCTTCTCTTCAGCAGCGCCTTCGCCAGCACCAGCGGCTGGAGCAGCAGCTACAGCTGCAGGAGCAGCAGCTTCAACGTCGAATACTTCCTCGAATTCCTTAACGAAATCGGAAAGTTCGATCAGGGTCATTTCCTTGAACGCTTCAATGAGCTCGTCCTTGGAGAGCTTAGCCATGTCAGGCTTCCTTTCTATAGTTGCGTGTTCTGCGCTTTCGCGCTTCACAGTGCACAATTTGTCGTTGGTTCCGGCGCATCGTCGGCATGCGAGCCGGGCTGGATAATCCAGCCAGGTCTTGCAACCGCGAGGGCCAGCACCGTGTGGTTTTTAGCCTTCGTTCTGCTTCTTCTCTTCGAGAGCAGCGCCGAGGCGAGCCATCTTGGTAGCAGGTGCGTTGAACACTGCTGCTGCCTTTGCCAAGTTGCCCTTCATAGCGCCGGCCAGCTTCGCAAGGGTTACCTCGCGGCTGTCCAGGTCAGCCAATGCCTTGACTTGGTCGGCATTCAGTGCGTTGCCGTCCATGTAGCCGGCCTTAACGACAAGAGCGTCGTTTTCGGAACCGAACTTCTTGAATACCTTCGCGGCGTCAACAGCCTCGCCCTTAATGAAGGCGACGGCGGTTGGGCCCTGGAAGTATTCGTCAAGGTCAGTGATTCCCGCTTCGTTAACGGCAATCTTCAGAAGGGTGTTCTTGGCGACGGAGTATTCAACATCGAAACCCAGCTGATCACGCAGCTCGGAAATCTGCGGAACAGTCAGACCACGGTATTCAGTCAGAACTACCGAGTCAGACTCAGCCAGCTTGTTTTTCAGCTTGGCCAATTCCGCAACATTCTTCGGGTTTGCCATGGTTACTCACGCCTCCTTTCGATACATCCTAGTGGTGTCACCACGAGACTCCCCTGCTTCTAGCAAGACCATGCCACTGGGGCTGGCAAGCTAGCAACAAAAAAGCCCCGTGCAAGAGCACAGGGCGCATACAACCTTCTGGTTGGAATGCACAAGTGTCTCCTGCGTGGGTCGTCGCCGCCACGAGCAACTCGTGGGGTGACCTTCGATCCGCTACACGGATAACCGACGGTCTTCGGTGAAACTTGAGCGCGGCAAAAGCCGTTCAAACTTCAGCTAGAACCCTATCACCTGAATTCAGTAGCACCAAAATCTACGGAGAATCGTTTGGGCTGCTCGCCACCCGGCCATGCCGTGCACACCTGCACCTGGCAGGCTAGCCCCACTCGCCTGCACCACCGGAACCTCCGGATTCATCGTCAGCGTGCCAACGTATTGACGCTGCCTTAGCATCTGCCCCAAATTCATGGCCCCACCGGCGATATCCCCGCCGATCAGATTCGCGTTGGCTTCCTGCAGCTGGACTGGAGAAGCCTGGTGGCGTTCGATAATTTGCGCGGAAAACCCAGAGGCATATCGCGAAATTTGCGTTTCTATCAGGCCTGCTACTTCACCCGGGAATTGCTCCTGGTAACCATGCGGCACGTGGGCATAGGCCCAAAGGATGTGCGGTTGCCTGGCATCCTCCGGTATTCTCCCTGCATCTAGCTGCGCCGAGAGCACCCGCCCAGCCCCCAACGACCGCCAACTGCCAGAAAAACGCGTAGGGTCCGCGGTCTGTTGTTGACAGACCATCACGAATGGGCGCTCCGGCAACATCCCCGCCGCAGCCTGACTTTCCGCTAACTGCATCTCAGACACGGTTCCACCCACGTGCACCGTGCCCGCCCCTGCCACTCGCGGATCATTCCACCGCACCGGACCATTAACCAAATAGTCCACCTTGTACACCGCGGTACCGTATTTCCATCGTCGTAGACTCCGCGAACGCAGCCTAGACAAATCTAGCCCTTGCAAGGCCAGTAGCTGCCGCGGAGTTTGCGTAGCCACCACAGCGTCATAGGTTACAAAACCAGAAAGATCCTGGACCTTAGCACCGGTCTTGATTGTCCCGCCGTAGTGCTCAATCACGCGTGCCAAAGCCCTAACTAATTGTCCAGAACCGCCGGAAACCACTGGCCAACCCGTGGTCATCCCAAGTGAATTAAACAACAATCCAAATGCTGCGGTACCTGGCTGACTCGGCGGGCGAATCGCGTGCACAGCAGAACCAACCAGCAAGGCCCGAGCAGCTTCGTCGACAAGCAGTCGCGAAGTTAAGCTTCTCGCTGGCCACAAACCCCGCAGGCCCAAGCGCGCGAGAGCAAGCGGGTAACGTGGGCGGACCGGAAGCACAGAGTTGACAAGCTTGCCGACGTCGTCGACAAGCGGCTTGTGCAGGTGGTTCCACACGCGGCGGTCATGGTCGGAAAACTGTGCGGCGGTGGTCTTAAGATCGCGATGCAAGATAACCGCAGGTGCGTCGACAAGCGGGTGCGCCATCGGGTACTGCGGATGCTTCCACTCCAGCCCATAATTTTCGAGGTCTAACTGGCGAAACACCGGACTCACGACTCCGAACGGATGAGCCGCAGCACCGAAATCAACCGCGCTCCCCGCCCCGAACGCAGGGTGGGTGCGTGCTGATCCACCGATATGGTCGGCGGATTCAAAAACTTCTACCCGGCAGCCAGCCTGCGCTAAAACTGCTGCAGCAGTAAGGCCGTTAGGGCCGGCACCAATGACGGCGACTCGGGCCTTGCCATTGTGGGCGAAGGAAGACCGGGCAAAACCAGAACTCATAGGTTAAATCTAAACATCTGCGATATGCGGCGACCGTATTGGCGTCATTTCTGACGACGCTTCTGTTGGTGCTGATCCAGTTGGTGCTGTTCCTGCTGGCGACGTTTCTGGAGACGAGCAGACTCTTCATAACGGCGCCAAAAACGAGCTACTTTTTCTGGTTTGGGCTCGCGGCGCCAAATTACGGTCGCGGCAATCATCCCGATGCCTACCATCATCACCGCGAACCACAATTTTCCCACCAAAATCGTTGACAAGATCATTGAGGCCCAGGCCGTCGCAATGATGTATATCCGACGTCTGCGGCTTAACGAACCAGAGTAAAAATCAATGAGATAACTACGCAGCGGTGAGCGGTGCACGATATAGAATTCCAACCGCTGCGAACTACGCGTGAAAAAGAAAAACGCCAGCAGCACGAACGGAGTCGCCGGTACCAACGGCACTAACGCACCGAAAGCACCGAGCCCCACGCACAACAGCCCAAGGGCCAGATAGAGATACCGCATAGTACTTTCAAGATTACCCCGTGTACAACAGAGTTAATAGGGGGTAATAGCAGGGTAATTGACACGGATACTAGAAAACCCACCTGCACTATCCCAATGAACGGGAGTGAAGGTGGGCGGGGTGCAGTACGAGTGCTTCGGGCGCGAGATCCTCGGGCGAAACACTCGGGCACTCAGTTGCTTAAGGCTTAAGCTACCTAAGCGTAGAGATGATTAAGCCTGGAGGTGTTTAAGCCTCTACGGTGTAGTTCTTCTGCACCGATGGGTCAACTGGAACACCAGGACCAGTGGTGGAAGAAACGGTAACCTTCTTCAGGTAAACACCCTTAGCAGCCGATGGCTTCAGACGCAGAACTTCGTCCAACAATGCGCCGTAGTTCTCAGCCAGAGCTTGCTCGCTGAACGAGGCCTTACCGATCAGGGCGTGCAGGTTGGAAGCCTTGTCAACACGGAAAGAGATCTTACCGCCCTTAACTTCCTTGATCGCCTTGGTGACGTCGTTAGTGACGGTACCGGTCTTCGGGTTCGGCATCAGGCCACGAGGGCCCAGGACGCGCGCGATACGACCGATCTTTGCCATCTGGTCAGGGGTAGCAATTGCGACGTCGAAATCGATCTTGCCTTCGGTGACCTGGGAGATCAGCTCATCAACACCGACGATGTCGGCGCCAGCCTGCTCAGCTTCGGTGGCCTTCTCGCCAGCCGCGAAAACAGCAACGCGAACATCTTTACCGGTGCCATTTGGAAGGGACACGGTGCCACGAACCAACTGGTCAGCCTTACGTGGATCAACGCCCAGACGCATAGCGACGTCGATGGTGGCATCGAAGTTCTTCGAAGAAGTATCCTTAGCCAGCTTTACTGCCTCTAGTGGGCGGTACAGGTGGTCGCGGGAGATCTTGGTCGCGGCTTCTTTAAAAGCTTTGGACTTAGTGCTCATTTCTCAATTCCTTTAAGTTTGGGGATTGTCGTGGTCAGCGAGCCGTAGCTGGCTCTGCCACGGTGGATGTGGCCTCATCCGACTTTATCCGAGTGCGGCCATGGCGAACATCAAGGCTGCGGTACGACAGACCTTAACGCTTGCGAGGGGCCCGACTTACGCGTCTGGGTGTCCATCAACGTTCAGGCCCATGGAGCGAGCGGTACCAGCGATGATGCGGGCAGCGTTTTCCTCGTCACGAGCGTTCAGGTCTTCGAACTTGGTCTTGCCGATTTCCTTGCACTGTTCCCAGGTCACGGTTCCGACCTTCTGGGTGTGCGGAACGCCGGAGCCCTTCTGCACGCCAGCAGCCTTCAGCAGCAACTTGGCAGCAGGTGGGGTCTTCAGCTTGAAGTCGAAGGAGCGGTCCTCGTAGACGGTGATTTCTACAGGGATAACTTCGCCGCGCTTGTCTTCAGTAGCGGCGTTATAAGCCTTGCAGAATTCCATGATGTTGACCTGGTGGGCACCCAGGGCAGGGCCGACTGGAGGAGCAGGGTTTGCCTGACCAGCCTGGATCTGCAGCTTAATAAAGCCTGCTTGCTTCTTTTTCTTCTTAGGAGCCATCGTTTTACCTCAATTCCGTGGTACCAGCACCCCGCCACGATGAATAACGGGGGCTGTCCGGATTCCGGCCTTCGCCGGCAACCGGGGATGTGCAATTCTTTTCCGGTGTGCTGCTACAAACGCGATTGCGCACGCATTAGTACGCACACACGAAGACCTAGCGTACTGCAACCCGGGCGCCAAGCCCAAACCCGGGCGCCAGGCTCAAACTACATAATGCGCTCGACCTGGTCTGCGGTGAGTTCCACAGGGGTTTCGCGACCAAAGATCGACACCAGCGCCTGCATCTTGCCGGTTTCTGGGTCGATCTCGGAGATAGTAGCCGAAACCGAAGCCAGCGCACCAGACAGGATCGTGACGGCTTCGCCAACCTGGTAATCGTGATTGATGCCAGATGCGGCTGGCTTCTGCGGGCTTGCCACCTGCTCTTCTTCTGCCTGTGCTGGCGCCTCTTCACGTGCCTCGGTGGTCTTCGGCAGCAAGAACTTGGCCACCTCACGGGTCTTGACGACAGTCGCATTGCCCTCGTTGCCCACAAAAGAAGTTACACCCGGGGTGTCACGAACCACAGACCAAGCGCGGTCGTTAATCTCCATGCGAACCAAAACATAGCCTGGCAGGAGTTTCTTCTTGACGATTTTTTTCTTGCCGTCTTTTTTCTCCACGACATTTTCAATCGGAACTACGACGTCGAAGATGGAATCCTCAACCTCAAGAGTTTGGATGCGCATATCCAGGTTGGTTTTCACCTTGTTTTCGTAACCCGAATAGCACTGAATGATGTACCACTGCCCCGGCTGCTTCTTCAGCTCTTTCGTGAACTCCCGCAAACGCATACGGTAGGCAGCATCCGCATCTGCATCCGTCTCCGTTGCAGAAGCATCAGACTCAGCGGAATCATTAGTGGCCTTTGCGCTGGCATCGTCTGCGCCTTCTACAGACTTTGCGGCAGCTTCAGTAGCCTTGACGGCCTCTTCGTGGTCTTTGGCGAAATCATCGGAATCCGCATCGTAGTCATCACCAAGCGATTCGCGGTCTTCCTCAGCAGCGAGCTCGGCCGCTTCGCTAGCCCTGGCTACTTCCGGGGTGACGTCTTCAAAAACGTCGCTGTCGTTAAGGTTTTCGTTCTGCGTATCTTCGCTCACGGTCGTTCTACTCCCTTATGCATAGGGTCATTGGGTAATTCTGGTGCGGTTGTGTCATAAATTATCCCGCTTATCCAACGAGGGATAAGCGGGATAACAACCGGATATTTAGCAACTATACCTAAGGGTTAAGAACTGCATCAACTCCCAAGCTGGCTACAGTATCAATACTCCAAACCAGCGCAGTAAGGACGAACAGGAAGGCGAACACGACGATGGTGTACTGCACCATCTGCTTTGCGGTAGGCCAGACAACCTTGCCCATTTCAGAGACGACCTCTGGAACAAAGCTGGTTGGACCGCCACCGGGCTTGTCATCACGAACAGATGAGTCATCGACATTGACGACGCGCTTCGCTTTGTAGGAAGCGCTGGATGTCGTGGAAGCACCCGAGAGTTGACGTTTACCGACTGGGCGAGCCGCTCCACCGGTAGCGTTGTTTTCTTCGCTCACGTCAATAACTCCTCAATGGCCTCGGAGACCTTGGTGAATGACCTCATAAAAATAATGGCAGGGGCGACAGGACTCGAACCTGCAACCTACGGTTTTGGAGACCGTTGCGCTACCAATTGCGCCACGCCCCTAGAGGGTGCTGGGTAAAAGAACAGGGATCCAAAGATGAAACCTGAACTTACAGCAGCCTTCACCTTAGCAGACCGGGAACCAGTCAGCACAAGGCTTGAGGTAATGGGAAAAATCCCAGTAGCGATGGCGGGAATTGAACCCGCGACACAACGATTATGAGTCGTATGCTCTACCACTGAGCTACACCGCCTGGTGTTGCAGCGTTTAAGGCGTTCGGCCCTAAACAGCAACAGAGCCCCCTGACGGAATCGAACCGTCGACCTTTTCCTTACCATGGAAACGCTCTACCGACTGAGCTAAGGGGGCGCAGCCTCGAAACCAACTTTGCAGTCTTTCGATCTACTTTGTTGCGCTCCGTTGAAGCCTCACACAGCCTAACTCAATTGAATGCAAGTACACAAATCACCAGGTTGGGATAGATTTTTCGGCATAATACCCCCCCCACTGAACAATTTACGATTACCGAAAGGTAATTGTTTTGTGACGATCGCAGACAATAGGCCGTCTTATGGTCACTGCAGGCAGTATCAGAACTAGAAACCTATGACGTTGCACGGGGGGCTGAAAGGTGACCAAATTTTAACCGACGTCGAGACCAGCATTGCTGAAGTACCGAGATTCTTTCCGGATTATCCTCGGCTAAACACAGTAATCCTGACGGCTCCATAAGATGCCCACATAACGTGGAGCAAAAGAAGAACAAGCAGGCCGACACTGACGATATCAATCCATCCCATACCCCACTCCAATGCTGCGGGTTGCGTCGACAAGGTATGCGTACCGAGACAACAGGTGCCGACCGAAAAAGTGCTGGCCCACCACGTGGGGTTATACGACATTGGGCTGCTGCCAAGAACTGCCCCCCAATGCTTGACAATGGCATAACCAGCCAACGGAATCCCGAGACTAAGCATCACAACTCCATAGATCATTGCCCGGAAATGCCACTGCTCACCGGCAAGCAACTGCGCACTCGCTGTGGACTGGCCGACAATGCCCAGCGGAATCCAGGCAGTGGCGGCAAAGCTGGTGGGAAGATTGGGGAATGTACGCAAATAAACGAAGGCGAACGTCGGCACTGACGTAGCCAATGCCAATGCAAAGCACATTACGCCAATGCCGTGCACCAGCGACCCCCACTCCCCCGCGTGCGGCACCAACTGAGCCGAGGAGGTTCCGGAAACCATCGGTGCAACCAGGGGCAACCCCAAGGTAAAAGCAGGAGTAACGGAACGGTCAAAAATAAGGAACTGCAGATACCTTAGGCAGGTAATCACACCAAGGATGGTTCCGGCTGCCCAACACAAAATATGAATCATCCAGGCATTAAAAATAAGCGAGTAGGCGCTGCCTAAAGCTAAAATCCCCATAGAGACCATGCCCCACGCGGGCATGTTATTGGGGCGAAAGCCCGGATTGCGGTGCCTAATGAAGCCTATCGAGAGCGCCAGAGCGAGAAGAGTTGCGGCAACAATCATGATCTTCGCGGGGAGATGCCCCACAACGGGGCTGAGATGAGTCTCAATGAGGGACGAGGAGATCCCTAGTCCCATTACTGCTCCGGCCCAGCCAGGTCCGAGTGGCGGAAGTTCCATTTTATTCTCAATTTTAAGCATGCGCTTCAGGCTATGTACTGCTGAACGTTTACGGGAGAGCACAAAATCCGTACAGGGTTACAATGAAAGCATGTACCCCGCACGAGATGGTGATGACTCTCGGTTCTCTTCCGTTCGACGAAGCTACGTTCCCGATGCCCTCACGGTTGACATCGTCCTCGCTGTAGCCCGACACGGAGGAATGAATCAGGCTGCGAAATATCTCAATGTTTCCCAACAGACGGTCAGCACACGCGTCGCCAAATTGGAAAAACACCTAAATACACGTATTTTTTGGCGTGGCGCCGCGGGCAGTTCCACGACAAAAGTGGGACACCAAGTGATCCGTGTGCTTGAGGGCTTAGAAAGGGCACTCAACGATTGCGCGCATGGTCTGAAAGCAGCCACCAACAACGCTGTAACCGAGGGGCTTAAGCTGGTGGTTTCTCATACTGTGGCGGAAATAGACTACCCCCGGTGGGCAGCGGCCTTCCAACGCCGTCACCCGCAGACTCATCTGCACATGCGTCAGCTCAACAGTCGGGAGGCCCAACGTCACGTGATCCAGGGAGATGCGGAACTAGCTCTAGTTGAGGGTAACTGGGTGGCCCATGAACTACACCAGCGAGTGATAGGGCACGATGAGCTAATCGTTGCTGCACCCGCGCATCACCCCTGGGCAAAATCAAACAACCACAATGACCTGGATATGCCTTCAGCATCCATACCAGTGACAGGGACGGCTCCGATAACGAAAGAGGAGTTGCAATCCACACCTTTGGTGCTGCGCGAGCAGGGAAGCGGCACTCGAGAAGTCGTAGAAGACGCTCTGGAAGGTCTCGCCCCACCGATAGGAGAGTTTGGATCGCTAGGAGCACAACGTACCGGGATAGGCACTCTAGGAGCACCAGGGGTGATCGCGAGGCGCGCGGTATCATCGCAGTTAGCCACCGGGGAATACCTCGAGGTTCCGGTGGTTGGAGTCAATTTCGACCGTCCGCTGCGGGTGGTGTGGAGCTCGAAGAACCGACTCTCCGACCCAGCACGGCTGTTTTTACGCTTCCTTGTGGACTATACGGACAGAAATGCGACCTGAAATCAAGTTATGCCTTAGGATGCATCCAGTTCCACCACTGGCCAGTAATCTGGTCAGCCAGCCTTCTACGACCAGGGCATCGATGTTGAATACACACATTCAATCGGTATCCGGAAAGGCCAGATCTAGGGAATTGGCGACACGCCGATCAGACACATTTTTTGCTACTTAACCCCTACTTAACCCCAGACCCCCGCATGCAAAAACCCCACGCGATAATTCGCGTGAGGTTTCAAACTGTGCCAGGTAGAAGATTCGAACTTCTGAAGGCAATGCCGGCGGATTTACAGTCCGCTCCCTTTGGCCGCTCGGGCAACCTGGCGTGCACCATTTGGTGCGGTTTCTTAGCCTACTATAGACACCCAATAAACTTACAAATCGGCACTACAGTTGGGGTTTCGCGAGCCGAAAAGGCATGTACAGGGAGCCACCACCCAATGCTCCCAGCAAGCGCCCAGCTAGCCCACCCGGCGCATGGTGTATTCCGCAAGCAAGCGCAGGGCGCGCGTCGCGGCATTATTCGGCAGCTTGTCCAACTCACGGTCCACAACATCCAAATGGGCTTGGACGTCGGCAAGTGCTTTCGCACGTCCTTCTGTCTCCCGAATTAATGCAATCGCACGCTGCACATCATCCTCAGCCTCCAATGGGCCGGTCAACAAAGAACGCAACTCATTAGCAGCAGCGCTATCTTCTGCCAATGCATACAACACCGGCAGCGTAAACACGCCTTCGCGCAAGTCAGTACCCGGAATCTTGCCAGAATCTTTCGGATCAGAAAACAGGTCAATAATATCGTCGACGATCTGGAAGATCATGCCGATCGCACCGCCAATGGTTTGCAAAGAGCGCTGCGTCGGCTCATCCGCACCCGCATGATACGCACCCAAGTACCCAGCCGAGGCGATCAGCACCGCGGTCTTTTCCTCAATCACCTTCTGGTAATGCTCCACCGGGTCGGACTCACCCGCGCCAAGTGTCTCACGCATCTGCCCAGTAACCAGCTCCTGGAAAGTTTCTCCGAAGTGGCGCACAGTCAGACTATCCATCGTCGACATAATCCGAGACGCGTGCGCAAGCAACACATCACCAGACAAGATCGCCACCGAATTACTCCAGCGCGAATTCGCAGATTCGACCCCACGCCGCTGATCGGCTTCATCCATTACATCGTCGTGGTAAAGCGTGGCTAAATGCACAATCTCCACCACACCCGCTGCTTTATACACGTTGTCCGACTCTGCATGCGGGCCATATTCAGCAGCAAGCAGCGCCATCATTGGACGGAACCGCTTGCCACCAGCGGTAGTTAAATGCAAAACCTTATCCGTGATGAATTCCGCGCCCTGCGAAAGCTCCGAACGCAGCAGGTCTTCGACCGTTTCCATCCCGGCAGCAATGCGCGAATTGAGCTGTTCATCCCCCAAATCCACAGCGGGGGTGTAACCAGAAACCTGGTTTTGGCCAGTGGTCATATCCGAGGTTTATCCTTGCGCTTATTCGTTCCCATAATTCCCGTCCTAACAGTAGCCGACGAAACAGGGCAAAACACTTCCGGGGGCTTATTCATGCAACAATAATGCCCATGAGCCTTGCCGACGACTCCCCCGCTCGGCCCGATTCCGGGTCCCACACTGCATCTTCCACGTCGAAACCTCCGAAAAGCGAAATTCTTGCCGACGCCTCCAGCACCGGCAATGACGCTGTCTCCTGCGAAATCGCGGTTATTGGCGGTGGCCCAGCTGGAGCCGCGGCTGCGATTTATGCCGCACGCGCCGGATGGGACGTCGTATTGGTAGACCAAGCAACCTTTCCCCGCGATAAAACCTGCGGCGATGGCCTCACCCCACGCGCGATGGCGAAACTCCGAGAGCTAGGGCTTCTGGATGGAGTGAACCCGGGATACCGCAACCGGGGATTAAAACTGCACGGCTTCGGCGGATCAGTGACCGCCGCGTGGCCAAACGGACATTTTGGGGATGTGGGCACCGCCTGGCCACGGCGCAAATTAGACAACTACCTGGTGCAGCAAGCCGCGGCAGCAGGCGCACGGGTGTGGACCGGGTATTCGGGTGCTGATGTCGTCGTCAAGAACAATTCGATTGAGACCATCACGGTGCGACGGGTCGGTGGCCAGCGGTCGGCGGAGCAGTCGGCATCCTCGGGCAGCCAACAGCCAACAAACGACCAGCAGCCGTCGGCAAGCGAGATTACGCTGCGCCCGCGGTGGACGATCGTGGCTGACGGGGTACGCTCGACGTTTGGCAAAAAACTTGGGCGTACCTGGCACCGCAGCGAAGTCTATGGGATCGCCGCGCGGTCGTATTGCAGCTCGCCATACTCCGATGAACCGTGGATGCATTCGCACGTGGAACTGACCGACGAACAAGGCACCGTTCAACCTGGATACGGGTGGATTTTCCCGCTTGGCGACGGCACAGTGAACCTGGGATGCGGCGCATTGTCGACAGATAAACGCCCGGCAGCGATCAACACCAAGAAACTGCTGGAATTTTATGCCAGCCAACAGCGCAAAGCCTGGGGTTTAGGGGATCCGGACGAAGTGGCCTCTGCGTTATTGCCCATGGGCGGGGCCGTATCGAACGTAGCCGGGGCGAACTGGATGCTGATCGGCGACGCGGCGGCATGCGTGAATCCATTAAACGGTGAGGGTATCGACTACGGGCTGGAAACCGCCGAGCTAGCCGTAGGCCTGTTGGACAGCGATGTCGACCTCACCTTAGTGTGGCCCGAAGTGTTGCGGGCGCATTTCGGCGAGGCGTTCATGTGGGCACGCACCGCGGCCCGACTTTTGACCTACCCGCAGTTTTTGCCTGTGTTCGGCCCGTTAGGGTTGCGGGGCCCGGCGGCGCGCTATTTAATGCCAGCGGCTGCTCGGTTGATGGGCAACTTAGTTACCGACGAAGACCGCGACCTGATTTCCCGGTTGTGGAAGAAGGCCGGAAAATATGCGGCGACGGTGCGGGCCGACACGCCGCTGTGGGATTCGACGGTTTAGGGAATATGGGGAACCTGCGATGCTAAAACCAATGGCGAGGCATAACTAAACAAGGCCAAACAAAGCCACCGCCGATATTAAGGAATCTGGCCAATTTATTTGGGCTTTTTAATATCTGGGCTTTTTAGTGTTTTCGTCACTCGTGACTCCTGTGTTCTTACGCTCCGACAGCACGAGTTTTGTTTCTACAACAACCAGAAGCACGAAAATATAAACAGCAGTCGCGATGATTTCAAGTAGAGGCATTTCCTGGAGGCCGCCGGTAGTAGCGCGATAAAGAACCCATGCAGCGGGTAATGCTAAGAGAACTCCAGCCCAGGCCACTATCCTGGCTCGTGGCCGATTCCCATGTTTAAATTCATAGATAGCAGATAAGCCCGCTACGGCTATCGCGATTATCAAAATAGTCAAAATTATCATTATGGGCCTACGAGCTGTGCTTAAGAACTGCGAATATGGTTGAACTGAGCCTACGGACGGTAAATATGGCTCCAGTAAAATCTCACAACGGCATCGTATATTTTTTTCTTGGCGCTCTGGGGAATTAACGCCGGTGCCGGGGCCGGAACCACTGCACCAATCGGGACGGTAAGCCCAATCGGACCCAGCCCAGACCAATTAAGCCTTCACAGCCGAATGCAGAGCCACAATTCCGCCCGTCAAGTTCTGCCAACCGCACTCAGACCATCCATTAGCGTTGATCTCGGCAGCCAAAGTCTCCTGATCCGGCCACATACGGATCGATTCCGCCAGGTATTCATACGCCTGCGCATTCGAAGAAATCACCCGAGCAATCACCGGCAGCGCGCGCATCAAATATTCCTTGTACACCGTGCTGAATACGGGCACCACCGGGGTAGAAAATTCAGCCACTGTGAGCTTGCCGCCCGGTTTGGTCACCCGCGCCATTTCCCGCAGCCCGGCGCGAAAGTCGTGGATATTACGCAGCCCATACGAGATCGTGACAGCGTCGAAACTATCGTCCGCAAACGGCAAATGCATTCCATCGCCAGCGACCTTAGGCACATCACGGTGGGCACCGGCGGCCAACATGCCGGTGGAAAAATCGCAGGCCACGCACCAGGCTCCGGAGCGCGCCAACTGCACGGTAGACACCGCGGTTCCGGCTGCTAAGTCCAACACCTTATCGCCAGGTTTGAGATCCAGACGCTCACGAGTGCGTTTGCGCCAATAATTATCGATTCCGAGCGAGAGGACGGTATTGGTCAGATCATAATTCTTGCTGACCGTATCAAACATCGACGCCACATCCACCGGCGCCTTATCCAGCGTCGCACGAGTGAGTTTCGGTGCTTGCTGAGGTTTATTGTCCTGGCCCTTTTTGTCCTGGCCCTTTTTGTCCTGGGCCTTTTTGTCCTGGGCGCTAGCACCTTGGGCTTTATTGTCTTGCTCAGCCTTATTCGAAGAATCCACCCCACCAGCTTAATGGTTGGCACCCGGAGATTCCCACGCAGCTGGGTTCACCTCCGCCAGTACCTGCCGGTAATAGTCCACCAACTGAGCACAGATCCTCGGCCAGGTCTTATCCTCCACGTGCTCGCGAGCTGCAGCGGATAATTCTTGCCGACGGCTCGGGGCTACTAACCAGCTGACCGCGTCGGCAAGCTCTGCTTCGAAATTATCGGGATCCAGTAGCAGCCCAGTGCAGCCAGCAGGGTTTCCGTTGCTGTCACCAAGGTTCCCGTTGCTACCATCCCGGATCAGGTCGACTGGGCCGCCTACCCGCGGGGCGATCGTCGGCACGCCGCTAGAGTGCGCTTCCTGGATGGTTTGGCAAAAAGTCTCCAGCTCACCAGGGTGGACGAAAACATCGAAACTGGCATAGGCAGCAGCCAAATCTTGACCGCTGAGTGCTCCGCAAAACACCGCATCCGGCATCGCGGTTTCCAACTCAGAACGGCACGGGCCATCACCGACGATGACGAGCTGCACATTAGTCCGCCCGGACAAGGCAGCCAGCCGGTGCACACCCTTCTCATTAGCCAGGCGTCCCACGTAACCGACGATAGTTGGCGGTGATTGTTTCGGCCGTCCTGCGCACCACTTCCGACGCAGCGCATCCGAGCGTTTCTCCGGATGAAACAACTGCGTATCCACCCCGCGCCCCCAATGTGCAAGATTGCGCACCCCGTGCGATTCCAACTGCTGGATGGTCTCCGTCGACGGCGCCAACGTCAGCTGGCAATGATTATGCATCCGCCTGATCCAACGCCAGGTAGCGCGCTGTAATGCCCCCAGCTGGTACAGCCCGGCGAAACCTGCAATATCAGTCTGAAAAACCGCCACCCTGGGAATGCCTAAACGCCGAGCAGCCCAACCACCACCGCGCCCCAGCGCGAAGGGACTGGCCAAGTGCACGATATCCGGGCGGAATTCGGCGAGCGTGCGGTAGACGGTCGGCGTTGGCACGCCGATGGGCAGAGAATCGACGAACGGCAAGCGAATCGTCGGCACGCGCACGACCCGGAAACCCGCGTAGTGGGAGATTTCTGGATGGTCCGGGACTCTGCTGTCTGGCCCCCTACCGTGTGGGCCAGGTGCGATAACGATGGCGTCGTGGCCTTGCGCGTTCAGATATTCCAGAATGCGGAGGACGGAGTTGCTGACCCCGTTCACGTGCGGCAAAAAAGATTCGGCGATGATGGCTACGCGCAGCCGCGATCGGGCCGAAGGTGCAGACAACAACTAGCATCACCCGCGATTACTTGTCTTGGGAGTTCTTGGTGTGCTCGTCGGCGTCCTGTGAGGATGCGCTGTGGGACGCGTCGCGAAGCTAATCAACTGCCACAACACCAACGTGACGACGACAACCAGCGCCGCGACACTCAGCCCAGGGATAATCGCCAACGTCCAACCGCGGCCTGCGACTTTCACCAGGTCCGGATCCACGCGCGAATACTGCACCCAAACCTGCTGGCCCTCGGCAAGCCCGGTGGGGTACAACACGCCTGTCGACGGTGCCCGATACAGACCTTCGCCGTCCCGGAATTCCACGGTAGTGCGCAACAAGGAGGTACCCGTGACCGTCGCTAGGGCGCGACCTGGATCAGATTCAATCCGGTGATCATTCGCCGCTGCCCCGCCAATCATGGCAACTGAGCCCAGTAGCCCAGCTAAGCACAAGGTTGCAACCAGCTGGTGCATGCGCCGCTGCCACTGCCGACGTCGTCGCCGCGGATCATAAGACTGTGCGGCGGAAGGTGCAGTTTTATCCGGGCTTGCTTCTTGCGCACTCGTGGCTTGTGGATCTACAGAATCTGCCATAGGGAACCAGATTTATCCCCCAAGAACTGCATCGATCGCCTGGTGCAATTGCCGACGCGTCGCCCGAGTGGTCGCCGCCTCAATGACCAGGATCGATTCCGGAAATTCGGTTTGGGCGGCCAAGGCGTCGAGAAGCTCCTGTGGGCTCTCCACACGCTGGTAGGGCAGGCCGTAGCCCTCACAGATCACGGCAATGTCCACCCCATGCGGGGTACCGAAGGCCTGCTCAAAATCACGACGCAAACCGGGCTGTCCTACTTCGAGGGACTCGAAAATTCCGCCACCGTCATCGTTGGCCACCACGATCGTGAGGTTTTCCGGCTCCGGCTGATCCACCCCACGCAGCAGTCCACCGACATCGTGCAAAAAGGTGATGTCACCGAGCAGGGCAACGGTGCGCGGGGCGCGGATTTCGTCGGCACGCAAAGACTGCGCAGCAATAGCTACACCCATGGCCTGCGAAATATTGCCGTCAATCCCGGCAGCTCCCCGCGGGGAATACGTGTCGACGCCGTCAAACGGCAAACCAGTCAGGGCAACATCACGGACCGGGTTCGACGGGCCGACGAACACGGTATCTCCAACCGCCAACGTGTCCGTGACAGCAGCAGCAACGTGCAGTCCTGTAAAACCGTACGATTCACCTTCCAGCGCCTCGCGTACTGCCCCAGCAGCCAGATCGGAGGCGGCCTGGCACACTTGCAACCACTCCCGGGTAGGTTCACCATTGGTTTTCACACGAGTACCGCGGGTTTCTTGAGCGCCGCCCTCACGCAGACTCAAGAAATCATCGGTGCGGGACAGCACGATAACCTCGATATCCGGATCCGTGATCAGCGTCAGCACCCGGCGGTGCAAAGTAGGGTGCCCAACGACGATTATCTGGTCAGGTTTGGTACGCACGTAGTACTCGCCAACCTGGGCATCATCTTTGGCGAAAATCGCGGCCGCCCCCGGGTGCACCGGAACATACGGAGCCGGGGCGCTCGGCTCGGCAATCGTCGGCACATCTTCGAGCCCGTCGACACGCCAGGCTTCATCGCCGGCAATCACCAGGGTTGGTTTACTCAGGTCAACGGCAACCTCTCCGTGATCAGACCAGGTAGGCAGCCTGCGGCGGGCAGGGTGCGCGGGATCCACCGGTGCAATTGCGGGGGTGTCGGCAAAGTGGGCGCTGGCAAGGTTGGCATCAGCAAAGTGGGCGTCGGCAAGACCATCTGTACGAGGCTCGGCCAGTTCGCTTCCCACCAGCGGCACATCAAAAGCCACATTGATGTGTGCCAAGCGGTCAGCGCTAAGGCGTTTAGAAAACGCGGGGAGGTCATCCACGGTGTTGATCTGCGTGGTCTGGGTAAACGTGGAGAAAATGCCCTGTTGTTGGATTGTTTGCGAAGCCCCCGTGCCGACGAGTCGCTGCGGCCGATCCGCGCTCAACACCAGCAGCGGCGTATGAGAATGAGCAGCCTCAACGACGGCAGGCAAACAATTCGACACCGCCGAGCCCGAAGTCATTACCACCGCAACATGCCGCTGCTGCACGCGCGCCAACCCCAACGCCAAAAAGGCTGCGCTGCGCTCATCCAGGCGCACATGCACCCGCAATCCTGGGTGCGCAATGAGCGCCAACGAAAGCGGGGCGTTACGCGAACCCGGACACAGCACGACATCGGTGGCGAATTCTGCGAGCCGGGCAGCTACCTGTTGGGCCAACTGGACGGCCGCAGGTTGCACCTGGTTTTCGGACTGTGGGGATTCGGTCTGTGGGGATTCGGGCATGATCTCCTACTCAGGATTTACAGTTTCAGTATTTATGAGCGCAATATTTACGATCGGGTGAGCGTTGATACGGCCAGGTCATGACTAGTCAGGCCTAAACTAGCCAGGCGTAATCAGGTGCCTATTCAGGTAAAGAACTAGCCGAAAATATTGCTCAACCAGCTGCGCAGATCGAACTCTTCACCTTCTGGCGGCAACAGTTCCTCCGGCACCTCAGTTGGGATCTGGTCTCGCCAACTTCCACCGTCGCCACCAGGCAAAACGGGTTCTTCGATAACGGTGGTTGGTTCTGTCACCGTGACATTAACCTCTTCTGTTTGTGTGGAGGTCACAGTAGTTGGTGTCGGCGGCGTAGCCTGCTCATTATCAGCGGAACGCCACAGGAAGAAAAACACTACGGCCAGCAGTAACGCCAAACCCGAAATGATGCCAAGCAACATTTGCCAGGAACTCGAGCCACCCGATGCCTGTGCTGTTTGCTGCGGCTGGTGCGCATTGTGCACGGTAGCCTGCTGTGCCGCAGGGGCATAACCGGAGTTATATGGCTGTCCATACTGTTGCCCGTATTGATTCTGGCCAAAGCCTTGGGTGTACGGGCCCTGGTACTGCTGAGTCTGCGGCTGACCTTGCTGGCCCTGGGGCCCCTGGTTCTGGTCCTGATCCGGAAAGTACTGCCGCGGACGGTCTATGTTCGGACGGTCTATGTATTGTGTCTGCTCGTTCGAACCAAAATATTGCGTGCGATCGTTCGAACCGAAATATTCCGTGCGATCGTCGCCACGGAAAAATTCGGTACGTTCATCGCGACCCGGGCGGCCACTATGGTTCGAGCCACCATGGTTTGCTCCGCCGTGGTTCGCTCCAGAACGGCCGGAATGACCAGAATTGCCAGAATTAGGTGTCATCAATCCTCCTCAAGGCTTGGGCCCAGTCTAGACATTTTACGGCCCCACCCGCCGGGCCAATTCCCGACCCGTAGCAGTATCTTCTTCCGCCAACTTCTTAGGGCTCGCCTGCGCTAGGATGCGACCTCCAGCAGCTCCCGCCCCAGGGCCAAGCTCAATCACACGATCCACACGAGCCAGCGCCTGCAGATTGTGCTCCACCATAACGACGGTAGCGCCGGCGTCGGCAAGCGCTTCCAACTTGTCCAGCAACTTCGCGCTATCGTGCGGGTGCAGCCCCATGGTTGGCTCGTCGAGCAGATACAAACTGGATTTCTTCTGCGTCCGCTGCAGCTCCGTCGCCAACTTGATGCGCTGGGCCTCGCCACCAGACAACTCCGGCGCCCCCTGCCCCAAGCGGAGGTAGCCCAGGCCAAGTTCATACAAAACCTCTAGAGCCCGCACCACCTGGGTGATCTGGGAATGGTCGGGATCTTTAGTACCGCCGTCGGCAAGGTCACGGAAAACCTCCAACGCTTCGGTAACTCGCAACTGCAACACATCAGCCACGGTGCGCCCGTGCCAACGCACTTCCAGTGTCTCGTCGTTAAACCGGCCGCCCTGACACCGCGGGCACAACGTGTAGGTCCCAGGTAAGAACACCAACTCGACCTCGATATGGCCGGCCCCTGAGCACTCCGGACACTGGCCCTTTTTCGTGTTATAGGAAAACTTCGAGGCATTCCACTTCTTCGCATCCTTGCCATCCCGGCGCGCCTGGGCAGCGAAAATGCTGCGGACGCGGTCAAACATTCCTGTATACGTCGCCAGGGTGGAACGCGGAGTACGGCCAATGGGTTTCTGCGTTATCGTGACAACCCGGCTAATGTCCGGGTGCTCCGTTGCGCGCTTGCCGACGACATCTGTCACCAGCGTCGACTTACCCGAACCAGATACCCCAGCCACCGCGGTGAACTGGCCCAATCCGAGCTCCAGGTCAAGCCCTTGCAGGTTTCGGTGGTTGATCCCCCGCAGCACCAAGTGGCCGTTAGCATCGCGCGGGGCGTCGGCAAGCTCGAGACGTCGGTTTGCCAAGGCCTGGGCAGTCGGGGATTCCGCTAGCTGCCCATTAGCGTCGGCAAGCTCACTTGGCTTGCCCGCAAATACCACGGTCCCTCCCCCGTCACCGGCATAAGGGCCAATGTCGATGAGGTAATCAGCCTGGGCCACGAAATCCATGTCATGCTCAACGACAAACACGTTATTTCCCACGGCCAACAGGCGACGGATCACCGTAAGCACGGCCGTGCGTTCCTGCGGATGCAGACCCGCGGTGGGTTCGTCGAGAATATAGGTCACGCCAAACAAGGAACTGTGCAACTGAGAAGCCAGGCGCAAGCGCTGCAGCTCCCCGGCAGACAATGTGGTTGCGGCTCGGTCCAGGCTCAAGTGCCCCAGGCCAAGCTCCAGTGCAGCAGCCAGCGGAGGGACAATCTGGGTTAACAACAAGGCCTCGGCATCATCCTGCGCAGTACGGGTGGCCGGGGCCGCAGCAGTGTCGGGTTGGTCATCACGGCCGACGTTGTTGGCGCCGGCACGCTGGCCAAGCTCCTGCTGGCGGTCCACCAACGCCTGGTGCAGAAAGTCCAAGGACCACGCATTCAGCTCATTAATCGGAACATCCAAATAGCGCACTTGCAGCGCCTGCGGCCGCAAACCCGCGCCACCGCAATTGCTGCAGGTATGCGATTCCAGGAAAGACTCCGTGCGACGTCGCAACGAATCCGATTCCGTTTCCCGCAGTGTCTTATACAAATACTCGGCCACGCTACGCCACGTGCCCTGGTAAGTGCGCTGAACCTGGTCGGCACCACGGTGCGGAACGATCTCGACGACGGGGCGCTCGCGGGTAAACAGGATCCAGTTGCGGTCGGACTCGGAAAGTTCCTGCCACGGGCGGTCAAGGTCATAGCCCAGGGCCTCCAGGATGTCGCGGAAGTTCTTACCCGCCCAGGCGCCCGGCCATGCAGTAATCGCGCCGTCGCGGATCGACAACTCCGGCTCATGCACCATCGACGCTTCCGTGGCGACGAACTTCGTGCCCGTTCCACGGCACTCCGGGCACATGCCATCGGCAGTATTCGGGCTGAAAGCATCTGAGGCCAGGCGTGTGATCGGGGTGTCGGATGGGGCGCTGCCAGACGTTGTAGCGCCAGACAGTGCGCTGTAATCACCACACCGGGAATACAACAGACGAACAATATTCGATGTAGAACTAATCGTGCCCACCGTCGAACGCGCCCCAGGCGCCGTGGTCTGCTGCTGAAGCGCAACCGTCGGCGATAGCCCCTCAATGGAACCGACCTGCGGATCAGTCGCCTGGCTGATCAAGCGGCGCGCAAACGGAGCCACCGATTCCAGGTAACTACGTTGGCCTTCCCCATGGATCGTGCCAAACGCCAACGAGGATTTACCCGAACCGCTAATACCGGTGAATGCCACCAGCTGACCGTGCGGGATGGTCACGTCAATATGGCGCAAATTGTGCAGGTGGGCATCATGGATGCTCACGCAGGTCGGGACCTGTATGGGTTGCTGCTGGTCAGAGGCGTCGGTTTGTGGCAGGTGTGCAGGATCCGAAGAAGGCATAACCTCCAGTCTAGCCGGGGGCGGACCTTTACCGCGGCGCCCAACTTTCACCATTTTCTCGGGCACGGTGCGCTTCCATTTGCGCATAGGCCGCACGCAACCGGTCCAACCACCAGTCGTGCGTCGCACCGTCCGCTGCCAAAGCAGCCAGCCGGTCAGCATCGGGTGCCACCGGGGCAGTCGCCAACATGCCGTCGACAAGCGAACGCGGCGCGGCCACATCTTCCAAAAAAAGCGAACCCGTCGCCAAGCCCGCCGGTGCCGGAGCCACATCGATGTCCTCGTCGTCGTTCAACTTCGGCAAACTCGCCACCGCCGCCAACCCAGCATTAATCCCTACCGCGCTGTCCAAAGCCGAGGCAATTGTCACATCCATATGGCGCGCGCGCAGATCCGCACTCAGCTGCAACACCCGACGCACCCCACCCAGCGGGGCCACCTTGACGACGGCCACATCCGCCGCCTGCAAATCCGCCACCCGGTACGGATCCTCCACCCGCCGGATGCTCTCATCGGCGGCGACGCGAACAAAAATCCCGCGGCGCATCAGCTGGGTGCGAACCTCCGCCAGTTCCTCTGGCGTGGCGCACGGCTGTTCCACATAATCCAGCGGGGCCAACGCTGATACCGCTTCCACAGCCTGCTCAACCGTCCACGCACCATTAGCGTCCACACGGATGCGGGTGCCCGGAATTCCGGACAGCTCCTCACGCACCGCGGACACCCGGGCGATGTCGTCGGCAAGCGCATCCCGGAAATCCTTGCCAGGCTCAGCCACCTTCACCTTGATGCAACGTGCGCCGGGCATGCGGGAAAGCACCTCCGGAACCTGGGCTGGCTCCACCGCCGGGACCGTGGCATTGACCTCGATATAGTCACGGTTTGGGGAAGGAAACCCCTGGTAGGCAGCTTCCAACCCAGAGCGCAGCCAGGGGGTGGTCTCGCGGGCAGTGTAATCAGCGAACGGGGCGAATTCTCCCCAGCCGGCCGGGCCGTCAATAAGCACCACTTCCCGGTGGCGCAGGCCACGGAATTTCACCGCCATGGGCAAAGAAACGACGTGGGCGCGCTCGAGGATGTCTGCGAGAGGGGGCAGAGAAGCCAGAAACGGCTGGGATGAGCGAGGTTGCTTCGATGGGCGCGGTGACTGAGGCAACCGAGCGCCACTATTCGGAAAATTCATGCCCCAAGCCTAGCTAGACTGAAGGCCATGACTACCACACCTGAGCACAAAACTGAGGCCAGCCCCAATACAACACCCGACGCCACCGCCGACGTCAACCCCGAGGCCAACCCCTTCGATCCCACCCAATGGCGCACCGTCGCAGGCTTCGAAGACTTGACCGATATCACCTACCACCGTCACGTAGGCAACACCCGGCGCGACGGAATTGTGCGCATCGCCTTCGACCGGCCAGAGGTACGCAACGCCTTCCGCCCGCACACCGTCGACGAGCTTTACCGCGCTCTCGACCACGCCCGCCGCACCCCTGATGTGGGCACCGTGTTGTTGACCGGTAATGGGCCGTCGCCGAAAGATGGCGGCTGGGCGTTTTGTTCCGGTGGTGACCAGCGCATTCGTGGTCGTTCCGGGTACCGCTACGCCACTAACCACGACGCGGATGTCGCCGATGCCGACGAATCTGGCGTGGATACCGCCCGCGAGAAAGTCGAGGGCGGGCGTTTGCACATCCTGGAGGTGCAGCGGCTGATCCGCACGATGCCGAAGGTAGTCATCGCGGTGGTTAATGGTTGGGCCGCTGGTGGCGGGCACTCGCTGCATGTGGTGTGCGACCTGACGATCGCTTCGCGCCAACATGCCCGTTTTAAACAGACCGACGCCGACGTCGGAAGCTTTGATGCCGGTTATGGTTCGGCCTATCTGGCACAGATGGTGGGCCAGAAAAACGCGCGCGAGATCTTCTTCTTGGGCCGGTCCTACGATGCCACCCACATGATGAAGATGGGGGCGGTCAATATCGTCGCCGAGCACGCCGAGCTTGAGGCCGAAGCCATCCAGGCTGCCCGCGAGATCAACTCCAAATCCCCGACGGCGCAACGCATGCTGAAGTTCGCCTTCAATCTTGCCGACGACGGGCTGGCCGGTCAACAAGTCTTCGCCGGCGAGGCCACCCGCTTGGCATACATGACCGATGAGGCTGTGGAAGGTAAGGAAGCGTTTTTGGAAAAGCGCGACCCGAATTGGGAGGAGTTTCCTTATTACTACTAAGGACCTCAGTGATAAGGGCTCCAGTGGTAGGGGCTCAGGAGCGAGTAGCTCAGGCGCAAGTAGCTCACGCGCGGCCGACTCAGCAGGACAACCGAGTCCAAGCCCAATGCCCGTTCCTCCCCCCGCCCACGAACCGGTGCTGACCGCGCTTCCGGTCCGGCTTGATGATCCCGCAGCGATCCTCGACGACTTGGAAGCCGCCATCGCAGGCCAAGCGCATTATCTTCCGGTGCCCGCTGGCGACCGGGCGCGTACTGAGTTGCTGTATTCCTCGCAACGCGTCGGCCAGCCAATCGACGATGCTATTGCCCTAGTGGTGCCCACCTCAGGTTCCACTGGCACGCCCAAAGGCGCACAGCTCACCGCAGCCAACCTGGTGGCTTCCGCCGATGCCACCCACGAAGCCCTGGGCGGCCCCGGGCACTGGCTATTGGCCCTGCCTGCGTATCACATCGCCGGAATCCAGGTTCTGGTGCGCAGCCTGGTCGCCGGGGTGGACCCGGTGTGCCTGGATCTTTCCCATGGTTTTCGTATTCCGGCTTTCGCCGCCGCCGCGGAATATTTAGACCACGCCCGGGGCGGAAAAACCCCCGATGCCCGCGAACCCATGTACACCGCATTAACCCCGATGCAACTGGATAAAGCCATAGAAACCCTAGAGGGCATTACTGCTTTACGACGCTTCGACGCCATCTTGATCGGCGGGGCAGCACTAAACCCACAATTGGCGGAATCGGCTCGCAAGCTGGGCATCCGCCTCGTGACCACCTACGGCAGCGCCGAAACCGCCGGGGGCTGCATCTACGACGGCCACCCCTTGCCGTGCAGCTCCGTCGCCGTGGAATCCGGCCGCATCATGCTCGGTGGCGCCACCATCGCCGCCGGATACCGCAATATGCCGGGCCACGAAGCCTTCGCCCACCCCGATTGGCCGGGCTGGTTCACCACCTCCGACGGCGGGCGCATTGTCGACGACCGGTTGGAGGTCAGCGGGCGCCTCGACGCGGTAATCACCACCGGTGGTTTGAAGGTGCACCCGGAAATCATCGAAAAAGAGCTCTTGGCCGTCCCCGGGGTCAAAGAGGCCTGCGTCGTCGGCGTGGATGATCGCCGTTTCGGGCAAGCCATCATGGCGGCCTATGAAGGTAGCGCCGAAGTCGGAGAAATTTTCGATGCTCTCTACGAACTCCCCCGCTGGCAACTGCCGAAAGAGCTGCTGCGTGTCGACGAACTGCCACGGACGTCGCTGGGCAAAATCCACCGGGCTGGTGTGGCCGAGCTATTCCAGCCTCGGGGCTAGCTAGTCGCGGGGTCTAGTTGGTCGCGAGGGCTAGCTAGTCGCGAGCTCTAGTTGGTCGCCGACTAGCTACCGACTAGCCAACGGGAACTGTCCCTAGTCTCGGTCAATAAACCGCAGATGCTTGTCGACATAGCGCTCGCCCGCCAAAGGGTGGGTGTCTAAGAGGTTGTCGAGCGCGGCACGATCGTCGTCGGCAAGCGTCACGTTGGCTGCCGCCACGTTCTCCTTGATGCGCGCCGGGTTGATGCTGCCCGGCAAAACCAGCATGCCGCCCGGGTGTCGCGCACCGCGATCCAACAACCACGCCAAGGCAATCTGGGCGGCCGTTGCGTCGTAACGGTGCGCGATTTCCGCAACCCGGGCCGCGTTGCGCTGGTTTTGCGCGAAATTGTCCGGGTGCAGGCGTGGGCTGTTGGAATCCGCATTGGGCTCGGTGAGCTGGGCGGACAACATTCCCTTGGCCAGCGGGCTGTAGGCGATAAATCCGATTCTGAGCTCCGCGCAAGTTGGCAACACGGATTCTTCTACTCCTCGCGACCACAAGGAATATTCGCTTTCTACCGCCGCAACCGGGAATTCACGGTGGGCGCGGGCGATGGTGGTGGCCGAAGCCTCGCACAAACCGAAGTGGGCGACGAGGCCTTTGTCGACAAGCTCACCAACGGTGCCTGCGACCTCTTCGATGGGCACCTCCGGGTCGACGCGGTGCTGCATGAAAAGGTCCAGGCGCTCGACGCCCAAACGGCGGGCGGATTCCTGGGCGACACGGCGAATGGTTTCCGGACGGGAATTAAGCTCGCCGGTGGGTTCGCCGTTGTCGATATTCCAACCGAACTTCGTGGCAATCGTTGGGGGCTGCGCAGAAGAACCTGCAGAGACCGCAGGTGGCGTGTGGGCGCGGGCGAAGGCATCGCCAAGCAGCTGTTCACCGGTGTACGGACCCTGGATCTCAGAGGTGTCGAAGAATTCCACGCCAAGCTCGGCAGCGGTGCGCAACACCTGGATCATTTCCTGGCGGCGGGGTGAGTCCGAATAGGAATGCGGGGTCATGCCGGTGCACCCCAGCCCAATCGGGAATAGATTTAATGGCCCGACGGGTGCTGGCTGGTCTTGGGTTGGGTGATCTTGGGATGGGTGGTCTTGGGTTTTCGACTTCGGATTGTGCGGATGCGTCATACCCCTACTCTAGGTCGCGACCTTCAACTAGTTCTGTTCCTGGCTAAGCCTCACGAATGCTTCAGTCAAGCCATGACGAAAACCTGCTGGCCCCCGCAGCACCGAGTTCCATCAATGTCATTTGGTGTTTGTTAATGACATGCAATGTAGCGCACAATGAATGCATGAGCGCTACAACATATTCGGCCACTACCCGCGATTGGATCCAGGCGGCACGACCGCATACGTGGCCGAATGCGTTCGCTCCGGTTCTGGCCGGAACAGGCGCAGCGCTGTACCAAAATTCCGGGAAATTCTTTCCATTCTTATTAGCCCTGATCGTCTCCTGGGCTTTGGTCATCGGGGTCAATTACGCGAACGATTATTCGGACGGCATCCGTGGCACCGACGACGAACGCACCGGCCCCACCCGGCTCACCGCCAGCAAGCTTGCCCGGCCTGCAGACGTGAAAAAGGCTGCTTTCATCTCCTTCGGCGTCGCAAGTGTGGCAGGTCTGATCCTGGCGCTACTTTCTTCCTGGTGGCTGATCCTTGTAGGCGCGGTGTGCTTGGCCGGGGCCTGGTTTTATACCGGAGGGAAAAACCCGTATGGCTATAAGGGCCTGGGCGAGGTCGCGATCTTCATTTTCTTTGGCCTCATCGCCGTGTTGGGTACCGAATACACCCAAGCCGGTGCCATCTCTGAAGTCGGTATTGGTTTGGCTATTTCCGTCGGCGCGATGTCGTCCGCGGTGAACTTAACCAACAACATCCGCGATATCGCCACCGACAAGCCAGCAGGCAAACGCACCCTGGCGGTGATCCTGGGCGACTCAACCTCCCGCAAGCTATATACCGTTTTGCTTGCCATCCCATACGTCGTAACGTTTCTTGTCGGCATCTTGGCATTCCCGGCCACCTGGATCGCGTTTGTTTCCGGTTACTGGACACTGAAAGCCCTGCACCGAGTAAATTCGGGGGCACGCGGTGGGCAACTGGTCACCGTGTTGGCGCTGACCGGGCGCGCGATGGCCTTGTGGTCCGGGCTCATGTTTATCGCCCTGGCATTGGCCTAGATTGCGCTAGCCTAGATTCCGTTGGCCTAGGTTGAGCGTAAGTCAGGATTAGTTCTGGTCTTGACCGACACCGGAGTCAGTAGTCGTCGTCAAGCCTAAGAAAGGCCCAAAAAGCCTCAAAAAGCCCATAGGAGGGCGTATATGGCAGGTGTGATCACTGCTTTTACCATCATCTTGTCAATCATCGCCGTGGGCTTTGCTCTATCCAAATCCGGTGTCATCGGCAACGATTCCCAACGGCTGGTCCTGAACAAAACTGCCTTCTACGCCGCCACACCCTGCCTGCTGTTTACCTCGCTCGCGAAATCCAATCCGGGCACACTCTTTTCCCCGGTACTTGCCGCCGTCGTTGTCGCCAGCCTGCTCACGGGCGCAAGCTATATCATCGCCTCCCGCCTGTTTTTCCCGAAAGACTTGCCGACGACCACCATGGGCGCGGCCTCATCGTTTTATTTCAACTCCGTGAATATCGGTCTGCCGGTGAGCATCTACGTGGTAGGTGAAGCCACCTGGGTAATTTCGATCTTGATGCTGCAGATGGTGTTTTTCACCCCGTTTATTCTGGCTGCGCTCAACGACGGGCACGGGCGCACCCGAGGTGCGAAGATTGTTGATGGCATCCGTTCCGGGTTTTTGTCTCCGCTGGTGCTCGCGGGAATTGCAGGCATGATTGTTGCGGTGGCTGGGTGGGAAATCCCGGAGGTTGTGATGGAGCCGATGTCGATTATTGGTGGCGCATCCATCCCGATGATTTTGATCAGTTTTGGCGCTTCCCTGACCTCAATCCAGATCCTCGACGACCCAGCGGACCGCCCCGCCGTCATCACCTCCACTGTCATGAAGCTCGTGCTCATGCCGGTATTCGCGTGGTTGGCTGGCCTGGCACTGGGGCTAAGCAGTGACCACCTCTACGTCGCCGTGATCTTAGCCTGCTTGCCGACGGCACAAAACGTGTACAACTACGCCGCGACCTACCAAAAAGGTCTCACTGTTACCCGCGATACCGTTTTCTTGACGACGTTTGCTTCCCTGCCGGTCATGGCCGTGGTGGCCGGGATTTTCGGTAGTTAACGTGACGGCAGGTTGCTAACGGCCAGCTAGTTCCCGGTTGACCCATTCTTTGCGGGCTTTGCGCTGCTGCGCCAGCTTAGCGACGGCCTCGGTGGTTTCGATGCGAAGTTTTTTGAAGATCAGCATCGACAGCGGCAGCGCCACCAACAGCGCCAGAAGTGCAGACACAACTAATGGAACTTGGGCTCCGATGAGTACTGCTAGCGCCTGAATCACGATGGTCAGCCCCAAAAACAGCCCCAAGCGGGCAGCCCCGTATTTCAGCATCGCACGGGTTGCCTGCTTGCGAGTTTGCGGGTCCAGTTGGGGTTCTTCAGCAGGTGCAAAACTGTGTTGAGATTCATCACGCGAGGCTGGGTTAGCACTATCGGTGGCACGCGGGCTATTGCTGGACGGACCCGAGCCTTCTGCGCCTTCCCGATCCACCCCATTCGGGATACGGGTTCGTGCACCATTACTGTCTGGTTGATTAGTCACAAGATTCATCCTAAAACGCACCGATCGTGCCGTAAAATGATCAGTATGGGAAAGCTGATCTTGTTAGCGCTAATAATCCTGGCTGCAGTCTTGGTGTGGAAGGCTTTTGGTCCAGCATCCTGGAATCAAAATCGCCAGATGAAAACTGCTGAACGCCCAGCGATTAAAGGGCCAGACGATGACGAAGAGTTCCTGTGGAATATCGAAAAGAATCGGTTTAAAGAACGTCGTCGTCAAGAACAAGAGCGACAACAACGCCACGAGCATCAACAGCGGCAACCTCGTAGCCAAGGCGAGGCCAAGGGAGCATCCCGAACAAATGATGCTCCCGATACAAATCCCCCCGGCGACACAACCCCCTCGGGCGATGCAACTGGATCAGACCCAACAAAAGATTCGCACTACCCAAATAATAAGAAAAACGACGCGAAACCCGACGACCAGTAAAACCTACTTCAGCCGATACCGCCGACATTAAGCATGACGGTATCGCGTCACTTTAGTTTGCACCGTTGGGGGAGAGTCCGAAAATAGCCGCGGGCATGGGCTCCCCCGAACACTGTTTGCCGAGCACTAGTTGCCGGACACTCATTGACGGACACAGCTGCCCCGGACACACGCCGCAGCGCGCGCATCTCAGGGCACACGTTGCGGCCTAGTTCAGCCCAGCATAAGAATGTAGGCCCGACACCACCATGTTGATAAAGAAGAAGTTAAAGATCATGGTGGCCAGCGCGATAATGTTAATCCAAGCCGCCCGCATGGCACGCCACCCGGCGGTGGCACGGGCATGCAGATACGCCGCGTATAAGATCCAGGAAATTAGGGAAACGGTTTCTTTCGGGTCCCAGTTCCATGGCCTACCCCACGCGGCTTCTGCCCAAATCGCCCCCAGCAAGAGCCCCAGGCCAAGGACCGGCAAGGTCACAATCGCAGACTTATAGGCCAGCCCGTCAAGCTTTTTCGCGCTGGGCAGTGGTTTCACGATCGCGCCGGCAATGCCGTCACTCTCCTCGCCTTTTGGCTGCCAACGTCGCAACAAGTACAGCAGCGAAGCGACACCCGAAAGCATGCCGATGGAACCGCCTAAGACGGCAATGCCCACGTGGATCGGCAACCAGAACGAACGCAGTGCCGGAACCAATGGGGCAGATTCTGCATATAGGTGTGAACCGCCAACGAACATCAAGATGATGACGGGCATCAGCAGCCACGGCCACAGCACGCGCCATTCTTGGCGCTGGCCAACAACCACAGCCGCAACAACCATGGTGAGCAAAGTCAGCATGAGCGAATACTCATACATGTTGCCGAACGGGAACCGGCTGTTCGCCAAGCCACGAGTAAGCACAGCCCCTGCATGAACAATAATTCCCAGCCAGATCAGCGTCTGCGCCATACCTGACCACTTGCGGGCACCAGCTTCCAATTTGCCGACTGTTTTAGCACCGGCCCCTGCATCAGCATCGCGGTTATCGTCAGCAGCGCGACCGTCGGCCCCAACGCGTTCGCGTTGCCGGTGTGCGTCGATCACGCTTTGCACCTTGACGTAAAACACCAGGGCCACAACCAGGGCAATCGCGTAAATAACGAACGTCGTCCGGAACATCAGGTCCGAGAAATTGGACAGCGTTTGATCAGCAAGCATTAATTCACACTTTCTTATCGTGATCACGACGTTTCCGGACCGACATCCGCGGATGTCGCAGGAAACATGGCCTTTTCAAACTACAGCAGAACGAGTCCCCACCTCAACTAACGATAGGTTGGACATAATCCTTTCGGATGATAAACACCTAAGCCTGAACCACCAGGCGGCGCCCCACCAAACCGAGCAACACCGGCTTAGCCGATCTGGCCTAGCCGATCTGGCCCAACCGATCTGGCTTAGCAGCCAGATGACTTAATCCCGCGCATACAAATCGTCTTCTTCCACATCATCCGGATCCGGCAAAGCAAACAACTCCCGGTAGATCCTGTCCAGTTCTTCACCCCAACCGGCGCGGTCCGTGCGCGCCAAGCCAGCCATCTCGATACCGGTGGTGCCATCACCATTATCAGTAAACCGCACCCAAATACGGCGGCGCTTAATCACCAGCGAACCCACCAACGACAACAACATCACGATCGTCGACAGCAACACCCACCGCTGGAACGGATCATGCGCGATCTGGTAGTTCGCAAACTCCGAAGCACCGTCGAAAGTCAACTCAGTACCATCGTCCAGGGTGATGGACTCGCCTACTTCCAAATTCACGCGCTCCAACTTCTGCAATTGGCCGCTATGAATCAGCGTTTGGTCCAGGTCAAAAATCGATTGAGCGATACCCGTATCCAATCCGGCATCACCTCGATAAACATCAATCGCCACCGCAGGATCACGCATCTCTGGGAAAGCTGAAGTCAACAGCTCGCCGTTTTCACCTTGCCAATCAGCCGTCGGCGCGAACAGCCCCTGCAGCGCAATCTGATTCTGTCGGCGCTCATACAGATCGGGATACATGCCGGCGGGAGGATCGAAACGCATCGCACCGGAAGACAAGAAGTTCACCAAATCATCCGGCCGGAACTGCCAAGTCTGGGTCCGGGTTTCCCCATTAGGCCACTTCACGGTAAACGTCGGAGCGAAACCGTGACCCTGCAAATACACGCGATCGCCATCAATACGCAACGGATCATTCACCCGCAACTGATAGTCGTCCCACGTCTCCGGGTCCGAGAAAATCTCGTCGCCCAGGGCATAGGAAATATCAGAACTAAACATCTCCGCCTGCCCACTAGGCAGATAATCTGCCTGAAAATTATGGGCAATGAAACAGAACGGGTTCAGGCCCGTGCCGTCGAAAAGCGGCCCGGCGCGGAAAGAGTCATAGCTTGAGACGGAAGTATTACAGAATTCAGTGGACTGATCCAGCTCCGCCGCGTGGTCATAACTACCAGACTCAGTAACAATAATGACCTGGCCCTCGTAATAGACCATGCGCCCTGCAGCCACCGTCACCAAAATGGCAACCAACGCGATGTGGAATAACAAATTCGCCAATTCACGCCCATAACCGCGCTCCGCAGAAATAGACGATCTCCCGGCGCGGTCCTCATCGGCGCTAAACTCCGAGATCCGCCAGCGGCGCAGCAGCCTTAACGTCTCCGCACGGGCGTCGGCAAGCGACTTGTCCAAGGTGCCCGTGTGGTGATGCGGCATCCGGTGCAAGAAACGCGGGGCTCGAGTCGGACGCGCGCGCCACGCCTTATAGTGATCCCAACTACGCGGGATAATACAGCCAACCAACGAGGCCGCCAGCAACGTGAAAATCGCGATAAACCATGAGGACTGAAAGACGTCGAAAAGCTGCAACGAATCATAAACCTCGGCGAGCTTACCGTTATTTGCGATGTACTCGTTGACGTTTTCCTCATTCAACGAACGCTGTGGCAACAGCGCACCCGGCACCGCGGCGATGGCCAGCAGGAACAACAACACCAACGCCGTACGCATACTGGTTAACCAACGCCAGGCTCGCTTCAACAATCGCCAAGGCAACCAGGATTTGCGCGCGGTGTTGTCCACGGTGAGCTCCTTAAGGAAAATCGCGGGAATAGTCAGCGGGTTGGGTGGCTAGGGTGATAGAACTGGGGTGATGGGCCTGGGGCGGCAGGCTAAATCAGAGTCGTTCCATAATCAAAAGTCCACTGCCGAATATAGTTAATGAACTCCGCCCATACACCCGTTGCCAGGGCAAGCCCAACAAGGATCATGAGTACGCCTCCGATGGTCTGGATAATGCGGGAATTCTTCCGTAACCAGTCAATAGAGCGCATGGCCTTGGCCGAACCCAGCGCAAACAGCACAAACGGCAGCCCCAGACCCAGGCAATAACCGATGATCATGAGCACACCCCGGGCCGCGGTACTGCCTTCAGTACCGGCCGAAATCGAAATGATCGCTGCAAGAGTCGGCCCCAAACACGGAGTCCAGCCCAGCGCAAACACGCCCCCCAGCAGCGGAGCACCCACCCAGGTACTCCATTTTTTCGGTTCCACACGGGTGTCACGCTGCAGGAACCTCACGCCACCCAAAAACACGACACCCATCAGGATCGTGACGACACCACCAACCCGTTGTAGGGTTTCGGCATTGGCATTAATGGCACTCAAGGCCCCAAAAACAGAGACGGTTGCCAGGAGAAAGACCGTGGTAAAACCGGCAATAAAAAGCAACGAAGCCCCAACCACGGCCCACTGGCGACGCTTGGCGACGCGGACACCATAACGATCATCCAGCTCCACCGAGCCACCCGCAACACCCGCAAGGTAAGAAATGTAGCCGGGCACCAACGGAACGACACACGGCGAAGCAAATGACACGAGTCCGGCCAACGCGGCGGCAAGAAAACCTAGGACAAGCGGGCCACTTGCCGCGGCGTCTGCGAATGATGATGCAGACGCCGACGCAGCAGCAACCGAGGACACCGCGGTACTGCTAGTACTAGCACTGACACTCGCACTTGCGATAAAACCGGCGCTCGCTGCTTGTTCCGACAACGCTGCACGCGAGAACTCCGAATTGAATAGGTTCGATAGGTTCGATAGGCTCGACAGGTTTGACGGGTTCATAAAATCCATAGAGGCTACAGGCACGACAGACACTACCAGCGTTTAACTTTCGTCGAGAAGCGGTAATGCCGCATCAAGAATGTCCTGATCGGTAACCTCCCGCAAGAAAACCGCAGCTGGGCGGTGCTGTTTATCCAGGATGATCGTCGTCGGCACCACAGAAGTCGGAATACCACCCAACGCAGCCGCGGAACGGAACGGCGGATCATAAATCGACGGGTACTCCACGCCGTTATCTTTAACGAAATCCTGTGAGATCGTTTGATTGTAGTCCCGGACGTTAATGCCCAACACGGTGCCGCCCGATTCACTGAGCTCCTCATGAGCACGCTGCAAATCGTCTACCTCCGCGCGACAGGGAGCACACCACTGGCCCCACGAGTTCAGAACGACGACCTCTCCAGCGAAATCATCAAGAGACAAGGTCTCATCTTCGTTCATCAAAGACGGACCGCGTAGATTCGCAATCGGACGACGCTCAGATTCGTCATAGAAAATTTCCGTTTGCCCACCCGGAGTATGGAACTCGAAAGTACCGCCCACGTCGGAAACAGCATTCTTATTGGCTTCTTCCGACGCACATGCCGCCAAAGTCAACGACATTACACCTGCCAGCACAAGAGACGCGACGGTACGGGAACGCCGGGATGGTCCAAAAGTCGTAATCATAGTGCCCCTAGTATCACCCAACATGACAGCTGAGCCAAGTTGAGACCTGGACACCAAACCCCAGATGGTTCACCTTGGTATGGAAAATTATATTTCCCGAGCCGGCGTGGAATAGCGGATATCAATAATATCCTTTCCGCTAAATACCAAGCTGGTTACCGACGCCAGCGCACACTCGCGATTCCATGGGGCATGTGCCAACGCCTGGCCGCGCACCGTGCGTTGCACCATGACGATCGGCAACTGGTGAGAAACCACAATACCCTCGTGGCCTTCGGCTTTATCACGGATATCGTGCACTGCTGCCATCATACGATCAGCAATATCCACAAACGGCTCGCCCCAAGATGGTTCCAGAGGGTTATACATCTGCGGCCAGCGTTTTGGGTTCCACAACTGCGAACGCAAGCCCTTCGTGCGCAGACCTTCGAAATCATTACCCGATTCGATAACCTGTGGGCATTCCTCAACGTCTAGGCCTGTGACTTTAGAGATTGGTTGCGCTGTCTGCTGCGCCCGAAGCAACGGTGATGCCGCCAGATAAGCCACATCATGACCTGCGAAAGATTGCGCAGTGCGGGCAGCCATAGAGTGGCCACGGGAAGACAAATGATAACCAGGAATCCGGCCATACAGGATCTTGCCCGGGTTAAAAACTTCCCCATGCCGTACCAGGTGCACGATAGTCACCGGAACCTCCGAACCAGTACCACCGGATTTCTTGGTTTCATGCGATTGGTTGGCTGGGTTGGCTTGTTTCGCTTGGTTGGCTGCAGAGTGATCACTGGATGAGATATTCAGCATGGGGCAATTCTCCTTTTCCTGACATTAGGATTCGTCAGCTGCACGAAATGGCATTTCGAATAGCGTCCAGCCTAGCGCAGGTTCACTGTTGGCTGGACGCAAGCGACTAGAGCACGCTCGCAATCCCTGAACCTCAAAACCCCAGAAACCCCAGAGTCCCAGAATCCCAGAGTCCCAGAATCCCAGTCGAGGCATGGTCGGTGCGCGGAGACTAAACCGCAACCATTAATTCATCGGCTGTGCAGCAGCTGCAGCCTTCGCCGCCGGTGCGAGCGCTTTTTCGAGAATTTCAAAGTCTGCATCGCCCAAAGCGTCGTGCACAAACCAGGTCTCAAAAGCCGAAGGTGGAACTACTACCCCGTTATCCAGCAAAGCATGGAAAAACGGACCAAAACGGAACGTATCGGCAGCTTGCATATCAGCGAAGTTGCGCCCCTGCCCCTCAGCAAAACGAACGGACAACATGGTGCCGGCACGCTGAATATTGTGGGCAACGCCTTCCGCCTGCAATGCACGCGAAATCATCTCGCTAAGAGTATCCGCGTGCGCGCCGATGCGCTGGTATAGGGATTCGTCGGCAAGCTGCAACGACTTGGTGCCCGCGGCAACAGCAACCGGATTACCAGACAAGGTTCCAGCCTGATAAACGGGGCCTTCTGGCGCCAGGTGAGCCATGATGTCAGCACGGCCGCCGAAAGCAGCGGCGGGCAACCCTCCCGAAATGACCTTGCCGAAGGTCACCAAATCACCAGCCACACCATCAATGCCGTACCACCCCTGATACGAAGTACGGAACCCAGTCATGACCTCATCGAGGATCAGCAAAGCACCGTTATCGTGCGCAAGCTGCTTCAACGCCTGGTTGAACCCATCCTCCGGGGCGACAGTTCCCATATTCCCGGCGGCTGCTTCCGCGATCACGGCAGCAACCTCCCCCTGATTCTCGGCAAACGCCTGGCGCACAGCCTCCAAATCGTTATACGGGACGACGATGGTTTCCGAGGCCTGTGCCTTAGTCACACCAGGAGAATCCGGGCTTGACGACGTCAATACACCCGAACCTGCGGAAGCCAGCAGAGCATCGACATGCCCGTGATAACAGCCCTGGAACTTGATGATCTTGCTCTTCCCCGTATAACCGCGTGCCAGACGAACGGCAGTCATCGTGGCCTCAGTACCCGAATTAACCAGGCGGACCTTGTCCACGGCAGTGCGCTGCGCAATCAATTCAGCCAGTTCCACCTCACCCGTGGTCGGTGTGCCGAAACCTAGCCCCTTCTCCGCGGCACGAGCTACCGCCGCAACAATCTCCGGATGCGCATTACCGTGAATTCCTGGGCCATAAGAACACAGCAAATCGACATACTCGTTTCCGTCAACGTCAAACAAACGAGAGCCCTTGCCATGAGTAATAAACCGCGCAGTGCCTCCAACCGCATCAAAGGTACGAGCTGGAGAGTTCACACCACCCGGGGTGATATTCACAGCGCGACGAAACCACTCTTCCGAGCGCGCCGAAGGCAATGTAGCGCTGGAACTGGCATCAACGTCAGCCCCGTTACCTGTAGAGGCACCGGAAGCAGAATGCCTTGTGGTTTCTACACTTGTGGTTTCTACGGTCGAGGAATCTACAGCTGCATGTGAATTGTCCTGAGTCATAACCCCTAGCTTACGGGGTCTGTCACCTACGAGAATTCAGGCCTAGAGGTGGTGCCCCTCTAGAACCGGCGAGTTCCTACAACTGACGAGCAAGATTTTGCGCTGCCTTGCGCGCATGCGCAATCACCGCCGGGACGCCAACGCCACCAGCCCACGCTCCAGTCACGGCGATACGGTCTACGTCGGCAAGCACTTCTTCCGCACGCTGCACAGTTTCTGTATGGGTGTGATCATAACGCGGCAACCCACCAAACCAACGCTGCGTATAAATCTCTTCAACACCAGCCGCACGACCGTCGAAACCAGTGAGTGCGGCGAGATCATCAAGAGCATAATCCACGAGTTCATCTTCCGGCGCCCGCGTGATCGTGTCATCACCGAAACGACCAAAGCTGGCGCGCACTATCGTGCCTCGTTCCGCCAAATGTGGCCACTTCCGAGATGACAATGTAAACGCTTTCGCCGTCACCCCGGGTTGATCAGCAGCGACAAGAATCCCAGAATTTTCCGGAAGCGCATTACCTGCTGGATCCACATCCGAAGCAAAACGCAAACCGACAACAGCAGAACTTGCCAACTTGATGGAGCTCATGATCTCAGCCGCCTTCGCGGTAGGACCAGGTAAGGATTTCAAGATCCGCGCTGCCATCGGAGCTGGAGCCGCAACCAAGACGGCGTCGTAAAGAGTTTCATCCACGCCCAGGCCAAGCAGCCGATACCTGGAAGCTGCGGCAGGTGCCGACTGCAAAGGAGCAGAGTCAGATTGCTGAGCGTCGGAGCCCATCTGGTCGGAGCTAGTAGCCCCCGAATGGCTTGCACCTTCCGAACTCGGGACCTCCGAACTCGGGACCTCCGCAATTCCAGTCACAAAAGTTTCCAGGTAGATCTCAGCATCAGAAGCCTGCGCCAACCGCTCATACAAAGTGGCAAACCCGTTGCGGAAAGTACCGAAAACCGGGGCGGGCTTCGCCCCACTAGAAGTCTGCGGCGATGCGGCTTTTTCACCCGCAGCAAGAACCTTGGCAACAGCAGCACTCAGCGTGACCGGCCTGCCCTCGCGCACCAGCTCATCTAAAGCATTCGCTAAAGCCGGAACCGTGGCACGAACCCCCAAATCATCCGCAGCACAGGAATACACCCCACCCAACAACGCAGAAACACAACGATCGACGACTTCATCCCCATAACGATCACGCACCAATAATCCCAGGCTTTGATCCCCACCCAGCTCCCAGGCAATTGACTCTCGTTGCGCTTCCGAATCAATGGACTTAACCGTTTCTGGACTCACAAGACCCGCCACAGCTTGCCCCGTTGCCGGAATCCCCATCACCCCGGCGGTTGGCAACGCATGAGTGGTCTCCTGGGAATACAGCAACGGGCGCAAAGCAGAGGGATAAACAATCTCGTCAGCAAGGCCCAACTCTGCAAAAAACTCACGCGCATCATCCCGCCGGGCTAAAAACGCTTCCGCCCCCATATCAACCGGGCCGCCGTCAAAGGGCACCGTGTGCAACTTACCGCCAATGCGCTCCGCACCTTCCCACACATCAATTTGTGCAGAGGGCAGCTCCTGGCGCAGCTGATAAGCAGCAGTCAAACCGGCGAGTCCGGCTCCAATAATTGCGCAACGAGTCATGAGAAAAATACTCCGAATTAGTCAGGTTGTGAAGGCGACTGCGGCAGCCGTCTAGATAGCTTTAGACGCGCGAGTTCCGGCGTCCATGCTCTTTCAACGAGTTCCTGGCGCAGCAACTGCCCCAGTACCAGTTTCATGAATAAGTTCCACAGCCTTCGTAATGTCTTCCGGGACTGTGTTAGGTAGCACGCCATGCCCCAAGTTGAAAATGTGTCCCGTGGCATTACCAGCGGAAACCGCAGCCGCAGCTTCCCCTTTAATACGGGTAATCTCGCGGGCCATCGCCTGCTCGCCACTAAACAAAATTGCTGGGTCCAAGTTGCCCTGCAACACACGTGGCCCCGCGACCTGGCAAATTCGCTCAGCTGCACTATCCAGCGGCACGCGCCAATCCACACCCATAACCTCAGAACCTGCCTGACTCATGGCACCCAGCAACTCACCGGTGCCGACTCCAAAATGAATACGGGGGATCTCACCTCGCACCGATTCCAGAATGCGCTGCGAATACGGCAACACAAATTCACGGTAATCACGCTCTGTGAGATACCCAGCCCAGGAGTCAAACAGCTGCATGGCATCAATTCCCGCCGTAATCTGCGTCTGCAAAAATCGCGTCACCGTAGGGGTGATTTTCTCCATCAGCAAATGCCAGGTGTTTGGATCAGAATGCATCAACGATTTTGTACGCTCATGGTTTTTCGACGGCCCACCTTCCACGAGGTAACTAGCCAAAGTAAACGGCGCACCAATAAAACCAATCAGCGCCTGCGAATCCGTCAGTTCATCCAGAATTATCTCGATTCCCTCGGATACCTCCGAAATGTCGTCGTCCAGCACCGGTAGATCGTGCACGTCCTGAGGCGTACGCACAGGCTGCGCCATCACCGGCCCCCGCCCCGGAACAATTTCGACATCAACACCCGCTGCTTTCAACGGGATCACAATGTCTGAAAACAAAATCGCGGCGTCGACATCGTGGCGCCGCACAGGCTGCATTGTAATTTCAGCGAGCATCTCAGGCTGAAAGCACGCGTCCAACATGCTCGTGCCCTCGCGCAACTTCCGGTACTCAGGAAGGCTACGGCCAGCCTGGCGCATAAACCACACCGGAGTGCGGCTTGGGGTCCGCCCAGAGGCGGCATCGAGGAAAGGCGAATTGTTTAAATTCCGACGCGTCATAGCTCCCATTATCCACGAGGTCGCAACCTAGAACGAAACCGGCCTAGCAGCGTCCCTAGGCTGTCATGCAGGAACTTCCACCAGCATTTTTTCTTTAGCGCTCTGCGTCCTGCGAGATCTTCTGCGCTTTTGGGGCATCTTCGCTTTTCCCGGAATTTCGGGCCTCGCGCTCCGCCTGCTTCTTAGCTTGCTTCTCTTTTTTCTTTTGCGCCCGCCGTTCCTGCTCAGCGCGTAGCTCTTGCTCCATCTGGCGCATACGTTCTAGCTCCCCGGTGTAGTCCAGCGTCTCATTTCGGCCTCCGAATATGAGAGTAAGGACAGCAGCAACACCAACAAGAACCTGCAGATTGCCGTCAATAATGTAGAAAACTTCCGGAATTTCGGACAACGGGTTGCCAGAAGACCCAAAAATCACAACCAGGCGGAACGTGAAATATAGGCCAAAGAAAAACAGCATCCGCCGTGCCAAACCTGCCCGCTTATGTTGCTTATTAAGCAAATACAGCATCGTTGCCAGTAGTCCAAGCAGCAGTACGGAGATCAGCCCCATCAATACGATCGAGCCATAAACACCAAAGTTCAGCAAACTCTCACTAATTGCTTGGCCGCTTTCTTCGATACTGCTAGCAGCCTGGGCTTGCAGTTCGGAAGGATCCCACAGCGCCAGCGCGATATTGAGAACTTGGTGGACAAACTCCACAACCAGTACGAACGCCCACAGCCGCGTATAAAAACGCACAGATTCCGGCTGTTGCGGGCGTTGGGATTTTTTCGGGGACGGGCTTGTCACACTCTGCTCCTGCAAATTCTTCCCTTTCGCGCCATCAGCCCTTGGTGAAACGCTGTTCGCCTTTGCGGCATTCTTAGTCGACAACTCTGGCTCGCGGGACTGAGGCTGCAAATTCACCATAGGGTGCACCTTATACACTGTGTGGTTTTTGTGCACGGTAGAAGACAGAACGGGCCACCCGGCGGGCATCTTCTTAGCGCTGGTTTAACAGCCGGGCTGCATCCGTCGCAAAGTACGTCAGGATTTGATTGGCTCCCGCACGCTTAATGCTCAACAATGACTCCATCATTACGGCATCACGGTCAATCCAACCGTTATGACCAGCAGCTTGGATCATCGAATATTCACCAGAAACCTGGTAGGCGGCAACTGGCACAGGGGAAAACTCGGCAACCTCGCTGATGATATCCAAGTACGCCAGAGCAGGCTTTACCATGACAAAGTCTGCGCCTTCATCAATATCCAGCTGCACCTCCAACAAGGATTCCCGTCGGTTTGCCGGGTCTTGTTGGTAGGTACGCCGATCCCCTTGCAATGAAGAACCGACGGCCTCCCGGAACGGGCCAAAAAACGCCGACGCATACTTCGCCGAGTAAGCCATGATCGCGACATCGGAATACCCTGCAGAATCCAGCCCCTGGCGGATCGCTGCCACCTGACCATCCATCATTCCTGATGGAGAAACCAGGTGTGCGCCTGCTGCCGCCTGACTCACTGCCATATCCACGTAACAATCCACTGTTGCGTCGTTAAGCACGTCTCCGTTGGCGTCAAGAAGCCCACAATGTCCGTGACTGGTGAATTCATCCAGGCAGGTATCAGCCATGATTAGCAAGTCATCGCCGAACTCTTTGCGCAGGTGTGCGATCCCGCGGTTTAAGATGCCGCTTTCTGCCCACGCTTGTGATCCGTTCTCATCCTTGTGCTCTGGGAGAGGGACTCCAAATAAATCGACGCAACGTACTCCCTGTTCCAGTGCTTGTTCTGCAGCTCGGGTCAAGGAATCAAAAGTGTGCTGAGAAACGCCCGGCATCGCCGAAATCGGGTTCGGCTCGTCCAAACCATCAGCGATGAACATCGGAAGGATGAAATCAGCGGGGCGCAGGTGCGTCTCCGCTGTTAATTCCCGTAATGCGGGGGTGGTGCGTAGGCGGCGGGGGCGACGGGACAGCGGGTAATCCACTTCGGGGACCTTCCTTAAATTTCTTATTTTCCAGGTAAGAGGGGCTGTGGAGCTAGTGCATAGTCAGTTACATAGTCAGCGAAACAACACGGTGGCTCGACTCTAACTGGTGTTTTGCCTGCGTACTACTTTCCGACAGCAAATTTCAAGAACTAGCATTTCGAGAATCAGTATTTCAAGAACTGGTACTTGCAGAATCAGCTTCTCCAGAGGCAGCTTTTCCAGAATCAGTACTTACCGAAGCCGCCGCTTTCCGACGCGTACGACGTTTTTTCCGCGGAGCCGGAAGGTTGCCCGTTGCGCGGAGGTGTGCCACGTGGTCCGCCAGGGCATCGATAAGATGTGGAACATCAGCGACTTCCGGGACGACGTCGACGCGCAGCCCCATCTCTTCTGCCGCGGCTTTCGCCATCGGGCCAATGCAAGCAATGATAGTGCGCTGGTGTGGTTTCCCCGCGATGCCCACGAGGTTGCGCACCGTCGACCCGGAGGTAAATGCCACCGCATCAAAGGCACCCGTTTTGATCATGTCGCGGGTTTCCGCTGATGGTGGAGCCGCGCGAACCGTCCGGTACGCGACCACATCGTCAACTTCCCAACCGAGCGCCTGTAGCCCGTCTACTAACGCATCACCGGCAATATCCGCGCGCGGCAGCAGGACGCGACCAACAGCGTCAATATCTTCCACATATGGTGGGAAAGATTCCACCAAGCCATGAGCGTTTTGTGCGTCTGCCTTCGGCAAAGCTTCCGGAACCATGCCTTTTTCACGAATAGCTTCGGCGGTTTTTCCTCCCACCGCAGCTAAGTGCACGCCAGCAAAATCGCGGGCATCCAGGCCCAATTCCGCGATCTTGTCCCAAACTACTTTTACCGCGTTCACGCTGGTGAACACGACCCATTTATAGCGTCCTTCGACAATGCCTTTGATTGCGCGGTCCATCTGGGCTGGGTTTCGCGGCGGTTCCACAGAAATCGTCGGCACCAATTGCGGAATTGCCCCATAGGAAGCCAGCTGCGCCGACATTGGACCGGCTTGCTCTTTCGTGCGCGGAACCAACACCCGCCAACCGTACAGGGGGCGGTTCTCCCACCAGGAATACTTGGAACGGTCATCAAAGCTGCGCCCTAAGGTCACCACTAAGATGCCGTCAAGCTCTGCGTTCAGCTTGCCCAGCGTTGCTAGGGTCGCCTCATAGGTGCGCTGCAAGCGTGTTGTGCCATTGACTGTGACAAACGCGGGGGTGTCAACGCTCATCCCACGCGTGCTCAGCTCGTCGGCGATCGTCGGCAAGTCCGAAGCCCAAGCCTGCAACACGATAGGTTGTGTGGCGACAGACAATTGGTCCCAGTCGACGTCGCCATCGGTCATATCGGCTTCGGTGTAGGTTGAGCCCAGTGCTAATCCTGCAAACGACGGCACTGTGGAAGGCAACGACATCCCAGGAACCACCTGGAATTCCATGCCAGCGGCACTCACAGCGGAGATTTCCGCCAAAATCGCTTCCCGATTTAATGGGTTACCGGCAACCAACCGGATAACATCACTGCCTCCGGCCTCTTCTAACGCCGTGTGCAGCTGGGTGACGACCTGCTCCGAACCAGCAAACTCCCGCACATCAGCAGCCGTCGGGGCTGCTGGCCTTGGCGGCTTCCGACGAGCCCCCTGGGCTTTCGCCTCAGCACACATGCGGGCGTATTCCTGCTCTGCAGCATCTAGTTTTTCTTGGGGCACTGGCAGTGCCGAGCCCACAATTTCGCGTACCCCAGCAAGCACCTGCGAGTCTGCGACCGCAATAGCGTTGTACGCGAGTACTTCCCTGGCGCGAACTGTTAGAAGGTCCGGGTTGCCGGGTCCGGCGCCGACGAACACCACTTTGCCTTGGTGGGCGACGGAGGGGGCGTTGCTCATATAGACCTTTTCTACGCGCGGTCACGGACAGTAAACAAAAATAAACCACGACGAAGCACCGTCATCTGCGGTTTTGCCTTTAACCGGACCCAAACCGTAGACGGTGCATTATCGTGTGCTAGTACCAGCTTAAAGTAGACGCCGGAAAACTAAAAAACAAACGGATTAGTCGGGACTCATTGAAACTCGAGGGTTAACGTCAGGTTGCGCCCTTAGGGCGAGTAGTATGCACCCCTTTAGCACCCAATCTCAGTGTCCCAGCGTGGCACCGGTGGTGCGCTAGGAATCACCCAGGAGTTCCACAGCGCCGTCGGCAAGCAATGCCTGCGAGACCTCTTCGCCTACCGCGATAGGGTCGGTACCGCTGGCAGCGGCGAGCAACCTCTTTTTCCCATCCAGTGCAAACACCCCACCATGGGCAGTAATCATTCCAGTCTGCTCATCGAAGGTGGAATACGCCGCGACCGGAGCGGTGCATCCTGCTTCCAAACGATTCAGCACCACGCGTTCCGCAAATGCGCAGTCACGGTCGATGACACTGGTGAGCTTGTCGACGACTTCCACAACCGCAGCATCATTCATGCGTACTTCCACGGCTAATGCCCCTTGCGCTGGAGCTGGCATCACTTCATCTACAGCAAAAACCTGGGTCGCTTTGTCCTGATAGCCATTTCGGATCAGCCCGGCATATGCCAATACCACTGCATCGAGTTCGCCGTCGTCAATCTTGCTCATTCGCGTTTCGATATTCCCGCGCAGAGGACGAATATCGAGATCCGGGCGTAAGGACAGCAATTGTGAGATTCGGCGAGGCGCCGAAGTACCCACGCGGGCACCTTCCGGTAATTCATCCAAGCGCAGACCATCGCGCGCAATCAGGGCTTCCCGGTTGTCCTCGCGCTTCGGGATTACCAAATGGAACCTGTCGTCCGCAGCCGTCGGCAAGTCTTTAAACGAGTGCACGGCCACGTCGCAGCCTCCTGCATCAAGTACTTCCCGCAGTTTCTGTGTAAATACGCCCACTCCGATACGCTCAACCGGGGCCATATTCACATCGCCTTCCGTTTTAACGATCTTCAACTCCGCGGGCGCACCAGCTGCAATAATCCAGTCACGCACGTGGCCAGCCTGGGTAGTAGCTAGCTTCGAGCCCCGGGTACCAATCTGCAACATGTTCTACTCCTTAGGCCCCATGCGGGTTGCCTTCTGCGTCTCTTAAAGCTTTTTAAAGGGATTCTTTAACGCTAATTATCCACGGAATTTTTATTCGTCCCAGCCTTATCGTCGGCCCTGGAATGGTTCCCGGCGTTATTACCCAGAGCAATAACTTCCTGCACGGACGGTAACTCATCGGCATCGACAGCAATCGAGCTACCATCGATCTCCAAACCAAACATTTCTTGGAGTGCTGTTTCATGGCTGACCGCGCCTGATTCCGCTGCGAGTTTTTTCGCCCGCACGGTGGGTTCGTGCAATAGCTTGTCGACGGCACGCCTAATCGCTACCTGTACTTGTCCGAAATCATCCTCCGACATATGCGGACGCCTTTGCCGAAGACGCGCCATCTCACACTCAATCACGCCAGCAGCATGCTTGCGCAAGGCAGAAACTGCGGGGACCACTTCGCGTACACGCTGTTCAGAAGCAAAGGCTTGCAACTCCTCACGAACAATGCGTTTCGCGTCTTGGTGGCCGACAGTGGTATCTTCATCGCTTTGCGACGTCAACGACTGATGCAGCCTCTCGATGTTGACCAGATCAACCCCGCGAAGCTTTGCGGTGTCATCCGCAATGTCGCGTGGCAATGAAAGGTCAATGAGTACCAGGTGACCGTGGCGCTGTTCCGGAATGGAAGCCCGGTCGACCGTGTAATTGTCTGCGCCCGTCGCCGAAACGATGATGTCTACTTTGCCATAAACTTGCTGACGGTCTTCGAAGTTCACAGCCTCTGCACACACGCCAGCTTGGTGCGCATGGTCGACCAGATTATCAGCCCGTTCGCGGGTGCGGTTAGCAACAATGATCTTGTCGACGCCCAACCGCCCCAGATGTGTGGCAGCCAAGGACGCCATCGCGCCGGCTCCCAATACCAAAGCTGTACGCCCGATCAGCAAAGGCTCGTCGACATGGTCAGGGGTGTGAACAGTTGCGGAGGCATCACCGCTCTGCAAACCCAAATCCATATACTGCAGCGCTTCGTTCAACGCAACAGTAACCATAGATGCGCCTGCCTCATCGATTTTAGTCTCGGTATGCACTCTCTTTCCTGCTCGCAGAGCAGATTGCGCCAGGGCATGAAGAGTTTTTCCAGCCGTGTTTGCGGCTACTGCACGCTGGTACGCCTTGCGTACCTGCCCGATGATTTGCTGCTCACCGACCACCATGGAGTCCAACCCGGAAGCGACCACCATCATATGCTCAGCAGCAGCATCCGCATACCGCACGTAGAGATAGCTACGCAGTTCATCGATAGCAATGTGAGAAATACGGTGCAGGACTTCCACCACATCTTGAACTCCGGAATGGAATGAATTCGTGACGCAGTAGACCTCCAAGCGGTTGCACGTGGAGATGATCATTGCCTCACTCAGCGACGAAGTGGCCACGAGCTCAGCATTCGTCTCCTCGCGTTGCATGCCATCTACGCTCAGTCGCTCCAACAAAGCGACCGGAGCCGAACGATGGGACATTCCCACGACGAGCACGCTCACATTTTCCTCCGCAATCTCACTAACTCAACTACAAAACTTAACTACAGTAATCCGCGTCACGATTGGAACGACTCAGGGCTTCGCCCAGCACACCGCGCCCACCAGTTAGGGCACTCCAGCTAGAGCCCTCCAGCTGTCCCGGATTTGGGTAGGCCCACACTCACGGCTGAGGTCTACCCATGATATCAACCAAAAGGATAGCCCCAATGGCCACAGAAAGCAGAATCTCCAGGGCAATGGGCAAGCAAATTAGCAGCTCCTAGAGCCCATTCTGCAAAGCAGCGGCCAACTCATCGTTGTCGACCTCCCAGCACGCGAATTCCTCGTCATCAAGAACCACCACCGGCACCCGGTCTCCAAACTCGACCGCAAGCCCAGCATCATTATCAACGTTACGCACGACCAGTTTTGCATCTGCGGCTGCAACGATTGGGGCGATCTGCTCGCGAACGCGAACACACGACCCACAATTTGTCCGAACCATCAATTCTACGATGTGCGTGGGCGTGGGGTTAGGTCTAGGAATATAACCAGCTTCAGCCTTATTCTCGGTGGCATCTTCCTCAGCTCGAGCGACCCCGACAGAATTATCGTGACGCGATTGCATCGCGGACTCCCCGGATCGCCAAGCGTCATTCATCATGCAAACTAGCCTCTCTAACTTCTAAGCTATACGGGTCTATGTTCTGCGGGCCGCTCTAGCCCCAGGTCCAGTGCGGCTCAACGCCAGCTTCCTGGCACCATCTTAGCTGCACACTGGGTAACCAAATTCTGCTTGCATCTCGAACACAGTATTCCCCGAACTACACTCTCAAGGCGACTAGAAACCGCTCCACAACCACATACTATCTGGCCAATCCACCCGACCGCAGTTGAACTGGCCCCCGAAAATTCGCCCAAGCAGTTCTACACCAGAGAAAATACAGCACGAAATATTAATGGGTTTTTACATACAACAGGTAAAGTTTAGCGAGTGAATTTCTTGTCTGATCCTGACGGCAGTGGGCCGAACTCAGCAGAAGATTTCCTCGCGGAATGGTCTGCAAGTCGCGGCAATTTACGACGTTTCCTAGAAAACACCGTTATGCCACCACTGGACGAGGCACACCAACAAGAAGCCGGTGAAGCCGCCGCCGCAAACGCCATTAGCGAAACTTTTGGCATCGGCCTCCCCGACTTTGACTCGGGCGTCGCCTCGGTCTCGGGATCAGTGAAAGCCGCAGGAAGCTTTAAACTTACTCAGCCCGACCCCGCCATACCGCAAGACATCGGCGCAGCTGCGTTTTTTGACGTAGATAACACCCTCATTCAAGGATCATCACTCGTCGTTCTCGCTATGGGCCTGGCACGGAAGCGGTTTTTTCGCTTGCGCGATATCGCCCCGATCGCGTGGAAACAAATAAAATACCGCGTTACCGGCTCCGAAAACATCAATGACGTAGCCTCAGGGCGCGAACAAGCCCTGGAATTTATTAAAGGCCGCACCGTAGAAGAGCTCAACGACATCTGCCAAGAAATCGTGGACTCACGGGTTGCAGACAAAGCCTATCCTGCTACCCGTGAACTAGCGAACAAACACTTGGCAGCCGGCCAACAAGTATGGCTCGTGACGGCAACACCTGTGCAACTGGCCCAAATTTTAGCCCAAAGGTTTGGTTTTACAGGTGCGCTTGGCACCGTGGCAGAGGTGCAAAACGGCAAATTCACTGGACGACTAGTCGGCGACATCCTGCACGGACCAGGTAAAAAACATGCAGTCGCTGCTTTGGCTGCGATGGAGAAGCTAGATCTTGATCGCTGTACTGCCTATTCAGATTCAATCAACGATATTCCGATGCTGACAATGGTCGGCACCGCCGTAGCTATTAACCCAGATAGGGAACTGCGCAAGGAAGCAGAATCGCGGGGGTGGAAAATCAACGACTACCGTTCCCTACGCAAGGCTGTGCGGTCCTTCGGTGTACCAGCATTAATTACCGCACTATTTTCCTACGGTGCTTACGGTGGCTGGAAAATATTAGGGCCTTCTAAGAAAAAATCCACCACATAGAAAGCAAATAGCCACCGTTCAAACCAAAAGCCAGGTAAATCAAAAGCTAGGTAATTCAAGCACAGGTTGCTGCCCAATAAATTTAGCAACATTCCTTCATCTTTTGCTGCAACCCAACCCCATCATTAGCTGTGGATAACTCCGTTTCTCCACAGATTTTCGGACTGTTCCCCATTTCCACTGCAACTATCCGCCCCGGGCTCTTAACGTCAGTTCCATGACACCTTTAGGCAAGCTACGTGAGTTTTCCCCAGAACAGCACCAGCATGGTTCCCGGAAACGTCCTCCACACCTACATAACCAAAAACGGGCAGACGCTTGGCAACGAATCTCCGACATTGCGTCCATCCTCTCAAAATTAGACGCAGAATTAGCAGATCTTTGCGATGAACTAGCGCAATCTAAAAGTAAACACCTCGACCACAGAGCGTCTATTGCGCAAGCACTCGAATACCTTTCCCAGGCTGCTTCTGCCCGTCGATCCAGCGAAACTTCTCTTGCATGGTGTGCAGAGCGAACCGAAATTGGTCGATTGGTAGGTACAACGACCGCTCGTGGGTTTTATACCAAACGCCTAGGTTATTCCACATCACACGCCAATACTGTAAAAAATCGCGCAACAACCGCCTACGGACACATCCATATCGCCGAATACGATCCAGATGACGAGGAAGTCGAAGTTGAATCTAGCAATCAGCGATCAAAACGGATGCGTTTAGCAAAAAACAAGCTTAACCAGGAAAGATATGCCCAATCTACCGGTCGTGAACTTGCACGACAAATTTCCACAGACAAGGTCGACGTAATTGATCGGGAGTTACGCCACCTTAACGACACCGCGGTGCCAGGAAAACACCAGGTTCGTCTAGAATCCATGAAAGAGGCTGACAAGGGACGCAACTGTGCCGACCTCACCCACTGGTGTCGTGAGCGTATACGCAACGCAAATAATCATCCTGACGCTTATTCGTCGCCTGCTAAGGCACGGGCAACCCAAGAATCTGCACGCTCTAAGCGCTACATTTCTCAACCCCGAGAGCTTCCCAACGGAATGATAAATTTCGGAATTACCACCGACCCTGTCTTCTCCACGCGCATTGAAGCTATTCGGGCAAAAGCCACACGAGTCTGGAAAGCCCGTCAGGCCGACGCCACTGTCACGGAGACTCGAACACTTTCACAATTTGTCCACGACTACTTCATGAACGCTATATTCGGGCCTACACCAAACTCGGAAGCGTCCCAAGTCACAGCGGAATCAGCAGAGAAAACAACAACTGCTAGAGTGTCTGCGCAACTGGTGCTGGTCGGCACAATCGATGACTACCTAAATATGGGACCACGAACGAGGTTCCGGACAGATACCGGCACTACGCTAACCCCGGCAGAAATTATGCAATTGGGAATCTCCGAATGCCATCTTGGAATCACGGACAATGGCAAGGCAAAGCTTCTCGACGCGGGCTCAGTACGCAACACGACTCAGATCCAAAGAGCCTTTCTCACTGCAATGCAGCTAGTTTGTAGCCACCCTGGCTGCTCAGAGCCAGCGGCGAAATGCGAAGGCCATCACATAACTGCATATTCTCACGGTGGAAAGACCAACATCGAAAACCTCACGCTACTTTGCGCCTATCATCACCGAGGCAATAACGACCAACGTGACGGCCAAAACAACATGGGCCACATGGAAAGAGAAAACGATACTCATCTTGTAGGCAAATTTAACCCCAGCACCGGAAAGATCGACATCAATGAAACGATTGCCGCACACAATGCTCCAGGTCGTCGGTTGCTGGCAGCCTCTCCAACGCCGACTAAGGCGCGCACCAAAAACAGAGCCGCATAGCCCGGATCTGCACTAGATACACAAAATCCCTGTGGAAACTAGTGACATGGAGACTCGACGGTAATTTGGATGCCGAACTCCAGCCTGTTCCACAGGGTGCGTGCTGGTAGACAGACCACATAGGATCTGGCTCCAACTGAATAACGTGCGCTAGTTTACTTGCCCAGTTTACGACGCTGAACGCGAGTACGGCGCAGCATCTTGCGGTGTTTCTTCTTGGACATGCGCTTACGGCGCTTCTTAATGACTGAACCCATGGTCAGTACCCTCAATTCTTAGTTGATATGTGTACAAACTGCCGACACTAATGCTCACACTTTAGCGATTGTCAAGAAGCTTACCCAAATCTGGGCAAACTCCGGGGATTTCCCAGAACTGGCAAGTCTTAATGACGTAGCCTGGCTCGGTGTCCCTGCATCAACAGATGCCTGCCGCGAGGGTGCAAAGCCGATTAAAGGTTTGCAAGTTCCGGTAATAACTCAATCGCTATTGTGATGAGTCCGTAAAACTACCCAACCTCGTAAATCGACGAGTGCAGGTACTCGTTCACGGCTTCTTCGTGAACCCGGAAAGAACGTCCCACGCGAACAGCCGGCAAATCGCCAGCGTGCACAAGGCGGTAGACCGTCATTTTCGAGACGCGCATCATCTCCGCAACCTCGGCGATGGTCAGAAACGTTCCTTTGTCTTCATGTGCCATATGTATCTCACCCTTCAGCTCGTAGTGCGCTGCAGGCTTCCCCTCCCGCAGGACTTCACACGCACGTGCTCAAACTAGTCTAGCGTGTCACTTGTGACTATTGCGACCCGCCCTGCACATTAATCCCATCTATCGCTTGCAACCCCCGTATATCTCCTGGAACGTAACTGCACACAAGTACGCAAAACCCGCCGCACCACGCCAGTGCCAGTATCTATTCTGGCAACGATGCGGTCGGCGGGCGTTATCTCTGAAGCTCAACCGGTCATGATGCGGCGAGGTTTTTAGTAGGCATTAAACAACCAGACAGTCATATCACCGAGCAAGTGTCCTGCCGTTGCATAAAAGAAGTTTTAGCCAAGTTCCTTGGAGCGGTTAGCACAGGCCTCAGCTGCACGGAAGAACATGCCACGTAGACCAGACTCTTCAAGTTCACGAAGAGCATGCACAGTGGTGCCACCTGGAGAAGAGACGTTCTGCCGAAGGGTTGCTGGATCGCGACCAGAATCCGTCAGCATCTTTCCTGCACCGTGGGCGGCATTGGTAGCCAGTTTCTCGGCGACATCGCGCTTCAACCCCATCTGCACACCGGCGTCGATAAGAGCCTCAGTGACCAAGAAATAATACGCTGGCGAGGAACCTGACATCGCGGTTACAGCATCCATATCGCCTTCTTCTACGATGACTACTTCACCAACTGCCTCGAGCAGTTCTGAAACTCCCGACATCTGTTCATCGGATACGCTGCTTCCTGGCGCTGCAGCGTTAGTTCCTTTACCGACCAGCATCGGGGTGTTTGGCATCACACGAACCACTGGCACCCCGCTGCCAGCCGCTTTTTCCATAGCCTCTAAGGTCAAACCTGCGGCCATGGATACGGCCACAGTTTTACCTTCCCTCGACTGCAGAGTCTCGGAAACATCTTCTAACAGATCAATAATGTGATAAGGCTTGACGCACAAAAACGCATAATCGGCGTCCTTGATCGCAGCCGCGTTATCCGAAGTAGTGTGCACACCGTAGTTTTCTTCGAAGTAGCTCGATTTCTCGGCGCTGCGGTTAGTCACGGTAATGGACTTTGGGTCGTAATCAGAGGCTACGAGACCGGAAACGAGAGCTTCTCCGATCTGGCCTCCACCTAGAACTGCAATGTTAGTCATGGTTTCTACGATGCCAGAAAGCAAAACCCCTAGCCACCACACTGTGGAAGACTAGGGGTTTAATGTGCAATCGAGTTCATAGCTTAGCTCGTGACGGTCGTGTTAACCACAACCAGTTTTTAGACATTCTTGTCCCAAGCGGCGAGATAGCCAATCACTGAAACACTAGAGCACTACCAAGATCGCCGGACCAAAAGTCAACAACAAGCCCACGATAGCCGTCAATGTCATCGACAATCCATCACGCTCCGTGCGCAGGGCGTGAACTATGCCAGCCATAACACCGGTAACGCCGACTGCCAACGCGGCAACCAGGTAGTTATTCAGAGCACCCCAAAGCATTTCGAAGCCCTTGAATACGACGACGCCAAGCACGATGCCGACCAGTGCCAGTAAAATCACCGCAACCGGACTCATACCTTCGCCTTCGGAGACTGCGTCATCCTGATCCGCATCAGCGTGGACGGGAGATGGTCCGCCCGACGGTTGACCATTCTCCTGCGCCGAATTATCAGGCTGCCCTGTCTGCTGAGCACCCTGAGCAGCTTTCTTCTGCGTGGAATTTATTCCGGTAGATTTTGCACCGTCTTGGCCAGCCCCACCAACCGGGGCACCCGCGGCTGCCTGCGTAAGCGAATCCGGAATGTTCTGAAATTCGGAGGTATCGTCATCAGCTCGCTTACCCGGTTTCACCGGCTGGCTAGCGGTGTCCGCTGTCTTCGCAGCTTTATCAACTGGCTTGCCGCCTTGCACACGCGGAATCTCACCAGTCGTCTCGGAGTCCTTGCGACTAGTTTCCTTGCGTTCGTGGTTCTTCTGATCGCGGCCGTTGGGGCGCTGGTTCTGTTTATCAGAACCGCCCTCAGTTCGTGCGCTCGTAGTGTCGGTAACTCGGGAGATTTCTGCGGTCTCGTCTGAGGCCGGTGTCGGTTTCTCTGGAGCTTTAGCACTTCCAGCACCAGCAGCGTTACCGGCGTTACCGATACCAACACCTTTAGCTGCGCTACCAATACCAGCAGCACTACCGCTAGCACCAGCACTAACACTGCTTACCTTCTCTTGGCTGGAATCCTGAACACTGTTGGCCTGTCCACCGGTCTTTGTCCCTGTACCGCCATTGTTTTTGTCACCGCTCTTATGGCCAACCGTGATGGTTTTGGACTTCTTCCGGGTAGTTGGCGGTGTTGCCGGAGACACCGACTGTGTTGCCGGTTGCTTCTTTTCGGCAGCCACAGGCGCTTTTGGTCCCGATGGTTTTTCCGTCGCCGCATTCTGCGCAGCCCCGGAACCTGCGTTTGCAGCTTTTGCACCCTTGTTGCTGCTGGTCTCACCGCTGCTGGCCTCATTGCTACTGGTCTCATCAATGGGGGACCCGTGCTTGGATTCCTTTGGCTTCGCGGTGACTTTCGGAAACGACCCAGTCAGCTCAGCGACGGAGACACCTCCGCCGTCTTCCATGCTGCGACGCCGACGTCGACGTGGTTTCTCCGAGTCGCCTCCGGATTTCCGTGCACCAGAACCGCCTTGAGCGCCGGCTTTCCCTTGGCCATCGGAGTTCTCTTTCCCGGCGCGGGCCAACAATTCCGCGACTGTTAATTGCTTGTCGTCAGACATGCTGTTTCTCCCTATTCCAGTCCTTTATCGATGCGACGCAGAATTACGCCTTCGCGCAGTGCCCAGGGGCAGATTTCGAGTTCGTCGATTCCTAATGCTCGCATACTAGCTTCTGCAACTAAAGCACCGGCAACGATTTGATGCGAACGGTCATTGCTCACGCCTTCTAATTCGGCTCGGTCGGCGGCAGTCATGCGGGAAATGAATGCGATCAATTGACGCAAACCTGGTGCGGTCAGGTTACGTCGTACATAGGGCCCTGCCGACGATGGAGCGGCACCAGTAAGTCGCGCCAGGGTACGGATTGTCTTCGAGGTGCCTACCGCGATTCCTGGGGCACCGTAGGCGCGGATCTCGGCGGCAACATCCTTGAGCCCAGCGTCGATGTAGTCGCGCAGCGTGTTGATTTTCTTTTTTCCCGGCGGATCCGCATCAAACCAGTTATACGTCAACCGGCCGGCACCCAAATCCAGCGAACTGGCAACATCGGGGTGCTCGTCGGTGCCGGTACATAATTCGAGCGAGCCGCCACCGATGTCAATGTTCGTGATGCGACCAGCCGACCAGCCAAACCAACGTCGTACAGCCAGGAATGTCAACCGGCCTTCGTCCTTGCCAGAGAGGATTTCTAAGCGCACCCCCGTCTGTTTTTCCACTTCATCCAGCACATAGGCGGAGTTCGTGGCGGAGCGAATGGCAGACGTGGCAAAGGGCATGAATTCGTCGCATCCGAGTTTGTTGGCGAGTTCTTTAGCTTCCCCAACGGACGAGATCAGTTTCTTCAAACCTCGCTCGTGGATATTTCCGTCAGCGTCGAGCTGCTCCACCAGCTTTAGCGAAGTCTTCCAATCGCTCATGGGCGTTGGCCGACCGCCGTCCCGAACATCTACTGCTACTAGGTGGACAGTGTTGCTGCCCACATCAATTACACCTAATCGCACACTCCTAGCCTAAACGGTCTACGGTGTCTAGGTGTGAATCACGCACAGTCTTCTTCCATTTTCCTTGGTTTTCCTGCAAACTCTCCTGCCGGCAAATCTATTCGTGCTGGCCGGGAGGTTGCCCCGGATTTTGCTCGCGAGTGGTTCGAATTCACCAACCCGGACGATCCCGAGCATGTCTTTTCCGTCGACCTGACATGGGTTGAATCTCATTACAGTTGCAAGTTTGGCACCTCGGATTGTTTCGGCATCCGCGAAGGAATTACCGACGTGGCTTGTTGCACGCATGGGGCGTTTCTTGCCGACGAAACCGACCAGGATCAACTTTTCGACGCCGTCCGCAACATGCCCGCGAAATACTGGCAATTGCGCCCGAGCAATACTGATGAGCACTTGTCGGGAATAGCGCCTGCTGGCGAGTTAGAGCCGTGGCTAGTGTGGGACGAAGAGGAAAACGAGGATGGTGAAATGGAGCCGTCGTTGAAAACCCGCACTGTTGATGGTGGTTGTATATTCGCCAACCGTCATGGCTGGGCAACTGGCGCAGGGTGTGCGCTACACCAGTGGGCAGTCGCAGAGGATGAAGAGCTAACCGTTGTTAAGCCCGAAGTATGCTGGCAGGTTCCTATTCGTCGACACGAGGATTATGAAACTCGCAGCGACGAAGTGGAAATTTTACGCACGGTAATCAGTGAGTATGACCGCCGCGCGTGGGGCAACGGTGGCGAGGAATTCGACTGGTGGTGTTCTTCGGCTCCGCAGTGTCATACGACGACTGATCCGTTGTGGAAGACACACCGGGAAGAGTTGGTGGCGGTAATGGGCCAACGCAATTACGAAATTTTGGCGAACCACTGCCAGATGCGTGATGCTGCCCGCGCGGCAGGCGTGAATCTCCCCCAGCATCCGGCGACGCAGGCGGCAACTGGAAATTAAACCTGAAAGAAACAATTAAACCTGAAAGAAACTAGGCGTCGAACTTATAACCTAGCCCGCGCACAGTCACCAGGTGTGTCGGGCGGGATGGTTCCGGTTCAATTTTGGAGCGTAACCGTTTGACATGCACGTCGATGGTTTTAGTGTCGCCGATGTAATCAGAGCCCCAGATGCGGTCGATCAGTTGCCCGCGGGTAAGAACGCGTCCGGCGTTTTCCAGCAAATATTCCAACAGGTGGAATTCTTTCAGCGGCATTGGAACTGCTTCGCCATCGACGTAAACGATATGGCTGTCGACGTCCATACGCACGCGGCCGCCTTCCAAAACGTTATCGGCGGCCTCGATAGTCTCTGCTTCTGTGTTTTTCTCGGCCCCTCGACGCAGCACCGCCCGGATGCGGGCGGTGAGTTCACGAGCAGAATATGGCTTGGTCACGTAGTCGTCGGCGCCAAGCTCGAGCCCGAGCACCTTGTCAATCTCAGAGTCACGTGCGGTGACCATAATGATCGGAACCTGCGAGGTAAGCCGGATTTTCTTACACACCTCAGTGCCCGACATCCCGGGAAGCATCAGATCCAGCAAAACGATATCGACGTGTTGTGACTGAAACGTCGACAGCGCCGTGGGGCCATCAGCGGCAATGACCGTCTCGAATCCCTCTTTGCGCAGAAGAAATGCCAGCGGATCAGATAACGACTCTTCATCTTCCACGATCAAAACAGTAGCCATGGGGCTTGTGTCCTTTCGACGTTCAACGGCGTGTAACGTTTCGCCGGCTCGACGGCCGCAGCCTGTTTCCTGCCACAGGGGCGATTCTATAACAGCTCGCCGCTAAAAAATCACGGTTCTTCTGGTTTTTCCCGGCTGGGTAGGCCTTCCGGATTTTCTGGGGTTCCCCGGTTATCTAGGCCTTTCAAATCTTCTAATTCTTCTAAGTCTTCCAGTTCATGCCCGCCCATGCCGTCACCTTGGTAACGCGGCAACGCCAGGGTAAACGTGGTGCCCTCACCCAATTCGGAAAATAATCTGATGTTGCCACCGTGGTTGGCGACCACATGCTTCACGATCGCCAGCCCCAGGCCCGTGCCACCGGTTTGTCGGGAGCGGGCCTTGTCGACTCGGAAAAACCGCTCGAATACGCGCTCCTGGTCTTCGGAAGCAATACCAATGCCTTGATCAACGACGTGGATGCAGATTTCCTCAGCGGATACTGCCTCGTAACTCACAGTCACCGGTGTGGAATCTGGGGAATAGTTAATGGCATTGGAGACTAGGTTCGACACTGCCGTAACCAACAGATTTCTATTACCGACGACGAATAGCCCCGAGTTTGATTCGGCACCACCGGTTGCGTCACCACTAGTTGCACCACCACTAGTTGCACCGCTGGTTGCATCGTCGCCAGTTGCACCGCTGGTTCCCTTCACAGCCCCCAGGTTTCGCAGAATAATGCCGTGGTTTTCTGCTGCCACCTGGTTACGCGCAATCGCCGCACTAATGACCTCGGCCACGGAGACCGGCGCAATCTCTGGAAGTGCTTCCGCCCCCTGCAACTTGGACAAGGAAATCAGCTCATTGACCATATCCGCCATGCGGTTAGCTTCGCGCTGCAGCTGACGCCCAAAATGCGTCACGTGCTCCGGATCATCCGGCGAACCCAACAGCGCTTCAGCCAACAGCGCCATCCCCCCAACCGGGGTTTTTAGCTCGTGGGATACGTTCGCGACGAAATCCCGCCGTGCCGATTGCATACGCACGTTTTCGGATTCGTCGGTGCCATAGACAATCATGAAACGATCGTCGACAAGGGTTAAGGGCTTGACCAGCGCGCGCACGTTGGAAATCCGATTACCCGTGCGATGCTTAGGCACGGAAAGTTCGAGGTAGCGGTTTTCTTTTTCTTCGTCGTCAAAGACGTTTGCAGCCACCCGCCACACCTGTGGGTTAATGGTGCGCGCGTGCACCAGAGCCATGTCGTGAGCGCGGGCATTCGACAGCATGACATCGCCATTGCGGTCCACTACGACGATGCCCGTCGGCGATGATTGAATAACCAAATGCAACATCTGGCCGACGGTGGCAACCTGGTTAGATTCCAAAATCCGGTCCGAGTCCTGGGTTTGTTCTTCAGCACCGAACCGGCCCAGCTGCCCACCGCGGCGCAACCACACCGCCCCAGCGACAAGTAGCACTGCGGTGACCAGTACCGTCACCACGACGGCAAGAACAACAATCTGGGTTGTCGTCACGTGTTTTACTTAGCCTGGCCCTGATTCGCTACGGCAGCAGCACCCGCCTGCGCGGCTTCTGGGTCCAAGTAGTCGCCTCCTGGGTTCACGATGCTGCCGTCAGCGGCGAATTCGTACACCAGTGGCATACCGGTCGGGATATTCAGCGCGGCAATATCTTCGTCCGAAATCGCATCCAGGTGCTTAACAAGTGCGCGCAGCGAATTTCCGTGCGCAGCCAACAACACGGTCTGACCATCCCGCAGGCGTGGCAGGATCTCCGCCTCGAAATATGGGATGGCCCGGGCTACGACGTCTTTCAGGCATTCAGTGCGGGGCGGGTTGTCCACATCCGCATAACGCGGGTCGCCAGCTTGGGAGTACTGGGAGTCGTCGGCAAGCTCCGGTGGCGGGGTGTCATAAGAACGACGCCACGACATGAACTGATCCTCACCGTATTTGTCGCGGGTTTCGGCTTTGTTCAAGCCTTGCAGGGCACCGTAGTGGCGTTCGTTTATGCGCCAGTTACGGACTACAGGAATCCAGTGGCGATCGGCCGCAGACAACGCAATATTTGCCGAACGGATCGCACGACGCAGCAGCGAAGTGTAGACCACCTCTGGCTGCAGCCCAGCAGCGGCAATCAATTCTCCGGCCCGGCGCGCCTCGCTTTCTCCACGTGCGGTCAGGTCTACATCAACCCAGCCGGTGAACTGGTTGGATTCATTCCAGGTGGATTGGCCATGGCGCAGCAAGATGAGCTTGCCGTTGGCAGAATTCGGTTCAGAATTAGGTCCAGTCATAGCTTCTAGCATGCCACGGTCACCCCACTAATTGCCGCTGGCTTGCCGGTTGTGCAACCTTGCTGCCCCATCAGCACTCGCAATCGCATCCTGGAATACCCCCACTAACCGGTCCGCAGCCGCCGCCCACGAGAACTGCGCGGCGTGGCCCACCGCGGCCTGCCCCATCTGGACGCGGCGTTCGTCGTCATCCAGCAAATCTGCCAACGCATCGGCCCAATCAGCAGGGTCGTGCCCGTCGACAAGCACACCCGTCTGTCCATCTGCAACGGCAATCGGCAGGCCACCGACCCGCGCAGCCACCACCGGGGTGCCACAAGCCTGCGCCTCCATGGGAACGAGCCCAAAGGATTCGTTGTAACTCGGCACCGCAATCAGGTCAGCAGCTTGATACACCGCGACCAGCTCCTCCGGCGGGCGGGTATCAATAAACCGAATGCACTTGCCGACGCCCAGTTCACAGGCAAGATTGTGATAATAATCCGGGCTGGCTGCGCTTCCCGAAGGGCCACCGCAGATCACCACTCGTAGGCACCGGTCCGGCTCGCGGCGGAAAAGCTCGGCGGTAGCGCGGATGAGTACCTCGGGGCCTTTGAATTTCTGTAGCCGGCCGACGAAAGCGACCACTTTCGTGTGTAGTGGGATGCCGAGTTCGCGTCGGGAGCGCTCGGTGTTGCGGTCTGTGCCCGGGGTAAACAGTTCTAGGTCGGCACCTGGCGGAACCACCACGATCTTGGAAGGTTCGGCATCATAATGGCCGATGAGGTCGCGGGCTTCTTCGTCGGTGTTGACGACGAGAGTGTCAGCGTTGTCGACGAGTTGCTGTTCGCAGATGCGCCGGGCCTCAGATTCGGCGGTATCGTCAGCCGAGCGGTAGGCGTTTTTCACCGCCGCAAGCGTGTGGGCGGTGTGGACCAGGCTGATGCCCCACAGGTCGCGTAGCAACCAGCCAACCTGGCCAGAGAGCCAATAATGGGAATGAATCGCATCGTACGGTGCGTGGCAGGGAGCGTAGCCAGTACGGGATTCTTGCTTTGCCGCCGGCTGGGATTCTTTATTGACGAACTGCACGATGCCCCCGGTGAAAGCAACCAGCTGCGTCGGTAAGGATTCTTTTTCCAGACCGACATAAGGGCCCGCGATGATGTTGATAACGCGGAGGTTATCGGCAAGTTGCATGACCTCCGGCTGGGAGGATCGGGTGGCGCGGGTGAAGATATCGACACCAATACCCTGTTTCGCGAGCTGGCGGGCAATATTTAAGACATAGACGTTCATGCCCCCGGCATCGCCGATTCCCGGCTGCTCGATGGGTGAGGTGTGCATAGAGATCATGGCGATGCGCATACTTGCATCCTAAAGATACTGGCGTTCTACAGCAGAACTGGAGCTTCTATAGGTCGCGACCTAGAACTATAAGCCCAGCGTAACCACTAGACCTCGCATACAAGCAACTTGACACGTTCCCACGAAACGCCCCACGTTGCCGGGAGTACACTGGAAAGAGTTCTCCAGTCCGGACAAAACAATCCGCACTACAAAACCAGTCCCGGTACACCCACCCAGCATGAAGGAAGCACAGTAGTTCTATGTCGGCTTTTGAATCGAAGGCATGGTTGCAGCACTACGCACCATCGACTCCGCACACGCTTGATTACGGCAACGTCACCTTGCTGGATGTTTATGACAACAACCTAGCGATCAACCGGAACAAGCCCGCGACGTGGTTTTTCGGCCACCGGATGTCCTACGGCGAGCTTGATGAGCAGGTTCGCGGTATTGCCGCTGGCCTACGCTCCCTTGGCGTCGGCCCGGGCGATCGTGTCGCGCTCATTTTGCCGAACTGCCCGCAACACGTGGCCGCGTTTTATGCTGTGCTCAAGCTGGGCGCGATCATCGTCGAACACAATCCTCTCTACACGGCACATGAGTTGTACGATCCTTTCGTCAACCATGGCGCCCGTGTGGCGATTGTCTGGGATAAGGCCGCGGAAACGGTGGAGAAGCTACGCCAGGACCGCGACCTAGCGCTGGAAACGATCATTTCGGTGAACATGGTCGAAGCGATGCCGAAGTTCAAACAGTGGGCCTTGCGCATTCCACTGCCGAAAATTCGCGAAACCCGCAAGCAGTTGACCGCACCTGCGCCAAACACGGTTCCGTTTTCTGTGCTTGCCGACGGCTCTATGGGCGGTTCGGCGGGCGACTTTGTGCCTGCCGACGGCGTCGACAAGAACACACCCGCGCTGCTTTTGTATACCTCAGGCACTACTGGCACACCGAAGGGCGCGCAGCTGACCCACGGCAATCTGTATGCCAACATTTTGCAGGGCAAGCACTGGGTTCCCGGGCTAGGAGATGAACAAGAACGCCTGTTGGGGGCGCTGCCCATGTTCCACGCGTATGGTCTGACATTTTTCGGCACGTTGGGGCCATTTTTGGGCGCCGAGATGGTTCTGCTGCCGTCGCCACAGATTCCGTTGCTGATGGACATTATGAAAAAGCACCCGCCGACATGGATCCCGGGTGTGCCACCGCTGTACGAGAAAATCATCGAGGCAGCCAAGGACAAAGATATTGACCTTTCCCAGGTGCGCAATGCATTTTCTGGTGCTTCTACTCTGCCGGTGCACACCGTGGAAAACTGGGAGCAAGCCACCTCTGGCCTTTTGGTGGAAGGTTATGGTCTGACTGAATGTTCGCCGATTTTGGTGGGTAACCCCATGAGTCAGAACCGTCGGCCCGGTTATATCGGTGTCCCATTTCCTGATACCGAAATTCGGATCGCAAACCCGGACAACCTGGATGAGACGCTTCCCGACGGCCAGGAAGGCGAGCTTCTCGCCCGTGGGCCGCAGGTTTTCCGTGGCTATTACGACAACCCGGAGGCTACAGAGGCTGCGTTCCACGACGGCTGGTTCCGCACCGGCGATGTCGGTGTAATGGAAGAGGATGGTTTCATCCGCCTGGTTTCGCGCATCAAGGAAATCATCATTACCGGTGGTTTTAACGTGTATCCGGGTGAGGTGGAAGAGACGATGTTGAGCCATGCCGACGTCGTCGAGTGCGCCGTGGTGGGCCGTCCGCGTTCCGACGGTGCCGAGGATGTCGTGGCTTGTGTGGTTTTGCGCGATGGCGCCGAGCTGAACCCAGAAGGGCTGCGTACTTTTGCCAAGGAGCGACTGACTCCATATAAGGTTCCCCGCACGTTCTACCACTTTGAGGAGTTGTCGAAGGACCAATTGGGGAAGATCCGCCGACGCGAGGTACAGTCTGACCTGCTGAAACGTTTAGGGGATGCGAGCTAGCGGAGGGCTACAAGTTCTGTAGTTCCTTCTTATCGCTTCTGGATGCAGTTTTTCACCGCCCGGTTTTCCGGGCGGTTTTCTTTTTCTCGGTTTCTGTCTGCCGGTTTCTCTCTGCCAGTTTTCTCTCTGCCGGTTTCTGTCTGCCGACTTTCTCTCTGCCAGTTTTCTGTCAGGCTGGCACAGCCCTCCCCGCTTTTCCGGTTGATCTTCGCTAACCACCCCCTTACGAACACCAACTATTTTGTTTGCCTGCAAATCAGTTAATGTGCTTTCCACGTGCCGCAGTCTGGGCCCAAAGCACCGCTTCAACGAACACACCCTAGCCAAGCGAGCCTCAATCGCCTACTGTGGTTATGGAACCAAAACTGCAATACAGATCACAATATTTCGGTGTAGTTCGCTAGTGACGGTTCGTACACCCCGCAAGGTTTGCCCACCCACGGCCCAGCAAGCGAAACCAGCAAACGCCAATACAGGAGGATTGTTCCCATGTCAGAGCCCAAACATGCTCTCAACACCGACACAAACAACAACAGAAATGAGGACACAAACAACAATCCAAACGACAACGCAAACACCGGTGCGGCAACCGCATTCAAAAACCGCGCCTGGTTACAGCACTATAACGACGCCTGCCCTCCCGAAATCGATTTCGCGGATCTCACCCTTGTCGACAATTACGTCGAAAACCTCAAAAATCACCGGGATCGCAACGCCACCTGGTTTTTCGGGCAATCGACGACGTATGCGCAACTTGATAAGCAGGTCCGCGCGGTAGCCGCAAGCCTAAAATCACTAGGAGTCAGCAAAGGCGACCGGGTGGCTGTGGTGCTCCCTAACTGCCCGCAGCACATCGTCGCGGTGCACGCCATCCTGCGGTTAGGTGCAACCGTCGTCGAGCACAACCCGCTGTACACCCCATATGAGCTAGAAGGCCTATTCAAAGACCACGGGGCGCGCACTGCCATCGTCTGGGACAAAATCGCTAGTTCGCTGGAGCCGCTTCGCCACGCCACAGCGCTGCAAAACCTCATCGCGGTAAACATGGTTGAGGCCATGCCCGTAACCAAGCAGCTGGCATTGCGCTACCTGCCGTTACCAGCGGTGCGTGAAAAGCGCGAGATGCTCACTGCAAAAGCCGATAACGCGATCCCCTACCGCATGCTTCTCGACGGCGCGATCGGCGGCACTGGTGAAAACCTGGAACCAGAGCCGACGCTGACCCCGGACGACATCGCATTCATCCTTTATACTTCCGGAACCACCGGCGCCCCGAAGGGTGCGATGCTTAGCCACCGCAATATCTGCTCCAACGTGCAAATGGCAAAGTACTGGCTGCCCGGAATTGGCGAAAAGCCCGAAACTCTCATGGGTGCACTGCCTATGTTCCACGTGTACGGCCTGACCCTCATTGGCGCGCTGGCTTCCTACGTCGGCGGTGAGATCATCCTGCTGCCTAAACCGGAAATCCCCTTGATTCTCGATGCCATCAAGAAGCGCAAGCCCACCTGGTTGCCCGGTGTGCCGACACTCTACGACAAAATTTCCGAGGAAGCCCAAAAGAAGGACCTCGATCTGCAGGGCATCCGCTATTCTTTTGCCGGTGCTGCCCCGCTACCGGCATCCACCGTCGACGAATGGGAAAAACTTTCAGGCGGCTTGTTGGTCGAAGGCTATGGTTTGACCGAAACCTCGCCGGTGATCGTGGCCAACCCCGTCAATGAAAACCGACGCCCAGGTTTCATTGGCGTTCCGATGCCAAATACGCTGATCCGTATTGCAAACCCAAAAAACCTCGACGAGACCATGCCGGATGGTGAGGAAGGCGAGGTACTGGTCAAGGGACCACAGGTTTTCCAGGGCTACTTAAATAAGCCGGAAGCTACCGAGGAAGCATTCCATGATGGCTGGTTCCGCACTGGCGATATGGGTGTGATGGAAGAAGACGGTTTCTTGCGCCTGGTTTCGCGTTTGAAAGAAATCATCATCACTGGTGGGTTTAACGTCCACCCTGCCGAGGTAGAAGAAACCATCAGCGCCCACCGGGATATCGCTGACGTTGCTGTGGTGGGTCGCCCGCGCAAGGACGGCTCGGAGGACGTCGTTGCCTGTGTGATTCTTAACGATGGTGCCGAGCTAGATCCGGAAGGTTTGCGCGAGTTCTGCCGTGAACGTTTGACCCGGTATAAGGTTCCGCGCACCTTCTACCACTTCGAGGAACTAGCCAGGGACCAGCTGGGGAAGATTCGTCGCCGCGAGGTCCAGGCTGACCTAATTGCACGCTTGGAGCAGGCGTAGGCGAAGTTTTTGTTTGCTATCCCACGAGCACAGCGAACGAATATAGATTCGTAAAATCACGCTAATTTTGGGCGGGCCGACGTCGATACCGCTACGTCGACCCGCCCCACTTCCATTTTCCACCCCTTTTATGCTGGAGTTTTAACAAACCGCACTAAAAACTTGCGTAGTTTATGTGAAACGACTCACTAATTGGTAGTGTGGGAGCTATCTCAAAAATGTGTGATGCAAAGCACCCCTACGCAAGGAGGTAGCAATGACCGCTTCGGATACCAAAGCGTGGCTACAGCACTACGGCGATATCCCAGACAAGCCGGAATACGAGCACAAGACGCTGCTGAGTCTGTACGGCTCGAATCTGACCAATAACCACCATCGGCAGGCCACCTACTTTTTTGGCGAGTCGATGACTTACAGCGAACTCGACAAGAACGTGCGCGCTGTGGCGGCTGGCCTGAAGGCCTTCGGTGTCGGCCCTGGTGATCGCGTGGCGGTCCTGCTACCGAATTGCCCGCAGCACGTTATTGCGTTTTATGCCATCCAAAAAATTGGCGCAACCGTCGTCGAGCACAACCCGCTGTACACGGCGCACGAGCTAGAAAGCCTGTTTAGCGACCACGGCGCCCGCATCGCGATTTGTTGGGACAAAGCCGCCCCAATGTTGGAGCAAGTCCGCAGCAAGACCCCGCTCGAGACCATCATCTCGGTCAACATGATTAATGCGATGCCTCGCACCAAACAACTGGCCTTGCGCTACCTGCCCTTGCCGTCGATCCGCGAAAAACGCAAGCAGCTTTCCCAGTTCGCACCAAACACCATTTCATTTGAGTCTTTGGCCAGCGAAGCCTTCGGTGGCGACGGGCGGGAAATTCGCACCCCAGATTGTGTCACCAGTGATTCCACCGCGTTAATCCTGTATACCTCCGGCACCACGGGCACCCCGAAGGGCGCAGAGCTCACCCAAGGCAATATCTCGGCAAATATCGCCCAGATCCTGACCTTCTTCCCCACCCTGGGCCGCAACCCGGACGAGCGCGTGCTGGGTGCGCTGCCAATGTTCCACGTGTACGGCCTCACGCTGATCGCCGGGCTTGCCGTATCACTGGGTGGCGAGATGGTGCTGGTGCCGAAGCCGGAAATCCCGCTGCTGATGGACGTGATCAAAAACCGCAAGCCCTCCTGGATGCCGGGCGTGCCGACGCTGTACTCCAAGGTCATGGAGGCCGCCGAGAAGCAGGACATCGACCTGAAAGGCATCACCAATTCCATTTCCGGTGCCGCCCCGTTGCCGGAAGACACCGTCGAGAAGTGGGAACAACGCACCGGTGGCCTGCTGGTGGAAGGCTACGGCTTGACCGAGACCTCACCCGTGTTGTGCTGCAACCCGCACTCGGAAAACCGTCGCCCGGGTTATATTGGCATCCCATTCCCCGATACCCAGGTACGCATCGCTAACCCAGACAATCTGGACGAAACCATGCCGGATGGCGAGGAAGGCGAGCTGCTCGGCCGCGGCCCGCAGGTGTTCAAGGGCTACCTGCACAATGAGGAAGCCACGGAAAACGCTTTCCACGACGGCTGGTTCCGCACCGGTGACATGGCCGTGATGGAGGAAGACGGCTTCGTGCGCATCGTGTCCCGCATTAAGGAAATGATCATCACCGGTGGCTTCAACGTCTACCCTGGTGAGGTCGAGGATTGCCTGGGTCAGCACCCTGATGTGGAAGAGTGCGCTGTCGTCGGCCGTCCACGCAAAGATGGCTCGGAAGACGTCGTGGCCTGTGTCGTGCTGCGCGCCGGTGCTGCACTGGACCCGGATGGCCTGAAGGATTACTGTCGCGAGCGCCTGACTGCGTACAAGGTTCCGCGCACCTTCTATCACTTCGAGGAGTTGGCTACTGACCAGATCGGTAAGCTGCGCCGCCGCGAAGTTCAGGCCGACTTGCTGGATATGCTGGGCCTGGTGCCGAAGGAAAAGGACGAGGCTGCTGCCGACGACGACACAGACGGCTCCGAGGATTCCGATACTTCCGGTAAGGCGAAGCCGCTCGATGAACAGCCGGACCACCAAGAATCCGACGTTGAGGGTGTCGAGGTAGAAGATCTTGCCGACGCCCAGCCGGACGAGGCTGCAGAGAAATAAGCCGGAGCACCTGACTACCCGGAGCATCTAGCACCCTGGTGAGCCCCTAAAAGGGACTTGTCGGGGCGTTTTGCTATGTCAGTGACCTGTTCCTGAATCCGCAGACATGGTTTCTGAAACAAAATCATGAGAATTTACTCACATTTGCCGCGAGTTATCCACGTGAGATAACTCGCATGCACTACGGTGAGCAAAGACAACATGAACGTTTCCTCATATTTTCTGTAAAGGATGCCACTGCATGTCTTTGACACCGCTTGATTCCATGCGCGCCCCCGCCATCATCTTTGCTGGTCAAGCCTCGGAATGGGAAAAGCAGCTGCGCAATGCCGCTGCCAGCCACCACGCCGTCGGCCGCCTGGACAATTACCTGACCCAAGCCCGTAGCCTGGTCAGCCCTTACGCCCGCACCATTGCTTCCACTATCCCAGGAGCCATGGAGCGCTTGGAAGCGCTCGTGCACGCGGACTCCCAAGACACCGGCGCATCCAACCACACGACCAGCCCGAACAATTCCACTAGTTCCAATGACGTATTCCCCGCTGTCAGCATCCCGGGCATCGTGCTCAGCCAGCTGGCTGCCATTGATCAATTGCGTGACCTGGGGATGAACCTTGCAGGTTGCGACCTAGAACAGGGCTCAACACAGAACAACCCAACCACCGCCTTCGGCCACTCCCAGGGCAGCCTCGGCATCGCCGCCATCAAACATCCAGTACACGCACTGGCCCTGGCCATCCTGATGGGCACAGCAGCAAGCGTCGCCCACGGTTCCACCGATTCCCGCTCGCACATGCTGTTGATCCGCGACCTCCCGCGCGATGTCGTCGAGCAGTCCCTGAATGGGACCACCACTGGCTCAGCCGCCATCTCCGTGGTCAATGGCACCCGCGCTTTCGTTGTCTCGGGCACCCCGGATGAACTCGCAGCGGTAGAAAATAACGTCGCCGCCCACGCCAGCGCCTATAACGACGCCCTGGAGGCACGCGAATTCGGCGGCTCAGAACTCACTCCAAACTTCACCTACTTACCGGTCGCGCTGCCTTTCCACCACGACAGCCTCACCGAAGCCGCAGAGTTGACCATCGAGTGGGCCCAGGCCTGCCAGCTGGATCTCGGCGACACCGATATCGCCACCGTCGTCCGCGACATCCTGATCCGCCCGTTCGACTGGACCGCACAGACTGCCCAGATGGTCGACCAGCACATCAGCCACGCTCTGGTGCTTGACGACGGCCTCGCAAAACTCACCACCCCGCTCGTGGCGGGCACCGGTCTATCCGTCGTTCCGGCTTGGACGTCGTCGCAACGCGATAACCTCGCAACCCCCGGCGCGCAATTGCCTACTGCGCGCGACTGGTCTGAGTTCGCCCCACGGCTGGTCACACTGCCGGATGGCAAGACGTACACGCAGACGAAGTTCTCTGCACTGACCGGCTTGTCCCCGATCATGCTCGGCGGCATGACGCCAACCACCGTCGACCCAGCCATCGTGGCCGCTGCCGCCAACGCTGGTTTCTGGACGGAGATGGCCGGCGGCGGAATGTATTCCGAAGAACTGTTTACCGAACTGAAGAATTCGCTGATCCGCCAGCTGCAGCCTGGACGCACCGTGGCGTTTAACACCATGTTCTTCGATCGCTTCATGTGGAACTTGCAGTTTGGCCAAGCGCGCATCGTCCCGAAGGCCCGCGCGAACGGCGCTCCAATTACCGGTGTCACCATTTCCGCTGGCGTGCCGGAAGCCGACGAGGCCACAGAACTGCTCGCCCAGCTGCGTGCCGACGGTTTCCCATATATTTCCTTCAAACCGGGCACCACCAAGCAGATCCGCGACATCCTAGCCATCGCTGCCGCCAACCCGGAGCACCAGTTAATTCTGCAGATCGAGGACGGCCACGCCGGCGGCCACCACTCGTGGCTGGATTTGGATGAGATGCTCATCGACACTTACGCCGCTGCCCGCGAGCACGATAACGTCACCATCACCGTCGGCGGTGGCATTTACTCAGCAGAACGTGCCGCGGAATACCTGACCGGTACGTGGTCACAGAAATATTCTCTGCCCCGCATGCCGGTCGACGGCGTGTTCGTCGGCACGGTCGCCATGGCCACCAAAGAAGCCACTACCTCTCCGCAGGTCAAACAGCTGCTCGTCGACACCCCAGGTATCAGCCCGGAGACCAACGGCGGTTGGGTCGGCCGCGGCCGCGCTAACGGTGGTGTGGCCTCTGGTCAGTCGCATCTACTGGCGGATCTCCACGAAATCGATAACTCTTTCGCCGCTGCCGCCCGGCTGATCACCTCGCTGGATCCAGCTGATTACCAGGACCACCGCGAAGAAATCATCGCCGCATTGGCCAAGACCTCCAAGCCGTATTTCGGTGACGTCGAGACCATGACCTACCAGCAGTGGCTGGAGCGTTTCGTCGACCTAGCCTTCCCGTTCATGGACCCGACCTGGCAGGATCGCTGGTTCGACCTGTTGCACCGCATCGAGGCGCGCCTGCACCCGTCGGATCACGGCGAAATCGACACCCTGTTCCCGGACCTGGATTCCGTCGCCGATGCCCCGGCCAACCTGCGCACCTTGCTCGAGGCCTTCCCGCAGGCTGCCACCACTACCGTCGCAGCGCGCGATGCCGCCTGGTTTGTTTCGCTGAATCATAAGCACAACAAGCCGATGCCATGGACCACGGCCATCGATGGTGACCTGAAAAAGTGGTTCTCCAAAGACACCCTGTGGCAGGCGCAGGAGGATCGTTACGACGCCGATGCCGTACGCATCATCCCGGGCCCGGTCTCGGTAGCAGGCATTACCAAGGTCGACGAGCCCGTCGCCGAGTTGCTGGCCCGGTTTGAAACCGGCACCACCGAGGCCTTACAACAAGCTGGCGTGGAGCCAGCCAAGCAGTACTCACGCCTGGGCAACGCCACCACTGCAGAAGAATTCTTGCGCCAGGCCCCAAGCTTGGAATGGCACGGGCACACCATCGCCAACCCAGCCGTGGAGCTGCCAACTGAAGCCTTTGACATCATCAACGACGGCACCGAGGCTGCCCCGCAGTATTCCATCCGGATCAACACTGATTCCTACTGGGATGACCTGCCAGAAGAGCAGCGCCCGTTCTATGTGAAGTCCGTGTCCATCCCCGTCGATCTTTCCGACGCCGTCGCCACTGGTGCCAGCCCGGTTGTGGACCACGACCGTCTGCCACAAGCAGTCTTTGAGCTGTTGGCAGGCCTGGCTGGTGTGGGTTCGACCTCCGAATCTGGCGATGAGATCACCGCGCTGCCCACCATCGTGGAAGGTTCGGTCGACGAGCAATATCCATTCGGCTATGCCGAAGATTCCTTCACCTTGCCTACCACGCTGTTGCAGGCACACACCGCAGTCACCGGCGCTGGTTTGGGCGACAAGCTCACCACCGCCCCGGGCACCCCGGACGTGCTGGTGGGCCCAGCCTGGCCTGCGATTTATACCGCTCTAGGCTCTGGCCGCATTGGCGAGGAGCACGGCGAGCCTGCTGGTACCGACTACCCAGTCATCGAGGGTCTTCTCAACGCCGTGCACCTGAACCACGTTATTGACCTGCGGGTGCCACTCCACGAACTCGCCCGCGGCAACAAAGGCGAAAGCAATGCGCGCCGCATCGACGTCAAATCCTGGTGCTCTGCGATCGATGAGTCCAACGCCGGACGCATCGTCACCGTGGAACTGGAATTGCGCGATCACGAATCCGGCGAGTTGGTGGCCACCCAGATGCAGCGCTTCGCTATCCGCGGCCGCGCCACTGGTGCCAGCGTCCCGGCACCTGCCCCGGAATGGGGCGGTGCTGCCCTAGCTGCTGAGGTCGAGCCGACCCCACGTTCCTTCGTCGACCGCGCAACCGTCACGGCGCCGCAGGATATGACCCCATTCGCGCTGGTCTCGGGCGACTATAACCCGATCCACACCTCCACTAATGCTGCTCGCCTGGTCAATCTTGACAACGCCCTAGTGCACGGAATGTGGCTCTCGGCCACCGCCCAGCACTTGGCTAATACCCACGGCACGGTCACCAGCTGGACATATTCCATGTTCGGCATGGTGCAACTCAGCGACAAGGTGGAAATCACCGCAGAACGCGTCGGACGCGCCGGAATCCACAGTGCTTTAGAAGTCACCTGCCGCATCGATGGTGAAGTCGTCTCCGTCGGCCAGGCGCTGTTGGCACAACCGGCCACCGCCTACGTCTACCCAGGCCAGGGTGTGCAGGCAGAAGGCATGGGCCGCGGCGATCGCAACGCATCCCCTGCTGCACGCGAGGCCTGGCGTCGCGCGGATCACCACACCCGCACCCAGCATGGTTTTTCCATCCGGCAGATCATCGACGACAACCCAACGGAGCTCAAGGTGCGCGGTACTACCTTCCGCCACCCGCAGGGCGTGCTGCACCTGACGCAGTTCACCCAGGTCGCGTTGGCCGTTGTCGCCTATGGGCAGACCGAGCGTTTGCGCGAAAACAATGCGCTGGCTACTGGCGCCATGTATGCCGGGCACTCGTTGGGTGAATACACCGCGCTGGCTTCGCTGGCGAATATCTTCGATTTGGAAGCTGTCATCGACATCGTCTACTCGCGTGGTTCCGCGATGGGCACGTTGGTCGAGCGCGACGAGCACGGCAATTCCAATTACGGCATGGGTGCGCTGCGCCCGAACATGATCGGTGTCAGTGCCGATGATGTGCAGGATTATGTTGCCCAGGTGGCGCAGGAAACCGGCGAGTTCTTGGAGATCGTCAACTACAACATCTCCGGCCAGCAGTATTCCATCGCTGGCACCAAGGCTGGCCTGGCGGAATTGGGTAAGCGCGCGAAGTCCATCGCCCCGCGTGCGTTCGTGACCGTCCCGGGCATCGATGTGCCGTTCCACTCCCGCGTGCTGCGCGACGGCGTGCCTGCATTCGCGGACAAACTCGACGAGCTGCTACCGGAGACCTTGGACCTGGATGCCTTGGTCGGACGCTATGTGCCGAACCTAGTGGCCCGCCCGTTCGAACTCACCCAGGATTTCGTGGACGCCACCGCGGCTTTGGCTCCGTCTGGCCGTCTCGACAACATCGACGCCGCCACCATGGAGCCGCAAAAGCTGGCCCGCCTGTTGCTGATCGAGTTGTTGTCCTGGCAGTTTGCTTCACCGGTGCGCTGGATCGAAACCCAGGAATTGCTGTTTGCTCGCGTCGACCAGATCATCGAGGTCGGCTTGGCGTCGTCGCCAACGTTGACCAACTTGGCGCAGCGTTCCATGGCCGTGGCTGGCGTCAGCTTGCCGGTGTACAACGTCGAGCGTGACCAGGATGTGGTCATGCTCGCCGACGTCACCGAGGCGCCAATCGAGGTGGATGACGAAGATACTGCAAGTAACTCTGCTGCCGCCGCCGACCAAGCCAGCCAGGCGCCGGAGGTCGGCGCCGATGCTGCACGTCCTACGGAAAACCCGGCACCGATGTCGGAGGCGGGTCCTGACTCCACAAACACTGCAGCCACCGCAAACACTGCCACCGAGGCAGCCCCAGCAAACGCGTCGGCAAGCGCCAGCGCTAACCCCAACGCTAGTACCGCTGCTGGAGCCAACACTGGAGGCGGCGCCCCGGCCGGCGAGCTCAGCTTCACCGCCGCCGAGGCCATCATGACGCTGTTCGCGTTTTCCAATAAGATCCGCCTAGAGCAGATCAACGATTCCGATACCGTCGAAGAACTCACCAACGGTGTGTCCTCGCGTCGTAACCAGCTGCTCATGGATATGTCCGCTGAACTAGGGGTTCCAGCCATCGACGGGGCCGCTGATGCTGATGTCGCCACCCTGCGTGGCCGCGTCACCACCGCAGCTCCGGGCTACAGCCCGTTTGGTGCGGTGCTCAGCGAAGCCATCGGAGCGCGCCTGCGTCAGCTCACCGGTGCCGCCGGTGCCAAGCCTGCTGCTGTCGGCGAGCGGGTAACCGGCACCTGGGCACTCCCACAATCCTGGATCGCCCACGTGGAAGCCGAAATCCTGCTGGGCTCGCGCGAAGAAGATTCGGTGCGTGGCGGATCGCTAGCAACGATCCCAACTTCGGCCAGCTCCAAGGCAGAAGTCAACGAACTAGTTGACGCCGCCGTGCAGCAAGTGGCTGCTCGCCACGGGGTGGCGGTCTCGCAAGCAACCGGTGGCTCGGGTGCCGGTGGTGGTTCCGTCGTGGATTCCGCTGCGCTCAACGAATTCGCCGAGCAAGTCACCGGCGAAAACGGTGTGCTGGCTACTGCCGCACGTACCGTACTGGCGCAGCTGGGCTTATCCGAGCCTGCACCAGAGACCCCGGAAACCGATAACACGCTGTTTGAAACCGTCGAGGCAGAGCTGGGTTCCGGCTGGGTCAAGACCGTCACCCCGGTCTTCGATGCCCGCAAAGCTGTGCTTTTCGACGACCGCTGGGCCAGCGCCCGGGAAGATCTCGCCCGCTACGCGCTGGGGCAAGCAGATATCGCCCTGGAGCGTTTCCGCGGCACCGGCACGACCGTCGCCAAGCAAGCCCGCTGGTGGGCAGCCAACGGTGGGCAGGGCGAGCTGGAAGAGATCGCGCAACTGGCAGAATCTGAGCTGCAGGGTGCCTACGCCGAGGATATTGCGCTGGTCACCGGTGCTGCTCCGGGCTCGATTGCCACTGCGCTGATCGCGCGCCTGTTGGAAGGTGGCGCGACCGTCGTCATGACTGCTTCGCGCGTGAGCCAAGCGCGTAAGGAGTTTGCCCGCAAGCTGTATGCCGAGCACGCCGTCCCGGGTGCTGCGCTGTGGCTGGTACCGGCGAACTTGTCGTCCTACCGCGACGTCGATGCGGTCATCGACTGGATCGGCACTGAGCAGGTGGAATCCGTCGGCAATGAGGTGAAGCTGCTCAAGCCAGCTCTGATCCCAACCCTGGCCTTCCCATTCGCCGCCCCACCGGTGACAGGGTCGCTGGCCGACGCCGGCCCGCAGGCAGAAAACCAAACGCGTTTGCTGTTGTGGTCCGTCGAACGCACCATCGCGGGATTGGCCGGTTTGGCGCAAGCTGGCGTCGACAAGCGCTGCCATGTGGTGCTTCCGGGTTCACCAAACCGCGGTGTATTCGGTGGCGACGGCGCTTATGGCGAGGTCAAGGCCGCGCTGGATGCGATTATGAACAAGTGGAAGGTTGAGGCTGGCTGGTCCGACGGTGTCACCCTGGCGCAGGTTCTGATCGGTTGGGTGGCCGGTACGCACCTGATGGCCGGCAACGACGGACTGGTTCCGGCTGTGGAGGCTGCGGGTATCCGGGTCTGGAACCCAGCAGAGATTTCCCACGAGCTGATGGGCTTGGCTTCTGCCGAATCCCGCGCGCAGGCTGCCAAGGCTCCGCTGCACCTGGATCTGACCGGTGGTTTGGGTGACACGTTGAACATGGCTGAGCTGACTGCCCAGGCGGCAGCGAATGCGGAACAAGCCGCCGCGGCCGCAGCAGAGGCAGCAGCCAACGCCCCCGCTGCCCCGGCGACCATAACGGCCCTGCCAAATATCGCAGTGCCAGCCCAGCCGGAGCGTGTGGAAACCGGTGAGATCACCACAGATCTGGATGACATGATCGTCATCGCTGGTGTCGGTGAGGTCTCGTCCTGGGGCTCGGGCCGCACCCGTTTCGAGGCAGAATACGGTATTCAGCGCGACGGCTCGGTGGAACTAACCGCCGCCGGTGTTCTGGAGCTGGCCTGGATGACGGGCCTGGTCAACTGGGCCGAAGACCCAACCCCGGGCTGGTACGACGCCAATGGGGCAGAAATCGCCGAAGAGGAAATCTATGCTCGCTTCCGCGATGAGGTCGTCGCCCGCGCTGGCGTGCGCACCTTGTCGGATAAGTATCACCTGCAGGATCAGGGTTCGATTGACTTGGCGACGGTCTTCTTGGACCGCGACATCACCTTCACCGTGCCGTCCGAGGCCCAGGCCCGCGATATCGAAGCTGCTGACCCATCCTTTACCCGTGTGGCCGAGGCCGACGGCGAGTGGCAGGTCACTCGCTTGCAGGGCGCTACCGCGAAGGTGCCGCGCAAGGCGACGCTGACACGCACGGTGGCGGGCCAGATGCCGGATAACTTCGACCCCACGCGATGGGGTATTCCGGAGCACATGGTCGACGCCCTGGACCGCATGGCTGTGTGGAACCTGGTCACCGCCGTCGACGCGTTCATTAGCGCCGGGTTCAGCCCCGCGGAACTGCTGCAATCGATCCACCCGGGCGATATTGCCTCTACTCAGGGCACCGGTATTGGTGGCATGGAATCGCTGCATAAGGTCTTCGTCTCGCGCTTCTTGGACGAGGAGCGCCCGTCGGACATCCTGCAGGAAGCCCTACCAAACGTGATTGCTGCGCACACGATGCAGTCGTTGGTCGGTGGCTACGGTTCCATGATTCACCCGATCGGTGCGTGTGCGACCTCTGCGGTCTCCATCGAGGAAGGCTGCGACAAGATCAAGCTGGGCAAGGCCGATGTGGTGGTGGCCGGTGGTATCGATGACGTGCAGGTGGAATCGCTGGCCGGCTTCGGTGACATGAACGCAACCGCGGAGACGAAGAAGATGACCGACCAGGGCATCGACGAGCGCTTCATCTCCCGTGCCAACGACCGCCGTCGCGGCGGCTTCCTGGAGGCCGAAGGTGGCGGAACCGTGCTGCTGGTGCGCGGTTCCTTGGCCCGCGAGCTGGGCTTGCCGGTCTATGCGGTGGTTGCACACGCGGCGTCCTATGCCGATGGTGCGCACACCTCGATCCCTGCCCCGGGCCTGGGTGCTTTGGGCGCTGGACGGGGCCGCGAAAACTCGCGCCTGGCAAAGTCGCTGCGTGGGCTGGGCTTGCACCCGAACGACGTTACGGTGCTGTCCAAGCACGATACCTCCACCAACGCCAACGACCCGAACGAATCCGAGCTGCACTCCATGCTGTGGCCAGCCGTCGGCCGCGATGCCGATGCTCCGCTGTTTGTGATTTCGCAGAAGTCGCTGACGGGCCACTCCAAGGCTGGTGCCGCGCTGTTCCAGACCGGTGGGTTGATCGATGTCTTCCGCACCGGCCGGGTGCCGCACAACGCGGCGTTGGATTGCGTGGATCCGCTGATCGAGCCGAAGGCGAAGAACCTGGTGTGGCTGCGCGACGGCGTTTCGCTTGCCGACGCCGGGCGTCCGGTGAAAGCGGCTGTGTTGACCTCGCTCGGCTTCGGTCACGTTGGTGCCGTGGTGGTCTACGGCCACCCGGGTGTCTTCGAAGCTGCGGTGGCCGCGCAGTTCGGTGAGGACGCTGCCGGTGCTTGGCGCGAGCAGGCGAATGCTCGTCTGGCTGCTGGTACCGCGCACCGCGAGGCTGGCATGATTGGCCGCCGCGCGTTGTTCAGTGTGATTGAGGGCCGTCGCTTGCCGGAGCGGGGTTCGAAGGAAGCGGAGATCGCACTGCTGCTGGACGAGGATGCTCGTTTGGGCGCTGACGGCACCTACCCGCTGCCTGGTGAGTCTGGTGAATCTGGCCGGAAAGACTAGACGTACGCCAATTTGCTGGGTAAGATCAAGTATGAGAATTGAACCTCAGTAAGCGCCGGCTCGTTTCCGGTGGCGAATGCTCCAACCGGGCCTTCGGGCCCGGTTTTTTTCATACCCGAAAGACTTTTGTCCTATGCCTGTTAACTACGGCCTTAACTACCGCGTTGGATTTGATGTCGGCACACACTCACTTGGATGTGCTGCTATCGAAGTAGATGACAATGATCAACCGATCCAAATTCTCAGTGCTGTTTCTCTGATTCATGATTCTGGAATCGATCCTGATCAGAATGAACACGCCATTACTCGGCTAGCTACCTCGGGTATAGCCCGTCGGACGCGTCGCTTGTACCGGCGTCGCCGCCACCGCATAATCAAGCTGGAGAAATTCCTACGGTCTCAGGGATGGAAAACCGTGAATTTCGAGTACTACTCCGACTCCTATCTACCGTGGAAAACACGCGTTGCTTTAGTGAACGGTTTCATCACGGATGAAAAGCAGCGCGGTGAGTACTTGTCCATTGCACTTCGGCATATCGCCAATCACCGGGGCTGGCGGAACCCATATTGGAAAGTTTCTAGTCTATATTCTCCTGACGCACCCAGCGATGCGTTTGAACAGATACGGAAAGAGCTTGAAGCAAAAACAAAGCGGAAAATCCCGCACGATGTCACCGTCGGACAGCTCATCTCTTTTGCCCAATTTGGCCAGGATCGGCTGCGCGGTGGCGGAAAAAAGAAAGACAAGAATAAATCTGCGAGCGAAGTTAAACAAGCCGTCATCTCTGCTCGACTGCACCAAATTGACCACGCTCGCGAAATCAACGAAATCTGCCGTGTCCAAAAAATTGATGACGCACTGCGCAAACAAATTCTGGATTTAGTTTTTGCCGCCGAATCTCCAAAAGCTGCGCGGCCCGGCAAAGATTCACTGCAAGAAGACAAATACAGGGCGTTGAAGGCTTCCGATGCTTTCCAGCGTTATCGCATCGCTGCACTTATCGGAAATCTTCGGATACTTCACGCAGGGGCCACTCGTCGGTTGAATGGCGATGAGAGACACATCGTATTCGAATACCTCGTCAACTTAGCACCGAAAACAGAGCCATCATGGCTCAAAGTTGCTGAACTACTAAGCATTGATCGCGGCCAGTTGCGAGGTACCGCGACAATGACTGACGACGGTGAGCGTGCCGGGGCAAAACCACCTGTACATGACACAAACCGAACCATTCTTGGGTGCAAGGTTAAACCGTTAGCTAAGTGGTGGCAAAACGCATCAGAACCCGAGCGCGCAGCAATGCTGAAGGCGCTGTCTAATGCCGAAGCCGATGATTTCGATTCTCCTGCTGGTGCGCAAGTACAAGCCTTCTTCGCGGAATTGGACGAAAAAGAACACGAAAAATTAGATTCGCTTCACCTGCCGATGGGGCGCGCGGCTTATAGCGAGGACACGCTGGTGCGTTTGACTAAGCGCATGAACCAGGAAAATTTGGATCTTTATGACGCCCGCCGCGCTGAATTCGGAATCGCCGAAGACTGGACACCGCCGGCTCCGCGGATTGGTGAGCCCGTAGGAAACCCAGCAGTGGACCGCGTGCTCAAAGGGGTTGCTCGTTGGTTAGAAGCTGCCGCCGACGAGTGGGGCGCACCTAAATCAGTAGTTATTGAGCATGTTCGGGACGGCTTCATCAGTAAGTCCAAAGCACGCGAAATCGACCGCGAAAACAATAAACGCCACAAACATAACGAAAAGTTGTTCCGAGAAATGGAAGAACATCTCGGTATTGAAGGTAAGCCTCGCAGCGCTGATCTCTGGCGTTTCCAGTCGGTACAGAGGCAGGATTATCAGTGTGCATATTGTGGCTCACCGATCACGTATGCCAATAGCGAAATGGACCATATCGTTCCGCGCGCCGGTGAAGGCTCTACCAACACGCGGGATAACCTGGTTGCGGTTTGCCACCGCTGCAATCTTTCCAAATCCAATATTCCTTTCGCGGTCTGGGCACAGAAAGTCAGTATCCCGGGTGTCAGCGTAAAAGAAGCCTTGGACCGCACAAAGCGCTGGTCCGTAGACTCTGGTCTGAACAAAACTGAGTTCAATAATTTCCGTGCCAAAGTCCGTGCCCGGTTCCAACGCACTGCTCATGATGAACCACTTGATGCGCGCTCCATGGAATCTGTCGCGTGGATGGCTAATGAACTACGCGCACGCGTTGCGCAACGGTTCCACCAAGAAAACACCAGTGTTAGCGTATACCGCGGTGCAATTACTGCAGAAGCACGCCGTGCTGCAGATATCACCAAAAAATGCGCTTCATTGGTGGTCCCGGCAAAACGCGACTTGACCGTCGCCATCACGCTGTGGATGCAGCAGTTGTCGCATTCACCCGTCAATACGTCGCTGAAACCTTGGCTATCCGTTCCAATAAGAAGCGTGCAGCCGAACTTCTCCGTGATGCTCCAAGGTGGAAAGAGTTCACTGGTGCGGATGAAAAACGACGTGCAGCATGGAATGCGTGGCTGCCGAAAGTCCAGAAACTCGCTTCATTGCTGCAAGTTGCCTTAGATGAAGATCGCATCGTTGTTACCCAGAACATCCGTCTTCGCGTCGGTAATGGCCGCGCGCATAAAGAAACCATTGGCAAGTTGAAGACAATCCGCGTTGGTGATGCTATTTCGGCCACCGACATTGATAGAGCATCCTCTGAAGCTCTGTGGTGCGCTCTTACTCGGGACAAAGATTTCGATGCGAAAGCCGGTTTGCCAGAGAATCCCGAGCGCAAGATTAGGATCCACGGCACCTGGTATGGAGCTGACGATGAAATCGAAGTTTTCCCTGTGGGAGCCGGTGCAATCAAAGTACGCGGTGGCTACGCCGAACTCAGCCGTTTCCATCACGCGCGAATCTATAAGGTTCCGAAGAAAACAGGTTATGACTACTGCATGCTGCGTGTTTACAACACCGACCTTGTACGGCACCGAAACGAAGATCTATTTTCTGTTGAGCTAAAGCCGCAAACCATCTCTGTACGTCAAGCAGAGCAAAAATTGCGTACAGCTCTAGCCAATGGCACAGCCGAATACCTCGGCTGGGTGGTTATTGACGATGAGCTTGTTATTGATACAGCTAAGTTTAATACCGGACAAATCGCAGAAATGCAGTCTGAATTCGGCCAAATCCGGCGGTGGCGACTAGATGGGTTTTATTCGGATACCAAGTTTCGGCTCCGTCCTCTACAGATGAGTGCAGAAGGCCTACCAGAGGACTCCACAGACGGGGCTAAAAAAGTTATCGACAAACCAGGATGGCTTCCTGCAGTCAACAAACTTCTGGCTTTAGGAAATGTCACTGTTGTCCGGCGCGATGCATTGGGCCGTGTTCGACTTATTAGCGCTGCGCACCTGCCCATTTCTTGGAAGGTCGATTAGATATGAATCCAGGATGGCGGGTTATCGACTGCACTAACTTAGAGGGTTCGCTGCGATATTCACGTGGTCAGCTCGTCATCCAGAAAGCTGAAAATCCAGAAATCGCAATCCCCTTGGCGCAAATTGCGGTCGTGCTGCTCGGTACTCAAGGTTCGATCAGTGGTGCCGTGCTGCAAAAATTCAGCGATTATGATATTGCGTTGCTTGTTTGCGACTGGCGAGGAGTTCCAGTCTCCGGCGCTTATCCCTGGAACCAACATTCGCGCACAGGGGCTCGGCAACAAGCACAAGCGCAGCTTCCGGTCCCGAAAAAGAAACAAGCGTGGACACGGATTATCGCAGCTAAGATTCACGGACAATCATCAGTACTCCGTGCACTAGATAAACCTGGCGCAGAGGAATTGCTCAAGCTTTCCCGCACAGTAAAATCTGGCGATCCAGAAAACAAAGAAGCACAAGCCGCTCGACGGTACTGGTCTCACCTTTCACACGAGGAATCTTTTGCTCGTCTGCCTGGCACAGGAGAACCTGGCTGGAATTCATCATTGGATTACGGCTATACACTTCTACGTGGCTATGGAATTCGTGCACTAGCAGGCGCCGGATTGTCCGGAACCCTTGGAGTGTTTCACCGTGGCCGTGGTAATTCTTGGGCGCTCGTAGATGACCTCATGGAGCCTTTCCGTCCAATGGTCGACCAAATTGTGTTTTCGCAAATTGAATACGGCGAAACTCTCGATGCGGAGCAGAAGACACAAATTTCTACAGGCCTCAATACAGCTTTTGCTAGTGGCGGCAAGAGTTTGAGCACTGTCTTCAACGAATTCGCTCAACACTATGGGCAATACGTTGAAGGTAGGTTTCCGGACCTCAGTGTTCCTAGGTGGGAAGGATTCCTCCGTGCCCACGAAGGATAGCGAACCAATGTGGTGTGTAGTCATGTTTGACTTACCAGTCAAGACCAAAAAGCAAACCAGGGAAGCTAATCGCTTCCGCAATCATTTATTGGACCTTGGCTTTTGCCGCTCGCAACTGAGTGTTTATGTGCAGTATTTTCCTCTCGCCTCACGGATTGCAAAAACAGTCAAAGAGATAAAAACTAATTTGCCAGACGGCGGTGAAGTGAGAATAGTCTCAGTCACCGATAACCAATGGGCAAAAGCCATCAGATTTTCGAAACACCAGGAAGCCGCAGTTGAGGAAAAACCAACACAACTACTAATTTTTTAATGAGGAATCGCCAAATAACCCCAGTAAAACGGCCCTTTTCGGGCCGCACTGAAGTATATCAGGGGTAATGAGAACTGAACCCCAGCGCCAGCTCACAGAAAAGCACGGCACCCCGAAGTATATCAGGGGTAATGAGAACTGAACCCCAGCCGTGGC